>JADKBK010000004.1 GCA_016715075.1 Bacteroidales bacterium
CCGATTACAGTGAACACAGCACCGGCAATTACCACTCAACCCACCAACCAGACCACCTGTGCAGGGACAAGCATAAGCTTCAGTGTTGCTGCAACCGGCACCGGACTTACATACCAGTGGAGAAAAGGAGCAGTGAATATCGGCGGAGCCACCTCGGCTACTTATACTATTGCAGCACCAATCGTTGGTGATGCAGGGAGCTATGATGTAGTTGTCAGCGGCACCTGCGCTCCGGCAGTCACCAGCTCAGCAGTTACATTAACAGTGAACACTGCTCCAGCAATTACTACACAACCCACCAACCAGACCACCTGTGCAGGGACAAGCGTCAACTTCAGTGTTACTGCAACAGGAACCGGACTAACATACCAGTGGAGAAAGGGAGCGGTCAATATTGTCGGAGCCACAGCTTCAACATATACTATTGCGGCACCAATCGTTGGCGATGCAGGAAGTTATGATGTAGTTGTCAGCGGCACCTGCGCACCGGCAGTTACCAGCTCAGCAGTTACACATTAACAGTGAACACTGCTCCTGCGATTACCACACAGCCAACAAACCAGACCACCTGTGCCGGGACAAGCGTCAGCTTCAGCGTTACTGCAACCGGAACCGGACTTACATACCAGTGGAGAAAAGGGGCAGTCAATATTGTAGGAGCCACCTCGGCAACATATACTATTGCGGCACCAATCGTTGGTGATGCAGGAAGCTATGATGTAGTTGTCAGCGGCACCTGCGCTCCGGCAGTTACCAGCTCAGCAGTTACCTTAACAGTGAACACTGCTCCTGCAATTACAACACAACCCACCAACCAGACCACCTGTGCGGGGACAAGTGTAAGCTTCAGCGTTACAGCGACAGGAACCGGACTAACATACCAGTGGAGAAAAGGAGCAGTGAATATTGGCGGAGCCACAGCTTCATAACTATTGCGGCCCAATCGTAGGTGATGCAGGAAGTTATGATGTAGTTGTCAGCGGCACTTCGCTCCGGCAGTTACCAGCTCAGCGTTACATTAACTGTGGACACTGCCCCGGCGATTACCACACAACCCACACCAGACCACCTGTGGGGCAAGCGTCAGCTTCAGTGTTACTGCAACCGGCACCGGACTACATACCAGTGGAGAAAGGGCAGTCAATATTGTCCGAGCCACAGCTTCATCATATACTATTGCGGCACCAATCGTTGGCGATGCAGGAAGTTATGATGTTGTTGTCAGCGGCACATGCGCCCCGGCAGTTACGAGTGCAGCAGTTACCTTAACAGTGAACACTGCTCAAGCAATTACTACTCAGCCCACCAACCAGACCACCTGTGCGGGACAAGCGTAAGCTTCAGCGTTACCGCGACAGGAACCGGACTAACATACCAGTGGGAAAAGGAGCAGTCAATATTGTCGGAGCCACGGCTTCAACTTATACTATTGCGGCCCAATCGTTGGTGATGCAGGAAGCTATGATGTTATTGTCAGCGGCACCTGCGCCCCGGCAGTTACCAGCTCGGCAGTTACATTAACAGTGAACACTGCTCCGGCAATTACAACACAACCCACCAACCAGACCACCTGTGCGGGGACAAGCGTAAGCTTCAGCGTTACTGCGACCGGCACCGGACTAACATACCAGTGGAGAAAAGGAGCAGTCAATATTGGCGGAGCCACAGCTTCAACATATACTATTGCGGCTCCGGTAACAGGTGATGCAGGAAGTTATGATGTAGTTGTCAGCGGCACCTGTGCCCCGGCAGTTACCAGCTCAGCAGTTACATTAACGTGGACACTGCCCGGCGATTACCACACAACCCAACCAGACCACCTGTGCGGGGACAAGCGTCAGCTCCAGCGTTACTGCAACCGGCACGGCCATACCAGTGGAGAAAGGGCGTCATATTGGCAGCGCTATACTATTGCGGCCATCGTTGGCGATCAGGAAGCTAATGTGTTGTGCGGCACCGCGCCCCGGCAGTTACCAGCTCAGCAGTTACCTTAACAGTGAACACTGCACCAGTAATTACAACACAGCCCACCAGCCAGACCACCTGTGCGGGCACAAGCGTCAGCTTCAGCGTTACAGCAACAGGTACCGGACTAACATACCAGTGGAGAAAAGGAGCGGTCAATATTGTCGGAGCCACAGCTTCAACATATACTATTGCAGCTCCGGTAACAGGCGATGCAGGAAGCTATGATGTAGTTGTCAGCGGCACCTGCGCCCCGGCAGTTACGAGTGCAGCAGTTACATTAACTGTGAACACTGCACCGGCGATTACCACACAGCCCACAAACCAGACCACCTGTGCGGGGACAAGTGTAAGCTTCAGCGTTACAGCGACAGGAACCGGACTTAACATACCAGTGGAGAAAAGGAGCAGTCAATATTGGCGGAGCCACCTCTTCAACATATACTATTGCGGCACCAATCGTTGGCGATGCAGGAAGTTATGATGTAGTTGTCAGCGGCACCTGCGCACCGGCAGTTACCAGCTCAGCAGTTACCTTAACAGTGAACACTGCTCCTGCAATTACTACTCAGCCAACAAACCAGACCACCTGTGCGGGGACAAGTGTAAGCTTCAGCGTTACAGCGACAGGAACCGGACTAACATACCAGTGGAGAAAAGGAGCAGTCAATATTGGCGGAGCCACAGCTTCAACATATACTATTGCGGCTCCGGTAACAGGCGATGCAGGAAGTTATGATGTAGTTGTCAGCGGCACCTGTGCCCCGGCAGTTACCAGCTCAGCAGTTACATTAACAGTGAACACTGCTCCTGCAATTACAACACAACCAACCAACCAGACCACCTGTGCAGGGACAAGCGTCAGCTTCAGCGTTACTGCAACCGGCACCGGACTTACATACCAGTGGAGAAAAGGAGCAGTGAATATCGGAGGAGCCACCTCGGCTACTTATACTATTGCAGCTCCGGTAACAGGCGATGCAGGAAGCTATGATGTAGTTGTCAGCGGCACCTGCGCACCGGCAGTTACCAGCTCGGCAGTTACATTAACAGTGAACACTGCACCGGCAATTACAACACAACCCACCAACCAGACCACCTGTGCGGGCACAAGCGTCAGCTTCAGTGTTACTGCAACAGGAACCGGACTAACATACCAGTGGAGAAAAGGAGCAGTCAATATTGTCGGAGCCACAGCTTCAACATATACTATTGCGGCACCAATCGTTGGTGATGCAGGAAGCTATGATGTAGTTGTCAGCGGCACATGCGCCCCGGCAGTTACGAGTGCAGCAGTTACATTAACTGTGAACACTGCACCGGCGATTACCACACAACCCACAAACCAGACCACCTGTGCAGGGACAAGCGTCAGCTTCAGCGTTGCTGCAACCGGCACTGGACTAACATATCAGTGGAGAAAAGGAGCGGTCAATATTGTCGGAGCCACCTCAGCAACTTATACTATTGCGGCACCAATCGTTGGCGATGCAGAAGCTATGATGTTGTTGTCAGCGGCACCTGCGCTCCGGCAGTTACCAGCTCAGCGGTGACATTAACAGTGAACACTGCTCCTGCAATTACAACACAACCAACAAACCAGACCACCTGTGCAGGGACAAGCGTCAGCTTCAGCGTTACTGCAACCGGCACCGGACTTACATACCAGTGGAGAAAAGGTGCAGTCAATATTGTCGGAGCCACAGCTTCAACTTATACTATTGCGGCACCAATCGTTGGTGATGCAGGAAGCTATGATGTAGTTGTCAGCGGCACATGCGCCCCGGCAGTCACCAGCTCAGCAGTTACCTTAACAGTGAACACTGCACCTGCAATTACAACACAACCCACAAACCAGACCACCTGTGCAGGGACAAGCGTCAGCTTCAGCGTTACAGCAACCGGTACCGGACTTACATACCAGTGGAGAAAAGGAGCAGTCAATATTGTCGGAGCCACAGCTTCAACATATACTATTGCGGCACCAATCGTTGGCGATGCAGGAAGCTATGATGTAGTTGTCAGCGGCACCTGCGCTCCGGCAGTTACCAGCTCAGCAGTTACCTTAACAGTGAACACTGCTCCTGCAATTACGACACAACCGACAAACCAGACCACCTGTGCAGGGACAAGCGTCAGCTTCAGCGTTACGGCAACCGGCACTGGCCTATCATACCAGTGGAGAAAAGGTGCAGTCAATATCGGAGGAGCCACCTCGGCTACTTATACTATAGCGGCACCAATCGTTGGCGATGCAGGGAGCTATGATGTAGTTGTCAGCGGCACCTGTGCTCCGGCAGTTACCAGTTCAGTAGTTACCTTAACGGTGAATACTGCACCGGCAATTACCACTCAACCCACAAACCAGACTACATGTGTAGGCACAAGCGTCAGCTTCAGCGTTACAGCAACCGGTACAGGCTTATCATATCAGTGGAGAAAAGGTGCAGTCAATATTGTTGGTGCCACAGCTTCAACATATACTATTGCGGCACCAATCGTTGGTGATGCAGGAAGCTATGATGTAGTTGTCAGCGGCACCTGTGCCCCGGCAGTTACAAGCTCAGCAGTTACCTTAACGGTTAACACCGCCCCGGTAATTACCACTCAACCCACAAACCAGACCACCTGTGAGGGCACAAGCGTCAGCTTCAGCGTTACAGCAACCGGCACCGGACTAACATACCAGTGGAGAAAAAGTGCTGTCAATATTGTTGGTGCCACAGCTTCAACATATACTATTGCAGCACCAATCGTTGGCGATGCAGGAGCTATGATGTTGTTGTCAGCGGCACCTGTGCCCCGGCTGTTACGAGCTCAGCAGTTACATTAACAGTGAACACTGCACCGGCAATTACCACACAGCCAACAAACCAGACCACCTGTGAGGGTACAAGCGTCAGCTTCAGCGTTACTGCAACCGGCACCGGACTAACATACCAGTGGAGAAAAGGTGCAGTCAATATTGTCGGAGCTACAGCTTCAACATATACTATTGCAGCACCAATCGTTGGTGATGCAGGAAGTTATGATGTAGTTGTCAGCGGCACCTGTGCCCCGGCAGTTACCAGTTCAGCGGTTACATTAACAATTGATATACCTTCAGCTCCAATAACTGGTACTATCACCCAGCCTACCTGCATTGTTTCAACAGGAAGCGTCATTCTCAGCGGACTTCCTGCTGGCAACTGGATAATAAATCCGGGATCAGTTGCTGGAAATACTGTCAGTACAACTTTATCGGGACTGGCATCCGGAACCTATGTTTTTACTGTTACAAATGCATCCGGCTGCACTTCTCCCAATTCAGGCACGCTTGTTATTAACGCTCAGCCTGTACCGCCTGCTCAGGCAATACTCAATATTATTCAGCCAACCTGTTCACTGGCAACCGGAACAGTTACTGTGACTTCGCCGACAGGTCCTTATGAGTATAATATTGATGGAGGTGTTTTCCAGGCATCTGTAATATTCTCAGGAGTTGCCACGGGTTCACACATCATACTTGTAAGAAGTATTACTGATAATACCTGTGTCTCAGCTTCATCTGCTGCAATTATAAATGCACAACCTGCTTCACCGTCTGTGACAATAAGCAATCCTGCAGCAGTGTGCTCAACTTCCACTGTTGATCTTACGGATGCGGCAATAACTGCCGGAAGTACATCAGGGCTGACATATACGTACTGGAGTGATCCAGCGGGTACAATACCTTATACTACCCCTGCGACTGCAACATCCGGGACATACTATATTAAAGGAACGAATGTGTCAGGTTGCTCTGACATTAAACCGGTGGTTGTAACAGTCACATCATCTGTTAATATAAGCAGTTTAACAACAAATATCTTCTGTTCCGGCACATCCACAGGATCTATAAATATAACAGTCACAGGGGGGACAACTCCTTATTCATTTGCCTGGACAGGTAATGGTGTGAATACCGGATTGGAAGACCAGTCAGGATTATCCGCAGGAATCTATTCAGTAGTTGTGACTGACGCACTAAGTTGTGTCTCATTGCCATTAAGTGTTACAATAACTGAACCTTCTCCTTTAGCCGGAAATGTCACATCACAAACAAATGTGTCAGTATCAGGTGGCAGTGACGGAAGTGTAACAATAGCGGGAGCGGGAGGAACTTCTCCATACCAGTACAGGCTGGGAGCAGGTTCATTACAGCCGGGAGGTACTTTTTCGAATCTTACTGCTGGCAATTATACTTTTACTATACAGGATTTCAATCTTTGTTCATTCATTATCCAGGTAGTAATAACACAACCTTCAGCTGCTCTCACCGGCAGTATTACAGCTCAGACAAATGTCGTATGCTTTGGTGCTTCTACCGGAAGTGTTGCGGTGACAGGTTCTGACGGTACTACTCCTTATGAGTATAGTATTGACTCCGGTCCCTATCAGTCATCAGGGATATTCAGTTCAATTCCGGCGGGTAATCACCTTGTAACTATAAGGGATGTCCTGCATGTGACATTTGGTATTCCTTTTACTATCACTCAGCCTTCTTCTGCACCCGGAGGATCGATTATAAATCAGGTAAATATACTTTGTAGCGGAGGCAGCCAGGGTAGTGTAGTCGTTTCAGGATCAGGCGGAACACCTCCATATCTGTATAAACTTGAATCAGGTAATTACCAGGTCTCAGGAAGCTTTAGTGACCTTTATGCCGGCAGTTACACAATTACCGTTCAGGACGCAAGTCTTTGTACGTCAGATATTTCTGTAACTATTACTGAACCTGGTACACTGACACTGGATTATACTTCTGAAGATGCTTCCTGTCAGGATATTGCTGACGGGACTGTTGATCTGAATATTGACGGAGGTACTCAGCCAATCACTGTATTGTGGCCTGACGGCAATACAACTGTCAGCCGGCAGGATCTTCTTACCGGAACATACAGGGTAATCATTACCGATGCTAACGGATGTACTGCATCTCAGGATGTAAATGTGGGTTTGAGCGAAATAAGCAGTTGCCTTTCTGTTCAGGAGATTATAACACCCAATAATGATGGATTTTATGATACGTGGAAAATAAAGAATATTGAGATGTTCCCGAATGCTGAGGTTCATGTGTTCAACAGATGGGGTGAAAGGGTATTCCGCACCAGGAATATCCCTGAAAACGAATGGGATGGAAAGTTCAATGGTAAGCTTTTGCCAACTGATTCATACCATTATGTACTCTATCTTAACAATGGCTCAGATCCGATAACCGGAATAGTTACAATAATAAGATAATTGACAATAATATAGAGAAACTTGAATTTATGAGATATTTATTTAAGGCATTGGGTTCTATAGTTCTCTGCCTGTCATTTGGTTTATCATCCGCTCAGCAGGTGCCTATGTACAGTCAGTATATTATGAACGGTTTTTTGATTAACCCATCATTAACTGGCCGTGATGGCGCCACTACCGTAAACCTCACTGTAAGAGAGCAGTGGCTTGGGGTTAAAGGAGGGCCAAGTACCTATGCTGCCAGCTTTCAGACAGCTCTTCAGGATGATTATGTTTTTGGTAAATCCCGTTCCGGCCATCGGAAGAAATCACGTCCATCCAAATCAGGCAGGGTGGGTATTGGCGGATATCTGTTCAATGACAATAATGGAATAGTAAGAAGAACTGGATTTCAGACAGATTATGCATACAATATTCCTATGGGCAGGAATCTTAAGGGAAGCAGGGATCAGCTTTCATTTGGTCTTGCCCTTACAGGATATCAGTTTGTAATCAGAACCGATGAATTGAAGAATTCATATGATGATGACCCATATCTGAATTCATATGACAGATCTGTTTTCATTACGGATTTTAATTTTGGGACCAGTTATGTTACATCAAAGTATTTCATAGGCTTTTCAATGACAAATTTACTCAGAGGTTCCCTTGTATTTGGCAATAGCGCAGATAATAAGATCGCAGAACTCGGGCATTATTTCCTGACCGGAGGTTTCAACATACCTATTGACAGAGACTGGTCAATTAAGCCATCGGCTTTTATTAAATCATCGGATATGCTTCTTAATTCCGTACAGCTTGACCTGACCGGTCGGGTTTTCTACAGGGAAGATTATTGGGCCGGAGTATCCTATAGGACTAATGATGCAGTAATACTTATGGTAGGCCTGAAATATGATAAATTCTATTTTGGTTATGCCTTCGACTTAACATTGACAGATATGAGAAATAATAGTTTGGGTACTATGGAATTAACGCTTGCATATAAATTTGGGGGGAATTCCGGCAGATACAGATGGATGAATTCATTCTGAAATATCAAAAAAACATAAAAGATTGGTAAGTGTCATATTAACAGATGCTTATCGGGTCATTTGTTCAGAGCTGTGAACTATGACTAATCCTGATATGGATTGGATGTATTTTTATTTTTTTAGTTTAAGATTACCGGGCAACTTTCATCGGCAATAATAAGTCTTGTTAATATGTTGATAATAAGTGAAAATTGAGATATTAAAGCTTAACAAAAAATTATTACATTCGCTATTATTAGCTGTTGAATCACGGATCTTTGCCTGGGATTTGACAGCTTTAGATGCTATTGACGTTATTTAATTATTTGATATATTGAATATTGCGTCTTGAAACAGAACATTTGAACCCCGATCAATATGGTGTATAAAAATTCAGTGAACAAAGCAATTTCAGATTTTTCTAAAAGTATTAAAGCTTTTAGAAGAAAGAAGATAGCTGCCATCATTCTAAAATCTTTAGGTGCCTTTTCATTACCGGCCAGGCTGATAGTGCTTTTACTGATCCTTATTTTTGGAATGGATGCTTATTCTCAGACTTATACTATAAGCGCATATAACGGTCAGACAGTAACTACCTGTTCCGGAGTTTTTTATGACAGCGGCGGTTCACTCACTGATTATGGCAATAATGAAAATTATACTGTTTCCTTCTGTTCTGGTAACGGGAATGCGGTAAAATTCGATTTTGCCACCTTCACTGTCAGATCTGGCGATACATTGTATATTTATGACGGTCCTGATACATCTTCTCCCCTGATGGGAAAATATTCCAGTTCGCCGGTTCCGGTTTCTCTTATTTCTTCGGCTACCTGTATGACCTTCAGATTTATTTCAAACGGCGTTTTTACCAGACCCGGCTGGGTAGCTAATATCTCATGCTGTCCTCCCCCTGTCACATCAGCAATTCTGCCTTCAGACCCTTATCAGTGTGCCGGTTCAACAATTAATTATTCAGTTGATGCACATGCTGGTTCAACCTATAACTGGATCATTACAAACGGATCACCTGCCAATGTTACCGGTGGAACAAACAACCTCGATATTACCTGGGATCCTGCCGGTGACGTAACAGGATATATAAGGGTAATAGAAATAAATAGTTGCGGTTCAAAAGATTCAAGTCAGCTTATTGTTGATATTAACAGCCTTCCTGTAGTTGATTTCGTTGGACTGAATGCATCTTATTGCATCTATTCTCCTGCTGCCACACTTACCGGTTCTCCTGCCGGAGGGATATTTTCAGGTCCCGGCATAAGTGGCACGACATTTACTCCATCGGTTGCGGGTGAGGGGACTCATAATATAACGTATACCTATACCGAACCATCTACTGGTTGTACAAATCAAAAAATAATTCAGACCGTAATCAACATACCTGATCTCTTTATTGTAGGGGCCTCAGCAAATTCCTATTGTGCCGGTTTTGGCGTTAATATTACACTCAGTGGTTCCGAAGCTGGTATAAGTTATCAGCTCTTAAAAAATGGGGTGAACGACGGAACTCCGGTTGCAGGAACAGGTTCACCATTAAGCTGGACTAACAGGCAGAATGGCATATATACTGTAACCGCAATACATGGTGTGACATTATGTACTAATAATATGTCCGGTTCCCAGACCATTACTCAATACCCTCTTCCGGTACCAACATTTACTGCTCAACCCGGAGCCGCTTCCTGCAGCTCCGCCAGCGTAACATATACTACTCAGCCCGGACAGTCAAACTATATCTGGGGTTTCACCGGTATCGCCGGTACAGACTATACAATTACTTCAGGAGGTACTCTGTCTTCCAACAGCGTTACATTGATGTGGCTCACCACTGGCAGCAAAAGCGTAACAATTAACTATTCTGATGCCAATGGCTGTACCGCAGTTACCCCAACTTCATCTTCTGCCACAATAGTAACGATTTCACCCGCAGCGCCTACAGGAGCAGCTGTTCAGAATTTTTGTTCCGAAGCATCACCAACAGTTGCAGGCCTGAGTGCAGCAGGGACAGGTATTTTGTGGTATTCAGCCGCCACTGGAGGTGCACCATTACTGCCCTCAACTGCATTGACTAATAATACTCATTATTTTGCAAGTCAGACTGTTACTGGTTGTGAAAGTCTCACACGTCTCGATGTTACAGCATTAATTTTTTCAATACCTGTTCCTCCGGTAGCATCCGGAGGAACAGGGGCCACCTGTTCTCAGATTACTGCAAACTGGGCAGCTTCAGCCGGAGCTGCTTCATACCGGCTGGATGTGTCAACAGTTAATACATTTGCCAGCTATGTTGCCGGTTATCAGGATCGTAACGTGGGGAATGTCACTACTTATAATGTTACAGGACTTACTGCCGGAGTTACTTATTATTACAGATTGAGAGCAGTTGACTTCTGCGGTACTTCAGGAAACTCATTGACAATTACATATGTTA
Source organism: Bacteroidales bacterium (assembly GCA_016715075.1). Classification (GTDB taxonomy): domain Bacteria; phylum Bacteroidota; class Bacteroidia; order Bacteroidales; family VadinHA17; genus LD21. The sequence goes on from JADKBK010000004.1 coordinate 10,687, forward strand.
CACTTCCGGCAGCTCCTGCAGTTCCCGGTGCCATTACCGGGACAGCATCACAGTGTCCGGCAGTACCCGGACAGTTCTATTCTATCAGTTCAGTTCCGAATGCAACAGTTTACACATGGAGTGTACCGGCTGGCTGGACTATTACTGCAGGACAGGGAACAACAACAGTAACAGTGACAACAGGAGCTGTCGGACAGAACGGAAACATCAGAGTCACTGCAGGCAATATATGCGGAACAAGTGCTGCATCTTCACTTGCAGTAACTGTCATACCTAATGCAGGTATAACATCAGTTACCGGGAGCTCCCCTTTATGTATCGGAGGCACCGCCACCTATACTGCCAATGGTGTTGTCCTTGGAGGCGGTACCGGAGCATGGAGCAGCAGCAACGCAGCAGTGGCTACAGTCAGTGCAGCAGGTCTTGTCACAGGTGTTACAGCCGGGACATGCAATATCATCTACACAATCACCGGAGGCTGCGGAGGAACAGTATCCGCCCAGCAATCTGTTACAATAAATCCCAATGCAGCTATCACCTCAGTTACCGGTACCTCACCAATGTGCATAGGAGCTACGGCCACCTATACTGCCAATGGTGTTGTCACCGGAGGCGGCACGGGCGCGTGGAGCAGCAGCAATTCATCAGTTGCTACAGTCAGTGCAGCAGGCCTAGTCACAGGTGTCACAGCCGGGACATGCAATATCATCTACACAATAACCGGAGGATGCGGGGGGACAGTATCTGCCCAGCAGGCTGTAACAATTAGTCCGAATGCAGCTATCACCTCGGTAACAGGAACATCACCTTTATGCATAGGAGCCACTGCGGCATACACTGCCAACGGTGTCGTTCTCAGCGGCGGAACGGGTGCATGGAGCAGCAGCAATGCAGCAGTTGCTACAGTCAGCGCAGCAGGTCTTGTAACCGGGATCTCAGCCGGAACATGTAATATTATTTATACTATCACCGGAGGTTGCGGAGGAACAGTATCCGCCCAGCGTGCAGTAACTGTTAATCCTAATGCAGCTATCACTTCTGTGACAGGGACATCACCATTGTGCGTTGGAGCTACGGCGACATACACTGCCAACGGAGTCGTTCTCAGCGGCGGCACGGGCGCGTGGAGCAGCAGCAATGCAGCTGTAGCTACGGTTAGTGCAGCAGGACTTGTCACAGGTATTACAGCCGGGACATGCAATGTCATCTACACAATCACAGGAGGTTGCGGAGGAACAGTATCAGCTCAACAATCTGTAACTGTCAATCCCAATGCGGCCATCACCTCAGTAACAGGGACATCACCATTATGCATTGGAGCCACTGCAGCCTATACTGCCAACGGAGTGGTTCCGGGAGGTGGTACAGGAGCCTGGAGCAGCAGCAATGCAGCAGTAGCTACGGTTAGTGCAGCAGGTCTTGTCACAGGTGTCACAGCGGGGACGTGTAATATTATTTATACTATCACCGGGGGTTGCGGAGGAACAGTATCAGCTCAGCGGGCAGTAACTGTCAATCCTAATGCAGCCGTCACTTCGGTCACAGGAACATCACCATTATGCATAGGAGCTACGGCAACCTACACAGCCAATGGAGTCGTTCTCAGCGGTGGAACGGGCGCCTGGAGCAGCAGTAATGCAGCAGTTGCTACAGTTAGTGCAGCAGGCCTTGTCACTGGCGTCACAGCAGGATCATGTAATATTATTTATACTATCACAGGAGGTTGCGGAGGTATAGTATCCGCCCAGCGTGCTGTAACAATTAGTCCGAATGCAAGTATCACCTCTGTAACAGGGGCATCACCAATATGTATAGGCGCTACGGCTGCCTACACAGCCAACGGAGTTGTTCTGGGCGGTGGAACGGGTGCCTGGAGCAGCAGCAATGCAGCAGTGGCTACAGTAAGTGCAGCAGGCCTTGTCACAGGCGTTACAGCAGGATCATGTAATATTATTTATACTATCACAGGAGGCTGCGGAGGTATAGTATCGGCCCAGCGTGCTGTAACAATTAGTCCGAATGCAAGTATCACCTCTGTAACAGGGGCATCACCAATCTGTATAGGCGCTACAGCAGCCTACACAGCCAACGGAGTCGTTCTCAGCGGCGGCACGGGTGCATGGAGCAGCAGTAATGCAGCAGTTGCCACAGTAAGTGCAGCAGGTCTTGTCACAGGTGTTTCAGCCGGGACCTGCAATATTATTTATACTATCACCGGAGGTTGCGGAGGAACAGTATCAGCTCAGCGGTCAGTGACTGTCAATCCTAATGCAGCTGTCACCTCGGTAACAGGAACATCACCATTATGCATCGGAGGTACAGCGACATACACTGCCAACGGAGTTGTCCTGGGCGGCGGCACGGGAGCCTGGAGCAGCAGCAATGCAGCTGTAGCTACGGTTAGTGCAGCAGGTCTTGTCACAGGTATTTCAGCCGGGACATGCAATATTGTTTATACCATCACAGGTGGTTGCGGAGGATTGGCTTCAGCATCAGCAAGTGTTTCAATTTCAGCTATTCCCGCAGCAACAATATCATATTCCGGATCACCATGGTGCAGTGATGCCGGAGTTCAGAGCGTGACATTCTCAGGAACAGCTGGCGGAACTTTCACCGCTCTGCCAGCAGGTTTGAGTATCAATCCCTTAACAGGAGATATTACAACAGGTACCAGTTCAGCAGGTACATATACTGTATCTTATACAATGGTTTCAGCTGTTTGTGGTAATGTGACTTCTACAACTACTGTTACAATAAATATCATTCCTGCGGTGAATATTACAAATCCTGCTCCAGTCTGTTCCCCTTCCGTGGTTGACCTGACTGCAGCTGCGATTACTGCGGGCAGTACACCCGGACTGGTCTTTACCTACTGGACAGATCCTGCCGGAACTGTATCTTATGGTACTCCTTCAGCAGCAGGTGCAGGGATCTACTATATTAAAGGCACCGATGTTGCAGGTTGTTTTAATATTCAACCGGTAACAGTTGTGGTCAATCCGCTTCCTCTTGTCTCAGGCATTCAGACAAATGTACTTTGTTCGGGAGGATCCACCGGGACAATAGATATTACCGTAACTAACGGAACTGCACCATTTACCTACCTATGGACAGGTACTGGAGTAACACCTGCAATTGAGGATCAGTCCGGATTATCTGTGGGGTTATATACAGTAGTGGTTACTGATGCCGTAAGCTGTGCTTCTGTCATAGCGCAGTTCACATTAACCGAACCGCCGGTTTTGTCTGGTTCTGTTACGTCACAAACGAATGTTTCCATATTCGGTGACAATGATGGCAGCGTAACTGTTGCCGGAGCAGGAGGGAGCCCAACATATCTTTACAGTCTCAATGGCGGTTCATATCAGGCTTCAGGCACGTTCGCAACACTCATAGCAGGAATATATACAGTTACTGTTCAGGATAATAATCTCTGCACTGTTGATGTACCGGTAATAATAACTCAACCTGTTCCTCCTCTTAAAGGAACAATTTCTTCCCAGACGGATGTCATTTGTTTCGGAGCATCAACTGGAAGCGTAACAGTGGCAGGCGCAGATGGGGTAGCTCCATATGAGTACAGCCTTGATGGCGGAGTTTACCAGGCCACAGGTACATTTGGATCACTCGCAGCAGGTGCTCATACTGTTACAGTAAGGGATGCTGCTTTAACTACAGTTATTGTACCGGTTTCAATTATCCAGCCGGCTGTGGCATTTACAGGTACAACTGTTGTGACAAACGTTTTATGTTTTGGCGATGCTTCCGGTTCGGTTGATTTGACAATCTCTGGTGGTACAGGTCCATTTACATTTGTCTGGAGCAATGGAGCTACAAGCGAGGATCTGACTGGCGTTGCTGCCGGAAATTATACTCTAGTCATAACTGATGCGAATAGTTGTACAGCAAATTCATCAGGAATTGTGGCACAGCCTGTTGCAGCCCTTGCAGGAAGTGGTACTATAACCGCTGCCCCTTGTTCAGGTAGTTCAACAGGTTCAATTGACCTGACCGTTACCGGAGGAACAGCCCCTTATCTGTATCTCTGGAACAATGGTGATACGGGTGAAGATCTGAACAACATTCCAGCAGGTAATTACAATGTTACAATTACTGATGCCGGCAACTGTACCTCGTTAGTTAGTGTCACTGTAACTGAGCTCGCAGGAACAGCTGCTGCAAGCGATATAAGCTGCAATGGACAAACCGACGGATCGGTTGACCTGACAGTGACTGGCGGATTGGCACCCGTTACTTTCCTCTGGAGTAATGGTGCCACTACTGAAGACATCTCAGGTTTATCTGCAGGAAGTTACTCCGTTACAATAACAGATGCAGGAGGCTGCTCTGTCGTTGTCACAGGTGCGGTTGCAGAACCTGCAGTTCTTTCCGGATTAATATCGGTGACTGATATTTTATGCGGCGGAACTGCCACAGGATCTGCTGATCTGACCGTAACCGGTGGAACAACACCTTATTCCTTCCTGTGGGATAACGGAGCTACAACTGAAGATCTTACCGGCGTAATAGCGGGAGATTATAATGTAACTGTTACTGATGCCAGTGGCTGTACCTTCACAGCAGCTGCGACTATAGCACAACCGGCAGGAGCACTTTTGATAAGTATTGTTTCACAGACAGATATCACATGCGAAGGAGCGGCAAACGGAGCGGTCTCTGTTGCCGGAGCAGGTGGTGCATTGCCTTATGAGTACAGTCTCAGCGGCGGTCCTTTCCAACCCTCAGGCACATTCACAGGGCTGGATGCTTCAACTTATACTGTTACGGTGAGAGATGCAAACCTCTGTACATCTGATGTTTCTTTAACAGTAACAGAGCCGGTCGCCCTCACCGTCACGCAAAGCAAAGTAGATCCCTCATGTCCGGATGTGGCTGATGGCAGCATAACGCTTACAATCAGTGGAGGAGTACCTCCTTATAGTGTCATATGGTCGGACGGTGATGTTAATGTGTCACGACTGGAAATTCTGCCCGGGACTTATAGTGTGGTGGTTTCAGATATGCATGGATGCGCAGTTTCCGAAGATATTATTTTGGGCTTTGAAGGTACCCAGGGATGTCTTGAAATACCTACAATTATAACACCTAACAATGATGGTTATAATGATACATGGATTATAAAGAACATTGACCTGTTCCCAAATGCTGACCTTATCGTCTTCAACAGGTGGGGAGAGCGTGTCTTCCAGACCAGGAATATTCTTGCCCATCCATGGGATGGGACTTCTGATGGGAAAAAGCTGCCTACAGATTCGTACCATTACATTCTCCATCTGAATGACGGATCAAAGGCAAGGTCGGGGGTTATAAGTATTATTAAGTAAGTATAATTGTAATATCAATATCATTTTTATGAGATATATCAGAAGCATATTATCTGCACTCGTTCTCATCCTTCTTACGGGAACAGGCATAGCGCAGCAGGTGCCTATGTACAGCCAGTATATAATGAACGGATTTCTGATAAATCCATCCATTGCAGGACGTGACGGTTACACTGCCATTAATCTTACGGTTAGGGAGCAGTGGGCAGGTATGACTGATGCTCCGAGTACCTATGCAGCGAGCTTTCAGACACGTATATTGCGGAACAGTTACATATCTAAGTCAACGGAAGTACGTAAGAAACTTGTAAAGCCGACAAAAGGCAGCAGGGTAGGTCTGGGCGGGTATATTTTCAGTGATTATAACGGAATAATGAGAAGAACCGGGGCTCAGGCAGTTTATGCATATCACATTCCGCTCGGTATGACTCAGGGAGTTCCCAACAGTCTATCATTCGGACTGGCCTTTACTGCATACCAGTATGCCATAAATACAAACGGTGGAATATATAATCAGGATGACCCATTACTGAACTCATATGACAGATCAGTATTTATTCCTGATTTTAACTTTGGGGCGAGCTTTACAACAACAAAATATTATATCGGCTTTTCTATGACCAATCTGCTCAGGGGATCATTGATGATGGCAGATACAAGTTCTGTAAACAGAAATGAACTGGGTCATTTTTTTCTCACCGGTGGTATTAAAATTCCTCTCGCCGACAACTGGAAACTTGAACCATCTGCTTTTATAAAATCTTCAGATATGTTTTTTTCAGCAATCCAGGCGGATATTACAACCAGGGTGTACTTTAAGAACGATTATTGGGCAGGTATTTCATACAGGACAAGCGATGCACTTATTGCAATGATAGGCTTGAAATATGATAGATTTTACTTTGCCTATGCTTTCGATTTTGCTATGACAGATATCAGGTCCCAGACGCTCGGAGGTCATGAATTGACTCTGGCTGTTAAGTTTGGAGAAAGCGCCAGGAGGTACAGATGGCTTAATGGATTATAAACCCGGATTGATCAGCTCCTGTACAAGACAATTGTTTTTATATTTTCTTCTTAGTGGGCAGATTATAATGTCCCCGGATATTTCTAGCTTTAATGAATTGAAGTAGAGGTCTCGCATACCTTCTGTTTTTATACTAACTGAATGCAACGGTATTATGGTGAAAGATATCGTAGCAGCTTATGCCAGCTGCCTCCTTATGTTAATTGTCACAGGCAGTTGTTTTTCACAGGTTCCGGCACAGGGACCTGTAAGGCTAATGTTCTATAATGTCGAAAACCTGTTCGATATTGCGGATGACAGTCTTAAAGATGATAATGATTTTCTGCCGGGAGGAGTGATGAAATGGAATTACTCAAGGTATAACAAAAAAATCGTTTCACTATATAAAACAATTGTTGCTGCCGGTTCATGGTCTCCTCCTGACATTGTTTCATTTTGCGAGGTAGAAAACAGGCAGGTCATGGAGGATCTAGTGTATGGTACATACCTGGCAAAATTTGACTATTGGATTATTCACGAGGATTCTCCGGATCAGAGAGGTATAGATGTTTGTCTTATTTACAGGGCTGACAGGCTTACCATGATTGACTTCAGATACTGGACCCCTGAGGGGATGCAAAAAGATGATTTTATAACCAGAAGTGTTCTTTGTGCCAGATTCTCATTTCAGGGAGATACCTTTCATCTCATTGTTAACCACTGGCCTTCCCGGAGAGGAGGAACACTTGCAGGAGAGAAACTCCGAAGCAAGATAGCAGGCATGGTTCGGGAAAAGTCAGATTCAATTATAGGATTGAATAATGCCGGAGGAAAGGTAATTATTGTGGGCGATTTCAATTGTACACCGGATGGTAATGAGATCAGAACACTCGTTGAACGTGGAAGTAAAGGGAAACTTCTGACAGATCTTTCCGATAAGATGGCTGAAGACGGACTCGGTACATACCGGTACAGGGGAACATGGGAGATGATAGACCAGGTGATTGTTTCAGAAGCTCTTTTAGCTTCAAAACACGGTCTTTACACCAAAACCAGCATGCTGACCATTTTCAGTCCGGAATTTCTTCTGAAAAAGGATCCTAAATATCCTGGAAAAACACCCTTCTCCACTTATCTGGGTTACAGATACCAGGGAGGCTTCAGTGACCACCTTCCTGTATTGCTTGACCTTGGATTCAGATAGCTGGTTCAACCGGAGTCAGCCCGATCTCCTTTCCTTTCTCGAGCATTAATTTCCTGGCGGCTTCATGCTCATTTGGAATTATCCCTTCAATTATTGCCTCCCTAATTGCATTCTTTATGATCCCGACTTCTCTTCCAGGATTAATACCAAAAGCAGAAATTATTTCACTCCCGTCTACCGGAGGCTGAAAGTTCCTCATCGCATCTTTCTCTTCAATCTCCCTGAGCTTATTCCTGACAATCCTGAAATTTTCCAGATGCCTGGTTTTTTTTGCCTCATTCTTTGATGTTATGTCTGCCTCGCATAGCATCATTAGATCATCAACGTCATCACCTGCCTCAAATAACAACCTTCTGACTGCCGAATCAGTAACTACTTCCTGAGATAATACAATAGGTCTAAGGTGAAGGTCTACTAGCTTCTGAACATATTTCATCTTTTCATTCAGGGGAAGTTTTAATTTCCTGAATATGTCAGGGATCATTTTGGAGCCCAGGAATTCATGTCCGTGAAAGGACCAGCCCGTTTCCGGAATATATTTTTTTGTCGCAGGCTTGGCTATATCATGAAGGAGTGCAGCCCATCTGAGCCAGAGATTATCGGTTTTCCTGCATATGTTATCAAGGACCTTCAGTGAATGAAGAAAATTATCCTTATGTGCCTTGCCTTCAATAGTGTCAATACCCTTCATGTTGTCAAGCTCAGGAAAGATGATTTTAAGCAGACCTGTCTTCTCGATCAATAAGAAGCCTTTGGATGGCTGTTCGCACATCATGATCTTATTCAGTTCAGTGATGATTCTTTCAGGAGATACTATTTTTATGCGTTCGGCATTCTCAGCTATCGAGGCAAAGGTTTTTTCTTCGATAGTAAAATTAAGCTGTGTCGAAAACCGTATTGCTCTCATCATCCGGAGAGGATCATCTGAAAATGTTTTGTCAGGATCAAGCGGTGTCCTGAGAATTTTCTTCTTCAGATCATTCATCCCGTTAAAAGGATCAAGAAAATCACCGTATGTGTCCTGATTAAGACTGATTGCCAGGGTATTGATTGTAAAATCCCTTCTTCGAAGATCATCTTCAAGCGTTCCGTTCTCAACGACAGGTTTTCTTGATCCTCTGTCATAGGATTCCTTCCTTGCCCCGACAAACTCAATCTCGTACTCATGATGTCGGAACATGGCAGTTCCAAAATTTTTGAATACACTTACATTGATTCCCGGATTAATTTTCAAGGCTGCCTTATGTGCTATCTCTATACCGCTTCCGATTACAACAATGTCAATATCTTTTTCAGGATGATTCCTCCCGAGTATACAGTCTCTTACCCACCCACCTATAACATAGCCTCTTACTTTCTCCTCTGTAAATACAGAACTAAGAGCCTCAAAAATTTTGTCATTAAGACATATGCTCATATATAGATATGACAATTTGTGATTTATTCATGACAAAGTTACAATTAATCCTCTATTTTGTATAAATTATAAATATTACAGAATACTGGTATAAAGGTTGTAAGGGGTTAAACAAACTGGCGTTCTGTATGTTTAATAAATAAAAATAAAATGGTAGAACATTTAACAAAAGAGACGTTTTTGAAAAAAGTTTTCAATTACGAAGTGAATAAAGAGTGGAAGTTTGAGGGAGGCAAGCCTTGTATAATTGATTTTTATGCCGACTGGTGTGGCCCATGCAAAATTGTTGCGCCTGTTCTTGAAGAGCTGGCGAATGATTTTGACGGTAAAATTGATGTTTTCAAGGTCAATACGGAAGAGGAGCAGGAGCTTGCAGCCGCATTTGGAATCAGGAGTATACCATCATTTTTGTTCGTTCCGGCAGAGGGTCAGCCACAAATGGCGATGGGTGCATTACCTAAAGATACCTTTGTAAAAGCATTCAAGGATGTACTTGGTGTAGAGAAATAGGCTGTTCGTCAAAAAAAGCGTTTTTTTCACAATTAATTCCGATAAAAAGTGTAACTTTTCATACGCAATTATCGTTTAAATATTAAAAGTTAGCAACGATAGTTTACAAGAGTTTTTTCATGGATTTAGGTTTAGGGTATTAACACTGTAAATCAGGACTTCGGTCCTGATTTATTTTTATGTAAGATCCTTAAATATGTTGTTAATCTCCTCCTCCGTAGTCCTTAGTTTTTTCTGACATTGTCTGATGAGTTCGGATGCACGTTTTACTTCAACAGACAATTTATCCACATCGAGCTCTCCACTCTCGATCTGTTTCAGGATATCCTCTATTTCAACGACAGCCTCGCTGAAAGAAAATTCTTTTTTGCCATTTTATATTATCTTATTGATATTGGTTCAATTTGAGTATAAATTTAATTCACAGGATCAGCTGCAATTACTTTGCTGCTTATGGTACCGTCAGCAAAACTGGTATCAATAATGTCATCAGGTTTTACCTGATCACTGCTCTTAAGTATTTTGCCTTTCAGGGAGGTTATTGTATATCCTCTTTTAAGTACATTTTCAGGATTCAGGATATTTAATGATTTATCAAATCCGTTTAATCTGTTATTGTAATTATTCAATGAATTAACAGTAAGTGTAATAAGGCTCTGTCTGGATGCTTCCAATGCTGAAGTCCGGTTAAGCGAAACTGTTTTTACAGACGAGATAAGTCTCGAAAGGTGATTAGCTGAGACAACTCCCGATCTGAAGGTTTTTTCACGACCGATCCTTATAAGTTCCATCACTTTACCGGAAAGCGTAGCCATACTGGCTGAAATCAATATGCGGGTCAAGGGCAATAACCTTATACTGTGGGTTTCTAATATGTTTTTATTCTCCTCAAGAATAATTCTTACATTATCCCTTATCCTGTTACAAAGATCAATCATTTCATTTTCAGCGCTAACCATTGTGTCAATAAGAAAATCGGCCACTGCAGTCGGAGTCTTGAGTGATTTGTTGGCGACAAGGTCAGTCACTGATAAGTTCTTTTCATGTCCTATACCTGTAACAACCGGGAGCGGAAATTGAGTGACATGGTAGGCAATACTATAGTTGTCGAACCAGCTGAGGTCGGTTTGTGATCCACCTCCTCTGATTATAACAACAAGGTCGAACAGCCCGGCATTATTTGCGATTTTATCGAGTGCATTTATTACTCCCTGTTCTGTTTCTGTACCCTGCATTGGCGTCTCAATAAGAGCTGTATAAAAGATGTATCCGTAACTGTTTCCCCTGAGGTGATTGATAAAATCAGTATAGCCGGCCGCACTTCCCGAAGATACCACAGCTATTCTCTGTGGAAGAAGCGGAAAATTCATTTCTTTGTTCATTGAAAAGACCCCTTCCTCCTCTAATCTTCTGATAATAAGTTGTCGTTTGAGAGCCATTTCACCCAAAGTGAAGGCAGGATCGATATCATTAATTACCAGGCTTAAACCATAGAGTTCATGGTATTCAACTTTTGCCTTCACAAGTATTTTAAGTCCTCCCCTGAGGGTCTCTCCGGTAATATTCTCAAAGAATGATTTTATAAAACCGAACCGGCTGTTCCAGATTATACCCCTTATCCTCGCCCTGATATTTTTCTCGTCAGGATTTTTTTCTATAAGCTCCAGATAGCAGTGTCCCGACGAATTTACATTGATCTCGGAAATTTCTGCAGCGACCCATAATGTCTGAGGTATTGAGAGATACAAGGCATCTCTGATGATCAGTTGTAATTCAGATAATGATAATTTTTCGGTCATAATCATTTCTGCTTATTTCATGATACCCGTTTTTTCAGGGTCCTGAACATTGTCCTTGTTTTTTTCAAGATTATCAAGATATTTTGCCTGGTCAATATCCATCTGCCGGTCATTTGTAATTCCGTCAGTATATTCAATTTTGTATTTTACCGTTCCATCGGTGTTATAGATTAGCCATTCTCCATCCCTTGCATCCTTTCTGTACCAGCCTGAAAACTCTATCCTTCCATCCTCAAACCATGTTTCGAATTTCCCTTCCAGCAGTCCGTTGAGGTAATTGCTTCTCAGCAGAAGTGCTCCATCCGGATAATATCTTGTCCATTCCCCCTGTCTTATGCCTTTTTGATATGTTAGCTTTTCTGCGATGGTACTGTCGGGGTAGAATTGAATAGAAAGGCCATTCCTGAGATCATCGGCATAAATATCTTCAGAAATAAGATAATCTTTTATACCGGCGGAAAAGAACTGCCATTTACCTTCTTTCTTCTGGTTAACATATTTCCCTTTTGATGCAACATAACCGTTTGGATGATAAAGAGTGGCATTTGCCTCCATGCCATTATCGCTGAACTGAAGCACTGATTTGAGAGTTTTATCCTCATAGTATCTTATGAATTCACCCACAGGATGGTCATCATTAAAATATCCTTCGTACAGTATGGTTTGGTCAGGATATCTCTTTATCCAGCGTCCCTGTTTTTTACCCCTTATGTCAGTCTGATTGAGTGGAGCCTGAGGCTGGCAAAGGACAAGAGATGTAATTGCCAGGAGCGAGGCGGATATAAATATTTTAAGGTTCATACAAGGAAACGTGAAAGATTGTACAAAAGTACAAAAAAAAGCAGGGACACAATATTTTGTGTCCCTGCATATATAAAACGATTTCAATTTAATTATTTGACCTCTTCAAAATCAACATCAGTAACTTCGTCACTGCCTGATTTCCCGCTGCCGCCATCCCCTGGCTGATCTGGTCCTGGCTGAGTTGCACCCTGTCCGGTATTCTGGGCACTTTTGTACATCTCTTCAGAAGCGACCTGCCACACTGAGTTTAATTCTGCAAGGGCTTTATCAATAGCATCGACATCCTGAGCTTTGTGAGCCTCCTTCAGATTCGCAAGGGCCGTTTCAATTGCCGGTTTTTTATCAGCAGGCAGTTTGTCTCCAAACTCTTTCAGCTGTTTTTCAGTGGTGAATATCATTGAATCGGCTGTATTGATCTTATCGACCTTTTCTTTTGCTTTTGTATCAGCTTCTGCGTTGGCTTTAGCTTCCTCTCTCATTCTTCTTATCTCATCATCGCTGAGACCGGATGATGCTTCGATCCTTATTCTCTGTTCTTTTCCGGTTCCCCTGTCTTTTGCAGTCACATGAAGGATCCCATTGGCATCGATATCAAATGTTACCTCAATCTGTGGTATGCCTCTTGGGGCAGGTGGAATACCATCAAGATGGAATCGTCCGATAGTTTTATTTCCTGGTGCCATTGGCCTTTCTCCCTGTAGAACGTGTATCTCCACAGAAGGCTGGCTGTCAGCGGCTGTAGTGAATACCTCAGTTTTCTTGGTCGGGATAGTAGTGTTCGATTCGATGAGTCTTGTCATCACTCCGCCCATTGTTTCAATACCCAGGGATAATGGTGTGACATCAAGCAGCAGCACATCCTTCACTTCTCCTGTGAGTACACCGCCCTGTATTGCAGCTCCGATTGCAACAACCTCGTCAGGGTTAACACCTTTCGAAGGAACACGGCCGAAAAACTTTTCAACAAGCTGCTGTATTGCTGGAATACGGGTTGAACCTCCAACAAGGAGGACTTCGTCTATTTCAGTTACTGCCAGCCCTGAATCCTTAAGTGCAATTTTACACGGTTCTATACAAGCCTGTATCAGCTTATCGCAGATCTTCTCAAAATTTGCCCTTGTAAGAGTTTTCACCAGATGCTTTGGAATTCCATCAACGGGCATGATATAAGGAAGATTTATCTCGGTTGAAGTTGAACTCGAGAGTTCGATCTTGGCTTTCTCAGCAGCCTCCTTGAGACGCTGCAGAGCCATCGGATCTTTTCTAAGATCAACACCTTCCTCCTTAAGGAATTCCTCCGCCATCCAGTCAATTATCATGTGGTCAAAATCGTCGCCTCCAAGGTGAGTGTCACCATTGGTTGATTTTACTTCAAATACTCCATCACCAAGCTCAAGTATAGAGATATCAAATGTACCGCCACCAAGGTCGAATACTGCAATTTTCAGGTCCTGTGATTTCTTGTCCAGACCATATGCAAGTGAAGCTGCAGTAGGCTCATTAATAATTCTTTTGACATTCAAACCTGCAATCTCTCCGGCTTCTTTTGTGGCCTGACGCTGTGAGTCACTGAAATATGCAGGAACAGTTATCACTGCATCTGTAACCTCCTGACCGAGATAATCCTCAGCAGTCTTTTTCATCTTCTGAAGAATCATAGCAGATATCTCCTGAGGAGAGTAATTCCGGTCATCAATTTTTACTCTGGGTGTATTATTGTCGCCTTTAACAACAGTATAAGATACCCTTTTTATCTCCTTGGTAACCTTATCATAAGTCTCACCCATGAACCGTTTAATAGAAAAAACAGTTTTTTTGGAGTTGGTAATAGCCTGTCTCTTGGCAGGATCGCCAACTTTGCGCTCGCCGTTCTCTACAAAAGCAACTATGGATGGGGTGGTTCTTTTACCCTCACTGTTGGGTATGACAACAGGCTCGTTGCCTTCCATTACTGCAACGCATGAATTTGTTGTGCCCAGATCTATACCAATTATTTTTCCCATTTTATATTAATTTAAATATTCTTTTTTGATATTCTGAACCATGTCCGTTTTGATTTGGGCAGGTTTTAAGATACCGTTTAACATTTATGTCATGTGGTTTATGCAATGATTATGCCATTAAAAAAAACACCCTGTTTTATGTAAATATGGCACCCCTCTTTAAAGAAAGCCAGATCTTCAGATTGATTGTGTGACAAAACGACAGAAAATCCGGTAAAGGCTGACAATTTAAAAAGATCTCACACCTGCATAGATATCATCCATAACAAATAAGTAACTTTGCCTGTCGGAAATAAAATATTAATTATTATGTCGATACATAAAAGTGTAAAAAGGGTTACAACTCACGTTCTGAATGAGATGAAGCTTAAAGGTGAAAAGATCGCCATGCTTACTGCCTATGATTATTCCATGGCAAAGATTATTGATGAAGCAGAAATTGATGTCATACTTGTTGGTGATTCTGCCTCCAATGTGATGGCAGGTTATGATACAACTCTTCCCATTACTCTCGATAATATGATCTATCATGCCGCATCGGTAGTCAGAGCGGTGAAAAGAGCCCTCGTCGTTGTTGATCTGCCTTTCGGGACATACCAGGGAAATTCAAAGGAAGCACTGGCTTCCTCCATCAGAATAATGAAGGAGACTGGTGCTCACGCAGTAAAACTTGAAGGAGGGCGTCAGATCGTGGAATCGATAGAAAGGATACTTTCAGCCGGCATTCCTGTTATGGGGCATCTAGGGCTTACTCCCCAGGCTATTCATAAATTCGGCACTTATGTTGTCCGTGCCAGGGAGGAAGAAGAAGCCAGACGATTAATGGAGGATGCAAAGCTGCTGGAACAGGTTGGCTGTTTTGGTATTGTCCTTGAGAAAATTCCGGCCAGACTTGCCGAAGAGGTCACAAACAGCCTTAAAATTCCTCTTATTGGAATAGGAGCTGGCGGCAAAACAGATGGTCAGGTGCTGGTACTTCACGATATGCTTGGTCTGACACAGGAATTCTCCCCGCGATTCCTGAGGAGATACCATAATCTGCATGCTGAAATTAAAGGCGCGGTGCAGTCATATATCAGCGATGTGAGATCAAGGGATTTTCCTAATGAGAAGGAACAGTACTAATTTAAAATGACAATGGCTGAAATCTTATTCGAAGACAATCATATAATAGCTGTTTACAAGCGATCTTCTGATCTTGTCCAGGGAGACAAAACCGGTGATATGTCGCTTGATAATGAGGTGAAAAGATATTTAGAGGAGAAATACAAAAAACCAGGCAAGGCTTTTCTTGGCGTTGTACACCGGCTTGACCGTCCGGTAAGCGGGTACTCCTGTTTGCCAGAACCTCCAAGGCACTGGAAAGACTAAATGAGATGTTCCGGACCAGACAGGTTACCAAGATCTACCTGGCAGTAGTAAAGGAGAGGCCACCGGAAGATGAGGCAACAATCAGCCATTTCCTGAAAAAAAATGAACAACAAAACAAAAGTTATGTCTTTGATAATGAGGTTAAGGGATCCAAGGAAGGAAGCCTGACTTACAGGTTAAAGGCACGATCAGAGAAATACTATCTTCTGGAGGTCGAACTTCATTCAGGCAGGCACCATCAGATCAGAGCTCAACTGGCAAAAATCGGATGCCCCATTAAAGGCGATCTAAAATATGGTTTTCCACGGTCAAATGAAGATGGCAGTATAAGCCTTTTTGCCAGGAAACTGGAATTTATCCATCCTGTAAAAAAAGAACCTGTCACAATTACCGGACATTTCCCGGAAGGTGATATCTGGTCTGTTTTTGTTGATTCAGTATAAAAAAAGAATGAGCCAGCCAGCTGACTCATTCCTGAACTTAAACCTTTAATACCGTATATCATCTATTATCCTTTGTCTTCAGGATTTGTTTACTGTTTTTTACAATAATCATTTATTTTTTATCAAAGCTTTTTTCTATCTCCTTCGTAATTTTCTTTACTTTATCATAGTCGCTGCCTTCAATTGTTATCACAACTCCATCCCTGGCAATGACATACCTGGTTTTTTCAGAATCCTGACCAATCTTATCCGAATCGGAGCTGATTATTGTTATCTCTTTATTGATCTGCCTGTCAGAATCATCTCCTTCTGAGGATGTTGTCACAATATACTTTTTACATTCCCTGTTCCCTGGTGCACTATCTTCTCCCTCGTGAGCCAGGATTATTGTATGTCCGTTCTTAAGCACTATGGAATCGTTTAACGGCTTTCCGGTTATGAGCGTGTCAAGTACGATATCATCTCCTCTGTTATCAGCAATTACAATTTTGATCCTCTGTTCACTCTTCCCGTCCTGTCCTGCTGCAAAGGTGAAATGGAACATTATAACAAAGAAGACCGCACTTAGTATCCTTATCTCTCTTTTCATTGAAGCATTTATGAATTAATTTGATTGCAAATTTATCATTTAGGAGGGTTTACGAGGTTAATTATAGATTAATTAGCGTTAATGAAAAGTTAAATATTGATTTAGTGATGAGTTTATGATTTAATTTTGCGACATGAACAGGAAGAAATTTGCCGGACTAATAATTATGATGCTTTTGTCGATTCTGGGTATCATATGGGTGCAGATCGTATGGATCAGGAATGCAATAAATATCCGTAATGAATCATTCAATAATGCAGTTTATATCAGTCTTACAAATGCTGCCAATGCAATTGAGTCATCGAGAAAACTGAATTTCTTCAATAATTTTGTCATGGATGATCCCGGACTTTATAACAATGATGTCAGGGGTTCTTCAAATTATCTAAGCATAAACAGTTACAGTTCTGATGCGGGTACCAATCTGAGAGTGAATATTTCCAATCAGTCTTTCTCAGGGAATAGTGATACAGGCAGGATAACTATAAACGAAAAATCATTTGCTGTCAGCGGCGATACAACAATTATATCTGATACTGATACGGTTATCTATTCTGCCACACAGCTGCCCGGTAAGATGAGTATTGCTGAACCCGGACAGGAATTGAATTCAGGTTCAAGACCGTTATATGTCCGTCAGAGTGATTTTGTAGATTGGGTGAAAAAGAGATCGGCGGAGTTTCAAAACATGAGCGATAAGATCATTTCGGAGATCTATCAGTGGGAAAAGACCCTTGAGCTTGATAATAAGGAGATTGAATACTCTCTTAAACAGACTTTTACCTTTGCCGGTATACAGACTCCTTTTGAATATGCAATTGTGAAAGACGGAGTTGTACAGCCAGGTACATTTACAAGATCTGATAAACAGGATTTTGTAAAAAGCAACTATAAGATAAGACTTTTCCCGGGAAATATAATCAGGCAGGATCTGATCCTCTCTGTTGTTTTTCCTGAGCGCACCAATTATATACTGGGTTCAATCTCCTGGTTACTGGGCGGATCAATGCTCTTCTCCCTCTTTATACTGGCTACTTTTGGATTGAGCCTGTATTTTATTATCAGACAGAAGAAGATTTCAGAGATAAAATCGGATTTTATCAATAATATGACTCATGAGTTTAAGACTCCGATTGCGACAATTTCTCTTGCTGCCGATACTATTGTAAATCCTAAAATCATCAATAATGAAGCCAGTGTAAGGCATTTTATCGGTATGATAAAGAAGGAGAACAGCAGGATGAATAAAAAGGTCGAATCAATTCTGCAGATAGCTTCCCTTGACAAGAAGGAGATTGAATTCAGATTTGAAAATGTTTCACTTCATACAATTATTGAACATGCGGTAGAAACAATAGAAATTCAGGTGCAGCAGCGAAATGGCCGGATTGATCTTTTTCTTGATGCAGCCGATCATGTTTTATTTGGGGATAGTGAACACCTTACCAGTTTAATCAATAATCTGCTCGACAATGCTATTAAATATTCACCCGATACTCTTGAGATAAGGGTTAGTACAAAAAACAGTGAAAGAGGGATTGTTGTTTCGGTGGAGGATAAGGGGATAGGAATGAGCAAATCGGTACAGAGCAAGATATTCGAAAGATTTTACAGGCAGAGTTCCGGTAATGTGCATGATGTCAAAGGATTTGGACTTGGCTTAAACTATGCAAGAGCAATTATTGAAGCACATAAGGGCAACATATCTGTTTTCAGTGAACCGGGAAAAGGAAGCCGGTTTGATGTATATTTACCATTAAATCTGGGGGACAATAAAGATGAGTAATAAAAATGACAAGATTTTCCTTGTGGAGGATGATTTAAGCTTCGGATCAGTGTTAAAGTCATATCTTGAAATCAATGACTATACTGTTGAGTGGGTGGATGATGGCAAATATGCCCTGGACCATTTCAGAAAAGGTCTTTTTAATATATGCATTCTGGATATTATGCTTCCCCATGTCGACGGATTTACAATTGCCAATGAGATAAGGCAGATTAACAATGAGGTTCCGATAATTTTCCTCACGGCAAAAAAACTGAAAGAGGATGTCCTTAAGGGTTATGGAGTTGGAGGGGATGATTATATAACCAAACCGTTCGATACAGACATACTCCTGGCAAAGATAAAGGCAATTCTTTCCAGGCGGGATTTCCAGAGCGGTACAAAGGATATTTTTGAAATTGGAAAGTATATTTTCAATGCCAAATTAAGAACACTGACAATCGGAGATATTGAAAACAAGCTTTCTCCCAAGGAGGCTCAGCTTCTTGAATTACTGGCAATAAATCCTAATACTTTAATAAGCAGGGAAATGGCACTTAAGAAGATATGGGGATCTGATGATTATTTTACAGCCAGAAGTATGGATGTTTATATTACAAAGCTAAGGAAGTTTTTATCGGAGGATCCAAACCTGAATATCAAGAATATTCATGGTGCCGGATTTCAGCTTATTATGCGGGATGGTGAATAAGACCTGATTTTTTCTATTTTTGCGAAAACAAAATTGATATGCGCATCAGGTTTCTGATTATTCTCCAATTTATTATACTCACCCTTCTCATTTCATGTAAAGCTTCAAAGCATCTCGCTTCCTCCAACGTACAGGGGCCTGTTTTAACGCTTTCCGCAGCTGAAGATGCATATATTGTCAGCTATAAGGATATTGCTGTGAAGGAGATGAACAGGACAGGTATCCCGGCAAGCATCACTCTTGCCCAGGGGATGATTGAATCTGACTATGGCCGGAGTTCACTTGCGAAAGAGGCCAATAACCATTTTGGTATCAAATGCCACAGCGACTGGACAGGAGGTAAAGTTTATCATAATGACGACAGGAGAAATGAATGTTTCAGGAAATACAATAAGCCTGAGGATTCATTTATAGACCATTCAGAGTTTTTAAAGTCGGGTTCACGTTATGATTTCCTTTTTAATCTCTCATCAACCGATTACAAGGGTTGGGCACATGGATTGAAGAAGGCCGGTTACGCCACAAATCCTGATTATGGTAATATGCTTATCAGAAAAATAGAGGGAAAGAATCTCCATTATTATGATAATGGCTATAAAACAGCGGCTGTTCCTCAGACAAAACCGCCCCCTGTAAAAGAATCAGTGACAGTCAGGGATACAGAGAAGATCCGTCTTCCGGAGAGCCCTGTGAATGAAAAAACTATGGTTGCTGCCCGTGTTCCGAGGGTTATGGAAAACAATAATCTCAGGTATATTATTGTAAAAGATGGAGATACAAGGGAAAGACTCGAGGAAGAGTTTGAGCTGCTGCACTGGGAACTCCCGAAATACAATGAACTCAACAGCGATTTCCGGATCACTCCGGGTCAGATCCTCTATCTGCAGCCAAAAAGAGAAAAGGCTGAGGAGGGTAAAGAGTTTTATAATACCACTGAAGGCGATACCATGTATCTCATATCGCAGCGCTATGGAATCAAGCTTAAGAGTCTTTATAAATTGAACAGAATGGAGGAATCCGGTGAACCTGTACCGGGTAGTAAAATCTGGCTAAGAAATATCAAGCCCGTTAACTGACTCTGATTTTGTAATCTTTTATCTTAAAACCTCTCAGGAATTCTACGGTATTCATCCTTCTTTTACCCTCAAGCTGCAGGTTAACTACACTTAAAAATCCATCCCTGCAGGCAATCTTCATGAAATGTTTTCCGTCGGAAATAATATCTCCAGGGTTTAAGTCGTGTTTTATCACTTCAGGCTGGCTTTCAAATATTTTAAATGAAAAATCAGAAGTGCCATTTCTAATCACTGTCCTGGCGGATGGGGCAGGAGAGAGTCCCCGTACCAGATTATGTATAGTGACAGGATCATTATTCCAGTTTATTAAACAGTCTTTAGGGAAGATTTTTGGTGCAGCCTTCAGTACCTCTCCGGTTTTGATAAATTGTGACTGGGACAGGGGTTTAAGTTTACCTTCGGAAAGTCCCTCCAGAGTCCTTATAACCAGTCTCGCACCCTGTTTCATCAGTCTGTCATGAATATCTCCTGCATTCTCCAGGGGAAATATATGAACCTCCTCCCTCAACAGTATATTTCCAGTGTCTATTTTTTCATCGATCAGGAAGGTGGTGATACCAGTTATTGTTTCCCCGTTTATTATGGCATGATTAATCGGGGCGGCACCCCTGTATTGAGGCAGAAGTGAGGCATGCAGATTGAAAGTTCCCATTTCAGGCATTTTCCAGACGACTTCAGGAAGCATCCTGAAGGCAACAACAACATTGAAATCTGCTTTAAGATTTTTGAGATTCTCAATGAATTCAGGATCTTTAAGATTCTCCGGCTGCAATATCGGCAGGTGGCTTGACTCAGCGAATTCCTTAACAGGCGACTTATTTATCTTCCTCCCTCTTCCGGCAGGTTTGTCGGGAGTCGTCACAACCCCGACTACATTGAAACCATTCATCAAAAGTGAGCCTAGAGTTGCCACGGCAAAATCAGGTGTCCCCATAAAAACGATCCTGAGATTTTTCATAAATGGTTTAATATCACACAAACCTAATAAAAATATTATTCCTTAGCAAGATGTTTATAACATGTAAGATCATGTCCCATCTTGTTGGCTTTGGTCTCGAGGTAGAACTGATTATGAGGATTCGATTCAATGATCAGAGGTATTGTTTCAATTATTTGAATACCATAACCTTCCAGTCCTGCCCTTTTAACCGGATTATTTGAGATCAGTCGCACTTTTCCAAGTCCAAGTTCCCTCATAATGCTGGCACCAACACCATAATCCCTTTCGTCTTCACCGAATCCCAGTTTGAGGTTCGCCTGAACCGTATCCATCCCTTCGTCCTGAAGGCGGTAAGCTTTTATTTTATTCAGCAATCCTATTCCGCGACCCTCCTGACTGAGGTATATAACGACTCCTTTCCCTGCAGCCTCTACCATTTCCATGGCCTTGTGAAGCTGCGGACCGCAGTCACATCTCATCGACCCGAAGATGTCGCCGGTGAAGCATGAGGAATGCAACCTGACCATCACAGGTTCATCTTTAGTCCAGGAACCCTTTACAAGTGCTGCATGTTCGAGACCATTACTTGTCTGGCGGAAAGGGATAAATTCAAAGTCACCACTTTCGGTAGGCAGTTTTACTCTCTCTCCTTTTTCAATTATCGAGTCTCTTTCAAGGGTATAGGTAATAAGATCTTTTATTGTGACTATTTTGATTTTGAATTTTTCACTGATCTTTATGAGATCCATTAGCCGGGCCATTGATCCGTCATCATTCATTATTTCCACAAGTGCACCGCCCGGTCGCAGTCCTGCCATCCTTGTAAGATCGACAACAGCCTCAGTATGACCTGCTCTTCTCAGTACCCCCTTGGCTTTTGCCTTAAGCGGGAAAATATGGCCAGGCCGTCCGAGATCCTGAGGGCGGGTGGCCGGATCCACAAGAGCTTTTATTGTAAGAGCCCTGTCCTTGGCAGATACGCCGGTAGAAGTCTCTTCATTGATAAGATCCACAGAAACAGTAAACTGAGTTTCGTGAATGGATGTGTTTATCCCTACCATCAGATCAAGTTCAAGCTCTTCACATCTCTCTTCGGGAAGTGCTGCACAAATGAGGCCACGGCCATGTCTGGCCATGAAATTTACAATTTCAGGAGTAATCAGCTCTGCTGAACAGATGAAGTCACCCTCATTCTCCCTGTCTTCATCATCGACGACGATAAGGATCTTTCCATTTCTGATATCCTCTATCGCCTCTTCAATTGTATTTAATTTAAAATCAGTCATTTTAAGTATTGTTTGAGTCAGAAACAGAATTTTTGCTGTTTCCCATAATTGCTATCCTGTATATATAATCTTTGATCTTTTTGAGGAACACCAGATATGTTTCAATGTTCATAATAACAGAATCAGTTGTGGCCTTATATGTCAGGAAAATACCAATAGGCAATAAAATGTAAGAAGCTGCCCACATTCCTGCAAAAGTTCCTACAACATCCTCTTCAACCAGCTTTTGTCCCGATATGGAGATTACGTAGTAAATAACGAAGAAGAATATTGAAATTACCGATGGTGTTCCCAGTCCTCCTTTTCTTATTATAGCGCCTAGTGGTGCCCCAATGAAGAAGAAAACAAGACAGGCAAAAGACATCGTCAGCTTCCTGTTCCATTCCACCTCATACCTCTTTATTACTTTTACTTCCCAGTGAGTGGTCTCACTTCTTTCCGACAGATAGCTCGTCCCGTCCTTCAGGCTACTGATTGCCCTGGAGAGAACAATGCTTTTATCAGATTCCGGTAATGAGTCGAATATTATCCTTGTTTCAAATGGAACTACTTTTTTTATTGTATCGGGTGCATCAGTTTTTGCCGGATGTCTTTTGAACATGCCTTTCTGGGTATATATCTTTGTGCTGTTAAATTCATTGAACTGATTGGAGATGCGTTCATTATGCCTCATGTTCAGCGAATCGATGTAAAATGTCAGCTGTGAGATATTCAGCATCGCGGAATTTGACTTGAAGAGTCCGTCCTCACTCCGTTCCAAATCAAATCCGGTGAGTGATATCACGATAGTCTGTTCCTTGAAATAGTCCTTTCTTGTTGGATATTTTTTGGCTGAAGGACTCACATTTTTCTCTTCTATCTCATTGAAGGAATAGCCATTGTAAAGAACCATTATCAGGCCGGTACCATCAGGAGTAGTTTTCATGTAGCCCGAGTCTGCCAGTATGACTGAAGTGTTGCCCCTCTTATCCCTGTGATCATAAATGATAAGATTATTTAGCCTGTTGGTGACAGGATCCTTTGTGGTGATCTTAATGCTGAAATCAGGCACCCCGTTATAAAATGTTCCTGCCTGGATGTTTATGTCAGGTTTTTTGCGGCGGATATCGTACAAAAGAGTACGGGCTTTTGATGTAGAATAGGGGAGAACGTTGTTTGAGAAGAAAAAGGATATTACTGCAATGAAGCCGATGAGAATTATTAATGGCCTCATTATCCTCTGGAGCGGTATACCTGATGATTTAAGAGCAGAGAGTTCAAAGAATTCTCCCATATTGCCGAAAGTCATGAGAGATGCCAGCAGAATTGCAAGGGGAAGCGCTGTAGGAACAAAGGTCATTGCAAAGTGATATAGCAATTCGCTGACTACTTTAAAATCAAGACCTTTCCCGGCCAGTTCATCGACGTACATCCAGAGGAACTGCAAAATAAGGATGATGAGCACGATAAAAAATGTAAATATTAAAGGCCCAATAAATGATTTTAAAACAAATGCGTCAACCTTTTTCAAATCATGCTTTCATTTGAAGTGCAAAAGTACTTGATTTTTATTAAAAATCATCTTCAGCAGCCGTTCAATTTTGGATGGTAGTGAAATCAAAGGAAGGTCAGGGTAATGACCTGTTATCTTCTTTGCATATCTCTGTTAATCTCAGTGAACCTCTCTGATCGTTTTTATTAGGATCACACAGAGAGCCGCATGGAAACCCGACTATTTTTATTATTAAGTTCCGAGCAGTCGTTTCAGGTCTGTTATCTGTGAATCCCAGAGGGAGATTGAATCCTCCTTTTCATTTTCGTCTGCGAAATCGATAATCATGAGAGCCAGATCGCTGGTAAGTTCTTCGATGTTAATCCTGAATTCAAAGTAATTGGACTCTTCATTTTCCATTCCTGTCCATTCAAACCTTACGAGTCTGTTTTCCTTAATGGCGGAGAGCCTTGCCTTCGAAACGGAATTATTCCAGGAGAAAGTAAACAGATCTCCATCTGCATCTACCTTGTCCGCGAACCACTCACCCAAACCGTCTGGTGTGCTCAGCCTTGAAAAAAGAACTTTCGGCGAGCAGTTCAGAGTATATTCCAGTTCGAATTTATTCCTCATTATAAATAATTATGAATTAATGTGCTAGTATCGATGCAATTTAGAAAAAAAACTGAAACTATAACATCTTATTGTTAATTTGTATCAAACTCATTATATTTGCACCCGCAAAAAGGTATTTTTGGCGAGATAGCTCAGTTGGTTAGAGCGCATGATTCATAATCATGAGGTCGGGAGTTCAATTCTCCCTCTCGCTACAACGGAAAGCCTGGCACAGAGTGCCGGGCTTTTTTGTTTCAGACAGGAGCGGAAAAGTTTTTTCCAGCGACTGGATGAAACAAAAAAGACCCTGCAACGCCTCGCGTTGCAAAGCTTTCCGTTGTTAAGCACCCCTGAGAGATTCGCCGCAGGCAATTCTACCTCTCGCTACAAAGAAAATCAACCACTTACATATACTAACATGTAGGTGGTTTTTGTTTTGTGCTAGGTTTGTGCTAGGTTCTGATGTGTTTTGCACGATTCCGCTAAAAAATAGGTCCTCCCTTGTAGATATCTGAATATCAATAATACGAAGGTTTATAATCATGAGGACGGGAGTTTAATTCTCCCTTGGGAAATATAAACATATGAATAAATATAAATTTGATTTATATTTGGTTTGAAAGTAATACCAGCAATAATCTTAATAATTATTATGAATAAATTTAGATCAATACGAATATGCTTTTGTTGTTTTATTGTGGTAGTGTTTATTATAATCAGTGGGTGCAGTAAACCTCAAACTCCGGAATCAGAGCTGGTTGGTAATTATTTACAAGTTGCAGCAGGATCCATGCACTCTTTGGCTCTTAGAAAAGATGGAGTTCTTGCAGCCTGGGGTGATAATAGAGGTGGTGAACTGGGGACGGGTAGTAGCAATCAGTATGAGAATACTCCTCAGATGGTAGGTACTGGGTATATTCTTTTTGATGGAGGCCCTTATGCCACAGTGGCCCTGAAATCCGATGGAAGCCTCTGGAGTTGGGGATTTACCGAATACTTTCAAATGGGTAATGGTAATAAACCGATCCAAATAGGGACAGATTATATCTCAATTACTGCAGGTTATGAGTTCGGCGCAGGGATTAAAACTGACGGAACGCTATGGATGTGGGGTTCAAACTATTATGGCGAGCTGGGTAATGGTACAAGATCTGAAATAAATATTCCAACCCAGACAGGTGCAGATTTTGCTGCAATCAGTGCAAGTCATGGACATTGTATTGCAATAAAAACTGATGGGACTCTATGGTCATGGGGATTTAATAATTTTGGTCAACTGGGCGATGGTTCATTTGATGACAAATTAAGCCCGGTTCAGATTGGATCTGACTTTACTGCAATTTCCACAGGTACTTATCACTCTTTAGCTCTTAAGGCTGACGGCAGCCTGTGGTCATGGGGAGATAATTCTTGTGGTCAACTAGGGATCTCTTCCATGGGTGAAAACATACCTACTCTGGTTGGAAAAGATTACAAATCAATTGCTGCCGGCTCAAGTCATTCAATGGCCATTAAGACTGATGGAACTCTTTGGACTTGGGGAGATAATAGTTCAGGTCAACTTGGCCTTGGAACTTATGGAGATATAAGTAGGAAGCCCATAATAATAGGATCAGATTTTGTGTCAATTGCGGCAGGTGATGCTCATTCACTTGCTATAAAAGCAAATGGGACACTATGGGCATGCGGATGGAATGAGTACGGTCAGGTGGGAGATGGTACTGTAACAGGTAGGACATTGTTTGTGGGAAATAAAATAGAAGGCAGACAGACTGATATCATGTCTGTTAAATTTATTTAAAGCATCCTAAACAATATTCTAACCAAAAACCCACTGCATGTTTGTAGAGTTGCGCGCATGCCGGCGAACTGATTTCACTTTACTAACTTTGACTAAGGTAAAAAGCTCTATAGACATTTCAACTAGCAAACTCAATATTTTTATTTTTAATTATCAAAGTATCATCCTCCTATTAGCACAAGGGGTTCTCCGATTAGTAGAAAATGCTAAGAGACGAGGTATCCCACTTTTTTTCATCGTTTTTATTATATTACAATTGAGAATTAACAAGGTTGGATAATGTTTTGAAACCGCCCTGATGCGGTCTAAATTCTTTTTGGAAGAATTAGTGAGGCTATGGGACACTCAACAATTGCTGTTACCACGAACCATTATGTTGGTGGTATAAATAGTGATGAAGTATTTGAATTAAACGATGCTCTCTTTTAGAAATGGTGCTAGGTTTTGTGCTAGGTTGGTGGTAAAACAGAGGAAAATAGAGGAAAACCAGTAAACATAACTTACTCATAATGACAACCCAGGAAAACCATTAATAACTTGTTAAGCACCCCTAAGAGATTCGCCGCAGGCAATTCTCCCTCTCGCTGCAAAGAGTTCGGATTTTACTATCCGGACTCTTTTCTTTATAAATAAGGATTATGAATTACTTCGTCACCCGGGCGCCACACCTTCAACACGCCACAGATGGCAATGGAGACTGGTCAGCAAGGAGTGAAGTGATATATTTCAATAACTTCCTTTCAGTTAATGACTTTATATTTCTTTAAGATCTCTGAAGTAGTCGTCATAAAATCAATATATTGAGCACGACGATAAGGTTGTTTGTTTTCTGAATTTATTTCTGAAAGCTTCCCTTTGAAACTGTCAATAGTTTTGTATCCTTTTAAATTCATCCATTTGTCAATATCGCGGATAATGGATTCAATAACCTCAATCTGGTTTAAGTAAAGCGTGCTGACAATTTGTACACAGTCTGAACCGGCCAGTAACATTTTAATAATATCATTGCCGTTAAATATTCCAGTGTTGGCACAAATTGAGGCACTTATCTTTCCGTGTAATAATCCGGCAAAACGCATTGGCAGCCGGTTGTCTTCCTTATTACTCAAACTATACGGGAACTGATGCTTTTCTGTGTCAGTGTCAATATCCGGCTGAAAGAGCCGGTTGAATAACACAAACCCATTGGCTCCTGCATTATCCAGATCAGTAATAAGTTTTAAAGTATTTGTATAGAAAGGACTGAGTTTGACTGCAACAGGAATGCTTACTGCTGCTTTGACTTCTTTAAAGGTTTTTATCTGTTTCTTTTCTATGTCTTCATACCCTTTCTCTGTTTTTTCAGGGACTGTGTAGAAGTTAAGCTCTATTCCGTCAACTCCCGTCTCCTCTATTTTCCTGGCATACTCAACCCAAGTTTCATTGTTGATAGCATTAAGGCTCGCAAAAACAGGAATACCGACAGACTCCTTTGCTTTTTTTAATTTAAGCAAATGATCTTCAGGATATTTTGATTCTGAACTGGAGTTGGGAAAAAGAGTGATCATTTCAGCATTTCTCTCTTCATACTCGGTTTTCTGCTCATACAGTTCCAGGTTCTCCAGTTGTATCTGCTCTTCAAAGAGTGACTTATATACAATTGCTGAGGCACCAGCTTTTTCTATCCTTATAAGATTATCAATATTTGCAGAAAGATTATTTGCTCCAACTATCACAGGATTTTTAAGTTCCAATCCCATATATCTTGTCGTCATATTTGCCATGGTGTGGATTTTTGGTTTTGTTATTTCCAATATATCGGATGGTGATTTTTCACATTTTCCGGAAAACCATCCGCTGGCTCACGGTTTTAAAGCCGTATGCATAACAAATGTTATTGAAAATTGTTTGAGGATGTATTAACGGCACTGAATCGGTCAGAATGGCCCTATTTAATAGATATTCAGCAATATAATCATGAATAAATGATAAACTGAACTTAACCGATATACATAATTTTGGAATAGCTGTAACCCGGGGATTTCAGAATTACAGACCTTTCATCTGCCAAAATGAATATATTGAAGACAAAATCTATTTCAATTCCACAGGTACAAGCTCAATACCATTGTTTTTTCCCAGGTTTCTGCTGTATTTTTTATCTATGGGGTTATTCCAGTGCTCAGTGATACCCAGGCTGTTAAGTTTTGTACCATCGCGTTCAGGATCATAAACTGCACCGGAGGGAGGATCATTGGCCAGTGCCATTTCTTCCATCGCATAATCACTATACATCATATCAGGGGCATCAGGCCATTCTGTTATTGCAAAGTCGAGAACAACCGATTCGATTGCAACTCCGTCCTGGGAAGCAAACAGACTGTTCGGCCATTGATTGTTGAAGGGAGATAAAGCCCATTTGTATTCAGGAATACCGTCAACGAATTTATTCCCGTAAATTCCATCAATCAGAAAGAGAATTGTTTTTGCACCCAGATCCTTATGGCCCATGAAATCAGGATAAACCGAATATTGCCTCTTGCCTTCCCTGCTTTGACTGAAACCGCTGCAATGTGCATTTTTTCGCCAGTCGGTTTCAATGTCAATACATCCGAAAAAATTCTTTGAGGAAAGTGTTACTCCCTGACTGACATGTCCTTTCATCAGAGCCATGTTAATTACATAATCGGCTTCAGCGAAGCAGGTTGCAAGTCCCCTGGTCTGCTTTTCAAAATCATAAGAATAGATAAATCCATTTTCAACAAAGGTGGCCTTCAGACGTCCGTCGCCGCCATTATGGTCTACAAAATGTACTTTTGGAAAAATTGTATGGCATTTCTCGAATATATTGTTGGTGATGAACCTGCTCGGATCTGCTACAGTTATTTGTTCCTGAGGAACGCCGCCTTCTGATACCAGACTGCTCAATAAAGACAGAATCAACTGAGGATTAGCGTTGATTCTGTTATTGCTTTCATGAGCATCAGTATTGTTCATGTTTATTTTGATGGCTATTTTCTCACCGGTCTTATATCCCTGATCTTTATTCCTGGTGGTTTTGTTATAGAAAGAGAATAGCTTGTCCCATGCTGCTTTTTCAGTTTGTTTATTTGTGAGTCTGGTAAGGGTCTCTTTTAAAAGTTTGTCTGTTTCCTTTTGATTGTTGTAATTATCATCCCACCAGAACCCTGTTTTCCCGTCCCATGATGCAATTTTGGGATTATGACTCCACACTACTCTGCCTGGATACATGCCTTTGGCCACACCCAGAGGTATATTAGGCTTATACCAGACATCCAGGGTGCCAGTACCTGTTTTTGCGTCCGATTGTAATGTATATAGGGTACCAACAAAAAGAGCAAGCGCAGCAAAAGAAGCAGCAGCAAAGTATCTGGCTTCTAACAGCTTGCCTTTAGCTTTTTTAAATGCATAAGCCGATCCGGTAATGGCAAGGATCCAGATTACAAAACCCGACATGATGGGTGCCGCCACCTGCATACAGGGGTAAGTTGCCCTTGCTGGTTTTGGAATAACACGTACGAGGAACCAAATAGTAGCCAGAAGAGAAATGAGGATATATACCATTGTTCCGGGAACTTTCATCCTGCGCAGAAAAATCAGCGTTCTTTTTATCCACTCCGGCAGTTTCTGAATTCTTTCTTCAGTTATCATATTGTATTCTGTTAGGTTATGCGTTTGGAATATTTAAATCACTATAAACATAATTCATTTCTCTTATATCTGCAGCATGAATGTTATGGCATGCTGAATTTTTTCCTGACATTGGTTATAGACTTATACGAATGCCTGCAGTGCAGCAAAATTCCAGGCTTGGATTTTGTTACACGTTAAACCTGCACATATTGAATGCATTTCGTTTTTTAGGTTGCAGGAAATGTAAAGATCGGTTCCCCTGAAAGGGCTTTTGTTTTGATAGCTGCAACTTCTTTATCATCAAGAGGTTGTAAATTATTTCTGAGATTCAGGGCTATCCTGTATAGTTCTTCTTCTCCGGAGGGGAGGGCAGATGTCACAGGATGAGACAGTGTAAACCGCAGTCCAAGTCTTATGTTTTCTTCATCAGTATATGGTTCATACCAGCACCTCGGATATTTTGATTTGTCAGCACCCTCCGGCCAGGGTCGTTTTGCCATAGCCTTAATTGCAAGGATTCCCATCTTCTTTTCCATAGCAAGGTTGAGCACCTGTGGACCAAAATTCCCTGCATACCATGTGTTAAAATTAACAGGAAACAGTATTGTGTCAAAATCGAATCCGTTCATAAGAGCCATTGCAGCCTCGACTGAGTGAGCGGAGAAGCCTATGTAGCGGATCTTGCCTTCCTGCCTGGCTTCAAGAAATGTCTCCATTGCCCCTCCTTTTCCAAGAATGGTACTGACATCCTCTGTAGTTGTAACTGCATGAAACTGGTACAGATCAAAATGATCAGTACGCATATTCTTCAGTGATTCTTCAAGATCCTTTCTTGAATCATCTCTTTTTCTGCCACCGGTTTTGCATGCGAGGAAGATTTTTTTCCGGAAGGGTTCCAGTGAAGGTCCCAGTTTGATAATAGCATCTCCATAGGAGGGTGCGATATCAAAATAATTTACTCCGGCATCAATGGCAAATTTGACAATTGAGTTGGAGGCTTCCTGGGTAAAGTCCCTTACTATAATCCCGCTGAATCCTAGCATAGTAAGCATTTCTCCTGTTTTGCCCAGCGCTCTTTTTTCAAGTTTGCCGGGACCGGCTTCCCTTGATATAGCTGAAAGGTCAGAGGGAAACAGGCTTATGGCCGGAGCCATAATCGATGTAGTTTTGATAAAATCGCGACGTTTCATAGCATCCGGTTATGGTATGTATAATTGCGATAAAGATACATAAAAATGTAACTGTCAGCAACAGAATGCCACTTACACCTAATTCTGATACAAGTCGTATCAGATTGTCCTAAGGCTGGTTATTAAGTGATGATCAGTCCATCCTTTTGATTTCAGATCACAGACCGGAAATAATCTATGGTTTTTTTGAGACCTTCTTCAAGCTGTATTTTAGGCGCCCAGTCGAGCTCTTTTTTTGCAAGGCTTATATCGGGCTGTCTTTGAGAAGGATCATCGGGAGGGAGCGGCATCTTAACCAGTTTTGATTTTGTCCCCGTTAATTTAATGACCTGTTCCGCCAGTTCAAGCATGGTAAATTCATTCGGATTACCAATATTAACCGGGCCTATGAACTCATCACGCGAACCCATCATTCTGATCATTCCTTCAACCAGATCATCAACATACTGGAAGCTGCGTGTTTGCTGCCCGTCACCATATATTGTAATATCGCGGTTCTGGAGTGCCTGAACAATAAAATTGGATACCACTCTTCCATCATTAGGGTGCATACGGGGACCGTAGGTATTAAATATCCTTATGATCTTTATCCTGACGTTATTCTGTTTGTGGTAATTCACAAAGAGAGTTTCGGCAGCTCTTTTTCCTTCGTCGTAACACGAACGTTCCCCGATCGGATTCACATGTCCCCAGTATGATTCCACCTGCGGATGCACCTGGGGATCTCCATAGACCTCACTTGTTGATGCCTGAAGGATTTTTGCCCTGATCCGCTTGGCTAATCCGAGCATATTTATGGCACCCATCACTGAGGTCTTTATCGTCTTGATGGCATTATACTGATAGTGTATAGGTGAGGCAGGACAAGCAAGGTTATATATTTCATCCACTTCAGTGAAAAACGGCATTGTAACATCATGCCTGATGAGTTCAAAGTATTTGTTGTCAAGCAGATGAACAATATTCTGCTTTTGTCCTGTAAAATAATTATCCAGGCATACAACTTCATGTCCATCCTTCAGGAGACGGTCACAAAGATGTGAACCGACAAATCCGGAGCCGCCTGTCACCAGTACTTTCTTTCGTATCATTTTTATTGAATTTGAATCGTAATTTGCATAATAAGAACGTAGTATATCTCAGTTGAATTTTACTTTTATTTCCGAATAATGCAGGGAATTGATATTATCTGGCAGTATCAATACCTATGCAGAAATATTGAAAATCCTGCTGCTTAATTTCCTCACGGTCATATATATTCCGTCCGTCAAAAATCACAGCGTTACTAAGCAGTTTCTTCATGATCTTGAAATTAGGAAAACGGAACTCTGGCCATTCTGTGATCAGGGCAAGACAATCTGCGTCAATAAGTGTTTCATACTGATCATTGAAATAGCTTACTGTATCGCCAAAATGGTGTTTAGCCTCTTTAAGGGCAACAGGATCATAAACATTGACTTTTGCTCCTGCTTCAAGCAATTTTTTCACAATAACAAGGGCTGGAGCTTCTCTCATATCATCTGTCTGAGGTTTGAAGGAAAGTCCCCATAAAGCTATTGTTTTATCCTTTATGTCACCGTTAAAGTACTTTATTATCTTATTAAATAAGACAAGTTTCTGGTCTTTGTTTACCGCTTCAACCGCTTTCAGAACTCTGAGGTCGTATTTAAATTCACCTGCTGTTCTGATGAGAGCCTGTACATCTTTTGGGAAACATGAACCCCCGTAGCCAATGCCGGGATATATAAATTTACTCCCTATCCTGGAGTCTGAGCCAATACCCTTGCGGACATTATTAATATCGGCTCCTACTATCTCACAGAGATTAGCTATGTCATTCATGAAGCTGATTTTTGTTGCAAGCATTGAGTTGGCTGCATATTTAGTCATCTCAGCTGAGGTTATATCCATGAAGATTATAGGATGGCCATTGAGTGTAAAAGGTTTATAAAGGCTTCTCATAAGAGTTTCTGCCCTATGAGATTCCACACCTATTACAATGCGGTCGGGTTTCAGGAAATCTTCAATTGCTGCTCCCTCTTTAAGAAATTCAGGGTTTGAGGCAACGTCAAAAGGAATTGAGACACCTCTGGTATTGAGCTCTTCCTGGATTGCATTCTTAACCTTGTCGGCAGTCCCGACAGGCACGGTACTCTTAGTGACCACAAGCAGGTAATCGGTCATAAGACGGCCGCAATCACGGGCTACAGCCAGAACATACTTCAGATCTGCACTGCCATCTTCATCAGGCGGAGTGCCTACCGCTATGAACAATGCTTCACAGTCTTCAAGTGCCTCAGCAACACTTGTGGAAAAATTCAGCCTGCCTTTTTTCATGTTCCGGGTCAGCATTTCTTCCAACCCTGGTTCGAAAATTGGTACAATACCTTTTTTAAGATTTTCAATTTTCTTCTGATCGATATCAACACATACTATGTCGATTCCTACTTCAGAAAAACAAGTGCCGGTTACAAGCCCGACGTATCCGCTTCCTACAATGGCAATTTTCATATTGAGCTGCTTTTGAATTATAATTATACACAAAGATGCAAGCTAATCTTCTTATTTCAAATTATATAATTCAGTGGTGTACCTATTCCAGGGTTAAAATATGTCCCGTTTTGTCCACGATCAGGATGCGGATTTTTAAAAATTTTCACCTTGTCTTTTCACTGCTGATTCCGGCCTCTGATCACCAAATCGCATAAGTCAATGAATAGCAATATATTTCATATTGATAATAATCATGATTTTCCCCACTAAATTGCCTGTTTCCATCATTCACTTCTTATTCAGCCTGTTACTCAAAAACTAATTTTAAGTCCACGAAATGTCCTTTAACAAGTTTCGGCTTCAACATACTTATCCGATAACTTTGTAGGGTTAGGTTTATTTATTTGAATTACAGTAATTTATTTGTTATGCCCTCCATTTTGATGCGTTTCTGGTAAATTCTACTCTTAATCAATAAAATACCAGGAGAATTTTTAAAAGAATATGAAATGATGATGTTTATGCCAGATAATTCAAAGATTCAAATAGCAGGAAAGGAAGAGGAAACAATTCATACAAAAGACTTTGGATTGAATATGTTTTTCAAAATGAGTCCTGACCTTTTATGTATTATATCGTCTGAAGGATACTTCATGGAACTCAATCCTGCATGGGAACATGTTTTGGGATATACAATGGACGAGCTTTTCAGACGTCCGTTCATAGATTTATTACATCCTGATGATATTTCTCATACCATGAAGGAGTTTGAAGAAGTGCTGTCAGGGAAAGATGTCTTTGGTATTTTAAACCGTTACCGTTGTAAAGATGGTTCCTATAAGTGGCTGGAATGGCTTGGGAAAGGGTCTGAAGATGGAAAAGCCAGTTACTGTATTGCCCGCGATATTACAGAAAAGAGAAAAGCTCAGGAAATCCATAACAGAAGCGAAGATAGTTTTCACCATTTATTTGAGAATATACCAATGGGAGTCTACAGGACAACTCCCGATGGACATATTCTGATGGCGAACAGGGCAGCCTGCAAAATGCTTGGATATGATTCCTATGAAGAGATGGCAAGATTTAACCTTGAGGAGGAAGGGTTTATGCCAAGTTACTCGCGCTCTCACTTCAGGGATCAGCTGGAAAAAGAGGGTGAGATACTGGGGCTGGAGTCTGAATGGAAGCTTCGTGACGGCACAAGGATCTTTGTCAGGGAAAGTTCAAAAGCTATACGCGATTCCGATGGTCAGATACTGTATTATGAAGGTACTATTGAGGATCTCACCGAGAATAAGCGCACAAATGATGTGATCAGGAAGCTTTCAAGGGCAGTCGAACAGAGCCCGGTCAGTATTATCATTACAGACATTGAGGGTAGAATAGAATATGCTAATCCAAAAGCCTGCCAGTCAAGCGGATATTCATCTAAGGAACTGCTTGGTAATAACCCAAGAGTACTTAAATCCTTTGAAACAACGACGGAAGAATATGAAAAACTCTGGAAGACAATAAGTGAAGGTAACGAATGGAGGGGAGTATTCCACAACAGGAAGAAGAATGGAGAATGTTACTGGGAATCTGCAACTATCTCTCCTGTTTTTGGTTCGACCGGAAAAGCTACAAATTATGTTGCTGTAAAGGAGGATATAACTGAGAAAGTAATGACCGAAAAGGCCTTGCGTGAGAGTGAAGAAAAATACCGGGCCATGGTAGATGAACTGAGAGAAATCAATAATACAAAGGATAAGCTATTCTCAATAATTGCACATGATCTGAGGGGACCTATAGGCAGTTTTAATCAGGTTCTGGTAATGATTACCCATGGAAGAACAAATGATCCTGACTTGAAGACTAATTTACTGCAGGAGTTGGAGAAATCTTCAAGGAATATATTTGATCTGCTTGAAAATTTACTGGATTGGTCAAGGATCCAGCAAGGTCTGAAAAACATAGAACCTGAAAACTTTAATCTTATGGGATCGGTAAACGAGAATGTAGAACTGTTTTTGCCTGTGGCCGGACAAAAACTGATTAATATTAAAGTTGAAGGAGATAAGTGCATAAATGTATTTGCAGACAGGAATTCAATTAGTGTGGTTATCAGGAATTTACTCGCAAATGCCATCAAATTCACACCAAATCATGGAGAAATAATTGTAAGAGTGGCAGATGAAGATCACAATACCACAGTATCAATATCTGATAATGGAGTAGGTATGAAAAATGAAGTTGTTAGGAATCTTTTTAAGCCTGAATCAGGCTATACTACCTCGAAGGGAACCAATGGCGAAAAAGGATCAGGATTAGGTCTGGTTTTATGTAAAGATTGTATTGAGAGAAATGGAGGAGATATATCTGCGGAAAGCATCCTCGGAAAAGGAAGCAGGATAATGTTCAGGTTGCCTAAAGTTAAAATGTCTTGATTTTTAGTAGAATACGCAATGAAATAACCACAGCATATTTTAATCTTTAATTAATGGAAGTGAAAAATAATATTCTTCTGGATAATAGTAATGTAACCGGACAAAAAGCGTCAGAGTTGACTATGGAATTAAGTGAATCAAGGTACCGGAAGATTATTGAGAGTATAAGTGAGGCTGTATATGAAATAGACAGTAAGGGAGTTGTGATTTATATAAGTCCTTCAATTGAAAAGCTGACAGGTTATACTCCGGAGGAAATCACAGGTACGACTATTCTGAATTTCATTGATGACAGAGGCTATTCACTTAAGGAACGTATTCAGGAGCTGAAAAGCAGAAAGGATATTAATGGTGAATTTATGCTGCTGACTAAAGCCGGTGAAGAATGCTGGATCAGGTTCTCAACGAATGCAAAATTTACTGATGAAGTATTTACCGGCGGATACGGAATATTGTATGATGTAAGTGAAAAGAAAAAAACTGAAGTAGCACTTCAGCAAAACGAAGAAAAGTACCGTCTCCTAGCTGAAAATATCTCTGATGTGATATGGGTTTATCACCTGCCTGCGAAGGAATTCACCTACATGAGTCCTTCAGTATATAATCTGAGGGGAGTAGCTTTAACCGAAGCAAAGAACCGTAAACTGGAAGATGATCTTGCAGAAGACTCGGTAAAGACCATGCAGCAGCGAATTGCTTCCACTCTGCCAAAGTTCCTTGCTGATCCAACACAGAAAGCCTGTTATCTTGATGAAGTTCAGATCAGAAAAAATGACGGTTCAATGATCTGGATTGAAACGAATTCTCACTTTAATATGACTAAAAGCGGAGAGATCGAGATTATAGGTGTCTCTCGAAATATCGAGAGCAGGAAACAGTCGGAAATGTATCTGCAAAAGTATGCGGAAGAAATTGGAATATCAGAAGAAAAGTTTTACAGCATATTCAATAACAGCCCTGTTTCGATGGTCATTACCGATCCGCAGTCCTTATTGATAATGGATGTCAATGAGGAGATGGTAACCAAACTGGGATTGAATAAGAAAGATATAATCGGGAAGAAATTGTCGGAGCTTGGTTTCGATCTCCGGGGCAGACAGTATGATGATATTGTTAAGACTCTGACTTCCGGTAAAAGTATAAGGAATTACGAATCTTCAATAATGACATGGACAGGTGAAAAGCTGGATTTTCTTGTTTCAGTAGATTTTACCAGGCTCAAGGGTTATGAATATTTTCTGCTTACGGCCATTGACATAACCCAGATCAAAAAGAATGAAACCAGGATCAGGCATCTTAATTCACAACAGAAGCTGATTGCAGATATCTCCCAGTTCATAAACCTTCCTGCAGATTTCAGGGACGTTCTTACTGAAGTTCTGAAAAAGATAGGTTATCATACAGGTGTCAGCAGGGTTTATATTTTTGAGGATTCTCCTGATGGAACCACTACAAGCAATACTTACGAGTGGTGTAATGATGGAATAGATACACAAAAGAAGACAATGAAGGAGATCCCGTATAATCTCATTCCATCATGGAAAAAAATAATGAGAAAGGAAGGAAGGATATTCTCCGAGAACGTTAAGGAACTACCGATGGATATTCTTCTTATTCTTGAACCTCATGATATTAAGTCCATCATGGTATATCCGTTGTATGTTGAAAACAAATCTGTCGGTTTTATAGGTTTTGATGAATGTGGTAAACACGTTACCTGGAGATCGGATGAGATAGAATTATTAAGGACGGTATCCAATATTATCTCAAATGCTTTTGCCAGGAAACAGATGGTTGACAGGCTGGAAAACAGTGAATTAAGATTAAAACTGGCTATAGAAAGTGCAAAGGAGGGCTTGTGGGACTGGAATATTGAATCCGGGGAGGTCTTCTTCAGCGATGTCTGGTGTAAACTGATGGAATGTCAGCCTGATAAATCAGTGGATAGTGTTTCAAACTGGGAGAACAGGGTTCACCCTGATGATAAGGTAAGGGTGACGAAGGCATTGAATGCCCATCTGAAGGGAGAAACTTCATTTTATGAAGCCGTTTACCGGGTTAACTCCAGGAATGGGAAACTAAAATGGCTTCTCGAACATGGCATGGTAGTCGGAAGAAACTCTCTGAGACAGCCTTTAAGAGCTATTGGGATGATAATTGATATCACCGGTCAGAAAGAGATTGAGAAACTACTGAAGGAATCGGTTGAAAGCCAGCAAAAGTTATTCTCAATTATTGCACACGACCTCCGGGGTCCTTTGGGAAATTTCGTTCAGATCCTTGAACTGATTACAAACGGAGGCGATTTGGATGAGGAGAATAAAAATATGTTCCTGAATGAGTTGAGAACAGCATCAGGAAGCACATTTGCACTTCTCGAAAACCTTTTGAACTGGAGCAGATGCCAGACCAACACTATCAAAATTGAATTGGCACAACAGAATATTTTAAAAATGCTGAATGAAAATGTTGAGCTGATGGGAATTGCCTTAAGAAAGAAAAATATTGAGCTTGTTGTCAAGGTGGATGAAAAGCTTACTGCACTTTGTGATGTACAATCCATTAATCTGGTTATCAGGAATCTGTTGTCAAATGCAATCAAATTCACAAACAGGAATGGTAAGATTGGCATATCAGCAATTACTAGGGGCAAATTCATTGAGATAGAGGTTTGTGATAATGGTACTGGCATGGATAAAAATACTTTGGACAGGTTATTTGAGCAGGGATCATTCCATTCCAGATTCGGTACTGAACGTGAGAAGGGATCTGGTCTGGGATTGCTTCTATGTAAAGATTTCGTTGAAAGAAACGGGGGAGAAATCAGGGTTGTGAGCGAACAGGGAGAGGAAGCAGGTTCGTCTTTACACTGGTAAAACACTGACCAGATCTGAATCGAAATATTTTGATTTAAAATAATGACTAAGGAAACATTGAACGGATTACTGCTGGAACTGATAATATCTAACGAATTTTCGGGAGATGAGTTACTTACAGTTACCAGGTCGCTTGAGAATTACCTTAAATACATAAAATGTACGAAAGGTGCAGTCCTCAGGACCAAAAGCGGCAGTATCGAAATATTGGCTTCCCTGCCCTCGCATACCGAAATTGATCCTTCTTGGTATATACTCGCCGGGATTATTGAAGAAAAACTGTCAAAAACTGCCACTGTTACCAGAGAGTTGATATTGGATGAAATCATTTATTATTCATTTAAGCTGGATGGCTATGGGTATCTTATCCTGGGAAATGAGGTGCCGCTTCCTGAAGAACTGGTGAATAGCCTCGGACCTGTTGCCTCTAACCTTGGAAGAGCACTATTAATGATTTCCGAGCTGGAATACCTGAAAAGGTCCTCACAGCAAATGGAGAAGCTTGCGTTTGTTGCAGCAAAGACGCACGACATAATTATAATAGCCGACAGTGAGGGATTAATAACTTATGTAAATAAGGCATATGAAGATTCTACCGGCTTTACCTTTAGTGAGGTGGAAGGGAAGAAACCCGGAGATTTTGTACATGGTCAGGAGACTGATCCGGTTACTTTAACCAGGATCAGGAATGCTCTTCACGAAAGAAGGTCAATACATGAGGAGGTATTGAACTATACCAAATCAGGGAAAAAATTCTGGCAGGCAATGACTATTGAACCGGTATTTGACTCTGATGGGAAATGTATAGCCTGGGTTTCTATCAGCAGGGATATTACAGAACGCAAAAATGCAGAAAAAGAGATAAGAAGGAAAGAGGAGATGCTGCGTTCAGTTGCAATATCAGCCGATGAGTTTCTCTCAAACAGCGATTTCCTGGATGCTATTGCAAAGAACCTGCCAATAATTGGAAAAGCTGTTGATGTTGATCGTGTCTACCTTTTCCAGAACAGCTACGACGAAAATAACATGATTATCACATCCCAGAGGATGGAATGGAATTCAGGAGTAGCAGATCCTCAGATAGATAATCCAAGGATGCAAAATATTCCGATAGAGATTTTTGATTCATTTCTTGAAGACCTTTATCAAAAAAAACCGTTTAATACAATTGTCTCCGAATTACCTGCAGGTATGGCTTATAAAGCTATACTTGAAGCACAGGATATCCAGTCGATCCTCATAATCCCGATCTTCATTAAGGGCGATTTCTGGGGACTCGTAGGATATGATGAATGTAAATACGAACGTATCTGGGCTGAGGATGAGATCTCCATCCTGAAGAGCTTTTGTATTACTATCTCCTCTGCAATTGAACGTTCGGAGATCATGGAGGAATTGTTTAACCTCTCATTGTTCCCCCAGGAGAATCCTGATCCTCAATTCAGGATTGATCTCGAAGGAAAGATTATCCTTCGGAACAGGTCCGCAGAAAATCTGACCTATCTGCTTTACAACGGATCAATCTATTCATTTGATGATTTTGCAAGCCTGGTGGCGAGAGATATCACATCCTCTGAACCTGTCAGGGAATATGAAGTTGAGACAGACGGGAAGATATTTATTATCACCTCCCTGCTATCTCAGAATAATATTCATATAAATAATTACGCAAATAATATTACTGAGCTTAAGAGGACGCAGAGAGACCTGGAAAGGTTATCTGTTGTTGCAAGCATAAACCGTTCAGGTGTTTATTTCATTGACCTCGATTATAAGATAATCTATGCAAATGAAGCGCTTTTAAGGATAACCGGCTATAAACTTGACGAGGTTCTGGGAAAAACACCAATGAAACTGTTCCATGGACCTTTGACAGATCTTGGGATCTATAATAATCTCGTTAGTGCATCAAAAAATGTCCAGCCTGCAGAGGTCGATATTATCCTTTACAGGAAGGATCGGTCGTGGTTCTGGGCTAATGTTAAAAAGCAACCTGCCGAAAATAAGGAGACAGGAATGCTGGAATTCTTTTCAATTGTGGAAGATATCAGCGAGAAAAAGCTTGCTGAAGCGACATTGAAGAAATCACAGACCATGTTGTCATCACTGGTATGCAATCTCAAGGAGGGTATCCTTATGGAGGATGAAACCAGACATATTGTAATAGCTAACGATAACTTCTGTTCGATATTCGGCATCCCGTTCAATGCCGACCTTCTTACCGGATCTGATTGCAGCCGGTCTGCAGAGGAGACAAAGCATTTGTTCAGA
Source organism: Bacteroidales bacterium (assembly GCA_016715075.1). Lineage (GTDB taxonomy): Bacteria > Bacteroidota > Bacteroidia > Bacteroidales > VadinHA17 > LD21. The sequence continues at coordinate 51,733 of JADKBK010000004.1, forward strand.
CAGCCCGATAAATTCGTTACTCACATAAATAAGATTCTTCTCAATAATAAAGCTGTCCTGAATGAGGAAATTGAAATGATAAACGGAAAAGTATATCTGCGCGATTATATTCCTGTTATCATTAATGATGTATTGAAAGGACACCTGTGGAAATATACCGATGTCACCGAAAGCAAAAGTCATGAGAGAAGATTAATGCAGCAGGAGGCAAAGTACAGAAATATTATTGCAAACATGAGACTCGGACTTCTCGAGACAGACAATGAGGATACGATAAGTTTCGTGAATCAGCAGTTTTGTGAAATGTCGGGTTATTCTGCTGAAGAATTATATGGCAGAAAGTCAATCGATCTGCTGGTCTCATCCGACTATACAAGAACTGTCAGGGAGAAGAATAATCTCAGATATGACGGAATTTCAGACACTTACCAGGGTCAGGTTAAGGTAAAGAATGGCGATCTCAGGTGGTGGCTTACCACTGGAGGGCCTAATTTTAATGATCAGGGCGTTCTTGTTGGTACGGTTGGAATCTCCGTTGATATCACCAATCAGAAGCTGCTCGAGGAGGAACTTAAAATAGCCCATAAAACAGCTGAAGAATCAGCCAATGCAAAAGAGGCTTTCCTGGCAAATATGAGCCACGAGATAAGAACCCCGCTTAATGTAGTAATCGGTATGATCAGGGAGCTTTCAAGGGATTCGGTATCTCCCCGGCAGGATGCTTATATAAAAAATGCCGGACTGGCAAGCCAGCATCTGCTTTCAATAGTAAACGATATTCTTGATCTCACCAAAATAAAATCAGGACAGTTAAATCTGGATCTTGAACCATTTGATCTTATAAAGGTGATCGATGAAACAATTTCAATACTGTCTCCCGGAGCAGTCGAGAAAATGCTTAAGATCAGCTCAATGAAATCTAATATCCTGGCTCCTGTATATATTGGAGATTCAAACAGAATCAAGCAGGTTCTTCTTAATATAGTCAGCAACTCTATCAAATTTACGGAGATGGGAGGCATCTCAATTGACTGCGCTGTTATTGAAAAAGAAGAAAAATCTCATTTAATACAAATCAGGGTTGCAGACACAGGAATAGGGATGGATGAATCCTTCCTTGACAATATATTTGAAAAATTCTCACAGGGAGATTATGCCTCTGCAAGAAAATACGGGGGTACAGGTCTTGGCATGGCCATCTCATACGAATTGATCCAGCTCATGAAAGGGTCAATTGTAGTGACAAGCCAATTGGGAGTTGGCACAACCGTAGAGTTCAGACTGAGCCTTGCAATAGCTCCGGAAAGCGAAATGAGGGGGGAAAGTTCAAACAGGACTTTTAATGATTTGAAAGGCAAGAATATTTTGCTGGTAGAAGATAATGATCTAAACCGAATGGTGGCTCTTAATTCACTTAATTTTTACGGAATTAAGGTTGTGGAAGCAATTAACGGGCTGGAGGCGATAGAGAAGCTGCGCAGCAGTACCTATGATCTCATATTGATGGATCTTCAGATGCCGGAAATGGGAGGTATCGAAGCTACAACGATTATAAGGAAAGAACTAAAGCTGAATACACCTGTAATAGCTCTAACAGCCCATGCCCTGAAATCTGAAGTCGACAAATGTCTTAATGCCGGCATGAACGATTATATAATTAAACCTTTTGAAGAGACAAAACTTATGGACGCCATCCTCAAAAATGTATCCCTGCCCGGATCAGGATCCTCCGGTTCCCAGGAAGATTCATCTCCTGAGAAACTTTATAACCTGGAGAAACTGATTGAAATGAGCAGGGGTAATAAAGAACTGGTCAAAAAGCTCATTATGATCTTTATCGAACAGACACCTGCTGCTGTGGTGCAGATAAAAGAAGCATGGAATATCGGTGACCTGGTTACTGTTAGAAAAACAGCCCACCGGATAAAGCCTAATATTGACAGCTTTGGAATAGAAGTACTTAAACAGGAGATCCGAAGTATTGAAAATCTGGCGGAAGAAGGTCTTTCTACATCTGAACTTGAGACGAAGATCAACTGGCTTTCCCAGGTAATTGATCAGGTCGTGGTCGAACTGGCTAAAGATAAACTCTGATAAATCATGGTTTAACCAGGATAAACAGATAAAACAAAAATTGAATAGGTGATTTACCTTGTCTAAAAACTACTTAATTTTTATTCAGCATGAAACATAAAATACTTGTTATAGATGATGAACTGAGCATACGCCTACTTTTAGAGAATTTCCTCTCTGAAGATTATGATGTTATCAGTAAATGTGATGGTGTTGAGGCAAGTGAATGGCTTGAGGGGAATCTTCCTGATCTGATTATTTGTGATATCCAGATGCCTAATATGGACGGATACCAGTATCTCAAACAGGTCAGAAACAGGGGCTACACAAAACATACTCCGGTAATTATGCTGTCTGGAACCGACGCAAGCAAGGAGAGGATAAAATGCTACAAGCTTGGTGCACAGGATTACCTCACAAAACCTTTTAACCCTGAAGAGCTTGATGAGCTGATCAAAAAGAACCTTTTTCCGATCCATTATGCAATTAAATGGTGAATGGATTATGGATTCAGAGCAACAGCAAAATTAAATCCAACAGATTTTAATTATGGAGAAAATGATTAATCTGCTATATATAGGAAACTCGGCTGAGAATATTGAAAGGCTTAAGGAGAAGTCAATTGCTGACATCAACATTAGCGAAAATATTCTTAAAGCTGTAAATTTACTTCATTCCGGGCAGAAAATTGATGCTATTATATGTGAACTCATGGTTCCGGGAGGCAGCGGGTTCAGTATGTATGAATGGGTTAGAGAGCATTATAAATCAATACCTTTTATTCTTGTGGCTCATGAGTTTAAGGACGAGCTCTTCCGGGAAGCATTCAACAGGGGCATTGATGATCTTTATATCACACCACTGCCACCGGCAAAAGATCTCACCGACCGGATCAGGTTTCTAAGTAATTACCGGTCACGGTCTGAAATGCCACTGCCGGAGACCCGTAAGGATCTTAAATACAGAATGCCGGTTTCAAAAAGGATCTTTGATATTGCAGTGGCCTCAACAGTCCTGATACTAATCTCCCCGGTCCTTCTTCTCATAGCCCTTGCCATTAGATTGGAATCCAAAGGAAAGGTCTATTATATTTCAAGAAGAGTAGGACGAAAACCGTTCGATTTCTATAAACTCCGATCAATGCGCACAGGATCGGATGCTGAACTGAATAAACTTGCCAGGGAAAAAAATCAATATAACAATACAGTAAGGAAGCGAGAAGTTGATTTCAGCCAGCCTTGCCCCAGATGCGCTTTGCTTTGGGATGGAAAGACCTGCTCTCCCCTGATGCATATCGGGGATAAGAATATTTGCGATTACTGGTACAATTTTCAGAAAAAGGAGATTGCCAGAAACAATTCGGCCTTCATTAAGATTGCTGATGATCCTCGGATAACAAAAGTCGGAAAACTGATAAGAAATACAAGTATTGATGAACTTCCACAGCTCATAAACGTGCTTAAAGGGGATATGTCTATCGTAGGCAACCGTCCTCTGCCGGTCTACGAGGCCGAACTGCTCACAATAGATACGATGTCAAAGCGATTTCTTGCGCCTGCAGGTATTACAGGACTCTGGCAGGTTGAACTGCGGGGAAGGGGAGGAGAAATGTCAGAGGAGGAAAGGAAACGTCTTGATAATGAATATGCAAATCATTTTGCAGGCGACAGCTACTCTTTCTGGTATGATATCAGGCTAATCCTGAGAACTGTTCCTGCTCTTTTTCAGAAAGACACCGTGTGATAACAAAAATATACTTCATGAAATTTCTTAATAAAATATTATTGTATGCCTTTTTCCTTATATGCCTTACGCATACAACTTTAGCTCAAAAAACCGTGCTGCCTGAAGACCAGTCATTCGATCCGGCAAGCGCCTTTCCCCCGATGCGTGTAATGATAGATTCTGCAATTAAGAAAAATGCTCTTGTGAGGTACAGGGATCAGGAAATAGATTCCAAACAATATAATCTCAAAACCCAGCAGACCTCATGGACTAAAAATGTAGGGATTCAGGCAGATACACGTTACGGAACCTTCGATAATTTTTCAACAAATACAGCAGAAGGTCAGAATCCCAGCATTCTTGCAACAAAAACAAGTCAGTTCAACTACGGAGTGGGAGCATATGTAAAAGTCCCCTTCTATGATATTTTCAATCACAAAAACCAGATAAATCAGGCGAAAACAGAACTCAGTCAGGCAGAAAGCATGGCCGAGGCACAGCGTGATGAGGTGACCCGGATGGTAATCACGCAGTATAATAATCTTATTATGAAACAAAGACTTCTCACAATCAAATCCATAAACCTTGAAAGTTCAAAAATAAATATGGAAATGGGAGAGAAAGAGTTTAAAACCGGAGTAATCAACTTAAGCGAATATGTACGTATTTCTGATATTGTTTCGAGAGCAGAATCAGATTATGAAGCCATAAGGGCCGATTTTATTACTGCATATATGCTTCTTGAAGAGCTTACGGGAATGAAATTTAATATTTATATACTAAACCAGGGCAATGAAGGTAATTGATCTTATCAGGTTGTTTCGGCAGCATTTGGTTTTATTAATATTAACCCCGCTCTTATTGGCAGGTATTGTCATTTTCATGACCAGGAAACCAAATTTCAAATTCTCTTCTGAGACAAAGTTATATACCGGAATTGCCACAGGTTCAGGAGTGGAGCTTGATAAAACCCTCAGCTATTTTGCAACAAACACTGCATTTGACAACCTGATTAATATTATAAAATCGCGGGAAACCCAGCAGGAGGTAGCAATAAGGCTTCTTGCACAGCATCTCCTGCTAGGCAATTATGACCCAAAATATATTTCCTCCGGTTCATACGCAGAATTGAAACGAATTACGCCTGCATATATATACAAGCTTGCCGGGATAAGCATTCCTGTACCGGATCTAAAACCCGCAGTTGCTGACTCCTTGTCTGTTGATTCCCTTAATGTAAAGGGATCCTTTTCATTCAACGATCTAAAAAGTCTTACCAATACATCCACCCTTCCGGTTTCCATCGATCAGGCTTCTTATGAGAAGGCGGTAAAAAATCTGACTGACCTTATGGAAGGAAGTGATACAAATTTTGTTTACAGGCTTCTGAATTTCGAACATCCTCATTATTCAATCAAAGCCCTTTCCACTGTAAATGTCCAGCGCATCGGCAGCAGCGACCTGATTCAGCTGAAATATGAAACTGACGACCCCGGGATCTGCCAGCAAACACTTGCACTGCTCATCGAGTCGTGTATAAAGAATTTTAAGAACGTAAAAGAGAACAGATCTGATGCTGTCGTGAAATACTTTGAATTTCAGCTGAAACAAGCCGGTCTGCGGTTGAAAAATGCTGAAGATAAATTACTGGAATTCAATAAAGTTAATAATATAATCAACTATTATGAGCAGAGTAAGGCAGTTGCCAATGTTAAGGAAGGACTGGATGTAGATTATAATAACCGGCGGATTAAACTCGCCGGGATAAAGGCTGCTATAATCAGGCTTGAAGATAAGCTTGGCAATCAGCAACAAATACAGCTGAAAAGCTCCAGCATAATAGATAAAAGGAATCAGCTCGGGGGGATCAATTATAAGATCGCTTATTATGAACTGATTCAAACTGCTGATATTGATAAAGATCAGAAACTTATAGAATTAAAGACCAATGCTGAGAAGCTGAAAGAAGAAATAAAGCTCGCTGTCGGGGATTTATATACACTGGGGAATTCCATAGAAGGAGTACCTATCGCGACAATCCTGACTGATTGGATAAATAATGTTATTGAAGCGGAGAATCTTAAGGCTGAAATTGAAATTTTGGGAGAAAGGATCAGGGAATTTCAGAAGCAATATTCAATATACGCTCCGGCAGGGGCAAACCTTAAGCGCATTGAAAGAGAGATCTCTGTTTCAGAGCAGGAGTATCTGGAGATTTTGCACGGATTGAATCTTGCCAAATTGAAACAGCAGGATAATGAACTTTCTTCAAACCTTAAAATTGTCGATCAGCCTTATTTCCCGCTTTCTCCGATCCCAACCAAACGGAAGGTAATGATTTTGATGGCAGCTTTCGCCGGATTCATAATTGTATTTTCCGGTATCCTGGTTTTAGAATATTTTGATGATACCCTGAAGAATCCCGGAAAAGCTGCCGGAATTCTCAGGATACCTTCCGCAGGGGTAATTCCCAAAATTCTGCTAAAGGCAAATATTATAGATATGCCATTTGTTATCAACCGGTTACTTGATATTACAATCCAGAACCTTGAAATGTTTAATAATGCCGGACGATCAGTAAAAACTACTAAAACTATATTGTTTTTCAGTACTTTGGAGAAGGAGGGTAAGAGTGTTATAGCAGGAAACCTTGCTTATAAATTTAAAAAGAAAGGTGAAAAAGTACTTGTTCTGAATTATAACAGGGAATCACTTATAAAAACAATAAAAGAGCAAAAGGGCTACCAGGAGAACCTCGAGGTACTTTCCATCTACGGTGGTGCAGGCAAAAAATTAGGACATTCATTATTACGATTACTCCTTGGCTATCCGGATAACCGGATAAATATTGACAGCACTTTTCTGGAGAAGCCTGATAGTTATCTTAATAGTGAAGAGTATATTCATTACAATGTTGACGAGACTTTCTATTCGGTAAAGAATTATCAGGAAATTCTGGAAAACAATGATATAAAGCCGACTTTCATTCCTGATTTTGTACTCATTGAGCTGCCTCCAATACTGAACCATACTTACCCGGTAGGATTGATTGCCACCGCCGAATTACCAATACTGGTATGTCGGTCAAACAGGGAATGGACATCAGCTGATCAGGGAGCACTTGATACATTCAGCAAACTCACAGAACATGCAATCCATTTTATTCTTAACGGTGTTGAACTGGCTGAAATTGAATCAGTCCTTGGAGACTTACCAAAGAAACGAAGCCTCTTGCGGAAGATCGTAAAGAAAATATTTCGTTTTCAGTTCTTTTCAAAGAATCAAATTTAATAATGCAAAGCGTGAGAAGTACTTTTAAAAAGATTATTCATGAAGATAACTTCCTGTCACTTGCAGGCAATCTGTCAATATCCTTTTTCGGATTTGCAGGGTTTGCATTGCTTGCACGCAGCTTTCCTGTGGATTTATTCGGTCAGTATGTCCTCTTCATATCATCAGGTACTTTCATTGAAATGTTCAGATTTGGGATAACAAATACAGCCATAATACGCTATTTGTCAGGGGCAGGAGAATCAGAAAGGTTAAAATATATCGGATCAAACGTGCTAATCGGGTTGATTGCTACTGTTTTCATTGGAGTAACTCTGTTAGTCAGCTATTTTTTCTTTGCTGATTCAATTGAAAAGGCCGGATATGGGTTGTTTTTTACATGGTACCCCCTCCTCGCATTTCTTAATCTGCCGTTTAATACAGCACTGGTCATCCTGCAGGCCGACCAGATGTTTGGTAAGATTTTAATTATACGGCTTATCAACAGCGGAGGATTTTTCCTTGTCCTTGCAGTCAACTTTATTTTTCTTAAAATGAATCTTCATGAGCTTGTTATTGCAATGATAATGGTAAATGCTTTCGCATCAGCAATCTGTATAATATTGGGTTGGGATGGTTTACGCTACCTTATGAAAGCAACAAAAGACACAACAAGAACCCTTCTCGATTTTGGAAAATATACAACCTTCACACTCATAGGTACCAATCTTTTAAGGAGCGCTGATACTCTGATAATCAGTCTGAGTCCAATGGGGCCCGCAGCCGTGGCATTATACAGTATACCTATGAAATTAACTGAATTTCAGCAAATTCCTTTGCGTAGTTTTGCGGCTACTGCATTCCCGAAAATGTCAAGGGCAAGTATACAGGGCAAAATTGATGAAGTCAGATCAATCTTTTATACCTATTCCGGAGCTATAACATATATTTTTATCATTATCAGTTTAGTGACATTTGTCTTTGCTGATTTTTTTGTACTTATCCTGGGAGGGTCCCAGTATCTGGGAACCGATCCTGTGACAGGAGTGAATACTGTCAGCATAGTCAGGGTATTTTCATTATATGGATTACTGCTGCCAATCGACAGAATGACCGGAGTAGGACTTGACAGCATTAACAAACCGGGGAAAAACCTTATTAAGGTAAGTTTCATGGTAATCGCAAATGTTATTGGTGATCTGATAGCTGTGTTTCTGTTTAAATCACTCATCGCAGTTGCTATTGCCTCCGTAATATTTACAATTATCGGAGTATTGATAGGATTTTATTTCCTGAATGAAGATCTTAAAATAAGCCATACCAAAATATTCTCATTCGGGATCGAATTTTACAAGAACTCGTATAAGCGATTAATTCAACTCATTTCATGAAATCAATGCTGAAATATATTAACCATAACAGACTAAATTCTCATGCATAGCATCCAACCCATCGTTATAGTAGTTGCCTGTGATAATCATTACATGCCACTCCTCGCTGCCCTGATGAAGTCCATTGAAGTAAATCATAAATCAGGGGAGCATATACATTTTTTCATCCTGGACGATGGAATAGTGAAGAGAAATAAAACCAAACTGATCAGGTCGGTCAGTTCTGATATCTTTACAATTCATTGGTTGTCAATGGACCAGGTTATTCCGAAAGGTATGAACATCCCATATGATAACAGTTCCTACCCGCTGATCATTCACATGAGAATGTTTATTCCCTATTTTATTCCTGAAGAATATGAGAAGGTTATATATATGGATGTGGATATGATTGTCAGAGATGATATTTCGAAATTATGGAATACAAATTTGAATGATTATACAATAGGCGCTGTTATCGATGTAAGGATAAGAGAGTTCGGAAATTCACATGCAGTTGAAAATTACTTAGACCTTGGTTTTGAGGCTTCAACAAAATACTTCAATACAGGACTTCTGCTTATTAATACGAAGAAATGGAGGGAAGATGATCTGACCCCTCAGATTTTCAGATGTATTGAAGAAAACAGGCGATTTGCCAATTACCCCGATCAGTATGGGCTGAATGTTATTTTCGCCGGTAAATGGTTTGAAATTGATACAAGGTGGAGCTGGTCAGCGGAAGAGTGGAAGAGTGATGCTTCACTGATTCATTTTATCTGGCGTAAACCGATCTACAAAACCTATATGTTCGAGAAAAGGTATCAGGAGATGTTTTTTCAATACCTGAACCTTACCGAATGGAAGGGATTTAGACCTGTCAGTGAATTTAAAAGACTGATTAAGAAGCTGTTGAACAAGTTGTTGAAGCTTCCTTTACTTCTGAAAAGATAGGAGAGAGATTCCGGAATAGCTTTCATATAAAAAAACAAATAAAGCAATTAACCAATATTTTAAAAAATAGAGCATGATAAATTTCTTATTCCCTAAGTGGTTAAAGGAGTTATTGGCAGAATATTCTGATAATGAAAAACTTAAAACTTCAAATTTAGCCATACTCAAAGGCAGATTACGGAAATTTGAAGTTGAAAATCCTCTGGTATCTATTGTCATTCCTGCATGGAATGAGGAGGAGAACATCATTAAAACAATTGCATCGCTGGCTGATAATGAATTTGATTTTCCCTGTGAGTTGTTTGTCGTTAACAATAATTCAACTGATAATACTCAGGCTGTCCTTGACAGGATGGGTGTCAGATCGATGATTGAGACAAATCAGGGTATTGCACCGGCGCGCCGAAGGGGACTGATGGAAGCACGGGGCAAGTATCACCTTTGCTGTGACAGCGACACTATTTACCCGCCGACATGGATAAAGAAAATGACCGAAACACTTCAGAAGAATGAAGGGCATGGAGTGGCTTGTATTTACGGATCTTATTCATTTATCCCTTCCGAAGGGAAAAGCAGGTTTGTAATGGCGCTTTATGAAACAGGGAGCAGTGTTATACGCTTTTTTAAATCAAAAGAGACCGAGACGCGGAGAGTGATGGGTTTTAACTTCGGTTTTAGCAAGGCGGTTGCCCTGGAGGTAAACGGATTTATAATGGATAAGCCGCGAAAATTCCGGAATGAGCTGGGAAGTGCTGACTATGTTGCAGATAGCGAAGATGGACTGCTGGCATTCAATATTAAAAAAGCCGGTTATAAAATCTTATACGTCAATAACAGAAAATCAAGAGTATGGACCAGTGATCGCAGATTGCTGATAGATGGAGGTCTTGTTCGTGCGATAGGATTACGGCTGATAAAGATCATTAACAGAAAAGCTTTTGATAAGATTGCCAGGTCGTAATGGTAATTATCATATAGTCAAATTTATAAATAACTTTTTGAATCAACTCATATTGCGCTCATGTCAGATAAAAACAGATTAAAATCAAAATCTATCTATGGACTATTCAATTCATCATCTTCAATTGATGAGGTTCTGAAAAATGGAAACAAAGGTGATATTCATCTCAGGAATATCTGTCATAATGGTTATCAGATTGCAGCAGGGCCTGTGAAAAATTTATTTGTTTCTGAAAAGATTTATAATTCTGAAGAGATCCGGCAACATTTGAATTATCTGTCCGGAAATACCGCGGACCTTATACTTGAGTTAATCAATCGTGAGGGTGTTTCAGGTTGTCGGCGTTTGAATGGAAAATTTACAATCATTCTGTGTGAGAATGAAAAAACTACAATAATCAGAGATCGCAATGGTGAAGGACCAATGGTCTATTTTACTAATGATTTTTATACTGATTCCTACAGCGGATTAAATGATTTTAAAAACTTCAGTGCAGAACCGGATATGACTGGCATAACGACTTTCCTGAAAATTGGTTATATACCTGCACCTTTGACTTCTTTAAAAGGAGTAAGTAAAGTTCCTGCAGGTGCGATCCTTTATCATACCAGGGATGGCTTTCATTACGGGAAACTCTTTGATTTTGAAGAGATAATTAAAAGCGATCGTAAGTCTGTTTCATTGCCGGAAGCAGTTGAAACCTACAGTGATCTTTTAAAAAAATCTCTTAAGCGAAGGATTGGTGATGCTGAGACAGTAGGCGTTTTACTGAGCGGGGGATACGATTCAGGCGGAAATATTGCCATGTCCCGACTGGTTCATTCAGGCAAGATCAAAACCTATTCGATAGGTTTTAAGGATAATCCGGCTTCAGAGCTTCCATATGCAAAGTTGATGGCCGATCAGTATGGAGCAGAGCATCATGAATATTTAATGGATGGGACAGAAATTGAATTCCTGCCTGATATCATTGATGCATTAGGTGATCCATTTTCGGAATCAGGATTTATGCTCAACTATACTGTAATGAAAATGGTTGGTTCTGAAAATTTGCCTGTCTCAATAGGAGGTGATGGAAATGACCAATATTTTGGTGCAGGAATACGTGAAACGGCGCTCCATTATAAAATGCATAAATACGGGCTGGCTCCTTTTGCTAAATTGTTTGATAATCTGAGCGATAATAGACTGTTTGACAATGATAATATTGCATTCAGGGTACATTTTCAGAACCAGAAAATTTTGAGGGTAATGGAGCCTGAGACCTTTGGGTTTCATGATTTCCAGCTAAAGAAGATGTTCAGATTAAATAAGATAATTCCTCATAGTTATCTGTCACTTATTCCTGAAAAATTCAGCAGCTATGAAGAGCTCTTTCTTCAGCGTAATTATTATCTCCATCTTCAGCATTCAGTTAATGAGGTTATACTTTTCAAGGCATCACGTATGTCAGAGTTTTTCAATGTTAATCTTGCTTTTTCATATACCGATCTTGATATATATCATTTTCTTCAGCAGCTTCCTGTTAATATGAGAGCTAAAGGCTCAGTTGAAGAATGTTTGAAAGGAAAAGGTGTTGCAAAGTATATCCATAAGGTACTTGTTAAACCCATGTTGCCTGATAGCGTTACTAACCGGCCAAAGCAGGGAGGTTTTTCACCATTGGAAATATTTTTTAATACCAAAGAACGTCGCAGCTCCATTTACCGGTATATCAGGAAATCGGCATGGGCGGCAACTCTGAATAAAAATAGTTTTCTCGATGATTTTTTCCGTCAATATGAATCACTCGCATCAGGAAAATCATACTGGTTTTGGTATAAACAGGTCAAATCAAACCAATTGATTAATCTTCTGATCATTACTCTATGGTGGGACAGGGTTATCGGGGATAAAAAATATGACACGCTGTCAGACTATATTAAGGAATAATTTATGTCAGTCCAGGTAAATCCGTTCGAAACCGTAACAGGTTCAGACAGGGTGCAGACACCTGGTTCTGTTGCTATAATACTTTGCCTCGTTTCAATATCGGCATGGCTGATATACAGAATGGGAATTGTCGGAGGTCTCGCATTTATCGTCCTCCCGTTTATTGCTGTTTTTATCTATTTTTTATTCGTTTACCCTATTCTCGGTCTTTATACTACTCTTGGATACTCTTTTATCGTACTCGGTTTGGGAAAGTATATATCAGGAATACCCCTTGGTACCTTACTGGACGGCATTCTGCTATTGACTTATATTGCGCTTTTCTTCAATAAATTCAGGGAAAGGGTTGATTTTACCCCGGCAAGAAAAGATATCACTTTCCTGTCTGCTTTGTGGTTTGGCTATACAATTTTTGAGTTCTTTAATCCTGAAGCAAGCAGTACTTCTGCCTGGTTCTCAGGAAGGGGTGTGTCGTTTTATATGATGATGACTGTACCGCTCACCCTGTTATTTATTGACTCAAATAAAAAGTTAAATGTGTTTTTATTCGTTTGGGGAATCCTGTCATTGCTGGCTACCTTCAAAGGAGTGATGCAACATTTCTGGGGAGTCGATCAATGGGAAAGAGCATGGCTAAATGAAGGAAATTACAAGACACATATTTTATTCGGAAGGCTGAGAAGTTTTTCATTTATGAGTGATGCCGGGCAATTTGGTGCCAACCAGGCCTATTCGGCGATAGTGGCATTCATCGTTTCCATGGCATTTAAAGATTTACGTAAAAAAGCTTTTCTTCCTTTTCGTGGCAGTAGCAGGTTTATACGGAATGGTATTATCAGGAACCAGGGGAGCATTGAGTGTGCCAATTGCCGGACTGGCAGTCTTTTTTGTTCTGAGGAAAAACGTCAGAGTACTTATTACCGGGGGCCTGGTGTTAATGTCTGTATTCGTCTTCTTCAAATTCACCAATATCGGTCAGGGAAATCCGCAAATCCGACGAATGAGAACAGCGTTCGATCCAAATGATGCTTCACTGATGGTGAGGCTGGATAACCAGCGCAAACTTAAAGCTTACCTGGCAACCCGTCCATTTGGAGGTGGTATAGGACATGCAGGCGTCAAAGCACAACGCTTTTTACCAAATGCATTCCTGTCAAATGTACCGACTGATAGCGGATATGTGCTCGTCTGGGCTGAACTCGGTATTGTCGGATTGCTTCTTTTGCTCTTTATCCTTTTCTATGTTATGATAAAATCAGGTTTCAAAATAATGTTCAGGATCAGGGATCCTGCCCTTAAGCTTAAATTGTCAGCACTTGTTGCAGGTATGTCGGGAATCATGGTTGCAAATTACGGGAATGCAGTTCTGAGTCAGATGCCGACTAATGTTCTGATCTATATGTCAATGGCAATATTAATGAATACCTCTGTCTTTGATTTAGGTGCAAGAGATATTGAAACAGCTAAAATTTAAAACCATTCACTGCTTTAAAAAAGATGATAGTAAAAAATAAAATGAAAAAAATATTAGTCACCGGAGGTACCGGATTCATTGGTTCACACACAGTCGTTGAACTTCAGCAGAACGGCTGTGAAGTGATTATTGTTGATAATCTTTTCAATTCATCTGCTGATGTGCTGGAAAAGATCGGAATAATTACCGGGATTATTCCTGCATTTGAACAATTCGACCTAGCTGATCCTGCTCCGACTGCCGGTTTCTTTTCACGTCACAGTGATATTGATGGCATAATTCACTTTGCTGCCTTCAAAGCAGTTGGTGAGTCAATGTCAAAACCATTGGGATATTACAGGAATAATGTCGGATCCCTTCTCAATATCCATGAAGGAATGAAAAAGAACGGCATCAGGGATATAGTTTTCAGCTCTTCCTGTACTGTGTATGGGCAACCCGATATCTTGCCTGTTACAGAAACCGCACCTATTAAGCCTGCCTGGTCACCTTATGGAAATACCAAGCAGATGTGCGAGGATATTCTGAGATTTACGACAGCCTCGCTTCCCGTTCGAGCTATAGCTCTCCGGTATTTCAATCCAATAGGAGCACATGATTCGGCGCTTATAGGTGAATTGCCATTGGGTGTTCCGAATAATCTGGTTCCTTTTATAACCCAGACTGCAATAGGTTTACGCCAGTGCCTGAAAGTTTTTGGAAATGACTATGATACCACTGATGGCACTGCAATACGTGATTATATTCATGTTGTTGATATTGCCAGGGCACACGTTGTTGCTATTGAACGAATGATGGATGAAAAAGGCAAATCTCCGCTGGAAGTTTTCAACCTCGGTACCGGAAAAGGTTTTACTGTCCTTGAAATAATACAATCGTTTGAACGGGTAAGCGGTGTAAAATTGAATTATGAGATCGTTGACCGCAGGCCCGGTGATGTGGAAAAAGTGTGGGCTGATACCAGTCTGGCAAACACCGAACTTGGATGGAAGGCGGAAAAAGAAATTGATGAAATGATGTTATCCGCATGGAAATGGGAAAAAGCATTGTCATCAAACAGAGTAAACGGTAAGTAGGAATTATATCAAATAATTAAGAATACTATAATGGAAGGCAGAGATTTTATTATTACAGGACTCCAGTCATGGGATATTCCAATAGGGTCCAATGCTATTGATATTGCCAGGGAAATTTCAGCCAATAACAGAGTATTATATGTTAACAGTGCAATTGACATTATGACGCTCTACCGTAATAAGCCCACTCCGGAAACAAAAAGCCGTTTGGAAGTTCTGAAGAAACAAAGAGAACCACTGCGAAAAATTTCAGATACGCTATGGGTATTGGATTTTCCTTTCTGGATCTGGTCGGTTAATGAATTGCCTGATGGCTTTCTTTTTGATTTTATCAATAAGATCAATAACAGGAAAACATTCAACTACATTAAAAAGACTGCAGGAGAACTCCAATTCAGGGATCCGGTGCATTTCAACGACAACGATATTTACAGAAGTTTTTACGGGAAGGAATTTCTGAAGCCAGCTCTTTCTGTGTATTACAGGAGAGACAACCTTAGTCCCATGGGATATTGGAAGAAGCATGCAGAAAGACTCGAACCACTGCTGATTCAAAAAAGTGATGTTGTCGTCTGCAACTCACCGCAGCTGGCTGATTTTGCACGCACATATAATCCAAGGAGTTATGATGTGGGACAGGGGGTAGACCTCTCCGCATATAATACAGCTCTGGAATTTAAAACTCCTGAGAATGTTGAACGGATACCAGCTCCCAGGATAGGCTACATCGGTGATATAAACAGCCTTCGCCTGGATGCCGACCTGATATTTGAACTCGCAAAAAGCAAACCTGATTATTCATTCATAATGATAGGTAATGAGGATAACCTGTTTGCATCGCATGCCCTTCACTCACTGAAAAATGTTCACTTTCTTGGAAGTATACCTAAAAAAATGGTTCCTGCATATATGTCATCACTTAATGTATGTCTGAATCCTCAGCTGGTCAACGAAATAACTATCGGGAATTACCCCAGGAAAGTAGATGAATATCTTGCAATGGGAAAGCCGGTTATAGCTACAAAAACCGGCACTATGGAGCTCTTCAGGGAGCATGCTTACCTGTGTTCATCACTCGCCGAATACCAGGACGCAGTTGAGAGAGCCCTGATGGAAGAGAGTCCTGAGGGAAGAAGAGAACGGATCCTTTTTGCTCAGTCGCATACATGGGAAAACAACGTTGCCAACATATACAAATACATCCGGGAATTTTTAACCTAAAATTGATTATCATGTATTACAGGAATATAAACGATCTTAATAAAATTATCCTTAAACGTCTAAGCATAATTCCACGTGATTTCGACCTGATAGTCGGGATCCCCAGAAGTGGTATGCTCCCGGCAAATCTCCTGGCCCTGTACCTTAACAAGCCTTATACGGATATCAATTCCTTCCTGAACGGACATATATATAAATCTGGCGCCCGGTCACAGTTTTTCGATATTAAAGACTTTAAAAAAATACTGGTGGTGGATGACAGTATTGCTTCTGGTGCTGCAATGGAAAAGTGCAAAGAGAGCTTTAAGGATCTCTCATCTGATTTTTCTGTCAGTTACTGTGCAATTTATGTGATACCCGGAAAAGAAAAGGCGGTTGACTACTATTTTGAAATAGTTCCCCTGCCGCGTTATTTCCAATGGAATATTCTCAATCATACAACCCTTGAAAAGGCCTGTTTTGATATTGACGGAGTATTGTGCCTCGATCCCACATCAGAACAGAATGATGACGGGGAGAAGTATACTGATTTTATTCTTAATGCCCCGCCTTTATTTATCCCAGGCAGCAAAATAGGAACAATTGTTACCTCACGCCTTGAAAAATACAGGAAAGAGACCGAATCATGGCTGAAGACCAATAACGTAAAATATAATGACCTTGTGATGCTCGATCTTCCGGATAAGGCAGCACGCCAGAAATCCAACAGCCATGCAGAACACAAGGCAAAGACCTATATATCAAAGCCTTATGTGCTATTTGTGGAAAGCGACATTTCGCAGGCAGCTGAGATAAACCGGATTGCTAAAAAGCCGGTGCTGTGTACAGAAAATTTCGAGATGATCTTTGATTCTGAATCACTTCTTTATAATCTGAAGAGCGGTAAGCATTTTCCTTTTCTGAGAAAATATGCACTTAAGATCAGGAACAAGATCAGAGAATCAACAAAAGGCGGAAAACATACCAGAAAATGAGTATAGATAAAATATATCTTGTCAATGCAATGCAGGTGGTGTTCCTTATCGCACTGGGTATTCCTGTCCTGTATATACTGCTTTTTTCTATTGCCGGCCTGTTTTACAAGCAGCCGGAGTATACTTTGAATGCCGGATTGAGGAAAATTGCAGTTCTGATACCAGGATATAAAGAGGATGCAGTGATATGTGACGTGGCAAAACAATCACTCTCCCAAAATTACCCGCCAGAGCTGTATGATGTTATAATTATTGCAGATTCATTTCTTCCTGAAACACTTCTCAGACTCCGTGAGCTCCCTGTTACCTTAATTGAAGTGCACTTCGATAAAAGCACCAAATCAAAAGCCCTGAATAAGGCTATGGAACAACTTACCGGAGCCTATGATATCGCTGTAGTTCTTGATGCCGATAATATTATGGCCACCGATTTCCTGATGAAAATCAATGCGGCATTTGAGAAGAACTGGTTTGCACTGCAGGGACACAGGACTGCAAAAAACATGAATTCTTCACTCGCAATACTTGACGCAGCAAGTGAAGAGATTAATAACCATATTTTCAGGAAAGGACACAGGGTACTGGGACTCTCTTCTGCCATAATAGGTTCCGGGATGGCATTCAGGTATGATTACTTTAAAGACCTGATGTCAACAGTAAGGGCAATAGGAGGATTTGATAAAGAGATAGAGCTCAAGATGCTCAGGCAGGGTTGCAAAATCGAATATCTTGATGATGCCTTCGTATATGACGAGAAGGTACAAAAAGCGGAAGTCTTCAGTAACCAGAGGCGACGCTGGCTTTCTGCCCAGTTTTACTACTTCCGGAAGGATTTTCTCAGTTCCCTCAGAGATCTCTTGCTGAAAGGGAATATTGACTACTTTGACAAAGCTATTCAGTTTATACAGCCACCAAGGATATTGTTGCTTGGATCTGTACTGCTGTTGGGTACCTTGTTTATTGTTGCCGGATTATTTATTGCTCACAGTCAGTTGCTGGTTATTTTATGGGTAATCCTTATCGCGGGATGCCTCTCTGCATTTTTCTTTTCAATACCACGCTCATTTTATAATTATAATACACTGCATGCATTATTAAGCCTCCCGGGAGGGATGATACTTATGCTTGGTTCATTGCTGAAAATCAGGGGAGCTAACAGGTCATTTATACATACAGTACATACGGAGGGCGCAGGGCAGGGCCAGGCTCAGGGCGGGGGAGGGCGGAGGGCAGAAGGCAGAGAGGGCGCAGGGGCTCAGGGCTCAGGGGGCAGGGCTCAGGGCGAAGGGCAAGAAGAGGAGGGTGAAGGGCAGTAGGCAGTAGGCTGAAGGGGAAGAGTGACTTGTAAACCGGCTTAAGCGTTAAGGTCAATAATTTTAATGATATACATAATTAAATTTTAGAAAATGAAACAGAACAGATTGGAACGGCTGGAGGCTTTGAGGGGATTTGCAGCTTTGTATGTTGTGTTTTTCCATGTTCTTCCGCAGAAGTTTTACCTGTTGGGCATAAACGTGGGATTCTTCTTCAGATTTGGTCCTGAGGCTGTAATTGTTTTTTTCGTCCTTTCCGGTTTTGTTATCAAATTTACATATGAAAAATCAAAGGATAAATCTTTCAGATATTACTTTGTTCGCCGTTTCATACGGTTATATGTTCCATTATTGTTTATCTTCTTACTTGGTTATCTTTTAAAATGTTATCATGAAGGAATTCTCTCATCACCCGAATGGCCAAGCCTTTTTGGGAACCTCTTCATGCTGCAGGATGTCATTTCCCAGAAACCAAATGTCATTTCACCCGCCTATATGGGTAATGGGGTGTTGTGGTCACTCTCTTATGAATGGTGGTTCTACATGATCTTCTTTTTTCTGGTCAGCAGAATAAAGAGTGATCAGCTGAACAAATGGGTGAATATCCTTACAATAACAGCAGCTGTTTCGTACATATTTTATCCTTTTATTGTAAACCGGCTTATGATGTATTTTGCTATCTGGTGGATTGGAGTAAGGTTTGCAGATACCTACCTGAAAAACGGGGAATATACCCTGAAGTCAATATTGCCCTATGGCTATGTACTTCTTGCAATTGCAGCAATTCTGGGTTTGAATCTTGCCATACATTTCTCATCAACAAAAATTTATAGTTATCCCCTGGTGGCATACCCGTTCATTGAATTAAGACATTTTGTTTTTGCAATCATGGTAATGTTTGGTGCCGTAATCTGGAAAAAGCTGAATTGGTATGGGTTTAATTTATTATTTGGCTATTTCAAATACCTGGCTCCATGTTCATATGTCATCTATATAGCGCATCACTACCTGGTTATTGAAGCCACTTACCTTAAATTCATTAATAATAAGATCATAGAATACGGACTTTATATCGTCTTTCTGATTATTTTCTCATATACACTGGAAGTGTTGGTATATGGCAGGATCAAGAAGCTCCTGATAGGTTAATTGTAAAGAAGCAGATAAAGATGGGATTTAAACAATAAAGACTGAATGATGAGAATAGGAATTGAAGCCCAGAGGATTTTCAGGGAGAAGAAACATGGCATGGACATGGTTGCAGTCGAATTGATTCGCAACCTACAGTTGATTGATAAGGAAAATGAATATATCCTTTTTATTAAACCCGACAAGGAATCCGACATGATTCAGGAAACCGGTAATTTCAGGATAGTTGAACTGGAAGGTGGATTTTATCCTTCATGGGAACAGATTTCTTTACCAAAAGCCGCCAGGAAACATGGTTGCCAGATCCTTCATTGTACAAGTAATACAGCACCTGTATTTACCTCAATCCCTCTGGTTGTTACACTGCATGATATTATTTATATGGAAAGCAGTTATCTGAAAATACTTACCGGAAGCGGGACAGGATACCAGAGATTCGGAAATGCTTACAGGAGATTAGTCGTTCCGGGGATTATCAGGAAGAGCCGGAAGATAATTACTGTCTCAGAGTTTGAGAGAAACAGGATTGCTAAATTCTTTGAAATTGAGAATGATACAAGGCTGACGGCCGTATATAATGGTGTAAGTGAAAGATTCAGGCCGGTTAAAGATCAGGATGAATTAAAGCGTGTGAAGGATAAATACCAGCTGCCCGACAATTTTTTCTTTTTTCTTGGGAATACCGATCCGAAAAAGAATACCAGGGGTACCCTGAAAGCTTTTTCTGATTTTTTGAAATTGAAAGCAGGTGATTTTAAACTCGTAATGCTTGATTATGACATGAAAGAGCTTGAAAAAATAGCAGATGAGATAGGTGACCATCAACTTATTGAGCGGATTATTTTAACAGGTTATGTAGTCAATACTGATCTTCCTGCAATATACAGTCAAAGTACAATATTCCTCTATCCCTCCCTGCGCGAAAGTTTCGGACTTCCCATGCTTGAGGCAATGGCATGTGGTGTACCCGTGATAACATCCGATACTTCATCGATGCCTGAGGTGGCAGGAGATGCTGCATTTATAATAAATCCATTCAAGCCGGAAGAGATCACCTCGGCTATGAGCAGATTGGTAGAAGATACTGCCCTTAGATCAGAAATGATAGATAAAGGATTCAAACAGGCGGCCAGATTTTCATGGAAGTCGATGGCAGAGAATGTCCTGGAAATATACCGTGAAGTGATAGGAATAAATAAATGATATCCGATATGAATGTACTTAAAATAATCTTCTGGTTAATGCTTTTCCTGGTATTTTATACCTATCTGGGATATGGATTAGTATTGTATATAATTGTCTTTATCAGGAGGATAACAGGTTTTCATAAGCCCTTTGCCCCGGATACCGGATATGAACCGGATGTTACTCTTTTCATTGCAGCGTACAATGAAAAAGAATATGTCAGGGAAAAGATCAGGAATTCGCGGGAGCTTGACTATCCTGCAGATAAGCTTCATATAATGTGGGTCACAGATGGCTCGGATGATGGTACTCCGGATGAACTGAGAAAATATGCCGGAGTTGAAGTTTTTCATCAGCAGGAGAGGCAAGGGAAAATTGGTGCGATGAACCGCGGGATGAAACTGGTCAAAACACCGGTTGTCGTCTTCTGTGATGCAAATACAATGCTCGGAAAAGAGTCAATCAGAAGAATTGTCAGTTTATTCAGTAATCCTTCGGTAGGATGCGTTTCAGGAGAAAAACGGATATTCAATAAAGAAAAAGACAGTGCTGCAGGTTCAGGTGAAGGACTTTACTGGAAGTATGAATCATTTTTGAAAAAACTGGATGCTGAACTATATTCTGTTGTCGGGGCTGCAGGAGAATTATTTGCCATCAGGACGGAATTATTCAGGGAAGTGGAACAGGATACCCTGCTTGATGATTTCATTATCTCACTGAGAGTGGCACAGGAAGGATATACTATTCAGTATGATCCTGAAGCATTTGCCATGGAGACCTCCTCCGCAAACGTCAGGGAAGAGCTCAAACGCAAGATCAGAATATCGGCCGGAGGGATTCAATCGGTTATAAGACTTAAATCTTTATTAAACATCTTTAAATACGGCAGATTATCATTTCAGTATATCTCCCACAGGGTACTAAGATGGACACTAACCCCTCTGTGCCTGCTGCTTTTAATACCATCCGGATTTGTACTCGCCCACTATGAGGGAATTTTCGGTTTTGGACTCTACAGTTCACTCTTCTGGATGCAGATTATGTTTTATATTGCAGCATTGCTGGGCTGGTATCTTGAGAACAGAAGTATTAAGGTGAAGCTTCTTTTTGTTCCCTACTACTTTTTCATAATGAACCTTTCAGTATTTCTTGGACTGTTGCGTTTTGCAAGAAGATCACAGTCAGTAAACTGGGAACGGGCAAGGAGAAGTAACTGATTATTCTGAGAGTCAGATTTGGACAGGAAGGATTCAATGACTTAATTAAACCAGATGGCTTATCTGTTTTTTACGCAGGCAAGGAGCAGCATTTCAAAATTAACATGACAGCCAAAACCCTTCATCAGTGTATCAAGTCTCCCGAGCATCTTGTCGACCTCAGCAGATCCCATGTAATCAATATTCCTGTGAACCTCAGATGCCGAATAGGTCTTCTCTTCGCATGTTAGCAAATAGGCGGCTAAAAGCCAGTATTTAATCGGAAGAGCAGAACCTTCCAATGCAGTCCCGGTTTTTAAGTGTATCATTTCTTCGCACCTTATACATCTGAACTGATCCGTTCTGTCATCCCAAATGTGATATTTGCCTCCACAATTGTTACATTCAAACCCGGCATGCTCCCTGATTCTCCTGAAATACTGGAAACATTCGTTGTCTCCGGAAAACCTTGTTATAAAGTTCAGTAAATGCATAATTTTCTATCTCCTATATTTGAGACAAATCTATACCAGATAAGAACGAACATCAATAGGTGAAATTCCTAAACTGCAGGTCAGAATGTCTGATTTTTTGACTTCATTGAATCCAATCCCAGTTTAAAGAATAACAGTTCATTAGATCGGGGATATAAGAAAAATTATATCTTTGTTATATAGTAAAAGGAACCCTCTTATGCCGATAAAAATTATTATCGCTGATGATAATCGATTATTAAGCGAATTACTAGCCGGAAACCTTGTTGACGCGAGAGATATTGAGGTTGTCGCCGTAGTGGAGAATGGCAGGGAAGCTGTAAACAAAGCTAATGAAATGAATCCCGACATTATATTAATGGATATTGACATGCCTGTTCTGGATGGAGTGGAAGCCACAACACAGCTGGTGAGAGATTTGCCAGGCATCAGGGTTATAGCACTCACCGGCCATTCCAAAAATCAATATATCAAAAAAATGCTGGAAGCCGGTGCATCAGGCTATCTTAATAAGAACTGCGGTTTTGAAGAATTAGTAAAGGCTATCCATACTGTATATTCAGGCAATAAATATCTCAGTGAGGAAATTACTGATATTGTTATCAAGGATTACCTGGAAAAAGATGTAGTTGTTCATGGATCTGATTCTGAATTATCTGAAAGGGAGACTGAAATACTTAAGCTTATTGTTGACGGAATTCCAGTCAGTGCAATTGCAGATCGTCTTTTTGTCAGCGTAAAAACTGTTAATACCCACAGGCAGAACATCCTTGAGAAATTAAATCTTAAGTCGACAGCCGATCTGGTTAAATATGCTCTTATAAAGGGAATAATCTCCCTCGATCAGGAGGAGAGGATTTAAATTCCTGTTATTTAATTATGTTTTTTGCACAGGCAAAGAGCAGGGAATCGAAATTTTTTCTGTTTTCAGCATTTGCTCCCGCCAGACGCAATTTCTCAAGCATCTCTTTTACAGGTTCACTGTCCTTGTAACCAACTTTCCTGAGTATATCAGATTCTGTGAATATCTGTTTTTCAGATGTCATCAAATGAATGGAGATAAACCAGCTTTTCATCGGGAGATTGGAGTTTTCCATCAGAGTGCCACTTTGAATATCTGTTCTGGCTTCACAATTTAAACATTCAAACTTATGCCTCCTGTAAAGCCATTTGTGTTCATTACCGCCGCATTCGCTGCAAGTAATGCCTGCCAGTTTCCTGATTTCGGCAAAGTAAAGGATGCATTCCTTCTCTCCCGGGAATCTCTCTATAAAGTCCATTAAATGCATAATACTTTATTTAGTTTTGAACTGCAAAAATATGACGGATAATGTTCTTTAGAAGTCAGTCAAACACTGAATCAGTAGGTGCTGATTTCTGATTTTAAAGGTTCAGAAAGCTTAGACAAGCAGAAATGGCATATTGAAATTGACAGCAGAAGGGTAAGGCTGGATATTTGTGGAGCAATCCCCCAAATTGCGCTTATCGCCTGCGATAAGAATTAGCTGATAAACCTATGGTATGGATAGGAATGGTTTTAGTGGAAATTTAACCTGTCAGGATTCAAACCAGAATACGGTTTATTTCACGGATTTTAACGCTTATGTACGAATTTTGCCAGTTGGTCAAATAAAAGAGGAGTTTATCCAAAAAACCCTTAATTTAGTACCCTGAAGCAATGTTTGAAGACACCTCCGCTTTGTCTTGATAGTTGTGACTGACGTTGCGGAAGCTTTAATCATGGTTTTATTAATTTGTCCTAATTAAAGCCTTCAGGAAATTTATATGAAAAAATTAATTAAATTGTAGGTTAAAAAAGAACTCATTTTTTAAGATATTATTACTTATAGATTTGTATAACATTCTTTTGTTGCCATTTCAAATAAGGTGGCAAGCAGATGAATAATTCCAGAAAATAAATGAAAATGAAAAAAGAGGCTTTTATTCTGATATTAATCCTGAGTTTTTTTTCAGGCAAAATTATGGCACAGTGTATTGGGACGGTAACAGCAAGTATAAGCGGTGGTACAACTCCCATTTGTATCAATACCTCTCCCGGTCTGCTTACTGCCACAGGAGGCGGTCAGTCTGATCCATATATTTATTTGTGGTACAAGAATGATGTTTCCACTGGTATAACCACCCAAACCTATAATCCTGGCAACCTGGCTGCAACTTCGACATTTTATTGTACAATTGGCACGGCAACCTGTGACCCTGTTAAATCAAACGTAATAACCATAACTGTGGCTGGCATACCGTCGGCTCCAGTAATTAATGGCATTACACAACCAACATGTAATATTTCGGTTGGAAGTGTTGCTTTAAGCGGCTTGCCAACTCCTAATGACTGGACAATAACTATATCTCCCGGTGGAGGAACAACTACCGGTAGCGGAGCAACAACTACAATTAATAACCTTTCAACGGGTACTTATAAATTCACAGTTACCAATTATGCAGGATGTGTATCTCCCTTTTCGGCTGATGCAGTAATTCAGACTCAGCCTCAGACCCCTGCAGCTCCGGTTGTTGGAACTATTACAGCACCAACATGCACAGTAGCAACAGGAAGCGTGGTGCTGAACGGTCTTCCTACTCCGGGTACCTGGACTTTAACGAGGCTTCCTAATATAAATACACCAGGAAGCGGTGCAAGTACAACTATTTCAGGTCTGGCAACAGGAGTCTATTTTTATACTGTGACAAATCAGGCAGGATGTACATCAATTCCTTCCTCTGATGTGACAATACCTGCTCAGCCTTCATTACCTTCTGCTCCGGTAGTAGGTACAATCACTCAGCCAACCTGCTCGGTCACTACAGGTAGTGTAGCTTTAAGCGGCCTGCCCTCATCCGGTGCATGGACCGTCACGCTGAGTCCCGGCGGCAGGACTGTTCCGGGAAGCGGCACATCCACTACAATTTCCGCAATAGCTGCCGGTACATATACATTTACAGTGACTGCGGCCAATACATGTACTTCAGTTCCATCCGGCAGTGCAACTATCAATCCACAGCCATCCACACCCGCCCCTCCCCAGATAGGAACGATTACTCAGCCTACCTGTGCAGTAGCAACCGGAAGTGTAGTGCTGAACTCCTTACCGGCAGGTTCATGGGTGGTAACCCGTAATCCCGGCGCCGTTACAACTTCAGGGTCCACTGCAAGTGCAACTATTTCGGGCTTAGACCCCGGCAGTTATACTTTTACTGTAACCAACTCTGCAGGATGTACATCAGGTATCTCTTCATCCGTTACAATTAATGCACAGCCGGCATCTCCTGCCGAGCCGGTTTATGGAACAGATTGTACGCTCGGCTTTAATCATGCTGTAATAACAATTACCAGCCCGGTCGGTGTCG
Source organism: Bacteroidales bacterium (assembly GCA_016715075.1). Classification (GTDB taxonomy): domain Bacteria; phylum Bacteroidota; class Bacteroidia; order Bacteroidales; family VadinHA17; genus LD21. The sequence continues at coordinate 77,466 of JADKBK010000004.1, forward strand.
GATATGAGTATAGCCTTGATGCGGGTCCATATCAGACAAGTACAGTTTTTTCAAATGTGGCTAATGGCAACCATTTTTTGTCCGCCAGGAATATTCAGGGATGTACCACTAATGGCAGTATTTTCGCAGTATCATGCGGTTGTATAAATCCACCGCTTCTGACACTTAGCTCCGATGCAGGCAATACATGCGGCATAGCACCAGTAACAGTAGCGGGAAATACATTTGGCGGAAGTTCAACCAGTGTCACAATAACCGAAAATGGAGCAGGATCAGTAACCCCTGCATCAGCTACAGTATCACCTTTTTCATTTACATATACTCCGGCAGCAGGCGACAGAGGCAGGACTGTAATAATAACAGTTACCACCAATAATCCACTTGGATCACCATGTACCGCTGCAGTAGCTACATATACTCTGGCAGTTAATGCAGTGCCATCTGCACCCTCTGTTGGAACCATAACTAACCTGACCTGTACAGTTGTAACAGGAAGTGTTGTCCTTTATGGTCTGCCTTCGACCGGAACCTGGACGCTTACTCGATCCCCTGATGCAGTTATAACAAATGGGACAGGTACCACTACGACTGTGACCGGATTGCCTGCAGGTACATTTAATTTTACCGTAACGAGCGAGGAAGGATGCATTTCACCCCAGTCAGCTGATGTGGTCATTACTCCTCAGCCGGATTCACCCTCAGCACCTGTGATAGGTGCAATCACTCATCCAACATGTGCAACTTCTACAGGAAGTGTAGTCCTGAGTGGGCTGCCTGCTACAGGCAACTGGATACTGACACGTTTACCGGGAGGAACAACCAGAACAGGGACAGGTTCGACTTACACAGTTACAACTATTCCGGGAGGAACATATACATATACCGTAACCAATGCTGCCGGTTGTACATCCGGACAATCTGAGAGTTTTGTGATACACGATCAGCCCGGAACCCCAACAGCTCCGTCAGTTGGTGCCATCACCCCTCCAACATGTACACTTGCCACCGGAAGTGTTAACCTGGTAGGACTGCCTGCCACAGGAACATGGACACTTACCCGTTATTCAGGTGGCATAGTGACCAATGGGGAAGGAACAAGCCATATTGTTGATCAGATACCCTCCGGAACTTATAATTTCACAGTCGCCAATTCCGCAGGATGCGTCTCTATACCATCCGCTAATGTTATCATACCGGCACAGCCCCGCACACCTTCAGCTCCTGTTGTTGGGACAATAACCCAACCGACACTTGCAGTTCCTACAGGAAGTGTTGCACTGAGCGGTTTGCCCACTCCGGGTGCCTGGATAATCACCCGTTTGCCAGATGAGGCCACAACAGCCGGTTCCGGAGTTAATTTTACAGTTTCAGGACTTGCAGGAGGATTGTATTATTTTACTGCTACCAACTCGGTGGGTTGTCAGTCAGATTCATCTGCTCAGGTAATAATATCTACACCGGGTAAACCTGATCTGATAATTACTGACCCGCCGGCAGTATGCTCCCCCGACAAAGTTGATTTAACCGATCCTTTAATTACCGAAGGGTCGACGACTGGTTTAACATTTACTTACTGGACTGATGCGGAAGCCACAGAGGCATATGCTACTCCGGAGGCAGCTGATACTGGTACTTATTATATCAAAGGGACTACTGTTTCAGGATATTTCGATATTAAGCCGGTGAAGGCTTCAATAGACCAGATGCCGGTATCAAATGGAGGACCTGATCAGAATCTTGCCTTCCAATTCAGTACTACTCTCGCTGCAATACTTGGAGAGGCTGAGACAGGAGCATGGTGGGTTGATTCAGGAACTGGGATAATAGCTGATACAACAAGCGCAACAAGTACAATAAGCAACCTCTCTTCCGGAAAGAATATTCTCCTCTGGATAGTTTCAAAGGGAGTATGCCCGGCTGATACAGACAAAGTGGTAATTAATGTCGGAGATCTGATCATCCCAACATTAATTACTCCAAATGGTGATCCGAAAAACGAATACTTCGTAATATTGGGATTAGAAACTCTTGGAAAAACTGAGCTGACAATTTTTGACAGAAGAGGAGCCCAGGTTTTCAAAAAGAGTAATTATGACAATAAGTGGAACGGAGTAGACTATAACGAAAATCCACTGCCAAATGATACTTATTTCTATCAGATAAAATCTGCTGGCGGAAAAGTATTAAGCGGATATGTTGTTATACGAAGGTAGATTTAAATGACAATCTTGAAATACCGGTAATCTGTTAGCTAAAATTATAATTCAAGTGTCTGACAACTTAATTCTATGCATACTTGTTTTATACAGATAACCAATAAAAATTAAGGCAGTAAAATACAAAAACAATAATAATGAAAAGGATTATTAAAACCATTCTCCTGATACTGATACCAGTAAGCCTGGCAGGCCAATTAGCGCCTGTTACAAATCAGTATGTTCTGAATCCGATAACAATTAATCCGGCTTATGCAGGAAACAGGGGTGTTTTGAATGTTGCGGCTTTTTACAGGAAACAATGGGCTGGTGTGCAGGGAGCACCTGAGACTATGACTTTTTCTGCCGATGCACCTGTGCTGGATAATAAGGTGGGATTGGGACTGACAATAATAAGCGACAGGATTGGAGTTACCAAGGAAACTTATTTTATTTCAAATTACTCATATATTTTAAAAGTTGGTGAGGGCACTCTCGCCTTTGGGCTTGGAGCCGGTATTATAACTACAAATACAGCCTGGTCGGATCTGGTTGTTCTTGACCCCGGAGATGAACTTTACCTTATTGATTCCCGTCGTTTTGTTGTTCCTAGTTTCAGTTTTGGAACATTCTATTCAAATAAGAACTATTTCCTTGGATTTTCTATTCCCAAATTTATTGGCTATAAATTTAACTATGACAAAAACAAATATAGTCTGACTGTTGATCCCGGGCAGTACAATTTTCTGCTTAACACAGGCTATGCATTCGGAATTTCACCAAAAGTCGCTTTCATCCCTTCAACACTTTTAAGTTTCACCCCGGGTCAGAAGCTAGTTTATGATCTGAATGCCAATTTTAATTTCAATAACCGTTTTTGGGCCGGAGCCTCTTACAGGAATGCCAGGTCAGTAGGTGCACTTATTCAGTTACAGGTCAATAAACAGCTTAAAGTAGCTTATACTTACGATTTTGATACTGGCAATCTCGGAGGTTACAGTAACGGTTCTCACGAAATAATGCTGAGATATGAGTTCCGCTATAAAGTAAATGTTATGGATCCTCTGGTATTTTAACCTGTTGAACCTGAATATTGTAAACGAACATTAATATGACTCTTGGAAAAGGTCAAAGTAATTAGTACATTAGTCAAATAAAGCTTGACTAACTCATTAAAACTCTTTTGTTGATTAAAATATTGCCATGAATTTCAAACTAACGATTACTGTTCTTTTTGGTGCTTTTATTCATTCACTGCTACTGGGGCAAAGCCAAACATATTCAGTGAAGAAGACTTTCTTTAGCACCGACCAATACGATGAATTCTCCCCGGTTTGCTATAAAAACGTTCTGGTTTATTGCACTAATCGTGCTACTACTAAAATATTTAACTATTCCACGGAAAGTAATAAAGGCTTTGTTAAAATAAACTATGTGGATACTGCTTCCAATAATCTGCAGAACCCTAAATACTTCTCAAAAAAGCTTAATACAAAGTTCAATGATGGTCCGGTAACTTTCAACAAAACCGGGGATACAGTTTATTATTCCAGGAATATCATTATTGATGGTAAGTTATCAGAGATTTCCAGTGCACGAAATAAACTTGGAATTTTTTATGCTGTATATGATGGTACAGACTGGACTAAGATAAGAGAACTTAGAATTAATAATGAGTGGTTTAATGTGACTACACCCTGGCTTGCACCTGACGGGAGAAAATTATATTTTGCATCTGATAAGCCTGACGGATACGGAGGCTCAGATCTCTATTACTGTCAATGGAAAGATGATTATTGGGAAGACCCGGTGAATTTGGGTCCGGTTATAAATACAAAAGGAAATGAATCCTATCCATTTATAAATTCTTCCGGCGAATTCTTTTTCTCTTCAGACGGACACCCCGGATTGGGAGGGAAGGATATCTTCTTTTCAAGACTAACTGATAGTTCGTGGGTTAAACCGGTATGTCTCGCAGCTCCTGTAAATTCACAGTTTGATGATTTTGGGATCTTTACCGACACAATAATGGAACAGGGCTATTTTTCATCAAACAGGAATAAGACAGTCGATATCTTCAGCTTTAAAACTATCTCACCACAGGTATTTTATAATATAGATCAGAAAGAAAATAATTATTGCTTCCGTTTCAGCGACAATGGGTTAATAGCTATTGATACTGTAAACCTAATCTACAAATGGTTATTCGAGGGCGGCAAAGCCGAAACCGGAGCCGTTGTGACTCACTGTTTTCCCGGACCTGGTAAATATAAGGTAAACCTTGATATCATAGAAAAGGAGACTGGAAGAAGCTTTTTTACCAAACTGAGTGAAGATCTTGAGATAATCGACATTGAACAGCCATATGTAAATTCTCCTGATTTTGCAGTAAAAGGTGCTGAGATCTCTTTTGACGGACTTAAATCTTACCTGCCTGGATTTAGTATACTAAAATATTCATGGGACTTTGGTGATGGAAAAAAATCTGCCGGAGAAAAGGTTGTTCATTCCTTTCAGGAAAAGGGAGAATATATTGTAAACCTGGAACTGACACTCAGATCAAATTCTACCGGTCAGCTTAAAAGAACCGGAGCGTCAAGGAAAATCATGGTCTTTAATAATGCCCAGGAAGGTGCCTCATTCATGTCGCAGAACAAACATGATAAAGTGTCTATGGATTTGCGAAAAAGTGATAATGTTATTGTTAATACTCAATACTCTGCGGAGACTGAATATCAGAATGATGCTATCTTTTGTATAGAACTGGTGACTTCCCCTTCAAAAATAGATCTTAATAGCGGTTTATTCAGAAATGTACCGTCAATTTATAAGATTAAAGAGCGATTTGATTCAAAAAAAGGCTCCTACAGTTATACTGTTGATCAGTACATAAATCTTGTTGCAACCTATCCTGCATACAGGAAGATGGTGGCACTTGGATTCAAGGATGTCAGAATTAAAATGTTCCTGCTTACTGACCCTGCAGAAAAAGAACTGTATAATCTTATTAAAATAAATGGAGCTCTTTCTGATTCATATTTTGATATGTCCGAAAGACTTACCTCAAATGCGTTTATTATGCTCGACCAACTGGTGAAGCTGATGAACAAGTACCCTGCATTGAAACTTGAAGTAGCGGTTCATACCGATAATAAAAATACACCAGATCTTAATCAGGCTTTATCCCAAAAAAGGGCACAATTACTTGTCGATTATCTGGTCAACAGGGGAATTAGTATAAAAAGAATGGTCCCAGTCGGATATGGAAGCACAAAACCAATAGCAGGTAATTACCTTGATAAGGACCGTAAACTTAACAGGAGGATAGATTTTGTAATTATCGGGAAATAAATGATATAATATTTGAAGTTTATTGGTCTTAATCTTCATTAATAGGGCAAAAGTATTATCCGGTACCAGATAATACCAAGTGTTTCCCGAAGTACGGTAAGGGCTTTTCTCTTCCCTGGTAGATTTTCTTTCGTGTCGGGAATGGATATAATACCAACATTATACTTCTCATCAAGGATCTTATAATAAGTCAGCCAGGTTCTTTTGGCGTGTGTTCCCAGGCTGATAATATTTATTCCTTCAACATTTATATCTGCTGTATTAAGCCAGTTTCGAAATGCCAGAGCACTCGTAAAAGTCCTGTTGATACTTACCTTTTTGCCGGGGATCGCAATTATTGAGGCTGAATCGATCCCTAAGGAATACAACCTTTCCATAGCTGATTCAGCCAAAGAACCGGAATTGTTAAAGATCCTGTTCCTGCCATCCCAATCCTCAAGGTCAAATTGAGAGTTGTACTGGTACGACAGTATGATCTGTTTATCTATAATAACCTCTTTAACATATAAATTCCGGTCACCGTAATCACCAACCTGATCATTTGTAAATTGTACTGCAATCGAATCGAGATCTTTCAGTGCTCCATACCATGAAACCGGAAATTTCATTTTTTTCGTGGATTGCAGAATAGTCAATTATCAGTGAGTCGTTTATAAAGATATTAAAGTGAGCGGAATTTGCTCCGCCAAGCTCACTGTAAGCCTCAACCTCAATGATATGCCGACCAGGAGAAGTGCTGTCTTTAAATATATCACCGGGATAAAATATCAGATAGCCATTCTCTGAAAGCACAAAATACTCTGAAATAGACTTTAAACCCGTAGTAATAACATATTTATATCCATTTTTTTGAAACTCTTCATAAGCCATTTTCAGTCCAAAGTCCGGTAACCAGCCTTCCACAATAAGGACATTTGCATTTACCGGTTCAGATCTGGACAGAAAATCAGAAAAATAGTGATAAGCTGGTCTCAGCATCAAAGAGCAGAGAACAATAAGAGGCAGGGTTAAAACCAGCAGGATCCTTACTCTTTTCTTTTTCATATCAGCGGTCATATTAAATTTAGTTGTCATCCTGTTTTCATTCCTGTATAGCTAAGTATTCCGAAAATAGGAATATATTAACTTTTTTAGTGACAACCAGGATGTAAATGGCTATTCTGTGAAATAGCTGAACTATTGAGTCATGAAATTTATTAAAATTAATTAAATTTGGATAAGGCAAATCAGAAGGTTACGATCTTTAATAAATCTGGTTGAAAACATAATGAAAACAGGTATTTTTTTCCGAATAATGATTTTTCTGATAACGTTTGCCGTCGGTCTGGCCGGTTGTACTGAAAAGGTTGAAGAAGATCCTTGCCTTAAGACAAAATGGGTCAGTTCTAAAGTATTGGAGATTAAGCCTGTAGTAAAAGTAACTTCTTCCAACACTCTTTTGCCTTCAGGAGCTCCAGGTTCAGATTATCCTGAGAAGTTCAATGAAATGCTGGTGACCGGTACTATTATGAAAGTAGACTGTTCTGATCAGATTAGCGATTTATTTAATCTGGGAAACACCAGTATAGTCAGAGGTCTGGATATCCCGGCCGAAATCGGTACAGATGATGCATATTGGATCGGATATGTTGTGTACGTTTATGAACTGGCAAATGATAAGGATCATCTGGATATTAATGTAACAGTGAAAATAACAATGTTGGATCATCAATCCTATACTTGTAACGTTTCTGAATCAGTCTATTATCCACAAATTGTTTTGATGCCTGGAGAGATGTATTATTACGTGTTACTAGACATTTATTCTGATAACTGGATAAAGATTTAAAACAGAACTACCGCAAATAAAATTAATATGCAAAAGGTATTGTTCTCACTACTGTTTACATTTGGATGCCTGAGTTTGAACGCTCAGGCTCCGGAAGGCTTTGGATATAATGCTGTAGTCAGAAACACATCAGGAGATCCGGTTGCAGATCAGGCAGTATCCTTTTTCTTCTCAATTATAAGGGGCAGTGCCGCTGGCTCAGTAGTATATTCTGAAAAGCACAATGTAACAACAGATAACTTTGGATTTGTCTCTCTGGTGATTGGTAATGGGACAGATACTATCGGGACCTTTGCAGCTATTGCCTGGGGAGCAGACAAATATTTTCTGAAGGTTGAACTCGATAATACAGGTGGTACTGCATATAGTGATATGGGCACAACCCAGTTTTTCAGTGTTCCCTATTCCTTATATTCCAAAACTGCAGGGAATGGGTTTAGCGGTGATTACAGAGACCTTACTCATAAACCTTTAACCAACGGATCTGAAACCAGGGTTATTGCAAGTAATAATATTACTGTGAGCGGAGCAGGTACCTCTGCCAATCCATACGTTATTGGAAACTCTCCCCCGATAATTCCTATGACTCATTTCATTGGTGAAAATTTCGGAGGTGGAATCGTTTTTTATGTTTATGACGAAATGAGACATGGATTGATAGCTTCCACCAGGGACCAGAACAATCTTATAAGCTGGTACAATGGTATAAAGAGAAATACAAATACCACCGGTGATGGCCTGAACGCTGGCTCAATGAACACTGCATTGATAATAGCCCTGCAAACAAATGATAATCCCATGGGGAATTTTGCCGCAAAAGTGTGCGCAGACTTCTCCATAACAGTCGATGGTGTTACATATGGTGATTGGTATCTGCCTTCAAAATATGAATTAGGATTATTATTCAGTCAAAAAGATCTGATAGGAGGGTTTAATAATGATGTTTACTGGAGTTCCACGGAGTTCAGCAGCATAACTTCATGGAGCCAGAATTTCTCCAATGGAAAGCAGGTAAATCTTAGCAAAACACTGCCATACAGTGTTAGGGCAATCAGGGCATTTTAATAGCCTTCTTAATGCAAAACCAGGATTTTCTGAGCAAATATTATTAGATAATCTGATAAAAGCTGTACCAGATAAATACCTGAGCTGATACGTGAGGGTACCTGGATATTTTTCATACTTGTTTCAAGTTTATCCTCTAAAACAATCTTTCCTGTCAAATCAATTAGCCTGATCTTATTCGGGTGCAGGGTTGGCTCTTCAATTGAAACATTAAAATAACTTTGAGCAGGATCAGGATAAATAATTACCTTCCGGTTGCCATCTTCACCTGAAGTGAAATTTCTCTGGACAAAGCCATAGATTTTGAGTTCTGAGATATTTGAAAGGTTATCGGCTGTATTTCCGTGGCCTACAAATTTAACAAATGAATAGTCTTTATTCAAACTGAATTGAGGGAGGTTAAAGACCTGGGGATTACCTGAATAGAGCCATGATTTTAATCCTGAAAGAACAGGATCCCATACCTGGTTATCCGGTGAGGCAAAAATATCAAATGTATAAGATGCATTCTGGCCGGGTAAAAAGGCTATCAACAAATGATTTATTTTAAATGGTTTGGCTAATTGAAACAGGATCCATTGATTATCACCCAATGCAGACCATTTGGTGCTAAGATCACCGTCTGAACTGTTTCGAGGATAATAAGATGACTGATAAGCACTGGCCTCAATTTCTTTAATCCTGGCCTGTTCAAGTTCAGGTTTATATGGATTAATAATGACAGGAAGAGATTCAGATGTTGTGACTTTACCGTCACTAACTGAGAGACTAAATTCAACAGATTCTGGTGAACTCACAACAGGGGCAAGGAATTGAAGTTTATCGCCGGCCGGAGCAATTGCAACATTATCAGGAGCTGACCATGTATATGTCAATACATCATTGTCATTATCATAAGTCAGAGATGCGTCAATTACATTTATAAAACCGGAGTAGCAATCTTCCGGATTATTGAAGAGAACTACCGGTAAATTGTTTGGGCCATTCGGATCAATGCAATTATTTGTTACACCTCTGGGCGCGAAATTCGCAGCTTCTCCTTTAGCTGCAGTCTGCAGAGGATTAGAGGTAGGCTTTGTATATGAAACAGTGATAATATTGCCAAAAGCTACACCGCTTGATAACGTTAATCTGACCTTTGTCCCCGATATCGAAACTGATTTAACTGTTCTGTTTTGAGAATTTACCTGAACATTGAAAGCCGAAACATCCGGTACAATAAAACTATTGAGCATTAAATTAAAGGTCAGTTCTACAATTGAAGGTGCTGAATTTTGCACAACTGAAGAGACATACGCAGGGATGGGTGTAACAATAGCTCCGCTCTGATACTCATAAGGACCAAGATCAGGGCTGTCTCCACTGAAGGAGAGACCGATATTTTCCCCAGCTTCAATGAGGTCGGATCCTTCGGCAAGATGAAGGAAAGTAATAACAGGCAGACTGCCGTCTGCTTTTCGGGGAAGGGCCAGTTCAGCTCCGTCCGTACTCAGGAAATCATTCTCTGAGACAGCAACATCACTGTCCCAGCTGTTGTTATTAATATTTGTATATGTACCTAAATCAGCAGCATCCGGAACATCCATATAGGAGATATTATTTTTAATATAATATGATACCCCTGACACATTCATATGATAACCGCCTCCCCAGTTGTCGCCAAAACTATTGTTATATGATATGTTATTATAAAGTTCCATATTGCACAAAGCTTCACCGTTTTCATTGTACCCCCAGGCTTGATTTTTATATGAAATGCAATTCACAACCCTTCTTAATATCGTCGATTTTGCAGATACACTCGTCGGACCTAATTTAAAACCGCTTCCATCTCCGCCGACGGTCGATTCGTCTTCCCTGTATCCCTGGTGCCAGGCCCAGCAATTCTCAATAAGAAGATAACTGTCGTTATTATAGACATCCAGACCGTCATCTGCGTTATTCCAGAATCTGCAGCATCTGAGGGTATTTATTGAACCCGATCTGACTTCTTCGAAATTTAACCCGTCGGCGTTTTCATACGAGCTTAACGGATCATAATTGTCATGCCAGTCGCAGTTTAAAAACAGATTATTGTTACATGCCCCGGTCATATAGGAGCCCAGCCCGCTCCATGAAAAATCGATGAATTCAAATATATTATTGTTGAAATCCTCACACCTCATTGCTGTCCATACAAATTCATCCCTCTGATCAAAGCCTGTAATTATTAAGCCTTTAAAATGGCAATAATCACCAATAAAATAGATCCCGGCCCTGTAGTTTGACCAGTTCCATGTGTCTGCCCTTGTTATCACTGGTGTTTCACCAGGATATGCCCATACTTTAATGAGATTTCCATCTGTACCTTTTTTCCCTATCAGACGTTGTTGTGAAGTATAGTAGTATGTACCTCCTCGTACATAAATAATGTCACCAGCAGCTACCACTGCCCAGGCTTTATTCAGTGAAAAAAATGGCTGGCTGATAGTGCCGGGGTTTGCATCATAGCCATTGGGTGAAATATAGTAAGTGGCCCCGGAAAGAGACGATCCTGTTAAAATAAAGAATAGTAGTATGAATATTTTTCTATTCAAATGCCGTATAATTATTAGGAAGATTATCTGAGATTTCTGACAAACATCCATTTTAAAACGACAGTTTAATAAGATCCTTCTTACAAAGATAAAATTTTTTGCCACTAATCGACTTAAGTTGCTTGGTATAATCTTACTTAATTTCAATGATATAGCTATTTTTTCTGGTAATTCATGCATTACACTTGAAGGAGGGATTAGCTTACTTTGAGTTAAAATTATGATCATTGCAAACTGACAATATAACTATTGACATTCAATAATTTACAGGTTTTAGCATGCATTTAGTGAAGAAATGAATGAATTTTCCATAATTTTTCGGTATTTTCAAAACTAATATTTCACGGATTGTAAGTCTGGAGAAATAGCTATTTTATTGTGCATTAAAAGGGAAACCAGAATGGACAGAGTGATTGCTGCAGATTTATATCGTTATGGCGGATTAACCGGGACTAGGGGGTTATTAAAAGGACTATCTTTTCCGGGATTCCGATACACATTTTTATTCAGGAAAATTCCCAAATACCGCAGGCGCAGTATCAGAAAGATTCTTTTATACTGGCTGTTGAAAAGATATGAGTTTAAATATGGTTACCAGATACCATTGTCAACCGAAATAGGAGAGGGTTTCTATATTGGGCATTTTGGCCCCATTGTTATTAATGAAAAGGCACGAATTGGTAAGAATTTCACTATAACACATTGTGTTACTATTGGTCAGGCAAACAGGGGTAAGTTAAAAGGGTATCCAACTTTTGGAGACAATGTATGGCTTGGTACAGGTGTGGTTGTTGTCGGAAATATACAGATTGGATCTGATGTATTAATTGCACCAAACTCTTTCGTTAATTTTGATGTCCCCGACCACTCTTTGGTCGTAGGAAATCCGGCTAAGATAATAAACCAGGAAAATCCAACGGAGGGTTATATTATTTCAGTTATGCCATGAATTTAAAATATTTCAATATGCATAACTACTATTGATTATTATCGATTCTGTAAAATGTGTTTGAGCCTTTTAGCTTAAAGCAGATCCCTCTGAGTGAAATGAAACCAGGGTGGCCAGTTTTATCATTAAATTAAGGATATTGAGTTAATGAGGTTAAAAAGAAAAGCATATATTTGCAAACCTGTGATATAAGACCTGGGTTTATGGATATCGACTGAAGAGGTGATGAATTATGTAATCTTATATCTGTAGATTTGTGATGGATAAGAATTCAGGAGATACAGGCAGGTTCAATTAATTCCGATTTTATGAATTTTTTAAAATCATCATTTGTTCAATTACTTCTCAGTCCGTTCAGAAAAGGACATGAACGCAGTAATAAGGCAAAGGAGAATATTGTTCTGGCAATTTTCATAAAGGGATTAAGTATTGGCATCAGCCTGGTACTGGTACCATTAACCCTTCATTATGTGAATTCCACCGAATATGGTATCTGGCTTACTCTAAGCTCCATTGTCGGTTGGTTTGGCTTTTTTGATATAGGTTTTGGCAGCGGGTTGCGTAATAAGTTTGCCGAGGCAAAAGCTAATGGTGACCATGAACTTGCAAAAACATATGTCAGCACAACCTATGCTATACTGAGTATCATAGTTGTTGGATTCTTAGTCCTGTTTTTCTGTATAAATCCCTTTTTAGACTGGACCAGAATATTAAATACTCCGGCCGAAATGCGAGGCGATCTGAGTATTCTGGCGATGCTGGTATTCGTTTTTTTCTGTATTCAGTTTGTATTCTCGTTGCTTAATACTGTAGTGACAGCAAATCAGGAGCCTGCGAAAGCCTCAATCTTTAATCTTTTAGGTAGTGTCGTTTCCCTTGGTGTTATCTTTGTACTTACAAAAACGACCCAGGGAAGTCTGATTTACCTGGGAGCAACACTTGGTTTTGCACCTGTTCTTGTCCTGATAATATCAAGCTTCTGGTTCTATAACCGGAAATACAAACTTTATGCACCTTCTCTAAAATATGTAAAATTTAAATATGCTCGTGATTTAATGACTCTGGGGCTTAAATTTTTTATCCTGCAGATTGCTGCCCTTGTCATATATCAGACCAGCAATATAATAATTGCCCAACTGTTTGGTCCATCACAGGTTACACCCTTTAATATTGCCTATAAATATTTTAGTGTTATTACAATGGGATTTGGCATAGTGATGCTGCCTTTCTGGAGTGCATTCACAGAGGCCTGGTATAAGAAAGATATTGATTGGATAAAAAATGTCATGAGAAATCTGATGATCATATGGGCATTAACCAGTGTGTGTGCGCTTATCATGCTTGTATGCTCAAATTTCATGTACAGGCTGTGGGTAGGGAAAGAGCTTGTGGTTCCCCTGAGTATTTCTATAGTCATGGCTGCTTATGTGATTCTCAATTCCTGGTGTGTGATCTTTTCAAATTTTTTGAACGGAATCGGCAAGATTAAGCTTCAGATTTACAGTGGAATTCTCGGAGCAGTAATAAATGTGCCACTGGCAATTTTTCTTGGAAAACATATGGGTATAGCCGGAGTCTTTCTTTCAACCTGTATATTGGCAGTGATCAGCGCTATCTGGTCTCCAATTCAATATTGGAAGATAATTAATAATAACGCCAAAGGAATTTGGAATAAGTAAATTGCATGGAAATATTAATACTTAATTGTAATACACCTTTGCGTGCATCCGGAATAGTTGCTCTGGATTTGTTTAATGAATTCAAAAAAAAAGGGCATAATGTCAGGCTAATGGTAAATAAGTATGATTCCTCTTATCCTGAGGATATCATAAGTATGGAAACCTGGTTACTGGCAAAAAAAAATGATCTCAAGGAAAGGATCTACCGCAGACTCAAATTACGCAAAAGCCGTCCTACAGACATAAATTATCATTATCAGGAGGTACGCGAGCAAAAATCATTTTATAGTGTAAGGAAAATTTTGAGAAGGTCCGGAAGCAGGCCTGATGTAATATTTGTATTGTTTGCTAAGAATTTCATAAATTCAAAAGACATGTATGAATTCAATAAATTGACTCATGCAAAGATCTTTTGGCTTATGTATGATATGGCTCCTTTAACCGGAGGATGTCATTATGCGTGGGATTGTAAAGGGTATCAGAATAGTTGTGGCAATTGCCCTGGAATTTATTCAAATGATCCGCTCGATATCAGCCATAAAAATATATTATACAAGAAAAAGTATATAGACAATACTGATATTCATTTGATAGCAGCTTCGGAATGGCAGTTCAGGCAGGCAAAAACAAGTACCCTTTTTAAAAATAAGCCCATCGAAAAGGTTCTTCTTTCTGTTGACCCAAATATATTTAAGCCTGTAGATAAGAAAGAGTTAAGGCTTAAAATGGGAATTGATCCGGATAAGAAAGTAATATTTTTTGGCGCTGTTTATTTACATATTCAGAGAAAGGGCATGTCATATCTTCTGGAAAGTTTTAATATTCTGAAGGAGAGGTTAGCAGGAACTGAACTTGGCAGCAAGATTTTATTATTAATTGCCGGAAGAGAAATCGAAGGACTGGATGAATTATTACCCCTTGATGCCCAGTATTTGGGTTTCCTGGATAATACTTATGGAATAGCTTCAGCTTTTCAGGTTGCAGATCTTTTTATATGTCCATCGATTGAAGATTCAGGACCGCAAATGATAAACATGTCAATTATGTGTGGTACCCCGGTTGTATCATTTGAAATGGGTGTCTCTCCTGACCTTGTTATCTCCGGACAAACCGGTTATATGGCTAAGCTGAAAGACAGTGTTGATTTGGCCCAGGGTCTCTATAATGTCTTATCTTTGAATAATATTGAGTATCAGAAACTATCTGATAATTGCAGGGAGCTTGGATTAAAACTTTGTTCTCCTGACGTACAGATCGAGAATTTGGAAAAGATTATTGAAAAATCAAGGTTAAATTAAATGGGGAATGATTTTAGATTATTAGAGTGGGATTCCTCCTTTTTCGGTTATAAAATAGCTGCCCTCCATCCTTCCGGGCTAAGCTCAGATGAATTAAAGAGAATGGTTGACGACCTTTTCAAGGAAGATTTCAAACTTGCATATTGTTTTATCAATCCTGAGGATGAGGCTTCAATAAAATCGTTACTAAATGCATCTGCTATTCTGGCTGATGAAAAGATTACCTATTTCAATAATGACCTTCGAAAGGATTCTAATTTCAGCACAACGAATATTAAAGCCTTTAGCCTGACTCTTCCCACGGAAAAACTCCGTGATCTGGCATTGCAAAGCGGTCTTTTCTCACGTTTTAAGATAGATGGAAATTTCCATAATCAGGAATACGAGAAGCTTTATTCCGAATGGATTCTGAAATCTGTAAACAAAACCCTGGCAGATGAGACACTGGTCTATTATGATGAAAGCGATGAAAATGGATTTATTACTCTGTCAGTGAAAGGTAATATTGGATCGATCGGCCTGATAGCCGTTGATGAAAAAGTCAGAGGAAAAGCCATCGGGAAGAAGTTAATAAATGCCGCTATCGGTTATTTTCTGGAAAAAGATGTCACCGAAGTGGAGGTCGTGACTCAAAAGGCTAATAAACCAGCCTGCTTTTTTTATGAATCGATGGGTTTTAAAATTAAAAATATAACTAACATTTATCATCTATGGATAAGATGAAAATACCATTTAATAAGCCCTACCTTACTGGTAAAGAGATGCATTATATGTATCAGGCTATTTATTCGGGTAAAATTTCCGGCAATGGGATGTATACACAGAAGTGCCATAAGTATTTTGAAGAAAAGTTTGGGTTTAAAAAGGTTTTATTAACAACCTCATGCACCGATGCACTGGAGATGTGTGCAATACTTGCAGATATTAAGCCGGGAGATGAAGTAATTATTCCCTCTTTTACATTTGTTTCAACAGCACTGGCTTTTGTCAGGCAGGGAGCAAAAATCGTTTTTGCCGACAGTAATTCAGCGAATCCTAATATTGATACTGAGCTTCTGGAGAAATTGATAACTCCAAAAACAAAAGCAATTGTTCCTGTCCATTATGCAGGAATCTCATGTGATATGGATAAAATAATGGCGCTGGCGCAAAAGTATAACTTACTTGTTATTGAAGATGCAGCACAGGCCATTGATTCTTATTATAATGGAAAATCTTTAGGTTCTATCGGAAATCTTGCAGCTTTTTCATTCCATGAGACTAAAAATCTGAATTCAGGAGAAGGCGGAATGCTGGCAATAAATGATCTCCAATTTGTAAAACGATCTGAAATTATCTGGGAGAAGGGGACCAACAGATCAGAATTTTTCAGGGGTGAGGTTGACAAGTACGGCTGGGTTGATACAGGTTCTTCATTCCTTCCTTCAGAAATTATAGCTGCATACCTTTATGCTCAGGTGGAAAATATGGATATGATACAGGCCAGGAGAAAGGAGATCTGGCAGATCTATTATAACGGACTTGAGAAGTGTTGCAGGAAAAACGGAGTTATGTTGCCATTTATACCGGAATATGCCACCAATAACGGACATATGTTTTATCTCGTCTGTACATCTATAGATCAGAGAACATCCTTGATTGATCACTTGAAAAACGATGGCATACATTCAGTATTTCACTATCTCAGCCTTCATAAGAGTCCTTACTATCGCGATAAATATGATGGAAGGGAATTGGTATACAGCGACAGATTTACTGATCAGCTGGTAAGGCTGCCAATGTTTTATGAATTGACAAATTCGGATGTAGAAAGGATAATAGATTCTGTTAAAACTTTTTTTAAATCGCTATGAATAGATTTATACAATTATTCTTCTTAATCCTTCTTCCCTTTTATCCAATTTGGGCGTGGCTGTCATATGCTTATGTACACAAGCCTATTGGCTTTGTAATAGCCCTGATACTGATCCCGCTTGTCGCTTATAATATTATAATTCAGAAAATCAGGTTGCCGAAATACCTGATATTCCTTATCCTTTTTACAATATTCCATCTGGTCTCAACTTTTGCAAATCACCTTTTACCACCTAAGACCAATATGGTTTTCTTTTTCCTTTCTGATGCCAATGTATACGCCTGTCTGCTTTTTCTTGTTGTTGAAAGTATTGATTTCGATGATGTTTTCATAAAGAAAATGAACTCAATGATATTTATTCTGATCATAGTCTCCTTTATTGTGAGTCTTATTCAGATTAAATATCCGTATTTTTTTATTAGCACCGCTATTACAGGTAACATTGGTGGTATGGTTTATCTGGAAGAACGAAGGTGTTTTTCAATTTTCAGCTGGATAAATCTGAACTCCCTCGGTATAACCTTCCCAATATTGATTTCAATTCTGCTTAGTGTCAATAATTATAAAAGCAAAATTGTGCCTGTAGCAATATTTATTGGAATAGTTGTTGCTTTTTTGACCAGGGCCAGGTATGTCATGATATCAATTATCATGGTCTTATCACAGTTATTCTTCAATTCGATGATAGCCTTGAGGAAGAAGGTCTATACACTTCTGCTGCTCGTTTCTATAATAATAATCCTGATCGGAGTTGCCAGTCTTTGGGGATTCGATATACAGCAGGTAATTGACAACAGGATACTGGAAAAGGAAACAGGTATGGGTTCTGCTAAAGCCAGGGTAGTCTCTTATGAGGTTTTCCTTATTAAGTTTCCTTGAAAATCCATGGTTTGGTGTCGGCCGGAAACCAGGGCTGATGTGGCCAGAATGCTTATAGGAGTGGCACCTCTTATCCATGTTGGTTATCTGTCATATCTGTATTATTACGGAATATTTGGATCTCTACTGCTATTTATATCGCTATTTTTTCTGGTGAAATTTGCCTGGGATGTTGGTAAAAAAACAGCCTACTGGGGCAGCTTATATGGATTGCTGACTTTCTGTTTCGCAAATATGACTTTTGTCTATTTTACTTTTAGTGAGATGGGGATGGTGCTTGCTGTTATCTATTTGAAATATTTTAATGATAAGCAGAAATCAGAATTACCAGAAAGCCAAAGTGAATGATATGTTCACCCGGTTTGTCTTAGTTAATCATAATTCCTATATGCCACTTAATATCAGAAAAAGTCGTTTTGATCATATCCAACTAAATACTATCATAATTAATTTTATATTTGAATTTAGAAAAGTCTGCAACGAAACTGCTTTAAGTAATGATGGAAAGAAAGTGAAGAAAATGATTGTTGGAAATATGTGCAAAATTCAAAGACTCTGATTATGTCCATTGTAATTTTTGGCGATAACTTTTCTTTTCCGGAGGGGAATGCGGCTACAAATCGTATTTATACATACGCAAAAGGGTTCATTAATAATAACATACAGACATATGTAATCTGCAACAGGAATGATTACATTGATGATCTTAATGGAACAATGGATGGGATTCATTATTTTAATCCTATTAACCAAACAAAACGAAATGATCATTTCCTGGTCAGGAACTGGTATAAGGTAAAAAAATACCACAATACTTTAAAGCTGGTAAAAACTATTAATAAGCAGGAACCTGTTATTGGAATAATCACTGATACTCACGACTTTGTATCTCATGTATTTTCATATTATCTGGCTAAGAGGATAGGGACAAAGCTGATAGTTGAAAAAAGTGAGCACCCCTTAAGGCTTTATCAGCAAAATACGTTGAAGAAATTACAGGGATTGGTTAAACTACGGATTGAATCAATTTTATGTGACGGGTTACTTTGCATCTCCCGGTTCCTTGTTGATTATTATAAAGAGTATGGCCTTCCTGACAGGAAGCTGGTTCTGATTCCCAGCACTGTAGAACCGGAAAGGTTTTTGCAGCCTGTTGAGAAGCCACTTCAGTACTCATATATTGGATATTTTGGAGGACTGACTTTTTCAAGAGACAATGTTGATATCCTGATTAAAGCCTATGCCACTTTTTGTGACAGGCATCCCGGGATTAATCTTGTTGTCGGTGGATTCTGTTCCGACGATGAGAGGAAGCAGATCGAGAATCTGATTATTGAACTAAAACTGGCACCAAGAGCCGTATTATTAAAATATTTACCACGATCGGAGGTCGTACGCTATATCGTCCACTCCGATATCCTGGTAATGGTTAGGGCTAAAGATCTTGAAACCTCAGCATCGTTTCCATCAAAACTGGCGGAATATCTGGTAACATCCAAACCCATCGTAACTGTGGATGTCGGAGAGGTTTCTGATTTTCTTACCGATGGAGTGAATGCTTTTGTTGTTGAGCCCGGTAATATTGAGAAATTAGCTGAAAAATTAGAATATGTAATTGATAACTATGATCTGGCTTTGGATGTTGCCAGGCAGTGAACTAAACTAACTACTACAATTTTTAATTATAATTTTCAGTCAAAAAGAATAATTGAATATATATTGTCGTTAAATACCTGATATAATGGAACCCAATTTACCTCTGGTAAGCATCATTATGGCTACTTATAACAGAGCAAATCTTCTGGGAAGAGCCATAGAAAGTGTTTTACACCAGACCTACACAAATATTGAATTAATTATTGTTAATGATGGTTCAACCGATGACACTGAATCGGTACTTAAGAGTTATAACGATTCCAGGATAAAAGTGGTTATACATGAATTCAACAGGGGTGCAACAGCGGCTAAAAATACAGGTCTGAAACATATCAGGGGAGAATGGTTCACAATTTATGATTCCGATGATGAAATGGTACCGGATGCCATTGATACTCTTATGAATATCCCTCTAAAATTTGATCCGGAGATTACTGCCATAACAGCTAATGGATGGGACCCTATATCCAACGCGTTTACCGGCAACGGATTAACAGAAGATTGTTATATAGTCGCAAACGAAGTAATGCCTCGCTGCGATGGAGATTTCTGGGGCATTGTAAAGTCCGGCCTACTGCAGAATGAGTTTTTTAATGAAAATCTTATTGGTTGTGAGAGTACATTATGGTATTCGCTCAGCGAACGGGCAAACGGATATTATGTGCATAAACCTCTTAGTATAATCCACACTGAGGGGAATGACAGAATAACCACCTCAAAAGTGAGTCTGGAAAAGAAAATCAGGCATTATGAGAGCATTATTGACGAGAAACTCTATTTAAAAATAACCAGGAAGTTTCATCCTGATGATTATTATGATATTTGTAAAAACGGACTTCTTGTAATGCGACTGAATAAAAATGAAGAACTGGCCTCAAGATATTATGAAATGATGAAATCTGATCACAGGAAATTTTCTGATTACCTGATCTATAAATTTGATATTTCTTTGGTTGTATACAGGATATATTCAAGTTTTATGGCTTTAATCAGAAAATATTCGGTAGTTTAATGAAAAAATTATTGTCAACTGAAAAATCTTTATGGCACTTCTTTATATTTATGGCAGGTAGTGACTGGAAACAAGAAAACAATTTATTGAAAAAAGAGAGAATATGAATTTTATCCTGACAATTGATACTGAGGGCGATAATCAATGGGACCATGGAAGGGAACTTGCTGTTGAAAATATTAAGTTTGTTCCGCGCTTTCAGGAGTTATGTGAAAAATATTCAATAAAGCCCACTTATTTTGTAACTTCTGAAGTATGTGATGATCAATATGCCAGGGAAATATTCACTGATTATATCCTGAAAGATACCGCAGAAATCGGGGCTCATTTACATGCATGGACAACACCCCCGTTTTATGATAAAGACGGTTACAGATTTAACGATCCTGCTCACTCTTTTGCAAATGAATTACCTGATGATCTGTTAAACCAGAAGCTGAAATACCTTACTGACCAGATAGAGACCTCATTCGGGAAACGTCCCTTATCATATCGTTCAGGAAGATATGGCTTTAACGAAAATGTTGGAAGAAGCCTGGTAAGAAACGGCTATATTGTCGATTCATCAGTATCTCCATATGCTACGTGGGCTGACCATCCCGGGATTCCGGGAGGAGAAGGAGGCCCGGATTTCATCGATAGCGATCCTTTTCCTTATGACTATCATTTCGATGAAGGTTCGCTTCATGAGATTCCTATTACAATATTGCCGACAAGATTTCCGTTAAACAGATACCAGTCATTAGCCAGATATTATTTCAGAAGAGTGGATAAAAGTATCTTTCTAAGAGTTTTCAGGAAACTGTTTTTTAATAATCAGCCATTGTGGCTTAGGCCTAATCCATGGATGACTCTGGATCTTTTTAGTGAATTGGTCAATGAATCAATAAAAATTAAATTGCCAAATCTTGTTATGATGTTTCATTCAAGCGAATTAATGCCCGGATGTTCCATATACCGTCAGGACAATGAATCAATTGAGAAGCTGTATGAGCTGTTGGAAAGGTTTTTCCTTTTATTAAAAGATAAAAATATAGATTCTGTAACGATGACAGAAGCTGCAAAAATCAATAAGATATGAAAATATGTACTTGGGGAGATGTTGCCAGCGCACTTGAGGGAAAAACAAGTGGTGGTGGTGAATTGCAAATCGCTCTGTTGGCGAAAGTATTGGCAAAATTGGGTCATGAGGTGGTTCTTATTGATCTGATGACAACAGAAAATTTTGTGACAGCAGATGGAATAAAAGTCTATGAAATTGAAGGATATCATGACACAATCCGGCAGTTTAGATTTTTTACTCATCTTCTTCCCCGACTCTATTCCGGTTTGAAAGCACAGAAAGCTGATATTTATTATTGTCAGATCCGTGATTTCAAGCATTTGCTGGCTTTTAAAGCTGCCCGTAAAACAAACGCCCTCTTCGTCCTTCAGCTGGCTTCCGATCTGGATACACTGGGCTTAAAAATGAGGATAAAGCATGATTACAGTACCCATTTTGAAGGACTATACTGGTTTTTCAAGGTGTTTTTTACAGAACTTATATTCCCTAAGCTTGTAAAGAACGCTGATATGGTTCTGGTTCAGCATGAGGGTCAGAAAGAAAATCTGGCAAAGAAAGGTATTGATTCAATTATATTCAATAACCTGATTGAACTGGACGCTATCCCCGACGGCCCAAACCCGGAAAGAAATGATTTTTGCTATGTGGGAGCCCTCGATAAGCGTAAAGGATTTGCACAATTCTTCGAACTCGTGGAAAAGGCTCCATTCGCTACTTTTAAAGTTATCGGACAACCGCGTGACAGAACAGGTTATAAATATTATGAAAAGCTGAAATCTTTTAAAAATGTTACCCTGTTCGGCAGCCTTAGCCATCCTGAAACCCTGCTGCATATTTATAACTCCAAAGCATTGATTTCCACCTCTCCTATGGAAGGATTTCCTAATATTTTCGTTGAAGCATGGGCATGTGGAATCCCTGTGCTTTCATTATATTTTGATCCGGGCGGAGTAATCAAAAAAGAGAAACTCGGCGAGGTTGCTGATGGTAATATGGATAAACTTGTTAATGATATGCGTTCGGTTGAATATAGTGAAGACTTTGCAAAAAAAGCAAGAGCATATGTCGAAAACAATCATGTTTTAAATGATAATAAAATAAAAGAGGTTGAAGACCTTTTTAATGAAATCTACAAGAAAAGAGATCCGAAGAGATATTCATAGCTAGGTTCATTTTTGCTTCTGGCAGGGTATTTGAAAAATCTCACATCTTCTGCTCTGTTAAAAGGATAGGCCAGGTGAATAAAATATTCAAATGAATTTTATTAATCATAAAAGTATAAGGAAGCTTTTTTACGGGGAATCAGTTAACGATTCCTCTGTTTTTTTAATAGCTGAAGCAGATATGAAATAATACGCTGCTTATGATTATTGTAAGGCAAAAGTGATGAATGAGAAAAATATTCAGGGATGTTTCATTACAATAATAAATAAATAGTTATTTTCAGGTAAGAAATTGAGCAGATGAAAGTTTTGTTTTTTATAGATAGTTTGGTTTCCGGGGGCAAGGAGAGGAGATTGACTGAGCTTTTAAGAACACTTAATACTCAAGAAAATATTGATTTTGAGCTGGTTGTGATGAATGAGAAAATTCATTACAAAGAAGTTCTGGAGCTCGGCATTAATATTCACCGCATAGTACGGAAAACTAAGAAGGACATTTCAGTTTTTTTTAAGTTTTATAAGTTATGCAGGGAATATAAACCTGATATTATACATTGCTGGGATAGTATGACGGCGGTGTATCTGGTGCCAATCTGTAAACTGCTTAAAATAAAACTTGTAAATGGAATGGTCGTTAATTCACCTGCGATGCAAAATTTTAAAAATAAGGACTGGCTTCGCGGAAGATTGACATTTCCATTCTCAAATGTCATTGTCGGAAATTCAAAGGCAGGATTACTGGCATATCGGGCACCAAAAGAAAAAAGCATTGTAATTAATAACGGTTTTAATTTCGACAGGACTGAAAAGCTTATTCAAAAGACATTATAAAAAAGGACCTTGGAGCAGATTCTGAATTTGTTATTGGAATGGTTGCCTCATTTTCCCCTTCCAAAGATTACAAAACATTTTTTACAGCCGCTTGTCAGTTGCTTGATAAAAGGGCTGATATCATTTTCCTGGCTATAGGCGCCCGTACTGATTCAAAGGAGTCAAAAGCTCTTATTGATGAGAAGTATTTCAAAAACTTCAGATTGCTCGGTGAGAGATCAGGTGTTGAATCTTACGTCAATGTGATGGATGTTTGTGTTTTATCTACCTTTACGGAAGGTATATCAAATTCCATACTTGAATATATGGCTTTGGATAAACCTGTTGTGGCTACAGAAGGAGGCGGGACAAATGAAATAGTAATTGATAACAAAACAGGCTTTCTCATTCCACCCTCAAGTCCCGATGAACTGGCAGGGAAACTTGAACTACTTCTGGATGATGCCGATCTGCGTAACAAAATGGGTTTGGAAGGCAAACAGAGAATAATGGATGAGTTCTCAATCAGACAAATGGTTAACAAATATATTGATCTGTATAATAAATTAAATAACTAATTTATGAAAATAACTATTATAGGAACAGGGTATGTTGGATTAGTGACTGGCGCCTGCTTTGCTGAGGTAGGAATTGATGTCACCTGCGTTGATAAAGATATTCAGAAGATAACAGATCTTAAAAATGGCAGAGTCCCAATATATGAACCGGGCCTTGATATTCTCATCAAGAGGAATACAGATGTAGGAAGATTGCATTTTACTGATTCTGTAAAAGAGTGCCTCGATGATGTCGATGCTGTTTTCCTGGCCGTAGGGACCCCTCCGAATGAAGATGGCAGTGCTGACCTTTTCCATGTACTCGATGTTGCCAGGGAGATTGGCAGGAATATGAAAAATTATCTTTTGCTGGTCAATAAAAGCACTGTCCCGGTTGGCACAGCTTCCAGGGTTACTGAAGTTATCAGTAAGGAGCTTGAAACCCGCGGATTATCGATAGAATTTGATGTGGCTTCGAATCCGGAATTTCTAAAGGAAGGATCTGCAATAAAAGACTTCATGGGTCCTGACCGGATTGTCGTCGGAACAAACTCTGAACGGGCACATGAAATTCTCGACAGACTTTACAGACCTTTTATGCTAAATAATTACAGGGTTATTTATATGGATATCCCATCGGCAGAAATGACTAAATATGCCGCCAATGCCATGCTTGCAACCCGTATCAGCTTTATGAATGATATCGCAAACCTCTGCGATGCTGTTGGTGCGTATGTTAATATGGTCAGAAAAGGAATCGGTTCAGACAGCAGAATCGGGAATAAATTTCTTTATCCCGGAGTAGGATATGGCGGCTCCTGTTTTCCAAAAGATGTAAAAGCCCTGATACATACTGCAAAAATCAGCGGTAAAAAGCTGAGAGTCCTTGAAGCAGTCGAAGATGTCAATAATCTGCAGAAAGAGATACTGGTTCATAAACTGCTGAAACATTACAATAATGACATATCAGGAATGAAAATAGCTCTTTGGGGCCTCTCCTTCAAACCTGAAACAGACGATATGAGAGATTCTCCTGCACTTGTTATCATTGATATGATCAAAAAGGCCGGGGGAATTGTATCAGTATACGATCCGGTAGCAATGGATGAGTGCAAAAAACGAAATATCGATGTAATTTATGCAAAAGATATTTATGAAGCCTGTTTTGATGCTATGGCTATTTTGCTTGTTACCGAATGGAAGGAATTCAGGATCCCCTCATGGTCAACCCTGAAACGTATTATGAAAGAAGCCGTTCTGTTTGATGGACGAAATATCTATACCAGGAAGGAACTTAATGAGAACGGATTTACCTACTATTCAATATAAGAGATAGTTAACCATTTAAAACTTTTGCTGCTCAAACCGGGATAACTTAACATCAGATGCCCCCCGGTTTATTTAAATAGAATCAATAAATATTAAAAAGGTATGAATATCTTGGTTACAGGTGCTGCAGGATTTATCGGATCTCATGTTTGTGAGTATTATACCGGCCTTGGAAATTTTGTTGTCGGAATAGATAATTTCGACAATTTTTATCCTGAACGGATAAAACAAATGAACATCGATTCTTTGCTTAAAAGTGATAAATTTCAGTTCCATAATGCAGATATCCGCAACCAGAGTTCCTTAAATTCCATATTTTCTTCAAATAAAATTGATATTGTAATTCACCTTGCGGCCAAAGCAGGAGTTAGGCCTTCAATAGATTGTATCACAGAATATTATGATGTGAATCTTAATGGCACCATTGCTTTACTTGAGGCCATGAAACTGAATGATGTCCGAAAGCTGATATTTGCATCCTCCTCATCGGTGTATGGGAATAATCAAAAAGTACCTTTTTCAGAGTCGGATAGGGTGGATAACCCTATATCACCATATGCTTCTACAAAAAAAAGTGGTGAATTGCTCTGTCATGTTTATAACCACCTGCACGGATTTGACATCACCTGCTTACGCTTTTTTACTGTTTATGGCCCAAGGCAACGACCTGATCTGGCAATTCATAAGTTCACTAGATTAATTGATAATGGACAACCTGTGCCATTCTTTGGTGATGGTACAACTGCACGAGATTATACTTTTATAAAGGATATTGTAGGCGGAATTAATTGTGCATTGAATAATCTTAATGGATTCAATATTTATAACCTTGGAGAATCAAGAGTTATCAATCTGGACAAACTGGTAAAAACGATCGAAAATTGTCTCGGTAAAAAGGCGGTTCTTAATAAATTGCCAATGCAGCAGGGCGATGTTGAAATCACTTTTGCAGATATCTCAAGGGCAAAAGAAGAGATCGGATATAATCCCAGATATGAGTTTGAGACCGGAGTTGAAGAATTTGTCAGCTGGTACTCAGAAATGAAGGATAAGCTTTACAAATGACTCCCTGATGCGGGACGATCTTATCACGCATTAATGATAATTCTCATGAATAGGATACAAATATGAATACTGAAGTTTCAGGTAATCCGTGTGGAGTTTGTGGTGAGATCAGGCCGGAGATGTTCAAACACTGGTTCGATGGATATATAAAGCTTTACAGATGTCTTCAATGTGGTTTTATTGCTCAGTATCCTGGCCCAGGAATCAATACTATTCAAACTGATTATGAGGATGCTTATTCTCTTGATTTTGTTGAGAATGGCAGTGAATTTATGTATCCTGAACGCTCTGATGCATTTCAGGATATTGTTAACCGTATCTGTAAAATAAAGTCTGGCGGGAAGATTTTGGATATAGGATGCGGTGACGGCCATTTTCTTTATCTTTGTTCGAAAAAAGGCTTTGATTGCAGCGGGGTTGATCACAGTAAGGCACTTACATCATTCGCAACTCAAAAGACAGGTGCAGAAATAATCCAGGGCCTTTATGATCTTGAAATGTTCCCGGAGAATCATTTTGACATAATTACTCTTATTCAGGTTCTTGAACATATTCCGGAGCCGGCAAAAGCCCTGGAGATCGCAAAATACCACCTAAAATCAGATGGGCTGCTGGTAATTGAGGTACCCTCGATTCATGCTCCTCATTTTCTTCTGTATGAATGGACCGGTATAAAAAAATTCGTTAAACCACCCACTGGTGTAATAGTTTCACATTGCGGTTATTACTCTCCAAAATCACTCACCACCCTTACCCGGAAATGCGGATTCAATCAGTTGTCTGTTACAACCGGACGCTGGCAATTCAAGTACTCAGGGACGTTGGGTATTATCGGAAAAATGATAGATCCGCTCCTGAACTTAACAAGGGTTGGTGGAATACTTTATTTCGGGACAATAAGTATATAATATATTGTGAATGAATTAAAAGGAAAATTTTATTACACAATTGAGTAATAATGCAGTGATAAATAAAAACTGAAAAATTAATGGAAGGCAAACCGGCAATAGGGATATTAATGCGTGCTTTAGTCATGGGTGGCGCTGAAAAGCAAAGCCTCCTTCAGGCTAAATTGATGAGAACTGAATATGATGTCTATTACTTTGTTCAGAAAAAAAAGCATGAAATAAAAAGGCATCTGGATTTTATTGAAAAGGAAAACATTAACTACATTCAATTGTCAGGGAATTTTCTTTCCAGGACTGTTCAACTGATTAAGTATATCAGAAAATACGATATCAAAGTACTTTTTGCCTTCCTGCCATTAGATAATTTGCTGGCATCAGTAGTCTCAATATTTCAGAAAATAGTTTATGTAGGGGGAGTGCGGAATTCTCATTTACCATTCATAAAATTCTATGCAAATAAAGTTTTGCAGCGATATTTTCTCGATTACGTTATTTTTAATAACCACTATGGAAGAGAGTTATTTCTGAAGAGAGGATTTTTACCCTCAAAAGCAGTTGTTATCCAGAATTGCATTGACAATATTCATCAGCCTATACAGAGACCTGAAGGTAATACCATTAAAATTTTATCAGTTGGCCGCTTTACAGATCAGAAAGATTATTTTACATCTCTGAAAGCAATTAGCTTATTAAAGTGAAAAGCCACTGATAAAACTATCGAATATATTGTTGTCGGAGATGGAGAGCTTGACCAGCAAATTCAAAGCTGGATAAAGGAACTATCTGTCAGTGATGTGACTATCGTGAGAAACCCGGATAGAATTGATGGTTATTACATTGATGCTGATATTTATTTCCTAAGTTCCATTTTTGAAGGCATGCCCAATAGCATTATGGAGGCGCTCAATTATTCATTGCCTGTAGTTACCACTGATGTAGGAGATGCCAGTTACCTTGTTAAAGAAGGATTTAATGGCTCCATTGTTCCTGTCAGAAATGCTGAATTACTTGCTGAAAAGCTTTTGGAGTTGGTATATGATCGCGATAAGAGAATCTCATATGGAATCAAGGGGCATGAATTGCTGGTACAGGAGTTCTCGGAGAAAAAATATCAGGAGGAATATTTGAAATTCACAAAAGGATTAATCAAACAGTAGATAATTAATGACTGCAAAAAAGAAAGATCTGTCAATTGAAACTCTGAGAGGGTTTGCAATCATTTTTATGGTGGCCGGGCATATTATTGGGGGTAATCCGGAAAATGGAATGAAAGTGGCTGATGCTTCAGGCTGGCGATATTTTTACTTTACCTTCGAATATCTTCGCATGCCATTATTCTCAGTTATTTCAGGGTATGTGTATTCATTATATCCGATCGGAGATTCCAAAATACTGAAGTTTCTTAAAGGTAAGGCAAGAAGGATCCTTATCCCGTTGCTTACAGTAGGCACAATTCATTTCCTTCTTCAGCATTTCGTTCCAGGGACAAATGAAAAATTCCCGTTGACGAGCATCTGGAGGACTTATATTTTCCCTTATGAGCATTTCTGGTTCCTGCAATCAATATTTCTGATTTTTGTCTCAATTTCTCTGATAGACCATTTCAAATTAATGGAATCTGTAAGAAACTGGAGCCTGATATTCCTTGCAGGCGTCTTAATGAGATATTTTATACACCCGGAAACTGATTTCTTCAGTATAGGAGGATTTCTTAACCTGTTTCCATTTTTTGTCCTTGGATGTGGTATAGAAAGATTTGAAAATCTCTATGCGGGAAAGAAATTTATTTTAATTCCGCTGATTATCTTCACAGTAGCTGTGGTTCTTCAGCAGTATTCGTGGTTTTCCAAACTGGAATTGAATCCTTATGAAGCTAACATACTTAGTTTATGTGTGGCCTTTCCCGGCATTATTGTCCTTTTCTATATCAGGAAGAATATCTCCCTGATGTCAAAAATAGGATATTATGCCTATGGAATTTATCTCTATCATGTTTTTGGTACAGCAGGATCGAGGATATTACTTTCAAAATTCGGATTGGATCAGGATATTATTGTGTTTTCGGCAGGTTTGGTTTTTGGATTGGGAGTTCCTGTAGTTATTGAACTGGTGATGGAAAAATGGCAGATAACCCGAAGACTATTTCTTGGTTTGAGGTAACAGGAAGGTCTTTCAGTGATATTGGAATTATATTATTCACTATTCATTTTCAGTGAATGACCCGATGGAATCTGTTCAAAATGGCAGGGAAGAACCCATTTACCTGCAGGGTCATAACTTTTTCAGTGGTGAGTGCATTGACCGAGATCCGGGGTAATGTAAACGGATAGTCAATAT
The DNA here is from genome assembly GCA_016715075.1 of Bacteroidales bacterium. Classification (GTDB taxonomy): domain Bacteria; phylum Bacteroidota; class Bacteroidia; order Bacteroidales; family VadinHA17; genus LD21. The sequence goes on from JADKBK010000004.1 coordinate 107,041, forward strand.
GGCTGCTAAATATATTGGCAGTTTTTGTTGTGGTGGCCGTCATGAAATTAATGTTTTTTACATGCCCTGTCTCCCTTGTTCGATACATTCCAAGCGGATAACTGAAATGTTTTACCTCGCAATTAATTTTTGATTCAATGAGCCTTTTTGATTCTGATATTTCGCGAAATGATTGTTCATCGGTCAGGTTACAAAGATTGTAATGATTTAATGTATGGGCCCCGATTGTTACAAGCGGATCCCGGGCAAGCTGAGTTACTTCCTCCCATGTCAGAGTCATCTCCTTATTGAAATCACTTATACCGTAACCATACTTGTTAAAAAAACCGGTCAATTCATTTTCAAGATTTTCTTCATTGAATTTTGTTATAAGTCCCCTTAATGAGCTAAATGCCGTTTCTTTCTTTATATATGTAGCACAGTCGGCATTAATACTGCAATCAGAAAAAGAATATGAAATATTATTGTTTTTTAATACCATATCTTCAATAATGTACCACCATAAAATAGCATATTTCTCAGGGAACGAATTTGTGACATAAACGGTAAAGGGGGTATTGTATTTCCTGAACACAGGGTACGCATACAGGAGATTATCCTTATATCCATCATCAAAAGTGAAAATAACAAATTTCCTGATTTGTGGAAGAATTCTTTTCCAGCCAGGAAGAAAGCATTTCAAGGCTTATAAAATCGTATTCTCTTTTTCTGAAATATAAAATGATCTCTTCAAGATGGTCCGGAGTTACTTCAAGACTAAGATGATTATGAATTCTATTTCGGGAGGCAGGAGGTATAACCCTATGGAACATAAGTATTTGTCCTCTGCCTGAGTAAAAAGGTTTTGTTAAGTTATCTACCCCTAGAAATTTGATAACAGGAGAAAGATTTTTAGTCAAAAATTTCTGATAATATTTACCCATGAGATGATTTCTGTTTTAAGCGATCCTGTTCTGCCTGATAATTAAATATCTAATGAACGTTTTTAGCCCGCGCGATAATAATGTTTTAACTATTGGATCTGACGGGTTATATACCGTTTTAACAAAAGTACAGAAATTAAGCTTATCGGGTAATGTTCCCTGGATTATATTAATTCAATCCTGACAGGACATCAGGTTACTCAGTAATGAATAATTTCATCCTTTTTTTTTTATTTAATTGATAAAATGCATAGGTTTACAGTTAAGACAGCTATAGTATTTATAATAGTTATTCCTGTTTATTCTTGAAAGTTTTTTGATAATTGATGTAAACATTTTGAATTTAGCCTATTGAAAGTATTTGTATTTGGTACCCGTGGGTTTCCTGATATTCAGGGTGGGGTAGAGAAACATTGTGAAATCTTATACCCTATGATCGCTTCCGAAAGCTGTCAGGTAACAGTTTTCAGAAGGAAGCCTTACATAATCAACGGAGATAAGGAATATAGTCATATCAGATTTATTGATTTGCCCTCAACCCGGATCCTGGGTTTTGAAGCTCTCTTTCATTCATTCCTTTGTACGCTTATATGTATTGTCAGACGACCCGATATAGTACATATTCACAATATAGGACCAGGCTTGTTCATCCCTCTGTTAAAGTTGTCAGGATTAAAGATTGTCATGACCTATCACAGTCCGAATTACGAGCATAAAAAGTGGTCGGGGTTATCACGTTTTTTTCTGAAACTGGCTGAATTTATCTCAATCAGATTCTCTGACAGGGTCATTTTCGTCAGTTCATATCAAATGGAGAAACTGGGGAACAAAGCGAAATTTGTGCATATAAATAATGGTGTAACAGTTCTGCCGCCGATTACCACAGATAATTACATTAGAAGCCTTGGTTTGCAGAAGTATGGTTATGTCCTTTCTGTTGGCCGTTTTGTTGAGGAAAAGGGTTTTGACCTTCTTATGAATGCCTTTGGGAAAATGAGATTAAATAACATTCATCTGCTGATTGCCGGAGATGCAGATCATGAGACCGAATACTCGAAAAAGATAAAGGAATTGGCTAAAACCCATGATATAATATTACCCGGGTATGTGAAGGGGGAGAAGCTGCAGGAGATTTTCAGTCATGCCAGACTGTTTGTGTTGCCTTCATATAATGAGGGTTTACCAATTTCAATTCTTGAGGCGATGAGTTACAATTTACCTCTGTTGGTTAGTGATATACCCGCCAATAAACAGATTGCACTGGAGGATCATCAGTTTTTTATATCAGGAAGTGAGGAATCTCTGATTGAAAAGCTTGAAAATCAGTTAAAATATGAATTTAAGCCTGTCATGTACGATCTGACCCCGTATAACTGGGACCTGATAGCTGACCATACAAAATCAGAATATGATAAGATTACTAAACAGGTTAATGGTTAAGTTATATTAATATTTTCAATTGCAGGAACCGGGAGATTGTTACAATATAGACCTGATGAAAGTCTGTAAAAATTTATAAAGATGAAGATAGATCATATTTGTTTTGCTGTAAAGAACCTTACAGAGGGGATTGTTTATTGGGATGATGTATTCGGGTATAAGCAATATACCCGGATAGTTACAAACACCAGGCAAAAGGTAAAAGTGACTTTTCTGAGTAAGGAAGATAGTATAATGATCAAGTTGATTGAGCCAACTGAAGGTAACACATCACTTATTAACTTTGTAAACAGGGGAGGAGGCTTCCATCATCTTTGCTTTAAATGTTCAGATATTGAAGAGCAAATGGGTGAATTATCTAAAAAAGGACTTATCACACTCGTAAGGCCTCAGCCTGGAGAGGCTTTTAATAATAACAACATAGCCTTTTTACTTGCTAAATACGGCCTCAATTTAGAGTTAATAGACAGTGATGAGAAAGCTGAAATACTCTAGGCTATTTCTGATGCTTAAATGATTGATTGCTCCGGTTAAATTCCGAAGTGCTTCTTTATAATCTTACTCTTTTTAAAATCACTGAGATTTTGGGTTTTGAGCAGCCCCGGATTCTGAAGGTAGAGGAATTTCTGAATACTCATTTTGAGGATTACCTTTGCGGGATTGCCTACAATTACAGAATTTTCAGGGAATTTACCTCTTACAACACTTCCTGCTCCGACGATACAATTATCACCTATTATGGTGTTAGGTAATATTGTACAGTTGTTGCCAATAAAAACATTATTGCCGATTTTTATTCTTCCAAATACATCAGCAAATTTAATCTCCTCCCGGAAGCACCAGATGGCCCCATCGTGAGTAATGACCACTGTGCCGGCAGCTATTGCCACATGATTCCCAATTTCTACCAAATATGGCTCGGTTGAGAAAGTCATGGTGTCTAACCGGCAACCCTCTCCAATTTTCATACCCTGGCGGCGCAAATACCTCACCTTAGTTGCACTGCTGGCTCTCCTCAGTATGAAAACCTGTATCTGATTTATAATAGTACGGAGATCCATTGGTTATATAAGAATATATTAGTAAAATTTTATTCAGCTTCAGATTGAATTACATCAATAATAAACTTCCCAAACAGAGGTGCAACTTGTGCAGAGAATTTTCTGTTAGGATGAGAGTCATTGGGCCCTGCTGCATATTTATCCTGTAAATAAAGATCCCCTTCCGTCTCATATTTGTAAAAATCCCAGATGAAAATATTGTCATCCTTCGCATCCCATTCTTCAATAATCCAGTTATAAAACTCATTTGCCCTTTTAGCTTCATCTTCAGTCATTTCATTTTTTAGTGCAAACGGCCGGAGTCCATATAATAAACTTATTCTCGGGGAACTCATGCATCTTTTGCTTTAATGCATTATACTGCAATTTATAATTCGCCAGTGTCTTCAGTTCGGAGTTGATATCTGAAGTTCCGGTATCTGCGGCTATTCTGCTCCCTGGAAAGCAATGTTTGAAGATAATTACCTCATATTGTTTAGTAAGAATCTCAAGGGTCGGTTCCTCAAGATAAGGATTCTCTCCTGAATTTTTTACCCAGATATTATAGTAATCATATGGGTAATTATTCCATCCATATGGTTTGTCCTGTGGAAAATAGCGATCTGTGATTTTGTAATTTGTGTTATTCCTGCTGTTATGGTCCCTGAAGAATTTCTGAACATCACCTTGCCTGGTTAGTTTATAAACGTATGGATTGGTGTTGCCAAGCCAGATATTATTACCGGTACTATGATGCAGAAATAAAATTTCCTTCATCTCATTATGATTTGAATCACAGCTGAAAAAAATCCAGATTACAAACAAAAATAATATTTGCTTCATAAGAATTTATCAAATATAACAAAGATACTTATTATTCTATATAATCTTTTGATAAACTATGTAGCTATTATTTAGAATTTAATTTTGTTTGATTTGCCAGCCTGTCTTTCCGGGTTTTTACAATTCAGGTAAGCCTTTAGTTTATGAAAAAAAAAAGAAGCTATCCTTTTGGGATAGCCTCTTTTTTAAATATTATTTTGGAATTTCCAAATTAGTCTTTGATACATCTGATATATTTACCAGCGGTCTTATTGGTAGCACCTCTGTATATTCCGCTATTGGCTCCATCAAGTCGGCGATACCAGGTAGTAACAGGATCACCAAGGCTTGAGCTCCACCAGTATGTGAATGCGCCAAGAGCCTGGAAAGTTCCATCAACGGCATAACGGTAGCCACCTGGAAGAGCAGAGAATCCTGTGGTGTTTGTTCCGTTTTCACCTGCATCCCAGCCTGTAGTGTTTTTCAGCTGAGCTCCCTGATCTGTACCGCGCCATCCTAATAAATTAAGATCAGCTTCGGCTATACCAAGGTATGATTCCATAACACCAAAATCAAAGTCATTCGGAACACGCCATCCCTCCGGACATAATAAGCCAGTATTTACTGTAAACCAGTTGTAAATAGCTCCGTATAAAGGTTTGTAAGTAGCTTCATTATTATCCATCCAGGAATAAGCAGGAGTTGTAAGAGTTGTCCATGCTGTATTGTCGGTAACGTTGACGATCGGAGTATTATCACTCAGCAGTGTGGTTTTGAGGTTTTCAGCCATCCAAAGCTGGGTTCCGATAGCTACAGTCCTGTATGTATTGCCATCAACATCGGCCAGGCTTGTACTGAAAATGATCTGATTTCCATAACCTGTGCCTGTTGAATTTGTAGCATATGATCTCATGTAATACATCGTTCCTGCTGCCAGTCCTGTTATGCTGCTGGTGAATGTTGCAGTACCTGTTCCATTGGTTGTCTTGGTAGCCAGTGCAACTGTAGGATTAGCTGTTGTAGACCATACAACACCTTTTTCGGTTATACTTCCTCCTCCGTCAGATGAGATTACTCCACCTGAGGCAGCTGCTGTCAGGGTTATTCCACTGACTGCTGTGGTTGTAAGAGTAGGAACGAGTACAGCATCTGTGGTAAATGTTAAGTCCAGATCCGTATCCGGTTCCGGTGCTGTTTGTTGCATAAGAACGTATGTGATACAATGTACCCGGGAGTAGTCCGGTAATGCTGCTTGTGAAGGTTGTATTTCCTGTACCATCAGAAGTTTTGGTTGTTAATAATACAGTTGGGTTTGCAGTTGTTGACCAGACAACACCTTTTTCTGTTATACTTCCACCGCCGTTACTGCTGATGACACCACCTGAAGAAGCAGTTGTCTGAGTAATTGCAGAAGCTGCAGTTGTTGTAAGAGTAGGAACTAAAATAGAAGTTGTGGTAAAGATAACTTCATTTCCATATGCAGTACCTACGCTGTTGGTGGCAAATGCACGTACATGATATTGTGTTCCTGGAAGTAATCCTGTAATATTACTTACATATCCTCCTGTTCCTGTACCATCAGATGTTTTTGTGGTTAAGGCTATTGTTGGATTTGTAGTTGTAGACCATACAACACCTTTCTCAGTAATGCTTGCACCTCCGTCAGAAGTGATATTACCGCCTGAAACTGCTGTTGTCTGAGCAATTGATGTAACTGCGGCAGTTGTCAGAACAGGTTCTCCTACTGCATTGGTTGTGAATGTAAGATCTGCTCCGTATGCGGTACCTGAACTGTTTGTAGCGTATGCCCTTACATGGTAAAGAGTACCTGGAAGTAATCCGGTGATATTGCTTGTGTATGTTGCAGTACCGGTACCATTTGAAGTTTTAGTTGTTAATGCTACAGTAGGATCTGCAGTTGTAGACCATACAACACCCTTTTCTGTAATATTTCCTCCTCCATCATCTGTGATGGTGCCACCAGAAACTGCAGTGTTTAATCCAATTGCAGTTACTGCGGTTGTTGTAACTGTAGCAGCGCCAACAGGTGTTGTAGTGAATGTAATATCATCACCATAGGATGTTCCTATACTGTTTGTAGCATAAGCACGTACATGGTAAAGGGTACCAGCTACCAGGCCTGTTATGTTGCTTGTGAAGTTATCTGATCCTGTGCCATTTGTAGTTTTTGTAGCAAGCGCTGTGGTAGGATCTGCAGTTGTTGACCAGCAAACACCTTTAACAGTAATATCAGCGCCTCCGTTAGAGGTAATCGTTCCTCCGGATACTGCTGAAGTGAGTGTAATTGAAGAAGCAACAACAGTTGTAAGAGTAGGAGCGGTAAGTGCACTTGTAGTAAATGAAACTTCAGATCCATACCCTGTGCCTACACTGTTTGTAGCATATGCGCGTACATAATAGGTTGTTTCAGGCAGTAAGTCGGTAAGATTACTTGTGAATGTTCCTGTTCCGGTACCGTCAGAAGTTTTGGTAACTAAATCAACAGTAGGACTTGCAGTTGTGGACCAGCAAATTCCTCTTGCGGTTACAGCGGCGCCACCATCAGTTGAGATATTTCCACCGGAGGCAGCAGTGTTAAATGAAATTGCTGAAACAGCAGTTGTTGCCAGAGTAGGAACAACAAGCTCGCTTGTTGTAACAGATACTTCATTTCCGTATGCAGTACCGACACTGTTGGTAGCATATGCCCTTATGTAATATAGGGTATTGGCTGTAAGTCCGGTAATTGCACTGGTAAACTCCCCGGATCCTTTGCCATCAGTGGTATGGGAACCGGAAATTACAGGATTCCTGGAAGTACTCCAACAGACTCCCCGGGCAGTTACATCTGCTCCGCCGGTATTTGTTATTTTACCGCCACTGGTAACGGAACTAATTGTAACATTAGTCGCATTATTTGTGGTTAAGGTCGGAAGAGCATCCTCTTTCTTACAGCTGTTGATAGTTACAACGCCCATAAGTAAGCAGAGTAATACTAAAAGTTCTGTAATTTTTCTCATAATAAAATATTTAAGAATTTGTGTATAAAGTTATAAAAAAAGAAAGTTGCGAGGTTAATTAATCTAATTTTTTAAGCATCTGGCATATTTACCGCCCTCTTTATTAGTAGCTCCTCTGTGAACATCAGTTCTGTTCCCATCGAGCCTGCGGTACCATGTTGTAACAGGATCGCCATAATCTGAAGCCCACCAGTAAGTGAATGAATCAAGTGCCTGGAAAGATCCGTCAAGGGCAAAACGATAGCCACCCGGGAGAGCAGAGAATCCGCTGGTATTGGTTCCGTTTTCACCGGCATTCCAGCCTGTGGCACTTTTCATCTGTGATCCCTGATCAGTCCCGCGCCATCCCAGTAGGTTCACGTCTGCCGGACTTATTCCAAGAGTAACTTCAAGTACACCAAATTCTGCATCGCTTGGAATATGCCAGCCAGTCGGGCATAAGGTCCCTGTGTTAATAGCAAACCAGTTGTAAAGAGCTCCATATAACGGTTTATATGTTGCTTCGTTGTTATTCATCCAGCAATAAGCTAAGGTCGACGTTGCACTCCAGATAGTATTGTCAGTTATTTCCGGTATTGGAGTATTGTCATTCAAGAGGGTGGTCTTCAGGTTTTCAGCCATCCATAACTGATTTCCGATAGTCACAGTCTTATAAGTATTACCATCAATATCAGCTACGTTTGTACTGAAAATGATCTGGTTTCCATAACCTGTACCTGTGGTATTTGTAGCGTAGGATCTCAAGTAATATGTTGTTCCTGCTGCCAGGCCGGTTATACTGCTGGTGAATGTTGCAGTACCAGTACCATTGGTTGTCTTGGTGGCTAATGCAACTGTAGGATTTGCAGATGTGGACCATACAACTCCTTTTTCAGATATGCTTCCTCCACCGTCAGACGAGATCACTCCGCCTGAAGCGGCTGCTGTCAGGGTTATTCCACTGACTGTTGTTGTTGTAAGTGTAGGAACAAGTATAGCACCTGTGGTAAATGTTAAGTCTGTTCCATATCCTGTTCCGGCGCTGTTTGTTGCATAGGAACGTACGTGATACAATGTGCCCGGGAGTAATCCTGTGATGCTGCTTGTGTAAGTTGTATTTCCAGTACCATCAGAAGTTTTAGTAGTTAGTAATACAGTTGGATTGGCAGTTGTTGACCAGACGACACCTTTTTCTGTTATACTTCCTCCTCCGTTGCTGCTGATGACGCCACCAGAGGAAGCAGTAGTCTGAGTAATAGCAGTGACTATTGTTGTTGTAAGTGTTGGAAGAGCCACAACTGCAGTGGTAAATATAACCTCATTTCCGTAGGCTGTGCCCACACTGTTGGTGGCAAATGCACGTACATGATATTGTGTTCCGGGAAGTAATCCTGTAATATTACTTACATAACCCCCTGTTCCTGTTCCATTAGATGTTTTGGTAGTTAATGCTATTGTCGGATTTGTGGTTGTTGACCATACTACACCTTTTTCTGTAATATTTGCACCTCCGTCAGAAGTGATGTTACCGCCTGAAATCGCTGTTGTCTGAGCTATTGAAGTAATAGCGGCAGTTGTCAGTACTGGCTCGGCTACTGCGGTAGTTGTGAATGTAAGATCTTCTCCGTAAGCTGTACCTGCGCTGTTTGTTGCATATGCCCTCACATGGTAAACAGTGCCCGGAAGTAATCCGGTAATATTACTGGTGAAGGTAGCGGTGCCTGTTCCATTGGAAGTTTTTGTGGCTAATTCGACAGTAGGATCTGCGGTTGTAGACCATACAACACCCTTTTCAGTAATATTGCCTCCGCCGTCATTTGTAATAGCTCCGCCTGAAGTTGCGGTTATAAACGAAATTGCACTTACTGCAGTTGTTGTAACTGTAGCAAGAGAAACCGGTGTTGTAGTGAATGTAATATCATTGCCATATGATGTACCAATACTGTTAGTAGCGTAAGAACGTACATGGTAAGTAACGCCAGGAGCCAGTCCTGTAATGCTACTCGTGAAATTTTCAGAACCGGTGCCATCAGAGGTTTTGGTTGCCAGTGCTGTTGTGGGATCAGCTGATGTAGACCAGCAAACACCCTTGGCGGTAATTTCTGCACCTCCGTAGGAAGTTATTGTTCCGCCTGATATGGCTGATACAAGTGTTATTGAAGAAGCTGCAACAGTAGTAAGGGTAGGAGCGACAACCGTACTGGTGGTGAATGTAAGTTCAGTTCCGTAAGCAGTGCCAATACTATTTGTAGCGTAGGCACGTACATAGTAGGTTGTTTCAGGCAGCAAACCGGTAAGATCACTGGAAAAAGCACCTGAACCTGTTCCGTCAGAGGTCTTGGTTGTTAATTCAATAGTCGGATTTACACTTGTTGACCAACATACTCCTCTCGCAGTTACAGCAGCTCCACCATCAGTTGAAATATTTCCTCCCGATGTTGCAGTTGTAAATGAAATAGCAGAAATAGCGGTTGTTGCAAGAGTAGGAATAACAATCTCGCTTGTAGTTACGGAAACCTCATTTCCGTATGCTGTACCTACTTTATTCGTAGCATAAGCTCTTATATAATATAGGGTATTGTCAGAAAGTCCGGTAATTGAACTCGTAAATTCTCCTGAACCTTTATTGTCAGAAGTATGTGACCCTGTAACAACAGGATTCCTGGAAGTACTCCAGCAAACTCCACGTGCAGTTACATCTGCTCCTCCGCTATTGGTTATTTTCCCACCCGAGGTCATCGAATTAATTGTAACATTTGTTGCATTATTTGTTGTTAAAGTTGGCAGTGTGGGATCTTTCTTACAGCTATTGATAAGTCCAGAGCCCAGGAACAGGCAAATTAAAATTCCAGCTACTAAAATTCTTTTCATATTTACTTTTTTTGAATTTACTTTTTATGAAACAAGAAGATTTTCAGATTGATTGCAGTTAAAACCATAAACAAAAAATTGAATCACATTTTCCTTTATCAGTTATGGAACAATATTAACGATATTTTTCCACTATTTATTATATAATTTTGACCAATTACAGAAAAGTGATGATGAATGACTTTTCTTAATTCGTATTAATAGTTTTTATCCGGGTAAATAATAAATCAATTTCTTATTTTTTAATTTTTTTACCTGTCGGACTTATTGTTAATTCTTCCTGTATTATGTATACCTGAGGAACCTTGAATTGTGCAAGATGTTTTGAACAGTGCTTCATTATTGATTCCCTGGTGATAATATCACGTGCATCTTTCCTGATTATTACCGTAGCCTTCAGCATCTCTCCCTCAATATTGTCTTCAACCCCTTCTATGGAACAATCAATAACCTCAGTTAGTTCAAGTATCACTGCTTCAATTTCCTTTGGACTAATCCGTTTCCCCCGGACTTTGATAATCTCTTTTTTTCTGGCTGTCAGGTAGATGTATCCATCCTTATCAACGGTACCAAGATCTCCGGTATAGAGCCAGCCATTTCGAATAGTCAGATCAGTGCCCTCTTTATCAGCAAAATAGCCCATCATTATATTATCTCCTCTGGCTATCACTTCGCCTGTTTCCCTGGCTTGATGTCAACGCCATTTTCGTCAACGACTCTGAGTTCAACATCAGGAATCCCTTTACCCATCGACCCCTTTTTCTCATCGTACATGTCAGGCGGAAGATAAGATAATCTGGCAGTCGCTTCGGTTTGTCCATACATAACGAAAAATTTGATTTCCGGGAAACTCTCACGGAACTCATCAATAAAGATTGGCGCCAGTTTACCTCCTGCCTGGGTAACGTATTTTAAATCAGGAAATTCAGATTGCCTAAATGAGTCTGATTTCCTCAGAAGAATCTGATAATGGCTTGGTACACCTGCAAATCCGGTACATTTCTGTTCCAGCAGGTCTCTTATGATTCCACCAATGAATATAAAGGAGTTATTAAATACCACGGATCCGCCTGCTCTCAGATGTGTGTGCAGGAGAGACAGCCCATAACAATAGTAGAATGGAAGAACAACTAGCATTCTGTCATCCTGTGTTAATTTCAGATATTTAATGATCGATTCTGTGTTGGCAATCAGGTTTTTATGAGAGATCATAACACCCTTGGGTTTGCCGGTTGAGCCTGAAGTGAAAATTATCTCAGCGCATTTTTCTCTGTCAAACTCACTTTCAGCCTGTTTCATTACTCCGGATTTGTATTCAGACAGTGTATCCGGAAAAATGATCCTTTCAGATCCTGTATCGAGCCGTCTCGCAATATCTCTTGTAAAGAAGAGCATTGCAGGATCTGTTAATTCACTGATGTACGAGAAATTTTCCTTTTCAATACTGGGATCAAGAGGTATGCAGATATTCCCCGATTTAATTATTGCGAGGTATGATACAAGAAAGAACACATTATTAACTGAGATTAGTATAATATGTTTGTCATGGCCGACCTCTTTATTCAGCCATGATGCAAGCTCCAGTGAGGAACGATTGAGTTCGTTAAATGAAATTTCTTCCTTGCCAACAAGAAATTTCTTTTCAAGGCTTGCAGTTTTTTCGAAAAAATAATCAAATGCATTCATGTTGTCGGATCTGAAGGTTCTGGAATTATATATCAGCCAAAATGTTAGTCTGCATTCTAAATCAGATAATTAGTATTTTTTGTCTGTTTCATAAGAACCACATTTAAGTAATGTTGGTATACAGAGATGCCTGATAATCTTAGCAGCGTTTCCGATTAACCGTTATACTTTTCTTAATAAGAATGATTATATCAGCTAAGGTCTATTGTCCATAATAATCCCTTACCGGTGCCATCCTTAAGTATTCAGTGGTTTTTTTCTTTCTTTCAAAATTGGCAAACAATGCACTTACCTGTTCTTTTGATTCACCCATTACTTCAGCCACTTCATCAACTGAATAGCCATTCTCATAACCATACCAGTACCTGTCCATTAATCCGTAGGGCAGTTGAAAGAAAAACTCTTCCTGGGTTTGTTCAGCTGAATAGGTATCAGTGGTAGGAGTTCTTTCAATTATAGCTTTGGGAACTCCCAGATAACCGGCAAGCTGATAAACCTGGCTCTTGTAGAGATTACCAATTGGCATAACGTCTGCCCCTCCATCACCGTATTTGACAAAAAATCCCTGTTCCTGCTCATGTTTATTCGGGGTACCTATCACTGCATAATGTAATGCTTCTGCATGATAATAGAGCATAGACATTCTTGATCTTTGCTTGATATTGGAAGCAGCAACAATTGTAAGGTATTCCTTAACAGGGAGCATTTGATCTTTCTGATTACCGTTCTTATCAATTATTGTAAGGTAGAAAACAGGAGGAAGATTGTTGGAGAGTCCTCTCTGCTTGATCCCGATTTTCATCTTATAAGTTGAGGGATCATATTCCGGGAATACTCTTTTTACGGCTTCGTCACGTCTTTCGTAGCATTTGAATCCGCTCAGAACCTGGGTGAGGTCTTCCTTTATAATGTTTTTCACTCCGAATGTACTTGCTAGTTCACGTGCAAGTATTTCACTCTCCTGACTTGAGTCTTTCTCGGGCATAATAATTCCAAGGACTTTTTCAGGCCCAAAGGCTTTTACAGCAAGTGCAAGACATACAGATGAATCAATACCTCCGCTTGTGCCAACAACTGCACCAAGCCGTTTTATATTGATTAATACATCGTTCTGAAGTTTACGAATTATTTTATCAACTACCTCTTCTAAATTGTTCAGAAGAATAATATCTTTTGAAAATGGTTTTTTTGAGTTCATAGTTAAATTTATTCTCTATTAATAATTCTGATAAAATTTCATTTTTTAACTGCCATAACTTGTGGTCATAAACTTTAAATGTTCAATAATATTATAACCTAACCTGTTAATAAATTAGTGCTACTAAATATCATTAATTACTTTATGCTTCGTTAACGCTCCATTCCGGAATTCATTATTATTGCCTTCAATAAACTGATCATAAAGAAGATGAGTAGAAATAACAGATGTAAGTACCATATTCTCAATTTCAGAGGCAAATCCTGTTTTTTCTATCTTGGCAAGTAATCCGGAAATAGAATTGTAGTCGAAGACTGATGCTTTTTTGAAAGAGTTTTCCGACAGCATATCTTTAACGTACACAGGTGCATCCTTTGACAGAAATGCACTTTTAATAGGTGCCCTGTAGGCCTGTTTTGGCCTTTTTAGTATGATATCGGGTATTCTGTTCTTAAGAAGTTTTTTAAGTAAATATTTCTCATTAAGTCCATTGAGTTTAAAATTTTCAGGAAGAGAGGAGCAAAACTCTATTACCCTGTAGTCAAGGAAAGGGTATCTCCCTTCAATGGAATTGGCCATGCCCATCCTGTCACCCTGGGATGAAAGCAGATAGCCAGACATAAAAACAGTAGTCTCGAGCCATTGCGATTTGGATAACTGATCCCACGTATCAAAATTCTCAGGTAGTCTTTTTGCAAGCACATCGAGAGCAGAAAAATCATGGAGTGATTGATTTATCCTGTTTGAAAAATGCCTTTTAATATGATTGGAGTTATTGAATCTGAGAAGATGTGAATAGAATGGATTATTCACATCCTCCAGTTTATATCCGTAAAAGGATTTTAACATCCTCGGATTTGCATCCTTCATTTGTGCAAGATAGGGGTACAGTTTTGTGAGAAGGAGAGGCCTGAATGTTGAATTTGGCTGTGAAGCCCAGAATCTTTTAATTTTTGCTTCTTTGAAAATGTCATAACCTCCCAGGATTTCATCTGAACCCTCGCCCGTTACCACAACCTTTATATTATTCTTTCTGACGAGTTCGGAAAGAAGCAACATAGGGGCAGGTGCTGTCCTGAGCATAGGAAACTCGGAATGCCAGATGACCCGTGGAAAGACCTCGGCAATGTCTTTAGCTGATATTGACATTGATTTATGATTTGTGCCAAAGTATTTTGCTGCTTCCTGCTGGTAGGCGCTTTCGTCGAAATCTTTTTCCTCAAAGCCAATAGAGAACGTATTTAGTACCCCTGGTTCAATATCTTTTATATAGGCAACTGTGGCACTGGAATCAATACCACCGCTCAGATAAGCCGCTACTTCAACGTCGGCTCTTAAGCGTATCCTTACGGAATCCGAGAATAATTCATGAAACTGGTCGACTGCATCCTGTAAGGATATCTTTAATGAGGGCTTATCAAAATTCAATTGCCAGTATTGCTCAATTGTTAATCCCTTTCGGTTAAAGGTGGCAAAATGTCCGGGAGGTAATTCCAGAATGCCTTTAAAGGGTGTATTTGGAGTGATAGTAGTCCAGAAAGTGTAAATCTGCGACAGACTTTCGTCACAGAATTCTCTCGGAATATCCGGCAGGCTGAAAATAGACTTAATCTCTGAAGCAAATGAAAGGGCACCGTCACTAATATTATAGAACAAGGGGCGTATCCCCACTCTGTCGCGGGCAATAAATAACTCCTCTTTTTGTTTGTCCCATATCGCGAAAACAAACTGACCATTTAAAAGGTCAACGCATTTTTTACCATAAAGGGAAAAGAGTTCAACCAGGACTTCAGTGTCAGATTTTGTCTGGAAAGTGCACCCTTTCTTTTCGAGGCTAATCTTCAGTTCCTTATAATTAAAGATTTCTCCATTGAAAACGATCCAGAACCTTCCCGATCTGTCGGAAAGCGGTTGTTGCCCCCCTTCAATATCGATTATACTTAACCTGACATTTCCTAAAGCAGCATACCGGGAAAAATACGCACCGCTTTCATCAGGTCCCCGATAACTGATGGAGCGAAGCATTGATTCAATATTGGATTGGCTTATTCTCCTGCAGCTGTAATCAATTATCCCGGCAACTCCGCACATATTTAATTCTGTGTTTTTCTACAAATAAAATCAGTGATGGCATTTATTGATTCGAAGTTCTCCTCAGTCAGATCGGCATCATTGGTTTTAATTCCGAATTCTTCTTCTATATAGGTAATTAATACCATAAAAGCCATGGAATCAAAATATCCCTCCTTGAATACCAGAGAATCATCTTTTATCTTATCATTTTCAACATAGGCTGCCTGATGAATATAGGATTTTACTTTTTCCTTAATTGCTATTGGATCATGTTTCATAAATGTATTGTTTATTTTATTTTTTACAAGTGATTTGAATTTGCTTAACCTTTTGTATAATAACTTCTGTACCGGCCATACCTGCTTTCTTCAATATTTACATCATTGAAGACAACATCGAAATTTTCAACCTTGTTTGATTTAAGCAAAGTAAGTACATCGTTGAAAAAGTCTCTGCGGGTAAAGTTGTTTCTGCAGACTAACAGATTAATATTGGAATATTTAATCATCAGAGCTGCATCGGCCACTATACCTGAAGGTGTAGTGTCTATAATAATGTATTCATAACTCTTTTTAAGATCATTTATTAACCCGTCAAGAGCACCTGACTCGATAAGTTCCGAGGAATTTGGAAGAACAGGACCAGCCGGGATGAAAGCGAGGTTCTTAATGAATGTGTCATGAATGATCTGATCCTTTGGAGCATTGTCAGTCATATAATTTGATAATCCATCAGTGTTTGACTCTTTGAATTTGTGGTGAAGTGTAGGACGCCTTAGATCGCAATCCAGAATTATGGTTTTGTAACCAACTGAAGCGATTGATGAGGCAAGATTGAACGAGACAAAGCTTTTCCCATCCTGTGGCTGGGAGGATGTAATAAGAATAACCTTGACCTGTTCAGATTTTAACCTGAGGAATAAACTGCTTCTCAGATTTCTGAATGATTCAGAGATTGAGGAGCCGGGTGATTCATATACAACTGCTTCGGTGGGGAACGGATTGCTGAAAATTAAGCTCAATATTGGTCTGCCAAGCAGATTTTCAAGATCATGTACACCGGTTATTTTTTCGTTGAAGAAATTCTTTAGAATAATGAAAAGTGTTGGAATGAATATCGTAAGAAACAGTGCGATACCCCAGTTGACAACCTTCTTCGGGGCAAGTATTTTGCTTGAGGTCTCACGTGCCGGTTCCAGGATCTCATAATCCGGGATATTTGAAGCCATTGTAATTGCGGCTTCCGATCTCTTCTGAAGAAGGAATGTATACATTGCATCAGTAAGGTTGAATTTGCGCTGCATACTTACCATGTTTAATTCCGTCCTTGGCAGTTTGGAAATATCCCTTGACAGTTTATCGGCCCTGTAATTCAGTTCATTCTGAGCGAGATTCATCGTATTGAGACTATTTGTTACATTCTCAATGATTGCCTGTTTCTGTAACTTGATCTTATTCTCAATCTGCCCAAGGAAAAGGTTTTTCTCAGTGTTATTGCTCAGAATATTCGATTTTTGAGAATTAAGATCCAACAGATCAAGAACAAGCTGGTTCATAATAGGATCAACAACATTGGAAGAGGAGGGGAGAGCAAGTCCTCCGACATCCTGATTCTTATTGAGATAGTCAAGAATATAATTGTAATAACGTTCCTGTATCTGATAGGATGATCTTTCTGCATCAACCTTAGTCATTTGTTCCAGAGCCTGTTGTCCCTGATAACTAAGATCAGTTACCTGGTTGGCTGACCTGTAGTCTTTCAGCCTGGATTCAGATTTCAGCAGCGAATCGGAAATGTTAGAAATCTGCGAATCAATAAAATTGATAGTGCTTAAAGCGATTTTATTCTTTTTGGAAAGATTGTCATCGAGATATGCCTGCAGGTAATTATTTAAAAAGTCAATTGTCAGTTCCAGGTTGCTTCCCTGGAATGAGGCATTTATTAATGACGACTTAATGCTTACAGGTTCAATCTTAAGTCTCTTAAGATATTCTTTAGAAAGTAAATCCAGGTGGTAAAGTACAAAATATAGTTCACTTTTATCCTTTGGATCAGGTACATAGAGATCCTTGTTGAAAGAGACTGAGAATTTGAAATTCTTGTTGGTTATAGTCTCATTAAACTTGCAGATAGTATCGATCTTAACGGAATTGTATTTGCTGACAATGAGATTATCAACATAATTATACAGAGTCACCTCTTCCTCTGACGAGGTGAGTCTGAAGGATTTGTCATCAAGTAATTTTATATAAAACTTTGAATTGATTGGCTGTATATGTGATTTGTCAATATTGACCGAAAATGGCGATTGCTTGTAAATCTGCCGCGAATGTGTGAGTATACTTTTGTTTTCGGTGAAATATCCAACTTCAAGGTTTAACTCTTTAATAGTTGTTGAGATCAGGTTAAATGAATTCAGACTGGTCATGTCATTTTCAAGGTTTCTCACCTCTGAAAAAGCATCCATGCCACTGAACAGATTATTTGAACCCAATAAGGAGTTACGCTGATCATCTATAGGTCCTATTATCGAATTTACCCCATAAACCGGTCTGCTCAGTTTATTTATAGTAAAGGCAAAAGCCATGAATACGATAAAGCAGATCAGATAAAAATATTTGTACGACAAAGCTGTTAGAAGGAATTCCTTAAAAATATAAGCTTCGGATTTGGATTCTTTTTGATTTGACATCTATAAAAAATTTTATTTTAAAAACCTGTAAATAGTAAAACTGCAATAAGAGTTGTGATTGATGATAGTATCGTTGTATAAGTAATATTAGAATAGCTCGAAGCTAAAGCGTTTAGCGGTTCAACAACAAGTACATCATTCGGAAGTATATAATATGTGTCTTTTGTAGCGATCTGTGAATCGGTCAGCTTCAGACGGTAATGCATAACTTTATCACCATCGTTCCTGATGAGGATTATATTCTTTCTGTTTCCATACCTGGTAAGACCACCGCCAAGTCCGAGCGCCTCGTAAATATTCAACTTATCTTTTGTAAACGAATATACCCCCTGATTTAATACTTCTCCCATCACAGTTACGTGATTGTCAACGTACTTAACTATGACGGATGTATTGGATACATAATCGCTTAATGCTTTGTGGATTTTTTCAGAAGCCTGTTCCGTTGTTAAAGAACCAACACTGATGTTTCCGACAAACGGGAAGTTAATATTTCCCTTTTCATCAACGAGATAGCCAATAATACTGTTTTCCACACCATAGCGCATCTCTTCAATATCACTGAATATTGAGCTGGTCTGCGGGTCTATACTGTAAATACGAATGTATAATTTATCAAATGGCATGATAAGTTTTTGAGTTCTTGGATTTATCCCTGGTTCAGACAGATCATTTATGTCGTTGAAATAACTTAAATTTCTAATAGGGACGCAAGATACGGAAAGCATTAACAGTGTAATGCTAATAACGGTAAAGAATCTTAAATTCATTTTCTTAAGCATAGTAATATTTATTATAAATAGATCATAATCCGGTTCGTTGAAAAACAGTCAGAATTGTTTTGAGTAAAATTATAAAATCTAAGCGAAGTGACCAATTATCTATATAAGCTAAATCCATCTCCATCCATTTCTCAAATTTAATACTATTCCTGTCAGGCTTAATTTGCCAGAAACATGACAACCCTGGTTTTACAGAGAGTCTCCTTAACTGCCAGCGTTTATATGACTTTGTCTCATCAGGCAGAGGAGGACGAGGCCCAATAAGCGACATTTCTCCTTTCATGATATTAAAAAGCTGAGGCAGTTCATCAAGCCCCGATTTCCGGAGAAATTTACCAATGGTTGTTACCCTGGGATCATCCTTGATTTTAAATACAGGTCCATCTGCTTCATTCTCAGCCTCAAGCTGTTTCTTGAGCTTTTCTGCATCCAATACCATTGTCCTGAATTTATACAGACTAAAAAGACGACCCCTTAATCCCACCCTGGTCTGCTTAAATACTATTGGTCCCCGGGAGGTCAGTTTAATCATTATTGAAATAAACAGCAGGACAGGTGATAACACTATAATCAGAAACAGGGAGATGCTAATATCCATGATCTTTTTTATGGTGAGTGCGAAAAGATTGTGAGGTATATTTATAAAAGTCAGAAATTTTTCATAACCAATGCTGGTCTTGACAGCATTGGTTAGCTTAATGTTGCTGTCTTTATAACGAAGGCTGAAAACGACTCCAAGTTCTTCACACGATCTTACTGTCTCCCTTACCTCTGAAGGAATGACTTTATTCTTCAGATAAAGTACCTCATCAAGTATATCCACCTCCATGAGGTCATTAAGTACATTTAAATACTGCTCGGGAAGTAAAATGATGCTTTTCTCATATTTCTCCTTCAGCAGATTGGATGCGGTAAAAATCGCCAGAATCCTGTATCCCCACTCTTTTTTCATCAGAAGTGTCTCAATAAAAGCGAGTGATGATTCATCTGCTATGACTACAATATTTACCTGGTTATATCCCTTTGCCCTGTATATTTTGAACACATTGTACTCCAGCAATCTGGCTAAGAAAAGAAATGTAAAGCCGAAAAATGCAGTGACAATGAGAAATATCCTTGAGATCAGATATAATTTAAAGACAAAATAGAATACTAATAACAGAAAAATAATCAGTATTGTAGATTGAATATATTCGAAGAAAAGGATTCTCGTTTGCTTTGTTCGGGGAATTTTAGTGATCTGTATCAGGTAAAGAATTACCAGCCAGAAGGGCATAATGAGAATATACAGCTTTAATAATCTTGATTCGGTGAAAAAGAAACCGCCTAGATGAAAATAATTGATGAAATAGGAAAGTTGAAATGCAAATGTAATTGCCAGTATATCAATCGTTCCCAAGATGACTTTTTCCCATTTCTTTAAGAAAGGAACTATTTTTGTTCGAAACAGGGAAATATCAAAATCCATAATCAAAGATAATAAATTAACTTAAATACTGCTTAATGACTAAATTTAGTAGCTGTTGACTCATATTTTACAGTTCATTTATCAGATGATCATAACTCTTGTTACAGAACATTGTAAACACCTGCTTTGTTTTCATATTAATTAAATCTATGGTATCTGACTTTATCAAACTTCTCATTTTATCTTTTAATTTACGGGGTAAAATTAGTCTATCTGAATACCTTTATCAATAGGTTAGTCTTGAGTAACATACTTTTAGATCAATTATTTTTCTCTTTTAATCCTTTCAAATTGTAATAATATCACATTTTTCATAACGATTAGTACTAAAAATAGTTCGATTTGTCAAAAGAGTCTGAAATTTATAAACAATTTCAGTTAAAATTGGACATTTGGATTGCGTTGATTTTTAAAGTAACACATAATCAATTACATAGCTCGTGTGAAATTGTTAATATCGGTATAAAATCAAGAAAAATGCTTTTGACTAATGTGTTTATTTATTAGACAAATTCATTGATAAGGTGATTGGTATCAGGGAAGGGTAAACGGAGAGACTGTTTAAAAGCAGTTTAATTATCTGCCATACGCAGATTCTGGGAACAAAAATAGGTCAGCCCATCATGTTCTGTCATGTCAAGAACTTTAAATCCATTGTTTTCGAGTAGTTTGCTAACATTCTTTACCGAATGATAGTTATTCGTCCTTGCATCCAGAATGCTAAAAACGGTATTAAAGAAGGGGATCTCTGATACAATCCCATTCTTTTCATTTTCTGAATTGATATTGGGGTGAGCGCTTGTTGACCTTTTCTTTAATGAAAACACACTTTGCTTTTTATTATCAACAAAACATCCGATAAGATAACATTTAGGAGGCAAGATCAGGAACATGGAATGGAGGAAATTCCCCAGGTCTTTAATTTGATTAAGTTCCTTCAGATTTACCACCGTTTTAACATTCTGCATCTCTTCAGCGTCATAATAATAATGGTGGATTGATGAAAGTACTACTAACTTAGGATCACTCGATAGTCCAAGCCATTCAATATAGTTCCTGAAAGTTTCATTGCCTTCCGAGGTCAGCATTTCCGAAATGCGGTTCAGGGAAATTACATCAGAGGGAACAGAATTTTGTCGCTTCGAAGACGTAAGTTTCTGATAATGAGGAATGTTTGTCTCGTGTATCTGAATCTTCCCTTGCATTAAAAAGTATATTAATCAACAGGTATGAAGTTAATTAATTAAAAGAGCAAAGTCAAGACCCGGAAGGCCTTCCTAAAAAGAACATGATGAAATTATATTTACATTCGTCAATGGTATATGATGTTTCGTCACCAAAAAAATGTAATTAATAAACTAATTTAGGTATTTTGTCAAAAATAATTTAAATTTATGAGCGTTTTGGAAAGATTTTAATCCAGGTAGTTTTTTGTAATAATCTTATAGTTCAGGATCAGATATATATGAAACGTTTTGCCTGTTTGTCAATGTTAAAAAAGTGTTTAACGTTTTTTGACCAATAGCTGATTTTTAATGATAAAAATTTATATATTGCTGAATAATAAAGAGAGATTTTATTCTGGGAGATAGTAGTGTGGTTCCGGAAAGATTCTGTAAAAGCCGGACAGGGATGGATTATAATAAACGGAAATTATTCACGTTCGTTTAAAAAGTCCTTGATTAATTAAAACCTTGAATTGATTTTATACCAATGAGCTTAAATATTTGATGACTAGTCTTTAGTTTTTGATTAAAAGCTTGTAACTTGTAAAATAATAGGCAAAATTTATATTATAATTTAATCAGAGGAAAAAGGTCCTTTCAGGAAATTAATATGAAAGATTTTATTAACCTTTTTGTTGAGCAGACTCCAAAGACTCCCCAGGTTGACCTGAACCAATACAATGGAGAACTTATTCTCTTTGGGAAATCAATACCTGAAAATGCTGCAAAGGTATACGAACCTGTTCTTAACTGGGTTTCACAATATATCCTGAATGCACGACCAACAACTAATTTCAGAATCAACCTAGAGTATTTTAACACATCATCTTCGATCTGGCTGGTAAAAATCCTGAAAGTGCTGATGCAGATTAAGGAACCGGATTATGTTGTTATCCTCCATGTTTATATTCCACTCGAAGATTTTGAAGATATGGAAGAATCGGGCGATATTAAGGATGCTTTTGCTCCTATTTCAGATATCGTGTATGATTCGCTTGTAAGTATAGGAATAAAAGTATATGGAACTGAGGATGATGGAAAAATCATCAAGGAAAAATTAATATTTATCTGATAACTTCTCCCTGTCCGGCAAAGCTGAATTGTACAAATCTATTCCTCAGGAGAATTTTGATCTTTATGATTTCCGAATAGTCTTATTCCAAGAGTTATCTGGTGACTTCCAAAGGGGTTAGCAGGCATTCTTGAATTTATATTATTGTTAAGACTGTATGAATAGTTCAACAACAATCCCTTATAAATCTCTCCGCCCAATCCAAATCCTATAGTACCGCTTGATCTGACCACAGCAGTTCCCCAGAAACGATTATTCCAGTATGCAGTTGGTGAAATTTCGAATTGTAAAGGTACATGTTCACCACCCCTTACAATGGCAAGAGGTTCCACAGACCATTTGTCATCAAGTTTAATTAAATAAGAGATATGTACGAGATAGTTTTTAAGCGGCTTATAAGTCATGTCTGTATTCCGGTATTTAGCTGTTCCAAACATCATATTGGAGAAATAGATCCCGGCATCAATGTTCTTGTGCTTGTATAATATGCTTATGTCTGAAGCAAATTTGATTCTGGATGTCTGCAGACCATTTATAAGAACAAGGTCCTGTACATAAGCAGGATCATTATAATATTTTGTCAGGTCAATGGAATTTCTGTATAAGCCGGCTGAAAGTCCGAATGTAAGAGAATTATCTTCCTTAAAATTTATTTCATATGTGTAAGTACCAAGTATCAGGGTTTGTTTAAAGATGTCAGTTTTATCGTAAATAAACCTTCCGCCAAGACCAACTCTGTTTTTGAATTTACTGCTGTAGCTGAGCTGGTATGTTTTTGGTCCTCCGTCTATCCCTGTCCAGTCGGAGCGATAATCGAGAAAAAGTGTTTTACTGTTACGGATCCCTGCATAAGCCGGTGAGAGGTTTAAGGGATTAACGCAATACCCTTCCATGGCTGGAAATTGCTGACCAAGAACCAGAGCCGGCATTAACACTAATAATATTGAAATTGTTTTTCTCATTTTCGATTAATTTGCTTCCGGTATCTCTTATCTGACAATGTTTACTACCCCTTTTATTGATCCTTTCAGTGAAGACTTAATTATGTAATAATAAGCTGCTGAAGGAAGGGGATTACCATTCCAGGTACCATTCCAGTCATTTTCATAACTGTCTGACTTGTAGACTAACTGACCAAACCTGTTATACACGTTCACCTTGATGGTTCCATAATTTTCGAGGTCGGGAATGTACCAGTAATCGTTCATTCCGTCGGCGTTAGGAGTAAAAAGGGAACTTATGTGGTCGAATGTGGGAAGTGTCTCTATAGTTTTTACAACATCAGATGCAGCCTGATAATTATGATTCCCCTCCTGTTTTGCTATAACCTCAATTTTTCCGTCTTCAAGTATTGTAAGCACATTTCCATTCAGACTGGCTTTATTGGGATCTGAGATTTCAAAGGTAATTGGCAGTCCGCTTGATGATGATGCTACAAGCTCGCATTCCTGAGTCATACGCAGTCCCGTCGGCATATCTTCAAATTGAATTTGCTGTTGCGCTTTAGTTATCGTAAGGGTCCCATCATAATATGTAAAGGTGTAATTTGCATCCTGCGCTCCAGAGGCAACAATTGCATAAGCTCCAGCATCGGAACTGGCGTCTGCATTTGTCTCAATAACAGGCAGAACATCAACATACTGTAAATCTTCACCTTTTGGAAAACCAGAATATGATATTGTGAAATCAGGATTAGGCTCGCCATAGACTTTTGTCTTATCATCAACTTTTACTGTAATCTCTGCTTTGCCAACTGTCAATACCCCATTCACAAAATGAATAATATAATTTGATCCAGCGCTTCCGGAAATCGTAATGACATAATCCCCAACGGCAGCAGATTCGGATGCACCCGGACTGCTAAGTGATAGCAGAGGCAGTACATCCTCAGGAATAAATCCGGCTACAGTATACTCATCACCGGTGAAGGCCAGAATATTTTTATAGGATTTTACAAGGTGATTTGCGGTAACTGTAATGTTTTTAGCTGTTATGTTGGCGACAGTTGCAGGTTGAGTCAGTGTATAATTGTTTGCATCAGTTCCAAGCAGGGAGAGACCGTTTATAGTAACCGGCTTGTTATTGCCGGCGTTTTTATTGGAAAAAGTCCCGATAGCATTAGTGGTAAACAGGGTTACATCATCCGAACCAAAAATTCCAACCAGGGTTGCTCTGCTTAAATTCAAAGCAGCTGAAGCTGATCCGTCATAAACTTTATTATTCGCTGTTACACCGGTAACTGTAAGGGTAGCGACAGTAATATTTGCTGAAGTAATTGGTTGTGTCATAGTATAATTGCCTCCATCAGCGCCTCCAAGTACAAATCCCGAAGTGGTTACTGTTATTCCGGTTCCAATGGTCTCCCTTTCAAATGTTCCTGTTGCACCTGCAGAGATTAGTGTAACAATATCGCCGGTCAGGATTCCGGAGAGTATTGCGCTTCCTGAGCTCAATGTTGCTACAGTATTTCCATTATATGTTTT
The DNA here is from genome assembly GCA_016715075.1 of Bacteroidales bacterium. Lineage (GTDB taxonomy): Bacteria > Bacteroidota > Bacteroidia > Bacteroidales > VadinHA17 > LD21. The sequence goes on from JADKBK010000004.1 coordinate 131,816, forward strand.
ATTGTTAGCTGTAATGCCCGTGACAGTGATTCCTATCGCTGTGATATTTGCCGTTGTGGAAGGCTGAATCAAGGTGTAATTTGCAATATCTGCCCCTGAAATGGCAAACCCTGTTGTGGTGATTGTTTTGGCTGTTCCGGCATTTTTGTTGGAAAATGAACCTGTGGCGCCTGAGGTGCTCAGGTTGACTATATCTCCTGATATAACACCTGACAGAGCGGCTCCACCTGTATTTAAGACAGCCGTTGTAGTGCGATCATAGGGTCTGTTATTTGCGGTTATGCCAGTAACAGTCAGTGAGGCGGCGGTAATATTACCTGTTGCTGTTGGTTGGGTAAGGGTGTAATTTATTGCATCGGCTCCTGCCAGTGCAAATCCGGAAATGTTAACGGTTTTTGAATTACCAACGTTCTCATTATTAAAGGAAGCGCTCGCACCTGAAGAATTAATAGTAACCAGATCTTCTGAATAAAGCCCTGTAAGGGTTGCACTTCCGGTATTAAGAGTGGCTGAAGTTGTCCCATCGTATACTTTATTATTTATTGTAATACCAGATATTGTCATGGTTGCCGTAGTGATACTGGCAGAAACCGATGGTTGTATTATGAAATAATTGCCTGCATCGGATCCGGAGAGAGTAAAACCCGATGAATATACCGTTTTATTTGATCCTACATTCTTGGTGGAAAAAGTACCTGTTGCTCCTGATCTAACCAGGCTTACAGCGTCACCACTGATAATCGTTCCTGAAAGGTTTGCACTGCCGGTATTCAGACTGGCAGATAAGTTCCCGTTATAAACTTTATTATTTGCAGTTACCCCGGTAATATTCAAAGATAATCCTGTGATATTTGCTGTGGTGACAGGTTGGGTCAATGTATAATTACCTGCATCACTCCCGGTTATTGAAAAACCTGATAAGGTGACAGTTTTGGATGGGCCAACATTTTTATTTGAGAAGGTGCCATCTACGCCTGATGAAACGAGTGTTACGTTTTCACTGCCAATGATACCATTCAGCGAAGCGCTTCCGTAATTTACACTTGCATCTGTGGACCCGTCATACGTTTTGTTTCTTGCAGTAACTCCTGTAACAGTAAGAGGGGCCGGTGTAATATTGGCTGTTAATACTGGTTGTGAAAATGTATAATTAGCTGCATCATCTCCACCAAGAGTAAAACCAGAGGTGGTGACAGTTTTTGAAGTGCCTGTATTTTTATTTGAAAAAACTCCTGAAGCGCCTGATGAGATAAGAGTAACCACATCCCCGCTAAAAACTCCGGAAAGCGATCCGATTCCAGTATTCAATGTGGCAGAAGCAGACCCGTTATATACTTTATTGTTCGCCGTGACACCTGTAACAGTCAGATTGGCTGGAGTAATGTTGGCAGATGTAGTTGGTTGTGAAAGAGAATATTTGAATGCATCGGTGCCTCCAAGACTGAAGCCGGTGGTTGAGATTGTCCTGGATGTTCCAACATTCTTACTCACAAAAGTTCCGGTCGCACCTGTGGTAATGAGTGTAACATTGTCACCTGGGATTACACCCTCCAGTGCGGCACTCCCTGTAATCAGAGTGGCTGTCGTTCTTCCGTCATAAACTTTGTTATTGGCGCCAACTCCGGAAACAGTTAATACAATTATTGCAAAATTTGTAGTTACACTAAGGCTGTTGCTGTACGCAGACACATTTCCTGCAGCATCTTTGGCCCTGACTGTCACCTGGTAGATAGTTGAAGAGTTCAACCCTGTCAATATTACAGACGTACCGCTAATGGTGCTTGCCAGTACACCATCTTTATACACCTCATATTCAGAAACACCAACGTTATCTGTTGAAGCCAGCCAGGTCAGTGTAACGCTTGTAACATTGATGATACTTGCTGAAAGCCCGGTAGGGGTGGTGGGAGGATGTGTATCTCCTGTCGAAACGTTCAAAATATTACTGGCAGCCGAGATATTTCCTGCGGCATCTCTTGCTCTGACAGTATAGCTATATGTCGTTGAAACGTTAAGACCTGTAATATCTGCTGAGGTACTCGTTGAGGTGGTAATGAGTGAGCCGTTCTGAAAGATATTATATCCTGTTACAGCAATATTATCGGTTGAAGCTGTCCAGGACAGTCTGAAGCCTGTCTCGGTAATATTGTCTGAATGAAGATTTGTAGGAGTTGTCGGAGCCTGGGTGTCCGGATCATACTCTCCAATGTGCCAGGTCAGAAGATTGTTGAACACAACAGTTTTGACAACTGCCCTTATTCTGTCTGCATCTGTAGAACTTAAGGAATAATTATATGTGAGAAGTGTCGGGTCTTTTCTGAAAATAGCAGTATAAAAACAACATGCTGAAGCAAAAGAGCCTGCCGGAGACGGATGGCTGCCATCAGGATCATATAATTCAATCGAAGGATAATTCTCCCTGATGTAACGCCATACAGCGCCAACAGGCGATACAATTGCATGATTATCAGAAGCCATCATCATATACCGTTCCCTGGTTAAATCATCCATCCCGACATAGGTACAGACTTCTGGTACAGTTGGACATCTCTCCGCATCACCATTTTTTCTCCCCCATGTCATATAAAATATTGTTTCGGCTCCTGGATTGTAAGTATTAATTCTACTATCCAGGAATGTCGCATAAGGAAAGACATTCGACTGTACCCAGCTAAGTGAGTATGATGGATTCTGACTTTGTTCCTGTAAGGTAACATAATCCCAACCCCCCTGCATAATGAGGTTGAGAGTTGTGGTATTCGTCGAATGAGCGAAAAGTGAAGTTCCATCAACAGTGGAAGTCGAAAAAATCAAATTGTCACCAACAGTACTGGCCATATTGGCAACTAATTGAGGCATATTATAATATGCTGTATAACTATTTCCGATAAAAAGTGCCCTCTTTATCTGACTATAACCAATGAGATTAAAACATATGAATAAAATAATCAATAATTTCTTCATCGGAATAACAATTTATTTACATGGTTGGCTTTAATGGTACCATGACTATCTGCATTATCAACTGACAAGGTAAGGGGGCCTTGAATTAATGGTACAAAGAAATAACTCTTTAAAAGAATATTCCTGAATTTCAAGAGCAGATTTATTAACAGAATATTCAATTTTATAACAACCGGCAGGTACAAATTTTCATGTTCAACAGGCACCTTCGGAAATGCTTGCTGACAATTCTGAAAACTCAGATCCGATCCGCTGATTTTCCGGTTCAGGGTGGTTATATTGCAAACAGATATGAAGGGAGTAAAGTCAGTAACATTAAAATTTACGCTCTTAGTGGTCTTAAAAGCAGGTAGATTTGTTGCTCTTTTAATCCTGTCAGATAAATCAGATTTGCGAGAGTGATTTTTTACTGATTTTTTAAATCTATTTTTCGAAAAAAGCTTCATATCTGTTGGCTCAGATTATTGTCATTATTGATCAATAATTCTATGTGGCTAATATAATGGAGCTCTAAATATGTGCATAATTCTTTATCAAAATGTCCATATCGTTAGTCAAAGATTTCAATCTCTTGACATAACAATTCACATTTAATCTATTTTTGCCAGATTTTTTCAGGACTATTTCCAGCGAATCTGTTAGAATACCCGGGAGCCTTTAGGGTATATATTTCAGCCTGATTGACCTGTTTTTGACATTTCGGAAATGACCAGTCATGTGCACCGTTGAGAAATTATATTTTCCATGACAGAGGCTGGTAAGTATCTTTATTTGAACAGGGTCAGGTCCAGTGACCTTGTACTGTTTTTAAATGCTGCAACAAAAGCCTGTGGATAGCCTGCTGATCTGCAAATGCTTTGTAGCTCTTTAGCAGGAGCAAGAGTGGTAAACTGCCCTATCGTATAACGGTATGCATTAAGATAAAAATACTCATAGGTTTTGTAAGTGACTCCATTAATTACCACCTGATTCTCCTTTCGTGGATTTGTAGTGGTGAGGAACTGGATTCTGTAAACAACTTTGTCTTTCAACTCCTCAGGGAGTTCACTTGTGTTCTTTATAATCACAACCTTTGCATCGGGTTGTTTTGAGGCTGGTGCAGAAGGTGATTTCTTTTCTTCGACCTTAACATCTTTCTTTACTTCAGCCGATGTGGTTTTTAAAGGTTCTGTTGCAGGCTGCCTGGGCTGTTCGACTGGTGTTGCTGCTACCAATTCTGTTTTGGGTGCAGGTTTACCGTTAAATATATAGGATATAAACTGGGGGTTATTCTCCAATGGTTCCTGTTTCACTGTTACTCTGAAAAGTTGCATTTCCCCGGGGCCGGAAACCAATCTTTTGTAAAGAAGGCGCTCTTACCGTCTGTTCTGTTTATGGTGAATGCAATATCATCAATTTCCGAGTTTATCTTTCGCGAGAGATTGAGTGGTTTTTCCCATGCTTCTCCGTTGTATTTGCTGTAAAAATGTCATAGCCTCCATATCCTGCAAGTCCGTCAGATGAGAAAAACAGATTATTATCCTGATCAAAATATGGATAACACTCATATCTGCCGGTATTAATTGACTTTCCGAGGTTTTCCGGCTTTGACCATTTTTCACCGGTTTTTTTGACAATAAACAGATCGAGCCCTCCCAGCGAGCCTGGCATGTCAGTGGCAAAGATCATAGTGTTTCCATCTGCCGATAATGAAGGATGAGTAAATATATAATTACCTGAACAAAAATCCAGAGGATTCTCATCCGGAATCCATCCGGCTTCACCCTTATCATTAGTCTTATATTCTGCACGGTATATTTTTTCCTTCTTTTCCTTCTTTGTGATCATGGTAAAGTACATGGTTTTAAAATCACTGCTGAAAGTAATTGCTTCACAAGGGAATGAGAATGACGTATATGGAGAAAAAAGACTGTGCAGGCCGAGAGTCGTATCCTTAACCATGGCTGTATATGCCTCGATAGATCCGAATGAAACATGTTTTGGGAGCATCTTGCCTTCGAATTTTGTATTCGACAGGAAGACGATTCCGCTTTTGAAAAACTGGACTCCTGATGATGGGGGGATAATTGTCAGATTGAATGGTTCTGCATTTAAGAAACCGGTAAGTCCGGATGTATCATGTTCCTGCTGAAGCTCAGATTCAATGGCAGGAGTCTTTTCAAATGATTTGTTTTCTGTTGTTCCTGAAGTCAGTAGCCCAACAATTAAAAAGCATATTGAAATTAATTCAGGAAGTCTTTTCATAAGAGATAGTTTAAATAAAGTTACCAATGACTTCGTTTTGAAAATCTTGATTTGTCAACCTGGAAGTTCAATCCCAAAGTCAACTCAACAATAGGTGATTTTTTGAAATAGGCTGTTTTCCTTGGCAGTTCATAGAATGCCCCCAGATAAAACCTTGGATATCTGTACTGAAAGAAAAATGATGTGTTTCCGTCACTCAGGAAATAAGATCCAATACAGAAATTATCGACATAGAGTTTTATAATGGGATTAATATTATCGACAATATCACTGAATGTTGAGTCTGTTGCATCAATAAGGACAGAAGGTTCCAGGACTATATTCTGGCTTTTGCTCAGGAGGAATTTGTATCCCATTGTAAAAAAATACTGTCTTGCTACAGGAATGTCATAATTCCCCAGACTATCAGCCTCTCCGGGGTTTCCAAGAAGGTTGGTTGCTGATATTCCTGTAAAAAAATTCGTTCCATAATAATAGACTCCTGCATCAACATTGGGATAGAAGGTGTTTTTTGTCGGCAATCCTCCTTCTACATTACTTGTGTCAAGCATATTGTAAACACCTTTTAAGGATGCCCCGAATGAAAGAAATGATAATTCGTGTGTATTCAAAGGGATCTGATAGGAACCTGCTGCACTTACTCCTATGTTGTGCGACGATCCGTTTATATCATTGAATACTGAGCCTCAATTCCCACACTGTTGAATTCTTTCATTTTGGGTGAAGAGAAGTATCCAGGTTTGGTTTTTGCAAGCCGTGTATTTCCGCTAAGCAGCTGTGTATTTGTTTTCCCCTGGAAAGCTGCGTTAAAGTCAAGGGTTAGAAAATCCTTGCTTCCAACCATGGCGGGGTTATAAACGTAGGGAGTAAATACCCAGTAGGAGAGAGGATTTAAAGATGTTTGCTGTGCATGTGCCTGAGTAAAAATACTGGCAGTTATCAGCGTCAGCAAGACTTTTAATGATATACGTATGTTAGATCTTAAGTCCATAAATTAAAGATAAAACAGAAATTAAACCTGATTATTCAACGTAACTTCTGTTATTATATTACCAGTATTAAAACAAATCCCGAATTAGTAAATTTTTTCCCAAATATCAAAATAGTATTTAAGATTCGGTCCGAACACCAGTATTAAACGCCACTGACCTCTTAAATGTTTTATAAAAGTAAAAGGCAGCAATAATTGAGAACATCAAAAACTAGTTAACCAGTACTATTTCCCAGCTGCCGGGCTGGTTGATTACAAATTCGAATATTACATTATACTGGGTAGTCATCAGCTGATTCCATGAACGGTATTTTACTTTAACAGTCAATGGAAATCTTGTATTTTCAATGCCGTAAATATTCCCGCTCCTGTATTCACTTCCGCTGTCATATGCCAGTGAAAAATCCTCGATGGAGATATTATCAAGTCCTCCCTGTGTTATCCTGAGTCTGATTCCTGCATTTTTGTCCGATGATTTGGTGATTGTGTAACGTGAGACACTCATGCTTGTAATTATTGTATAAGGCTGAATCAGCTTGGCGCCCTGATATTTATCTGCTTTCCAGAATCCTGTAACTGTCGAATCGGGATAGACCATCTTCCCTTCACCTTCCCTCATACCGTTTTTCCAGGCTCCCTGATATAATACTCCGCTAGCCCACCTGTAGGTACCCTGACCGTCGGGTAATCCCTTTAATAAACTGCCCTTCATACCTGTCAACTCCCTGAGCGATCCCTTTACCATGAGCGTACCCTTTTTTGCAGCTTCCGGTATATGATCCGGAAATGGAAGTCATAGTAACTTTGCAATCACCTGTCTGCCCGTATAATGTGCTTCCAATAGCAAGCAGTACAATAAAAAATAGTCTGTATATCATAGAACTTAATTGTTTAGCGAATTTACTCAGTTTAATTCAATAATACCCTATTTTTATAAAAACTATTGGATCTGACAGCCACAGCAAAACTGACTCAGACCAGATAAATATCAGAAATCAGGAGAAAAGTATTATCCAATAAGGAAATATAAAAGTTATTTTGTTCAGGGTGACTGGAAAAGTATAAAGAACATCCTGATTTTAAAAGAGAGATAGAAATTTTATTTACCTTTTGAGATAATTTCCATAAACGATTATTATTCTTTAAAATTTAATCTATGAAAGACTCATTTTCTTTTTTCATTATCATTTTTGTGTTATTCGCCGGAATAGCTGGCTGCAGCAGGGGCAAAGAGTCTCTGAGCGGGAAGGAGATTACTGTTCTGGATAATGAAAAGTGGTGGGGCGGGGCTGTCCTGGATGGCCGTAATTCACCCCTTAACGACAGACCCTTTGCCTATAACCAGTTTTCGGATTGTAAGACCAATCAGGCAGCTCCATTTTTATTTCTGACAAGGGTCGGTTTATCTGGAGTGAAACCACTAAAAATAGAATTTACCGGCAATAAAATAATCGTGGAATCCTTCGGTGGTGAAATCGAGTCGGGTAAAGCTGGTGAAACCCTCAGGGATGCATTTCTGTATGGAAGTAAGAATTTTTTTCCGGCCTCAGGAAAAATACCTGACCCTCTCCTTATGAGCTCTCCACAGTATAATACCTGGATTGAACTCCAGTATGATCAGAATGAAAAGGATATTCTGAAATATGCTGAGAATATCATGCAGAATGGATTTCCTTCAGGGGTGATAATGATTGATGATAACTGGCAGGATAGATATGGGACTTGGAAATTCGATTGTGAAAAGTTTTCTGATCCCAAAGGGATGATTGATAAGCTTCATAAAATGGGATTTAAGGTAATGCTCTGGGTAGTCCCCTTCATAAGTTCAGATTCACCTGTATACAGGGAACTGGAAAGGAAAAAATTGCTGATTTTTGAAGACAGTACAAAAACTAAGCCTGCAAAAATTGAATGGTGGAACGGAGTAAGCGCCCTTGTGGATTTGTCAAATCCGGAAGGCAGCAAATGGTTCAGGGGGGAACTTCAGAAGCTGGTCAGTCAGTATGGAGTCGATGGATTTAAACTGGATGCAGGCGATCCGGAAAGTTATCTCGGAAATTATTCTTTTAATGATTTCAGCCCAAATGATCATTGTGAAGCATATGCCAAGCTTGCCCTGGATTTTCCGCTTAATGAGCTGAGAGCTTGCTGGAAGATGGCCGGTCAGCCGCTTGTACAGCGACTAAGGGATAAAAGCCATACCTGGGAGGATGTTCGTGTCCTTATTCCTGATATGATCGCGCTTGGTCTTATAGGTCATCAGTTTGGCTGCCCTGACATGATAGGAGGGGGTGAATGGACTTCCTTCCAGGATAGTTCTGTTATGGATGAGGAATTAATAGTACGCGCAGCACAGATTAGCACCCTCATGCCCATGATGCAGTTTTCAGTTGCACCATGGAGGGTACTTGACAAGGCTAACCTGGCTATTTGCAGGAATATGGCAGATCTTCATTACCGGATGGGACATGAAATACTCGAGTTAGCTGAAGAATGCGCTGTGTCAGGAGAGCCAATGGTCCGTAATATGGAGTATGAATTTCCTGGCAAAGGTTATGAAGAGGTCAGAGACCAATTCTTCCTTGGCAGCAAAATCCTTGTTGCTCCGGTGGTTGTCAAAGGCCAGCGGTCACGTGAGGTGATTTTTCCTGAAGGCAGCTGGCAGGGAGATGATGGAAGCAAAGTAAAGGGTCCTGTTACTTTGAAAATTGAGGTTCCCATTGAAAGATTGCCGTGGTACAGGAAAATATAAAATTATGAAGCCGAGAGATTTTATTTTCTTTGATAATATATACGGATGGGAAACTTACTCGATGTGTATGACTACAGGGTGGTACGATTATATCAAGGAATAGTAGGAATTTTCAGGCAGGGATCTCCTGAAAATCATCGTACCGTAACAGTCCGGTTTCCGAAATCCGTACTATGTATACGAAGTAAGAAAAGCTCCGTATGGAGAGCTTGTTATAAATTCGACAGGCAAGGAAACTTGCTGCGACAGGATTTAAAGTTGTGCTGGATAAGAAATATGATGGAGCACTTTATGAAATAGTCAGAAAGCCAATTAAATAAATTTTAAATAAAAATGTATTATGAAATTAATCTTTATTTCTTTGATTTTTATACTTCTTATTGGTTGCAACAGCGGAAAAAGTCCCCAACCCGGCCAGGACGAAATTAAAATTGAAGAAGCCGGCAAAGCGGAGCTCAAAAAACTGGAATCGATGTATTCCAATAAAGAACAATGGGAGGCGAGGAAGGTAGTCCTCAGGGAAGAGATTCTGAAGGGAATAAATCTTTTTCCGTTGCCGTCCAAAACTCCCCTTAACGCCGTTATTAGCGCAAAAAGAAACTATGACGGCTATTCCGTAGAGAATGTATATTTTGAAAGCATTCCGGGGTATTTTGTCTGCGGAAACCTTTACCGGCCATCTGTTGATACAAAAAAACATCCGGCGGTACTTTGTCCCCACGGGCATTTTCAGGGTGATACCCTTGGAGCCTGGGGCCGTTTCCGTCCGGATCAGCAAAAGAGATGTGCAACTTTTGCCCGAATGGGAGCTGTTGTTTTCAGCTATGGAATGTATTCATGGGGAGGTGAGCCTGTCTGGCAGCTCGACACCACTGTTGTCATTGAAAAACCAGATAAGGAGGTCATCAGAAAAAATCATGAGTCGCCATTATCAGTTACGATGCAGACATGGAGCAGCATAAGGGCAGTTGATTTTCTGGAATCGCTGCCTGATGTCGATATGTCAGAAGTTGCAGTTACAGGTGCATCAGGTGGAGGCACCCAGTCATTCCTGCTGGCAGCAGTTGATGACAGAATAAGTGTAAGCATTCCTGTGGTAATGGTTTCATGCCATTACAAGGATCTTTGTGTTTGTGAGAAAGTCATGCCTTCCGGAAATAATCCTGATCAGATATTGAATATGGCAGAATTTGCAGCAATGATTGCACCAAAACCTATGCTCCTCGTTTCTGACGGTGATGACTGGACCAGAAACACACCAAAAGTGGAATATCCGTTTATCAGACGTACATATTCATTTTTTAATGCTGAAAATAATGTTGAGAATGCCCATTTCCCTGATGGTGTTCATGATTACGGATTTGAGAAAAGAGTTCCGGTCTATCGATTTTTATCAAAGCATATGGGATTGAATATGAGTGCAATAACCGATACTGGCGGAAATATCGACGAAAGTAAAAGCGTTTTGGAAAACCCTGAAAAGCTGCTGGCATTTTCAACACAGAATCCCATTCCACCGAATGCTTTGAAAGGATCTGCTGCAATAGAAAAAGAATTGAAAGCGTTGCAAAAGTAAATTTACAAGAAGTAATTCAAAATGAGTTTTCATGAAAAGCAAATTGATAATATTGGCGGCAATAGCATTAGTTGCAGCTTCGTGCAACACCAGAACAGAACCGAATGTCAGCGATCAAAATGAGGTGGCAGTAACTCCTCCCATGGGCTGGAACAGCTATAACTGCTATGGCGCAACAGTTACTGAGAAGGAGATGATGGACAATGCCCTGATGATGTCTGTTCATCTTAAAGAGTATGGCTGGGAATATGTGGTTGTTGATTATTGCTGGTTTTATCCCTTTCCGGGGGCAATGAATAATCCGCCACAGACAAGGGACTTTAAACCGGGGTTAACAATGACGGTAACGGAAGGTTACTTCCTCAGTGGAGAGATTTCCGGCATCTGCCGGTAGCATGGGTTTCAAACCTCTGGCTGATTATATCCACGGTCTGGGACTGAAATTCGGGATTCATGTTATGCGGGGAATTCCAAGAGAGGCCGTTGCCAAAAAGCTGCCTGTAATGGGTACAACAGTTACTGCCGATATGATAGCTAATATTACTGATACCTGTAAGTGGCTGAACTCTATGTACGGTATTGATATGACGAAAGAGGGTGCCCAGGAGTATTACAATTCATTATTCGAACTCTATGCATCATGGGGAGTCGATTATGTTAAGGTGGATGATATTGCCACCCCATACCATGCCCCGGAGATTGAAGCTGTCAGAAAAGCCATTGATAACTCCGGCAGACCAATGGTGCTGAGTTTATCACCCGGCGATGATATGCCCTCAGCACAGGCAGAACATGTCAGGAAATATGCAAATATGTGGAGGATATCGGCAGATTTCTGGGACGAATGGGGGAGTCTGATGAAGCAATTCGAACTGTGCAATAAATGGTCATCGGTATCCGGACCAGGACACTGGCCTGATGCGGATATGCTGACACTGGGACGCCTGAATTTAAGAGGGCCGAATCAGGGTCTCGGCAGGATGTCAAATTTCACTCAGGAAGAACAAAAGACATTGATGACACTATGGTCTATTTTCAGATCTCCGCTTATGATGGGAGGAGACCTGATAACACTTGATAATTATACTCTGATCCTGCTGACTAACAGTGAAGTTATTCAGGTAAACCAGAAGAGCGGGAATAGCCGGCAGCTATTCCGCGATGGAGATAACATCGCATGGGTAGCTGATATTCCGGGGAGTTCAGAAAAATATCTTGCTTTGTTTTACACTGGTGATCTGACTACTTCAGAATTAACTGTGAACCTTTCCGGGCTTGGATTCACTGGTTCCTGCAGCGTACGAGACCTGTGGAACCATCTTGAAACGGGCACTGTTACTGGGGTATTTAATATTTCCCTTCCCGCCCATGGTTCAGGGCTATACAAGGTTAGCCCTCTTTAGACTGCAATCACTTCATTACTTCATTAATCAGCCGCTATGAAAAAAGCTAATTTTCTGATGATTATGGTCTTTCTCCCGGCTCTTTTACCTTTAATAGCCAACTGTCAGGAATTCACTATGGCAGGAAATTATGTTAAATATACCAAAACAAAAAACATTGTTGATTTCAATTGTACAAATGCCAAAATCAGAGTAGATATATGTTCTGATGATATCCTGCGGATACGTATGCGTCAGGACGGAGAATTCAAACCCGATGAAACATATGTGGTAATAAGATATGACTGGCCGGTAACTTCATATACAATAAAAGACCAGGGAGATTATATTGTAATTGAAACAAAAAGAATGCAGATTAAGGCCTTTAAGTCACCTTTTCATTTCGAATTCCTTGATCCGGATGGAAAACCTGTCAATAAAGACTGGAAAGAGGGAAGTATGGGCTTCAGAGGAAATGAAATTATCTGCAAAAAAGAGCTTAGCGGAACAGATCATTTTTTTGGATTGGGCCAGAGGTATGAGAAAAGTGATTTGCGTGGAATGAAAGCTACTTGCCTGGTAACCCGGGAATACACACCTGTTCCTTTTTTCCTGGGGACGGACGGGTATGGCATTTTTTTTCATAATACCTGGACTTCCACCTTCGATTTCACCCAGAATCCCTATACTTTTTCTGCGCCGGGCGGAGGCGAACTCGATTATTATTTTATTTACGGACCAGGATTTAAACAGATTATTCAGCAATACTCAAAAATTACCGGACTTTCCCCATTGCCCCCGAAATGGGCGTTTGGTCTGTTTTTCAGCCGCTGGAATGAGGAGGTGGAAGGGATTAAATACAGGCAGGATGGTCAGCAGGGGATGCTCAGGACAATCAAAACTGTAAGGGAGGTTTGGGATTGGCCTCTTGACGGCATTAGGGTTCATTCCATGGGGCCAAAACAAAGTTTCTATGCAAGCCCTTCTCTCAACTGGCCCGATATGCTGTGGGGAGAATTTCCTTCAGTTGATTCATTTGTTGTTAAGCTGCATGAACAGCATATTCATCCATTGTTCTGGGAAGCACCCGGGATTACAGGCAATTGTAAAATGTATGATGAAGCGGTTAAAAACAATTTCTTGCTGACGAAAGATGGAAAGCCGCAGAATATCGTATTTGGATACCTTCAACCACCGGGCGGCATGGTGGATTTCATGAATCCCGAAGCAAGAAAATGGTGGGGGCGATACCATTATTATATGGCCGACTTCGGATCTGATGGAGTCGCAGGTGACTGGAATGATGAAAAGATGCTCAGGGGAACTGCTTCACCCTATAATGGAATGGGTTCGGATGAATTCCTGAACATATACTCCCTGCTGTTTAACCAGGCAAGCTGGGAAGCTTACAGAGAGCGCAAACCCGATAAAAGATGCATTAATTTTGGCCTCGTTTACTGGGCAGGCGGTCAGCGTTATCCTATGCAGGGAACACAGGATTCTCACGCTGCGGGTAAGAATATCTGGGGTGAAATGATGGGTTGTATCAATCTTGGAATGTCCGGAATACCTTTCAGAACATTTACAGATAATGTATCAAGAGAATTAACTCCTGGTTTACCATATTCTCGGTTGTCTCAATACCTCTCTCTTACAGTCGCCGGAGAAAGAACCCTGAGCACCCAGACAGGAATCGAAATGGCCGATTGGAATTATCGCCATTATGGAAAGCTGCGTTATCGCCTGATGCCTTATATCTATACTTATGCCAGGGAAGCTACAATTAATGGTACTCCTCTTGTCAGAGCCCTTGTTCTTGAAAATCAGAACGATACTAAAACATATGACTCTTTTTGTGAATATCTTTTAGGAAAAGAAATCCTTATTGCCCCGCTGTGGAGTGATACCACTTTCTACAGGGATATCTATCTTCCGGAAGGTGAATGGATTGATTTGTCTGATGACATTACATATACTGGTAAGCAGACAATTAATTTTCATGCACCAATTGACAAGGTGCCCATCTTTGTGAAAGCAGGATCGATAATTCCGATGGCACCCGATAATCAGCACTACATTGATGAGATAAAGAGTCCTCTGACTATTCAGATATATCCAAAAGGCAGGTCTTCATTTGAACTTTACGAGGATGATGGAGAGAGCTATGATTATGAGAAAGGAATTTTCAGCACTATTGCTTTTTCCTCTGAAGAAATTACTAACGGGTTAATTATCAAAAAAGAAGCTCCGGCAGGTAAATATGTTATTCCCGAAAAAGAGTTTGTTATTTGTGTTCATAAGAAGCCAGGTGCAAAAGATGTCATGTGTCTTGGAAGTGAATTGCCTCATTGCAGATCAGTGGAAGAATTTAATGTCTTAAAGGCCGGATGGTTGCAGGAAGATGATGGCAAAAAACTGCTTTGGATAAAGGTAGATTCAAAAGCAGCTGATAAATTTGAGGTTAAGGTCTCTTATTAAAATAATCTAAGTAATTTATCTTGTATGTCATTTAGCAGATTATTTATTATTTGTGGATTTTTTTCTTCTATCACCTGGGTTGTGACGGCCCAGATTAAATTTGAGGATGTTACGGAAAAAGCAGGGCTTGTTGAACCGTTAAAAGGCATTGCCGGGCATTGTGCAGTATTTGGTGATGCTAACGGAGATGACTACCCCGAACTTTTTGTGGGTACGTTTACTCATTTCGAAGACTCGGTGTATAATCAGCGGGGACATACAACAGGGAAAGAGCCTGATAAATTTTTTATAAACAGAGGTGATGGTACTTTTGTTGAGGACAAGGAGTGCCCCGCAAGTGTGAAAGGGAAATGCTCCGGAGGAGCTTTTGCTGATCTGGACAATGACGGAGATATGGACTTGATTATATCCCGACAGGCCCACTTAAAAAAATGGCCCGGTGATCTGCTGGAGGCAGGTATTGAGCGAAATATGCTCCTGGAAAACGATGGCAAAGGCAATTTCAGAAATGTGACATTCCATTCCGGTGTGGATTTATGGTATCCTTTCATGGGACGTTCAACCTTTGTATTTGATTACGATGGCGACGGTTTGCTGGATATTTTTATGCAGGAGGATTTTACGCTTGGCGATGTATCAGCCGGAAATTCCCGACTGCTGAAAAACATGGGTCACCTGAAATTCAAAGATGTTACCAAAGAAGCCGGATTTCCAACAGGATATCAGCAGGGATTATATGGACTTGGCGGTTTTGTCGATGATATTAACGGTGATACATGGCCCGATGTATTCTTCTCACACAGCTGCAGGCTCTTTATAAACAACCGCAACGGGACTTTCAGGGAGCTGCCATTCAAAATGCCTGATCCTAAATATACCCTGCCCTCAAATATTAATATAGATTACGCATATTATTGCGGTGCAAATACAGGTGATCTTGATAATGACGGCGACCTGGATTTTGTTGTTGGCGACCATCTTGAATTTGAATCCGCTAAACACAGGTTGTTTGTATTCCAGAACCAGGGGAATGATGCCAGCGGCAATCCCGTATTTAAGGATATCACTGAAGCTGCAAATATCGGAAACTTTGGAGGCAGGGCAATTTACATACAGATAGCCGATATCGACAATGATGGGAAAATGGACATTTGCACCAGCCGTTATAAAAACTTCATTTACAAAAATAATGGAGTTGAAAAAGGAATTCCGAAGTTTGATCAGCCTTTCGATGCAGGTTCGGAGTCTAAAACAATGAACTACTGGGCGGGAGGGTCATTTGCCGATTTTGACCGTGACGGGAGACTCGATTTTTTTGGCCCGGAATGGTACCCTGAAGACAAAGCCAGATTACTCAGGAACATTTCCCCGAATGCCGGAAACTATATTGATGTCAAGCTGGAATTGGGCAAAGCGCCAAACCGCAATGGAATAGGAGCTAAAGTTGAAATATTCAAAGCCGGCTCTTTAGGAAACGCTGAAGAGTGTCTTGGGACTCATATTATTTCCGTAGCAAATGGATATGCATCAGGTTATGAGGCAATAGCTCATTTCGGTTTGCCCGATAATGAAAAAGTAGATATTCGTGTAACAATGCCGTGTGATGGACAGATTTATGAAAAAACTTCGGTAGGCAGAAATCAACTTTTAAAACTGAAAAAATAATCTGATAAATTAAGTGACCAAAATTCTTCGGAAATTTAAGGTTCTCTAATAACAAAGTATTTTCCAGTGTTATGAATAAAATTTGTTTAAACCTCTTGCTGTTTACCTTTCTTACCTTTTCCTGTACTGAAAGGAACAATATAACAGTCACTAAATCTGAGCCGACAGTTCCTCCGATAAACAAATCACTTGCCTTAAAACCTCCAATGGGTTGGAACTCCTGGGATTGTTTCGGATTTGATGTAAACGAAGCTGAAGTAAAAGCTGCTGCTGATTTTATGGCAAAAAATCTGAAATTCCTTGGCTATGAATATATTGTCCTGGATATGAACTGGTATGCACCTCTATGGCCTTCCATTAAAGATTCCCAGGCAGACAGCTACAACATTGATTCCTTCGGGAGACTCCAGCCTGATACGATTAAATTTCCTTCTTCAAGCGGAGGCAAAGGCTTTAAACCTCTTGCCGACTACATACACAGCCTGGGTCTAAGGTTTGGAATTCATATCCTTGGAGGTATTCCAAAAAAGGCAGTTGATGCTAACTGCCCTGTTAAAGGGACATCGCTGCATGCACAATCAATTGTCCATTCTGAAAAAGGCGGATACTGGTATGAATCTTTCAATGGGATTGACCTCGCAAAACCGGGAGGACAGGAATACTATAATTCTATATTTGAATTGTATGCGCAATGGGGCGTAGATTTTATTAAGGCTGACTATCTGGCATTCCAAACCGAACTTATAGGAATAAGCCGGGCCAGCAGGACGTGCGGCCGGGATATGATAATAAGTGCAGTTCCTGACCGGATACCCGAACAGATTCTCAGGGAGAATGCTCATATGGCGAGAACCGGAATTGATTTATGGGACCAATGGGAATGGCTGAAGAGAAGCTTTTTCATGGCTGCCATTGTGGTGAAAGAGGCTGAACCGGGTTACTGGCCTGATTTGGATATGCTTCCGGTTGGTAAACTTACTGTCAAGTCGCCGCGATCGGGTGCAAAACCCCATATGTCAAACCTCACCACTGATGAAATATATTCACTTTTCTCTCTCTGGTATATTTCCCGGATGCCGTTATTTATTGGAGGTTACCTGCCTGAGATGGATCCCTTTACACTCGGGCTCCTTTCTAATGAGGAAGCACTTGGAGTAAACCGCAACAGTTGCAATAACCGTCAGATCTACCAGTTCCAGACAGATTTTATTGTCTGGACAGCAGATATTCCCGACTGGAAGGATATATATGTTGCACTTTTCAACATTAGTGATAAAAAGATCCTGTCGAAATAGGAGCGAGCTGGGACCAGTTTGACTGACAGAACCGGTTTACAACGTAAGAGATTTATGGGAAAAAAAGAATCTGGGTGCAAGCAAGGAGGGTCTGAAGTTTGCCGTTAATTCTCATGGTGCCAGACTTTTCAGGATATCAAAAGCACAATAAAAATTAAAAATATGAAGTTCAGGAAAATAATGTCATATTGTTTATATTTCAACCCTGCAAAGTATTATGCAATTATTTTATGTCTTATATACTTCGGGTTTGAATCCGGATGCAAAAAAGCATCAAGTGATAATGATCCTAACATAACGACGACCCATTATTCTGAGGATCAGACTAATTTCTCAAATCCGGAAAGGGGATTCCTCAGTCAGCAGGCATCTTACAGCGATTCCCCTTCTCCTTTTTCCAAATCCTTTTTTGATGGCCTTAAGAGCAGCAGTATTACACTTGTGCGAAAAGTATATATATTCAATACATTCCGTTCAACTCCAATTTCAGAGGATTTTATACAGCATATCCAGGATGATATGGATTTACTCAGAGACAATGGATTTAAAATAATACTCCGTTTTGCATATACTTTTAACGAACCTGAACCACATAATGATGCACCACTGGAAATAGTTTTATCACATATTGACCAGTTAACACCGCTACTTCAGAAAAACGCAGATGTAATAGCATTGATTGAAGCAGGTTTTATTGGTCAATGGGGTGAATGGCATGATTCAAGCAATGGACTGGCAAACACTGCTGATATGAGAACCATATTGTTTAAACTGTTAGATGCTTTACCAAAAAACAGAGCTATAAATGTCAGATACCAACAGGCTAAGAAAGATATATATAGCACAACTGACCCTATAAACGAATCTGAGGCATTCAACCAGAGCAATCGTTCCAGGACAGGCCATCATAATGATTGTCTTGTAGCTGACGTGGATGACTGGGGTACTTACTGGCCGATTGACCCGGCAAGTCTTGAAGCTCAGAAAAATTATCTGAACCAGGAGAACAAATTCCTCCCTCAGGAGGGAGAAACATGCAATTGCAATCCACCTGGTTCAGAATGCAAAAATTCAATGAAAGAACTGGAAAGAATGCGCTGGAGCGCTCTGAACAGGGACTTTGATCAATGTGTTCTGAACAGCTGGATCAGAGAAGGATGTTATGATGAGATTGCAAAAAGACTCGGGTACAGATTCCGGCTTCTTGAATCAAAAGTTCCAAAGTCGGCACAAGCAGATTCTTTGATGTCTTTCTCTTTTATAATTGAAAATGACGGTTTTGCAGCACCGTATAATGCAAGGGATCTGGAACTTGTATTGAGGGCAAAGAGCAGCGGATCCTTATTCCGGTTCAGCCTCAGCTATGATCCCCGTACATGGCTCCCCGATAACGGGAAAATTTCAATAAACCCAACGGTCACTTTACCATCTTCCATGCTTCCCGGTAATTATGAAGTATTGCTTAATCTGCCGGATCCGGAACCAAACTTAAATTCTAATCCTGAATATTCAATCCGTTTTGCAAACAAAGTTATATGGGAGCCTGGTACCGGTTATAATTCATTATTGGCAGAAATTAAAATTACCAAATAGGAATTAATACTCAATAATGAAAAATGCAACAACATCACGGCGTAATTTTTTTAAAACAGCAGGGATGCTAGCTGCAGGGATTACAGTTCTCCCATCTAACTCTATAAAAGGTGCGCTTTTACCTTATAAGATCTCGCCTGTGGTAAAGAGGCACGTAAGATCTGTTGAAGGGAAATGGGTCCCTGTTGTCTGCTGGCATGACTGCGGAGGACGTTGCGCTTTAAAAGCACTGGTTGTCAATAATAAAATATTACGTGTCAAGAGTGATGACACTCATATGGATACACCGGATTATCCTCAGCAGAGGGCTTGTCTCAGGGGGCGTTCACAGCGGATGCAGGTATGCGGCCCTGACCGCCTTAAGTATCCTATGCGCCGGAAAAGCTGGGCTCCGGGTGGTGGCGACAAATCCCTCCGCGGAAAGGATGAGTGGGTTCGCATAAGCTGGGATGAGGCACTCGATATTGTTGTGAATGAACTGAAGCGTATTAAAGAAGAGTATGGCAATGAATCCATCTTCAGCCCCGGTGGTGAAATAAAGCGAACACTAAACCTCTTTGGCGGCTGTGTTGATTCATGGAGTAACGACTCACTTGGTTCATGGATGGGATCGGGTAAACAGATCGGTTTATATGCTAAAAAGCCAAATAACGGATTTGACTGGGTCGGCTGCATCGGCGACAGGATGGATATGAGGAACTGCCAGCTTGTCGTTATGTGGGGAGTTAACCCCGCATGGAGCAGTCCGGGCAGCCCTACATATAATTTTCTCCAGGTAAAAAAAGCCGGAGCTAAATTTATCTTTATCGATCCTTTCTACAGCTCTTCAGCGGCAATTCTGGCTGATGACTGGTATCCGGTGAGGCCGGGAACCGACCATGCAATGATCCTTGGCATAATGCACACTTTGCTTAACGAGGATAATCCTGTAAATAACCCTCTCATCGACTGGGATTTCCTTAACAGATGTACTGTCGGCTTTGACAAATACCACATGCCGGAGGGTGCTGATCCTTCAGAAAATTTCAAAGATTATTTACTGGGCAAAAATGATGGACAGCCAAAAGATGCTGAATGGGCTGCAGAAATATGCGGGATACCGGCAGCCCGCATAAAAATTCTTGCAAGGGAGATCGCCAATACAAAAAAGGTAGCATTACTGACAAGCTGGGCTCCCGCACGGGTAAACAATTCAGATTCATGGCCGCAGGCCTTTATGACTCTGGGATGCATGACCGGCCATATCGGTGAATCAGGCCGGATGACTGGCACTTCAATACATATTGCTACAGGAAATGGCGGTCCGCCGCTGGTTTATGCCGGAAATACAGGCCTTGAGGAAATTCCAAATCAGGTAGGAGGAGGCAGCAATTACACCAGGGGACGTCCCGAGGAAAAACTGTCTATTCCTGGAAATCAGATATGGAGCGCGATTCTGACAGGTGAATACACAGCGGGTAAAGACCGGAATCGTAAAGTCGATATCCGGTTGATGTATCTCGGCGGCGTAACAAATATGCTCGGGTCAAGGGAGGGCCAGAAAAAGGGATTTGAAGCTATTAAGAAACCAGATTTTATTGTGTGCCATGCCCATTTCCTGAATACAACAGCTCAGTATTCAGATGTGGTATTGCCGGTAACTACTCAGTGGGAGAGGGATGGATTATTGCAGGATGACGGTAACAGAGAGGTGATATTCCTTGGTAGTAAAGCGATTGAACCACTTTTTGAATCGAGGGATGATATGTGGATAGCAAAGGAAATAGGTGCCAGGCTTGGTCTGGATACCAGGCTTATTGAATCGGCAACGCAGGCTCAGCAGCTTTATAATTCTGCCAGCGGTGCAATGGTGATTAAAGATGATGGCAAAGGTTATGAGCCTCTTTTAACAATTACCGAAGAAGATATTAAAAACATCGGGGTTGTTGGCTCTCCTCAAAAAGGCCGTATAACTTTCAAGGAGCTCAGGGAAAAGGGAGTTTACCAGGTGCCGCGTTCACCCAATGATAACTTCCGCCATATACCTCTGGAAGATTTCAGGAAGGACCCCGTGAAAAATCCGTTGACGACAAGAAGCGGTAAGCTGGAGATCCATTGTAGCGATCTTGCAGAGTTCGTTGCCGCTTTCGGTTGGAGCGTCATCAAGCCAATCCCTGAATATGTTCAACCAATTGAAGGTTATGAGGCCAGTTTTTCAGACTGGAAAACAAAAACAAAGAGCAAATATCCATTACAGTTTTACTCAGTCCATTACCTTCGGCGGGCAGGATCAACTTATGATAATGTCTCCTGGCTCCGAGAGGCCTGGCCGCAGGAATTCTTTATTAATCCGCTTGATGCTGAGGTTCGCGGTATTAATCACGGAGATACAATTAAAGCCACAAGCCGTCATGGTACGGTCATCAGACGTGCTCACATCACTTCCAGGATCCGCCCCGGGGTTACAAGCATGGGAGCCGGTGCCTGGTCAGAACTTGATGAAAAGCTCGGAGTCGACAATGCAGGGAGCTCCAATATGTTAGCCGGAGACATCACTACAGGGCAGGGAACCAGCGGATGGAATTCCTGCCTGCTGGAAGTGGAAAAGTACGGCAAAGAACTTATACCTGATCATAAGTGGCCTGCCCGGATCCTGTTTAAAAATGAAATTCATGAATAATAAAAACCAATTGGGTTTCTACCTTGACAGTGGTGCATGTATCGGATGTAAAGCATGTATTATCGCATGTAAGGACAAAAATGATCTGCCTGTTAATATTAACTGGAGAAGAGTTATTGAGTATTGTGGAGGCTCCTGGAATAGTGAAAAAGGTAATTTTGTACCCTCCGGTGTATATGTATATTATCTATCCGTTTCATGTCAGCACTGTGAATCTCCTCCCTGTCTGGAAGCATGCCCGTCTTCTGCCATCAGCAAGGGTGATGACGGTATTGTGCATATTGACCAGGAAAAATGTATTCACGACCAATCATGTTTATATGCTTGTCCGTACGATGCACCCCAGTTTGGAAGTGATACCGCACGAATGAGCAAATGTGATATGTGTGCCGATTTACGTGCAATTGATAAAAACCCCGCATGCGTGGATGCATGTCCGCTCCGGGCTTTGTCATGGGGTAAAATGGATGAACTTAGGGAGAAATATGGTAACATAACGGCAATTGATCCTTTGCCTGATGGAAGTATCACCAGCCCTTCAATGATTCTGACACCGCACAGGCATACCCGGTTGTTGAGTAATGGTAAAGGTCATGTTACTGATCTGCCAGAAAAAGCCCCCACGGAAATTAACGGTATAGGACCAAACATTATCAAACAATTAAAATGATTATAATTATTGGTGATTCCTGGTGTTTTGGTGCCATGGTGGCAAAATAATAATTAACTAAACTTAACAATATGTCCGGATCAGTGATCAAAATCAAAAATGCAGTTCTATTATGCATATTATTTGTTTTTTCTGGCATTAGTAAAGCTTCTCCCAAAGTTTTTAATATTTTGGATTACAAGGCTAAAGGAGACGGCATTACTCTTAATACCAAATCAATCCAAGCCGCAATTGATGCATGTTCAAAATCAGGAGGTGGAACTGTTTGGATTCCGGCAGGCAGATTTGTTTCGGGGACAATCTATTTGAAGAACCATGTCACATTATTTCTCGATGCAGGCGCTGTACTTGAAGGAAGCAAAAACCTGAATGACTATCCTGTAACAATTTCAAAAGTAAGGTCATACACAGATAATTATACAAATAAGAGCCTTATTTATGCTGAAGGACTTGAAAACATTTCCATTATTGGAAAGGGTCTGATTGATGGAAATGGAGCAGCCTTCAAAGTTGAAAATATGGACAATGATGAAGGATTACGAAAAAAGATGAGTTCTTCTTTTATAAAAGCAGGCCTTATCTTATTCGCATGATAAACTGCAGGAACATTCTTCTGAGAGATGTAACAATAATGAATTCTCCAATGTGGGTTCAGCATTATTTGCTTTGCGAAGATGTCAATATTGACGGGATCAAAGTCCATAGCAGGGTTAACCACAATAACGACGGAATAGATATCGATGGCTGCAGCAGAGTAAGGATATCAAACTGTGATATTGTCAGCGGTGATGATGCCATTGTGCTGAAAAGCACCCTTGACATTCCATGTAAAAATATAACTATCACCAATTGTGTTTTACGTTCAGATTGTAATGCATTCAAGCTTGGCACAGAAACCAACGGCGGATTTCAGAATATCGTATTCAGCAACTCAACCATCTACGATACTCCACTTGCAGGAATAACGCTTCAGTTGGTTGATGGAGGCACACTGGAACGTGTCTCTGTTTCAAATATTACAATGAATAATGTCGGGTCAGCAATCTTCATTCGTCTGGGTAATCGTGCCCGTCCATACAGTGACAGCCTGCCTAAACCCGGAATGGGCAACTTGTCTAATGTTATAATTGACAATGTCCAGGGAACCAATATAGGCAAAACAGGTTGTTCAATTACCGGACTACCTGGTTATCCGGCTGAGAATATAATGCTCACTAACATCAGTTTAACTTTTGACGGAGGTGGAACAGCAGAACTCGCAGCACGTGATATACCGGAACTGCCTGAAGCTTATCCGGAACATGAAATGTTTGGCCAACTACCTGCTTATGGCTTCTATTGCCGGCATGCCAAAAACATCAGTTTTAACAATATTGAATTCGCGTATAACAAACCGGAAGCCAGACCGGCATTTGTATTTGATGACATACAGGACCTGCAGCTTACAGGTATAAAAGCTAAAACAAACGTCGCAGCTCCGGTTATACAGTTCAGCAAGGTAAAAGATGCCAATGTCAGGTCATGCAGAACGTATGAAGGGACAGAAACATTCCTTCAGCTTAAAGGTACGGAAAACCTTCATCTGAGTATGACAGGCAATGATTTAAGCTACACCAGAATTCCTGTCAGCGGAGATAACAGGTCTTCTGTTTTTCTTGAGGCCAACAGGATGCCGCCGCTTTATGGCCAGTCCGATGGACTCTATGTAAACTGCGGCTTGCAATATACTGACGACAGGAAGTTTAAGATCCATTCTCCCGCTGCGGTAAAAAGTAAACGGCTGGAAATAATCCGGGCTATATGGGGGACAAACAAGCTGCCTGATCGTTCTGACGTATTGGTTACCTCAGATATAAAGAGCCCCTTAAGTCCCGATCAGTCTTTATCAAGGGTAGACAGGTATCTGATTCCCGTCATTTCTGAAGTTGAAGAAGGCACAGCGCCCGTTAAAGACCTGGCATATTTGTTTATTCCGGTTAAAAGGAATAACCGGCTGGTAATGTTGAATCCGGGTCATTCCTGCACGATTAAAGAGACCACGGAGACCAGGTACCGGATAGAAGCAGCAATAAACAGATTACTTCAGTCAGGTTTTGATGTCCTGGCGGTATTTATGCCTCATGTTTCAGAAAATGACTGTAACCTTGATCACTGCAGTGTAATGAATACCCGGTTGTCTCCCGGCGCTCACCCTGCAACATATGGGTTGAGGTTCTTCCTTGAGCCTGAAATTGTTAGCCTGAATTATCTTTTACAACAGAATAATTATAAGGATGTTAGCATGGTTGGACTTTCTGGTGGAGGTTGGACAACAAACCTGCTCACAGCAATTGATGAACGTATAAAACTTAGCTTTTCTGTTGCCGGTTCAATGCCGCTGTATTACAGGTCGGATGCATCAATGGGCGACATAGAACAATTTCTTCCTGAACTTTACAGGGATGTCGCCGGATATCCTGACCTTTATGTTCTCGGAGCGTATGGAAAAGGACGAAAGCAGGTTCAGATTCTGAACAGGAAAGATGATTGTTGTTTCGGTCAGAAGCAGCATGATCCTGACAGAAGTTATGACGGTGATCTTAAGACTTTTGAAACCAGCGTAAAGGAGAAGCTGAAAGCTCTTGAAGCGGAAGGTCATTATTACCTTGTAATTGATGAAACCGCACCGTGTCATCAGATCTCAGGTTTTGCCCTTGAAAACGTGATACTAATGGAACTTTTAAAGAAATAATTAACCTATAAATGACAAAATGAAAAATAAACGGCGTGAATTTTTAAAGAAGAGTTTTCTGGGATCAGCCGGACTAGCCATTGGCGGAATTAGTATTAATGCGGGATCTTCACTTCCATTTAATGGAGTCAGAACTGCTGGCAATAATGTTATGAGTGATGCCGGGCAGGTTAATGCAGTAAAAAAACGATTGCCAAGGCCCATCTTGTCTATGACGGAAGAGAGACTGGGACGCAAACCTCTCAATCTCTATGGGTCCTTTGAAGATACAATCCAGAAAATGCGGTCATACCGTCCTCTTGATCTCAATTCAGTGGAGTGGAAAAGAGAACATCAAAGCGGAAGCTATCAGGAGTGGGCCAAGCAGGCACGAGAGTGCCTGAAAACTGGTCTGAACTATGAGCTTCCCCAGTGGACCTTAAAGCTATAACTTTGAGCAAGATCGAGACCGATGACTTTATCAGGGAGAAAATCGAATTCAATACTACTCCCTGGTTCCGGGTCCCTGGATATTTTTATACTCCGAAGAAAGTTCCTCTTCCGGCTCCTGCCCTTATTGTTATGCATGAGTGGGGTGGGCCGATTCTGTTTGGAGCCGACCGGGTATGCGGTGAGCCTGTACATCAGGCCATTGTTAAGCATCGCGCGGAATGTTCAGGCGGACGACCACTTGCTGACTGGTATGCATCCCATGGCTATGCTGTCATCGTTATTGATGCCTTTCATTTCGGGCAACGAACGCCACGTAATATTGATGGACTTCCTCCCTCATTTGATCCGGCAACTTTTGATGATGCCAGACTCATGGAATACGATTCCCTTACAAGGGATCTTCTCTACCTTGGGGTGAAGGAGTTGAACTGGGCAGGAACCACATGGGCCGGTTTGAATTTTGGGGATGACAGCCGATGTGTCGATTACCTTTTGTCCAGAAAAGAGGTTGACGGCAACAGGATCGGATGTACCGGCCTGTCAGGAGGCGGATGGAGAACAGATATGATTGCCGCCCTCGAACCACGCGTAAAAGCAACTGTTACTGTAGGGTGGATGACAACCGGTGATACACAACAGGCTTATAATCTTTCAGGTGCGGTCGGTACTTTTTGCCTTCTTCCAGGTGTATGGAACCGGATGGATATACCAGACATGATCTCTATGGGTGCCCCTAAAGCAGCAATGGTGGTGAGTGGGACAAAAGATATCCTTTTTCCTCCCCGTGGACAGAGTGAGGCTGCGCGTCAGATTGCAGAAGCATATTCATGGGCAGGTATTCCGGATAAATTCAGGAGCTATACACCTGCAAAAGAACATTGTTACGACGAAGAGATTCAGGAGGAGGCATTGTCATGGTTTAATAAACACCTGAAGAGTTCATGATTAAAACCATCGTTTGATAAGTGCATCAGTAATTAATTTCAGAATAATGGAAATAGGAAAAATTCTTAATGGTGAAACACCATCACGATTCATTTATGCCCCGAATTACTGGCAGTGGTTCAAACATCAGTCCAGCCATAAACTTTTACCAGAAGAAATAAGCCACTGTAATACATTACTTGATCTGTATAATTATTTGGGAGTGGATATTTTCAGCAGAAACATCTATTCAGACCCTGAGAAATATTGGTTTGGAGGAATATGTGATGAGATTTTCAGCGATTTCGAAATATTTGAAAGGAGAACTCTTTCCGGGAAAGACATAATAAGATCAAGGGAATACAGAAGTTCCGGAGGGATTCTTGATGAAAAGCTTACATATATATACAATGAATCAACACTTGTTCAGACAAAATTTCTGATAAATGATTATGTTAAGGATTTTGAGTTGTTCAGACATTTTCTGTGGGACAGAAGATGGGTAGTTGACAGTGAGAAATTCAACAGCATAAGCAGAACAGTGGGAGAGAAAGGGTTGGTTATTGCAGGAGAATTCTTCAGTCCTCTTAAGATGATGCACTTTACAATGGGCCCCGTTAATACCGTATATTTTCTTATGGAATATCCGGAATTGGCAAAAGAGGTAGTTGTCCTTCATGAAGAGGCACAACTCAGGTGTATTGAGCAAACTGTTAAGAGCGGTGTAAAAGTTATTATGTCAATGGATAATCTTGATACGATGTTTCATCCACCTGATTACGTGCAGGAATATTCGTCATCATATTACAGGAGAGCGAGTGAGATCTGCCACTCAAACGGTGCAAAATTTTTCATTCATGCCTGTGGTCAGCAAAGAGATAACCTTAGACTGATCTCATCATACGGTGTTGACGGACTCGAAGGAGTTGCCTCACCACCTCTTGGAGATGTAACGCTTAAAGAGGCGATGAAAGAAACAAGAGATGATTTTATTATTACGGGTGGTATCAGTGCAATGGAGACCAGGGACCTTAAATCAAGGGATGATATTTTTGATTATGTCGAAAAGCTCTTCAGAGAAATGCTTCCCTATAAAAACAGGTTCATCTTTTCTTCAAGCTGTAATACGGCTATTGATACAAGCTGGGAGACAATAAAAAACTTCAGGGACGCATGGCTGGAATTCAGGGATATGAAATGATCTGTAGGAACATATTGTTTAAATTTGAATAAAATTTTATTATCATGATAGTAACCTGTGTTTATGTACATGTAAAATCCGATGCGGTAGATAAATTTATCAATGAAACAATTACCAATCACCGGAAAACAGTTCAGGAGCCTGGTAATCTGAGGTTCGACTTTATTCAGCAGGCCGATGATCCTTGCAGCTTCATGCTTTATGAAGTTTTCGAAGATGAAAAGGCCGTGGCTGATCATAAAGAAACTTCCCATTATCTGACATGGAGGGATAATGTAGCCAATCTTATGGCTGAAACAAGAAAGGGAGTAAGGTATAAAATTATTGAACCCAGCGACAGAACAAGATGGTAAAGCCTTTTCAGTTTGCCAGGGTTCCCAGAATCATTTTCAAGCCGGGTTCAGTCGGGTCGTTACCCGATTTAATAAAACCTTATGGCAGCAGAATCGCCCTTATAACAGGGAGAAATTCATTTCTCCGCTCTACTCAGGGTCAAAACCTTGTGACACAATTGTCAAAAAGTAAAATTGAATATAATCTCATTTCAATTCAGGGAGAACCATCCCCTGAAGATATCGATTCTGCTGTACAATTGCTTAAAAGTGAGGATATTGAACTTGTTGTTGGCATTGGCGGCGGAAGTGTCATTGATGCGGGGAAGGCAATATCGGCTATGTTGAGCAGATCAGAATCAATAGTCAGGTTTTTGGAAGGGGTAGGAGATCTGGAACATCCAGGTACAAAGGTTCCTTTTTTTGCAATTCCAACAACCTCCGGCACTGGCAGCGAAGCAACAAAAAATGCTGTTATATCAAAGGTTGGTACTGATGGATTCAAAAAATCGCTCAGGCATGATAATTTTGTACCCGATCTGGCTCTTGTTGACCCTGACCTGACTGTTAACTGCCCTCCGGATATTACTGCTGCAAGCGGGATGGACTGCTTTACTCAGCTTGCCGAAGCTTATCTTTCTGATAAATCATCAGAGTATACTGATGCCCTTGCAATGGAAGGACTGAAAGCAATAGAGCGTTCACTTACCAGATGTTGTTCTGATGGTCAGGATGCTGAAGCCAGAGCAGGGATGTCATTCGCCGCCCTTACCTCAGGGATCTGTCTTGCAAATGCCGGGTTGGGTGTTGTCCATGGTTTTGCTTCATCTGTCGGAGGAATGTATAATATCCCTCACGGCCTGGTCTGCGGTACCCTGATGGCAAAAACAAATGAGATAAATGTGAGGGAATTAAGGAAAATGCCAGCCAGTATGAGAGCCTTGAACAAATATTCCCTGCTTGGCCAGCTGTTCCTCGATGAGAAAGGGAAAAGCGATGATTATTACATAGACGGATTTATCAGCTATCTTCATAAATTAACAGCTGCACTTGGTTTGCCAGGGTTAAAAAAATACTGTATCAGTGATGACCATATCTCAGCAATATGTGCAATTACGGAAAACAAAAATAACCCGGTAAAGTTAACTATCGATGACCTTCATGAGATCCTCTCATCAAGATGTATATGATTCTTATTCTGTGTTCCTCTGTGTATTAAAAAGGGAAGAACTTACACAGAGGTCCCTGAGAAGTCACAGAGGGGCACAGAGAAATTTTATTATATTTACTATGGATTTCTGAATCTTTTTTTAATTCATAATACTATACCTCAATGAAAACTAGAAACCTCTCAATTCTGTTAATAACAGCATTAATGTTGTTTGTAACCTTTTCAGCTTCTGCCCAGCTCCCCAACGAGACTGATGCACAGAAAGCCGAAAGGATGAAATGGTGGACTGATGCACGATTCGGGATGTTTATCCACTGGGGATTATATGCACTTCCGGCCCGTCATGAATGGGTGAAAAATATTGAAAGGATGACAAATGAGCAGTATCAGAAATATTTTGAAACTTTCAATCC
Source organism: Bacteroidales bacterium (assembly GCA_016715075.1). Classification (GTDB taxonomy): domain Bacteria; phylum Bacteroidota; class Bacteroidia; order Bacteroidales; family VadinHA17; genus LD21. The sequence continues at coordinate 161,289 of JADKBK010000004.1, forward strand.
TGATATGTATGATCCTCATGAATGGGCAAAAATGGCAAAGGCAGCGGGGATGAAATATGTCGTGCTCACTGCAAAACACCATGAGGGTTTCTGTTTGTTCGATTCAAAGTTTACAGATTACAAGGCTACAAACACTCCATATGGTAAGGACCTCATAAAGGAATATGTTGAAGCATTCCGCGCAGAGGGTCTGAAGGTTGGATTTTATTATTCACTTATCGACTGGCATCATCCTGATTATACAATAGACAGTAACCATCCGCTCAGGCAACAATCAGACAGCGCCTATGCGCGACTGAATAAGGGAAGGGACATGAGTAAGTACCGTGAATACCTCAAAAACCAGGTAACCGAATTATTGACTAATTATGGTGAAATAAGCATAATCTGGTTCGATTTTTCATTTCCTGGTAAAAATGGTAAAGGCCGCAAGGACTGGGACTCAGAGAATCTGTTGAAACTGGCACGCTCGCTTCAGCCGGGCATTATTGTTGATGACCGTCTTGATCTTAGTGATGTTCCGGGCGGATTTGATTTTATATCACCTGAACAATATAAAGTGGCAAAATGGCCTGAGATCAACGGTAAGAGGGTTGCATGGGAAACATGTCAGACTTTTTCAGGTTCATGGGGTTATTACCGTGATGAAACCAGCTGGAAGAGTTCTGCCCAGCTTATTGAACTCCTTGTTGAATCTGTAAGCAAAGGAGGAAATTTACTTCTTAATGTTGGCCCTACAGCCCGCGGCGTTTTTGATTACAGAGCCCAGGACAGGTTAGGATCAATGGGCGAATGGATGAAATATAACAACCGTTCTGTTTATGGATGTACAGAAGCTCCGGCAGGATTGATTGCCCCTGATAATACCCTGCTGACATATAATCCTGTAACAAACAGGTTGTACATTCACCTGCTGGCTTATCCAATGGGCAGCCTTGTCCTGAAGGGAATGGCTGAAAAAGTAAAATATATTCAGTTCCTTCATGATGCATCAGAGATCAAATTCAGCAGGGGTCATGAAGGAAATACAGGCGATCTGGAACTTACCCTGCCTGTTCTGAAGCCTCACTCCGAGATCCCGGTACTTGAAGTTTATTTGAAATAATCAATTGGTTCTTGGTTCTTGGTTCTGGCTCTGGGAACAAGAAAAAACTTACACAGAGGACACAGAGGAGGCACAGATTTAACCGAGGAATTCTCTTAGATAACTACCGAATCATAAACCACCACCTTCTCCCACAGGTCAGAACAATCCTCAATAAATTTCAGATGTGTCGGATGGGTCTGGTAAATGTCCTGGTCTTCTTTGCTTTTGAATGTTGTCAGCAGGGAATAGCTGTATGACCGGTCAACAACATCGCGCCTGGTGGAGGCAGGCACCCCGAGGTGCATCTCAACGATTGTCTCAACTGTTACCAGTTTTTTCAGCGCTTCTTCAAATCTGGTTTTGTCCTTTTTTCGAAACAGGTTTTTTGAACCAGAAATATACGTGATGTACAAAATAATTCAGTTGTTTAGCCATTTTCTTTTCAGATTTCAATTACAAGAATAGTGTCAGTTTCATCAATGCTTTCCTTTGGAACAGAGACGGTAATTCCAAAAGCATCCTGTTTGAATTTAAGCTTTGCCGCTGTTGAATAGAGTGTTATGCCTTTGACTTTCTTTCCAAAATCGGGTATGAGGAGATTATTATCTTCGGGGTTAAGCAGATGAATATAAACCTTGTTATCCTTATATGTGGATACACCCCAGCTTTTAGGTGAAACAGGGCCGCCATTGGTTCCATAGATTGTCTCTCCGTTTTTCTCCATCCATTTGCCCATTTCCTTAAGGGTACTGATGAACTCAGGTTGAATTCTTCCGTCGGGCATTGGTCCCACATTAAGAAGGAAATTGGAGTTATAGCCGGCAGCCTTCACAAGATACTGGATAAGGGTTTTTGATGATTTATATTGTTTATCCATGAGGTTAAAGCCCCATGCATTATTCATAGTCTCGCATGTCTCCAGAGGCACACTTCCGATTTTTGAATCTCCGCTGAATCCGGTTGTATTATGTCCGGGCAGGTCCTTTTCAAACATCTGAAAATCTTCACCAGGGAATGGAGCAAGGTGATGATTATTCCCAACGAGACATCCCGGCTGAAGGGTATGTATCAAACTATAGGTCTTGTCGAGACGCCAGTCAGAATCTTTCTTATCCCAGAAACCGTCGAACCATATTCCACCTATCTCACCGTAGTTGGTAAGAAGTTCTGTGAGCTGACCATCCATGAAGTCGAGATATTTATACCAGTCACCTTTCTGAGGCCTTCCACTGGTACCGCCTGTCACACCCCGGGGGTAATAATTATCCTGGTACCAATCCAGCTGAGAGTGGTAAAAAAACAGTTTAATACCCTCCTTTCGGCACTCCTCCGCCAGCATTTTTATCACATCTTTTCCATATGGTGTGCGGTCAACAATATCCCAGTCGGTAAGCTTCGAGTCGAACATTGCAAACCCGTCGTGATGCTTGCTGGTGATTGTGATATACTTCATCCCGGCTGCTTTAGCCATTGCTACCCATTCCCGGGGATTGTATTTGACAGGATTAAAAAATCCTGGAACCTTCTCATATGTTTGTTTATCTATGCCCTGTTGATACATCACCCACTCACCGTCACCGAGGATACTGTAAACCCCCCAATGTATAAATAACCCAAACCGGGCATCCTGAAACCATTCCCTTGCTTTAATATTCTCCGCAGACGGAGTATAGGCATTTTGTGCACTAACTTTGAAGACAACTAATAAAAGAATCAAAAAGATCAGTTTACGTTTCATGATAGAAGGTTTTTTTAAATAAGAAATGAAAGATTATTGAATATTGAATGCCGAATATCGAATATTGAATGCCGCATGCCGAATACCGAATACCGAATACCGAAAAATATACAGGATCAGAATTCTTCATAACAGGGTTATTCTCCGAGTGCTTTACCGAGAGCCTGAATAAGAGGTTGTGCTGAAATACTTGTACCAGTAGCTCCCTTCATCCATTGCTGAGGTGTGAGTTTACCCTGTTTGAAAATCCGGTCAACCTCATCAGGGAATTTCCTGTCTCTTATATAGTTTTCAACCTGGTTTTCTATAATCTGGCCATAAGCATAGTTGGGAAGATAAAGAGGAACCTCTACCATATGAGAGTAGATTGCCAGAATCGGTGAATCCTTCAGACCTGTAACCGGTGCAAAATACTTATTCCATATTTCCGTGGAATATTTCAAGGTCGCTTCCTTAAGTGTTGAAGGTGTCGCTTCAGGATTTTCATAGAGCCATTTCCATACTTTCATTTCAACCATGCTAACACCCATTATCTCCATCAGTGACCATGCAGCATTAAGTGTCTCCATCTTTTCTGCCTCTGTGTTCACCTGGTTTATATCAAGGAGGAAAAGGTCGCGGCTTTGGAAAAGAAATGCAAGGGCTTCAGTGAAGGCGACATTAGGTACGCCTGACATCATGTAATAGTCAACATCATACATGGAGATAGTCTGCTCCACATTATGTCCGAACTCATGAACTGCAATATTATAGCCCTTATAATCCATTCCTCTGTCGGAAATACGTGTACGCAGATGAGATACAGCGCCTTTCATGGCTGTGCCTGCAGCATGGCCTGACCCGCGTGCCGGATCCACAACAATTTTGTCAGCAATATATTCTGCCCTTTGAGACGACCATCCGAGTTTTTTCAGCATAAAAGGCATTCCCGTCCTGAAAGCGGCAGGGTCGGGATATAGTTTCTGCGTTTTAGAAGTAAGAAGATCCTCTGATATAGTACCCTGCGATTTGAATCCATTGTACCAGATATCATAGGGCCTGAGTTCCCTTCCAAGTCTCTCCTTTACTAAATTTCCAAGTTTAACAAGTTCCGGGGAACTTAAGTATGAATCAAACAGTGCTTCCACCTCTTCCTGTGAAATTTCCATCTCCCATGAAAATTTCCGGAGGATGGCGCTATTCATTTCCGGATTAAAAGCATCGATCTTTTTCTGTGCCCTGAAAATCTCAATTATATGTTCATAACGGGTATCGGGTTCCTGTTTGGCATCCATCTGCTGATTACCTTCAGACACTCTGCCAGAGAAAGGCTGCCACTCATAATCAGGACTGTTTATGACCATTTCCGGGATTTCCTGTGTTATGATTCTTTCCATTACCTTATATATCATCTCCTGTTTCTCCGGTCCGTTTTTTTTGTCAGCATAATCAGCCTTCAGTTCATCCCGCAGGTTCCAGTGAGAGAGGAGAACCATTCCATCAGGGAAGAGCTGGCGATTATCATCTGTCCGGAGTTTATCCATATATATGTTGTATTCAGCAATATACATTTCTCCGTTTCCTGTTGCTGTGTTCAATGCCTGGCTAAATTCAGCCGGTACACGTGATACAAATGTATCTCCCAGTCGTGCCATTGCCCACTCCTCCCTGCTCCAGCCCGGACCAAGCTTCTCTTTCTCTGCAAGGGTGTAATAGGGAAAATTAAGAGCTATAACAAAAGCTATTTTATTGGCGTAGAAATCATCCTGAAGATGTGAACTGACTGAATAATTACCGAACATTCTGTCAATCTCGTCAATTTTTCCAGCTGACAGGTCAAGTATTTTTTTGAGATCAAGGGTCACTTCATTTAAATTTCCACTCAGGGATTCGAAGTAGAAACTAATCTTTTCAAAAACTGTTTTGCGACCGGCTGGATCTGTAAGATAATTCTTCCCGGCAAAGGATATAAACTCTTCGGCAGTTCCATCCTCCTTTCTCCATAATGAAGCGGCATGTTTAACCCCCTTTTCAAGAAGGTTTAGATTGACCCCCGGGTTCAGTGCTGTTACGCTGTCAATTGCAGCTTTTTGTATATTCTCGCTGATAAAAGCAGCTGATTGAGAAGAATCCTTTTTTTCGGAAGGTGATGAACATGAAGTAATTACAGCTACCAGGAGAATCAGGTATTTTTTCATTAGGAGGTGTTTTGATCGATTATCAGTTTCAGTTTTTGGCTTTAGCGGTCATTTTGTTGAATATTGAAAGCTGCTCTTTCATTGCAGCAATCTTATCAGTGGGCTCTGTCCTTGCCTCAAGTAGTATCCACCCGTTGTAATTTATGCCGGTAAACAGATCAAAGAGCTGCTGATATGGATAGGTACCTTCGTTAAGTTCGCGTATATGAACTGTATCTCCGAACCATCCCTTAAGGGCATTGAAGTTCCCTTCCAGTCCCGGCGGCAGCAGATCCTGATCGTTACAGTTCCAGCATATCTTTACATTAGGTTCCGTCACCTGATCGAAAATAGCCTTCATATTAGGTATTTCCTGGGTAAGATTTCCATGAACCTCAACTCTTACAAGCTGATCAAAATCACGTGCAAACTTTCCAACTTCGTTGAGAGAAGCAGCGATTTGTGAAATGGTCTTCTCTTTAGGAATCTCAGCTGGCAGATTATTTGGCTTCACCTTGATTCCTGTGGCGCCTATATCCCTGCATAGCTTAATGTATTCTTTTGTGTCTTCAATATTTTTACGCAGTACAGCCGGATCAGGGCTGTGATATTCAAAATTTGATCCATACCCGATGCAGGTAATTCCGCTGTCGGCAAATCGTTTCTTTACTTCGATGCGTTGTGCAGCATTCAGGTTTGATTCAACCTTATGTGCATGCTGGGTTCTCAGCTCCACACCCATAAATCCGGTTTTTCTGCAATTGGAAATAATTGTCGGAAGATCCCAATCCGCAGCCCACATATAGGTAACCAGTCCAAACTTCATCCCATTTTCTGATGCAGCTGAGCCTTCTGAAAGATGTCGCATCGCCGCTAAACCAATTCCTGCAGCAACACTTCTCTGCAAGAACACCCGTCTTGAAACTATGTTTTTCATATTAAACTATTTAACTATAAACGAAAACTTTTAAATTACAATTTCATTCTTCTATGTCAATCATCCCGTAACCCATAGCCGTCAACCTGAAGAGTGTGCAAAAGGTTTTATCGGGAAGAACATTAAAGGCACTAATATTTCAATGTTGAATTTAAGTTAGGTCATAGTATTTTCCCCTCCTTTTGAAGGAGGGGTGGCCGCAGTACACAGCTAGTCAAATTATTGCAAAGTCTGTTTGCGGCCGGGGTGGTTGATCAACTGCCTCAGCCGAAATGGACCTGCACCTGAGAAATGATCTGAAAGATTTAAGATCTTTTCTGTTTAAGAGATTATTGTTTTTCATAGATATAAAGGTAAAAAAATAAACAAGTCAACCAACCCGGCCGGGGAAGTAAATTTGTAAAAGTCAGATAATCAGTCTTCCCGGCCACCCCTCCTTCAAAAGGAGGGGAAACTTTTCAAATCTCCTTATTAACGACTCAACCCTTAGGTTGACGGCTTTGCCCATAATCCGTGGTTACCGTACAAACTGTTTTGCGTAGTACTTTGCAGTCAGTTTCTCTCCTGTTGCCTTTTCAATCATATCATTCCAGTAATATCGTGTTCCGGGTTTGAATATCTTCTCCCTGAAATAGTCTCCAACTGCCTTTTCTCCGACAAAAGACGGGTTTTTTGCGACATTGGTTGTCACATATGAATATATCTGGGATGCAAGCAGTTCTCCAAGAAGATAGTTATGATAGTAACATGGATAGAGAGCTATGTGTATTTTGGTGGCCCAGTCAGGCATATTTCTTTCGCCCGGGTTTTTAAGGTTCTGGTATTTCTCAACTGTGTCCCACCAAAGTTTATTGAGATCCTGATCTGGATCTTCATACATTGATTTTTCAAAACGGTACATTACCTGTGCCCATCGGCTGAATACCAGCATTCTCAGTCTAAGGTCGAGAAAACTGTTCCCGGCAATCCGGTTGCATTCTGCTGAGTCAATTATGCCCATGTTAAGCATCCACTGAGGATCAGTTGCCAGTCTGCCGAACAAATTGGCAATAGCTTCCGTTGTAAAGGCATGAGCTGCATCTCTGAGTGTGAAAGGAAGAGACATGTCATTATAATAAGAGTAAACACCATGTCCTAATTCGTGCAAAATGGTGTTCATCCAGTAAGAATCAGGACGTATATTGTCGAGAGTTCTGACATCACCCGCCCTGTCAATATCTGTGCAGAAGGCGTGCTGATTCTTTCCCGGCTTTTCATAGAGATCACTTTTTGCGAGTATCGCATCTACATTCAGACCCATGCCATCATAGTATGCCGATACAAGTTTTACCGGATCCTGTTTTTCATAGTATTTATTAAAATCGACTTTATAGATCTCGGGTCCCTCCTGGAAATAGCGGTTCTGATAATGCCAAGGTTTCAGATCAGAAACCGGTATTTTATATCGTTTTGAATAGTATAAATCAATATCGCTTTTAAGTGAGGCAAAATTGTTTCTGGTAAGACTATCCAGCTCATCGAATATTTGTGTTACCTCAGCAGGATCCTGACCGGATAATTTAAGACTCATCTCATGGTAATTCCTGAAACCGGTTTTCCGGGCTACTGTGTTGCGATGTTTTACAAGCCTGATGATATCTTCCGCTACAACCGGCCCGATCATTTTGCTTCCTTCCCAGGCAGCCTGAAGTTCGGAACTGTTTACAGAGCTTCTTAGAATATCCTCGACCTCATTGTCGGATAGCTTTTTATCTTTTATAGTCACCCTGAAATTGGAATACTTCATGCTTATCTCGGTCTCCATTTTTATCTGCTGTGATATCAGAGCCGTATCAACCTGTCCGCCGAGGAATGCATTATAAAGCAGCTCCAGCTCACGTGCCAGCAAAGGATCCTGAACAGCCTCAGAATTTCTGATCTCTTTAAGTTCGTTAAAACTGGTTGTATCTGTAAAAACTTTCTGATAATTGAAAGAAGCTTTTTCACTCTTTTTCCAGGCTTCATCACTTCCTGAAATGCTTGCTTCCCATGATAATAGTGCCATCTCCCTGTAAAGAGGAATTATCTTTTCCTCATAGGATGAAATAAAAGCGTTTAATCTGTTCTCCATTTTTACCTGTTTTGAGGTGCATGACCCTGAAAGTACTATGAGTATTAGCGGGATCAGGATGGGGGTACTTCTTTTCATATTTTTAGTAATTTAGATCTCGAATATAATAAAAAGCGCTGAAGGATAATTTTTATGCTTAAATGACATAAGCTGCTGATCAAAAGCAATTACCATTTTTCGATTCGTCTTATAATATCAGGCTGGATATTCTCGCCGGCCGAGATGCACAGCATTATTCCCTCAGGATCGACGGCATCAATAAAATCCTCCAGTTCGCTGACCTGGATGTCAAGGACCACCGATTTTCCTGCAGCCTGTATTTTTTTTATGAGCGGAACCCATTGCATAATAGGGGTATCATATCCCATACCCTGGACCCATTGTATGGCATTGATCTCTTTTATTTCCAGTATGTGGCTGAGATGGCGTGCAACCCCTTTCCCGTCTACATGATAAACATTATGAGTCATTGGTTTGACCTCACTGACAGTAATAGGGTGAACAAATTCAAGATACAGTTCAGAGGATATCATGGCAGAAAAATCGGAGCTTGGAATATGCATTTTGCCATATGAAGGTATTCCCATCCATGTGACTGATAAGTGATTATGCAATTTAAGAAGGTTGTCGAAATAATCGAACACCTCCTGGAAGTTCAGGTTTGCAAGCCTTATCAGTTCTCTCACCATATCAGGATTTACAAGAAGGTCAATGCACAGCTGCTGCGGATCGGTCCAGGCTGCGACGCAATCCATTCCGGGATGCAGATCTGTATACCCGACCAGATATTTTCCGTCACATTTATCAAGAGCCAGGAGAGTCATCTCCTCAATTTTTCTGAAATAGGGATTATTCTTATCGAAGCGTATGTGTTTAATGTCCCCGGGATTTTTAACAACAGGGACAGAATAGGAAGTAACTTCCATGTATTCAAGCTCACTGCCATGAAAGGCTGTATAAACCTCAGGACCCAGGTTCGGCCAGAATACGGGAAATGTTTCAGCATAAAACTTTTTGTCTTTAATAGAATCAATGAACAGATCAACCTGGTATTCCGAATCAAACCATCTCTCTTTCAGTGAGGACCACATTTTTTTCAGATGAGGAGAAACTGAATATTCGGCATTATGTGCTGAAAAACGTATAGGAGGCCTGTCGATTATTTCCTGGTCATACCATGCATAAATCCGTTGCATGCACCGTTCAAAATCGGGTTTGCAGTTTAGTTCAATATTCCAGGAGCCCGGGATTGTCATACAAATACAATGTGATAATGAATATGGTCAATAAGAAAATGATTTGTTATGAGTTATCTTCAGTCTCACCTGCTTCGTCTTCAGGATCCTTAATTTCAGTTTCGGATTCATTCGATTCAAGGATACGTGCAGCCTCTGATGCAGGTAATTCCTGAATATTCCTTAGTTTACGCTTTATAGCCCTGGAACGTGTTCCTACCAGTTTTTCTATATTTCCACTGGCAGATATAATCTGATTCTGGGCTTTCTCAAGTACTCTTTCGAATCCCTCAAACTCAGTTTTGACAGCTCCCAGGATCTGCCATACTTCATTTGACCGTTTCTGAACTGCCAGTGTCCTGAATCCCATCTGGAGACTGCTCAGGAATGCAACAAGGTTAGATGGTCCCACAACTGTAACATTGAAATCCCGCTGTACCAGCTCAAACAGACCGGTGCGTGAAAGTATCTGGGCATAGAGGCCTTCCGTCGGAACAAACATAATTGCAAAATTGGTTGTTACCGGGGGTGAAATATATTTCTGCCAGATGGTTTTGGCAGATTTTGCAACGCTCGCATCAAATGACCTTTCTGCTTTTATAATTTCCTCTTTTGAATAGTCAGCAATATTCTCATAAATTTCAATAAGCCTCTGGTAATCCTCAATAGGAAATTTGGAGTCAATGGCAAGTAGTACCGGTTCATCAGGGTTTTCATTACCGGGAAGCTTGATGGCAAATTCCACGCTCTCCTTAGTGCCGGGTTTGATAATCACGTTTTTAAGGAATTGCTCAGGCGAAAGATACTGCTCAAGGATGCTCCCAAGCTGTATCTCACCCATTGTACCCCTGGTTTTCACATTTGAAAGCACTCTCTTGAGATCACCTACACCGACTGCCAGCTTCTGCATATCTCCCAGTCCTTTATATACCTGTTCAAGCTGGTCGGTAACCATCTTGAATGATTCACTGATACGCGTATTCAATGTCTCCTGGAGCTTCTCATTGACGGTTTCCCTCATCTGCTCAAGTTTGACACTATTATCTGTCTGGATCTCTTTTAGCTTACCCTCAATAGTCTCCCTCATTTTTTCAAGCCTGAGTTCTATACTCTGGGCTTGTTCCCTTGCCCTTGTCATTGAGCTCTCAAAATTAAGCCGCTGATTTTCATTGAATTCCCTGATGTTTCTGGAGAGACTTGCATCAAATGATTCGAGTGATTTCTGGAGTTCATCACGATTATCCTTGGCAACTTTGAGGACTCCTCCCTGTTACGTTGAAATTCATCCCTCAGTGACCCGTTAATCTTATCCAGGTTACTCCCGAAGATGGCCAGCGCTGCTTTCACTGATTCCATCTGCTCAGGATTCTTAAGCTTATTGAAGATAAGGATAATAAGTACTACTAATATCAGCAGAATAGCTATTGATATCCCAAGTAATGTCGTCGTCATAAAAGCAGCAGAATTTGCAATGATTAATTCCTCTAATTTACTTATAATAGTTTAAAAAATCACATGGAGGAAAACACATGGAGCAGATGTAGTAAAATTCATTTTTGTGTAGCTTCCTGAATAAGGCTGTTTCATAAGTCATTTTTAACCGCAGGGATCGCAAAGAGAACGCAAAGGTCGCAAAGGCAATACATTGACATCTGCGAGCCATAATTCAAGAGAAATTATTAAATTTATAAAAAAAAGTTATGGAAAAATCAAACCTGAATTCACGACGTGAGTTCCTGCAAAAAATGCTTGCTGCTACAGCATTGGCAGGATTCTATCCCTATCTTAATAAGACTGAAGACACATCTCTCATTTACGGGTATGTCTGGCAAACTGCCTAAAAGGCCTCTTGGCAAGACCGGACATATGGTTGGAATTTACAGTCTTGGTGGTCAGGCAACCCTGGAGACTCCGGGAAAGGAGGAGCTTTCTGTACAGATTATCAACAAGGCCATCGATTTGGGCATTAATTATATTGATACTGCTGCCTGGTATGGAAGGCCGACCGCAACAATTACACAGGAAGAGGCCCATGGTCATAGTGAGCGAAACATAGGGCAGGTGATGAAAAACAGGAGAAAGGAGGTTTTTCTTGCCACAAAGACACACGACCGTACCTATGATGGTTCTATGCGGCTAATGGAAAAATCGCTTAAAAACCTTCAGACTGACCATATTGACTTATGGCAGATACATAATGTTAAAGGTCCGGAAATTGATGCACTCGATAAATTCTTTGCTGCTGACGGAGTCGTAAAGGCAATGGAAAAAATGCGCGATGAAAAAGTCATCAGATTCATTGGCTTCACTGGTCATGAGAACCCTGCCGTTCTGAAAGCTCTTGCAGAAAGGTATCCTTTCGATAATGTTCTCGTAGCTTTAAATGCCGCCGATAAACACTATGATCCGTTCATAGAAAATTTCCTCCCAACAGCTGTTTCAAAAAATCTGGGTATTGTGGGGATGAAGATCCCGGCCCGTGACAGGATTTTTGCACATGGCGGAATCATAACAATTAAGGAGGCCATGGAGTATGTGATGTCTCTCCCGATAAGTACAATAATTATCGGCCTCGATGATGTTGCTCAGCTTGAAGAAAACATTAAGATAGCGAAGAGTTTCAAACCTCTTACCGCCGAACAGATGCTTGCAATAGAGGAGAAAACAAAGCCATATTATAAGGAGATAATGTTTTTTAAAAATCTTTCTGAATGGCCGGAAGAGTGGTAGTTCTCTTGTTTTTTTTTCTTCTTGTAAATTGCAGCGGAGGCGGCAGGAACAAGCAGTTGACTGTGAACAATCTGGTTGCACTTAAAGATGTTACCCTTGATATTAACGGCAGACAGCTCACAGGATGGGAAGTCACAAATTTTGGACCCCAGGGGCCGGTTTCTGTTTCAGGCGGGGAGATAATACTCGGTATGGGTGATGGCTGCACGGGGATTACATGGAAAGGCGATTTTCCATCCCTCAACTATGAGGTGTCACTGGAAGCCAGGAGGGTTGAGGGAAATGATTTTTTCTGTGGAATTACTTTCCCTGCCGGAAAAGATCCTTGTTCATTAATAGTCGGAGGATGGGGAGGTACAACAGTAGGCCTAAGCAGTATTGATGGACTGGATGCATCCGATAACAAAACCAGGATGCTTATGCAGTTCGAGAAGAACCGCTGGTATCATATCCGGCTCGCAGTCACGGATAAGCAAATTGTCGCCTGGATTGACAGTGCCAGAGTCGTGAACTTCAGCACCGGCAGTTCCCGATTATCCATACGCCCTGAAGTAGAACTGTCAAAACCTTTTGGTATTGCTTCCTGGAATACCACTGCAGCACTGAGGAATATAAGAGTGATTAGTTATGAAAGATAACAACGATACACGATGCAGGGCACACAATGTCTTCATCCCGAAAATCCTGGCGTGAGTATTCAAAATTCAAACTTTTCGTTACCTTTAAAAGAAATTCGTCAACCATTTTAATACCTAACATTATAATCTATGAAAACTACCCTAATTTTATTTGCTACAGTATTGGCTTATGTTTCAGTTATTTCATGTAAGACTGAGATAAAAACTGAACCGGTAAAAAAAGCAGATATCTCTGAGTTTACCGGACAATGGACAATTGATATTCAGGGAGGATCGGTTGGCTGGCTGGAGGTCAGACAGGAAGAGAATTACCTCGACGGAGATATTCTATGGGGCGGGGGAAGTGTAGTTCCTGTTTCAAATATATTCCTGGAAAAAGACCATATCCTCGTTGTTCAGCGTTCAAATAATGTTGTAAGAAAAGCCGATGAAAATAAAATACCGCTTAAGACACAGACTATTACCGAATGGCTTGAGATTGTTAAAAATGGTGAGAAAATTGAAGGTATTCTTCTCTCTCCTAAAAATGATGGATCAGGTGTTGACAGCTCGACATTCACAGGAACTAAACTTCCTGCTCCTCCGCCTGCACCCGATCTTGCCAATGTTAAATTCGGAGACCCGATTACCCTTTTTAATGGCAAAGATCTGACTGGATGGAGATTGACAAATGAATCGCAGACCAACGGATTCTCAGTTGTAGATGGCATTTTAACAAATAATCCTGCACAGGTTGAAGGACAGCCTCATATCAGTTATGGTAACCTCAGGACAGATCAGACTTTTGAGGATTTCAACCTTAAGCTGGAGGTCAATGTTCCGGAAGATGGCAACAGCGGCATCTACCTGCGCGGAATGTATGAAATCCAGGTTGCAGATTCCTATAAAAAAGGTCTTGACCCTCATTATATGGGCGGCGTCTACAGCAGGATAACTCCAGTCGTGAGCGCAGAAAAGCCAGCAGGCACCTGGCAGACATTTGACATTACTCTTTGTGACCGCCATATATCTGTTATTCTAAATGGTATAACAATAATATATAATAAACCGGTCTATGCGCCTACTGGCGGTGCTCTTACCTCAGATGTATTTGCTCCGGGACCAATCTACCTTCAGGGTGATCACAGGGCTGTTCAGTACAGGAATATAGTTCTGACTCCTATTGTGAAATAGTCTTGAGTTCCGGATAATTCCAATTTATCCTGAGACATAATTAGCCGGCGAGAGATTACCTATTCCCTGATGATTTTTAATGCTCCGCCGGCTTTTTTTAATTAGATAATATTTTTGATATGCGAAATTTATTTGCCTTTATCTGTTCTGTTCTGATTTTTAATTCATTCCTGTCTGCACAGAATAGTAAAATTGTTCTTGTAAAGGCAGGAACCAATGTGGTCGACTATTTTCCTCTGAATGAGAGATACATTTATAAGGATTTTGTTGCAGGTCAGGTGATGTTTAAAAATGGCAGATCCAATAATCTGAAACTGAATTATAATATTCTGTTAGGGGAAATGGAGTTTATCCAGTCTTCAGATACCCTGGCCATTACAAAAAAGGAAGATATTCGTTATGTTGTTGTCCGGGATACTTTTTACTATGATAAAGGCTATATTGAGATGATCGCAGGAGGGACCATTAAAGTAGGTCTTAAGCGGTATGTAAAGGTCAAGGATATACTGAAGAAAGGTGCTTATGGTACAACAAACAGGGGAGCGTCAATTGATACCTATAATTCAATGTGGGCCAACGGCAGTTCATTTGATCTGACACCGGCAGAAGACACAGAATTTGAAAAGATGGAGGAATATTATCTGACTAATCCGGCAGGCGGATTTATCCCGTTCAGAAAGAAAAATGTAATGCAGCTTTTTCCTGAAAAAACTGATGAGATCAAAGCATATTTGAAAGCAGATAAAGTAGATTTTGAGTCGCGCAATGATCTTCTCAGATTTGCTGAATATTTGAAGGGCTTGTATTAATTTTATCCACGAATGATTCGGAACTGAAAGTATGAAGTTTAGAGTTTTGCTTTTCTGGATTCCCGGCCTGCTGACTCTGCTGGTGATTCTATCCGGATGTACAGGGGATAATTTTAGCAGCGCCCTGCCAGCCGGACATGAGCCTGTTATTGAGCCTGATTATTCAGGTGTAACTGTTCCTCCTAATATTGCCCCTTTGAATTTTCTTATACTGGAGAAAGGAAAATCTTTCAGAATAGTTGCAAAGGCGGGCGACAATCAGACACTGACATTAACATCTTCCAACGGGGAGGTACGGTTTCCGGTTAAAAAATGGAAGGAACTGCTGAAAGGAACTGCAGGAGGAAAGATAGAGATAGAGATAATAGCTTCAGATAATGAGAATTCTTCTCTTAAATTTAAGCCTGTTCAGATTAATGTTGCTGCCGAGCAAATAGATCCTTATCTGTGCTACAGGTTACTCTACCCGGGATACAGGTCATGGGTGGATATGAAGATTGTTCAGAGATCGCTTGAGGATTTTAATGAAGAATCCCTCTTTGAGAATCAAATGATGGAACAAAACTGCGTAAACTGTCACACATTCAGACAGAACAGCCCGGATATTTTTTTGTTACACGTTAGGGGATCAAAGGGTGGAACCTATTTTTATGATGGCAGGAAGCTCACAAGAACCTCACTGAAAACTAAGGAAATGACTGCCAGTGCAGTATACCCGTCATGGCATCCCTCAGGTAGATTTGTAGCTTTTTCATCCAATAAGACAGTTCAGTCATTTCATATGCGTCCGGAAAAAAATATTGAGGTTTATGATCTCTACTCCTCACTGGTGATATATGATCTCCAGAATAATGAAATATTTGCATGTCCTGAAAAGGATACTGTTAAGTATATGGAGACATTTCCATGCTGGTCTCCCGACGGGAACTATCTCTATTATTGCAGAGCCAGTCAGGTAAAAGAAGGCTTTGATTATCTTCAGGTTAAATATGATCTTGTCAGGAAACGCTTTGATCAGGCTTCCGGAATATTTGGAAATACGGAGATAGTTTTCAACGCTATGTCAGTTAATAAGTCGGTTTCATTGCCAGTAATCTCTCCTGATGGGAAATACCTTGTCTTTACACTTCATGACTATGGTACATTTTCTATCTGGCACAAGGAGGCTGACCTTTACCTGCTTGACCTGCAGAGTGGGGAAACAAATAAAATGAGCCTGAACAGCGATGCAACCGAGAGTTACCATTCCTGGTCATCAAATGGAAAATGGCTGGTATTCAGCAGTAAACGGGGAGACGGACTAACGGCGAGACCTTATTTCTCATATTTCATTTCACCCGACAGTAGCGGAAAACCATTTGTTCTCCCACAGGAAGATCCAACTCTCTACAGGAGGCTTGAAAAGACATTCAACAGACCTGAACTTATTACAGGCAGAATAAATATAGGTCCGCGTGACTTTGCCAGGGCAGCTGATGCGAACCCTGTAAAACCTGTATGGACTGTAAAAGAAAAGTAACCCCGATTATTTATTTCTGAGAATATAATGAAAAAAAAGATCACCTTTTTATCAGCTTTCGGGAGATTAATTCCTGAAAATGGAATCTCAGGACGATTTCAGAGCGGTGTCGCCATTTCAATACTTTTTATTTTAACAGTTGTATATTTCTTTTTTTTTGGTACCGGCATCCTTTTTTTTCACGAGAGCCATATACTCTTTGTCTTTTCTGCTGATTATATGCAGAAATTCATTGATAAGCCCGGAGGCCTTCTGTTTTTTGCCGGCAACTTTCTGACACAGTTTTATTTTTCTCCATTATCAGGTTCCCTGATAATCTCTGTTCTGATACTTCTAATCTTTAAAATATTTGAAAAGATTGCTGTAGTTTTGAATTCAGGAGATCGCTTTTCATTCTTGTTTGGATTGCTGCCGGCATGTTTGCTGCTACTGATGCAAACGCGTTACGACTTTCAGGCATCCCATCTGCTCGGATTTTTCATTGTGGCAGCATGGTTTTTATTTTCAGTAATCAGCAGCAATAAATACAGACCACTGATTGTATTAATTTCCATACCTGTACTCTACTATCTGACAGGTGCCTTCGTTATTGTATATCTTGGTCTGAGTATCGTTTATTATCTGTTATATTCGACAGGGAAGTTTCGTTATTTGATGCCTGCCTCGCTTGTTATTGTTGGTTTTGGGGTCTTTTTCGTTTTTAAGGATATTCTGTTTCTTCAGCCGTTAAAAATGCTGCTTGCCTATCCGTTATTCCTTAATGATACTTCAAGACTTACATTTTTCCTTGCACTCTTCAGCAGTTTAATTATTCTCTTACCTTTATTTACGAAGGTTTCAGGATCAGTCTTAAATGATAAAAAGCCCGGCTGGAATATTCCGCTTATTGCAATGGTTACAATTCTTCCTCTTACAATTCTTATTCTCTATAAAAATTTTGACCCTGTAACAGACGGTGTCATGAAGTTTGAGAAGCTTGTTTTCAAGCAGGATTGGGACAATATTATCAGGCAGCATGAGAAGTCTCAATCAGATAATATAGTTGAACAGTATTACTATAATCTTGCTTTGTCGGAGAAGGGGCAGTTGTGTAACAGAATGTTTTTTGGCAGGCAGAGTTATGCCTCATTATCCCTTTCATTAAGTCGTGATGATGAACAAAGTTACAGGTCAATGTATTTTTACTATACCGTCGGCCTTACTTGTGAGGCTCACCACCTGGCATATGAGCAGATGGTTCAGCATGGTTATCGTCCTGAAAATATTAAAATGCTTATTAAAACGGAACTGATCAACGGGAATTTCAGGATTGCAGAAAGATATATCAATGTATTGAAAAAGACTCTGCATTACAGACAATGGGCCGTAATATATGAAAGAATGCTCTTTAATCCTGAAATGGTAAAATCCGATCCGGAGCTTGGCAGAAAGATGAGGCTGCTTCCAGCAGAGGATTTTTTGATTGTTACGGAAGATTTCAGGAATCTGGAGACGATGCTTAAGTCAAATCCAGGTAACAGAATTGCATTTGAGTATAAATTAGCAAGGATTCTTCTTGAGAAGGATCTGATGGAAGTCGGAGCTGAAGTGAAAAAATTCAAAGGACTCGGCTATGAACATTTTCCCAGACACATTGAAGAAGCAATAGTCTCGCTTGTAAACGTTACAAAGGAGTTTCCTGACCTTGGAGGACTTACCATAAGCAGGGAAACTGATCAGCGTTTCATAAAGTATTTCTCCGATCTTAAACCCTTCAGGGGCGACAGGAAATTGGCAGAAAAGGGAATTAAGAAAGCCGAGAGGAACACTTTCTGGTACTATCTTCAGTTTGGCCTGGTAAAAAGCGATTACTCTAAAAGGGGTCCTGTTGACAATAGTGTTTATTAATAATAACCTCTAAAAATATAGAAAATGACTAAGCGAAGGGAATTTATTAAGAAGAGTGTACTGGGAACTGCAGGCATTGCCATTGGTGGCATGGGCTTCAGTACCGGATCTTATAAATCAATTATTGGTGCCAATGATCGCATCAATGTAGCCGTTGTGGGTTTACGCGGAAGGGGAACCACCCACGTTGATGAATGGTGCGGCCTTAAAGACAATCATAACGTTCGTCTGGTAACAATCTGTGATGTTGATGACCAGTTTTTTGCCGAACGTTCAAAGACCGTGCTCGACAAAACAGGTGTTAAGGTTACAACTGAGTGGGATATGCATAAAATATTTGCGAATCCTGATATTCATGTTGTTTCATTTGCCACTCCCAACCACTGGCATGCACTTGGGACCATATGGGCCTGTCAGTCAGGGAAGCATGTTTATGTGGAAAAGCCGGCATGTCATAATATTTTTGAGGGACGTAAAATGGTTGAGGCAGCCCGAAAGTACAATGTGCGTGTTCAGGTCGGATTTCAGGGCAGATCGTACAAAAATATCAAAGAAGCAATGAAATTTCTGCATGACGGAGGTATAGGTGATGTATATATGGCCAGAGGCCTCTGTTACAAACCGCGTGATTCCTTCGGGATTGCAAAGGACTCTGTTCCACCCGCATCACTCCACTATGACCAGTGGCTAGGGCCGGCATTATGGCGTGAGTATAATGAGAAAAGAGGCCACTATAACTGGCACTGGCATTGGAATACAGGAAACGGGGACAGTGGAAACCAGGGAGTACACGAATTTGATATTGCCCGCTGGGGACTGAATAAAAATGAACATCCTGTGTCGGTTTACTCCACCGGTGGCATCTATGGGATCAATCCTGAAGAGTGTTCACAGGAAACTCCAAATACACAATCATCAGTATTTAAGTATAAAGATGGTACCTTACTTGAGTTTGAGACCAGGGGACGCTATTTCAACAGGGAAGGCGCAATGGGCATCGCCATTGGAAATATTTTTTATGGTACTGAAGGTTATCTTGAACTGCAGGCCTGGGAAAAGAGCGGCGGAGAATGGCAGGCTTTCCGAAAAAGAGAGAAAGTACCTTTTGCAGGTACTCAGATCGGAGATGGGAAACAGATGGCTGCTACATTGCTGGGACCTGAGAGTACTGACCATTTTACAAATTTCATCGATGCTGTAAGATCAGGCAAGGATGATATTTTAAATAGTGATATCAACGAAGGGTTTTATTCATCTGCCCTTCCGCATCTTGGAAATATCTCATACCGTCTGGGCAGAGAACTGAAGTTCATGGGTGATTATGAGAAGTTTGCAAACGATTCAGAGGCAGATGCGATGCTTAGCCGTAATTACCGGAAACCTTACATCGTTCCGGATGAGGTTTAATGCCAATACGCCCCGTCTCTCCCTTATATTAAAATTATAATTATTTTACACGATACACTATTGGTAATAATTTCTCAGGCAATGAAAACGATCTCAGTTCTATCTTTAATTGTTCTGTTTACAGTCATTTCTGCAAATGGACAGATAGCCCCTACCGGTAATCCGAAGGATTTTAAAGTAAAGACCTGTCTTCACTCTGTTGGTTACAGCGGGGCATGGAGAGGTCAGGCAGTACTTTCTGTCGATGAGTTTCTGCTGAAAGCCAAAGAACTTGGATTTGACGGAGTGATGCTGGGAGCCAAACGACCTCATGTATCCTTAATAGATTATGATGATACCGCACGTCAGAAACTAAAAGCCCGCATCAAAGAACTTGGCCTCGAGCTTGTTTGTATTGCCGGTTACAATGATTTCACTGCAGGTGTTGACAGATCTGGTATCCCAAATGTTGAGATCCAGGCCATTTATATTGGAGAACTGGCACGGCTGGCACGTGACCTTGGAACCAATATGGTCAGAGTATTCACCGGTTATGAACGTCCCGATCTTCCATATGCATCGCAGTATGCAATGGTTGTGGAAGGATTAAAAATGGCCGGGAAAATTGCTGCCCAATATGGTGTTACCCTTGTGGTGCAGAACCATCATGACATTGCAGTGCATCACGATGCAATGAAATGGCTTCTTGATGAGGTCAACATGCCAAATGTAAAGGCAGCTTTCGATCTCTGGTCTCCGACAATGGAGGGATTATCGAATGAAGAGATCAAAAAAGCCATTTATACGATGAAACCCTATATCCTTCATACTACAACTGCCGATTACGAGAAACTTCCACGCTTCAGGTACGAATCCAGACAGGTAAATTATGAACCGCTTTTACCTGAGAACAGGCTTGTCCCAATAGGAGAAGGTTATCTCGATTATAAGACATTTATTAATACCCTTAAAGGGATAGGATACCAGGGCTATATTGCCTTTGAGATGTGTGCGGAACTAAAGGGAGGAGGATCTGTTGAAAATCTTGATAAGACTGCAAAAGCATTTCTGGAATATGTGAAACAATTTAAATAATTAAGTGGACACCGGAAGAAAAAACATTTGCCACCAAGACGCCAAGACGCCAAGGTTCACAAAGAACTTATCCTTACGAAAAAATTCTTGATGCATCTTTGTACCTTTGTGTCTTTGTGGCAAAAAATATTTAAGGTAAATTATAAATAAGATCTAATGCAAAAAATACTGTTTTATGTATTTGTTATTCAAATACTTACTTCATCTTCATGTAAAGAAAGAGCCTTTAAAATTGATAAGGAAAATATCGGATCCATTTCAATTGTAATTCCCGATACTGCGAACAGTATAGTCCTTTTTGCGGCAGACGAATTAAAAAAACATCTTGATCTGGTTTTTGGCGGAAATATTCCGATAACTGATTTTTCATCTAAAAATAAATCCGGGAAACAGTTCCTCGTTGGTATTTCTCCGGAAGGATACAGTAAGAAACTGAATCCGGAAGAATCGGTATACCTGATCAGGGGAAACAACATATATATTTTCGGTGACGATAAAATTAATATAAGATATTCAGCAGATAAGCCCGGCGAATTTAAAAATAAAATTCAGAGTGAAGCATTAAATCTTGCTAATAACCGGGCTGGCACATTGTTCGCTGTATATAATTTTCTGGAAAATGAGCTGGATGTAAAATGGATAAAACCGGGAGATGATGGTATTTTTTATCCGAAACTTTCTTCTGTTACCATTGCAATAAAAGATTCTGCCTGGACACCCGTATTATTGCAAAGAAATATCCGTCCGGAAATGCTCTCATTCAAGATTCAGAATGCTTATGGTCAGTGTGCACCAAAAGAATTTTCAGTGACCAAAGAAGAATCGTTTAAAAAATATGCTGATCTGCTTATCTGGATGAGGAGGATGAGAATGGGAAGAAGCGAGAATTTCCGGTTTGGTCATGCTTATGGCAGTTACTGGGAGAATTATAAAAATACTAATCCTGATATTTTTGCTCTGACAAGCAAGGGAGTAAGGAAACCTATGGGACGTGTTGAGAGGGTGAAAATGTGCCCCACTAATACGGAATTGCCTAAAATTAAAGTCAATGAATGGAGAGATGATCTGCAGAAGAATCCATACCAGAACAGCAAATCCATTTCAGGATGTGAGAATGATTCAGATGGATATGGTAACGATGAATGGTGTCACTGCGACAATTGTATGGCTATTGATGCCAGAAAGGAAGGGGAAGATCTGACAGATTATGTGACCGACAGGTATGTACATTTATGGAATTCCATATTGAAGGAAGCCCGGCAGGTTAAAGATGATATCATGGTTACCGGATATGCCTACGAAAATATGTTACAGCCTCCGCGAAATGAAAAGCTTGATGATGGTATACTGATAGAATTTATACCCAGGATGGGAGGTGATTTTGCGGTGACAAAAAAATTGTATGAAGGCTGGCAAGAGGCCGGGATGAAAAAAATGATGTACAGACCAAATGATATCTGGTGGGAGATGGGAATCCCGATGGGGCAGGAGCAGAGATTATTTGAAAATTTTAAGCTCGGAATCGCCCATAATGCAATTGGAACTGATTTTGATGCACTTATGGGATACTGGGAAGGAATTTCGGACATGACATATTATATTCTGGCAAAAGGAAATGCAAATCCCAACTCTACATTTGAAGAACTGGAGGAGGAGTATTTAAACTCTTTCGGAGAAGCAAAGGATGATATTGCAAAATATTACAGGCACTGGAGAAATATATTTACTACAAAAGTTATACCGGAAGAACTAAGACTGAATAATGGCATTAAAACATATTTCCTTGAATATGGTCTGCTTTACCGCCTTACTGAACGAATTGATGAGTTCTATTCCCTGGAAGATTTCAATCTGACCGATTCATATTTAAAAAATGCAGCTGAGAAGAATATCTCTGATCAGGCCAGAAATTATATCAGAAGAATGCAGATTGCAAATGAAAATTCCCGGCTTACAGTTATTTGTTTTATGGCAGGAAAGAATGGTAATAAAGATCAGATAATCAGTAAGGCAAATGATCTTCTAAACTTCAGACTTCAGAACAGGGATAAAGTTGATATCAACTGGAATGTTCTCTTTCAGGCCCAGCATCACCAGATGCATGATCAGACAGGGATGAGATATCTTGGATTTCTTCCAAAGAATATCGACACATCCGAATTTTGATGAAGAAGGGTAGGGACAGGTCGCGACCTGTCCCCGCCAATCCAATCCAATACAAAACAAAAAGATTCAATACAATACAAATCAATTCGTTACAATAAATTAATAGATCAATGAAAAAGAAATTATTTTTAATATGTTACATGTTTATTATCACAGCATCACTTTCAGCACAAAAATATGAACCTGTTATCGTGAAGGCAGGAATGAGGGTTATTGATTGCTTTCCTTTTAATGAGAGATACCGTTACCCTGAATTTATTACAGGAAGAATTTTTGTTAAAGGTGGTGTCTATTCGGAAGCGAAGCTGAATTTCAATTTTCTCAGCAGCGAAATGGAGTATCTCAGGAAGGAAGATACCCTTGCCATTGCCAATAAAAAAGATGTCAGGTATATCATTGTCGCTCAGGATACCTTTTATTATGACAAGGGATATTACCTTGAGCAGATCAACGGGGGTCCATTTAGGGTGATGCTTAAACAGTACATAAAGGTGAAGGAGACACAGAAACAGGATTCCTACGGTACAAGCAGTGCAGGGGCAGCTACCACTTCATACGGCTCATTGCCGTCGGGAGGAAATTTTTACAAACTGACAGCAAATACTGACATGATGCTTCAGAGAACACTTGAGTATTATCTGTCAGATCAATCCGGAGGATTTGTTCAGTACACGAAGAAGAATGTCATCCAACTCTTTCCTCAGAAAGAGGATGCAATAAAGGCTTACCTCAAATCAAATAAGGTCAAATTTGATACTCGTGATGATCTGATAAAACTGTCTGAATTTTTAGGGAGTCTGTGATCCGGCTATTTTTGCTCACTGAACACTTATGTCTGAAATTATACTAGAATTTGCCTCTGTAAATCAGCATCTTGTCCGGATTATTTACTGACTGTTCATTCATCTCCTGATTTTCTTTAATGAAAACACATTAATTTTTTTTGGAAGTGAAGCACCTGGGAAATCACCCTTCTGTTCTGTCAATGCAAGAATATTTTTTTCGTTATTCCAGTTTATTTCAAAGGTTGTAAATAAACCCTTCTCATAATTATAGTTATCATGCTCATCCTGGTAAATCTCAGTGCTCCCTGAAGCTCCTCTATAGATACGTATTTCCAGATCTTCTTGTTTTTCACCGACATAATTGACTATCGGACCCATGGGTAGAACTGATCCTGCTTTGACAAAAAGGGGAATTCTGTCTATTGGAGCAGGGACTTTTACGGTTTGACCTCCCTTGTATTTAACGTTTGTCCAGAAATCGTACCATTCATTCCCTTCCGGCAGATAAACCTCGCGTACATCCTGACCCTGCTCTGTCACAGGGGCAACAAGTATTGACGGGCCGAACATATATTCATCAGTTATATCCGTAGTATTCCGGTCATTCTGGTAGTCAAGAAATAAAGCTCTCATGAATGGTGCACCTGTTTGGTTTGCACTGAACGCCTGAGAATAGATATAAGGCAGAAGACGGTATCTTAAATGGAGGTATTTAACAAGTATTTTTTCTGCCTCAGGTCCATAAGACCATACCTCATTATCTTCACGTGATCCATGAGCTCTGAAGATCGGGCAGAATGCCCCGAACTGAAACCAGCGGACATAGAGCTCAGGATAATCAGGTGCAGTTTTTGTATTTGGCGGGACAATATCCGAAATAATCAGCAATGGTTTTCCGGGTTTTGGACGGTCCTTCAGCCATTCGATTTTCCCCCAGCCTCCAATGTCAGAACACCAGTAAGGCATTCCGGATGCACAGAAATTCAATCCTGTCGGGACCTGGCGTTTCAGATAATCCCATGTGGGATCAACATCTGATGACCAGACTGTTGTGCCCCAGCGCTGTGTTCCCGGATATGCGCTTCTGAGCAGGATGAAGCAACGGGTATCCCTTTCTGTCCGATGGCCCTCATATACATTTTTAGAATGAAGATATGGATAAATGTTGTGGACCTTGCACCAGTTCCGGCATAAAAAGTAGGGGTATGGACAAATATCAGGTTCACTTTCATCCAGCCAGTAGCTGCTGAATCCATTCCCGACATAATTATTTCTGATTAGTTGCCAGAACCACCTGGCTGCATCAGGATTAGTAATATCAACAACAGCGCCTCTTTTGTCTTCAGGAGTTCCATAAACTGTTTTTCCATCGGCCTGTTTCATGAAGTAGCTGTTCTTTTCACCAATACTGTAATTCTTAGACTCTTTCATAAATCTTGGCCAGCAAGAGATCATGGTATTGAAATTCATCCCTTCAAGCTGCTTATTCATGCTTTTTGTATCGGGCCAGAATTTATTATCAAAATCCATATCCCCCAATTCTACCCAGTGGAAATAATCAACAACAAGGTTGTCGCAGGGGTAGTTTTTCTCTCTGTACTTAGCTGCCAGTGTTATCAGATCGGCCTGATTGTCAATTCCAGGTCTGCCGGTTTTACACTGCATATATCCCAGTTTTGACTTTGGAGGCAGGGGAGTTGTTCCTGTCAGTGTACGATACCCTTTATAGATATCGTCACTTGTATTGCCGGATATTACATAATAAGAGATTGCATCGGCCACTTCGGCTGTCCACTCTGTTTTGCCCTCTTTCCCGGGATAAGTCATTACTCTTGAAGGATTATCTAGCAGAAAGGCATATTTCCTATTGGTAACCATAAAAGGAAACCCGATTATTTCTCCTTTATCCCCTTCATAATCATGCCAGCCCTGAACAACTTTCCCTCTCAGATTAAGTCCAATATTCTGATGCTGCCCCAATCCGTAATAATTCTCATCCTCAGGAGAATCAAATGAAATATTAAGACTGTATGTATCTTCTCCGGAAACAATGACCGGTGTCAGGGAATATGTATTACTCACAAGTAATGATTCCCCCTGAGAATTGTGATAGGATACCTTGCAATCTTTCTTATTTATTCTGACTGACATACTATTGGAAGATATAGTAATAATATCGCCATCTTCTTTTACATCAGGACCGGTAATCTCAGATGCTGGCATAATTCCCCATGATGGCAGCGACAATTGCTTTCCTTCAGGAAAATAAGCAAAATGGACAATGTTTTCAGAATAGAAAGAGATTGAAATAAGTCCTTTGTCACAGAATAACAATACCTTATCCAACCCGTTCTCAATACCTTTTATGTATGCCGGACTGACAATACCCCCTGATTCATTGCAAGCCAAAATGCCTGTAGAAAATGCAAAATATATAAACCATCTTATGGTTCCGGAAATGATGTGACCGCTTTTCATATTTTAAATTACCATCAATGTTACATTAAATCAATTAACAGTTCCGCTTAAATATATTTCCAGATTAGAATAGCCGGTTGCTCCAATCCTGGAACCATCTGACTGATCATACATATCAAGTCGGTTCCTTTTTTCCCAGATATCCGGCATTCCGTCATGATCAGTGTCTTCGCAGGCTGTACCTCCGGGAATGTACGGAAATCCGCCAACCTCATCTTCTCTGACAGGTATTTTCCCCCCGAATGAATGATATTCCCTTATTATCCGCTGGTCAGCAGAGTCTCTGTTGGGAATCCATTTCCCGTAACAATCAAGACGGTGAGAAGCTCCAACTGAAGTCAATAAAATTTTTTCAAGACTTTCTGGAGAATCAGCTATGATTGGTACCGGCAGGTCAGGCAATGGAATTATCCTTCTGAAGGAAGTTGAAAGAGGTCCGGTTACATCTCCGTTTTCATCTGCTATTTCAGTTACCATTATCCAGTTATCATTTCCCGGGATCAGATTGTTAGGACCCTTATTCCCCATCACATAAATTGATGGTCTGCCTGATGGCATCTCGGTTGCAAACCTTGATTCCGGAAAAACCTCGATCTCAAATTTATGAGGAGAGTCAGGCTGATTTAGAGGTCCCGGCCTGTAAAGATTCATTAAAATATCTGCCATGGTTCCGGTAGCAACCATGGTGGCATAATATTGCCAGTTATAGACAATGTTACTTACGAAACGGAATGTTTTATTCTTGATGAGAGGATTTCTGTGTGAACTGTTAGCCAGCAGGTTGTGATGAAGATCAATATCTGTCATCTTATCGGCAACTTCTGAAATATCGCTGCCTGTAATAACATTGGTCGGGTGGGCACTCAGAGGTTCGGCGAATATGTTCCACGACCATGTAATATTATGAGGTGCATCATATAGTCTATCACCCCAGGCATCACAGTTCTCATCTGTTGTCCACATCAGTGTGCAATGATCAATGATCACATTATGTCCGGCCATAACAGATACAGGATCACCAGTTTGATCTGCTAAAGCATTATAACCATGCCTTAATCGGAGATACCTTATAATGACATCATGAGTAAGGATGATCAAGATACTTTCTCTGGTTCCCTGCCCATTGATCTGTATTCCCCCGCCTGGTGCTGTCTGACCGGCTATGGTTATATATGGGTTTGTTACTTTTATTCCTGATAACAATCTTATCGTGCCACCAACCCTGAATACTATTGTTCGGGGACCACTCTTTTCAATCCCTTCCCTTAAGCTTCCGGGACCATTGTCATTCAGGTTTGTAACTTCATAAACAACTCCGCCGCGACCTCCAACTGACTGAGCTCCACCTCCCCCTGCTCCAGGGAAAGAAGGAGTCTGGGCGTTTATTGTCACTGTAAATAAAGTGACAATGAAACATAATCCAACAGTTGTTTTTATCTTATAGCATGGCTTTTTCATATCAGGTGGTATCTGAAGGAGAGTTCTGAAAGATTAATTTTTTCATTCTTTAATCAGCTTTCAATGACCTTTTTATTCTGAGGATCCCATTTCAGATATTTCCTGTTCCGGAATGATTCAACTCCCATCATGCATGCAACAACACCATAAAGACCAAGATTCTGGTCGCATTTAAGGGCTTCGTTTTTTCTGATTGCAGATTGCAGATTCCTGTGGTGGAGAGTTACATCTTCAGCACCGGATTTTTTATATGTAAAAAGATTTGTCCCTTTTACTGCTTCACCTGTACTGCTTATTTTAGCCAATTCCGATTGCTCCTGCGGAGTTATTGTAAAACCTTCTTTTGTAAATTCGAGTGTTGCCTTGTGCCCTCTGATCACGTGCCTTATCGGCATATCATTAGCCAGTGATGAAACAACCATGATGGTTGTTTTTTCCGGATAGTCCAGCATCATGTTAAAAGTATCAGGTATCTCGGCCACACTGTTCACAAAATTCCAGGTGCCTCCTGTCGCAACAACATAATCCGGGAATTTCAATGCCAGCGACTTAATTATCCTTGTCACCCGGTGAATAAACAGATCTGTTGCAATTCCACCTGAATAATCCCAGTACCGTCTCCACTGAAAATATCTTCTCGGGTCCCAGGGGCGTTTAGGTGCAGGACCAAGCCAGGCTTCCCAGTCGAGGTTTACCCCAGGTCTGGCGTCTTCATCGATCGGATATGCCCAGAAATCATCAGGATAATTTCTGGAATAATCAATATGAGCCATTACAACTTTCCCAAGGGCCCCTTCCTCAATCATTCTATGCGCGGTTTCGTATGAATCATCCGACATTCCTTGTACCCCGACCTGCATTTTAAGTTTTGCAGCTGTAACTTTATCACATATATCTTTAGCCTGTTCAATAGTATGGGTCATTGGCTTTTCAACATAAATGTGTTTTCCTGCAGCAATAGCGTCCAGGGTCATTTGATAATGCCAGTGTTCCGGTGTGGCTATGAGCACATAATCAATATCCTTATTCTGGATGATTTCCTTATAATTCGTAAACGCCTGAGCCTGTGTAAGTGCTTTTGCCTTATCCAGCCTTTTTGAATAAACATCACAAACTGCAGCAATATTAACATTGTCATTTTGTTTCATGTTCAATAAGGCCTCCATATGGGCATTTGCCATGCCACCGCAACCAATAACACCGATATTAATCCGTTCATTAGCTCCGATAATACGCGAATAACTTATAGCCGACATACCAGGATTACTTCCGAATACTGCAATTCCTGCAGCACTCCCTGCCAGTCCTTTTACAAATTTCCTTCGTGAAATATTTAATCTTTCCATTTTCTAAAAGTTTTATACTGTTTGTAATTGTTAATACAATATTGATTCGATACTTTCTGCAAGTTACATCCTAATCCATGATAATCATCTTACCCTAACCTCCAAAAGTTCCCCGGAATAGATACCCTCCAGACTTAACTCAAAACCCTTTGTCAGGAGATCATGTCCGGTTAAAGACGCAAGCACTTTCCCATCCATATTTTTTATTTGATAGTTTTTAAGGGGATCGAGGTATTTTATTGTTACAATCCTTTTTGATTCAACTGAACCATGCCTGAATACAGCAATTATTCCCCCGTTTTTTGTTTCGGTATTTATGCGCTGAAAGCCATCCCAGCCACCTTCAATCGGTTCACCGAATCCGGGCAGATCCTGCCGGAAACTCATAATGTTATAGTTCATTTCCATCAGATGGAGCCAGTCAGAATAAGCACGGTATTTTTTCAGGTCATCAGGTGACAGTTTCCGCGGATCCCCCAGCATGATTGGCAGAGAGCCTGCCTCTGATTTGATGTGTGTTTCCCATCCTTTGTCGTCCATTTGCGGATTCCCGATAACCAGTGCTGTTGCCGGCATAGCAGGAGAGCGCCACCACGACATATTCCTGATACGGAGATCACCAATTTCATCAGGACCATAGAAATTTGACATCCAGTTTCCTTCGGCATGTTTCAGCATGGCATAATCGATGAGTTGCAGACCGCCCATAGTTTCAAATGTGCAATCAATAAACAGATTGGGTTTGGCAGCATGAAGCTCATCATATAGTTTCCAAACCTGTTCGAAATTGGTGTACATCGATTCGTGGTGGTCTTTATGTCCTGGATGGTCAGTTGCATAACATCCCGATATTTCATTGTCAAATACATATGCACTTGTCACGATGGCAAAATCGAGCTTCAGGTATTCCAGTCCGTATTCCATTGCCAGTTTTAGAAGAATATCCCTGATATAGTTTTTCCATCCGGTTGAAAAGCAGGCGGAACGGACACCGTCATCAGTTTCGGTATGTATACTTCCGAATTCTCCGTATTTATTTCTTACAAACCATTCGGGATGTTCGTGGTAAACCTTGCTTTCAGGAGAGGCACTTCCAACGCTTACCCATAAGCCAGGTTTCATTCCCAGCGATTTGATGTAGTCGAAAACAGGTTTCAATCCATTCGGGAACTTATTCTTATCAATACCCCAGTCGCCATAATTGTCCTGCCATCCGTCATCTATGATAAATTCCTTCATTCCTGCATCAGATGCAGCTTTTGCCAGTTCCAAAATAAGTTTTTCATTAATGTCTTTCCTGAAAGGGTTCCAGGTATTATAGACATATGTTGGTTTTTCATCCAGTTCAGAAAGGCGAATACCCATGTGCCTGCGGATATAATCAGGCAGGGAAGTATTCAGTACTTCTTCCGGAGTTTTCTGGTTGTTATAGACCATCGTAAATACCTGTGGGGTTTCAAATGATTCCTGGGGCTTTATCCATTTGCGGAAAGGGAAACGGGCATCTCTATGGGTAAGTCCGGCTGTGACATCAGCTTCATCCCAGAGAAATGAAGTACGTTTCAGTACTCCTGAAGCTTCATTGCCAATCACGATCCCTGCCTCCCAGTCCATGTTGTGAATAATGATGAGGGCATCCTGCATGTTACCTTCGTAAGGTCCGATTGACTTTCTCCGGCCGTAGTCACTGTAGATCCAGCTGAATGTAGTTGCCCAGTAATGGGTGACGCTTAACTTCTCGACATCCACCGATTCAAGAGCGACTTCGCTACTGCCAAGATTTTTCACAATAAGACTTTTGCGTATTACCGGCAGATCGGGGTAAAGCAGATATTTAATTGTAAGCCCGATCTTCCTGTCTCTGCTCAGCAGTGTAACTGCAGCACCATTGCCCTGTAATTCATCACCGGCACTCTTCACATTTACCAGACTCCAGTTACTTCTTCCTGAGTATCTTACACCGTTAACCTCAAACTGAAAATCAGTATTCTCATCCAGGAAATACTTAAAATCCCCTGTAAGAGGTTTATATGACAAAGTCAGAAATGTACTATCAGCAGAAGGAAGCTTTATGACACGCTGAACTACGCCGTTATTCAGAACCAGTTCTGTCTCTGACCATTTTGCAAATGGTGCTTCGGCTAAGGCAATATTCACCGAAACAAAGACAAATAGCAAGACATAGGTAACTTTTTTCATAATCTTATTAGTTGTTGATTTTAATCTTGCCCAGCGAATACCAGCCGTCGTCAGTCTTTCCCTTGTTGGCAATAGGAATTGTATGCTCTATTGAATTATGAAATACCACCCCCATTTCAAGACTGTAGTCACCGGCAGGTAAGCCGGCAGCCAGTTTGTAGTTGACAGTAATATTCGTTTCCCCAGGAAGCCATCCCTGTATGGATTGGTCGGTTACCGTAATTCCCGAATTAGCATTATTTTTATCTTTCAGCCGGAAAGCAATACGGTGATCACGATACGGTGGAGCAATACCCAGGTTCTCCCATTTCATTGTAACAGGAATCTCAGTATCAGCAACACACGAATTATCAAATGTTACGTTTCTGAGAACAAGCCGGAATCCCATTTTCATCACAAGCCTTTCTATTTCAGGAATTATGTTTTGGGGTATTGAATGTGATTTATTTGAAACCATGCTTGTATGCCACGCAAGGGCATCATCAACAATGCCTTTAGCAGGTACAGTCCAGCCATCCATGTATCCTCCGGGCTCACCGGGCTCAAAAACAACAGGCCCGGACTTCCATAATTCCGGGTACTTGTTATGTGTGGGCCAGTAAAAGTACTCATGATGATTCCAACTTCCACCTGTTGCATCAGCATCTCCCCAGCTGTCAGCCCTCCAGCCGCATTTGCCTTTGTTAACGGCGTAAGTATCATCAATGATACAGGCTTCCAATGCAGAAAGAGGTGTGTTGGGAAAAGATTCATAATACAGATCGACAACTGAATGCCGCAGTGAAGCATCCGGCATAAGGTCCGGGTCACAGTAAATATGCCATTCTCCCCACAGCCCCACTGAACCGATATCTACCTGTGCAAGATCCGGATGACCATCATACCGTTCTCCGAGTGCTCGGATCAGCTTTTCATGAAAAGATATGAAAACAGGATCTGACATGTCAGGTGCATAATGAGCCCCTTCCTGGCTGCAGGCACTGTAAGTTCGTTTAATGCCCTTATCAATCAGCCATTGAGGTAGTCCTTCCCCCCAGGGATCTTCGCACATAACCCTGAAAGCAAGCGCCTGATTATTTTCCCTGCATGTTTTCAAAATATCATCAATCATCGCAAAATTGTACTGACCCTCCTGTGGTTCCAACGAGACCCAGTACCACCGGTAATATGCACAACCCGATTTAAATTTAAGAGTACTCAATGTATTGTCCAGATCTGCAGTGCGGTCAAAAGTTTGCCAGCCCACTCCCGGGATCTGCAGGAATTCTTTATCCTCCTGAAGAACAGACAGTCTTGAAGCTGTTTCTTTCTTACAGGAAAGAATGGTAAGAGCAATTATTAATAAAAAGATACTCACCCTTGTGAAAACCGGATAATGTCCTGATGGAATTTTAATGCTCATAATATCTGTCTATTTATTTACCAGTTTTTCAATGCTTTCTGCAACCTCTTCACGTAACTCCAGTACTTCGTCAGGTGATTTGAGAATTTTTGTTGAATACCGTCCCATAGAGCAGGGTATATTGACGATATCCAAAGCCTCCTGAAGAGCTTGTCGGGCTTCTTTTAATGCAGGATCTGCAGCATCTGCTTTTTTAATCAGCTTCCCAAGCATTGAAAAGTACTCATAATCTTCGGCTCCCTCTCTGACCTGCTTCAGCCGAATCGACCCTATCAATCCATCATTGCCGATAGGTTTGCCGGCATAGATAAGATAACCATCCCCATTGGGATATCTTTTCCATGATTCTTCACCAGGGGCCTGGCTTTCAAAAATATAGCTGTGCCATCCGTATTTATAAGGATTATATGTCAGCCAGTTGATTCCCCAGAATTCATATGCTTCAGCCCCGTATTTATATCCGAACCATGGAAGCAACCTTTCCAGTGCCAGATATGGTGTTTCCGTACAGAAATTGCCGTCAGTTGTATACCATATCCGGCCGCCCGACCGGGTGATTTTCTGCATATCTTCAGCAGTTACATAATGTCCATAATCACCTTCACCGTTAAATCCAAGCCCCCAGATATCAATATAACCTTCCCATTCGGGTCTGTACCACCACGTACTCACATAAACGGGAATTGCAGGGTCCACCTCATGAATCATATCACAAAGGGCTTTCATCTGTATCTTTATATCATCACTCTTGCCATTATTATTATCTGCCTCATGAGGCTCATCAGAAAGGTATAGAATAAATCTATCAGACCATCCTTTCTCTTTCAGATGATCCCAGAAAGCTTTAAGCACGGCCTGATAAGCTCTCTTATATTCAGGCCGCAGTTTACTCCTGTCTGCCTGTTCAAAAGGATAATCACCGGGATATGGCTTCTCCCCAAATTTCTCTTCGGGAGGAAAAGCCCAGCCAAACAGGTAGAAGGTACCTGTAGGAAGGTAAGCGAATGGATTTTGAAGTTCATCGAAATAGATTGCCGCAGCCTTATCATATTCGGTAAAATCAATAGTCACTCTGTTATCATTCCATGTAATTTCAGGGGTGGGATTTATCTCTCCTGAACTGATATGATGCCTGGCCATAAAAGACAAATGAAGATTGCGCATATTCTTTCCTGACTTGTCATTATCCACCAGCTCGTATGTTTCCGGCATCCTGTGAACAGATCTGTAATCATAAAGAGCCCGAAGGAATTCCTGACCGGCAGAGTAAAGTTCCAGACGTGAACTGTCCAGGGAAGCTCCTTAATGAGAGTCTCTTCACTGTATATTTTTATCTTACCTGAATAATCTCCCGGCAGTGTTCCATCAGGAACATTTACCTCTATCCAGATGGGCTGGGTTGTATTGGCTTTCAGGTCAAATGGCTTTGCCGGTAACAAAGGGTCGGGCCAGTATCCGCTAAATCCATCACTGCCAATAGGCTCAGTCGGATATTTAAGATGCCAGTATGGAACTTTTTTTTCGTAATAATTTGAGGGATAATCAATAGGTACATATCCGACAATGTTAAGCGATACCCTGTCAAGCTTTTGTCCTCCTGAGTTCATTGGTTGGGTAACTTCAATCCTCATATTTCTGCTTTCCACCGGGCTCCTTAAAGCAATCTGAAGAGGTTCTGTCTCATTTTTGGCAACTGAGATTCCAAGCGGCTGGATGTTCATAGGAGGAAGATCCTCATGAAAGACTTTAACAACAGGATTTACCGGCCAAACAGCCAGTTCGCCGGGTTTGCCTGCCTCTCTCTGCTCAAAAAACATGCTGCCGGAATATCCTTCAATAACCTCCATCATCAACATTCCGTTATACCGTGCAGATCCGGGTTCTGAAAGCTTTAGGCTAACCCTGACTGATGATGACTCCTCCGGGGATCTGAAAACGGTTGATATGAATTTCCAGTCGCTGGTTATAGTACTCCTTTCAATTGTACTATAGACTGTTTGTGTTGTATCACCTTTTCCCTGGAAACCGATTATCATTGAAATAGTATTTGTTGTATCTGAAGCCCCGGCCATTACACCGAAAATGTATGATTTACCTGGTTTAATCAGTATGTCCTGAGTCCATCCAGTGCTCTTTATAACTCCGGTTGATGTCAGTGTCCGAAGCAGGTTGCGCTTGTTATTCTGCCAGCCAATAAATGCTTTCTCCATACGTGCTTTATCCTCTTTTTCCTCTCTGTCAAAATAGAGGAATCTGGTCTGTTCTGATTCTGCAGCCATCTGACCCGGAAACAAAACAGCCTTCTCAAAACGGAAGCATGATTTATCACCCTTGCTTCCCATTTTCATTGCAGCGTTTTGAACATCTTTAGTATGAAGCCGCAGGTATACCTGCTCCATTCTGACATAAACAGGCAAATCTTCGGATCTGCTTCCTCCGAAGATGAATACTTTTACCGGTACCCTTATATCCCATTTCTGGTCAGCTGGCCATGCCTCAGATATTCCATTTTGTGATAAGGATATCGTCTGAGTGGCTTTAATACTAATATTCAGGGAATCATTATTTGGATGACCAGCCTGTATATTCTCTTTCCTCCCGTACCTTTCTTCTTCAAGTACTGCACCGACGGGCCAGGCGGCTATATTATTGAAATAAATGTAATAAATTGCAGATTGTCCTCTCTTAATTGTTACAGGCAGAATAAGCCTGCTTTTCCAGGGGATTGTTGTGTCAGTCACAAGTCCGCCTTCATGTGATGTTATCCTCCACAGCAGTTCAGT
Source organism: Bacteroidales bacterium (assembly GCA_016715075.1). Classification (GTDB taxonomy): domain Bacteria; phylum Bacteroidota; class Bacteroidia; order Bacteroidales; family VadinHA17; genus LD21. The sequence goes on from JADKBK010000004.1 coordinate 196,406, forward strand.
TCCGCCTGAGTCAATGACTCTTACACCTGAGGCATTTTCTCCGGTTAAATGAAGTTCTCCTTCAGCCTCCCCGATAACCAGCGTTAAAGGTTCCCCTGAGATGTCATGAGTTGAAGAATTGATAACATGGACAGGTATCCTGGAATGCCAGTAACCCATGTTTGCAAGATACATGGGATAGTGCCAGGAGTCTGGAGTTTGACAATTTCCGGCATTTGTTGTCATGAATAACAACAAGATTGATAAAAGGAGAGGTCTGCTTATTTTCATTTAATTTTTAATTGTTTATTGATCATGCTTTTCATGGGTTGCTTTGGATCCATTTTTCAACTGTTCCGAAAAATAATATTTCCGGCTGGATCATCCATGTCAGATCTTCGGTCTGGCTTGCGAGATGGAAATACCTGTCAGGTATATAACTGGCAGGATACGATACAAAGCGGGTCTGTTCATAGACTGACTCAAGGTCCATCCAGGTTTGTCGGAACTCTGATATAGCTTTTTTCACATTCTCAATACCTGCCTTTTGGCGATTTGTATCAGGTGTATCGCATTCCTTCAGGGCAAGCAGTATTTTTGGAGCAGTATACTGGAGATTATACAGTGCTGAAGAAAGAGTCCAGTAATATCTGTTGCGGGATGATTCAGCATACAGTTTCGCGAGCCTTTCTATAATTGCTGAATGATTTTTAATTTCAATTGCAGCTTTGTCGAGCCGGCTTTTGTATTTATTGCTCCAAACCCCCGGGTTTGCCGGATCCGGAAGCTCAATCAGCTTTGAAGTATAGTCAAAACTGACCTTTTCCTGTCCTTCAAGTGCAGGCAGCCAGTGTTCCACACGCATAAGACTCTGCAATGCACCCTCATCATCGAGGCGGCTTCCGGTTTTATAATAGGCTTCATACCATAATTTGGAACCATTCCTCAGCATATCAAAAAAGGTGAGATAATCAGGCATTGCCAGCCCGAATTCTCTCTTAAGCCAGGCTTTGTCATATTCTTCAAGTGTTCTGCTATCAGGTGACCAGCTGTATTCAGCCGATGCTATGAATCCTCTCCAGTAATTTTCCATATGAGGTGATTTGTCGTCCCATGCAGTGCAGAGCATACCGCTGATCTGCCTGTCGGCGGCAAGTTTTATGAAACTTTTTATTGTGCTTATACCTGTGGAAGCGTTACCCTTATCACGTTCTTCCTGCTGAAAGAGCATTCCGCCTTCCCCGTTTGTTGCTGTTGCGATCATTGCCTGTAATCCGCGGCTCTGGTACCAGTCAAGTGCCTGAATATTCCCCGGCTGTCTTGCCATTGTATAATTCCAGCGCATGTATACACAGTTTTTAGGGAAATCGGCAAGCAACTTGTCAAGCTTAGGAGTTCCCTCTTTCCATGCGTTATCAGCTTCATCCGATGTAACTTCATCGCTCCATGTGCTTTCATATACACCTCCCTCTTTTAAAGGCATATCATCCCAGAATACAGGTATGCGTCCGTTCTCCCTGGCAAAGTCGCATACTCTTTTAAGCCAGTAGAGACTCAGGCTGAGCATGCCTTCTTTATCCGCCATTGGCTTACAGCGTGGGCATAAACCAATATTACCAATTTCATCGCCTCCGATATGAAGATATTTGGATCCCGGTGTTGCGTCAATGGCATCCCTGTAAAGATCAAAAAGCACCTGGTAGGTTCCTTCATGCAGGGGGCAAAACGCCCATGTGTTCCATCCCAATTCACGCAACCCGGCATATTCCTGATGTTTAAGAATAAATGTTGCATGTCCCAGGCCCTGGACAAGAGGAGTGATCTCAATATGCCTTTCCCTTGCATACCGGGTCAGTGCCGCCATTTCTTCAATACTTATCGATTGAGGAGCGCCTACCAGAGGCTGCCGTCTGTAACGGAGCTTATCCTCATATTCAAAAACAACAGCATTAATCTTGTACCTTGCCAGTCTGTCAATGCTCTCATAATAATAGTTCATGTGATCGAGATGGTGCTTCACATCGAAATGCACTGCACGGTAGGAGAGGGCAGGAAAATCAGTTATTTTGCATGAAGGCACCGGCTTATGGTAGTCTCTTGAATCTTCCAGAAGCTGTTCAAGCGACTGACAGCCATAAAACAGGCCGGCTTCACCCTTTGCCGTTATCTCTGCTTTTTCATCCGAAATAGTCAGAATATATCCTTCATCAGAGGGAATATTCTTAATAGCAGTATCAAGGGTTAGTGTAAGCGTGCCCTTTCCTTCTGACTCTGTTAAGGTCAGTTGTGACAGTATATTGCCTGTCACCGGCCGTTTTATCCCGTTCCTGAGGACCATATGCATCAGTCTGCCATATTCAAGTCCGGAACCTTTTATCAGTACTACATTCTGAGGTTGGGGGATGATCATAAATGGAGAGGGAAGTTTTTCTGTTGCCTGTCCGCTGGAAAGGTTAACAAAAAGTACTACAAATGCGAGAGCTAAATTCTGAAAGTTTGTTTTCATAAGAATATTCTATGGAGTTAATTATTTACTATGATTCAAAAGACCAAGATGGGGCTGTACAAAAAGTCTCTTTTAACCGCAGAGTACGCAAAGTATTTAAGACTTGTATTTTTAGCTGGCTAGTATTGCGCAAAGTGCGCAAAGGAAAAACATTTGTATTGGATGCTTTGCGGCCTTTGCGTACAAACTTTGCGATCTTTGCGGTTAATGGATTTTGATTTTCTAAATAATCCCATCACCTTCTAAATTATTTTTTATTCGCAAACATCTCTTCATAATGCGGAGATGGCATAAAGATCCCTCCGCTTTTTGAGTAATAGTCGTCATCAAGCTCAAATACTCCATTCCTTGTTTGAGCCCATTGAGAATCTTTACAGGGATTATATCCTCTCATAACCTCCCAGTTTCTGTAATTCTGGTGGCCGTTGGTTTCGAGCAGCCCGATTCCTATCCCTGGAAACGGGGAGAGCCTGGCAGCAATATTCTTGTTCCATTCCACCAGTATCGGGTTGACAGTCAGGTCGGCACAGAAACATGGAACATTGTTCTCATGAGCTGTCTGGGCGATCTTCATAGTCATGCTCAGTGTTTTAGCAATGGCTTTGAGAGCGATAGCCCTGTAACCCATCTGGATGCGTTTCAATGCATCTTTCTCAGTGTGTGCACTTTCATCTGCTGCAATCCGTACAGGGATATCCCTAATATCAATCTCCATCTTCTCATCAAAAGGTTCTTCAATAATAGCAATCTGGTCGAAAGCACCAATTTTTTTTGCATGATCAATTAAACGCATAAGTGTATCCTTACTTTCATACCGGCCATTCGCATCAAAGTAGTAGGGAAGCTTCCCATTTTTGGTATGTGAAGTCCGTGCATCCCCGATTGATTTATGTATCTCAGTTATGCGGGCCATATCCTTTTCCAGCATCTCTGCCTGCGTGCCGGGCTGGCCGATCTTTATTTTCATAAAGAAATATCCCTGATCTGAGGCTGCTTTGATGTCAGCTACGGGTATTGAATAGGCCATCAGCGGAATACTGGCAATCGACTTATGGTGATGGGACAATGCAGGCTTAAAGGCAGCAGGGATAAGGTCATCAAAGACTGTGATATTATTTTCAGCAGCATAAAGAAGCCAGATCGCATTATCAACTGCCACGAGCGAATTCAAAGCAAAAGTCTGGCGCAGATCCTCTTTCGCGCAGATCTTTTTACCATATTCCCAAACCTCAGGCCAGATTTCATCAAGGAGAGCCACCGGATCTGTAAAGCTTCTGCCTTTCAATAAGCCCAGCCCATATTCAGTCATGGCATACATCAGGGCATTGCCACCGCTCTCTGAATGGGTTGCGAAGACCTGTGCATCCGACCAAAGGATGCTCTGTGAGCAGGTTCCGATCTTATGAATGCCTGACTCACTTTTAATAAGTGCCATACTCTGCCATATCTCCCTCATATAGCCACCCTTAAATCCAAAGGGCCTTATAAGAGGCTCTCTTTCAAAATTAGAACTTACTTCTGTAATTTTAATAACTTTCCCGGCAGCAGTACCAACAGATACCGGAAGATGTCCCAACATTGTTCCTCCCGCAGTAATGGCGGAGCTCTTTATGAAATCTCTTCTTGTTATTGTCATAGTTCTGTAATTATCTTAATCGTGAAATTATATTGGCACCAGGCTTTTCACTGAGCCCTGCGACCTGAGTAACAAAAGAAACCCACCCCTGGCCCCTCCAGGGAGGGGATCCCTTCGAACTGCGCCCGCCCTGAGCCATCAGCCTAACTTCCATGGTTTACGGTACTCATAATGGAGAAGATTGTTTGCATCAACGCTGTTTGTAAACTTCTCTTTTTCTGCGTCCCACAGCAATCTTGTTTTAGTTGCCAGTGCAATGTTTGCGAGGTGTGCGAAGCTGGTGGAGCGGTGTCCTTCCTCAAGTGAACAGAGAGGGGTCTCCCTTGATCTTATACAGTCGAGGAAATTCCTGATCAGGGCGGAGGTACTCTCAGCACTGCTACCATCATCAAGAGCTCTGTTTACATTCTCATACTCCTCCGGTTCTATAAGTTTATCCCAGGTCTGGAACTGCCCCCTGGTAGAAGGAACAATTTTGTAAGCACCCTCATGGGCCAGAACAGTACCCTTGGTTCCCCTAATTTCAATCTCGCCGAATGGGACCATACTTCCGCTGCTGGCTTCATAATCGCTGAACATGATCATTGAGCCTGATGCGAATTCGAACGTAACCTGGAGAGTATCCGGAATTGTACTGTCGTCATCAAGGACATATTTTCCTCCATGGGCGCTGATGGCCACCGGTGCCATTTCTCCCATCATCCAGCGGATAACATCCATATAATGAACTCCCCAGTTACCCATCTGTGAGGAGTAGTCGCTCCACCACCTGAAAGTGTACGGGGCAATATTATATTTATAAGGGATGAAAGGTCTGGGTCCAAGCCACATATCCCAGTTAAAATCCTTAGGGGGGCTCTCCGGGCTAAGTTTGCCTATTCCGTTCGGGAACATGTTATTTATATGTGCGGCTCTTCCTACAGTCAGCTTCCCTAGTTTTCCTGAGTGCATGATCCCTGCCAGTTTCTGATAAACCTGATTGCCTCTCCTGTTAAGTCCGACAGCAACTACACGCTTGCCGGCAATCTGGGCATTAACCATGCTGCGGCCTTCATGTATTGTTGCTGTGAGTGGTTTTTCCACATATACATCCTTCCCGGCTTTAATTGCATCAATAGTCTGAATAGCATGCCAGTGGTCGGGGGTTGCAATGCAGACAGCATCGATTGTTTTATCTTCCAGAAGTTTACGGTAATCATTGTATCTGGTTACATTATTCGGGAATTTTTCTCCCATTTTCGGGATCTGACCTCCCTTTCCCAGAGCTCCTTCAGTATACCTTTTATCGACCTTTGAATAGTCCCTGAGCATATATGGTTCATACAGATCACACAATGCTGCCACTTCACAGTCAGGCTGAGCCATAAACAGTCTGAGAAGCTGAGTTCCACGATTGCCTACTCCTATAAAACCCACCCTGATCTTATCACTGGCCCCGGGAGTATGATTCTCATTTGCAGAAATTGTATTCAATCCCAGCGACAGGCCTGTTGCTGCTATCGTTGTTTTTGCAATGAAGTCCCTTCTGTTGGTTTTGTTGTTTTTCATAATGACTTTATTTATGTAAGTAGTATGATTTCTTGTTCTAATAACCAAAATTTTTTATCAGCAATTGAGACCCCCCTGCCCCACAAGGGGGGGAAAGCTCTATGTCTCTCATAGCTTTTTTTGTTCCTTTGTGCACCTTTGTGATATCCTTTGAGTCCTTGGTGTTTAATTATTATTTTAAATCATATTAACCACAAAGGTCACAAAGGTTACACAAAGGAGCACTAAGGATCACTTATTATTTTCTTTTCTGCAGATCCTCAATTGCCAGAGCGATTTTCTCTCTTGTATTCAGAATACGTTCCGGTTGGTCGGGATAACGCAGAGTGTTCTCAAGAGTTACCTTTATTTTCCGCGGATACTTATATAGCAGGTATTCCTCCGGATTCAGTAACTGGCGGTATTCATTCAGCCTTGAATCACCATCGCTATCCTTGTACTTGCCGAGTAAATCCTTCAGTCTGAAAAGGTATTCATAATCATCCATCCCGTCACGGAAATTCTCAAGTCTTATTGAAGAATAGGGTACCCCATCAGGCCCTGGGTAGAGTAGCTGACCTTCACCATTGAAATAGTAGTAAGTTCTTGAATCCCATGGTATATTTGGCCATTTTTCGCTTAACGGTTTACCTTCTTTTACATTTCTCCAGAAATAGTTAGAGCTCCAGTGCTCAAATCCGTCTACCCCATACATCCAGCAATACCATGCTATGCTGCGCTGATAGATTGCAGGACAGTCGATAAAGAAATTGGGAGCGTTTTCCCTGGCCAGGGTGCAGAAATATGTCCAGATCTCGCCACCTTTGGCCTGTGTTTCAGGCGATTCGATAATATTTACAGGAGCCCAGATATTAACAAGCTTATTTAAACCATATTTATCTGTGGACTTGTCAAAGAAATCATATGGACCGCCTTCAGCAAAGAGCTGTAGTCTCAGATCAGGGTCAATTTTCTTCAATCGTTCCGCCCGCTCCCTGATATATGGCCACTCAAGATCCGTCGGTTCATCCCAAAGCTCGACTAGGGCTTTGTCAAGCCATCCCTTACTTTTAAGAAACCGGGTATAAGCCTCCACGAATTTGAAAGCCTTCTCTGCATCTTCAGGAGTATAAAGCCCTTTTTTCATCTGTATAATTGAGAATCGGTTAAGGCCTCTTTTGATACAATAATCAAGCACCTTTTCTACTTTGCTGAAATCATATTCACCTTTACTGTCTGGTGTCTGACTAACGTAATTAACGCCTGCGGAACCGGGATTGAATCGGTGTTTTAGAAGCAAATCACAAAACCTTTGATACCATTCAACCGGGAATTCCTCGAGATTATAGAAGTCCCTTAAATATTCAATCTCATCCCAGGAATGGGTTTTTAAATGGCTTTCAACAGGAAGGCTGAAATCCCATACTCTGCAGCTTATCTCTGCTGTAACGCTTTTCATGCCCCTGGCTTTAACGGTTATTGTACCTTTATAATCTCCGGGCTTTGTTCCATCGGGTGCATAAACAGTAATCCAAACCGGTCTGCATACATCATTGCCATCAATGTCAATTTCCGTTTTCAAAGGTATAAGCGGATCAGGATGCCAGCCTTTATTTGCTATGTAGTCTGCCTGCCAGTCAATTTTATTATAACCAACAAGTGCAGCTTCGATATTTTTTCTTTGAATAATATCTCCTTTATTGTCTGTCATATCGCTGATTTCCACTGAGAGCTGTTCCAGCTTTTTACCAAAGGGAAGTATCGCCAGCTGAAAAGATTCATATTCATTACATGCCAGAGATATCTTGAACTGGTCGTTCAAGGGCAGGGGAAACATTTCATCACGACGCAATTTCAGTACCGAATGGGCGGTTGATATCCCAAAACCATCTTCCCGCTTCCAGTCATGCAGTGCTGTCCACCTCATTTTATGGATGTGTTGTGAGATTTCGGCATCCTTTCTTTCAATAAGCGAGGTGAGATCATCCCATTTGCCTGAATTCCAGTATTCATCAGCATTTTTCTCAATCCGCTTCAGTGAGGCGAGGATACTATCTGCCTCCGTCCTAAAACTTATTGCCAGAGGATTGGAGAGCCTTGCCACAGCGGCTATAGATTCACCGATTCTGTTTTTCAGGTCAGTCAGTTTTTGACGGTTCGGCTCTATTGTAAACCAGTAGTCGACACTGCGGCGGATTATCGTTCCATCCTTCGATCGTACTATTACAGAAGCGTAATAGCTTCCTTCTGAAGGGAGATCATATGTAACTTTCTCATTTATGGAGCCTGCCGGAGGAACAGTGTAATCAAACTTATAACTTAACGGTTCGGAATTTATTTTAAGCTGAAGGTCGGAAGATGGTCCCTGTCCTGACTGATTAATAAATTCCGGCTTTTCCTTTAGGGGTATCAGCTCAAGTTCAACTGAGACCTTCAAATTCTCAGAACCAGTATTTTGTGCCCTGAGAGATAGAAAATTCTTACCGGGCATCGGATCAGGCCACCTGGTATATTGAACCAGGGCGATGTTTTGCCCGGATAACCGGCATTTCCCGGACCAGCTGGAGGATTCCCCATGAGGATAACTTCTTGACAGGCTAATAGTGAGGTCAGTATTGTCAGCAATCCCGTTCATGCCAAATTCAGAGAGAGGAATGCAGTATTCTGCAGTCCAGTCGTTCTCATTTATAGAAGCAGCATATTTCCAGTTGCCATTCCACGCGATATCATCGTTTTTCCAATCAGTTTGAGTGCCCTTTGGGTCGGCCATCATTCTGACGGAAATATCTTTATTTACAATACCAACGGAAACATGGTTTCTTCCCCACAGAAAAGTGTCCCACGGTCCTTTGGGGCTTACCGCCTTGTTAAGGTTACCTGCTTCAGGATCGGTATTACGGAACGCAACATAGAGGTTCTTTTCATCATAACAAAGTGAAACAGTAACGGCATCCCTGATATAGCTGTCGAGTGACCAGTTGATGAATTCTGATAATTCCGTGCTTTTCTGCCAGGCTGCATCATTCAGCTTCCCGTCAATGACAGGAGCTGTTTTAATACGCGGGATCTGAAGCTGCGGCTGATGAATTGCAGCATTAGACAAGGGAAAGAAGAAAATATAAATGAGTGATGTAAATAAAAATCTGATAGGTAATGTTTTAGATTTCATCTCTTCATGTTTTTATTCCTGATAGTCTGAGAAAGTTTCATTTTAATATAATCTTACCTCAATTCATGGGATATTGAAAAAGTCAAAATCAGTTAACCGCAGAGAACGCTAAGATTTTACGCAAAGTACGCAAAGAATTTAATACCAGTTTATTAGCTTTGCGACCTTTGCGTTATAACTTTGCGACCTTAGCGGTTTAAAAGAGATTTTAAATAACCCTAAAAAAAAGGTACAGATATAAATCATTCTATTCTAATTACTTAACTGATAATTTTTCCAGCCTTCTGGCCATTGACTGCCGGGCAATGTATAATTCTTCAACATTACGGGAGAATGCACTTACATCTACAACCATATTATTAATAATTGCCTCGGCAAAATCCTTGTCTCCAAGATCTTTGAGCATCCACAGATATTCATAATCTTCAATGCCCTCTCTGAGAAGTTCAAAACGGATCGAAGATACCGGACCAACAACATCCGGCTGACCTGTATATGTTTTTGTGTGATCTCCCGGATATATAAGCGACCCTTCGCCATTGAGCACCCAGCCCCCGCTGCAGTCAAATCCGGAAATGTATGTCACAGGGTCAAGCCATGGATCAGGTGTCTGATTCCAGAAGTTGGCAGCCCAGTATAAAATCCCGTTCATATGGTAACGGGCCGTTATCCATGGGACCATAACAGGATCCATAGCCGGAGCATCAATGAAATAATTGGGTTGAGGATATGCCTGATCGCATGAAATATACCAGGTGGCTTCGCCTCCTTTAGCCTGTTCCTCTGTGAGTGCCTGTTTAACTTTAGGTTCGTTCAGGGTGTTTCCATGGACACAGAAATTGTCTACATACCCTCTGAGAGTCCCCCATTCAGGATTGTCACTCACAGGTGATTCTGTGGCAAGGAAATGGACCCCCGGAGCAGCTTCATGTACCAGAAGCGCCCATTGGCGGGTTATTTCATAGTCTTTCTGGGTATTGGGTTCATCGATGGGACTGTTAAACACCAAACGATCGCCCCATCCGTTTTTGGTGAAATATGAATTGACTGCTGAGAGATAAGCTTTAACAATTGTATTGAATGGAGGCGAAAATGGTTCTGCCTTTATCTGACTAACCAGTTCATGAGGCCCGGCTTCGAGAATTACTCTTTTTGTTTTGAGCTTATTCATATAATAGTCATACCGCTGCTCATTGAATTTCAGTTCCACATTTTCTCCCTTAACTGTAAGTTCAGGAACCAGTGGTTCATTAAACCATGTCTCCAGCCTGTGATTAAAGAGAAAGTCGAAATAGGACTGGGAAAGTTTTTCAATCTCAGGGTCAGAGACCTTTTTATTGTAAAGCCTCCCAAGCTCACCCTTGGAGATATTGAAATAGGTTATCAAATGAGTCTGTTCGGGCAGGGAGAAATTATATACTTCGAGCTGAAGGTTAAGCGTTTCCAGGTTTTTTCCATCTTTGGATACAATGATTTTTCCGGCATATTTGCCTGCCTGTGTTCCCGTCGGCACTGAAATATCAACCCATACAGGTCTGTTCCCAACCACGGCATACTGAGCCTGCGTACTAAACGGCTCCTTAAGTGGCGCCAGGGCATCGGGCCAGTATCCGGTGGCTCCGACAGGACTCGACATTGCATAAATCTGAATATAATGCTCAAGAAAAAGACTGATCTGGTTTTGAGGAATTATCTTTCCTGATGGACCTGTAAGATCAGAGACCGTAATAAAAAACCCATCCGGAGCTTTTGGTCTCCATCCCTCCGGAACCGGAGCAGTAATTATAACCTGGAAAGGAACATGTTCATTGCCAGCGCCGGAGACAGTAATCTGTTTTTTTTCTCCAGACCATACAAGGTTGTGCGCTTCAGGCTTATCCTTTGGACGTACTTTTTGTTCAGCAGGTACCGCCCAGATCTTATAATCTCCTTTTGCAGTTACCTGCTGTGCTCTGATTGAAAAATGGTTCAAAGAAATAAAAATGAAAATCAACAGGCTGCTGCGAAAATTTAAGCGAAGCAGGCAACCATTTGCAATCCCTGAAAAAGTTGATCTTGTTCTCATGATTGATGTCGTATTACTAATTATTATTATCAAATTGTCTTCTTAACGGCTAGAATTCATTAATGAAAGCTTTGCCCTTTTTATCATTTCCGATGCAGGGATAGTTTCCAGATTGGTCTCGGTGAAACTGAAAGCACTTCGTTCAATTCCTTGAGATGCTTTTCATCATTTTCCTTAAGAAACTGCTCTTTCAGGATCCTGATTTTTTCAAAATCCTGAATACCTTCGATCAGTTTCTCAAAGCGGATTGAAGTGCGGGGACCGGGATATACCTGGTAGCAATCACCACCTGGCCATGTTTTATACCTTGTATCTTCAAGTGTTGATTTTGTCCAGTTATTGTAAGCCCACCGGAGATAGCCCGTGAATCCCTGAGCTGCTGCATACCAGCTTATCCAGGTATTCTCGGCAGGAGGGGAGAAGGTAAACATATTTGGGTGGTTTTCACCGCAGGCGGTATAATATGTAGTAGGCATACCTGCCGCTTTACGGGCATCGAGAATATCCTTGTCAAATTTTCCATGAATGATTATACAGTAATCGTAGATATCCATCGCAATCTCGGGGTGATAGTTGCCGGCCAGAGCCGTTTTCCAGGCAGGATCGATTCTTTTTAGGAGTGCCATTACCGCGAGCATGCTCTCCATATCCCTCTCATCCATCGCTATGGCAGTTTTGTCAAACCAACCCTTTGACTTCAGATGTAGTGTAAAATCCCTTATCATTGGTTCCCACAGTTCATTATACTCCTTTGACCCCGGTTTGGCAAATACAGAAACAGTATCTCCTTTCATTTCATCAAAATAGATAAATGAGAGATTCCATGTCACCATCGAATAACAGTTTATTCTCTGATCAATACCGCATTCCATCATAAATGTAACATAACGGTCAAAAACAGAATAGTCATATGACCAGCTTCCATCCCTTTTCTTCGACCATTTGACGAAAGTGGGATCCCTGTAATAAACATGGTCAGGTCCCCATGGCTGGTCAATTATGAATGCAGTAATACTCTTCTGCCCGGCACCGGCCAGCAATGTATAATATGGTTTCATCAGACTGTAATGCTCGTCACTCCATAACTTTACATCATGAACCTTTGCAACGGGATCAGGATTCTGCCATAAGTCAAGATCGAACTTCCATTGAGAGGGTGGGGAAGCAGCCTGTTACTAACATCGACTGATACGGAAAGAACATACTTCTTTTTGCATTAATTATAACCGATCCGGTATATTTCCCTGCAGGAACATCAGCGGGTACTTTAACTGAAAGCCATAAAGGCTGTACAGTATTTGCCTCAACAGCTATTGTTTCAATGATATCAATAGGGTCCTCAACAAGTGATGACTTGTATTTTTCAGGTGTCCGTTCATCGCATCCTTCCCCGAATTCATCTGTCATAACATATCTTACAAATGCAGCTTTAATGTTTTCACTTCTGATAAGATGTCCCTTTCCATCTGATAGATCTCCTGTACTGAAACTTACCTCAGGAATACTTTTCTTTGTCCATACAAGTATCTGGGTATGTACTTTCTCCCCTTTCCAGGCCTTGACTTTCCATTCTTTTGAAGAGGCAACTGGCACCTGTTCTTTTGGGTACCTGACATTATCGCTGGCAAAACTGACATTGACATCATCCGGGACCTTTGACCAGGCTTCAACAGGTGTTTTTGCCGGATTCGGCATTTCCTGATATATCGTTTTACCCGGGAGTGAATAACTCATATCCTGAGCATACAGAGTGCTACAAGCCAAAGCCAGAGCGATAATGAGAGTTTTTTCATAAGATGTTTATTAGCTATAAATTATTGATTTCTAGATTATCAGGTCAGTATATAGAAAGTTTTTTATTTAACCACAAAGCACGCAAAGGATTTACGCAAAGGACGCAAAGGATTGAATTGAAGTCCTTTGGCTTTGCATCTTTGCTTTAAAACTTTGCGACCCCGTCCGGCCGGAGTCAGCCGGGCGGGCTTTGTGGTTAATGGGTTTTGACTTTTTAAACACTTACCAGGATTTTCCAAATCTATTGAATGTAAATTACTGACAATAATGATCAAAAGTTATAAGTCTATTGTTATTTGGTTAAGACCTTCCTTGATTCTCCCTTATATGATGTAAAAGTTACGGAAACAACACCATGCGGTATATTACATACCCTTGAGGATTGCGAAAGATAGCCGCTGCCATAATAGAATTCCCTGTACTCTTTCGTTCCATCCTTAAAGGTCAGTTCTGCTGAGACATCATTATCTTTTAACCTGATGGTTTTATGAGGTTTATTTAATTGCCTGATCACCTTTATGCTATCTGAATTCCTGGAAACCAGTACCAGTGAACTACCGTCCTTCATTGCCAGTTCTGACATCCCTTTAGTATCCCCATCGGCAAAAAAGCCACTCATTCTTCCTGGAACAGGAGAGAATCCTCCTTTGCCATCACCTGACAGAAGTAAGCCGATTCCGGCATCGTACTGACCTGTATATACATTGGATGAATATGAATTGCCTGTAATAAGGAGGTCAGGTTTATCATCGGCATTGTAATCACCTGAAAGAATGCCAAAAACAGGAGATATCTGTGCCTCAGGCGGCAGTGAATGTATTTTAAAAGTGTCGTTGCCCAGATTCTCCGCCCATGCTGATTCAGAGAACCGGCAATCTCTTATATAGGCATCTCTTATATCAGCAGCAGAAAAAATATCATCAAATGTAGCCCTTGCATAGTCAGCATAAGTTTTGAATCTGTTCTTAAGAGAAGGGATCTGGGAAAGGAGCAGGTTTCTGTGATAAATAGGATAGCTTTTTCCCTGCACGTAATATGTGCAGATGGGATCAAGCGAGCCGTTCCTGTCGAAATCTTTTGCTATGATCCTCATAGGCTCTTCCTGAGAAACATTGTATTGGGTGTTGAGCCCAAGGTTCCCTGCAGCATAATCAATATCACCATCCCTGTCAAAATCATATGCAGATAAGCTGTTCCACCATCCTGTGTATTTGTCGAGTCCGGTAGTTGAAGTAATATTTATGAATTTTCCCTTTTCGTTCTTAAAGAATGTTAGAGGCATCCATTCACCTGCAAGGATAAGATCGGCCCAGCCATCCTTGTTGAAATCAGTCCAGAGTGCTGATGCCAGAAGTCCGGGTTTTTCCAGATCCCTGGAGACCGAAGCTGTAATATCCGTAAATCTTACAACCGGCCCTTTACTGTCGTTACGCAACATAAAACTCCTTGGGGGTACCGGATAGTTCTCCAGATTAATTCTTCCGCATATAAAAAGGTCAAGGTCACCGTCCCTGTCGAAATCAGCTGCAGTAACCGATGAGCCGCATACGCGTTCATCAGGCAGGGCATCTTTCTCCAATGTGAATTGCCCTTTGCCATCATTGAGGTATAGTCTGTCAGTATAAAACGCATTGCCAGGGGGCAATCCGGAACCACCGCTTACAATGTACAAATCATTGTCTCCATCTCCTTCAGCATCAAATAGCAATGTTCCCATATCCTCATAATTTTTGATTCCTGGAAAAGGGTTCGGGGAAAAGGAACCCGACGTTCCCTGAATGAAAAACATTCCTGAAAAGCTTGTTGACCCGCCAATATATAAATCATCCAGACCATCTGAATTTATATCTCCGACTGCAATGCCAGGGCCTTCATGTGAATATTGATGAGGCACCAGCGGCTGGATATCAAAATCAATGAACTGACGCTCTTCATGTTTGAATTTAATATTGGATTTGTCAGTTACCGGGAGAAAGATTTTATTATTCTCAGGGATAATTTTTCTGTTTTTTGGAGGAGAGGCCGATGCATGGCTGATTGTCATTTTCTGATTGCTATCCGTATTATACAGATATTCTTCTTTCCATCAGGCCACCAGATATACAGAGTGTCAATAATTGACTGCTGACCAAATCCAAAATGAATTTGCGGATCGATCATAGACTGGAAACCTCTGATGGGAAAGTGCTCATAGTACTGCATTTTCCCCCCCGACCAGACAGTTATTTTTGTTCCTATCCCTCCGGTGTTTAATGAATCACCTTTCAGTTTGATTGACAGGAAATGACTGTTCCTGCTGAGGGAATCACTTGTTAGCAGCCTGTTTTCATATACAGAAGCATAATCGTTTACATTGTTCAGAACCAGATCGAGATCTCCATCATTATCCAGATCTGAAAATGCTGCTCCGGTTGAATAAAGTGGCATCTCAAACCCCCATTCAATAGTTTTGTCATCGAAAATCATCCCTCCTGTGTTACGGAACATTACGTTTGGCTTCTTGATATTGCCAATCTTATTCATCTCATTCTTTAGAAGTTTATAGAGAACACTGAATTGGATGCCCTTGTTTTCCCTGATAGTTTTCATCCACAATTCTGAAATATCCATATTGGTAACGTCATGTGGTATTCCATTGCCTATAAAGAGATCTTTGTTTCCGTCATTGTCAAAATCAGCAAACAGAGGAGCCCAGCTCCAGTCAGTTTCATAAACACCTGCCAGCTGCCCGATCTCGCTAAAGGTCACCCTACCTTCTATCTCACCATTATTTAATTGGAGCATATTGCGGATATACTGAGGTGAGTATCCGGCCTCAAGCTCAGCAAGATGCCTCTTGTAGTCACGCATTGTCATAGCCATAGTTCTTTTCCGGTAGTAATCCTCAGGTTGCATGTCGAGGGAGAAAATATCCACAAGTCCGTCGTTATTGAAATCAGCAATGTCTACACCCATGGTACTGTTGCTGATATGACTGGTGTAATTCTTTATCATTTCAAGGAATGTGCCGTTTTTCTGATTTATGTACAGCAGATCATTTGAGATGTAATCATTTCCAACATATATATCGGGCCAGCCATCCTTATTTATATCACATATGCTCACTCCAAGTCCGAATCCATCCCACGTAATGCCTGCTTCACGTGATACATTACGAAATACAGGAAGTTTTGTTGAGGGATTTATACCGTCATTTCTGTACAATCTGTCAGTATTGATCATGGAGCCGTCATTTTTCCTGGCACGCAAGGCATTTTTATTTGGTATAGTCAAAGCCGCTGTTACTAGATACATGTCAAGATCTCCATCCCTGTCGTAATCAAAGAACTCAGCCTGGCATGAGTAGCCATTATCATCCAAACCCACTGCGGCAGCACATTCAGTAAAGGCAAGGTTTTCTTTATTTCCGTTGCTTATATACAGAAGATTATGATAATTGTAGCCGATATTCCCTGCAGCGCAGAGGTAGATATCGAGCCATCCGTCATGATTAATGTCAACAAGGCTGACCCCTGTAATCCATTTACCTGATGTATTTATACCGCTCTGTTCTGTTATATCGGAAAAAGCCAGCATTCCTTTATTGAGATAAACCCTGCTCTCAGTCATATTGGCTCCAAAAACAATATCACTGAGCCCGTCATTGTTCAGATCACCTAAAGCCAGCCCTGCCCCATTGTAATAATATTCATAAAAAATTGCATTGGCGCTGTCCGTTTCGGTAAGCTGATTGGCAAAAGTGATACCGCTCTGTTCAGATGGGACAGCATGAAACTGAGATTCTTGTATTGAACCTTTTTTTTTGTCCTGATGGGAGCAGGATGAAAGGATTGCAGATACAAATATTAGAAGGATTAAAAGTCTGAAACAGATCGTTTTTACCATAAAATAAATTTTTGACAGAGGACTCATAAACAGCCCCAATAAAGATAGTCAAGAACCGGTTAACCCGAAAATTAATACTCAAAATATTAATGAATTTGACTATAAAAAAAAAAGCTACCGGATATTTCGCCGGCAGCTTTTTAAATTATTTCAGATCTTAAAATATTCTTATTATTCCGGACTGGTATATCCCGGATTCTGTACCAGATTTTTATTAAGTCGCAGATCTTTCTGAGGGATCGGTAACAGATAATCATCTACACTATAGTTTTGCTGAAAATCAGGATCTGTAACCTCATAGAGGATCCTTTTTCTCTGGACATCGAACCAGCGGTCGTATTCAAAGCATAACTCCCAGCTTCTCTGGAGAATGATTGCATTATCAAACTCCTCTTTTGTCATGGCTGTTGTAAACAGAGGATCTTCTGCATTTGGCACTCCTCCTGTTGCACGGTTGACAATCTGATTTGCTGCATCAACTGCGGCCTGTGTCGGGCCACTTACCTGGTTTTCGGCTTCGGCAAAGAGCAAAAGGGCATCAGCATACCTGAGGATTGGCTGAGACTGGTATGAAACGTTCTTTTCCATATTCTCAGGGGTATCGTAGAGGTATTTTCTTAAGAATGGTGCATTTGTTCCCCATTCAACATAAGTTGTTCCTGTTCCGAACCATGGGTCATCAAGAAGCAGGTAAGCGTTTTTGCGTGGTTCATTAGGGAATGAGTCAGCCCAGATCTTTTCAGGTTTCACATCTCCCCATCCGCCTGCCATTTCACCCGGAAGAAAAATCTGAGGTTCAATTACATATTCTTCCTGTGAATTATGAAAACTCCACATGAATTCACCTGCATATTCATTCTCCATTTTAAATACATCTTCAATATTGGGTATAAGTGAATAGCGGCCACCATCAATAACTTCTTTTGCCATATCCCTGGCTTTTACATAATTGGTTGGGTCGTTGGTAGGAGAGCCAGCCATTGTAATATATACTTTAGCAAGGAGAGTCTTGGCTGCATCCATTGCAGGACGTGCCTGGTTATCTCCAGTCCATACCGGAGGCAGCTTCTGTGTCGCAAATATCAGGTCATTGACTATCAGGTCGTATACCTCAGCAATGGGAGCTCTTACTATCTCTGTGCTAGTGACATCTGTAGTTTCAGTGATAAGAGGTACATCGCCATAGTAGCGAACAAGCATAAAGTAATTCCATGCCCTTAGGAATTTTGCCTGAGCCATCAGGATATCCTGATCTTCCTGTGAGGTAGTTGAAAGTTTTCCATCATTGAGTGCCTTGATAGCTGGATTCAGGTCTGCAATAGCCCTGTAATGCTTTGCCCAGCAGTCATTTCCAAAGTCATCACCAATTACGAGATCGCCGCCATATACCTGGTCATCACTGCCAAATACCTGTGGATAGTTGTACCAGTCATAGAATGTCCAGCCACCATATAGTACGTCCATTGAAGCAGTGAATGCTGATTCAATCTGAGAAGGGGTGGTATAGAAGTTATCCGGGCCTACAAAGTCCGTTGGCTTTTCAGTCAGTTTAGCACATCTGGTTGTGACCAGAAGAAGAACTCCTGACAACATTACCAGATATAAAATATTCGATATTCTTTTCTTCATGATTTTTTAATTTAATGTTGTTAGAATGTAAAGTCAGCACCAAATGTGAACATCCTTGAAGTAGGGTAAACACTCTGGTCTACACCGATTGTAGCATCATTACCCGGATACTGTGCAATTTCAGGATCATAGCCTGAGTATTTAGTCAGGGTAATAAGGTTTGTCCCGGTGAAATATAACCTGGCTTTTGCAAATCCGATCTTTTGAGAAGGTTCTGCACAAAATTATATGCCAGTGTAAGTGTTGTCAGACGTACAAATGAAGCATCTTCTACCCATCTTGATGAGGCACCTTCAGAATTGCCAACATAGTATTTATTTACCAGATGCTGATCTTCTACCCACTTACCGTCGTAGAGGGCCGGAACATTTGTAGCCTGGTTCTCAGGT
This sequence comes from Bacteroidales bacterium, assembly GCA_016715075.1. Taxonomy (GTDB): domain Bacteria; phylum Bacteroidota; class Bacteroidia; order Bacteroidales; family VadinHA17; genus LD21. The sequence goes on from JADKBK010000004.1 coordinate 214,985, forward strand.
GTCCAGTAATCCCAAACAACAGGGTCAGTTGCTTCATATGTCTCCCTGCGGATCCTGATGGTGTTGAAAAGCTCGTTTCCGTAGGAAGCAGTAATAAGGAATGAAAGTTCAAAATTATTATATGTAACAAGGTTGGTCCATCCTGCTGTGAATTTAGGATATCCGTATCCAATAGTTGTTTTGTCATATCCATCTACCTGTCCGTCAGGTGTTCCGGCAGGGCCGCTGATATCGGCATATTTAGGTAATCCCGGAAGCTGGCCGTAGGACCTTGCTTCTGCATCCTCGGTTGATTTCCATAAGCCAAGGAATTTATAACCTTTCATCTGGCCCATAGGCTGGCCTACTTCAAGGAACATATATTCGGAACCAAGGCTATATCCGCCTGATGTTGGTGTAAAACCAATTTTTGACACGCCAGGACCGAGATCTAATACCTTATTACGGTTCATAGAGATGTTAAATGATGTGTTCCATCTTACTTTTCCAACAATCGGATCACCACCTATCAAAATTTCAAGACCTTTATTTTCAACTGATCCAACATTGTCGATAACACTTGATACCCCTACATAACCAGGCAACTGCCGAGGCATAAGAAGATCTTCGGTTACTTTTCTGTAGACGTCAATTGTAGAAGTTAGTCTGCCTTTGAAAAGGGAGATGTCAATTCCGATATCACTCTGTGATGTACTCTCCCACCTGAGGTTAGGGTTGGCAATATCAGATATACCAAAACCAATATTTAGGGCTGAACCATTGTTGTATGGATACCTGTAATCGGAACGAAGTCTGGCAAGTGAGCCGTAGGGACTGATACCCTGGTTACCTGTAATACCATAACTTACCCTTAATTTCAGGTCAGACAAAATCTCTGAATCTTTCAGGAAACCTTCCTGTGAAATTCTCCATGCCAGAGACCCTGAAGGAAAATAGCCCCATTTGTTATTTCCACCGAAAACTGAGGATCCGTCAGCCCTGTAACTTACAGTAAGGAGGTATTTATCCATGAGGCCGTAGTTGATACGTCCCATAAATGATACCAGGGCTCTTTCACTGGCCCATGAATTAACTGATACTGACTTTGCACCGTCCATGTTATCGGTTCCAAGCTGGTCAACGAGGAAATTCTGTCCTGTTATCGAACTGCCGCTATATGAACTGAATATCTCCTCGGCAACTCCTGTAAATGTTATGTGATGAATTCCAATTGTATTATCATAAGTCAGAATATTTGTATTCTGATAGACATTGCTGAAGTCATTGTTTACATTTCCAACCCCGTTCATGGCATAGCCGTTACGGGTTTTGGTATTTTCATACTTGCTGTTGAATGAATTAGCAAAGGTACCCCCTCCCATAATCTTCAAAGTAAGCCCCTTGGCCGGTTTGAAATTCAGGAAAAGGTTCACGTTATTCTGATATGTAGGATTCTCTATTGATGTTTCAAGCGCTGTGGCAACAGGGTTCCATGTGTCATATGCACCATATCCAGGTCTGTGTCTTGCATAATTGCCATTCTCATCATAAACAGGTTCAGTGGGCGCCCATCTGGGAGCATCGTTAACAGCAGTAAAGAGGTTCGCCTCAAAGGGAGGTGATTTGTATTTCTCACTTGTATATGAATAATTCAAGCCGAAATCAACCCATTTGGTGATGTCTGCTGCAAGGTTGGCACGAAGAGAAAGCCTGTTGTATGCTGAGTTTAACAGAATACCTTTATGATCGAGATAGCCAGTTGAAATCATATATTTAAGCCTGTCGGTCGCACCGCTTATTGCGAGGTTGGCATTCTGCATCACACCTGTATCATAGATCTCATCCTGCCAGTCTGTAGATTTTTCAGGATGAGCTTTGTAATCTGCAATTTGCTGATCGGTAAAATAATACTTAGGTGTCTGTCCGTTTCCTGTACCAAAACTGTGATAATAATTATTATATCTTGCAAAGTCATATGCATTCATTACAGGAAGTTTTCGCGCAAGATTCTGAATACCGACACTGTAACCAGCATCAATTACAGGTTTTCCGACTTTTCCTAATTTGGTGGTTATAGGATAACCCCGTTAGCTCCGCGTGAACCGTAAATTGCTGTTGCTGAAGCGTCTTTCAGGATCTCCATTGACTGGATATCATTCGGGTTCAGCTGGTTGATGTTAGCCCCTGAAGACCGTCAACAATTATAAGAGGATCATTACCTCCGTTTATTGAGTTATTACCCCTGATACGGATCAGAGTATTACCTCCGGGTGAACCGTCAGTATTCATTACAAAAACACCGGTTGCACGACCCTGAATAGCCTGGTCGACACGCTGTGTCGGCAGCTGCAGAAGCTGTTCTGTTTTTATTGAGCTTACAGATCCGGTTAAATCTGTCTTTCTGACAGTTCCGTAACCGGTTACAACAACCTCCTCAAGAGCCTGTACATCAGATGCAAGAGATACATTTATGTTTGTCATCCCATTAATTGGAATGTTCTGGGCAACATAACCGATGTAGGAAATCTGCAGAGTGCCACTGAGGTTTGGAACACTAAGAGAATATTTCCCATTTAAATCGGTCATCACTCCGATGGTTGTCCCTTCAAGGACAACGTTTACACCAACAAGGGGTTCCTGTGTGGTAGCATCGGTTATAGTACCGGTTACTTTTACCTGCTGGGGAGCTGATCCTTCATCATTCCCTGGCAGACTACCGGCAGCATATGTACTTACCGGTGAAAGTAACAGTATCATGGACAATAGTCCAATGAAGAGGGCATACCCCATCGTCGGACAGACTCTGCCAGGACGATGAGATAAAATCAATAATCTCGATTTTTTTTTCATGCATTTGAGGTTTTAAATTATAGATTAGGCGTAAGAATTACTAAGAACATAACTCTTATCAGTGGTGTTCAGTCGTTGTAGGGTATTGAGCTTAAAGTGGTTTCTCATAGATGAATTATACACAGATAAAATACGGAATCTTGATGGTTCATTAAAAGCAAATATAATATAATTCAAATTACATACAATTAAATACGCGCTTATTCCAAACAAAAAATAAGTATAAATAGAAAAATAATGGTTTTGAAAGTTATTTATTTTATTTAATCTTATAAAATTGTAAGTTTCAGTATGAAATATAAATATTTGTGCACTTAATAGTATATAAGTGAAAAAATTAGCTCTGGTATTTTGAAAATCATTAATTTGCTATTGTACAGACTTCAGATAAATATTTTTTATTTTAAGATAGATTTGTTTTTCCTTATTAGGATGTTATGAAATGCAGGAATAAAATTATGTTAACAATTGCTAAAAATCTGATACTTTTATTCAAATAAATGATACTAATTTCCACTAAGTCAAAAACAAGATTACAATTTTGTTTATTATATTACAGATTATCAGCACTATCATAAGGTGATTACATATTATTGTTCGCCTGGAGACCACGAACCTTATTAATATGAAGAACTTATTTTTATTAACTTTAATCCTTTCATTACCAAAAATAGACATCGGTGTAGTTGATTGATGTCAATATCAGAACCCAGGAGGTTTATTTCGTTTATAACTGCCCCGGGTGGAGTGTGAAAAACCAGTTTACTTCCCTGATAAGCAATAAATACATCGATGTTCGAACGTAATCATTAAGAGTGTTCATACTGACTGAAGATTATAATTTTAATTACAAAAGGAGGACAAATAATGAGAAACAGTATTTATATCAGGCAGATCTGTATTCCGGGAATCTGGTTAATAACCCTTCTCAGCTGTTCAAGGGAGGCTTCCATTCCAGAGGCAAAGCTTACCGTTCTCAACAGCATGGAACGCATATCGCAGGATCAGACGCTCTTCGGAACGGATCAGATCTCGATAAAAGCTGCAAGGAATGAAGTTGAATCATTTCAGGTTGTCGTGGGGGCGGTTCAAAAGAATATAAGGGTAACCGGGGCAGAGATCACTGATCTGAAAGGAGATGATGGAGTTATTGCCAGAGAAAATGTTTCCATGTATCGGGAGGAATATGTAAGAGTAAGACGCTCCTCACCGCGTGCCCAACTGCCTCCGGGCTTATTTCCCGATCCTCTTGTCCCATTTATTAATCCCCTGACCGGAAAGCCGGTTGAGCCATTTAATGCTTATCGCAAAAAATGGGGAGAACCTTTCATAAAAAGCGGATTTGAAATGTATGCCGTCCCGTTTGATGTTTGGAAAGGCCAGAATCAGCCTATCTGGGTCGATGTATTTATTCCTGCTGGCACCGCTGCCGGAGAATACAGAGGCGTTTTCACCGTTATGCTTGGTAATGTGCCCGAGCAATTTGGAAGTAAGATCGACACAGTTAAAACAATGAGTCTTTCAGTACCTGTTTCTTTGACTGTATGGGATTTTGAACTGCCTGACGGGCCAACTCACAAAAACCATTTCGGTACTGTTGAATGGTTAATCCCGGGTCTTTTCGGGGCCGTGCCTGAAAGCGGGAGAGCGCTCAGTATTGAGCTTAATTATTGCAAAATGATGGCTGACCACCGGATTAATCCTCCTATTCCGAAAAGCTTTTTGCCAACGACAAATCCTGATGGTTCAATCAAGATTATACCGGAACGGCATCAGCTGCTTAAAAAATTCATCGAGGAACTTAATGTAACTGATTTCCAGATTCCAACGGCTCCATTCAGTGAAATGACAACGTCCAACCGACAGAAGGCTATTACTTATTACAGACAGTTCTACAGCTATCTTAAGGAAAACGGTTGGGAAAAGCGGGCCTATCTTTATATGCTTGATGAACCAAACCTGGCTGAGAATTATCAGACAGTACTAGATCTTGGAGCTCTCGCTCATGAGGCAGATCCCGCGATCCGATGCCTGGTGGTTGAACAGACTTATAAACAGGATCCCTCCTGGCCGGATATCGATCCGGCAGTAGATATATGGTGTCCCCTGTTCGCTTTCATCGATTCAGCTTCCATTAATTCCAAACTGAAGCACGGCGATGAGGTATGGTCATATACTGCGCTTTCACAGAGAGCTCCGGAGTACCATCCTGATTACGATAAGGTTAAGGATTATGATTCCCCATACTGGCATATCGACGCAAAACTGACTTCATACCGCGTTCCTGCCTGGCTGAACTGGCATTACAACATAAACGGGCTTTTGTACTGGTCTTCAGTTCAGATCGCTGATTCCAAAACAGGGCTCATGGATCCATGGATGCTTCCGGCTTTTACCGAGTCAGAGTCCCAGTTTAACGGCGGCGGACACCTCATGTATCCGGGTGTCCCATGTGGAATCGATGGACCAATATCCTGTATCCGGCTGAAAAACCTTCGCGATTCAATGGAGGACTGGGAGTATTTTGCAATTCTTGAAAAGCTTGCAGGTAAAGATGCTGTTAAAAAGATAGTAGCTGAAGTGGCACCCAACTGGTGGGCTACCTCAGAAGACCACGTCGTTATTGAATCAACACGGGAGAGACTGGCAAATGAAATTCTTAAATTGAAGAAGTAAAAAGAAAGTTGTGACTTTACAACTGAAATCCATTAACCGCTAAGGTCGCAAAGGGTTTACGCAAAGATCGCAAAGCATTAATTATCAATACTTTTACTTTGTGTCCTTTGCGAATACTTAGCGTCCTTTGCGGTTAAACAGGATTTTTTCAACAGCCTCAGACTTCTAAAAAATAAACTGTTTTGTGAATCGTGAAGAAATACAATGCTATATGGACCGTGTTTAGATTCTTCTTTTGAGTAACTTCATATTTCTATTAGTTGAATTACTAATAATTAATTTTAAAGATTAGTTCATGAAAACAAACAGAAGGAAATTTATCAGAAACAGCGCTATGGCAGGTGCTGTTCTGGGATTGAACTCAATTCCCATGAATCTCTTTTCAACAGCCTTAGATGATGTTATCAGAATTGGAATTATCGGCCTTGATACTTCACATGCTCCGGCATTCGCGGAGTTTTTTAATGGAGGCGGCACGGAGCCGGGATTGCCGGGATTTAAAGTAGTGGCTGCATATCCCTATGGAAGCAAAGAGATTAAGGCAAGCTTTGAGACAATTCCCGGGTATACCAAACAGATTCAGGCCATGGGAATAGAAATCGTCGATTCGATCAAAGCACTTCTCAGAAAAGTTGATGCTGTTCTTCTGGTTACGAATGACGGACGATTACACCTGGAGCAGGCCAGAGAGGTAATGAAATCCGGCAAACCAGTATATATTGATAAACCAATTACCGCTTCAATGTCAGAGGCTGTAACAATATATAAGGAGGCAAAAGCCAAAAATACCGCTGTTTTCTCAGCTTCATCACTGCGTTACCTGAAAAATGCGCAGTCAGTACGCAACGAAAATAAAATTGGCCTTGTAATTGGCGCCGATACATTCAGCCCGGCAGCTCTCGAGCCGAGTCATCCTGATCTCTTCTGGTATGGGATTCATGGAGTGGAGATCCTGTATACGGTTATGGGGAAGGGTTGCGATACTGTCACACGGTTCCATACAGATGACACTGATTATGTTGTCGGGAAATGGAAGGATGGCAGGCTCGGTACGTTCAGAGGAACGAGAACAGGCACTCATGACTATGGCGGTATAGCATTCGGAACAGAGGGGAATATTAATCTCGGACCCTTTGAAGGATATCAGGCAATGCTGGTTAAAGTCGGTGAATTTTTCAGGACAGGCATACCCCCTGTAGATCCTTCTGAGACTCTTGAAATATATGGTTTTATGGAGGCTGCAGACGAGAGCAGGAGAAGGGGAGGAGCTCCGGTTTCAGTTGATGAAGTTCTTAAAAATGCCGGATTGAAACTTTAGAATAAGAAATCTGCAATAATTCTTCCTCAGATTACTTGCCTTTGCTTAATGGTGTCAATGGTTTTGGTACCTGGTTATTCTGTATCATATTAATCATACCCAGCAGCGCTCCCCAGTGGTAATAGGCATTACTGCTCTGATTATCATCTCCTTCCCCGGTTTCTGAATTATAATTTTCATGCACATGATGCTTGGTGAGCCATTCGTTCATTAATAAATTCATGCTTTTATCTGACAGATCTTTCTTTTCAGAAGGGAGGTCATAATTGTTCATGCCAAGATATACCAGGAAATTCATCGGCGCCCAGATCCTGCCTCGCCAGTACTCATTATCCTTGTATCCTGAATCACTGCGCATAATGGATGGCATTATCCATTCACCCCAGAATTTATCGTGGTTGTAGAAATTTTTACTGCACATGGCTTCTGCCTGAGACTGGGAAGCAGCATGAGCAATAAGCGGATAAAAATTTGTTGGTGAGATTCGGTGACTGATTTGTCCGTTCCCGGTATTCTGATTCAGGAAGATCCCATCATCATTGTTCCAGAGCTTCTGCAGGGATGCGGAGTACTTTTCTGCACGTTCGGACAGCTCCGCGGCAATCTCTTTCTTTCCGAGTTCAAGGGCGATGTCACTCAGAGCCTTACAGTCGGCAATATACAATGAGGTGAGACCCACATCAGCCAGCTTCATCATATGAGTGATTGTATCAAATTCGACACCATCATACATTGGAGAATTATCAAGTCCGGATTCAAATTTGGCAGCCTGCATATTATTCATTTCATAAGAGGTTTTCTGATTTGGCACCATTGTGTAAGGATCACTTCCCCAGCAAAGAAGCCCATGATCATCACGATGTTCCGGCCACCATCTGTTCCATACAAGGAGCTTATCAAACAATTCTGTCAGAAACCATTTTTCAGGATATGCCCGGTAAATTTCCTTAACCATCATTGAACCAACCGGAGGTTGTGAACGGTCACGGCTCTTTATGTTGCCGGCAGCAGCAAAATTGGGAACGAAGCCCTTTTTAGTTATCTCATTTGTGATTTCAATTGCATTTGCAAAGGCATGCTGACGACTGACAACAGAATACATGTAAGAGGCAAAATAATTGTCCCAGCAAAAAAGAACATATCCGCCCCAACCTGTATTCCACAGACGTGATACAGGAGTTACCATCCTGTCATTTTCAGGATCATAAATCACATTCCACGCCAGGATGGTCTGCATGGCATCAAAGGCCTCCCTTGATGTTCCGAATTTTTCTTTTTTCTTTTCAAGCGAGTCGCAATTGTCAGAGAGGATTTTGCTGATCTGAGCCACAGTGAGTTGTTTGCCAGTCGACAGATATATAGGTTTTTTGAGGCTGATATTAAAATAGCTTGTGTCGTTTATCCCAATTCTGCCTGCTTCTGAAACAGCGTATACAGGAATAACCTTTTCGCCAAGCTTCGCTGAAAGCAGATCTCCTTCTCGGACTATTTCACCTGGTCTGTTCCAGAGCATTGTTGGATGAATGATCATATTTCCACTGTTTTCTGAGGTGTCAGAAGGGATAATTGCAGCCACCAGATCATCTCCTGTCGAAGCTGTTTTTACAACGACGGCATTTCCTCTCCACGAAATAGATAATTCTGTGTATGAACCATCTATAGCATGTGGCCCCGGCAGTACAACTTCCCTCTCTTTATCTCCTCCCCATACAAAAGTATTTTTTAGCAGTTCTTTATTTTTCTTATCCTGCAGATAAAAATTAACGGCCAGTCCCTCTGGCAGAAAAACATGAGACAGAAAACTATATGTATTCCAGGTATTCCAGCCATGAAGCAATTCCTTTTTTAATTGAGTATACTCTTTACCGGCTTCCGTAGAGACCGGCACGGGTGGTTTTTTCCTGGCGCATGCCACAAATAAGATAACTATTGCTGATGATATAATTAATAACCGGGAATTTCTCATTGGTGAAAAATTTATAATTGAAGCAGGGTTAAAATTAAATATAATTTCGTTTTCTTCGTAATAGAATGGACATTGTTACAATTCCCTTAAAATTTAACATTATGGTTACTATTTACTCCAAATGCCGGCAATTCATTCTCAGTTGCCTTTTTCTCAGTTTTAGTATTACAGGTCTGACTCAGGCTCAGACAACAACAGTAAAGGAATATCAAAAGGTCTTCCCAACCTATCCTTATTCCGATCCGAGTCCGATTCCTGTTCTCTCTTCCCTTTATCCCTATTTCAGGTATGAAGGTTACACTGATAAACCTGTTCAGCAATCCTGGAAGGTAGTTGAGCTGGAGAATGATTATATTAAGGTAATGATATTGCCTGAGATAGGAGGCAAAATCTGGACCGCCATAGAGAAATCTACCAATATGCCATTTATTTACTTTAACCATGCTGTAAAGTTCAGGGATATTGGTATGCGCGGGCCATATACCAGCGGTGGTCTGGAGCTTAATTACGGGATTATCGGGCATACTCCTAACTGTGCCACCCCCGTGGATTACGTCATTCAGAATAATTCAGATGGAAGTGTCAGCTGTATTGTAGGGGTTCTCGATCTGCTGACTAGGAGTAACTGGAGACTGGAGATCAGGCTACCAAAGGATAAGGCATATTTTACAACCCGTACATTCTGGTATAATTCAACTCCGATAGCACAACCATATTATCACTGGCTGAATGGCGGCTACAAGGCTGACGGTAACCTGGAGTTTATCTTCCCGGGCACAAAATATATAGGTCATGAGGGAGAACACGCCGACTGGCCGGTTAATAAGAGTAACGGCAAGAATATTTCATTTTATGAATCAAATAATTTTGGAGGTTATAAGTCATATCATGTCTTTGGAAAGCTTAGCAATTTCTCCGGTGGTTACTGGCATGATGATGAATTCGGTATGGTACGGTACGGAACATATGATGATAAAGCCGGCAAGAAGATCTGGATCTGGGGTCTCTCAGGGCAGGGGATGATTTGGGTGAAATTGCTCACAGATACCGATGGACAGTATGTTGAAATGCAGTCTGGAAGACTGTTCAACCAGAATGGCTCAACTGCTACCTACACACCGTTTAAACACCTCAATTTTGCTCCGTATGCGACAGATATCTGGACAGAGTATTTTTATCCGGTCCTTCGTACTAAAGGATATGTAGAGGCAAATGAATACGGCGCTCTGAATGTTAAAGCTGAAAGCGGAATGCTGAAACTCTATTTTTCTCCTATTCAGGCTATTGACGACCAGCTTGAGGTCAGTGAAGGCAGTAAGATTATTTATAGCAAAAAGCTGAAACTTAATCCATTGAAAACTTTTGGTGACTCTCTTAAATTCAACGGGAACAGCGAGAACCTTACAGTCACTCTTGGAGGTAACAAGCTGATATACCATTCTGATCCCAAGGCAGGAGCTTTAAGCAGACCAGTTGATGCCCCGAAGGATGTTGACTGGAATACGGCATATGGCCTGTATATTCTTGGCAAGGAAGCCATGGATCAGAAAATGTATCCTGAGGCTGAAGTGAAGCTGAAAGCCTCACTCGCCAGGGACCATAACTACCTGCCTGCAATAATAAAAATGACTGAATTGCTTTACCGGAACATGCTTTATCCCCAGGCTTTGGAAATGGCTACAAGAGGACTCAGCATTGATACACACGACGGTGCTGCCAACTACTATTATGGACTTGTAAATGCCAGGGTGGGGAATATTACAGATGCAAAAGATGGTTTCAGTCTTGCTACTCTATCAACTGAATACCGCAGCGCGGCATATACTGAATTATCAAGGATTTACCTGAAGGAGAAGAATTATGAAAAGGCGCTTGGTTTTGCCGGCAGGGCTGTTGACTATAACAGGTACAATATTGAAGCTCTTCAGCTGCAGGCAGTTATTTACCGGTATATGAAGGATGTTTCAAACGAGTCCGAGACATTGACGACTATTCTTTCATTCGATCCTTTGAACCATTTTTCCAGGTTTGAAAGATATATGATGAAATCCGATGAGGAGAGCCAGAAACTTTTTGTTTCACTTATCCGCAATGAGCTTCCCCAGGAAACATTCGCTGAGCTTGCAATATGGTATTATAATTCAGGATGCCCGGCTGAAGCCGAAAAAGTATTCTCATTGTCACCAAAGAATGCTGAAACAATCTTCTGGCTGAGTTTTCTGCAGCATAAAAAAGTGGACTGTTCAGAAATCAACCCTGCCTTCTCATTTCCATTCAGATCAGAGACAGGAGCAGTGCTGGAACAACTGCTCCCCGGACAGCAGGACTGGCTGCTTAGATATTCTCTTGCCCTGATCTATAAGGACAGGAACAGGATTGATGAATCGGTAAGCCTTCTGATGTCATGCGGGGATACTCCGGATTTTGCACCTTTTTATGTCAGTCGTGCAGATATACTCGCAGGGAAAAATGAATCACAGTGTGAAGCCGATCTCAGGAAAGCTGTTTCAGTTGACAATCAGTCGAGATATCAGCTCAGGCTGGCAAACTACTATATCAATCATCAGCAGTATGATAAAGCTCTGACAATAACAGAAGCGTTTTACAAACTGCACCCTGATAATTTTGTGATAGGATCACTCTATGCAAAATCACTGCTTCTGAACAAAAGATACAGGGAGACAGATGCCCTCCTCACAAAAATCAATATTATCCCCACTGAAGGTGCAACCGAAGGACATGAACTTTACCGCGAAGCAAAACTAATGCAGGCTGCGCAGATGATCGGGAAGAAAAACTACAGGGAAGCTCTGAAGTTTATCGCAGGGGCACGACAGTGGCCGGAAAACCTTGGAGTGGGAAAACCATACGAGGAGGATATCGATTACCGTCTTGAAGACTGGATGACATATGTTTGTTTTCAGAAAATGAAAAAACCCAGCGAAGCTGATGCCATCCTGAAAAAAATAGTTAAGTTCGAGCCAAAGGTTGAGAATACAGTCAGAAATTTCCTCCCTGCCAATACCCTTGTCACTGCATGGGCTTATGAAGCATTGAACCGAAAAGATGAAGCAAACAAATTTATTGAAAGACAAATCAGTTATTTCCCTGATTATAAACTCATAATTTGGAGCAAAGCTGCTTTTGAAAAAAACAGCTCTGTAACTCTGGCAGAAAATGAGAAAGATGCAAATGCACGTATCATTGGGGAGCTGATAAAAATTGGTCTTTAGTTTTTTGACGTAGGGACACGCCATGGCGTATCTGTAGAGACAAGTTATGAAAATTCAATTGGGACATGTTATGAAAATTCAATTGAAACATGTTATGAAAATTAAATTGGGACATGTTATGGAATTTCAAGAGGGACATGTTATGGAATTTCAGGGGATTTCAGAAGAGGGACACGCCATGGCGTGTCCCTACAATTTTTTCATGGACAATGTAGGGTCATGCCATGGCATGACCCTACCAAAGAACGACCCTGCCATGGTATGACCCTGTCATGATATAACCCTGTTATGATGTGACCATGCAATAACAATACATTACAATAAAATTACTCTACCATAGCAGGACAATCCCTGAGCAAGACCCTGCAATTCCATAAGATGAAAAGCGTTTAGTAGATCTTAACTGCATAAATAATATGACATTCTGAAATGAAAAATTCTTGTAAATTCTTACTTTTAATATTGTTGTTTACTGCCTGCAATAAAGCAGGAGTTGTAAAATTTATACCTGCAGATAACAGGAACATTACCCTTACAGGCAGATTTGATCTGACTGATAAGTCCAGTCCGGTATTCATGTATTCAGGATGTCTCATAAGGACTGTTTTCAGTGGTACATCAGTTGAAGTAATACTGAAAGATGACAGCCTCAGGAATATGTTCAATGTGATTATTGATGACAGCCTGTCCGTACTTACTACCAATAAGCCTGATGGAATCTACCTGCTGGCAGCTAATCTGGATAACAGAAAACATACCCTTGAGATATCACGCAGAACAGAATGGCATGCTGGCAATACGACATTTAAGGGATTCAATGTCGATAAGGGAAAAAGGTTGTATAAGCCTGCAGGAAAAACAAGAATTATTGAATTCATTGGAGATTCATATACCTGCGGTTATGGCAACGAAGGAAAGAGCAGGGAAGAGCACTTCAGATATGAGACAGAGAATAACTGGCTTACGTATGGCTCTCTGACTTCACGTGGCCTTAATGCTGAGTATCTTACGGTTTGCCGTTCGGGAATTGGTATGTGGCAGGGTTATGGTGGTGATACAACCTTTACTATGCCAAAATTGTACAACCAGGTTATTATTAATGGCACCTCCTCCTGGGATTTTACAAGATACCAGCCGGATGTCGTTGTGATAGATCTGGGAGGGAATGATCTCTCGGCTGCACTGGATTCAGTTCTATTCGTAAATACCTATATCGATTTCCTCAGGAGGATCCGGAAACTATAATTCAGCCAGGATTGTCTGTGTTGCCGGGCCAAGTAATCCTGGCGATGAATGGGAAAAATGGCGTTCATATATACATTCTGTTGTTGATCATTCAACAATAACCGATACGGCGATAAGCTATTTTGAATTTACCACCTTTGAGCCTAATGGCAGCGACTGGCATCCAAATGTTGAGGAACATAAAAGAATGGCGGAGGAACTGATACCATTTCTTAAAAATCTGATGAGGTGGTAAGGTACTATTTGAGTTCGCTATATATCATTCACTTTGCTGTCATTCGCTTCGCTGTCATTCATAGTCATTTGGCCTTCGGCCGTCATTCATAGTCATTTGGCCTTACACCTTCGCCACAAGCTTCGCTAAAGCTATGGTTGTCAATGAAGGCTACGGTGTACAAAGTCGGCCGTCATTCATTGTTAATATGTAATGTATATCGATTTACAATTAATGACAATTAATGACCACTTAATGACCACTTAATGACTACCTAATGACTACCTAATGACTACCTAATGACTACCTGATAAAATTTGCATCAATATTCCAGTCTCAGATCGGCTTTCCCTGAAAATGGTTTTATTGTTACCGTTTCGGTTGCCTTATCATATATCCCTCCTGTAACACTGGAAGGAATCTTACCTTCCGGATGAGGAATTCTGAATTTAATCTCTGTGGGTTTACGATCACTATTGCATTCAACTGTAGCAATAATATTATTGTGGTCAGTATTGGAAACAACAGTAAAGGAGATGGGTCCGAAATAGCTTGCTGCATTTTTTACCTCTATTCTCTTTCCGTTTTCAAGCCACTTCCTTGGAACACCTGGGAGGAGTGCCAGTGATTGTTCGTTTTCCAGATAGAGCATCCATCTTGTTTCCATCAGGAACCATGCTTCCTCATGCGTTTTATGCACGCTTACCTTATAAAGGTGCTCCCAGAATGTATATGTCTCCCTGTCGGCCAGTGCTGAAAAGGTGTTGTAATATGTCTTAAGGAAAGGCTTTACCATTCCAAGCCTGATCTGAACCCAGTTATGACGGCTGTAGTATGGCTGACTGAAAGCAGAATTACGCTGGTAAAACAGATCACTATGGTAGTCAAGCAATATTCCGGAAGCTTTTTCTTCAGGATCCAGAACTTCGCAAAAAACAAGGTAAAGAGGACCAAGCATTGCATCTGAAACTGTGAATGTACCGTGCGACATGAATGTCTCAGGGTTAAGATACATGAGTCTCATGGCTTTAGCTTCGGTCCATGGGGGTACAGTCGGACACCAGGTTCCATTCCCGAGAGGTACAACCGGAGAGCCTGCCATGGAGTTAAGGAATGATGTTCTGATATCCTTTTTCCAGGCATCTGCTTCCCTTCTTATGCGAGCTGAGGCTGCCGGGTCAGTGCCAGCCAGCATTTCCGCAACACGACTGATACCAATATATGCATATCCATTCAGGCTAAACTGGTGAAACTGATCTTCCGGATCTGCCACTTTGCCATCAATCATTCCATATCCTTTGCCCAGAAGCTCCTGCTTTTTGTTTTTTTCACGCCACTGAAAAAGAAACTCACAAGCTTTGAGCAGTTTAGGTTCTACCTGCCTTACCCAGGCTGTATCTCTTGAATATCTGAAATACTCTCCCATACTCCAGAGTGCTGCCCCTGTTTCAACCATATACCCTCCGAAATTCTGGATCATACCATCCTCATGCTGTTTATCGAGAAAATAATCCAACGACCGTTTTGCAACATCATTCCATCCCATTGACATATAAAACTGCATGATGGGAGAACTTTCCGTTCCGATCGGAGAGTATACCCCCACAGAGGGAGCGAGTGTCCCGTCAGGATCCTTACCATATGTTATGAGATCAAGGTGAAGTAATCCGGCCCTGATCATCTCTTCTATTCTCGTTTCGGGCACCTTCACAGAGGCAGCGTTCTGAAGTTTGTCTTTCCAGAATTTTTTACACTCAGCAAGTTTATTGTCAAAAGAGAGGGCGGCCAGTTTCAGAGCCCTGTCACCTGAAATTGGATTATGAGGGATCCTGAATTCAAAAACAGCCTCTTCCCCTGGCTGGAGAAGAACGGCAATCTCCTCATCAGGCAACGGCTGGCCATTAAGCAATGAGATTCCAAAAACCCTGTCGGGTGAATAAAATGATAATCCTGATTTGTCATCGTAGCTGTATTTTAGTTTTTCCCACCACCCTGAGCCGGGACGCAATGTCCTGAACCAGGCATATCTTGGTACAGACGCACTGTTTCTGGCAATTGCCCTGAAATAGAGCACTGTCTCCTCATTCTTTATTGAATCTTCTTTTATGTATTTCTTCAGTGAATCAGCCTGCGAAGGAGTGAACATATGTCCATAGCTGCTATTGTCAGCCACAAGATAATGTGTGCCAAGAGGAGTACTGCTAAGTAGTGCTGATTTCTCAAGTGTCACAAATGTTGTGGATAAATATTCGATATCACCATCCATCTGAATAGTGTTCAATATTGGCAAAACTCCTTCTTCAAGTCTCCTTACCCTGTTGTTTTCAACTCCCTGTCCGCGTCCGGTCATATAACCATATGTTACATTGGTGTTATTGGTTTCCGGTAGGGTTACCGGTGAAGAGGCCATTCTTGGAACTATCATGTCCATATCCTGTGGTGTAGTGATCTCAAATATCCTGATGTCGCGGCTTATGCCCAGCCATGTAGGGCAGACCAGGTTCTTTGTATGAACCGATGCCGAATCAAATGACTCTTCCGGTTCAGCTTCGATTTTCTGAAGATTTGTCAGGAGCCGGCGTCCTTTTACCTCATTCTCTATCTCAGTGTATGTTCTTTTATCCTCAGTGAGGCAGACTATAACATTATAGTCAGGAATATAGATGGGAAAATCAGCTGTTACATCTCTAAGGAAGAATGAAAAGGAATTATCTCCGGAATGTACGGAAACCACTGTTGTCCCGCTTCCGGTATTCAGTCTGGCATCACTGAAAGTCAGATTTATCCTGCTAAGACCATCCGATCTGAACATAAAATGGTCATTGCTGATCTTCCCTTTGCCCTCACTGATCGTTATCTTATCCAGTTTTCCGTTAAAGACCTCAATGTAACCTGACGGCTTTACGTTTTGCCATACAACAGAAACCTGTTTCCCTTTCATATCCGGCTGGGAAAGAGAGGGAGTATATCCTGACTGTGTCAGGAGAATTACCAGTAACAGAAAAATGGTTGTTTTCATCAAATTAAAAATTTATTAATCAGGTAAATTTATCAGAATAAGCTCTAAGTATCAAGAGTATTTCATTCAATGTTTTGTCGTCCTGTTGTTTTTCTGCAGGTATTTGCATTAATTATTTGAATGATCGCAAATACTGATTATTTTTAATTAATTATTTCTAAATTGTTTGATTATGAAAGAGAAGCTACTTTACTGGATCCCAAGGATTTTAACTATTCTCGCAATTCTGTTTATGATTATGTTTTCTTTGGATGTTTTCGGTGGAAATGAACCAGTGGGCAGGCAACTGCTTGGATTTCTGATGCATAACATTCCTGCCTTCATTCTGACAGCAATTCTTTTTGTTGCCTGGAAGTGGGAAGTTACAGGAGGAGTCCTTTTTATTGTTGCTGCCATTGCCGGAAGCTTTTTTTTCAGGGCGTTTTCCGGCAATCCGGCTTCACTGATAGTAATGATCCCTTTTTGTATTGTTGGGATATTGTTCATTCTTCATCATTCATTATTGAATAAATCAGAATAACCGTAAGTGAATTAATGTTCCTCTTTTTCTTCAATATTCTGGATCTGAGTGATTTTTATTGACTATATAACCGGGTCAACCGTTTTGCTTTGTTGAATTATGTAGCGAAATTGGTGGCTCTGAAAACAGTTTATTAACCTGGATACATGAACTCAAATACATCAATCAGAAATGAAGCCAACTATCTCACTGTTATTTATCATGGCATTTACTTGCCTGGAACCATCATTTGGGCAGAAGTTTTATCTATCTCCGGAAGGAAATGACAGTAATCCGGGTTCGCCGGATAAGCCACTTGCCACGCTTACAGCCGCCCGTGACAGGGTCAGGGATTACAGGAAGAGTAATAATGTTAGCCAGCCTGTAGAAATAATACCGCTTGCTGGCGAATATTTCATGTTTCAGCCTTTACAGCTTACAGCAGACGACAGCGGAACTCCTGATTCACCTCTGAAAATCAGAGCAATGGATGGTACAAGAGTTGTGTTTAGAGGAGGAGTGCAACTTACCGGTATTGAAAAAGTTACTGAAGAGTTATGGAAGATTTTTGTGCCGCAGGTTGCCTGGTATAACTCCTATTTTGATCAGCTTTATGTTAATGGCAGGCGTGCAGTAAGGGCCAGAACACCAAATAAAGGATTTTATACCGTTAAGAATGCCTCAGAATCAATACTTGTTAAAGGCAACGGCTTATTACCTCAGCTTGCGGTGCAGGAATTTCAGCTCAACGCGGACGGAGCTGCCTGTCTCAGAAGCTTTTCCCCGGAAGATTATAATGATGCTGTTGTTACATTTTATCACAAATGGGACAATACCATGAAACACATTGCAGGCTTTAATGATTCGACAGCTTCTATTCATACAATGGGTATCGGAATGCAACCATGGAATTCAATTGACGGCCAGAGCCGGTATTATATTGATAATTTAAGATCAGCTCTTGATTCTCCCGGCGAATGGTTTCTCGACAGATCAGGCTACCTTTTTTATATTCCAATAGAAGGTGAATCAATTGAAACGACTTCATTTTTTGCACCTGTACTCAAAGAATTTATTGTTATACAGGGTGACTCAGTGTCAGGCAGGAGAGCCGGAAATATCAGTTTTGAGAACCTTTGCTTTGAGTATGCCGGCTACCAGCTTCCATCACATGGCAATGAAGCTATGCAGGCAGCTTCTCCAATTGCCGCCTCAGTAACTTTAGATTATGCTCATAATGTTTCATTCCTGAATTGTGAGGTGGCCCATACAGGGACTTATGCCTTCTGGTTCAGGAGAGCAAACAGCAATTGTAGTATAAAACACTCATATCTGCATGATCTTGGTGCGGGAGGGGTTAAAATAGGAGAGACTGTTATTCGTCCCGATATAAGTGAAATAACAAATAATATTACCATAGATAATTCCATAATTACTGATGGAGGCAATGTTTTTCCGTCAGCTGTTGGTATAATTATTTTTAACGCCAGTGATAATAAACTTACTCATAACGAGATATCAAACCTGCGATATTCAGGTATCTCGGCCGGATGGGTTTGGGGATATACTCCCAGTCCTTCAAAAAGAAACATGATTGAGTTCAATCATATCCACCACCTTGGCTGGGGTGAGCTCTGCGATATGGGTGGCGTATACACCCTTGGAGCATCCGAAGGTACTACTGTATCAAATAATGTAATTCATCATGTCTATTCTTTTGATTATGGTGGATGGGGACTCTACACAGATGAGGGATCTTTCGGTATCAGAGAAGAGAACAATCTGGTGTATGCCTGTAAAAGTTCGGGATTTCATCAGCATTATGGTAAAGAAAACATTATCAGAAACAACATCTTTGCCCTGAATATCAGATCTCAGCTGCAGGCAACCAGGGTGGAACAGCACAGGTCCATCAGTTTTACAAACAATATAATTTACTTTGACAGGGGATCATTGCTAAGCAGTAACTGGCATAAGTTTAACTTGCTTGCCGATTATAACTGCTATTGGGATAAGAGGTCGAAGCAGATCATGTTTGCAGATAAATCGTTCCCGGAGTGGCAGAATTCAGGCAAGGATAAACATTCATTAATTGCTGATCCTCTCTTTGTAAATGCGGAAGCTTTTGATTTTCGCCTGAAAGATCAAGCTGTAGTAAAAAAGATAAAATTTATTCCTTTTGATTATACAAGAGCCGGAGTATACGGTTCTGATGAATGGAGAAAACTTGCTGCCTTTGATCCCGGCCTTGCAAAAGAATTTGATGCTGCTGTTTTGATGAGAGAGTCGCAGAGATGAATTCGGGAATCCACTGAATATTTTCATTTTTATTTAATCAAAAAGCACTTTCTTTGAGCCGTCATTCTACACCTGAAAACTATATTTATATGAGATTATTTTTTTGTTTACTGTTCATATTCATTTTTAAACTCAGTTATTCAAACGAAAAGCCGGATAGTACAAGAGCAAAATTTGTATTCAATGGGAATGTGAGTCTGAACAGCAATGGGATGGCTCCGATACCCTCTTTTTCACTTGGCAAACCTGCCCTTATCGCAGCTTTTACACTTCAGAAAAGACGATTCAGCTTTGACCCCCAGATTGCTTTTTCTTTAAATATGAAGCCCTGGATTATTGATAACTGGCTCCATTACAGGCTGATTTATAAGCCAAAATTTGAATTAAGGACAGGGGTGGATTTCAGCATGTTTTTCAGCGAATATAATACAGGCGAATACAAAATACTCAAGGGAGAGCAGTATATAGCATTTGAGGTTGCCGGGATTATAAAATTTTCACCGAAGAGCATTCTCTCACTCATGTACTGGAGTGACAATGGTCAGGATCAGGGAACAATAAGAGGGAATTTCTTTAATTCCATATATGAAAGGAATGATATTGAGATTGGCCGGTCTGTTTTATTTGCGGCCAGTCTACAGATGTTTTATGTTGCCTATACTGGTAAAAATGATGGTTTGTTTGTTACTCCTAGGGTGGCTTTATCAGTCAGGAATATCCCTTTGTCGCTTTTCATCCAGGCTACCCAGACCATAAAAAGTAACATTGAGCCAAACCCGGGATTCAGATGGAATGCAGGTATGGCTTATATTTTTTAGTGCCATTTGTGATTTCAGATTGCGTTTTTCTGACTTAAAAAAAAGAATATATGAAAAAACTTATCCTGATCTTAAATTTAATCCTTATTCATCATTTTGTTTTCTCACAGACATATCCTTTCCAGAATACAAAGCTTGGAGAGGATGGACGGATCAGAAACCTTATTTCATTGCTAAACAGGGATGAAAAAGTTAATTGCCTTTCACCATGGATTGCAGTACCACGGCTTGGAATCAAAGGGACACGGGTTGTTGAAGGTTTGCACGGACTGGCATATAGCGGTCCGGCCAACTGGGCTGTTAAGGGTCCCAAAGCTTCTGTGACCACTACTTTTCCACAGGCTATAGGACTGGCTGAAATGTGGGATCCTGACCTGATTCAGAAGGTTGCAGACTGGGAAGCAACAGAGGCCCGCTATCTGGCACAGAACAGTAATTTCGGGATC
Organism: Bacteroidales bacterium; assembly: GCA_016715075.1. Taxonomy (GTDB): domain Bacteria; phylum Bacteroidota; class Bacteroidia; order Bacteroidales; family VadinHA17; genus LD21. The sequence goes on from JADKBK010000004.1 coordinate 235,546, forward strand.
TCAGGACTGATAGTTTTTGCGCCTAACGCTGATATGGGACGCGACATAAGATGGGGAAGGACAGAGGAGTGTTATGGTGAAGATCCATTCCTGAACGGCACTCTTGTGGCTGCTTTTGTTAAAGGGCTTCAGGGAAATGATCCTTCCTTTTGGAAAACCGCCTCATTAATGAAACATTTCCTGGCTAACAGCAATGAAAATAACCGTTCTTACAACAGTTCGGATTTTGATGAAAGATTATTCCGTGAATACTATTCCTATGCATTTTACAAAGGGGTCACAGAAGGAGGTTCTCAAGCCTTCATGACCGCCTATAACAAATACAATGGAATCCCTTGCACGGTTCATCCGGTACTGAGGAACGTAACAATGAAGGATTGGGGCCTGAGAGGAATCATTTCCACTGACGGAGGCGCCTTTAAGCAGCTGATAAATACCCATGCCTATTATCCTTCCCTCGGTGAAGCTGCGGCCGGGTGCATAAAAGCAGGTATTACAATGTTTCTTGATGACTACCGTTCGTCTGTAGTTGAGGCTCTTGATAAAGGGCTTGTCACAGAAAAAGAGATTGAGGAGGCCATCTACGGCAATTTCAGGATTCTGCTAAAGCTGGGACTGCTGGATAATTCCACCGTGAATCCATATTCATTGATAGGGATCAGTGATACCATTGCACCATGGACCAGAACTGAAGCTAAAGAGCTGGCCAGAAAAGCAACGGAAAAGTCAATTGTCCTTCTGAAAAATGAAAATACTCTTCTGCCTCTTGACAGGGACAAACTAAAATCGGTGGCCGTAATTGGTCCATCCGCAAATATGGTTGTCTCAGACTGGTATTCGGGAACCCCTCCATATCAGGTGAGTATATTAGCAGGCCTCAGGAATGCTCTTGGCAGTGATGTTCAGATAAGATTTGCTTCCGGAAATAAAGCTGATTCAGCAGTTATAGCTGCAAGAGAATGTGATGTTGCAATTGTATGTATCGGTAATCATCCCTTAAGCTATGGGCTGGGCTGGGGCCAGAATCACGTTCCGAGCGACGGCAGGGAGGATATTGACAGACAGGCAATATCAATTGAACAGGAGGATCTGGTGAAGCTTGTAATGGCTGCAAATCCGAAAACTGTCCTGGTAATGGTATCCAGTTTCCCGTTTGCAATAAATTGGTCAAAGGAGCATGTGCCTGCTATCCTGCATGTTACGCAGTCAGGTCAGGAGACAGGAAATGCCATGGCGGATGTTATACTTGGAAAAGTTAGTCCGGCCGGAAGAGTGGTTCAGACCTGGATCACATCAATAGACCAGCTTCCTCCAATTCTCGACTATGATATAAGAAAAGGCCGGACTTATATGTATGACACAAATGCACCTCTCTTCCCGTTTGGTTTTGGTCTCACCTATACCGCATTCATATATTCAGATCTTAAAACAGATAAAAATGTTATCAAAAAAGATGAGGTGGTGAATTTTACTTTCAGCCTTAAAAATTCAGGTAAATATGACAGCGATGAGGTGACTCAGCTTTATGTCAGCTTCCCCGATTCGAAAGTAAGTCGTCCGTTAAAATCATTGAAGGGCTTTAAACGTGTTTTTATAAGAAAAGGTGAAACAGTGAAGGTAACCATTCCTGTTAAAGCATCAGACCTGACATATTGGGATTCAGACAAAAAAGGGTTTGTCCTTGAAGCTGGTAAAATCGATGTAAAAATCGGATCATCCTCTGAGGATAACAGGCTCTCTAAAAGTCTAACTATCAGTAAGTAATTCCGATCAAAACAGTATTATAGCTACTAGTTTCAGTATTTGATATTTGGTACGATTGCATATCCGTGAAGCCTTGCTGGCGCGGTCCCGATTGCTATCAGGATGCATACCGTGCCTGTAATATTCCATGTATTAATTCGGGTTATAACGATTCATGCGCGCCAGCAAGCCAGTTTTCTTTTAAGTGTCTTAAAAGCTGCACATTAGAAAAAACCATGATAAATGTCAGTTTTTTTATTTCAGTATTGCCGGCTTAATAACTTGTGAAGCAATATTTCAACAGGCAATTCATCGATAATGCAGGATACAAACGGATGAGCATTACTTCGGGAGTGTTTTCTGAAATATTCAGTTTAGCTGGAATCCATTCGTTTTTTATATTAAATTTGCAACAAATTGAATTATAATTAGCGATAATAGTAACAAATTGAAAAACATCAAACCGGAATTTGACAGGATTACCGTAAAGATCGGGAGCAACGTGATTACTCAGAATGACGGATCGCTAAGTGATGAAAGGATTCTTCGCATAGTTGAGGATATTGCTATTCTTTACAAACAGGGGATAGAGGTAATCCTTGTCACATCAGGTGCGGTGGCCGCAGGAAGAGGCGGCTTGACCCCTTCCAGGAAAACAAATATTGTAGCAGCTAAACAGATCTGGGCAGCAATAGGCCAGGTGAAACTAATGTCAAGCTATCAGTTTCTCTTCGGGAAATATGGGATACAGGCAGGTCAGCTGCTGGCAACCAAAGAGAGTTTCAGAGACAGGCGTCATTACCTTAACATGAAAAACTGCATCTCAGCCATGCTCGAGAACAAAGTGTTGCCAATCGTTAATGAAAATGATGCAGTCTCCATTAATGAGTTGATGTTCACCGATAATGATGAATTGTCTGGATTGATATCTTCAATGATGGATTGCAATTCTCTGTTTATTCTCTCAAATGTTGACGGTGTTTATACCGGTATGCCCGGTGTAGAAGGGAATGAACTCATTGAAATAATTGATGAAGATTCTGAGGATCTTGACCAATACATCTCTTCAGAGAAATCAGGTTTCGGCAGAGGCGGGATGATTACGAAATGCAGTATCGCACGAAAGATAGCCTCACAGGGAATTGATGTATTTATTGCAAATGGTACCCGTAATTCTATTATTACCGATATAGTCAGGAGCAAAGAGGTTCCTTTTACCCGTTTTGTGGCAAACAGGAAAAAAGAGACAGGGGTCAAAAAGTGGCTTTCCCATTCCGATACTTTTGCAAAAGGTGCAGTGGTGATCAATGACGGTGCGAGGGAAGCTTTGTTTGGCGAAAAGGCTACCAGCTTACTTATGATAGGAATAACCAAAATAGACGGCTTCTTTAAAAAAGGAGATATAGTGAGGATTATTGACAAAAAGGGAAATATTATCGGTTTGGGGAAAGCCCAGCTGGACTCGAAAAAAGCTGAACAGCATATCGGTGAAAAGCTAAACAAACCATTCATTCACTATGATTTTCTTGTAATTAATGATAAGATAAAAGGAAATATCAGTTTCTGAAAACAATTTGAGACAGGGAGACAGAAGATGGATTGCACAAATATATTCAAAGAAGCTATAATCGCCGGCAGGAAATTGACAGTGGTTGAAACCGGCACTGTGAATGATATACTCTTAAAAGTTGCTGAAGCCACTATCCTGAATTCGGATTTGATAATTGAGGCTAATAAAAAGGATCTGGCTCTGATGGATCCTTCCGATCCAAGATATGACAGATTGCTGCTCAGTGCTGGCAGGCTGGAGGGGATTGCGGCAGACATAAGAAATGTAGCAGGGCTTCCCAGTCCGCTGAACCGTATTCTGTCGGGAGAGACAAGGCCCAATGGACTGAAGATTTCAAGGATTTCAGTTCCTTTTGGCGTCATAGGAGTGATCTATGAAGCCCGGCCCAATGTTACATTTGACGTTTTTTCATTATGCCTTAAATCAGGAAATGCATGTATTCTGAAAGGAGGAAGTGATGCAATCTATTCCAATACCGCCATTGTAAGTATAATCAGAACAGTACTTGACGAAAATGGGCTCGATAAGAATATCCTCAGTCTTTTGCCTGCAGGTCGTGATGAGACTGCGCAGTTATTAAATGCCCGTGAATATGTAGATCTTATTATCCCCCGCGGCAGCAGGAGCCTTATAGATTTTGTAAGGGAAAATGCATCCATTCCGGTTATAGAAACTGGTGCTGGAATTTGTCATACATACTTCGATGAGTCTGGCGACAGGGAAATAGGGCGTATTATTATCAACAATGCCAAGGTCAGAAGACCCAGTGTATGCAATGCTCTTGATTGTCTCATTATACATAAGGATCGGCTTAATGACATCGATTATCTTGTTGGTCTCTGCTCCGGATCAGATGTGATTATTTATGCCGACGAGAGAGCCTATTCTGCATTGGATGGGAAGTATCCTTCCGCTCTTCTTGAGAGAGCTGTAAAAGAATCGTTTGGCACGGAATTTCTTTCCTATAAAATGGCGGTGAAGACTGTTGATACATTAGATGAAGCTTTGCTGCATATAGCTGAATTCGGATCCAAACACAGTGAAGCTATAATTTCAGGGAACAAAAATCATATTCAGCTGTTTTATAAGCTCGTTGATGCCTCTTCTGTTTATGCAAACGCATCCACTGCATTTACTGACGGGGCAGAATTCGGACTCGGAGCTGAAATTGGCATATCAACCCAGAAACTTCATGCAAGAGGACCAATGGCACTGGAGGCTTTGACCACCTATAAATGGATCATTGAAGGGGATGGACAGGTTAGAAAATAGAATATATTAAAATATTTATATGATTTTTAATTTTGAAATGATAAGGGCTTTCTACAATGAAATGCCTTATCGTATTTCCGAAACCAGGAAAAAACTCGGCCGTCCTTTGACACTGAGTGAAAAAATCCTGTACAGTCACCTCTATAACAAGGCAGATTCAGGTTCATTTAAAAGGGGCACTGATTATGTCGATTTTGCTCCTGACAGGGTTGCCATGCAGGATGCCACCGCACAGATGGCACTTTTGCAGTTCATGATGGCAGGAAAAGATAAAACCGCAGTTCCGGCTTCAGTACATTGTGATCACCTCATAATGGCCAGATCAGGAGCTGCAGAGGATCTGAAATCTGCAATATATACAAATAAGGAGGTTTATAACTTTCTGAGTTCGGTGTGCAATAAATATGATATTGGATTCTGGAAACCAGGATCGGGGATTATCCATCAGATAATACTGGAAAACTATGCTTTCCCGGGGGGTATGATGATTGGAACTGATTCGCATACTCCAAATGCTGGAGGGCTGGGAATGGTTGCCATTGGTGTTGGAGGTGCAGATGCCGTTGATGTAATGACAGGTATGGCATGGGAACTGAAACTTCCAAAACTGATTGGTATAAAGCTTACAGGAAAACTCAATGGATGGGCATCTCCAAAAGACATAATACTGAAGGTTGCCGGTATGCTGACAGTAAATGGAGGAACTGGTTCCATCGTAGAATACTTCGGTGAAGGGGCTGCTTCCATTTCATGTACCGGAAAAGCCACTATATGCAATATGGGAGCTGAAATAGGAGCTACATGCTCGATCTTTGCATATGACGGCCATATGGAAAAATACCTTGTTGCAACCGGCAGAAAAGAGATAGCTGATCTGGCTGGGAAGATTAAGGACAACCTTATTTCAGATCCCGAAATTTCTTCAGATCCTGCAAAATTTTATGACCAGTTTATAGAAATTAATCTCAATGAACTTGAGCCATATATCAATGGTCCATTCTCACCTGATATTGCCACACCTATTTCACAGATGAAAGCCGCAGCAGAAAAGAACGGTTGGCCTGTCGATGTTGAGGTAGGACTCATCGGTTCATGTACAAACTCTTCATATGAAGATATTTCAAGGTCAGCATCCATTGCAAAAAATGCTCTTGAATTGAAACTGTCCGCCAGGTCTGAGTTCAAAATCACTCCCGGGTCTGAACAGGTAAGATTCATCACCGAGAGGGATGGTTACCTTGATCTTTTCAAGCAGATCGGAGGTGAAGTATATGCTAATGCCTGCGGTCCCTGCATTGGTCAGTGGGACAGGAAAGGATCAGAAAAGAGCCCTGTGAACACTGTTATTCACTCCTTTAACAGAAACTTTGCCAAACGGACTGACGGAAATCCAAACACATATGCCTTTGTGGCGTCTCCTGAGATTGTTACTGCAATAGCAATCTCCGGCAAGCTTACATTCAACCCGGTTACAGATACTCTGAAAAATGCCGAGGGCAAAGAGGTCAGACTGGCAGAGCCAACAGGTTTTGAACTTCCTATGCAGGGATTTGGAACTGTAGGAAGCGGCTACCAGGAGCCTGATAAGAATGGTTCAAATAGTAATATAATTATTGCTGAAGGTTCTGACAGACTCCAGTCACTTGCCCCATTCAGCGAATGGGACGGATCTGACTATATTGGCCTCCCGCTTCTGATTAAGGCGAAAGGGAAGTGCACCACCGACCATATTTCAATGGCCGGCATATGGCTGAAATACCGCGGACACCTTGAAAATATTTCAAATAATTACATGATAGGGGCCGTCAATTCTTTTAATGACAAAACCAATCTCATACTGAACCAGCTTACCGGTCAGTATGATGCAGTACCAGCAGTAGCCAGGGCTTATAAGTCCAATGGTATGGGATCCATTGTGATCGGTGAAGAGAATTTCGGTGAAGGATCTTCCCGTGAACATGCAGCTATGGAACCACGTTACCTGAATGTGAAAGCGGTTATAGTCAAATCATTCGCCAGAATACATGAGACCAATCTTAAAAAGCAGGGTATTCTGCCATTAACTTTTACTGATAAAGCTGATTACAACAAGATAAAGGAAAATGACAGGATAGATATCCTCGGACTGAAACAGTTCACCCCGGGTGAAACGCTGAGTGTTGTTTTAAACCATTCTGACGGCACTAAAGAGAACATTAAGGCAAAGCATACATATAATGATGCCCAGATAGCCTGGTTCAGGGCTGGCAGCGCTCTGAATCTTATCAGGAAATCGAATACCCCGACCACATAGAATTAACAAATTGCTTTTCGCATAAAATATTTAAACTAATATAAAATATGACACCTGAAAAAATCACACTGGCAAATGGCAAACTGAATGTTCCTGATAATCCTATAATTCCGTTTATTGAAGGAGACGGTACCGGACCGGACATATGGAAGGCTTCAGTAAGGGTATTTGATGCAGCAGTAAATAAAGTATATGGAGGTAAGCGGAAAGTAGAATGGAAAGAGGTACTCGCCGGCGAGAAAGCGTTTAAGCTTACCGGAAGCTGGCTGCCGGATGATACACTTACAATTTTCAGAGATTACCTGGTTGGTATTAAAGGCCCACTGACAACTCCTGTAGGGGAGGGAATGCGTTCACTTAACGTAGCTTTGCGCCAGCTCCTGGATCTTTACACCTGCTACAGGCCGGTTCGTTATTTCAATGGAGTGCCCAGTCCTGTAAAACATCCGGAAAATGTTGATATGCATATTTTCAGGGAAAATACTGAAGATATATATGCAGGAATTGAATTTATGAACGGAAAGCCGGAGACTGACAAGGTGAAACGGTTCCTTATAGATGAGATGGGAGTGAAATCAATCCGATTCCCGGAATCTTCATCAATAGGTATCAAGCCGGTATCCGTAGAAGGTTCTGAACGACTTATAAGGCAGGCTATTAAATATGCCATCAGCCGGAAATTGCCATCAGTAACACTCGTTCATAAAGGGAATATAATGAAGTTTACTGAAGGTTCTTTCATGAAATGGGGATATGCCCTTGCTGAGAGAGAATTCGGTGATCAGGTATTCACCTGGATGCAGCATAAACAGATATCAGAAAAGCAGGGTTCTGAAGTTGCCGATAAAATGCAGAAAGCAGCTGAGACATCAGGGAAAGTTATTATAAAGGATGTGATAGCTGATGCTTTCCTGCAGCAGATACTTACACGTCCCTCTGAATACTCAGTTATCGCTACACTTAACCTCAACGGAGATTACATCTCAGATGCCCTCGCAGCAATCGTTGGCGGAATCGGTATAGCACCGGGAGCCAATATAAATTATGAGACCGGCCATGCAATCTTCGAAGCAACTCATGGTACTGCACCAAAGTATGCTGATCTTGATAAAGTAAACCCCGGTTCAGTTATTCTTTCCGGAGCACTGATGTTTGATTATCTCGGATGGACTGAAGTCACTGAAAGCATATATGCAGGTCTCGAGAAAGCGATCCTTGATAAAAAAGTTACCTATGATTTTCACAGGCTTATGGAAAATGCAACACTGGTAAAAACTTCTGAATTTGGCGATGCAATTATCTCAAATTTATAGATATAAAATTTCTTAATACAACCTTTATGAGCGACAAGAGTTTTTTTTCAAAGCTGGAGACACAAGTAAAAGCATCATGCCAGATTAAAACTGAATTATTTGAAGAGTTTGATGTTAAAAGAGGCCTGAGAAACAAGGATGGAACTGGTGTATTGGTAGGACTTACAAATATCGGAGACGTTGTAGGTTACAAGAAGGAGGATGGTAAGGTGGTTGCCATACCCGGCAGGTTATTGTACAGGGGAATTGATATAGAAGATATTACGCATGGTTTTCAGAAGGAGGACCGGCATGGTTTTGATGAAACGGTTTACCTGTTGCTGACCGGACATCTTCCGAACAGTGAGCAGCTAAAGGAGTTTTCGGATCATATGGCCTCATTGCGTTCCCTTCCTGATGATTTTGTGAAGGATATGATCCTGTCGATGAAAGGTAAGGATGTTCTCAATATCCTGGCCAGATCAGTTCTCGGATTATATACTCTTGATGACAAACCTGATGATATATCACTCGATAACATGATCAAGCAGTCATTGAATATAATGGCCAAATTCCCCACTATTGTTGCTTATTCATACCAGGCTTTAAGACATCTGTATCAATGGAAAACCCTTTCTATAAGACACCCTCAGGTAAATATGACAACTGCAGAGAATTTTCTCTATCTGATAAAGGGAGATTGTACCGGCTTTACAAAGCTTGAGGCTGACCTTCTTGATCTGTTGCTTGTACTTCATGCTGAACATGGCGGCGGGAATAACTCAACCTTTACAATGAGGGTTACAAGTTCTTCCGAGACAGATATCTACTCATCGGTTACATCTGCTATCGGATCATTGAAAGGCCCATTACATGGGGGAGCTAATGTGCGGGTACTTGAAATGATGGAAAACCTTAAAGCACATGTAAAGGACTGGACAAGTGAAGCTGAAGTGGAGGAGTACCTTCTTAAGATCCTTAATAAAAAGGCTAACGATATGTCTGGTAAAATCTATGGCATAGGTCACGCTGTATATACAATTTCTGATCCCAGGGCTGCTATCCTTAAGACAAAAGCCAGGGAGCTTGCAATAGAAAAAGGACGCCTTGATGAATTTGAGCTCTATTCATTGGTCGAAAGACTGACGCCCGAAGTTTTCAGAGTGTTCAAGGGTGAAAAATCTACTAAGGTTGTTTGTATAAACGTTGATTTTTATTCTGGATTTGTTTACGCCTGTCTCGATATTCCTAAAGAACTATACACCCCTCTTTTTGCTGTAGCCAGAGTTTCAGGGTGGTGCACACACAGAATCGAAGAACTGACTTTCAGTGCAAAAAGGCTTATCAGACCGGCCTTTAAAAATGTATACGGCAAACATGATTATATCCCTATGGACGGACGATAATTAAAAATTATTTTATGAACAATTCAGATCCCAGATACGATGTACTTATAATCGGGGGCGGTGTCACAGGTACTGCACTACTCTATACACTGAGCAATTATACTGATATTAAGAACATTGCCCTGATAGAAAAATATTCTGACTTTGGTCTTGTAAATTCTGCATCGTATAATAATAGTCAGACTCTGCATTTCGGGGACATAGAGACCAATTATACTCTCGATAAAGCCAGGAGTGTGAAGAGAATGGCCGATATGGTGATGAAGTATGTCGAAAATGAAAAAAAGTCAGAAAGTAGTCTGAAATTGTTCAGTAAGTACTCCAAGATGGTGCTTGCAGTCGGAAAGAATCAGGTCAGAGAACTTAAGGAAAGATTCCCTGCATTCAGCCAGCTTTTTCCGCATCTGAGAATGATCGAACGAGAAGAAATAGGGAGAATTGAACCAAGGGTCCTTGAAGGAAGAGATCCGGAACAGGAGATTCTTGCACTGGTAACTGAAGACGGCTATACAGTTGATTTTAAAAAATTATGTCATTCTTTTGTGAATAATGCCCTCAGAAAGAATCCTATCCTTGACATACACCTAGATACAAAGCTGCTCAAAATCACTAAGGTGGAGGATCATTACATGGTGAATACAACTAAGGGGGATATGAAGGCTTCAGTGGTAGTATTCGCTGCAGGTGGTCACAGTCTCATGTACGCCAAATCACTTGGTTACGGCAAGAACCTCGCAGTTCTCTCCATGGCAGGAAGTTTCTATACTGCTCCAAAAGTTCTTAACGGGAAGGTGTATACAATTCAGGTTCCTAAATTGCCATTTGCTGCCATTCACGGAGATCCTGAAGTACATAATTCTGAAGTTACACGGTTTGGCCCTACGGCAAAACCTATCTTCCAACTTGAAAGACATAACTGGTCTACCTTTCCCGAGTACTGGAAAACCTTTGGAGTGGGAATAAATCCGATAATCAGCCTGTTGAAGATAGTATTCGACAGAGTACTGCTCAGTTACATATTTGTTAACTTCCTTTATGACCTTCCTGTCGTTGGAAGACGTCTTTTTATAAGAGAGATCAGAAAGATTGTGCCTTCGATTAAACTGGATGAGCTCAAATTTGCCAAAGGCATAGGCGGAACCAGGCCTCAGATAGTAAATAATACAACCAGGAAACTGGAAATGGGCGAGGCAAAGCTTACCGGAGAGAATATAATTTTAATATCACTCCGTCTCCCGGCGCATCAACATGTCTTGGGAATGCCTATTCAGATGCTTCGTTAATAATTGAATTCATGGGTGGTAAATTCAAATTCGATACGACCGCTTTTGAGAAAGACCTGATGTGAGATTGTTATGCCATGGCTAACTTTTGGCTCCGGATGTAGTGAACCGGTCAATGAGTATAAAACAATTTCAGGCCACAGTCACTTTTACTCAAAGTGCAGGTATTACTTCGAGTATTGAATATATTGGCAGATCGGGAACGACAACTTTCGAAACTCCATCAAGATAATTAAATTTCAGTTCGCGGCCTTCCGGCTGAAGTAATATTCTTGCAGGTGTTTTTACTGTATTTATACTAACAGCGATGTTCTTAAGGGAAGGAATCTCATCATATCCTACTGCTTTCAGGTTGGTATGTTCACCGGCAATATTTACAAGGTTCACATAGATTTTACCATTTAGCTCATTCAGGGTTAAATGAACCAGGTGAGATCCTGTGACCTTTACTTTCTGATCCGGAAAAAGTGCTGAAATATTATCGCTGATAAAATCGCGAAGAACAGGTGATTTATACTCAAGATAATCGGAGCCCGCATTAAAATATACTCCTGCGATCATCCCATTACCCACTTTATTAACAGACGATGATATGTTCTTTCCCTTGTCCCTGAAATCGTTACTCTCGTAGAACATTGAAGTTGCTTTGGTCCCGGGAAGTAGTTCAAACGAAAGCTTAGGTGATCGCAGAGCTCCGATCCTGCCGGATGCTTCAATAAATACTGTGCTTTCATCGGTTTTTGTCAGGAGTTTTATTCCGAGCTCTTTTTCAAAAAGTCTGACAGTTTCGACACCTATAATTAAAAGATTACCGCCATCTGACACATATTTTCTTAATTCTTCCAGGAAGGAAGCTTCAAGATAGTCGCATTCCGGGATAATAATCAGTGGATACCGGCTCATTTTGCCAGATAGGTTATGCTCCATCAGGATCTCAACGGGATGTTGTCCGTCAAGAACAACATTCATGGTCCCTTCCAACACTCCGGTCCCATTTGCAAATGGTCTGGAGCCGTTTCTCTGATAAGAGGCAGTTGGAAAAAGAAGCGCTATCTGAGGGATTGCTTTTGCTTTATGACAGTATTGCTGACGCTCCCGGCAGAATGTGCCAATCTCCGAAAGCATTGTTCCAAGCCATGGCTTTATGGATAAATCGCGGTTCTGCTGAAAATAGAATTGCACACCACCTCCCATAGCCATAATTTCAGCAGCTTCCTGTTTTAACTGAACTGCAGTTTTTATGCTCATTGGCATTATGGCTCCATTCCATGAAAAACCCCAGGCCATCAGGTCCCATGGCTTGCCCTGAGGAGCAAGACACCTGGCTTCGAATGCTGATCTGTAAACCCCGTTTTGAGGAGTAACGTCACCCGACAAATAATCAACATCAATTGTAACTTTTTCGGGCATAATTGATGAGAAGGACCAGTTACTTGTTATCTGGAATCCAGGATTATACTTATGAATGGCTGTGACATATTTTTGCATATACTCGCGGAAAAGACCCCGTGTATACTCTATGAATTCGGGATAGTATTTGTCGGACGGCTTCCGTGGAATCTGAGTGATCCCGGTTTCTTTGGTAAAGCGTTTCAGAGATGCTTCACCGTAATCGGGTTCAGTAGCCCAGCAGTCTCCGTCAATCCATGCTCCGTCCACACCATAATCGCTTAATTCTTTGAGCTGGGGGATAAGATAAGTGTCAGGATAAGGGCTGAAAAATGAAGTTTTCTCAGTGCTCCGTTTACCGTCAGCATTTACTATTGCCCAATCGGGATGCTCTTTCACAACTTTACCGTCCCAAACACCTGAAAAGTGCATAAACAGTGCTACATTTTCCTTTGCAGTTATTTCACGGAACAGTTTCAGCGGATCTTTCTCAAATCCTTTTACATGAAATCCTGCTTTGGTCGGATAACTCGAAATACCCGGATGCCCCTTGCAATCAATCTGAATAAAATCGGGACGAACCCTGAGAAGAAAAGTGTCGATCATCTCGGGCGTAAGTGTTTTACCCGCATCAGTAATATCTTCACTGGCGTGTAAATCGAAATGCACTCCGAAGAAACAGTCAGCTCTTCTCAACTTTCCGGTTGATTTGTCACTCTGTGCAAAAGCAGATATACTGCTAAGTGCAAGAAGAAGAATGATAGTCAGATTGATTTTTTTCATTTTGTTGAATTCTAAGTTCCTGCATAGACCAGCAAGCCCAGCCCTGCAAGATATGCCATAAACATAAGGAATATCAGGTTGTTTACTGATTTTGAGGCTCCTTTGAACTCTTTCCAGATAAAGACCCCCCAAAGTGCTGCGATAAGGGTTGCCCCCTGACCCAGCCCGTATGAAATGGCAAAACCTGCCTTCCCTGAAGCAATAATGCTCATGGCCATCCCTGTGTTCCAGATGACTCCTCCCAGGACACCTGTCAGATGGACACCTAGGCTGCCTTTTGCATAATCGCTGAATGACAATGGAGCGCCATCAAAAGGCTTCTTCATTATGAAATAATTGAAAATGAAATTGCTTAAGACAACCCCAACTGCAAAAAAGAATATCGCAGAATAGGGGGTAAGCTTACCTGCTTCAGGCATTTCAAAGCTGCTAGCCATGGAACTGGCCACAAATCTGTAGAACAGTGACATCAATACACCTGCACCTGCTGAAAGGAGAATCCCTTTTCCGGAAACCTTTTTCAGTGAAGCACTATGTTTTTTGTATGCCACAGCATCAATTATTATAGCGGCCACAATTAATGCAACTCCCATGAAAAGCCATAGTGCATTACCTTGAGGAACGAAAACATAATTAACGATTACTCCAAGAGCAAGAGCAATCCCGACACCGACAGGGAATGCCACCGCCATACCCGCAATTGCCATGGCTGCAACAAGAAGTATATTCGAGGCATTAAAGACTATCCCTCCAAGAATGGCATTTAGCATGTTGCCTGAATCTGCCTGTTTAATATCTTCGACAAATCCCCTTCCGGCTTCTCCGTTGCTTCCGAGGGTGAAGCCAAGTAAAATTGCAAAAAGCAAAATTCCCAGAACATAATCCCAGTAAAACAATTCAAAACGCCAGGCCTTTCCTGCCATTTTCTGAGTATTCCCCCATGAACCCCAGCAAAGCATTGTTACTATGCAGAGTATTATTGCGAGCGGATAACTTTGTGGTATAAACATGAATTATAAGATAAAAGATAAAAGATAAAAGATAAAAGATAAAAGATAAAAGATAAAAGATTCAAAGTTCAAGGTTCAATGTTCAAGGTTCAATGTGACTGAGTTATTTTTTCACTTTAGCACCCCTCCCTGGAGGTCCCGGTAGCTATCGGGAGGGGTGGGTTTTAAATTTATTAAATGTTACTTTTCAAAAGAGAACTTATAAGATTCATTTTTCTTTTTTTCCGTCTTAAAAATTATGGCAGATTCAATATAAACTCTTGTTCCTGCTGACTCCGGACGTTTTTCTCCACTGGCCACAATTCTGATAATATGATCTCCCGGTTGAAGGTTGAGGACGTGCCAGATACTTGCAGTATGTTCCTGGTTTGCGAAGTCGTAATATGTGTCTATCGAGCGATGCAGTTTACCATCTACAAAAACATCAGCTTTACCACCGTCTTTGACCCAGTTTCCATTAATGGAGATACCAGTTCCATTGAAGCTTATTTCAAGTTCATCACCTGCGTTTTCAGCATACATCGACTGTTTGTAAGTTTTCTTTTCCGGCCATGATATCTTTTCGAATGCCTTCCAGTTTCCCTTGAATTTCCAGCCATTATTATCAAAAATCTCCATCCTTCTGTCAAAAACAACATCAGGAAATGATATTTCATTAGGAGGTGCAACAGGTTCCTGCAGTTTTATCTTTATACTGTTATCTGAAACTTCTCCGCCGTCCTTTGCAATCAGTTCACGGGCATATTTATCAGTTGCACTGACGGCAGTATTGAATGAGTAAGTAGTATTTATAAAAAGTGAATCTCCAATTGCTGTGACACCATCCTGCATGTATCCGGGCAGACCGCTGAATCCCTTGATAACTCCAAGAACCGCCAGTGCATTCGACGGGTTACAGTCTGAATCCTGTCCGCACCTGGTTGTTATATCAAGAGTTTTCACAGGATCACCTTCACCATAAAGCAAACCCATAACGATATAAGCTCCATTCAGCTTTGCGTCAATATTGAAAGCTGTACCGGCGCCACAAATATCAACATCCCCCCACTTGTTTTCAAGCTCCTGCCATGAAGCCCTCCAGTCGGAAGGATACTGGGCATGAAGTCTGATCACATCCCTCACGATTTTGTTATAATCGCTTTCAGCAGGAATCGATTTAAGTGCCTTTTCAATAATGGCCGGAATGTCAGAGGTAAAATATGCCTCGGAGTAAAGGGCTGCAACAAAGATACCCCCATACACACCATCTCCGTAATTCATAATCCGGCCTATTTTATCTGCTATTTCTGTAGCAGTCCGTGGCATTCCGGGACACATAAATCCAATATAGTCTGCTTCTATCTGAAAGTCAATATCATCTGCATGCAGGTTGTATTCTGGGCTCCCTGAAAGCGGTGCAAAAATACTGTCATAATAGTTTTTCCTTGCCTGCATATTGGCATGCCACAGCTGATAGCCCGCTTTTGCAAACATCTCCTGGTATTTCTTCGATGGGGCGTCCATTCCATATTTGTCCATCGACATCAGGAAAGTAAGCTGAACATAGATATCGTCCTGCCACATGCTTCCACTTATGTCGGAAGGCTTCCAGTTGATGGAATCATCATAGATTCTACTCAGAGCACGGAATTCGGTAGGAGCACCGTAGGTAACGCCGATCATCTTGCCTGCCCAGCCACCTGCAATTTTGTCTTTCAGAACTTCCGGAGAAATACTCCTGAACTCTTTTGAAGAATTGCTGCAGGAATATGTCAGGAAGATCATAATTGCAGCTGATGTTAAAATAGAAGCTTTTTTCATACTAGTAATATTATTTCCAAATATCAATTCATAAATCTCTCAGAATTAAGTCTTTTAACGAACCTTAACATGTGGTTTGTCTCCATATACAATATCAACATTATCGCCATCTCTTAAAATTGAGATGCGTGCAGCTTCAACAACAAGCTCATTTATATAGCTGTTTGCAGGAGTTGCAATAATTCCTTTCTTGTCAGTTTCGGTTATCATCTCCCTTCTCTTCTTAAGAGAATCAGCATCTGACATATTTAGTACGACCGTTTCTATCTGGCATGCCATTGTAACTGATGCAGCCACCGAGTCAAAACCGTATCCGACAGGTTTATAGCCGGCTCCCTCCCAGGGAACAAGCTTATAAAAATCGGGACTTACATAATTAAAGTGAGATCCTCCGCACCCGATCCCTTCCAGATAGGAGTGTTCCACTCCGCGGAACTGATCATTATGTTTGATCATTCCTGTTTTACCATCTCCCTCGAAAAACATCAGAAGGCTCTGATCATTACTGCCGGCGGCCTGATCAGGATAACCCAACCCATCAATTACAGAAAGGATCGAACCATTTTCGAAACGCACTCTTCCCTGTGCCCACATGTATCCCTCATTGCCGTTCGGAAATCTACCCTTGATGCCTGAAACAGATACAGATACAGGCTTCAGACCGGTAATGAACCAGACAAGGTCAACATAATGGCATCCAATATACACAAAAGGATCAGTTTTGTCGCAGGTAAACCAGTTCTGAAAATTTGATGATCTGTAATAATATGGCTCGATAAGTTTAGCTTCACCCATCACAAAATCACCGAACTGTTTCAGTTCACAGCTCCTCTTTGCCATAAGTGATCTGCGGTCAAAGCGCTTGTGGTATTCTACTCCTACAAAAAGTCCCTTCTCAAATGCAATTTTCTCTATTTCAGCAGCCTGTTCATATTTCAATACCAGCGGCTTTACACAGAGAATATGCTGATCCCTCCTTAGCGCTTCCATAACCACAGGATAATGGAGCTGGTCAGGCATTGCAACAATAACCAGTTGCCTTGGTTTCATTCCGGCAATTACCTCCCTGTACAGATCCGGGAACTTATTATTCTCAGGTTCTGTTACCGGAGGAAAGGCTTCAAAATCCTGACCAGGAAAAGCTTCCAGGATTTCTTTACTGTTTTTCAGTGATCTGAGAGGGGCGGAATCAAGGGCACAGACTTTTATGCTGTTTATGAAACCGGTTCTCTGTAAGTGGTAGACTGAAGGTAATAGCAGATCATAGGTGATCATGCCTCCCCCGATAATTGCTACATCAAAATTACCCATTAATCGTAATTTTAATTTTAATTTTAATTATTAGCCCAATATTTCATCACAGGCTTCCCCGAAAACGCCTATTGCCTCCCTGAGCGCTTCCTCCGAGATCATTAGGGGTGGTGCTATCTTAAGACATTCCCCGGCAATTCCTACAGGAGCAAACATAAGAAGGCCTTTGTGAAAACATTTTTCATTTATTTTGAGGGCCATCTCCGAATCAGGAACTTTAGTGCCCTTTTTTACGACCTGGATTCCAGCTACCAGTCCTTTTCCATGGATACATCCCAACACCTCGGGATATTTATTCCTTATCCTCGTTAGTTCAGGTATTAATATTTCACCCAGGGAGGCAGCTTTTTCAACCAGTTTTTCCCGGCGGATTATCCTGAGGCTTTCCACTGCCGCAACTACAGGAAGAGGGCTTGCTGAATGTGTCGAGGTCATCGATCCGGGTGCATACAGGCTCATGATGTCTTTCCTTCCGATAACGGCAGATATAGGCAGGGAGGATGAGATCCCCTTGCCACAGGCAATAAGGTCTGGCTTGATACCATAATGTTCGTAACAGAACATCTTGCCTGTTCTGCCGAACCCCGACTGAACTTCATCATAAATTGTAATAATGTCATTTTCCAGGCAGAATGCCTCAAGTTTTTTTGCATATTCAACAGGTAAAAAATCTGGTCCCACACCCTGGTAGGATTCTGTCATGACGCCGGCTATCTCCTCTGGCTTAATCCCTTTCTCTGCAAGGGTTGTCAGGAAGAGATCAAATGATGTATTTTCATTCTTGTAACCATCGGGGAAAAGGTACCTGGATGAAGGTCTTGCCCTCGTCAACGATCCAAGTTTTCAGCTTTGGATTGCCGCCTGCCAGCTGGGCGCCAAGAGTCCGGCCGTGAAAGGCATTATTGAATGAGACGAAATATTTTTTCTGGGGGCCATGTTTCTCGAACGCCCAGGTCTTTGCCAGCTTAATGCAGTTTTCTGTTGCTTCACTTCCGGTACTTAGAAGGAATACCAGGTAATTTGCAGGATCCGGAGATATAGCCTGCAGCATCTTAGTCAGTTCAGCTCGTTTTTCATGAATAAAGACGTATGTTGCAAGAAGCTTCCTGTCAAGTATCTCCTTCAGGGCTTTTATAATCTCTTTTCGTCCATGGCCGGCATTTGTGATCAAGACACCTGAAGACCAGTCAATCCACTTGTTTCCCCATTTGTCATAAACCTGGAATCCTTCAGCTTTATCCCATACGATTGGCGGCTGACCCATCATCGAAACAGGTTCTGATTCGGAAAGGGTCTTAAAAACCTTCAGGGATTCAGGTACAGGCAGTTTTGTTTTTATCTTCCTGAATTTTGTAGCTACATGCGGGACAACAACAGGTGTCAGATTATATTTTGCCATAATTTCTGTTTTATCATAAATGTTACGTAATAATAATAAATAAAAACCTCTTATAAAAAGATGGTCCTCTAAAACAATATCAATTTAACCGCAAAGAGAGGAAAAATATTCGAAATGTATTTAATGTCAGTAAGTTAATCAGGGATAATTTATGATATATTCCTGCGCTCCGTGTTTAAAATGAACCTCAGTTTGTTTTTCTGACAGGCTGGTGCATCATGCGGTCCTCAATAAAGGTACTCATCTGATTCACGGGCATTTTCTGTATGACATATACCTGATTTCCTGAAGGATCATCTTCCCAGGTATTACTTCCATTGGTATTTACAATAATTTTCCCCCTGACAGTGTCGAAAAAGCCTTCAGTACCATATACACCGATCAATACTGCTGTTTCATCCCAGCTCATCCTTCCGTTTTTGTCCTCTTCCGACATCGGTATACTTATTCTGAAAACATCTTTTACAGGGCTGTTTACAACATCCGATTTCATAACCCTTAATCCTGTCCGTATTTCCCAGCCTATTTCAAATCCTGTAAATATTATCTCTCCCGGCCAGTTATTATAAACATACTGAGATGCCACCGAATCCATGAATACGTTAAACTCTCTTCCCTGCGGGAACTTGCCAGCCATTGAAACAAGATTCCTGACCTTTTTTTCAATCAGGTCTTTACCCCCAAGTGGGGAATTCTCATCGGGTTGTGATTTCAGCAGGTTGCTCAGATTTGTCAGGAACCCGACTGTTACAATAGTGACACTTTTGTCTGGTTGGGAATTTAGTATTTTCCGATATACTTTTACGGCATCAGGTGCGTCGGAGGTGGAGATTGTGGAATGGGGATAATCTTCAACTATTGAATCAGCCCAGTGCTGATTTGAGCCAATATTCACGCCTTCTGTTTTAGGTGAACCGACTGGCAATTCAGACCTGCCGAAATAGGTATTAATTACCTCAATAGATGGTACCACAAGTTCATGCTTGTTTGAGGAAAGTGTCGCGAGTATCTCGGCTTTTCCACTGTCGGCCATAGCATGAAGGAAGGCAAGAGCGCCTACGTCATCATAATCGGGGCCAAGATCGGAGTCGAATATGATCTTTACAGGTTTGGTTGCTGACTCTTTTGAGTGATTGGAACAGCTTACGGAAATGATAAACGTTGAAATCAATAAAGCAAATAATAGTCTCATAATTTAATTATAATTAATATTAATCTTTTGTGTCACAGAGGTACACAGAGGTACTCACAGAGTTGCACAGAGGAATTTCGATTATTCTGCTTCTTTGTGGAAGTCTTTAACTTTGTCACTTTTTCTCCCATTCTCCCAATGCAATTATAAAATCTCTCTGTAGGGCGCAGAAGCCTGGGCTCCCATTCGTGTTACTGAGATCCCGGCAGCTTTTTTGCAAAAACTACTGCTTCATCACTGTTTTTGCCTTCCGACAGCGCAACTGCAAGAGCACCACAAAAAATATCACCTGCAGCGGTTGTATCGATAGCCTTGACTGGTACCACCGATATCATTCTTGAATTGCTCGGGGTGAAGAGAAAGGCTCCGGTTCCTCCCATTGTGATAACTACATTTTTTACTCCCTTTGCGTATAATTTCCTTGCTGCCTTCTCTGCAGAATCAGAATCTGTAACTTTAATACCGGTAAGGATCTCAGCCTCTGTTTCATTTGGTATGATCATATACAGGCAGCTCAGCAGGTCGTTTGATAACTGCCTGGCAGGAGCCGGGTTTAAAATAACCCTGTTCCCGTTGCCTGCTGCTTTCTGTGCAACATATTCCACCGTCCCTACTGGTATTTCGAGCTGCATCAGGAAAATGTCGTCACCCATGGTTTTAAATACATCCTCATGAATATCATAAGCAGACAATGTCCCATTAGACCCTGAGGCAACCACTATGCTGTTTTCCCCGTCTTCGTCAACATTGATTAATGCAACGCCGGAAGGATTGTTTTCATCACTGACAAGAAACCTTGTGTCAATATGTTCCTTATCAAAAAGATGTTTTGCCTCTGATCCAAACACATCATTCCCGGTTTTGCGATGAAAGTTACCTTTCCCTCTAACCTGGCTGCAGCTACTGCCTGGTTGGCTCCTTTGCCTCCCGGATTCATGAGGAATACACCTCCAATTATAGTTTCTCCCGGGGCAGGCAGTTTTTTTGATTTTATTACCATATCGGTGTTTGAACTCCCGATAACAATTATTCTTCCCATCAGTTTATTTAAGTGTCAAGTTGAATATAATAATTATAAAATTTAAGTTGGCAGTTGGCAAAAAGCAGTTGGGAAAATGGCAGTTGGCAATATATTTAGCAAAATAATTGCCAACTGAATCTTGCTAACTGCCAACTTTTCATTCATTGGTTTTATTTTTCCGGGATATTGAGCATAATGACCTGGTCGATCTCATCCGGATTTAACTCAGGAAGCTTCAAAATAATCTCCCCGGAGGCTTTACCTGGGTTGAATTTGACCGGTTTTTCTGTTCCAAACCAGCTGGCGCTATTTATCTTGCCGGGGAAATTTTTCAGCGTAAGTTGATTCTTAAGTTTGTCAGGGTAAAGTATATGCAGATATATTTTGTTCTCTTTTTCAACGGCAACACCCCAGTCGGCTGGTTTCATCCAGCTTTTGCGTGTTCCGTAAATAGTGCTGCCATATTTCTGCATCCAAATACCCATTTCAATCAGGCGCTGGCGATGGGCTGGACGTACCTCTCCTTCAGCTGTAGGGCCAATGTTGAGAAGAAGGTTTGATCCCAGTCCGGCTGCCTTTACAAGCAGATGGATCAGTTCTTTCGTTGACCTGTTGATGGTATCATCCGTTGCATAACCCCAGCTTTTGCCAATAATGTCGCTCATTTCCAGCGGAAGTGCCTCTGATACCCTGGCATCGGCTGAAAAACCGGCACCGCTATTGTCTCCGGGAAGATCGCGTTCAAATGTTTGGAAATCCTCTCCGGGGAATGGTGCCAGATGATGATTGTTCACTATCATGCAACCCGGCTGAAGATCGTGTATAAGCTTATAAATCTCATCGTATTTCCATGCCCGCTTCTGGTTTCCTGTACGATTGCCAGGAAGTGTATTCACCTGGTCCCAGTGTCCGTCAAACCAGATTCCGTGAATGGGACCATAGTTGGTGAGGATTTCAGTAAGCTGGTTTTTCATAAACTGAAGGTATTCTTCCCAATTGCATTCGCCCTTGATTCCAGTCCCTTTTTTTACATTGCCCTGACAGTAATCAGCCCTGCAGAAGTCAGCAAGCGAATAGTAGCAAAAGAGCCTGATGCCCTGTTTGTGACATTCATCCGCTAGCATTTTCAGAACATCCTCGTGGTATGGAGTGTTCATAATACTCCAGTCGGAATATTTTGTTTTGAACATGCTGAAGCTGTCATGATGGCGGGTGGTAAAAGTAATGTACTTCATTCCTGCATCTTTGGCAAGCTTTACAACTGATGCAGCATCAAATTTCGCAGGATTGAACCGATGGATGTTTTGCTTATACTCATTTACATCTTTCCCAGACAAGGCCCATCCGATCTCCTCACCGAGAACACTGGATACTCCAAAGTGGATAAACATCCCAAAGTGGGCATCCTGAAACCACTCACGATTTTTAAGATTTTCTTTCGATGGGATATAGTTCACCTGCCCCTTATCGAGGTCATTTCCCTGGCCATAGGAAGCCATTGAAACAAATACAATGACTGAAATTAGCGTAATTTTTTTCATAATAATAGTTTATTTGCCACCAAGGCGCCAAGGCACTAAGTTACACCAGGAATATATGATTAAAGGTAGCTCTTTGTGACCCTTGGTGCCTTCGTGTCTTGGTGGCCTCTGCGTTTAAACCAATCCAATTACCTGAAATTGACTCCTCTCTGGCCGTGATCAGATTTAGAGAGTTTAATTAACTTTAATTTTTATAACTACTTTTTTGACTTTGGCTGGGATATTGTTCACGGCAATCTTAGGCATATGTGCATCTTCAGGGAAGAAAATGCCATATGAACCTTTAGAGTAAGTGACAAAATCGCCCTCACCCGACAGGAATGCAATATCCTTTTCAGGATTATAATCTGTCGTGATGTGCATAAAGCCGATATTGTTGCATCCAATCTGTTCAACGCCTTCGGCAATATATTGAATGTCAATATATTTTTTATGACACTCCCATTTACCCTGTTCCTCGGGTATTGAATCATAGGCCTGGACAAGGGCAAACAGATTTGATCCGTCCAGCTCATATTTCCCTGGTTCCATGGAGGAAAAATCGGTTGAGGCAATGTAATCAAGGGCCGATTTTATCCTTGGAGATATTGCCTCATAAATATGCCTGTTTTTAAGTACGTCAGCTATCATTTGTCTTTTAGATTAATGTGTTACTCATATAGTTATAAGATACCTGTCAGATCCTGGCAGGATATTGCAGCCTGATTTTCTTTACCAGGGCAACTGCATCTTTTACGTCCTGCTCTATTTGTTTGAAATTACCTGCTTTTATGAGATCTGATTTGATCAGCTGAGATCCCATTCCGCAGCATATTGCTCCTGCTTTGAACCATTCAGTGAGGTTGGCTTCAGTGGGTTCAACTCCGCCGGTTGGCATAATCTGGGTCCAGGGCATCGGGCCTTTCACCGCTGCTACGAATTTAGGTCCTCCGACCTGTGAGCCCGGGAATATTTTTACAATTTCGGCACCGAGAGATTCTGCCCTCGATATTTCAGAAGCAGATCCGCAACCTGGTGACCAGAGGATTTTTCTCCTGTTAAGCACATCTGCCATCTCTTCATTGAGTATTGGTGATACAATGAAGTTGGAACCAAGCTGAACATACAGTACAGCTGTAGGTGCATCAACTACTGAACCTGTTCCGAGAATCATTTCAGGAAACTGTGCTTCAGCAAATTTGTTGAGCTGTTCAAAAACAACATGAGCATAATCACCCCTGTTAGTGAACTCAAAAAGTCTTATCCCTCCATTGTGACATGCCTCTATTACTTTCTTGCCAACTTCCGGATCCTTGTGGTAGAAGACAGGGATCATACTTTCTTCTGCCATTTTTAATGCAACCTGAATTCTTGTAAACCTTGCCATATTTTATTGTTTTTCGTAAATGAATTTAAAAGTATAAAAATCGTATTATGTTTCTGCTTTGGCTACCTTGAAACTCTGCCTGAAGCGTCTCCGCCCATCAGTGTTTCTACCTCTTTAACTGTAACAAGGTTGAAATCGCCAATTACGGTATGTTTCAGACATGATGCAGCGACAGCAAAATCAAGCGCTTTCTGATCATCACCTGGGTAGGTAATCAATCCGTAAATGAGCCCTCCCATGAAACTGTCTCCGCCGCCAACCCTGTCAACTATATGGGTAATATCATAAACGGGAGCTTCATGGAGTTTTTTACCGTCATATAGCACGCCTGACCAGGTATTATGATTGGCATTAACTGATCCGCGAAGAGTAATAATTACCTTTTTAGCCCTGGGAAATTTGGCCATCAACTGCCGGCATACCGATTCATAGGCAGCGGCTTCAACATGACCTTTGGTTACATCAATACCAGCGGGATGGATCCCGAAGACCATAGCTGCATCCTCTTCGTTCCCAAGAATTATATCGCAACCTGAAACAAGATCCGGCATAGCTTCTGCTGCCTTTTTCCCCCATTTCCAGAGGTTTTTCCTGAAGTTCAGGTCGGTTGAAACTGTAATTCCCTTCTTGTTTGCAGCATCTATTGCTTCCTTGCATACAAGGGCTGCCCCCTCTGAAATTGCCGGTGTTATGCCTGTCCAGTGAAACCAGGTAACCCCGTCAAAAACTGAATCCCAGTCTATCATCCCTGGCTTAATCTCTGCAATTGCAGAATGGGACCTGTCGTATATCACCTTACTGGCACGTGCCACAGCACCGTTCTCAAGAAAATAAATGCCTAACCTGTCACCGCCATAGACTATCTTATCAGTCCCGACTTTGTATCTCCTGAGTTCCATCAGGCAGGATTCAGCAATATCATTTTTCGGAAGACGCGTTACGTAATCCACTTTGAGCCCGAAGTTTGCAAGCGAAACAGCCACGTTTGCCTCTCCTCCTCCAAATGATGCCATAAGCTGTTTTGCCTGGCTGAAACGCTCAAACCCTGGCGGAACCAGCCTGAGCATTATTTCTCCGAATGTTACGATTCTGTTGTTCATATCATTAATATTTAAATGGTTATCAATCCGTCCTTATTTTTCTTTTTTAACCATGGAGTCTCACAGAGATTTCACGGAGTTTCACTGCTTTTTACTGCTGAATAATCCTTCCTCCTTACTCCATACGCTCCAGGCTCTCGGCTCTCTTCTCTGAGCTCTATGCTCTATGCTTTCTGCTTCCCACTCTCTTCTTTAGTACTATTATCGGTCGGCTTACTCCGCCACCAGCTTGCCAGAGTAGAACCGGTAACGTTCATAAGTGGCCCATATATTGCAGGAGCCAGTCCGATTGTAGCTATATTTCCCATAGCAAGAGCCAGACCTGAAGCCAATCCGGCATTAGGCATTCCTACCTCAAATGCAATTGTACGTCTATCCTGTTCAGGCATCTTAAATATCCAGGCTGCCCCATATCCAAGGGCGTATCCTGCCACATTATGGAAAACAGTCATTATCAGCAGTAATGCTCCAACCTGCAGAAGGCTGTTACGTCCTGCAGCAGTAATTACCGTTACAATGATTGCTATTCCTACCATGGAAAGGAGGGAAAGAATTTTTTTCATTAAGGCCTTATCTCCTTTCAGAAAATACCGGAACAGTGAGGCAACAAGCGCAGGAAGCAGGAAAAAGATACCAAGTGATTTTGCCGAGCCGATCAGATAACCCGTAAAATCCAACTGGTGAACTTTCATGTTTATAAGGTTTGCAAGGAGAATTATAATGAAATAAGAAGTCAGTTCAATTGCCTTGGATCTGGAATTCGCCTTGCCTCCGTTTATCAGGTTGAATATAAATCCTGCAATAATAGGGAAGATCATCATGTGAATGATATCAAGCATCATCTTCCATACATCGACAGCAACATATTGTCCTCCGATCACTTTCATCAGAAACGGAGTGATGAAAGGCGATATGATAGTTGTGACAGCACCGATAGTCACCGCCAGTGCAAGGTTAGCATTTGCAAGAAGGGACATGACGTTAGAAGCTAATCCGCTCGGAACACATCCTACCAGAATAATACCTGCTGATATCTCCGGCGGAAAGTTAAATACCCGGGTTATGGCAAAAGCCATCAATGGCATTACCAGGTAGTGGGCACTTACACCAATTACAACACCTTTTGGCATTTTTATCACACCTGTAAAGTCGTTTAGACTCATCTGTGAACCCATACCAAACATAATAATCTGCAGAAGAGGTACTATCAGGCTCTTAAGCGGAAAACCACCCATTGAAACAAAATATTGAGGATAAAACATTGCAGCAGTAACCGCGGTGAACATCCACATGGTGAAAGACAAACCCTTTGTTGGCTGAAATCCTTTTACTGCAAAAGAAAGCGTAATGAAAAAGGCTATGAGAAGCGGTCCCGTTTTGGCTCCGTTCCCTGTCAGCAGAAGTATTAATGTTGTTATTAATAGTAAAATCGCTAAACCGAGTGCATAAGTGTATTTGTTGAGATTCTTCATGTTAAGGTGTTTTAGGAGAGAATTAAATTAATCTGCCATTTCAGGTTTTTCAGGTAATCAAAATTAAAAAAAACATAACCAAAACTAATCAGCAGGTCATCTTTAAGACAAATATAGTATATGGTTTTTAAAATGCCTAAACTTCAGATAATCAGCCGTGTTTTATTAAGTTATTAGATATCAGCTCATTATGAGTCATGCCGGTATTGTCATATAATGTAATCGGCATTAATTAACAGTTTTTAACAAATTAATTTCTGAAAGCAGGGTCATGCCATGGCATGACCCTGCTCTTACCATAATGATTTACGTGCAGGGACATGCACTGGCGTGTCCCTGCAATACGAATTTTAAAGCAGCAATATCCGGTTAATAATTTTTTCATATATTTAATATATTAAAATGACCATATTTTATACTTTATTACAATGTTAAAGAAGAATTTATTTTACGTCTCAGCAATTGGTTTCCTGCTGCTCCTGAAGCCAGTTTCAATGTTTTCTCAGAGTGTTAAGGAGACAATTCTGGAGGAGAAGCTGTTCCATTACCATAATATCCATCTGGAAGCGACAGGTAAGACTATCCTGCCCTGGTACTCGACCGATGCTGGCAAATCATTTGATTTTGTGGTAAACAGGGTCTGGGATTTCTGGAATACTATGCGCAATGATAAGAATGGCTTACCCTATTACATGAACCATCAGGTATGGAGACCTGATTTTAATGACAGGAGGGGGATAGGAGGCGATCAGTTTTCAATGGCTCTTTCCTCATGGAACCTCTATTATGCCTATTCGGGCAATGAGACAGTCAAGGAGGAGATGAAGTTTATAGCAGATTATTATCTGACTCATTCCCTATCTCCTGCTGATGCTGCCTGGCCAGATCTTCCTTACCCTTACAACACTTTGATTTACTCCGGGATCTATGACGGAGATATGGTAATCGGTAAAGGATTCACACAGCCAGACAAAGCCGGCTCTTTCGGACTTGAACTTGTGAAGCTCTATAAAATGACTACAACTACAACTTACCCGAATATAACAGACAAAATTTATCTCGAATCAGCAGTGAAAATTGCCAATACACTTGCCAGTCATACCATGAAAGGTGATGAAAACAATTCTCCGCTTCCTTTCAAGGTGAATGCCATAACAGGGAATATTGGTCAGCTTCTCGATAACTCCGGCAGCGGTAAGAATAACCAGCTAAGCAGTTATACCACAAACTGGTCAGGCACCATGGAACTTTTTCTGACTCTTATTGAGTTAAAAGCAGGTGAAACTGAAAATTACAGGAAAGCTTTCAGTACAATTCTTGACTGGATGAAAAACTATCCTTTAAAGAATAATAAGTGGGGTCCGTTTTTTGAAGATGTCCCTGGCTGGAGCGATACCCAGATAAATGCAGTAACATTTGCTCAGTTCATGATGAATCATCAGGAGTATTTTCCCGACTGGAAGAAGGAGGTTAAAGGGATATTTGAATGGGTTTACAGGATACTTGGAAATAAACAATGGGAAAAGTATGGTGTGACTGTCATTAATGAGCAGACTGCCTATCAGGTCCCGGGTAACAGCCACACCTCACGTCAGGCATCGGCAGAACTTCAGTATGCTGCACTCACAGGAGATAATACACCTGTTCAAAATGCTGTCAGGCAGCTTTACTGGACAACATATATGGTTGATGATGACGGTAAAAACTGCTATCCAAATGACGAGATCTGGATGACTGACGGTTACGGAGACTATGTGAGACATTATCTGCGGGCAATGGCATGGAGGCCTGATCTTGCTCCTTCAGAGCAGATCCATCTGCTTAGCTCAACATCAGTGATCCAGCTTATTGAGTACCCTTCATCATTCAATAAATTTTATGGATCCCCGGTGCCGGAAGATCAGCTAGATAAGACACTCCTTGATTACCGTTCATTTGACATTAAGTCGACAGAGATCATCAGGTTGCCTGTCAAGCCCGATAAAGTGCAGGTTAACCACAAACCGATACAGGAGAACGACAGGGTCGGGGAGGAGGGCTGGAGCTGGAAGACAATGTCACAGGGAGGCCTACTCACAATCAGGCATCTGAATGGAAATGTAATTTCTGTCGTGGCCAGATGATTGGGATCCTTTTGACATTAATCATCCCGTCCTTCAACCGACCCATACGGATGATGATCTCAAATAGAATTGTGAGATTGCAGTAAAGTATGATGTGGCATAAGTATGCGTAAAACCTTATGCAGTTAAGGATGCAGTCGGATTGATAAAAGGTTCTCATGTTAAAGTGGGTTGCGTGATTGGATTTCCCCATGGCAACAGTTCAACGGAGGTGAAGGTTTTTGAGGCTGAAAAGGCATGCAGGGATGGAGCATACGAAATAGATATGGTCATCAATATTGGCAAGACTCTCGGAGGCGACTGGGAATATGTTTCAAATGAAATGTTTAGCTTTATACTGATCCTTGTGAATTATGAAAAAAAAGCACTTTTTTTTGGTTCTGCTGTTATTGTTCCCGGTTTCATTTATGTCTCATGCTGGTGACGTTAGCTGGAGCGCGCAATGGATCATGCACCCCACCGTGCAACCTCAGGAGCATGCTGTCATTATATTCCGTAAGAGCTTTGAGCTGCCTTCAAAACCTTCGTCATTTGTGATCCATCTGTCAGCTGATAACCATTACAGGCTTTTCGTTAACGGAAAATATGTTCTAAGGGGACCTGCAAGAGGAGATCTGTCGCACTGGTTCTACGAAACTATCGATATCGCAGAATATCTCGGTCAGGGAAAAAATTCACTTGCTGCTGAAGTGATCAACTGGGGGCCAAAAAGATCTTTTACCTTTTTCTCACAGATGACTTCTTTCATACTTCAGGGAGATACTGAAAATGAAAAAATGGTCAATACATCGGGAGGAAGCTGGAAATGCTTGCATAACGAAGCTTTGGCAGCAAAGAACATTGACTGGATGAATGACAGAAGCACCATCGATTTCGGTTTGTATGTCGGTAATCCAACCGATAGTGTCAGGGCAGAACTCTACCCATGGGGATGGGAGAGGACTGATTTTGATGACAGCTCATGGCTGCAGGCGATATGGTGTGATATTGCAGGGGGGCGTGACCAGCAATTTGCCGGAGGCATACTCTACAGCGGAGGGAAGATGCTTATACCAAGAAGGACCGCCATCCTTGCTGAGAAAAGAGTCAGTTTCCCTGTCATAAGGAAAACGACAGGCCTTGAAATGAATGACGGTTTCATAAAAGACAAGGGAAGCCTGATCATTCCTGCTGGCAGAAAAGTTTCGGTATTAATCGACCAACAGTATGAAACTATGGGTTATCCAGAGCTGATAGTCAGTGGTGGAGAAAATTCATTGATACGGGTAATGTATTCTGAAAATCTGATAATCGACAATAAATCTCCGAAGGGGAACAGAAATGATATTGATGGCAAAAGGATGGTAGGCCTGAAAGACATTTTCATTCCTGACGGTGGCAGTAACAGGCTTTTTAAACCGTCCTACATAAGAGCTTTTCGCTATATCCAGCTTGATATAGAAACAAGTTCGGAGCCGCTGACAATAAATTCATACTATAATATGGATTGTAAAGCCCCTCTGGAGCTGAAAGCATCATTCCTGACCGATAATTCTCTGTATGACTGGATTATGGAGTCGGGCTGGAGAACCATCACCAACTGCGCGCAGGATATGCTGCTTTCTGACGCAGCATATGAACAGATGCAATACACTGGCGATTCACGGGTCCATAACCTTTCTCTTCTTACGCTCTCCGGTGATGACCGGCTTACTCGAAACGCCCTTATTCAGTTCGATCAGTCAAGAATTCCTGAAGGTCTGACATATGCTTGCTATCCAAACCCTTTCCATCTGATCATCCCGTCTTATTCTCTTATCTGGATCGACCAGTTGTATGACTATATGATGTGGAAAGATGATAAGCAATTCATCGCTGGTTTTGAACCCGGGATCCTGAATGTTCTGGACTGGTTTGAACGAAGAAGACAACCCAATGGCCTTCTTGGCAAAATTGAGTGGTGGGGCGCCTTTGCATGGCCCAGGCATTATAATAATGGTGAACCTCCCGATATATATAATGGCAATAATACGCTTTACTCACTACAGTATGCCTATACACTAAGACATTCAGCTGATATTTTCAGATTTCTGGGTAAGCCTGGAAAGGCTGATGAGCTGACAGCCAGAGCCAACGAAATTTGCAGTTCGGTTAATAAACTCTGTAAAAACAGGGACGGGTTTTATACAGAATCAATCTCGGATAAACAGATAAGTCAAATTACGAATATAGTGGCAATTCTGGCTGAGGCAGTTAACGGAGAAGAAGCCAGGTCACTTATGAAAAGTCTTCTTGAACCGAAAGACTGGTTCGGCCAGGTTGACCTTTTCCTTCACCTCTACCTCTTTGAAGCAATGAATAAAACAGGATTGCAGGAACAATTTTACGGTCAGCTTTCAGAATGGTCCCTTATGATGGAAAGAGGTATGACAACCTTTGCTGAAGTGCCTCTCGAATGGGGTGAGGAAAATCAGCGCTCCGAATGCCATCCATGGAGCAGCTCCCCTGACTATTTCTTTTTCAGGACAGTATGTGGAATAATTCCGTTAGCGCCGGGTCACAGGAAAATAGAAATTGCCCCATCCTTTGGTGATCTTAACCGGATTGATGCTGTTTATCCGCATCATCTGGGAAATATTGAAATATCACTGACTAAAAATGGATCAAAAATTGAAGGTTATGTTACAGTTCCTGAAGGTATTAAAGCTTCCTTCCTCTGGGGAGCGAAGAAGATGTATCTGAAGGAGGGGAAGCAGTTTATATCTCCTTGATTTAAAGAGAGAGAGCATCATTAGTTTTAAAATCTGTCACTGTTCGAAAATTCAGCTAATCAAGAAATTTTTAAAAGTTGTCAAATGAAGAAAAATATTGTTTACAGCCTTCATCAGTTTATTATCTGCCTCTCTGTTTTCAAAACATGAGATAATAACGCTGAATGGATCCTGGTAAATTGATGAAAGCATAATGGCTGACAAAGAGAGTATATGACTCTATTGCAAAAGGATATGGAAATGAGCAACTTTAAGAACTCTACGCTTATTTTATCGCCGCAGAAACTGAATACTTCATGGCGCCTCACAACTATGCCGGAGTTCTACATTTTGATTATCTTACCGGTGACTTCAATGGGGCAATAACCGGAGATATTTTCTAAAATCATGAAACACTTGAACCTGTTAAAATTTTTGATGATTATTTTTCAGAGATCTTCAAACCTCTCGGAGTCTATTTTTAATCCAATAGTATTTCGCAACCTTAATTGAAATCAACTATCACAAGGTAACTAAACGAAGAGTAGCCTTTATTTATTAAATAATTAAATCCGTATCAACTATGACATTATTGAAATTAGAAATATCCGTAATTCTGATCTTTACTGTTTTACTTTCAGTCAGTGGTCAAAACAAAAGCGAGGTAAATCTTTTAATCAGGGGAGATGATATCGGCTCATCGCATAGTTCAAATGTTGCCTGCATTGAATCATATAAAAATGGAATCATGCGATCGGTTGAGCTTATGGTTCCCGGTCCCTGGTTCCCTGAAGCTGTGAGGCTTCTGAATGAGAACCAGGGTCTTGATGTCGGAGTCCATCTGGTAGTGACAAGCGAATGGAACGACATCAAATGGCGTCCGCTCACATGCTGCCCCAGCCTTGTTGATAAGGATGGCTATTTCTATCCGATGATCTGGCAGAGGCCGGATTTTCCGAAAGGGACAGCGCTGAGAGATGCACCATGGAAAATAGATGAGATAGAGAAAGAGTTCAGAGCCCAGATAGAAATGGCTAAAAGACATGTGCCCCGTGTTAGTCATATGGACTGTCACATGGGATGCGAAAGCTGTGCTCCTGAAATAGCACTGCTTGTCGAACGACTCGCAAAGGAATATAAAATGTATATCAATCTCCCTGAAAAAGGATTCAAGTATGCAGAACTGTGGGATAAAAAAGATTCAACGGCAAATCAGAGAATAAAGGCTGCAGTAAATACATTGAAAAGTCTCAAACCCGGAAGCTACATATTTATTGATCATCCGGGAATGGATACCCCCGAGATGAGGGCTGTCTGGCATAAAGGTTACGAGAATGTTGCAGCCGATCGCGATGCAGTCACAAAAGTTTTTACAAGTAAAGAGGTGATTGATGAAATAAAATCTTCCGGTATAAGGTTGGTCTCCTACAAGAATTTTTCCGGCAATTAATCATCAAAAAGCAGCAAAATGTCAGTTAAGTATTGTCTTATTTTATTATTCCTTTCGTTACCAGGTTTCTTGGCGACTGCAGAGAATAAGTTAACCGGTTCGAATCATAAAACTAATGTTATTGAGCAGTATTCCGTATTCGAGATTGAGTTAAAAGGTCCTGCTTCTGGCAATCCCTTTACAGAAGTTAAGCTTTCGGCTGAGTTCAGTCATTTGAACAGGACACTTTTTTGCGAAGGATTTTATGATGGAGAAGGTATCTTCAGGATCAGATTTATGCCTGACGAACAGGGTGATTGGTCGTATATAACTAAAAGCAACAGGAAAGAGCTTGATGCAAAAAATGGCAGTTTTGTATGTTCTTCAAATTCAGATGAAAACCACGGACCTGTAAAAGTCCGCAATACATATGATTTTGGATATGCTGACGGAACTCCATTTTTTCCTGTGGGTACCACGTGTTATGCCTGGGTTCATCAGCCTGATAAGCTTGTAAAACAGACTCTTGCAGCATTGGCAGGCACAAAATTCAACAAGATAAGGATGACTGTGATGCCAAAGGATTATGATGTATATATAAATAACGAACCGCCATTCTACCCTTTCGAAGGATCAAAGGAAAAAGGTTGGGATTTTTCAAAGCCGAATCCGGAATTCTTCAGGAATTTTGAGGAGAAGATACTGGAGTTGCAGAAGCTTGGAATTGAAGCTGATATAATTCTTTTTCATCCG
This sequence comes from Bacteroidales bacterium, assembly GCA_016715075.1. GTDB lineage: Bacteria > Bacteroidota > Bacteroidia > Bacteroidales > VadinHA17 > LD21. The sequence goes on from JADKBK010000004.1 coordinate 268,823, forward strand.
TATGATAATGGACACTGGAACCTTGATAAAATTACCCGGGAACAGGCAGAATTTTATCTCAGATATCTGATAGCACGGATCGCCTCACTAAGGAATGTCTGGTGGTCTATGGCCAATGAATATGATATACTTGAAAAAACAGACGAAGACTGGGACAGGCTGTTCAGAGTAATACAAACTTATGACCCGTATTCACATCTGTGCAGTATTCACAATGGTCTGGGATGGTATAACCATTCAAAACCCTGGATCACTCATTTAAGTATTCAGACTCCTTATTTGCAGGAGATACAGAATTGGAGAAAACTTTACAATAAACCGGTCATTATCGATGAGTGTATTTATGAAGGCAATATTCCCAATGACTGGGGAAATCTGACCCCGCAGGAGATGGTAAACAGATTCTGGATCGCCTGGTGCCGGGGCGCTTATTGTACGCATGGAGAAACTTATATCCATCCTGAAAATATCCTTTGGTGGTCAAAGGGCGGAACTCTCTACGGAAAAAGTCCTGAAAGGATTGGGTTTCTTTATAAAATTATGACTGAAACACCGGAAGAAGGAGTTTATCCTTTTCAAAATGCATGGAATAAGGAGACATATCTTATCAAAGATAATGAGTTTTTCCTCTATTACTATAGGAACAGTCAGCAGGCAAAAGCCCGTTTAAATCTTCCTGAGGATGTCAAATTCAAACTTGAAATAATAGATGCATGGAATATGAGTATAAAGCCGGTTACCGGAGAGTACAGCGGACTTACTGAGATATCACTGCCAGGAATACCCTACATCGCTGTGAGGGCCGTCAGGGCAAAATAAACCATGTATCAGATGTCAATCAATTAAAGCAGCAAGAGCAGCACCAATAAGGCTTGACTTTTCTACTTCGGTAAACTCAACATATCTCTTTCTGTCTCCTGAAAGGTATTCATTGAAGTACATTTCAAACCTGGGCCGGAAATTGTGAAGCTTATAAAATGTTGTTCCCTCAACGGTAATAAGTATAGGTTTTCATGAGATTTTCCTTTGCCGCTCTTCAGAACAACAGCCGCCATACTGGCTGCAACAAGCTTTGAGGCACGATCTGTCAGCGTATCCAGAATTAACCGGCAATTCTGACCATCATTGATCTCCCTGATTGATTCTGACAGAAGATTTCCCCTTTCAGTCTGATTTGCTGTGTATGAATTGGCTTCTCCTGATGTTAAATGATCAATTCCGAATATTCTTTTTGCTGTCTGGTCAGAAAATACACCTTCCTCTGCTGCCGTTTTCAGAACGAACAGTGACAGTCCGCCAAAATATCCGCCGGAGAACATCTTCTCAAACTTATAGCTGCCCGGATTAATTGTTGTCTGGTCAAATAATATATCCAGATCTGTCCCTGGCGGCCGCCTGAAATCACCTGACTCAATATTAATTATCTGACTTCTTTCCTGGTTGAGATCTTTATTTTTAATTATGTTGTAATTTTTCTCGATGTAGCAGGTATTTGTTCCAGTGCCGAGGATGAAGCCAAGGAATGAATCATAAGACCTTCCGCTATAAGCAGATTTTCCCGCCAGCAGCGTGGCAACCGTGTCGTTCAGCAGGACAATCTTTTTTTCCGGTGTGCCAAGCGATGCGAGGAGGTTTTTCCCAATCACCTGGCCTTCAACTTGGTGTGCCTGTACTTCTTTACAGAACTGAATAAGACGGCCATCCCTGTCGGGCAAAATTTCTGTCGGATATGAAAAACAGAACCCTATCCTTTCAACTTTCCCTGCATGAGGTCTGATAAAGTCAGCAATTGTTTTGAAAAACTCTTTACTGCTTATCTCTCCATCCAGTCCGGGCATACGGTAGCTGACCGTTTCTCCTGTTACAACTTTTCCAGACCCCGTGAATGTAATAATTGAAGCCCTGAAATTTGTTCCGCCGGCATCAATGGCAAGAACAGGGGTGTCAGTAATAAAGTCATTATCCGCTTCTATATATGTAGGGATCATCCGCAGCGCTCCCTCTTTTCCTGCCAGACCGGCTGTCATATCTTCAGTAAAGATCTTTACCAGATCTTCAATGTCAATATCGGCGGCACGCAATTTATGCCCGGTGAGGAAATATTCAGCTTTCTTCATTCCTTTCCGAATCTCACCCTGGCTTCTTCAAGCATAACTTCGGTAGCTGTTGCTCCCGACCGTGTTGCGCCAGCTGCCTTCATCTTAAGGAGATCATCGAGAGTCCTTACACCACCGGCGCATTTAACCCTGACCTTAGGGCCTGAATGCTTTCTCATAAGCTCAATATCAGCAATTGTGGCGCCTTTATAATTGAAATCGCCATTCGGCTGCTTCACATAGCCGTAACCGGTGGAGGTCTTGACAAAATCAGCCCCTGCTCTTGTGCAAATCTCACACAATCTTATCTTGTCCTCTGTGCGGGTGACATAATCCGTTTCAAATATCACCTTTACAATTGCTTTATTCCTGTGACAGGCAATTGTCACTTCCTTTATCTCATGCTCCACGTAATCCCAGTCTCCGCCAAGGGCTTTTCCAATATTTATGACCATATCTATTTCAGTAGCTCCGTCATTGCATGCCTGTTCCGCCTCAAACACCTTAACAGCTGTAGCGCTGTTTCCATGTGGAAATCCGATAACACAACCCACTTCAACACTGCTTCCTGAAAGAAGCTTAACAGCCTGCCTGACAGCATAGGGTTTTACACACACCGATGCTACATTATATTTTTTGCAACAGCACACTGTTTTTCAAGATCTGCATCTGTATGTGTGGGCTGAAGGATCGAGTGATCGATCATCTTTGCCAGTTCTTCTACTTTGTTCATCTTAAGATATTTATTTTAATATATTTACTACAAAACAACAGAATACTGCATGTGTCAGATTGTCCCTTAGTCAATTTTACTGATTGCAGTTCCTCAATATTACTAAAATTTACTTTGAGGAAATTGCTACTGTATGAATTTAAAAACTATTTTTATTACCTCATTTCAGGATTTAATAAATATCACCTTTGGATATCATTTACCCTGAATCTCACTATTGTTTAATCATGAATGATGAATATAAATTAAAAATAAATTCAAATGGCAGAAAATAAACAGATTAAACAGAACAAGAAGCTCGTGGTTATAATAGCTACTATTGCGGCCACTGGCGGATTATTATTTGGTTTTGATACCGGTGTTATTTCCGGAGCTATACCATTTTTTCAGAAAGCTTTCGGGATCTCTGACAGCTGGATTGAGATAATTACAACAGCAGGTCTGGTAGGGGCTGTTATCGGAGCCATGTCAAGCGGAAGGATTGCAGACATTGTCGGGAGAAAGAAGGTTATCCTGGTATCAGCATTAATCTTCATTATAGGTGCTATCTGGTCAGGGATTTCCACAGGTCCTGTGATGCTTGTATTTGCACGTTTATTCCTTGGAATCGCCATTGGTGTTTCATCATTTGCAGTACCGCTTTATATAGCTGAGATCTCTCCCACGAAAACCAGGGGAACACTTGTTTCAATGTTTCAGCTTCTTATTACAATAGGAATAATGGTTTCATATCTGAGTGATTCTGCCTTTGCTGTTCCTGACGGGCACCCTGATTATATTTCATGCTGGAGGCCTATGTTTTACGTAGGTGTCATCCCGGCATTGATAATGTTTATCGGAATGGCTTTCCTGCCTGAGACACCAAGATGGCTTATCAGCAAGGGTCATGAGGCTAAATGCCGTGAAGTACTTCAGAAAGTGGAGGATCCTGCGCTTGTAGAGGAGGTAATTTCAAAAATGAAAGCCGACCTTGAAGCAGATAAAACAAACAAAGTCAAATGGAATGAAGTTTTCAAGAAATGGCTCCGGGTACCGCTTATTATTGCAGTGGGTATAATGTTCGTGCAGCAGTTCACAGGGATCAATACCATTATATATTATAGTCCTAAGATCTTCCTGATGTCAGGGTTTGCAGATGCACAGGCAGCTGTCTGGGCTTCAGTAAGTGTAGGTGTGGTTAACGTGGTTTTCACAATATTATCTCTCTTTATGATCGATAAACTCGGAAGGAGAAAACTTTATTTTATTGGAGTATCAGGACTTGTAGTAGCTCTTCTGGCAATGGGTACCTGTTTTGCTCTTCAGGCTACACTCGGTGATTCAATTAAATGGGTGACTATTGGTCTTATCTGGGTATATATCGCCTTCTTTGCAATAAGTCTTGGTCCTCTCGGCTGGCTGATAATCTCAGAAGTATTCCCGTTAAGTGTTAGGGGTATAGGTTCAAGTATCGGTGCCTTGTCAAACTGGCTTTTCAATGGACTGGTCGCATTTACATTCTTTAAGCTTGTAAAGGGTCTTACCCTGCCGGGAACATCAATAATGCTCAAGGGGGAAGATCTTGGTAATCCCGCGGGAGCATTTTTCCTCTACGCTCTGGTTGGAATACTTAGTCTGGTATGGGGTTATTTCTTTATCCCCGAAACCAAAAATGTTACACTCGAGAAAATCGAGGAGCACTGGAGAAACGGCACAACCCCCAAGGATATTAACAAATAATTGTATTAAATAGGGCTGTCTCAAAAGTCCTCTGTGAACCTCAAAGGCCTCTGAGTCTCTGCGCAAAGTTCTTAATGAGTTTTACAAAGAAACGCATTAGTCTTTGGCCACAGAAAAACAGCTTGAAATCTTAGCGTTTAAAGACAGCTCTTATTGGCCCCAGCTGTTTAAAATCTTTATATTCTTCTTATATTCAGGTGATTGTATTGAACATATTGATATCTTTTACCAAAAATGTTTTTATGAAAAGGCAGTGGCTTATTATATTTTTGTTTGGACTCAATATAGCCCTGATCGACGGTCAGCCTCATTATCCTCTAAAAATCAGTGAAAATCATAGGTACTTTGTTGATCAGGATGGGAAACCATTTCTGTATCATGCAGATACCGGCTGGCAGATTTTTAACCAACTGACAACGGATGAGGCAATTGAGTATATGAGTTTCCGGAAATCACAGGGATTTAATACTATCCAGACTCAGTTAGTAATGTACCCTGAGCAGGAAAACAGGTATGGTCAAAAACCATTTCATGGGGATAATGATTTTTCCAAGCCGAATGAGGCTTATTATGACCATGTGGCCAGAATTATACAGAAAGCTGATTCCTTAAACCTGCTGATAGTTATGTCCCAGCCATGGCTTGGATGTTGTGAAGAGGGATTCGGAGGACGGCCTGATAAGCCTATAAGGAAAAATGGTCCCGATAAAAACAGACAATACGGTAAATATCTGGGAAAAAAATTTGAATCATTCACCAACCTTTTCTGGATTATGGGAGGTGATAATGATCCGAAAGGTGACAGGGAATCTTTGTTCGCGTTTTTTGATGGTCTGTATAAATCTGCTCCAAAACACCAGTTGATGACTTATCATGCCTCACCTCCTCATTCCAGCACTGATATGTTTCAATACGCAGACTGGCTCGGATTCAGTTTTATATATACCTACTGGCGAGAGAAACCAAATGAATGGACCGTTGCTGAGCTGCAGCCACATGTTTATGAAGCTGCTATCCGGGAATGGAGCAAATCAGATTTAATGCCCTTTGTTCTCGGCGAATCACAATATGAAGGTACCGGAAAGATCCCGAATGATATGGGTGAACCACAGGTGATCAGAAGACAGGCTTACTGGACTATGCTTAGCGGCGGAGCAGGTGAAGCCTACGGTTCTGATCTGTGGAATTTCCCGCCCGAATGGAGGGATATAATGAAATATCCGGGGGCCCGCCAGCTAGGATACTTTATCAAATTTTTCGAATCTATACCTTGGTGGACCCTTGTCCCTGATATTAATCATCAGGCAGTTGTTTCCGGATATGGTGAATGGTCTGAATCCAACTGGGTTTCAACTGCTGTAAGTGAGGATAAGAAGCTGATGGTTACTTATATCCCTCAGCTGAGATCAGTGACTGTTGATTTTGGATATCTTGAAGGGACAAATTTCATCGGGAATTTTTTTGATCCCCGGAGTGGCAAATTACTGAAAGAATTCAGAAATGATAAAAAAAACGTACAAAGAATTGCCTCGCCTCCGGGCGAAGACCTTCTTTTAATTATACATAGTTCAGAACCTTAATTATGTAATCTGATGTAGTCTTCTTAAAATCCTTTTTAACAGCAGTTAATCCAAATAATTTAAATGTCAGACAGAGATCTTCCTGATAAGATTGATATTTGTTGTGGAGGTCATATCTCACCGCCCTGCATTAGATTAAAAGCCGGCTGTTTATCAATGATATATGAGGATGGAAGCATCAGGTATATTTCAGTAGCAGGCAATGAAATAATAAGGATGATTTACTCTGCAGTGAGAGATAGACAATGGCTTACTATCAATCCTGTTATTTCAGAGGAAAAGATTGAAAGCCATTCAGATTCTTTCAATATAGAGTATCGATGCAACTATGTATCAGGAGGGATCAGTTTTTCAGCCTTTTATAAGATTGAAGGAAAATCTGACAACTCATTGATCTTTAGTTTTGAAGGAGAGGCTCTCAGTACATTTGAAAAATGCCGTATAGGTTTCTGTGTGTTACACCCTGTTGAAGGCTGTTCCGGCAAACCATGCATCATTACTCACAGTGATGGAAATCCGGAAACGAATATCTTTCCTGTTGAGATCAGCCCCGACCAGCCATTCACTGATATTAAGTCGATGAATTGGAAAGTAGGTGGATCAGAATGCAGTCTTTCTTTTTCAGGCGACATCTTCGAGACTGAAGACCAAAGAAACTGGACAGATGCTTCATATAAAACCTATTGTACTCCGCTTAGTCTTCCCCGCCCGGCAACCATCAGGCAGGGAGAGAAGATCAGTCAGAGAATTGAATTAAAACTATTGACACTGGATTCTACAGGAGGGCATGAAAAGGAAGATATTTTTGTCTCCATTAATAATTCTGTTTCATCTGTTCTGCCTTTTATCGGTATAGGCCGTTCAACAAGGCCATCGCCTCTGACTGAAGATGAATTTAGAATTCTGAGAAATTTGCGTTTTGACCATTATCGTGCCGATCTTTACCTTTTCAAAGCCGGATGGAAGCAGGAAGCAGATCTGGCTTCGTATGAAGGAGTGGCATTGAATTACCCGCTTGAACTGGCAATCTTCTTTGATGAAAATTATCCGGCACAGTTAAACGAATTTATTGAATGGATGACTATGCGGATGCCTGTAATTTCTGTAGTCAGCCTCTTTCACCGGTCTGAAACTGAGCTGCCGGATAAGCTTATTGAGACAATTGCTTCAATATTGAGAGTTGCCCTTCCTGATATTAAAATGGCATGTGGGACCAATGCCAATTTTGCACAGATCAACCGGCAGCCGCCTGCTTCTGCAAACACGGATTATATCTGCTATTCAATTCATCCGCAGGAGCATGCCTCAGACAATACAACTATCGTTGAGAATCTGCAGTCACAGGTTTATACTGTAAGCAGTGCAAGGCGGTTCGCTCAGGGCAAAGGGATATGGATATCTCCTGTCAATATCCGTCGAAGGTTCAATGCAAATGTTGAGAATTATGAATCTCAGATCACTTCAGATTCATTCCCTACTCAGGCTGACAGTCGTCTTATGTCGGTCTTTGGCGGCTGCTGGGCTGCCGGAAGTGTAAAATATCTTTGTGAAGCAGGAGTTAGCGGGATTACTTTTTTTGAAACAGTCGGGGAGAGGTATAACTCAGGGCAGCTTTGAATCAAGGTGGCCGGCAGAATTCAAAACTACCAAGGCAATGATCTTCCCTGTTTTCCATCTGTTTGCGTGGCTGCTGAAAGAGAGATCTTTCGGAATAGTGGAGAGCATATCCTCGCGGCCTCTGGAAGTTGATTGCCTGGCTCTGACTGATGGCAGCCGGCTTAAACTGGCATTATCAAATTTTACTTCATCCCATAAGAGTGTTCTGATCAATGATTTGAAAGGCTCGGTTAGGTCTAAGGTACTCAATGCTGAATCATATGCTTCAGCTTCAACCGATGAAGGATGGATTGATAGGGATTGGCAAAATATTTCAGGTAACCGGCCTATCGTTCTGGAACCTTTTAGTTTAAATTTTTTTGAAGTAAAACCTGTTGACCGGTAGCCCGTAACCGGAAGTAAAATAGTCATCCCCAGGGAGGATTATTATCAGGATTTGAAGTGTTCTCCTTTATTTATGTTATTGTTTTATTATCTTTATTTTCTGAATCTAAAACCAGTATTATGTCTTCAAATACAAATGCAATGCCTTCTGGTATTAAAATTTATGCACTTGGTCTTTTAAGGATAGTTATAGGATGGCACTTCCTCTTTGAAGGAATATCCAAAGCCTTTACTCCCGGATGGTCATCTGCTGATTATCTGTTGATTTCCAACTGGGTCTTCGCAGGTTTCTTTCACTGGATTGCCTCTGATCCGGCGCTCCTTGCTGTTGCAGATTTTGCAGTCACATGGGGTCTGATAATTATGGGACTAAGCCTGATGACCGGTTTGTTTGACCGGATCTCATCTATTGCAGGCATGGTTCTTATAGGATTATTCTGGGTTGCAAATCCTCCTCTTACAAAACTTGATTTTGGAATACCCCATGAGGGTAATTACCTTATTATTGACAAGAACATTGTTGAGTTCTTTGCCCTTATGGTTTTATCTATATTCCCGACTGGAAAGTATCTTGGACTGGGAGTATTCCTGAAGAGGAACCGTGGCATCACAGCACCTGCAATAATTTCAGATCCAGTCCCTGTTGCCGGGAACGAAATAAGTAATACGGAAAGTCGACTGGACAGGAGGAGTGTCATAAGAGGATTATCTGCACTCCCTTTTCTTGGGGTTTTTGGATATGCACTCATGAAACAGAAACAGTGGGAGAGCTACGAAGAGAAAAACCTTGTTGATTCAGTAACCGGTGCAAGCGCAAAGGTCTTTAACAACGCAAGCCTCCGGGAACTTAAGGGTAAGGTCCCTATGGCAAAAATAAAAGATATACCCTTCAGCCGGATAATACTGGGCGGCAATCTTCTTTCAGGATGGGCCCATTCACGTGACCTGATATATGTTTCACAACTCGTGAAGGCCTACCATCAGAAGGAAAAGATTTTTGCCACACTGCTGCTTGCTGAAGAGTGCGGGATCAATACTCTGCTCACAAACCCGATACTGTGTTCGCTGATAGATGAATACTGGAAGAGAGGGATTGGAAAGATCCAGTTTATTTCCGATTGTGCCGGACTCCTTTACGATGATAAAGGCGCCTCCCCAATGCCCTTCAATCAATATGTGGATAAAGTAAAGAAAGCTATAGATACCGGCGCTGTAGCCTGTTATATCCAGGGAGAGACAGCAGATTACTACATGGGTGAGGGAAAGCCTGATGCAATAGCAAAAATTCTGGATCTGATAAAGCAGAATGGAATACTGACAGGAATAGGCGCCCACAAAATTGAAACAATCAAAGCTTGTGTTGATACCGGTTTTCAACCTGATTTCTGGATGAAAACATTGCATCATCATAACTACTGGTCAGCTAAAAACCCGGAATGGCATGATAATATTTTCTGCTTTAATACGGAGGAGACTATTGCCTATATGAATACACTTCCTCAGCCTTTCATTGCCTTCAAGACAATGGCTGCCGGAGCAATCCTGCCGAAAGATGGATTCCGGTTTGCATTTGAAAACGGGGCAGATTTTGTTTGTGCCGGAATGTATGATTTCCAGATGGTTGAAGATGTGAATATTGCCTGTGAAATTTTAAAGAGCGAAATAAAACGCGAAAGGCCCTGGTATGCATAATAATAACAGATTACTGATAATAGCGGCTGCCTTTTTTGTTATCTCATGCTTTACCAATGAGACAAAAGGGCAGGACGGCACGGTTAAAATAAATAAGACCGGAAAAGATTGGAAGCTGGAAGTTGATGGACATCCGTTCTACATAAAAGGTGTTGTTGGCGATCAATATCTTTCCAAAGTGAAAGAGTATGGAGGAAATTCTATCCGTATTGGCTGGCACAAGGATGAATTGGATGAAGCTTCAAGTCTCGGATTGAAGGCGCTTGTTAATCTCCCCGCTGATGCTGAGCGATATGGCTTTGACTATAACGACACTTCCGGGATAAGAAAGCAAACAGAGAAGATAATTTCAATTGTTAAAAAAACTAAGGACCATCCTGCAGTTTTAATGTGGGCAATTGGAAATGAGCTGGATTTTGTTCCTCCGCTTGAACCTTTTAACCCGAGGGTATGGGATGCAGTCAATCAGGCAGCAAAAGCTATTCATGCAGTGGACCCAAATCATCCTGTAATGACCGTGATAGGTACAAGTATGATGGGGAAGGTGGCTGATATAGTAAAGAGATGCCCTGATCTGGATCTCCTTGGTATTAATACATATGGAGATATTTATACCCTGCCGCTTACGCTGGAGAAATATGGCTGGACAAAACCATACCTGATTTCAGAGTGGGGACCTGACGGATACTGGGAAGTGAGGAAAACAACATGGGGTGCTCCATATGAACAGACAGGTCTGGAGAAATACCTCTGTTACGAAAAGAAATACAAAAGCGCTATCAATAACGGGAATGGCAGGTGCCTGGGATCCTATGTATTCTACTGGAATGGGTTTAAACAGGAAACCACACATACGTGGTTCTGCATGTTTGACTCCACAGGGCTGGAGTCTCCGCTGGTTGGTCTGATGCATCAGATGTGGACTGGTAAAAAGCCTGCCAATACTGCACCTCTGGTTGATTCCCTTAATATCGGAAATTATGTTAGATATCAGAATATAGTATTTGACAGGGGAAAATCACAGAGAGCAAGGGTTATAGCACATGATATTGATAAAGATAAACTCACATTCAAATGGGAGATCAGACCCGAAGCAAAATATGCTGCCTATGCCGGTCAGGGCGAAGCAGTGCCAGAACCACTGTCAAACCTGATTCAGGGGCAGGCAGAAAGCATAACTTTTATCTCTCCTTCGGAATCAGGTGCATTCCGGTTGTTTGTTTATGTTTATGACGGGAAGGGCCATTTTTCAACAGGTAATCTGCCGTTTTATGTAAGGTAAATGAGAAAGAGCCTGTATCATATCAAAAAAAGTCTAAGATACTGTTTTTTATCCTTACAGTTACTTTTTATGCCTGTAATCGTCTCTGCTCAGCAATATCCACTACCGTCGTTACCTGATACTTCAAAGCTTGGACAATATACTTCACGAACAATTAACCTGCTTCATCGCAGCACACCTGAGAAAAGAAATGATGTCCGGATTCTGGTTTACGGCCAGTCAATAAGCGAACAGGAATGGTGGCTTGAAGTTAAAAAAACTATAGAGGCCCGTTTCCCTTCTGCAAATCTGATAATGGGAAACAAAGCTATCGGCGGATTTTCAACTCAGTATCTGTTCAAAACCGTTGAGATGGACATAAGTTCCTTCTATCCTGACCTTGTTCTACTGCATATCTACGGTAATATTAAAGATTATGAGACAGTACTCAGAACTATCAGGAGCAGAACCGTCGCGGAAGTCGCAATAATGACAGATCATTATATCGGTCCAAACAGCTGGAGCGATACAATGTCTTATTTTTTGCTGCCCTCACTTGCAGATAAATATAAATGTGACATGATTAATATCCGGGATCCATGGAAGACATATCTCAAGGATAATAATCTGGAACCGGCTGCTCTGTTAAGAGATGGAATTCACCTTAATGATTATGGTAATTTCCTGATGGCTGAGCTCGTCAAACCGCTCTTTTACTATAAATCATCGTATCCTGACGATCCGTTTGATTTGCTTACAACCCTTACGTCGTCTTCGGGACTTAAATTCAGGTCAGATACGCTTACTGTTCCATTTAAGGGTAACAGGGTGGATCTTGTTTGTAATACAAAAAAATCAATGCAAGAGACGGGTTTCAGGATTCTACTCGATGGGAGGAATCCATCTGCCTTTCCAGGGACCTATTACATGACGCGTCCATTTAATAGCTCAGGAAAAACCTGGCCATGGGATTTACCAGCAATGATAAGGGGTGGATCATAGTTCCGATTGGATTACTGAAGAATGGAACTGTGTATTCACGGAAGCTTCTCCTCCGTATAAGGATTTCAGATTTACAGTCAGCGGGTCAGTTACCGGCAGAGATGGTGAGGGTGCTGCATCTCAGGACTTTATCTCAAAATCAGGGAGAGTCATTATTCGAAAAGGTGATGCGGAGAGTGGCGGAGACTGGCACCTTGACAGGTCATACCGGGTACTGAAAACAATTGTTAACAGTGGTGATACTGTAAAATGGAAGACCTATTCCATCAGCATGGATGAATTTACAAAATCTGACTGCAGTGATTTACTTGGGATGTGCAGTATGATATTATTTCAGGGTGTTCCAAATGAAGGGCATATTCTGAAGATTGTTGCAACCGGAGGTCATCTGCCGGCAATTTCCATGCTTAAGCTTTACAGACCATACTGGGGCAGGTAGTTTCTGTTAACAGATTTGTATACTCAATGAATAGTTATAACTTTAAGGAAGTTTCCTTTTCTGTTGATATTTAATTAATCATTAATCACTGAAGTTGTTATGATACTCGTACAAAACTATGCACTGGCTGTAATTCTATGTGTTGTGGCCATGATATGCTGGGGTTCCTGGCAGAACACACAAAACCTTATCGGAAAGCACTGGCGTTTTGAACATTATTACTGGGATTTTTCTATAGGAATTCTCCTTTTTGCTTTATTGATGGCTTTCACATTCGGAAGCTTTGGAAATCAGGGCAGGAGCTTCATTCCAGACCTCAGGCAGGCTGATTCCATAAATCTCCTTTCAGCTGCAGTTGGCGGTGTAATCTGGAACATAGGTACCTTGCTTCTTGTAGCTGCTATCTCAATAGCAGGAATGTCAGTTGCTTTTCCTATTGGCGGTGGTATCGGATGGACTCTGGGAATCGTGATTAACTATATCGGTCAGCCGGAAGGCAATCCTCTTTATCTTTTCAGCGGCACTACTTTTATTATTCTGGCTATATTTCTGAGTATGCAATCGTATAAAAAGCTTGCGACACAGCAAAAAAAACCTACTGTTAAGGGTATTCTGCTCTCATTCCTGGCCGGACTTTGCATTGCATTTTTCTACAGGTTTGTAGCCTCATCCCTGGCAACTGATTTTTCACCAGCTGATGCAGGAAAGATCAGCTCATATACAGCTGTGGTATTTTTTTCCATCGGAGCACTGATATGCACTGCAATTCTTAATCCTATCTTTATGGCGAGACCTGTACAGGGAGAACCTGTAAAGATGTCAGGATGGCTGAGGGCTGGTTCAAGAACACATTTGCTGGGAATGCTGGGTGGAGCAATATGGTGCCTTGGGAACTCTGTCAGCTTTATGGCGGTTGGGGCTGCCAGTCCTGCAATCTCTTATGGATTAAGTAATTCCGCACCTGTAGTCGCTGCATTATGGGGTATTTTTGTATGGAAGGAATTCAAGGATGCTCCGAAAGGAACAAACCTGTTGCTTAGTCTGATGTTTGGTTGTTACCTGATCGGGTTGGTGTTGATAGTTTATTCGAGGTTTGCGTAATAAATACATTTACTCACTCTTTGTCCCATATCTGCAGAAAGCCGGAGCCCGAACCCTTCATTGCAGAGAGCCTCATCCCCCGGCCCCTTCTCCCGGGGGAGAAGGGGAGTAAAAACAAAGTAATTTCTTCAAGTCCCTCTCCACCGGGAGAGGGATTTAGGGAGAGGCTTAAAAATGAGGGATTTAGGGAGAGCCAGAAATAACAATATCGGGTTGTGTTCGCACCGATTGCAAATCGGCGCTATCGGAGAGATGGGGAGATGGATTTAGGGAGAGACTGGAAAAAATGGATTTGTGGAGATGATATAAAGGTGGGGTGAGATGGAGTTTAAAAGAGAGAGGAATGAAACGGAAGTGATTTCATGCAATTATCTAAAATTAGATTTTAAATGAACAATAATTAACCCTATGATGAGACTATTTACCACAGTAATTACTTTTATTTTACTGGCGTTTGTTTCCTATTCTCAGGAAAAACCATGGAGCGGGCCATCGGCAGACTTATCCCGCGGAAAACTCAAAATTTCAGCGAACAAAAGGTTCCTTGTGTATGAAAATGGAGCTCCTTTTTACTATCTGGGTGATACCGGTTGGGAGTTATTCCATCGTCTGAATAAGGAAGAGGCTGAAAAATACCTTGAAAACAGGAGGGCCAAGGGATTCACAGTCATTCAGGCAGTGGCACTGGCAGAGCTTGACGGATTGAATACGCCGAATGCTGAAGGCAATAAACCGCTGTATGATAATGATCCTCTGAAGCCGGATGAAGCTTATTTTGCCCATGTCGACTGGATCATCAAAAAGGCAGGTGAAAAGGGACTTTTTATTGGTCTGCTTCCTACCTGGGGAGATAAGGTTGATCCCATGAAGTGGGGTAAGGGCCCAAAGATCTTCAATCCTGAGAATGGTTACCAGTATGGGCAATGGATTGGTAAAAGGTACAGGGATTATAAAAATATTATATGGATAAACGGAGGTGACCGTGACGGGGGAGGTGACAATAAACCTGTATGGGATGCAATAGCTGAGGGAATAAAATCCGTTGATGCAAATCACCTTATGACTTTCCATCCATGGGGTGAGCACAGTTCTTCGGAATGGTTTCACAATAGTACCTGGCTTGATTTCAATATGTGCCAGACAGGCCATGCGCAGCGCAGCTATTCAATATATAAAAAAATAATTGTCAGCGATTATAATCTCACCCCTGCAAAACCTTGTTTTGACGGAGAACCAAGGTATGAGGATCATCCTGTTAACTGGAACCCTGAAGTGCTAGGCTGGTTTGATGATTCTGATGTTCGCCAGGCGATGTACTGGAATCTTTTCAGTGGCGGATTCGGACATACTTATGGTTGTCATCCCGTCTGGCAAATGGCAGCACCAGGCCGGGAAGCAGTCGGAATGGCCCGTCATTACTGGTATGATGGCCTTGATCTGCCAGGAGCATTTGACCTTATACATGCCCGCCGGTTAATAGAGTCACGTCCGTTTCTGTCAAGAGTGCCGGACCAGAAACTAATAGTACCAGGGTATTTCCCGGAAACAGAAAATGTGGTGGCTTGCAGGGGAAATGGTTATGCTTTTGTATACTTCCCCACAGGCTGGCCTGCAACAATTAATATTGAAAGGCTCAAGGCAAAGACTATTACTGCATTCTGGTTTGATCCCAGATCAGGAGAAGCTAAGCAGATAGAGAGTTTGTCAGGTAAGGGGAGCCATAAGTTCACTCCACCTTCCACAGGGCGGGGCAACGATTGGATCCTCGTTCTGGATGATGCCTCAAAAAAATTTAAAGCTCCCGGTCAATGAATATACAATTAGGGATAAGCTCATATACTTATACCTGGGCTGTCGGTGTTCCTGATTCGATGCCAAAACAACCTTTATCCGCCATTGGGCTAATAGATAAAGCGTGTTCTTCCGGATTAAAACTTGTTCAGATTGCTGATAACCTGCCTCTGGAATTAATGACAGAGGATAAGCTTACAGAGCTCCATAACTACTCCTTAAAAAAGAATGTTGCAATAGAGATGGGAAGCAGAGGTTTGAGCACCGAACATACTTTTAAGTGCCTTGAAACAGCGGAGAAGCTCTATTCCCCTATTCTTCGAATGGTAATAGACCAACCTGGATATCAACCCGACCTGAAGAGCATTGTCAACATCATTAACGGATTGCTTCCTGAGTTCAGGAAAAGAAATATAAAGCTTGCCATCGAAAATCACGACCGCTTCAAAGCTAAACAGTTTGAGGAGATTATAAGATCAACAGACAGTGAATGGGTAGGCATTTGTCTCGATTCAGTCAACTCTATGGGTGCAGGCGAAGGTTTTGAAACCGTATCTGAATTATTAATTCCCTACACCTTCAATCTGCATATAAAAGATTTCACAATTTACAGGGTTTACCATAAAATGGGTTTTGTGATTGAGGGCAGACCGGCTGGAAAGGGAATGCTCGATATCAGAAAGCTTGTTAAAGAACTCTCTGAGAGAGGCCGCTGCCACAGCGCCATACTTGAACTGTGGACACCTCCTGAAGCGGTAATTGAAGAAACTATCATCAAGGAGGAGAGATGGGCTGCAGAAAGTATTGATTACCTGAAAAGCATATTTATATGAGCCATATCAGTTGAAAAAGTCCTTTATGCAACCTTAGTGCTAACCTTTGTGTCCTTCGTGTTTAATTTTAAAATACATACATAAGTTCACAAAGTGCAACACTAAGCATCACAAAGTGCATTTATTGATAAATCTGATTGTTTAAAAATTAAATGAATCAAAAAACTTTTTAAGATAAAAATTTAAAATGGATAAACTAAAATTTGCGGTCCTTGGATGTGGATTCTGGTCAAAATTCCAGATTGGCGCATGGAGTGAACTGGATGGAGCGGAACTGGTAGCAGTGTATAACCGGACAGCTTCAAAAGCACAGAAAATAGCAGATTATTTTAAAGTCCCACGGGTTTATGATGATCCGGAGAAGCTTTTTTCTAATGAAAAGCTTGACTTTGTCGATATTATAACAGATGTCGATACTCACTCGTACTTCGTTGAAATGGCTGTAAAACACGAAATTAAACATGTTATATGTCAGAAGCCGATGGCTCCTGATCTTAAAACAGCCAGGAGTATGGTGAAGCTGTGCAGCGATTCGGGCACAAAGCTATATATCCACGAGAACTACAGATGGCAGGCACCAGTAAGAAGATTTAAGCAGATAGTTGATTCAGGTGTCATTGGAAAGCCCTTCAAGGCGAGGGTCTCATTCCTGTCAGGCTATCCTGTTTTTGATAATCAGCCATTTCTTAAGGAACTCGATCATTTTATACTTACGGATATGGGATCACATGTACTCGATGTAGTCCGGTTTCTGTTTGGGGAATGTGACTCATTATGGTGTCAGACAAGAGCTGTAAACCATGGCATAAAGGGGGAAGATCTGGCTGTTATTTTAATGGAAATGAGCAATGGAATGCCTGTTTATACTGAAATGTCTTATGCCTCTATTGTCGAACACGATACATTCTCCACACTGAATATCCTTGTTGAGGGAGAGAAAGGATCCATTCTTCTGGGGCCGGGTTTTGAGCTGAGGACAACAACACGGCAGGGAACAAAGTCGGAGATAGTCGTATTTCCTTCATACCCATGGGCTGATCCTGATTATATTGTAAACCATGAGAGCGGAATTCATGTCAACCTTAATATACTTGAAGCCATTCAGGGTAAGACAAAAGCAGAGAACAGCGGGGAAGATAATCTTGAAACTGTTAGACTGATTTGGGCGAGCTATGAATCAGCTGAAAAGGGTAAAAAGATCATTATGAAAGATTTCATTTAAAAAAATAAATATTATGACAAAAGTAGTTTTAGCAGGCGCAGGCGGAAAGATGGGCTTCCGTCTGACACAGAATCTTAAGAACTCTGATTATGAGATGGCGTACCTTGAGATCAGTCCCCAGGGGATGCAGCGGCTTGGTGAAAAAGGTGTAACAGTTACTGATGCGGTAGATTGCATTCCGGAAGCCGACATAGTAATTCTTGCAGTTCCTGATGTAGCGCTTTCGATGGTTTCCGGGGAGATGATTCCAATGATGAAGAGCGGCGCTCTTGTTGTTACTCTTGACCCTGCTGCGGCACTGGCAGGTAAGCTCTTTGACCGCCATGATGTGGCATATTTTATTACTCATCCCGCTCATCCTTCCATCTTCAACTGGGAACCTGAAGAGGAGAAGATGAAGGACCATTTCGGAGGTGTGGCAGCCAAGCAATCTATCGTCTGTGCCCTGATGAGCGGCAACGAGGATGATTATCGCAGGGGGGAAGAACTGGCCTGTACATTCTATGGTCCAATATACCGTTCACACAGGATAACAGTTGAACAGATGGGACTGCTTGAACCGGCACTGGTGGAGACTCTTGCCTCCACATGTGTATACGTTATCAGGCAGGGACTCGATGAGGTAATAAAAAGAGGCGTTCCTCCTGAGGCAGCAAGAGATTTCCTTCTTGGCCACCTGAGAATTCAGATGGCAGTATTATTCAACGAACTTCCGGGTGCAGTTTTTTCAGATGCAGCAAATAAGGCTCTGGCGAGAGGCCTCAAAGAATTTATAAAAGACGACTGGAGAAAAGTCTTTGACCCTGAGAATGTTAAAGATCAGATTGAATCCATAACCTAAGGTAATGACGAAAAAAGCCCTCTCTATCATACTTTCCCTGTTTGTTTTATCTGCCAGTTCAATCCCTGTTACCGGGAAGGGAATAATACTTAAACAATCAAATAGCTCGGGTATTTACAGGAAAGGGCAGAAAATTTCCGTTAGAGCCTTTACCGGTGAAAATAAAGGAGATTCAATCTTTGTACGAGTATTAAAAAATAATCTTACTGAGCTTCTCAAAATATCAGCCAGGATTGAAACAGACAGCCTTCTTCTCTTTCAGGGTTCTTTTGATGAACCATGTTCAGTTATTGTTGAGGCTCATGTCAGTGAGGACTTTTCATCTCTGGGTTGTGTGGTCTCTCCCGGACACCTAAAGCCGGGCGGAGAGCCCCCTGCAGATTTTGCTGAATACTGGGAGAAGGAGAGAAGCAATTTGCTTGCTTTACCTTATGACATTAAGAGAGCTGCTGTAAAAGACAGTTTTATTGATACCGGTTATTCCTGTGAAAATATTGAAATAAACTGTACCGGTCCCAGGCCTGCGCGCGGATATTTTGCCAAACCAGCTATCGCGGCTCCCAAGTCTTTACCAATAGTTCTGCTTGTTCATGCTGCAGGAGTAAAGGGATCATGGTGCCGGTCTGAACCAGGAAATGCCCTGAAATATGCAAAAATGGGAGCGCTCTGTTTTGATCTGAATGCGCACGGGATGCTCAATGGCCAGCCTGATAGTTATTATGAAGATCTTGAATCTGGGGAACTGAAGCTCTATTTTTTGCAGGGATTGACAAACAGGGATGATTTCTATTTCAGAGGTATGTATCTGCGGCTGATGCGCACAATTGATTTTCTTACTAAACAGCCTGAATGGGATGGAAAAAGAATTCTTGTCATTGGAGAAAGTCAGGGCGGGGGACAGGCTCTTGCTGCCGCCGGCCTCGACAAAAGAGTAAGTGCAGTGGTGGCCATCGTTCCGGCTATGTGTGACTGGCTGGGGCCTCTGACTGACCATGAAGGAGGCTGGCCTCAACCCCTGAAATCTGATTTGCCACGCGAAGAAGTTCTCCAGACAATACCATACTTTGATGCAGCCAATATTCTTAAACGGTCAAAGGCAACCCTCTTCGTTGAGATTGGGTTAATAGATATAACATGTCCCCCGGTATCTGTCTACGCAGCTGTTAACCGGGCAAAAGGGAAGAAGCTGATTTACGCAGTACCATACAGGGCACACCACCAGCCTCAGAATTACATGGAGAAAACATGGCAGGAAACAGTTTATAAACCCAGGGAGACTTTTATTAGGGAATATTTAAAATAAATGTTGATCTCTCTGTCAAAAATGAGCTCTTCTTAAACAAGAAATCATAGGATGAATAAAACCTTCTTTGTTACTGCATTGTTTCTTCTGGTTTTTTCAGAATGCCATTCGCAGATGCATGGGCTCTATGATGTCAAAGACTTTGGTGCCAGTGGAGACAGTATAACTACCGACACAAAAAGCATCCAGTCGGCCATTGATAAATGCAACTCCGACGGAGGTGGAACCGTATTGCTAACTCAGGGAAAATACCGTTCAGGGACTCTTTATCTGAAAAGCAATGTCACACTGCACATTGATGCAGGAGCTGTCCTGCTTGGGAGTACCAATATCGGAGATTATACAACCGATACTTATAAAATGATGTATAAAAATGAAGCCAGAATGGACCGTTGCCTGATCTTTGCAAAAGATGCCACTTCGATAGCCATAGAGGGCTTTGGAGAGATTAACGGTCAGGGGTTTCCTGTGAATTTTCCAATTGAAAGGCCTTTGATTCTGCGACTGCTGAATTGCAAAAACATACGTCTTGAAAATGTAAAACTTACTAACCCAACAGCATGGACCTCTGCCTGGTTATATTGTTCTGACATCATGGTGGAAGGTATTCACATTAGCAGCATGGCCAACTATAATGGCGACGGACTCGATTTTGACGGCTGCCAGAACGTAAGGGTGAGTAATTGTTCCTTCGACACGAGTGATGACGCCATATGTCTTCAAACATCAGAACCGGATATTCCATGCAGGAATGTTGTTATAAATAATTGCATTTTTCACAGTAAATGGGCTGGCATTCGCATTGGGCTTTTATCCAGAGGTGATATCGAATCTGTTACGGTAAATAATTGTATATTCAGGGATATTGAGGACTCCGGTTTAAAGATTCAGATGAATGAAGGGGCTATGATGAAGAATATGATATTCTCGAATCTGATAATGAAAAATGTCCTACACCCAATATCTATGACCCATTGTCAGCAGAGGGCCTGTGTAGATGCTCCCGAAGAACTCTTGCCGATGAAAACTATGAAAGGCTTCATATTCGAGAATATCCTGGCAGAATCTGATACTTGCGAAAAGAATTCCGTCATTATTATCTCAGGGATGCCTGGAAGCCCTATAGAGGATATCACATTCAGCAACATCCGCATGACAAACAGTGGAGGAGGAACAGCTGAGGATGCTGCCAGGAGGACGTTAGATGAATTTACTCCGGAGGTTCTTAAGGGTTGGTGGCCTGAAGTTTCTCTGATTGGTACAGTGCCAGCCTATGGTATATATGCACGGCATATTAAAGGGTTAACAATTAAGGATGTCAGTCTTTTCACAAGCGGGATCGAGTTAAGACCGGCTATTGTTCTGGACGATGTTTCATCTGCTGGTATTTCTGAGGTGCAGGCAAACGGATATGGAATCTCTGAGTCAGTATTCCGCTTCCAGAATGTGAAGGAGACAACTGTCCGCAACTGTTCCGCCCTCAAACCTGCTGATATTTTTATTCAGGCGGAAGGTGCTGAAACTAAAGATATTTCTATTTCCCGGAATAATTACTATCCGGGTAAAAGAGCATTTACCCTTATCCGCAATGTGTCTGGTAAGACTGTTAAGAAAGTTCGTTTTTAATTACCTAACTCCACAATCTGTCGTGCGAACGTTTATCATTCCATTCAGGTGTGGGCTCAAAAAATCCTTTATCTCTCGGACTCAGGTGTTGTTTCACAACCTCTTCATTCAGCTCAATACCCAGACCAGGGGAATCAAGGGGCACATTTGCAAATCCTTTGGTGATCATGGGAAGGCTGCCGGTCATTTTTACCAGGCTTTCCCACCATGGCAGGTCGACGCTGTGGTGCTCGAGAGCCAGGAAATTCTGAGTTGCAGCCGCGCAATGAACATTAGCCATAAATGAGACAGGTGTTCCTGCCTGATGCATTGCCATGGCAACGCCATGCTCTTCCGCATAATCACCAAGTCTCTTTGTCTCAAGCAGTCCACCCGAGGTTGACAGATCAGGATGAATAATATCCACTGCATGTATATCAATAAGCGGCTTGAAACCGTTTAGCAGGTAAATGTCCTCACCTGTACAGCAGGGAGTTTCAAGAGCATCAGATATTGTTTTCCACTGATCGGTATATTCCCACGAGACTATGTCTTCCATCCATGCCAGCCTGTACTTCTCAAGAGCTTTACCCAGGCGTATGCCATTGTTGAGGTCAAAATGGCCGAAATGATCGGTTGAGATCGGAATTTCATATCCGACCATATCACGTACATGTTCTACAATTTTTGCCAGCTCTTCAAGACCTTTTTCTGTGATCTGAACCTGTGTAAATGGGTGTTTAGTGTTTCCGTATGACATGTAATCTTTAAGATCATACTGTCCACGTGCTCCATCCCATGTTTTTGCATTGACCAGAGTGCCAGGAATTGCCCTGAGCTCCTCGAGCGAGACATCCATTTTAAGCCAGGAATAGCCCTGCTCTTCAGACCTGTATCTGATGAGCTTCATCTGTTCTACTGGATCATCATGCGACGGGGTATCTGCATACATTCTTACTTTGTCGCGATATCTTCCTCCGAGGAGCTGCCATGCAGGAACACCGTAGGCTTTACCGCAGAGGTCCCATAAAGCCATTTCAACTCCGCAGACACCGCCACCCTGACGTCCATGAAACCCATACTGCTTTATGATCCTGAAGATCATCTCGACATTGCATGGATTAAGTCCAAGGATTCTGCTCTTAAGCATCAGAGCGTACCTGGGATCGGCACCGTCTCTTACTTCTCCCAGTCCATATATACCCTGATTAGTATCAATACGGATAATAGCTGTACCTCCAAGTACTGATGTTAAGGCATAACGAATATCAGTGATCTTAAGGTCTGAAGGATTCGAAGCCCTTGATACTTTTGAGGTGGTCTGAGCTATTGTATCTTCCAATGACAGATGCATCATGCCACCTAAGGCGATCCCTCCCAGAGCAGCCTTCTTCAGAAAATTACGTCTGCCATTGCCGGTTGAAGGATTATCAATCTCATCTCTGACAGCTTCTGCTTCGGCTGCTTCCTGCTTTCTGTTTTTTTCAGCGATCTGCTGTATGATACTTTTCATAAAAGCTTTATTATATAAGGTAATTAAATAGTTGTACTCGTACGAACCGGTTACCAGTTCCTGTCTTTGAAATATTCATCAAGCTCTTTTTGTGTCATCGGTAATTTACCAGGATATGTACTCAGCCAGTTCATGAAGTCCTTCTTGATCTCGTCTGTCCATTCGCTGTCGATTTGTCCGGCAAGGTATTTCTTTTCTTTCAGGCGCAGGTGTCCGAATTCATCCCTTAAGGCTGTAACCTCAGAGGTGATTACAAGCTCTTCCGCAAGGTATGCAGGAATGAATATTACCCCGTATTTTTTTGCCAGTACAACATCACCCGGAAGTACGATAGCCCGTCCAATGCGGATCGGAGTATTAATTGATGTAAGCATCATCTGGTAGATATATGAAGGATCGGCACCTTTTACCCAGCCATTGAATCCTTCAATCTCTGTTAATCCCTCCTGGTCCCTTACACCTCCGTAAAAAATCACTCCCCGCTGACCCCTTGTATAAATTGAATTTCCAAGATTGTCGCCTATCAGTGTACCATCAGCTATTTTACCATATCCGTCAGCTACATAAACATCACCCGGAACCAGAACATCTATAGGCCATGAATTGGTACCTCCCTTTTGGGACCGGTTTTCTTTCTTCCCCTGTTCTTTCACATATTTCTCAAGATCTGGTCTGAGAGGCATGTATTGAGCAGTTACAACGCGTCCAGTCATTGCCTCTTCAGGGTGAATAATCGTCCAATCGCCCTCAAACTGATTGTTAAATCCCTTATTGCGCAATACTCCCCATGCCTCTTCAAGTGATATATTCTTTAGTCTTTCAAGCACGGCATCAGATACCTTTGGCCTTCCGTCAGGGAAACGTTCACCTTTCCATTCAGGGGTGAGCGCTTTAATATATTCAGGTGATGAACCTACATTCTGACCAAAGGTTAAAAGGCATACCATCATAAAGGTTGCCATCAGGATTAGTTTCTTATTCATGGTTTAAAAGTTTTAAATGTTCGTAAATATATCTCTTTCAGTTGATATTAGATTTTCAAAGTTGTTAAATATTATTAAAAGCGAACTCTGTTTTGTTAATATTTAATTTATTGTACCAGCGACGATAATCTTCGAGTTTGAAAGGCGCTGTACCATTGAGGTAATGATTTGTATGCTTAACATTTCCGGTTGAATACTCTATTAGCCACATGGTTTGCTTATCACTTTCATGAATATTTCCGATAACGGTTTTTCCATTTGCTGACACGGCAAAGAAGGACCGGATACTTCCGGTGATTGTTTTATGGGTTAAACTTAATATCCTTTACGAAGCTGTTTGTTCTGATATCTGCATCACTCATTCCTGTAATGATTTTGCCTCCTGCGCTGCACTTATCGAATACGATATCCTCAACCATATTGTCAGGTGAATAGCCTGTGATAATAAATGGCTTGGTATTATTCTCCCATTGAACATTCTTCATCCGTACACCTTTAATATGCCCTGGCGGATCAGCACCATATAAAGTTCCGTCAGTTACAATTAATTCAAGATTTTTAAATTCGACCTGTTCTTCCACTCTGATATCCTCAAAGAAGATATTCCTGACAATTGCAGGTCCGTCGCAAACTATGCTAAAGGCTGCATGTCCCTTCGTTTTGCCGTCTCCCCGGGCATAAAGGATATCACAGTTCTTTACGAAAATATTCTCTACCGGGCCGCCGTTGAGTTCAAAACCAATTGTAATGCCATCGCTGCATGCCCATCCCACCATTACGCAGTTTGATATAAAAACAGAGTCAACCCGTAAATTGATATCGCCCGATTTAATAGCGACACAATCATCGCGGCAGCGCATGAAACAATCATCGATTATAAAATTAGTGCAGGAAACAGGATTAATACCATCAACCGAATAAATGGCTTCATAGCTGAAGACCTTAACATTACGGTAGCCTGAGTTATGACAGTCCGTTAAGGTATTCGACCATCCCCTGGTATTCCGTATGAATATTCCCTCCACATTAAAATTGGTACAACCTGTTATCTCAACCTTTCCCTGTAATATTCCGCGCCCGGCAATTGTAATATTCTTAAGATTCTTACCGAAGATATCTGCATTTACAATTGCCCCGCCTGCAATATATAAAGTCATATTATTTACTAAATAGATCCTTCCGGGGTTGTGAACTCCAGGACCATAATAAATGACACCCGGATCACCCTTTTTCCGTGGATTTACTTCAAGCGGATTAGCAAAAATCGCAAGATGAGGCAGGTTGTTTATCTCAATATAAAGCTTCTGAGGACCGCTAATAGTGAATCTGATTTCCTGACCATTTATTGTTGCTTTTATATTGCGGTTTTTAGGCCGGATATTGATTTTCTCAATATTCACATTTGCCCTGATTACTATAGTTATCAGGCCCGAACAGGAGAAGCTGGCAACATTAAGGTCCTCCATCTCCCGGCTGCCATAGAGATCATACTCGAAACTGGCATATTTGCTTCCTATTCGTTCCACCCATACCTCCTGATTATCAGCCGATACAGTGAAATCGGGGCTTGTTTTAAGTCCCGGGGGAGCAGGATAAATAACTGTTTCACCCAAAGCGTCGGTGAAAAACTGAGTCAGTAAAAAGATGACTGAGAAGATATTGAATGTAAAAGATCTCATAAGTTCATTTATTAGTTTACAGAAAATCCTGCCTTAATGGGTTGAAACTGTCAACAAGTCTTACATGGCTGGTCAGAGTCTGAATCGCATGTGGAATGCCTGGAGGGATTATCATCAGATCACCTCTGGAGAGATGATGTTCTTCTGTTCCTTTTAAGAAAAGCAATTCACCCTCCGCAACGTAGGTAATTTGTTCATGGGGATGTGAGTGAAAAGGATCAGGATATTTCATTGGCCCATCGTTAAAGTCGAATACAACAACCATCAGATTTTCGAGATGTGCTATTGTCCTGTCCCGTCCGGGAGAAATATTCTCACTGAAAATGTGACTCTCTTTTTCCTGTGTCATAAATCTGTAATCAGCTTAAGTATGAGAAGTCGTTATTTTACTGACGGAGAGAAAGTAACACTCTGCCCACCCTTTAAGCCAGGGTTTATGAATTCCAGTTTAACACGGGTCACTCCTTCCGGCCAGTAGCGTTTTAATGCCCTGTCAGTGACTTTGATGAACTCAGTTACGACCTTAACTGTTTTGAAATTATATTTCATGTCAAGGGCAAAACCATTTCCCGTGAACCTTAGCAGCCCTGGTTTTACCTCAGTTACTTTACAATAAGTGATGAGATTTGAACTGGTACCTGATTTGTTTTGTCCGGTTAGTTCAAACTTATCGCTTATTACAAAGCTCCTGCCCCTGTTGAGAGTGTAGGTGCGGACCCAACTTTTTAACATGGCGTCAGCTGTATAAGCCCCTGCAATATCTGTGGAGAGGGTTACAGTTTTTGAATTTGAGGTGAAAATTGAATTTCGGGCTTTAAAATTCTTACCTTCTTTCTGATCCATACCATTAATGACAGGGAGGTTATGATATCCCGACTGCATGGTCCATATTTCATAGCGTCTGGGACTGAATGTTTTTGCATTATACTCTTCACGACCAAGATCAATCAGTCATGGTTCGCCATTATAATACATAACGCATGTACCAACATCATTATGGTTGTGGCTTTCATCATTAAAGCCTCCCTTTGCTCCGAAAAAGAATCCTTCGAAACTGCCTTCCTTGTCCCTGGCTCCGCCAACTTCTGTATCGGGTAACCAGAAATCAGCTACAAGTGCCTCTTTTGCAGGTGCATTTTTTAATTCATCCATAAGGGTAAGACTCTTAAGCTGATCACAGATCTTCCCTTCAGGGCTGTGGTCTCCTGATTTCCCAAGCTTGTACAGGTAGGAACCAAATTCCTGCATAGTGGGATCATTTATCGCTTTGCCATACCTGTAGACTGCCGATGCATCGCCCATAGTTGTGGCATCCGCATCTGCAAAATTTATAAAATATGGTGCATGAATATTTACCTTATAAAAATATTTGGCTATATTCTGAATAAGAGGATCATTAAATACATCAAATTTACCTCCGGTAGCATCTTTCAGAACTTCCAGACTCTCATAAAGAAGAGCTCCGGCAGCTCCCCAGTATGAAGGCCCTTCATCACAGCCGCCGTCGTCTGAATATCCGTTCAGGAATTTGTCGAGAGATTTTATTATTTTTTCCACCTCTGCCACCTTTTTAGAAGGGTCAGTTTCTATGAGAAGGAAACAGTTCAGCATGTTATAGTTTATCCATGGATTCCAGTTATTGGGACGACCTCCGTTAAATCCCATATACCAGAAATCATTTCTGGTAAAATACGGTATGAGTGCTTTATTCGTTATTTCCTGCTTCAGTCTGGATGAAATCAGCGGATGAATCTTATCAAATTCCTCATGAAAAAGATACCAGGTCCATGAGAGATCACTGGCTATTTCACCCACCCCAAGATCAACAAAGGGTTCATTAATATCCGGAAGTCCGGCCCCTGCCTTCTGCGAGCCGAGATGTGCTGACCAACCCCACCAGGTCTGTTCACTGAAGTACCAGACAGCATTGATAATCTGATCCATGAACCTCCCTTTACCCTCTGCCAGTTCTCCCATTACAAGCGAGTTCAATGCATCACTGCAGGCTGCATAGACCTCCTGGTGCCGGGCTCCGGAACGGATGAATTCGAGATAGTCAGTTGCTTTTACAACAGGCCAGTCATACTTGAGATAACTCTCCGCCTTTCTTATATATTCCTCTCTTATCCCTGCAGGCAATTGCTGCCAGAATACCCTGTTTTTATAATCAGGAAGTTTTACCCAGGAGTTGTCAGTTGCCAGAACTTTTGATAGCTTAATGGCTTTTGCCTCACCGGCAAGAATGTTCCTCTCTTTTGGCTTAAGTTCAGCTGAAGTTACGCTGCAGTTTAATAGAAATGCCACCGCCACAAAAGATGTGGTGATAAATTTAACAGCCCAGGATTGCAGATGCATAATTTGAAAAGTTTGTGAAGGTTTAAAATTAGTTTATATCCCGGTAATTATCTTTTATCATATATTTGATACAAGATGGGATTTAAATCTCAAATTTAGTCTAAATCCATTATATGCCACAATGAAACTAATCGGAATATTCATTTTCGGGTTCTTAATATTGAAAAGTACCCTGGCCCAGCAGCGAAAAATTTATCTTGCGCCTGATGATCATACAGATTATATGTGGTCGGCTGATGAGGCGGGCTACAGAAAGGCTTTTCTTGAAACTCTTGACTACTATATCAGGCTTAATGATTCTACGGCTGGAGAATCATACCCATATCAGAGTAAATGGAATTGTGACGGATCGTATTGGGTCTACGAATATCAGCACAACAGAAGCCTTCAACAATTTACTGAACTTATTGATCAGATCAGGAAAGGAAAGATCACAGTGCCGCTTAATTCACTTCCGGAGCTCTCAGGAATTGCCCCAACGGAAGCTATTATAAGGGATATGTACTATGCCGGGACGCTCGAGCGCAGATACGGCCTCGATCTTGATCTGGTTATTGAGATGGAGGATCAGGTGCTCCCTCTGGGATTATCATCTTTATGGGCCGGTTCCGGGGCGAAATATTCCTGGCGAGGGGTTTGCGATTGTGCTACAAAGGTAAAAGGCCTTTATTCAAGGCCTAATGAGATATACTGGTATAAAGGACTGGATGATCAGAAAATCCTTATGAAATGGTACTCTCTTGTTGTTAATAATCTGCAGCTCGGAGGTTATGCCGAAGCCCGCGATCCAAATCGCTCAGTTCTGCTGTGCAAGGAACTGATGAACAGTCCGAAGTATCCATATCTTATTGCCGGCGCTTTTGGAAAGGGATGGGATGATGTAAAAACTACCACAGCAGAGTTTTTAGAAGTTGCAAAATCAGGCAGTGATAAAGATTATCAGGTGATTGTATCAAATGAGACAGATTTTTTTAAGGATTTTGAACAGACATACGGATCAGTGCTGCCATCTGAATCTGTCTCCTACGGTAGCACTGAATGGGGTAACAGTCTGGCCTCACTTGCTGCTGTATCATCAAAGGTAAAAAGGTCTGTTGAAAAACTGAGAACAGCTGAAGCCCTCTATACTATGGTCTCACTGAAAGACAAAAATTTCGCAA
This sequence comes from Bacteroidales bacterium, assembly GCA_016715075.1. Lineage (GTDB taxonomy): Bacteria > Bacteroidota > Bacteroidia > Bacteroidales > VadinHA17 > LD21. The sequence continues at coordinate 297,732 of JADKBK010000004.1, forward strand.
CCGGACTGAATGAAATCAGGGAAAGGGCATGGATTTCATGCGGGCTTTACTTTGACCATGACTGGACGGCTGACGGTACTGTGGTCACAAAAGATCAGAGAGCTGACTGGGCACGTAAAACTGCCGGACAGTTCGGCAGCTATGTCGATACACTGGTTGATATGTCACTCACCAGACTAGGGGAACTTTTAAGTAATCCTGACAATGGCAAAGAGACATTCTTCGTATTTAATCCACTGGGTTGGAAAAGGACAGATTATTGTGATTATCAATACAATGGTCCATCAGAAATAAAGATAGTTGACCTGACCACTGCCAATGAGGTACCTTTTCAGTTTATCACCAGGAAAAACGTAAGGTATGTCAGGATACTTGCCACTGATCTGCCTTCACTTGGTTATAAAATATATGGAATAAGAAAAAGAAGTGAACCCGGAATGTCCGTTTCTGCTGCAACTGTATACGGTGACATAATTGAAAATTCAAATTACCGGATCAAACTGTCTTCACAGGGAGTTATTACAAGTCTTATAGATAAATCTGACAACAACCATGAATATATCAGATCTGTAAATGGTTTGTCAGCCAATGATCTGGGGTCTGCAGATAATAGTTCATTTTCTCCGCTTAGAGTTGAAAATGCCGGTCCGGTTTCAGTCACACTTTCAGCTGAGTCACTTAAGCCGCTTAAGCATATCTCTAAAATTACCCTGTTCGGATTTAATGACAGGATTGAAATAGAAAACTATATTGAACAGAATCCTGGCTCAGGGCCCGTTACTTACGCCTTCTCCTTTAATTTGGATAATCCGGAGATACATAATGAGGAAGCCGGAGCAATACTTAAAGCAAGACAAGTCTCCGATGGAGGCCACTATGCTGACAGCATCTGCAGACTCGACTGGATTGCGATAAACCATTTTGCTGAAATGTCGGATGGAAACAGAGGGATGATCCTTTCAAACAGGGATGCCATACTGATGAAAACAGGCAACAGTACCGTCGCAAGACTTGACCCCCATACACCCCAGATTAAAGTTCTGGCAGCCGGACAGATAGATGCTCCTACTCTGGGATTTATTGATCAGGACGGTGATTCGTATTTCGAGAACTTCTTTGCATTAAGATCCGATAAGAATGGATTCAATCCGGCTGGTGCAATGAAATTTTCAATGGAACACCAGAATCCCCTTGTTGCCGGAAGGATTAACGGGAGATCAGGGGCCTCAAAAAAAACTGTTTCAATGTTTGAAGTTTCGAACCCTGAGGTACTTGTGTGGGCACTGAAGCCTTCAGAAGATGGAATAGACAGTGGAATTATCATGCGTGTATGGAATATGAGTGACGATGATGAAGATGTTGTTATCTCATCATATTCTGAGATTATCAGTTGCAGACTTACATCACATATAGAAACAGATATTTCAGAGATTAAACCAGAATCCGGAGTACTTAAACTTAAAATCGGGCATAACCGCATACAGACTTACAGGATATTTATTAAATAGTATTTTCTACCAGAGCTTACTCAAAATAATATATTGAATATGAAAAACAAATTCCTTCTTCTTTTGACACTACTTTCTCTCTTTTTAAGGGGAATGAATGCTGAAACAATTCATCAGTGGGATGTCTATTCTATTTCGTTCAAATCAGGAAAAGTGTATGAAAATCCTTATAAAGATATACCTGTAAAAGACGGAAGCGATCTTTTGAAAGTTGTTTTCACAGGTACGAAAGGTGAAGCTTTGAATAAGCAAATTGCAGTTACAGGTTTCTGGGATGGAGGATCTGTTTGGCGGGTGAATTTTACACCACCGGCAACAGGTACATGGAGATACAAGTCAGTTTCATCCGACAAAAGGATGAATGGTAAAGAGGGGAGTCTGGAGGTGATATCATGGAGTGAGGAGGAGAAAAATGCTAATCCTTCAAGGCGTGGTCTGATAAGGGTGAAAGAGGATGGGGATAATGCAGGTCATTATTTTGAATATTCCGACGGGGAGCCGGTTTTGTGGATCGGTGACACATGGTGGAACTGGACCGACCGGAGAATTTATCAGGAAAGTTTTATGAAGCTGGTTGATGACAGGTCCGCCAAAGGATTTAACATTGGTCAGCTTTTTGTTCCCGGAAACGGATGGGGCATTGAAAGCTCCATGCTTGATGAGACATATAGTATTCTTGATACAGAGCACGTGAGGAGGGTCGAGGAGATGATCAGGTATGCCAATTCAAAGGGAATTACCGTCTGGATACATGGCTGGTGGAGCAGGCCGGATCTGAAATCAACTGTTGGTGCGGAAAAGATAGAGCGGTGGTGGCGTTATCTCATTCACCGTTTTGGGGCATATAATGTCATCTGGGTACTGGCCGGTGAATATAATATGAATAATTACGGAGGATTCAGTCTTGACTTCTGGAAAGAGCTGGGAACAATGGTCAAAAAGGAAGATCCCTATGAACGGATTGTCAGTCTCCACCCAACGCCTCCTTTCTGGGATGGCGGGGCAGAGGCTCCTCAATGGGCGACAGGAGTTGTTTTGCATAATGAAAAGTGGCTCGATTATAACCAGAGTCAGGTTGGGCATGGCAGATTTGCAAATGAGATGATCCCGCAGGTTATATCTGAGGAATATAACCGCAAACCGGCCAAACCGATTCTGATTACTGAACCATGGTACGAATTTATTGAGGGTAATCCTACAGGAAAAGATATCAGGTATGCCGCATGGTCGGCTGTTTTATCCGGAGCCGCAGGACATACTTACGGAGGTGGTCATGTATGGCTTGCCAGTGTACCTGAATCTCCTGCCGGTGAAGGCGACTGGCCTATTGAGAAGGGATTCAATCGTACAACATATGATTATGAAGGTGCTGTATCTATGAAGTATCTTGCCTCATTTTTCAGGAATGTCAAATGGTGGAATATGCATCCCCATCCTGAACTGGTGGTTGAATACCCACAGCCTTTTTGTCTTGCACGACCTGGCGAGGAATATGTTGTATACCTTAGATACGGTGGAGTAGCTAAGATAAAGATGGACGTATCAGCAGCAACTGGCAGGTATTCTTGTCAGTGGTACAATCCGGCTCTGGGTAACCTGTCTGAATCCAAAATAATGCAGGGATCAGCTTTTATGGAATTTCATTGCCCCGAGACTTTTCCGGCCTCCCCGGATTACAGCGATTGGGTGCTGTATCTCAGGAAGGTCAAGGACTGATTTAATATAGCAGCAATTAATCGAAATCTATCATAGCTTTCATTACCCCATCCTCATAGGCTGCGACCAGATCAAATGCCTCTTTGGTTTTTGAGAAGCGGAACCTGTGAGTAGCCATATTTGATATGTCTATCTTTCCGTTTTCCATGAGTTCGAGGGCCGTTTCCACACAATCAACCTGGCGGCGTATAAACTGAAGTGATATCTCTTTTCTCCTTGTCAGCTCAACATTCATTGACCACCGGTCAAACTCAGGTATACCCACAACAACAAGTTTCCCGCCTGGCTTCAGAACATCTATAGCCTGGTCAAGTGCTTCCTGCTGTCCGCAGCATTCAAAAACCACGTCCAGTCCGAGAGGATGATGTTGTTTTAACATTGCTGTAAAATCTTCTTCGAGTGGATTATAAAGGGAAGTTGCACCCTCCTTTAATGCCATAGCCAGTCTTGACTGAATCTTATCTGTTACGGTAAATGATCCGGCACCTTCCGCTTTTGCTGCCAGCATCACACTCATACCTATTGGGCCATATCCCAGAATACCAATATCGAGATCTTTTACGTTCCCTGATTTTTTAACTGCATAAACTCCGATGGCAAGAGGTTCGGAGATAGCTCCATGGTCAGGAGTAAGTCTTCCTTTCAGGGGAAAACAGCTCTCCTCCGGCATGACAATATATTCTGAGAGGCATCCCTCTGCCTGTCCCGGACATCCAAGGAATCTGAGCTTACGGCAGGTATGGTGCCTTCCTGCAAGACACTGATCGCAGACCCAGCAAGGCATTGCCGGTTCGATAGCGATGTTATCGCCCTTTTTAACCCTTTTTACCTCACTGCCGGTTTCAACAACTATGCCGGCACCTTCATGACCTACTGCAAATGGGTATTCAACCACCTGCGAGCCGATCTGGCCCTGTGTATAGTAGTGAATATCAGATCCGCAGATTCCGACAACAGTCATTTTTATCCTGACATCATTTGGATTTACAATTACAGGTTCAGGTATATCCATCATCTCCATCTTCCTGATCCCTGTGAGCATCATTGCTTTCATAATTCTAAAATTTTAGTGTCATTTCTTTTCCTGAATATTCGAAAGTCTTATCCGCATTAAAAGTAGATTGTTCTGTAAAAGCCCTGTTCTCGTCGATCAGCAAAACTTTTATTTTTTTTGATTTTTGAGAGCATGGGAAATCACCGGTCTGAATCCTGGTTGTTAATCTGCTAAATTAAAAACTTATTCCATCTTCAAAACTATTGGTACTGATTAATTACATTTTGCTAAATTCACCAAATATTATATCTGTTCCGGGAAATTATTAAATTTATTTATTCAGATCACCGAAGGAGATTCTATAAAGAGAGTTGTGATATGAGGATATTAAAAGAAAAAAGTACAGCAGTTATTGTCGATATTCAGGAAAGACTTTTGCCACATATACATGAAGGCGACATATTAATGAGGAATTGTCTTAAACTTATTGAAGGTTTAAAGATTCTCTCCGTTCCGATAATAATCACCCAGCAGTATACCCGCGGACTAGGGCCGACAGTTGCTTCTATAAGCGGAATGTTCCCTGATTTTAAGTATATAGAGAAGATAGCCTTCAGCTGTTGCGGAGAACCGGCATTTGAGGAGGAGATTTCTCACCCTGACAGGGAATTTATTATCCTTTGCGGCATCGAATCGCATGTCTGTCTCCTTCAGACATGTATTGATCTTTTGGAGGAAGGCAGAAAACCGGTTATTGTGGAAGATTGTGTCTCTTCAAGAAAACCTGAAGATAAAAGGGTGGCTATTGAACGGATGCGACAGGAGGGTGCAAGGATTACTACAATGGAGAGTCTCCTTTTTGAACTGACGTGTGTGGCAGGCAATGAAACTTTTAAACGTATCTCGGGTATTGTAAAATAACTGGAAATTGATATTTGACGGATTGATACCAAATGTTCCCTTCTCTGGAGGAGCCAGGGTAGATTTTAGAACCAGAATAACAGTAAAACAGTGTTGATTTATGAGAAAAATTTATGGAATCGGTGAAACTGTTCTTGACATTATTTTTAAAGACGGACAACCGCAGGCGGCCAAGGCAGGAGGTTCAGTTCTGAATAGCATGGTCTCAATGGGGCGAATGGAATTGCCCGCATCATTTATAAGCGAGTATGGAGCCGATGATGTAGGAAAGCTCATCGATGATTTTCTGAGGAAGAATGGAGTGGATACATCGTTCGTGCACCGGTTTATTCAGGGAAGCACAGCACTGGCACTTGCATTCCTCGATGAAAAGAATGATGCTCATTACACTTTTTATAAGGATTATCCCGGTAAAAGACTGGATATTGAATTTCCGGAGATCGGTGCTGAGGATATTATCCAGTGCGGATCCTTCTACGCCATCTGGCCTGAGATAAGGGAGAAGTTCAAAAAGTTCATCAGCGGAGCATATAACAACGGTGCGTTGGTCCTCTATGATCCAAATTTCCGGAAAAGTCATGTGTCTGAACTTGGTGATCACAAACCGCTGATAATTGAAAATATGAAGTTTGCAAGTCTGGTAAGGGGATCTGATGAGGATTTCAGGAATATCTTCAGTGTCAATACACCGGATGAAGCCTGGGAAGAGCTACGGAATTATTGCAGCTGCCTTGTATACACTGCCAGTGCAGAAGGTGTTTTTGTAAGGACCACTGGCTTTTCAGGAGTATTCCCGGTACAAAGAATCCTGCCTGTGAGTACTATTGGCGCCGGGGATAATTTCAATGCAGGGATTATAACTTCAATTCACCATCAGAATATTCTCAGGGAGCAACTTCCGGAATTAACAGGTGCGCAATGGTCAGATGTTATTAAGACAGCTGTTGCATTTGCTACACATGTCTGCTTGAGCTATGAGAACTATATTTCACCTGAATTTGCAGATGATATGAAAAGCAAAATCTGAATACGAAAACACCTCAAACCAAAGGAATTATTCCATAAAGAGCAGGTGTGTTATTTCTTCAGTTAGCGTTTACATTTTCTCTACCTTAATTAAATATTATTTATATGAATCTTATGAAAAACTCTCTCAGACATGTATTGTCAATACTTATTTTTCTGACCGCAATTACGGTTACAAGTTCCCAGGTTCCGGAAGGGTATAAAGGCAAACCCTTTAAAGATAAGTATTATACCGGAGGACCACAGGTGATCCCCGGGCGCGTTGAACTGGCATATTATGATCTGGGAGGTGAAGGTGTCGGTTATCATGATACTACTCCTGCGAATGAGGGCTCGGTACTGAATCATACTGCGGGACACTGGAGACCTGGGATTCCTGAGTATATCGTGTTCTTCAGGGAGAATGAGGGTGTTGATATTTCCTATACCAAGGATTGGGCAGATTTCAATCATCCTAACAAGGTGGATCCAAAGGTTAACCAATTGTATATTGGCTGGCAATCTGACGGTGAATGGACAAATTATACGGTTAATGTTATGAAACCCGGACGATACAGAATAATTACAGTTTACGGATATCAGGATAATAAATCGGAATTATGGATCAACGGGAATAAGGCAGTAAGCCTGGTACTTCCTGAGAATACGGGAGACTGGCATAAATGGACCCAGGCAACGGTAGGGGAGATCACTTTTTCAAATGCCGGACCAAATCTGCTTACACTGAAATACAATAAGGGATCAAACCTCGCATATCTCGATTTTTTATTGCTGGAGGAAATTCCCTTGACAAAATAGCCAGAAGTGCAGTTTTATACTTTATTACTCTCTGTGCAACTCTGTGATCCCGATAACTATCGGGACTCTGTGATCTCTGTGTCAGTTTTTAGTTATTTTTATTACACAGAGAACACAGAGGCCTTACTGCCCGGTTAATATGTTTATACGAGAGCCACAGAGTAAAAGGAGATCAGATTGGTTTGGCGTTGGCAAGCAGATATTTCTCTGCATCCAGTGACCAGATGTAATCGTTATTTTTCACGATAGAATGAAGACCGGCCAGCATTTTATCTTTTTCCCCGAGCTGCCCGAGTTTGTCTAGTGATACAAGAGGCATGGAGATGTTTGTATAGATAAGTTTTTTGCCTCCCGGAATTGAGGGAAGGTTAAGTGTCGTATCCACAACTGCATCCAGTCCCCCGACATGAGTGATCATAACCGCAGGATTGATCTTACCGGCGCTCATGAGTTGCAGTGATTCCCTCATATCATCTGTATTACCCCCTGAGGTTCCGACAATATGTGTAAACGCATAATGAACATTATAGAAATTGAATTCAGCTTTAAATTCCGGATTGGTAGGACCGGCAAAGAAATTGAGGCATCCGTCGAATCCAAGAATTGCATCTCCCTGTTCAATTACAGATTTAACAGGTGCAAAAATGAATACGTCATCAAAGCCGGTTCCTCCTGTTAGTTCGCGCAGATGTCTGACAGGATCTCCTACTTTGGATGTGTTAACATAAATAAGTTTGATGCCCTCTTCTTTTGCATGTTCCGGTGAGAAAAGGCATGATGCTCTTGCCAGACGATTATCGTCAATATCTGTAACAACTATCAATCCGGGTTTACGTTCCTGATGCAGGGCATAATCAATGGCTCCAAGCCCCATGGGACCAACACCGGCCAGAATAGCCATTTTCCCGCCTTTGCTTATTCCCATGTCATGTACATAGGTGCCCGGTGGAATATGGTAACTCGCATGAAAAGCCCCGATGATGCAAGACATTGGCTCCGAAAGAGATGCAGGGAAAAAGGCTTCGCCATCATATGCCAGGAGGCAATCGGCCTCCATTACAATCGAAGGGATGATCACATGAGTGGCATCTCCTCCGATATACCTGAATGAATAACCGGGAGCATTGAGTGAACCAGTTTGATTCATTGCGGGCTGAATCGAAAACTTCTGTCCGGGTTTGAATTTGCTCTGCCATTTCTTACCGACTTCAAGAATTACTCCTGCAAATTCGTGACCTATAATTGTCGGGTTTATATTAATATCGTCAGGGACACGCTTGTGATCAGCTCCCTGAAGTGCAGCTTTATGGGATGACATACAGATGCTGTCGGAAATCACATGTGCCAGGATCTCATCATCTTTCAATTCCGGAAGTTCAAACTCATCAAGTCTGAGATCCTTTTTTCCGTATATTCTTACTGCTTTTGTTTTCATATCTTCTTAAGTTATTTTTTAACACAAACTCATGGAGTTTTCACAGAGTTAAAAGGTTTACTTCCCCATTCTCCCTTTCCGCCATTCTCCCCCATTCTCTTTCCCCTTTCTCCCATTCTCCCTTTCCCCCATTCTCCCTTTCCCCCCATTCTCCCATTCTCCCTTCCTGCTCAACTCTCTCCCTCTCCCTTTCTCTCCTCTCTCCGCTCAACTCTCTCCGCTCAACTCTCAACTCTCAACTCTCTCCGCTAGCCAAGCATCACCTGACCGCCTGTAACAGGAACAGCCTGTCCGGTCTCATACTCCTGGTCGATTATATATAAAAGTGCTTTCATCACATCTTCGAGTTTACAGCCTCTTTTCATTGGTACCTGATCCTCATAGAACTTTCTTACATCCTCAATGGTCTTTGCACCAGGGACCTTCCCAGTTTTGAGATATTGTACAAACAATCCATGGTGGGGATCCGACCACAGCGGTCCTTCATAGAAATTCCCGGGACAGATTGAATTTACCTTAATACGGTGAGGTGCAAGTTCCATGGCAAAAGACTGGGTGAGTCCTATTCCTCCGAATTTGGCACCTGCATATGCAAAATTCCTGTTACTGCCACGAAGGCCTGATTTGGAATTTATCTGAATAATATCTGTAAAATATTCAGGGTTTTCATTATTCTGAATCTTCATGACTTCAGAAGCATATTTAGCACAATGGAAATAGCCATTATAGTTTACGTCCGTTGTTCTGGAAAATGTTTCAGGCTCCATTTCCTCAAGTCCTCCTGCTTTTAGAATACCTGCATTGCTGACAATTATATCCAGACCGCCAAATTCCTTAACGGTTTCCATCACCATATTCCTGACAGAAAGAGGGTCTGAGACATCTGTTTTTACAAAGACAGATCTTGACTGCTTTTTCACTGAGTTCAGACTGGCTACAAACGCACTCCCTGCTTCTTCATTCAGATCGGCTACCACTACATTGAGATTTAAAGCCGAAAGCGATTCAGCAATCCCTGCGCCAAATCCCTGGGCGCCACCCGTAACTATTGCTGTTTTATTGTTCAGCTTATTTCCAGCACTTCCCGCCTGTGATATTTTTCTCCTGTAGTTTTCAACTTCCCACTGATCTATGAAAGCAACCTGATCAGGTGTAAGGAATTTGATACCCCCGCATTGCAAAGCATAGTAACATATCTTAATGAGATCTTCATATACATCCAGACAAGCTTCAGCAGAGGCAAAGCTTTCTGCAATGGCAAAAATTCCCATATCTTTTAATACGAGTACTTTTGGAGGGTAGCCATATTCACTGATAAAATGTGGCAGCTGATATTTGAAGGAATCAATAATTTTTTCTGCTGTTGAGGTGTGCTCAATATATAAATATCGGGTCTTGCAATAGACAATTATATCAGGAGTAAGTGGCAGTGAGATCTTGTGAAACTCGTTCTGGTTCTGATAAAATTTTGCAATAAGTGAGTTATTCCTGAACCTTATCACCCCTGGTTTATCCCCTGACAAGATCAGTCTTATAGCTGGCAGCACTTTGTGAAGCAATGGATTATAAGGGATAGGAGTAATATCGCTAACAGGAGAGAGCTGTTCCTCAATTTTTCTGATGATATCGCTGTAAATGTTCTTAATCTCATCGGTAGTATCAGCTCCTACAAAAACGCCGTGGTTTTCAAGGAAGATAATCTGAGGATCATTGGAATGCTTTTGTCTGTAAAGGAGTATCTCGGATTCGAGTTTTTTGAAAAGAATATATCCGGGATCGGTATAAGGGACAAAAAGTACGGTATCACCGAAAAGCTTCTGTGTCAGACTCCGGGCATTCCTGCTGCAAAGAAGGCCATTGATAAGGGTGGGGTGAAGGTGAACAACAAATTTGTAATGAATGATCTCATGCAGGGAGGTCTCTACTGATGGACGTCTGTTTTTTCCGGGGTCAAGAATGCTGCCGAACATGTCAGCTTTAACCTGTTCTTCCCTTGCTGATGGATCTTCCGGATAGATATTTGAAGATATTACATGCAGCTTTTCCCTGTTAAGAGCTACCATCCCATCTTCGGTCATGTCAGCGAGTGCATGGCCGCTAGCTTTTATCCAGATTGTTTCATCATCCTTGAATGAAGTGTTTCCGCCTCCGGCTATCACATAATCCTTATTGCTTCCGTAATACTTTGAAATCCCGATCAGTTCCTTAATTTCCGGCTTCATATCACTATTTTTTTAAGAAATATTCGATCACTAATTGTCCAAGGTTTATCAGATCCTGCTTCTGATCTTTGCTGTGAGTGCCATCGGGAAGAACATATCCCTGTCTCCCGTCTTCCCTGAGGTACTGATGGGCAGCGATAACGCAGGCACCTTCCCATGATATTCGTTTCAATGATTCGTCAAGGGGAGCAGATCCTCTTGCTGTAATAGTAAGCGGGATCAATTCCGGAGTATTATGTTCAGTCCCAAAAGTTATGATGAAACCCTTATTATGAAAAAACTCCACAAAATTTTTGAGTATTGAATGGTCGTTTCTTCCGGGGATTAATTCTATACATTCTATTCCAAGCCTGTTAAGTGATTGAAATAATTTCTCATAGTCACCCTCAAATTCCGTGAATTTACCATTTGGATCATCCAGCAGTACCGGATAGCATGGTATCCCCCCTGCATTGATTATAATTTTTATTATCTTTTTCAGTTCTAGGAATGATTTTTCATCCTCCTCCACAAAGGCAGCACCACCGCTTTTTAGGAGATTTGATCTGATTTCATTCTCGAGAGCAGCTGAATTCGAAAGGCCTGTTTTGGATTTTTTCCCGCCGTAGAGAGCTTCCAGGAAATGAAGTTGTTCTTCGGGTGAATTATAGCTCTCAAGTGCAAGATTCTTAACTGCTTTTGCGAGATGGCGTTCGCGGACAAGGTCATGAGCATAGCGCTTTCGTATGGATTCATATGAAAGGGCAAGAGAGGGATTCTCCTTCTGTATTAAATTATTAAGGCTGATGATCATTGCCTTCATCTGTTGCTGACTCTCTTTTATAACCTTTTTCAGCTCTCTTTTCTGCAGCCATTTGGTGTGAAATGGATAATCAAGTCCTTTGCCGGAAAAATAAATTCTCCCCGGATTATTCGGGTCATTAATTCTTACACCATTTTGCTGTTCCTCTTTCATCAATCCGATAAATTCTATATTGAAAAGAGGGAAGATCTTATTCGCAACACACCCTTTGTGAAAAGCGTCATAGCCGTCAGCCACATAGAAATCGTTTATCCCGAGAAGGGCAATATTTTCTTCACGGGCCATAGAGAATATTTTCTCCATATCCGAAAAAGCGCTGAAAGAGTAGGGTGTGTGAATATGACCGTTCACTTCACGATAAGCAGGTACGGCACGACCCTGCATCTCTTTTTTTAGTTTGTCGTAGGGAGGAAATCCTGCAAGAAAATTCTTCATCAATATTTTATTAGAGTTACCAATTAATCGCTTTTTCAGGAACATCAAGGAGTGATCCGCAAATCCAGTCTGCCTCAGAAAGCTGCCCGGCATCGAATGAAGATGTAACTGCCAGGCATCTGCATCCTGCAGCTTTACCTGCTTTGATGCCACTTACTGCATCTTCCACAACCAGGCATTCCTGAGCTTCTAAACCTATCTCTTGCGCTGCCTTTAAATAAATATCGGGGAATGGCTTTTTGTTAATAACATCAAGTCCTGTTACAATAAAATCAAATGTCCCGGAGGAGAGGCCTATCTCCCTGAGATTTACCTCCATTTTTATCCTGTCGGCGCTTGTTGCAAGAGCAAGTCTGAAGCCTCTTTTTTTGCATTCGGCTATAAATTCATGAGTTCCTGGCAGGGGTGATAGTTTGCCCCTTACGATAATCTCATAGATCTCATAAGTTCTGGCTTTAACCTTTTCAATATCAACCTTTATGCCATGTTTCTCAGCAACACCACCTATATATCTTATTTCTCCCATTCCCACAAAAGGATGGAAATCCTCCGGCTGAACAGTTATGCCAATCTCTTCAAACATCATCATCGCCGCCTTACAGATAAAGGGTTCAGAATCGACGAGTACACCATCCATATCAAAAAGAACACCTTTTATCATCTGAAGTATTTATCTATTATTCTCATTCTCTCTCTGGTAAGCGGACTTTTCTTTCCTGTAATGTCAACGATTAATGTCATTTTAGCAGCATTTTCAAGAACCTCAATTTTATCGAATGCCTGCAGTATAGTGGACCCTGTTGTGAGTATTCCATGATTTTCAAGCAGAAGGATATCCGACTTCACAGAGTATTCAGCAGCAATTGTTGCCAGCTCTACAGTCCCCATAAGTTCATAGGGTACAAGAACAGGATCTCCGAGGATTGCACGGGCTTCTGCCGTCAGACTTGTATTTATCCTGATCTTCATTGCTGTGAAAGCTGATGCACAGAACGGGTGGGCATGAACAATAGCTTTGACATCTTTCGATTTTTTGTAAATGGAAAGGTGCATTTCGTGTTCTATTGACGGCTTGAGCTCAGGAGTCAGATTCTCTCCGAAAATATTCATCAGGCCTACCTCTCTCCATCTCATCGTCCCTTTATCTGTTGCCGATGGGGTTATAGCAATGATTTTATCGGATATCCGCCGACTGATATTGCCACCTGATGTTGTTGTGAGTCCGTGTTCATAGAGTCGCCTCATAAAACGGGCTACCTCTTTTCTTTCATCTTTATATTTGCCAGCCTGCTCCATAATGCTTATCAGCTGACAAGGTCCTTGACGCCGTTGAGAATATATTGAGGACGGTAAGGAAACTGGTCAATTGTTTTACGGTCGGATATACCGCTTAGAACAAGCAGGGTATCAATTTCTGATTCAAGTCCGCAGATTACGTCAGTATCCATCCGGTCGCCTATAACTATTGCATCCTCTCTTTTCACTCCGAGCCTCTTTAAAGCAATACGCATCATGAGGGGATTTGGCTTGCCTACATAATAGGCTTTCTTCCCGGTAGCTATTTCAATAGGGGCTATAAGAGCCTTTGTGGATGGTGTTATCCCATTCTCAACCGGACCGCTTACATCGGGATTGGTGCCAATGAGCTTGGCGCCCCTGATCACAAGGTTGACTGCAAGTTCTATCTTTTCAAAATTGTAACTATGGGTGTCGCCGACTACAACATAGTCGGGATTGACATTATTTACTGTATATCCGGCGCTGTACATTGCATGAATAAGACCGGCATCCCCTATTATATAAGCGCTTCCGTTTGGTTTTTGATTGGCGAGGAAGCTCGCTGTGGCAAGTGCGCTTGTATAAAAATGATCTTCTCCGACATTAATCCCTAGCCGGGCCATTTTTTCATGTAATTCTCTGGGTGTTCTCTCCGGTGAATTTGTGAGAAAAAGGTATTTCTTGCCTGAATTCTCAAGCCATGCCAGGAATTCTGTCACACCAGGGAGAAGCATGTTCCCATGATAGATCACTCCATCCATGTCAATAATAAATCCCGCCTTGGATTTAATCTTTTCAACTGCGTTTTCCATAAAGTAAAAATTTCACCGCAAAGATATCAAAAAGATAGGTAGATAGAATTACAATTTTATTACAAGAACCTTTTATCTTTTTTGTAAATCACATAACTACAGAAGGTCAATAACTAATACAGGTGGTCAACCTGCAATATATATTCGTAATCCTGTCCTTATTATGTTCTGATATCAGTAAAGATCAATTCTGTCTATACTCCTTCTCTGTTCAGTGTTATGGATTTAGCGGCTGAAAAATCACTACTGACAGTATGCCCCTTAAGAGGCATTATCTTTTCATGAATTGCATCAAGTATCCACTCTGGCTGGGGAAAGAAGAATTCTTCCATCTCATATGACGGAGTAATCCAGTGTCTGGACCCTACAACTACTGGAGGGGCATCAAGATAATCGAATGCCAGTTCAGTAATAGTCTGGGCCATCTCTTTGAGGAATGATCCGCGGGCAGAAGCATCACTGGTTAGAATTATTTTTCCTGTTTTCTTAACAGACTGAATGACAGGTTCGTAATTGAAGGGCACCAGCGACCTGGCATCAATGACTTCAGCCCCAATATTGTACTTCTCCTGCAGGATGTCAGCAACTTTTATTGCCGGATATAATGTTGCACCAATAGACAGAATTGTAATGTCATCACCAGCTCTTTTGATATCAGGCTCACCCAGGGGAATCTCATAGTATCCTTCAGGGACGCCTTCAGTATGGAACATTTCGCCGATATCATAAATTCTCTGGCTTTCAAAGAATATAACAGGATCTGTTCCCTGCAGTGCAGAGTTCATAAGACCCTTGGCGTCATAAGGTGTTGCCGGGAATACAACTTTAAGTCCCGGAATATGTGCAGTTAGTGATGACCAGTCCTGCGAGTGCTGGGCTCCGTATTTTGAACCGACAGAAACCCTTATAACTACCGGCATCCTGATAATATTTCCGCTCATTGCCTGCCATTTGGGCAACTGGTTGAAAACTTCATCGCCAGATCTTCCCAGGAAGTCGCAATACATGATTTCTGCTATCACCCTGCCGCCGCACATTCCGTATCCTATAGCAGTACCCACAATAGCTCCTTCGGAAATTGGTGAGTTAAACAGACGGTGATAGGGAAGAGCCTCCGTCAATCCGCGGTATACAGCGAATGCACCACCCCAGTCACGGTTTTCTTCACCCCATGCCGCTAATGTGGGATCCTTGTAAAACCTGTCAATCACAGCTTCAAAGATGCCATCCCTGAACTGGTATAGACGGGCTTTTGAAACAGGCTTGCCCTCCTTATCCTTATAGAATCTCTCTTTCGTCTTGAGTGATTTAACCCTTGGATTATCCTCAATAGGCATAAGAACCTGAGGAGTCCTGTCTTCCATTTTATCAACCGAGCAATTTGAGAACATCATTTTACCAATGCAGTCAGGGTCATTTGACATATTGATCCTTGGTGATATCTCATCATTAATGCTGAGTTTAAGTATCTGTTCCAGTAATTCCTTTGTTTCCGATGCCGTCGCATCAAGCTGATCCTGTGTTGCTATACCAGAGCTTATAAGAGACTTCCCGAATGTAACAATAGAGTCCTCTTTTACCCAGGCATCAATCTCCTCCTTAGACCTGTAGGAAGATGCATCAGAAGGTGAGTGGCCGCTTATCCTGTATGTCAGGGTATCAAGCAATACCGGTCCTCTTTTTTCGGTCAGGATCTGCTTCTTGCGTTTGAAAGCATCTATCACTGCGAGAGGGTTGTAACCGTCAACTCTTTCAGCATGCATCCCTTCCGGGTTAACTCCTGCACCTACCCGGGCCAGTATATCATAACCCATGGTCTCGCCCATAGTCTGGCCGCCCATGCCGTAAAGATTATTCATGAAGTTAAAAATCAGGGGAAGACCGCCTCTGTATTCTCCGCTCCACAGAGTCCTGTACTGATCCATGGTTGCAAAACAGATCCCTTCCCAGACAGGACCGCATCCCATAGAGGCATCACCAATATTACACACTACAATACCCGGTTTCCGGTTGATCTTTTTGTAAAGCGCCGCACCAACAGATATGTCACCGGAGCCTCCAACTATTGCATTGTTGGGATAGATGCCAAATGGAGTAAAGAAAGCATGCATTGATCCGCCAAGCCCTTTATTGAATCCATTTTCCCTGGCGAATATCTCTGCCAGCGCTCCGTACAGAAGAAAATTGACAGCAAGCTCCTTTACAGTCCCGTGGAATCCTTTTTCGACAACGCTTAGTGCCGAGCCGCCAAAGAAATTCTTCATCACCGAATAGAGAGTGTCTTCATCGAGCCGGTGAATAGCAGAAAGCCCTTTGGCAAGTATCTCTCCATGACTGCGGTGAGATCCAAAAATATAGTCATCAACCTCAAGGGTATATGCCATTCCTACTGCAGCAGCTTCCTGCCCTATGGAAAGATGAGCAGGCCCAGGGTGATTATAGGGGATTCCGTGATATTCATTGGTTGTTTTTATCAGATTGAGCATAGTCTCGAATTCCCTGATTACAACCATGTCATGGTAAATCCTTAAAAAGTCTTCCCTTGTGAAATTGGCTTTCTCCTCTTCAATTGTTTTGTTATACTGGTTTACAGGAATCTTCCCGAATTCAATAAACTTTGGTTTGCGTACAACCTCCGGATTAATATTCTGAATTTTTGGCATTTGATTGATATTTTATCTATAGTTTCTTATTGTAATGATCGTGAATTCTGTTTTTGTTTATTTTTTACCACGGAGTTTCACCGAGTTTTCACGGAGTAAATACGGAGATATTCCTCTGTGTTTCTCTGTGATTTCTCTGTGTCCTCTGTGTCAGTTCTTAATATTTATATCAACGGACAAATTAGAACCTGAAATTCTCAATCTGCTCCTTTATCTCCTTCAGAAACAATGTAGCCGGTCCGCCATCAATAGCCCTGTGGTCGTAAGTAAGTGACAAACCCATGTAGGGAACGAATCCGAAAATATTGTTGCCCAGGTTTGCGGGACGGCTGATTATTGTGCAGACACCGAGAATTCCGACCTGGGGAAGGTTTATTACAGGCGTAAACATCTCAACTCCGTAATTCCCCAGATTTGAAACCGTAAAGGTTGCAGCAGTGCTCTGAATCAGTTCGGGACTTATGCTTCCCTTCTTTGACGATTCGGCAACTCCTTTTAATGCGGCTGACAGTTTTGTCAGATCCATTTCACTGGCATTTTTTACAACAGGTACCATCAATCCCCTGGGGGTATCAACGGCAATACCTAGATGAACTTTATGGAATGTCTTTATCCTGTCATCAAGGAAATGACTGTTCGCTTCCGGGAATTTCTCCAGCGCCCTGATGACACACCAGCATACCATGTCATTAAGAGTAATATCCTGCTGTGTCTTATCGGCTGCAAGCTTCAGTTTAATCTTTTGCCTGGCGTCGAGCAGCTGCCGGACGTCGGCAGACATGTGATGGGTCAGCTGTGCCGAGTTCTGAAGAGAGGAGTGCATCGCTTTTGCAATCAGCTTACGGACATTGCTCAGCGGCAGTTCTGAGAACTCCGTTCCACTGGAAGGTGATGAAGAAATGGTTCTGACTCCGCCTGCAGTGCTGTTTTCAATATCGGTGGATATTATTCTTCCATTGGGCCCTGAACCAGTTATATTTCTGTAATCAATCCCTTTATCTTCAGCTAGTCGTTTAGCCCTGGGAGAGATCCTTATTTTTAAATCATCATTGCCTGTCGTGATTAATGCCTGAGGTACTTCCCTTGCAATAATCGCAGCGGATGATTCCTGGGCAGGAGTGACAGCAGGAGCAGAGGCAGCCGACTGAGACTGGTTAAATGAACCTGATTCTTCCCCGCTCTTTCCAATGACTGCAACATTAGATAATACCGGTACTTCCGAACCTTCGGGGTAGAATATTTCAAGGAGTATCCCATCCTCTGATGACTCAAGATCAAAAGCCGCCTTATCCGTTTCATAGGAGAAAAGAATATCTCCTGCTGATACACTATCCCCTTTTGCCTTAAACCATTTTGTTATTATACATGTCTCTACGGATTGACCCTGCTTTGGCATGATTACAGCTGTTGCCATCTTTATCTTTTTTATTGAATTAATATTTTTTTTTACCTGGCCACCCCGTCACTTCCCTGGGGGAAGGAACCGGAACTGAGGCTTTTATTCTCTTTTTCCTATTAAGATTTGAATACTAACTTGTTATAATAAGTAAATGAAACTTTGAAATCCATTTATCGATATTATTATAGATCAGTGATTACAAAAATAATTCATTCAACTTGTATTAACAAGTAAAAAATAATATATTTACAAAGAAAAGTAATTTATGGTCACTCCTAAAACCATACCACAGTACAGGAGGCTTTATGAGATCCTGAGAAAACACATCCTGGATGGCGTTTATAAAGAGGGTGATCTTTTGCCATCTGAGAATGAACTGTGTCAGATGTACACGATGACGCGTCCAGCAGTCCGACAGGCATTGGCTACACTTTCCAATGACGGATATATAAGGAAGCATCAGGGAAAAGGGAGTATAGTACATCATCTTCCGAAAGAGATCGGAATACTCTCTGTCTCCGGAACGACATCGGCCCTGGGTGATCGCAATCTTAAAACACGTATCGTTGTAAAACCCGTACTGATGAGGTGGCCGGATGATTTTATGTTCCCGCTGACTGATCTTGAAAAAGAGTCAGGTTGCGTATATATGGAGCGGCTTCGTCTGCTCGATGACAGTCCCATATTTTATGATATAAGTTTCATTGCAAATATTAACCTCCCAAGAATTACTTCAAGGAAATTTGTGAACCGTTCACTTTTTCAGATCCTCAGAGATCATTATGGGGTAGAGATAAAAGGGGGTGATCAGAGGATAAAGGCTATTATGGCATCTGCAAAGATCAGCAGGTTGCTGCACCTGAAAAGAGACCAGCCAGTGCTTCATCTTGAAAGGAAAATGGAAACCAATAAACCAGGTCTGTTTTTATACTCATCTATCTTCTGCAATACTGAAAAATATGCTATTTTCGGCAGGTTTTAACTGTCCGGATCAGGGTTAACATATTTCTTAAATTACAAGGCGGATCTTACTTACGGCAGTGGTCTGCGCTGGGATAAACCGGGGGGGACATTAAGTTTCTCAACTGCCTGCGGCGTATGATACAGGTGGTAATCATTCTTAATTAAATTTATAAAATGATGTTTGCATTTTTAATGCCTTGTGCTTGAAAATAAAAATCTTAATTATATTTTTACTGAAATTCGTAATAACTATTCATTTTAACTATAAAAAAACATCATCATGAAGGATCAAAAAGTAACATGGTCAAGGCGCCGTTTCATAGGTTCATCAGTCGCAGGTATAGCTGGTGCATTGCTTATTCCTGCTGCATCCGGCTGCAAATCAACAAAACCAAATGGAGATATCCGTCTGGGATTCATTGGCATGGGTCGCCAGTCAATGTTTCTGCTTGACGGCTTTATAAAAGTTCCGGGAGTTCAGGTCATAGCTGGCTGCGATGTATACGGTATCAAACGGAAACGTTTTGAAAAGCGTGTCACTGCATTCTATGCCAAAGCAGGTAAAGAGGCAAAAGTAGAAACCTATGAGAAGTTCGAGGATCTTCTTGCAAGGCCGGACATTGATGCTGTTGTAATAGCAGTTCCTGACCATTCCCATGCAAGGATAGCTATTGCCGCCTGTAAGGCAGGCAAAGACGTTTATCTTGAAAAACCTATGACATTTACTATCAAAGAGGGTCAGGAATTAAAGAAAGTAGTAAGAGAAACCGGACGGATTCTTGGAATTGGCAGTCAGCAGCGTTCTGATCCAAATTTCCAGCATGCAGTAAAGCTTGTTCAGGATGGTGCACTGGGTAAGATTACCCTTGTAAATGCTTATGTGGGAGCTCCTCCGACTCCATATAACCTGCCTGAAGAACCGGTTCCTGCAGATCTTAACTGGGACCTGTGGCTCGGATCCCTTCCCATGCCTGTTCATTTAATAATGAGCTTGATCCTCCTATATCCCTTGATCCTGAAGAGGATGAAAAAATCTGGGGAGCATGGCGCTGGTACAAGGAGATGGGCGGAGGTTTTACAACCGACTGGGGTGCTCACATGTTTGACATAGCACAGTGGGGATTGGGAATGGACAAAAACGGCCCGGTTGAAATCTCACCGATTGGCGACGGTACAGAATATATGACATTTAAGTATGCCAATGGGACAGTTATGACTTCCGAACCCTTTAATGCGGAAAAAACCAAAGGAGTCAAATTCATTGGAGAGAATGGATGGATAGAAGTTGCGCGCGGATTTTTCAATGCATCAGACAAGAAGTTTTATGCAGCGGAAGCAGAGAAATCAGAAGGTCCGTATGAAACGAAAATTCCACACCAGGTTAATTTCATCGAATCGGTGAAATCCAGAAAAGATCCGGCTGTACCTGTTGAAATCGGACACAGCAGTTGTACCGTCTGTAACCTTGGTAATATTGCATGCGAACTGAAGAGAACAATTAAATGGAATCCTGAAACTGAAACATTCGTCGATGATACCGATGGTGCAGCTACAAAACTACTGCATTATGAATACAGGTCAGGATGGAAGCTGGTTTGATGAAATACCCGGGACTGCTTTCCTTATTGTTTTTATTGATTGTTCTTCCCCGTTGCGGGAGTAACAGGGAAGGACCTTATATATTATCGGCTCCGGCCGGAAGGCAGTATACAGCTGTTAACAGGGAGGGAACGACTGTCCTTCCCAATGGCCGTTTACTTACTCCTTCCGGCCGGAATCTTATTGTGGCTCCACATCCGTTTGGTCTTGCCGTCAGTAATGATGGCAGTATAGCTGTTACTGCAAATTCAGGAATAAATCCACTCTCCATCTCAATAATAAGAGATATTACCTCTTCTCCACGGATACTCCAGATACCTCCCGGTTACACAACAAATAAGGGAATTCTGGAGTCAGTATTCATGGGTCTGGCGATTTCACCTGAGGATGACAGGGTTTATGTATCTGCAGGTCAGGATAATAAAATAATTGTGTTTGATCTTTTCAGTGGAACCAAAACGGATTCAATCGATTGCTCTGAATCAGAGGATGGTAAAAATTCCCCGGATGGTTATATAGGCGATATGGTTATTAGCAGGGACGGTCATTATATCTTTGCAGTAGACCAGGTTAACTTCAGACTTTTAATCGCGGATACCAGGCTGATGAAGGTCATTAAGTCGGTACCAGTCGGGCGCTATCCTTTTGGTGTTGCACTCACTCCCGACGGGAAAAAAGTCTTTGTAGCCAATGTTGGAATGTTCCAGTACAGCAAAATCGGAGATCTGGAGGAGAAATCCGATTTCAGAAATGCCCTGGCTTTTCCTCCCTTTGCATTTAATTCCGAAGAGATGAGGACGGGTATATTTACCGATTCACTGTCAATCCCGGGCCTGGGAGATCCAAACAGCGATCTGGCCTTTTCTGTATGGGCGATCTCTCTTGATGATATGTCAAATCCTGTGGTAACTGCCAGGATCAAGACAGGAAATCTTGTAGGGCAGATGGTTGATGGCATACCCGCTGTTGGAGGATCGAGTCCTAACTCCCTTGCCGCCACATCGGATTATCTGTTCGCAAGTAACGGGAATAATGATAATATTACGGTTATAGATATCAGGAAAGATTCGGTTGTAGCTGAGATATTCCTCAAACCGCATGAAGCATTGAAACATTTCCGTGGAGTCATTCCTTTCGGCCTTGCAGTCTCTCCTGATGAAAAGCAGCTTTTTGTTGCCGAAGCAGGCATAAATGCGGTGGCTGTTATCAATATTCCGTCATTTGAAGTCGCCGGACATATTCCAACCGGCTGGTTTCCCTCTAAGCTGAAGGTTACACCCGATGGAAAGAACCTAATTGTAACAAATGCCAAGGGATATGGCAGCGGACCAAACGGAGGTATTGATTTTAAAGAAAAAGAAGAAGGAACCTATATCGGCAATCTTATGAAAGGATCGGTCTCAGTTATTGAGATCCCCTCAAAAAGAGAACTGAAGAGGATGACTGCAAAGGTTATAAGCAATAATTTTCTGATTGAGCAGGAGGGAAGGTCAGAAAAAAAGAGGACTGGCAATCCTATTCCGGTATACGGAGGCCAGAAGGAATCTCCGATAAAGCATATTGTTTTCATCTCAAAGGAGAACAGAACCTATGATGAGATTTTTGGTCAGAATACCAAAGGAAACGGCGATTCAACCATTGCCAGATATGGAAGCAGGGTCACATTCCGGAACAAGGCCCGTACTGAAGAGGTCTTATCTGGTGATGTGATGCCAAATCATCTGGATCTTGCCAGAAAATTTGCAATGGCAGATAATTTTTATGTTGACTCTGATGTGTCGGCAGACGGGCACCGATGGCTTGTCAATACATATCCGAATGAGTGGGTTGAGACCAGCACGACTTCAGCATATGGTGGTAACAGAGACTACAAACCTGCATCCAGGGCTCCAGGCAGTCTCTCTATGACAGGATCTGCCGGCGCTATTTTTCCCGAGGATTATAATGAATCAGGCTCAATGTGGGAGCATCTTGAGAGGAATAAAGTGGATTTTTTCAATTTCGGTTTCAGCATAATGTTTGAGCCCGCTTTTTATGATGCTTCGTATAAAGCTACAGGGATAAAGCAATTTGCCAATTTTCCTGTTCCGGCCCCGCTTTTTACCAGAACATCAAGAAATTATGCAACATATAATATGGCGATTCCCGATCAGCACAGGGTGAACCAGTTCATAAAGGAGTTCAATGGAAAATGGATGGAAGCCGGTATGCAAATGCCACAGATGCTTACAGTCATTATTCCCAATGATCATGGAGCAGAGGAGCGACCCGGAGCAGGTTACCCATTCAGGGAAAGCTATATGGCTGACAATGATTTTGCTGTTGGACGAATTGTGGAATTCCTCTCCCATACGCCATACTGGAAGGAGATGGCAATCTTTATAACTGAAGATGATGCTCAGAACGGAGTCGACCATGTTGACGCGCACAGAAGTATTCTCATGGTAATCTCTCCATGGGCTAAGAAAGATTACGTTGGGAAAGTACACTACAGCTTTGGCAGCATCTTTAAAACATTCTGGAATATTCTCGGTCTGCCTTATCTCAATCAGTATGATGCCGGTGCAACGGATCTTTCAGATCTTTTCTCATCAGTGCCGGATTATACTCCTTATTCAGCAATTCCTCCGGATAACAGGATTTTTGACCCGGTAAAAGCCCTTACTCCAATTGATGAAAAGTTCGATTGGGATGCCCTGAAGGAATCGCCTGTGCTTGATGATCCGGAAAAGATGGTTTTTGATCAGAAGGAGAAACCTGAATACAGGACAGGTGATCAGAAAAACAGGTGATCATCCGGAAAAAAAAGAGGCTGCAAAGTTAATTTACAGCCTCATTGGTATAATTTTGAGTAAGACTAATCTACTCTCCTTACCTTGACAGCAACCGGTCCCTTTTCTCTTTGTTCAACCTCAAATTCAACAGCCTGACCTGCTTCAAGTTCGGTATTGGAAACCTCTAAACCAGATCGGTGGATAAAGATATCCTTGTCATCTTCTGTCTGAAGGAATCCGTAACCTTTTACCCTGTCATACCATTTAACAGTGCCTTTCATAGTATTAGAATTATCGTTAACTACCTGTAGTTATCTCTTCTGTTTCCTCCTCCTCCTCCGCCTCTGCGGTCGTCACCACCCCTGAAATTGCTTCTTCTTTCAGTTCTTTCAATAGATTCATTAACAATGATATTCCTACCGCTTACTTCAGCCCCGTTAAGTTCTTCGATGGCTTTTTTTGCTTCTGCATCATTCGGCATCTCAACGAAACCAAATCCTTTGCTTTTACCAGAGTATTTGTCAATAATGATTTTTGCGGATGTTACTTCGCCATACTCTTCAAAGATTTCTTTTAATTCTGCTTCATTCATTTTAAAATGAAGACTTCCTACGTAAATGTTCATAATTCAAATATTAAAGTATTTATAAAACAGTGACAAAGGTCAGATTTATTTTTGAAATCTAAAAATAAATATTCATAATATATTGTATTTAAATAACTTTTTGATATTAAAGCTATTTTTTTTATCAAAATCCGTAAGCTGTCAATTATCAATTACAATATTGAAATAACAGAATGCTTACGAATTTGTTCAGAAATTAACAATTTTTTTTCAGATTTTTAATATTAGCCTTAATAAGGTTTATAAGACTAAGGCGCAAAGGTGCAAAGGCGCAAGGTGCAAGTTACAAGGCGCAAGGCGCAAGGCATAAAGGCATAAAGGCACAAAGGCGCAAAGGCACAAGGCACAAGGCAGGGAAGCGCAGTCAAAGGCGCAAGGCACAAAGGCACAAAGGCAGGCACAAAGGCACAAGGCCAAGGCACAAAGGCACAAAGGCACAAAGGCACAAAGGCGCAAGGCACAAAGGCGCAAAGGCGCAAAGGCACAAAGGCGCAAAGGCGCAAAGGTTCTCTGTGTCCCTCTGTGTAACCTTTCTTAAAATACTGATTACTGATTACTGATTACTGATTACTGATTACCGATTACCGATTACCCTGTTACCCGTCTCTCCGTCTCTTCGTCTCTCCGTCTCTCCGTCTCTCCGTCTCTTCGTCTCTTCGTCTCTTCGTCTCTTCGTCTCCCAGTCTCTACTTCCTGTTCCTGATATATATATGCTTGATATGATTCTGTCCTGATTCTCTTTCATCAATCTCAAAATCAAGAGATTTGATTAGCGGGGAAAGTTTTGGAAATCCAAAATTCCTGGGATCAAAATCAGGTTGTTTCTTTAGTATCAGGTTACCAACATCGCCAAGAAATGCCCAGCCGTTTTCGTCGGCCAGATCGGTTATGGATGATGCAATAAGCCTTTTTATCGCCCTGGCTGCTGCCAGTGGACCAGTTTCTTCAACTTTCTTTTTCTTAACTACGGGTTTTCCTTTTTTCCGTGGTTCAGCTGCCGCCTCTGAGGATGGTTCAGGCGATGCAATTATTTCAAGATAAATAAACTTATCACAGGCGACAATAAACGGATGAGGAGTTTTTCTTTCTCCGATGCCTATAACTTTCATCCCGGCTTCCCGCAATCTAGTTGCAAGACGGGTGAAGTCACTGTCACTTGATACTATGCAGAAACCATCTACTTTACCTGAGTAGAGAATATCCATTGCATCAATTATCATGGCAGAGTCGGTCGAATTCTTCCCTTTTGTGTAGCCGTATTGCTGTACAGGGGTTATGGCATTTTCAAGGAGCACTGATTTCCACCCTGCAATTGTGGGTTTTGTCCAGTCTCCGTAGATCCTCTTAAAGGTTGGTGTTCCGTATTTTGCGATCTCTTCCAGCATCTCCCTGACTTTGCTGTGCGGGATATTATCAGCATCAATCAGGACAGCCAGCCGTAAATCGTTAAGTGTTTGCATAATTATAGTTCAGTTTCTCGACCGCAAGTTAGGCTTTTTCAGCCACAAATGATGTTTCTTTTATGCCAGGAAGCATTAATTCACAGGAAGAGGAATGGTAATTGCTTATTTTTCAGGCCACATTCTTAGCATAACAGTTCCATGTCTCCCTACGCTGGCGGAGTACTTCCCGTCGAAGCTTCCCAGATCCAGCTGTCTCCAGAGATCTCTCAGCTTTTGTTTACCTGATATGCCCAGATCACTCCATAGAGCAGTTACCTCTGTCTCCGTTTCTCCCCTGTTGAAGAGGCCTACAGCAATTGATCCATCTTCAAGATCCCTTTTCCACACCTCCAGGTCACCATCTCTGGAAACCCTGTAACCAGGCTTACCCAGGGGATCCTGATCGACATCAATTATTTCATCATTTGTAAGAAGGCTCAGGGTAAAATCATCCATCCTTGCTATATCACCGCTGAATATGAGGGGTGCGGCGACAATACTCCAGAGAGATACATGAGTGTATTGTTCATTCGGTGTAAGAGGAGTTGGGACAGTCTCGCCCTTCCAGTTGCTGAGATACCCAAGAAGAAGATAGTCAGGGTCATTCCACCCGCCGGGTCCTGCATAAAGGTGAAGGCTGTCGCTGCTGTAAACATCGAATCCATCCCTGAAAAGAGCTTTCCCTATTCCTTCGAAGGATCCACCAAGGTCACCTGCAGTTCGCCAGCTCTGTCCCCCGATCTTTCTGCCCCATTTCCAGACATCGCCCATGCCATACTGACAGAGATTCAGGACTATATCCCTGTTTTGTTTTTTAAGGAGCTCACTGATGAGAATATAAGGCTTCTGAAGATCTGAAAGAAGATCTGTTCTGCCGATTTTTGAATATGAACACCAGTCATATTTCAGGAAGTCATATCCCCACTCAACATATCTTGCCACATCTTTTTCCTCATTACCATAGGCAGCAGCATATCCTCCGCAGGTAAGAACTCCCGGGGAGGTATAGATACCTGCCTTTAATCCTTTGGAATGGATATAATCAGTAAGAGCTTTCATATCAGGAAATCGCCCGTTGGCATTTATCATCCCGTTTTTATCCCTCTCTTCACCCATAAGTGTTGAATCCGCAGACCCTGGCTTCACTGACCAGCAGTCGTCAATATTAACGTACATATAACCGTGATCAATCATACCAGAACTGACCATAGCATCTGCTGCATCGCGCATGATCCTGTCTGTGACATGGTTTTCCCAGACATACCAGCTGTTCCATCCCATATGTGGTGTCAGGGCAAGGTCATCACCGCACACAATACTGAACTCTCTTTCTGCTTTCCCCAGCTCATTGGTGACCCTGACCGTAGTCATAAATTTGCCTGAGCTGTTTAATGTCCCGGTAATCATTCCAGTCTCAGGATTACAGGCCAGTCCTTCGGGAAGATTCAGCACCTCATATTTCAAGGGTTTTTTCCCGGTTGCAGGGATTTTGAACAGAAAAGGAGAACCTGGTCTCACTCCGAATATCTTTGCTCCGTTAATCCTGACATTGGCGGAAGGGGCAGGAGTAAGGATTATTTTAGGTTCGACGGCTGAACTTTCCGGACCGGAGCCGCAGGAATTAATAATCAAAAGCAACAGCCCTGTGCCCGCAGCCAGAGCAAAACGCATTTTTTTCATATTCTCAGGAGGTTATTGTTTGAAATCATTCGTTATCTTTTTCTTCATGAACTGCTTATTGTTTCCTTTTTCCTGTTATCTCCTCAATTTCCAGTTTCAGAAGAGTGGTATTTCCAAGGTTCCTTTCATCGTAAGTAAACCCTGACCGGCCTGAATAATGTGACATGATACAGTCAAGTCCCGCGATTTTGGCTTCCCTCTCATTAAGTACTGAAATCCTGCCATAGCCTACAACGCTGCTGTATTTCATTCCCCAGTCACAGCCATGCTCGCCTTCATAAAGCTCATGGTCTGTATCCAGCGCAAAACAGACATAATTGTTTTTTCTGATCATCTCAAGCTTCCTTCCTTCACTGGCACAATGAAAAAAGAAACAAGGATTTTCTCCCCCGCTGTACCCGAAATTCATAGTAACAATGTATGGGATATTATTATCAGCAAATGCCACTCTGCATACATCCGATTCAGAAATAATCTGTTCCAGTTCGCTTGTCTCACTTATCTCTCTGTCTTTTCTCCTCATCTCTTTTCTTTTATTTTGCTTATCCTTGAGTAAACAGGACAATCAGGAGCATGGGCTCCGGGAAGATAGCCCGTGCTCATTAAAAATTCATTCACTATCTCGCCTCCGGTAAACCTGAAAGTTTTTTTGAATAGTCTGGTCCATTCCTCCAGGGTTACAGTAGTCAATGATTTTTCATCCAGCCATTTACTGAATGATCCTGATTCTTTTCTCAGCCTCAGTATTACGCGGGCATTTTCTATCGCTGCATTTATTTTCAAGCGGTTTCTGATTATGCCCGGATCATTCATGAGTCGCTGAATATCCCCGTCATTATATTCTGCAACTTTTTCAATATTGAAATTATCGAAAGCCTTTCGAAAATTATGCTGTTTTTTAAGGATCAGGATCCAGCTAAGCCCTGCCTGGTTTATTTCGAACATTAGTCTTTCAAACAACTCATCATCGTTCTGAAGGGGAAAGCCGTAATGATTATCATGGTACTCTTTATGCAGCAGCTGGGTGTCTCCGGTAATTGTGCTGATATATTCGCAGTATGTCATAAATGATTTGTTGAGATTTAATTTTTTAATGAACGACATTTCTTATATTAAGACCTTTCACTCCTGTTTTATCGCGGATGTCGAATATTTTTGAATAAAAGTAAAGAATTTTGTTAACTTTGCCTATATCCTTCAATCAGGATTGCTAAATAATCAAAATTGTCTATTATGGGAAAAGGTGATAAAAAATCAAGACGGGGCAAAATCATACTTGGAACATTTGGTATCAGAAGGCGCCGTAAAAAAGTAAATAGTCCGGAAGTTAAACCATTGATCGAGACCGGAAGCAAAGATACAAAAGATAAAAGACCAGTCAGGGAAAAAGCCGAAATCAAAGAGGTGAAGAGTTCATCTGAAGTTAAGGAACCTAAAGCCCCAAAAGAGAAAGCAGCTCCAAAAGCGACAAAAACTGCAAAAGAAAAGAAAGATGTTGCAGAGGGTGTTGCTGAACCAAAGCCTAAAAAAGAGAAAAAGAGTTAATCATCATAATGGAAATTCTTTTTGAGGGAATAATTCTTAGGCCATGGTCACTCAATGATGCTGCACATCTTGCTGAAATAGCGAATAACAAAAATATTGCCGACAATCTGCAGGATCTGTTTCCTAATCCATATTCAATTAAGGATGCCAGAAAGTGGATACGGACAGTCATACCGGTTGAACCTCCCCATAATTTTGCGATTTTATCAGGCGGCGTGGTAGTCGGTAATATAGGGTTTCTCCCAAAAGAGAATATTTACAGGAAGAATGTTGAAATAGGATATTTCATTTCTGAAAGCACTGGGGGCAGGGAATCGCGCCCCGGGCAGTTAAGGCTATCACAACATATGCGTTCAGTAATTTTGATATAGTCAGGGTATATGCAGAGACTTTTGGCGACAATTTACGTTCCAGGAGAACGCTTGAAAAAGCAGGATTTAAGCTTGAAGCCACAATCAGGAGTAATATCATCAAAAATGAGATCTTAAAAGACAGCTGTATCTATTCTGTTCTGAAGGAAGATTTCATGTATTTACTAACCACATAGCAGAACTGCTTAACGATTTAGTGATCTGTTTAACAATAGAGTGATCTGTTTAACCACTGAGGAACACGGGGTTTTCACGGAGTTTCACGGAGTTTTTTCTGATTACCCTCCGCCTGGTCTTCGCCAAGGCTTCGGCCATGCGCCCTGCGCCCTGCGCCCTGAGCCCTGAGCCCTGCGCCCCCAGCCCTGAGCCCTGAGCCCTGAGCCCTGCGCCCTGCACCCTGCGCCCTGAGCTTCCTCTCATCTCCTGACAATAAGCCACCGGTACTCTTCAGGATCAATAACGGCATTAATTATAACAGGTTCATTTTCAGCCAGAGCCTCGATAATTGATTTTCTCATTGAATCGTCAGAATCAGCCCTCAGGACCTTTACGCCAAGGAATATTCCCGAACCAAAAAGATCATCCTGATAGAGTGTTGTTCCATATGGAGAAAGGTTCTTCCATGATTGCTTCACCTTGATAAGATTAAGTTCCCCATCTGAAAAAACAACGATAATCACAGGCAGACCATATCTTTTAGCAGTTATGATTTCTCCGGCATTCATCAGGAATCCACCGTCGCCTGTCACACATACAACAGTTGATTGCCTGTTGGTTAACTGGGCAGCAAGAGCTGCAGGGATACCAAACCCCATTCCAGACCAGCCATTGGTCATAATGATTTTTCCCCTGCTTCCGGTGTGCCAGTACTGTCCGATAAGATGCAAATGGGATCCGACATCGGTGGTTAGAGTTACATCGGACGGAAGTTCCTCACGGAGTATCTTCAGAGCTGCAGAGGGACCGAAATGGTGAGTAAACCCGTTGAATACTGCCAACATCTCCCCGCGAATATCGGCTATCAGCGATTGTTCAAATATCAGGGAGCCCTGGTTAAGATTCCCGAGGATTCTGAACCACTCTTCAGGTGGACCTGAATATTGTTCGGCATTGATTCCGGGTGGCATATCGGTTTCCTGAATATCAAAATGCAGCAGCGGGATTTCAGGCATCCATGATTCATAGTTGAACTCAACAGGATCGTACCCGAGACCAATTACCAGGTCACTCTTCCCTGTTATATCTTCCAGGTAATCGCTTAGTGAATGGAACAGTACCCCAGCGTAGCACGGATGATTCTCGGGAATAATCCCCTTCGCCATTGGTGTAATTATTACCGGTATTTTGTATTTTTCCAGGAAAGAGATGAGTCCGGTACCAATGTCCAGCCTGGCTGCAGTCAGTCCCACAGCAATAACCGGCCGTCGGGATCTGTCAAGAAGTGTCAGTATTTTCTGGATATTATTATTTAAATTTCCTCTCACAGGTTTGTATCCGGGTGTATCCGTAATCACCGCTTCCCTGTCACAAATATCAGCAGGGAGACCTATATGTACCGGTCCCGGATAACCGTCAAGGCACAAGCCGAGAGCAGATTCCAGTACCTCAGCATAATTCCCTTCGCTTAATCTGTAAGTTGCCTTGGTTATCGGTTCAAAAAGCTTCTGGTGATTGATGTTCATCTGTGATGTCCGGTAAATCATCCTGTCATCCATTTCGCTGGTGAAGACAATTACAGGGGAGCGGTCAAGAAAGGCACCTCCGACACCTGTGGCAATATTGGTTGCCCCAGGGCCAAATGTTGAGTGGCAGACTCCTGGAATGCCTGTCAGTCTAGCAGATACATCTGCCATTATACCGGCAGCAGCTTCATTTGATGTAAGTATAAACTCTATCCCGGCATTCCTTAATGCCTCCATCAGCGGAATTGAAGGACCTCCGGGGATTCCGAATACATATCTCACTCCATGCTCAGATAACTGACTGGCAATATAATCTGCAATAGTCATACGTATAACAACTTAATTGATAAACAAATCTATCAAATATTCTGATCAGATCGCTAAAAATCAGAATTCAAATTTCCTGATGCCTGTCTGACCGATTTTTTTCTGATATTTGCCATTTCATATTTTCTTATTGAACAGAAAAGCAAATACAATTTTCCGGGTCATAATTGCCTGTCTTTTATGGTCTTCTGCTTATGCCGGGATGAAGCCTGGTCTTCAGTATGATACTCCTTTCCATTTTGCAGGTCTGCGGTTTATCATATCAGGACTTATCATTTTATCTTTTACAATATCACCGCGTATCTGTTTCAGGATGATAGCTGAAAACCGTCGGCTTACAGGAATTATTATTACAGGATCCCTGATATTGTTTTTCACCAGTAACAGAGTATCCGATTCAGAAACTTATTCAGTTCATCTATGAAGAAAAGAATCATTGCATTAGCTTCTTATTCCATATTCTGGCTTTTCTATTTCTTTATAGCCAGGCTGATTTTCATCGTTTTTCAGCATGAAATTGCATTCAACAATAGTACAGGAGAACTTCTGGCAACTTTCTGGCATGGCTCCAAACTTGATATCTCGACAACGGGTTATTATCTCCTGATTCCTGTTCTTGCAGCAATACCAGGTATCTATTTTAATGGCAACTGGTATAAAATTCTCATGAGGTGGTATTCATATTTTCTGATTATTTTCTCCTCCATAATCCTGGTGTCGGATGCAAATCTTTATTCCTACTGGAGTTTCAGAATGGATTATACTCCTATGTTATATCTTAAGACTCCCGGAGAGGCAATGGCATCTGTGAGTACACTGAAAGCCATTACTTTCTTTTCCACAATTGTAGTGATCTCATCCTTCTTTATTTTAATCTATTATACATTCATTGACAGGTTATTTTCTGACTTTAAAAGACAAGGAATTGGATGGATACCTGCTTTCATTGTCCTTTTTGGTTCGCTGATTATACCGATAAGGGGAGGTTTCGGAATAGCACCGATCAATGCCGGTACTGTCTATTTCAGCCAGAAAATGTTTCTTAACCACGCCGCAATAAATGCAATATGGAATGTCGGGACTTCTGCATTCACACAGAAACCGGTTAAAAACCCATACAGCTTTGGCAGCCTCGGGGAGGCTAAATCGCTTGTTGATACGCTTACCGCTGATGGCGGTGTCCCTGAAAAAGTGCTGAATACTAGCCGGCCAAACATAATGATAATCATCCTTGAGAGTTTCAGCGGATATCTGATCGGTGGGCTCGGTGGCGACTCTCTTGTGACACCCAATTTCAACAGATATGCGAGGGAGGGAATATTGTTTTCAAATTTCTATGCATCGGGAACAAGGACTGATAAGGCTATACCGGCTATTCTTGATGGTTATCCGGCACTGCCGGCCCAATCTGTAATCAAAGAGCCAAAGAAGAGTCAGTCGCTTCCTAATATTGTTAAAACACTTATCGATAAGGGATACAACAGTAGTTTCTGGTATGGAGGAGAGATTAATTTTGCCAATTTTAATTCTTTTGTCATAGGATCAGGATTCCGGCAAATAATAACTAAAGACAATTTTAACCCTGCTGACTATAATTCCAAATGGGGAGTACATGATCATGTAATGTTCAGAACACTTGAAGATTCTATGAAAAGTATTAAAGAGCCATTTGTGGATGTTGTGCTGACCCTGTCAAGCCATGAACCATTTGATGTCCCCATGGAGCCCGTATTCAAAGCCAATAGCAGTCTGGCAAAATATAAGAACTCAGTTTTTTATGCTGATTCTGCACTGGGTTCATTTCTTGACAAAGCGAGTAAGACAGACTGGTGGAAGAGAACCCTTGTAATCATGGTAGCAGACCATTGCAGCAGGGTTACTTCGGAGATACCAATGTATTCTCTGGAAGCATTCAAAATACCAATGCTGTGGATCGGAGGTGCAATATCAAAACCCGGAATCAGAATTGAAAAGGTCGGATCACAGGCAGATATCCCGGTTACATTATTGCGTCAGCTAGGTATGTCAGATGTTTTCCCTTTCGGTAAGGATCTTTTGGCCGGAAAATCTGCCTCCTTTGCCTTTTATGCTTTCAACGAAGGTTTCGGCTTTGTGACAGACAGCTCTGCCGTTGCCTATGATCATAAGCTTAAAAAACCCGTGCTGATGACCGGCAAAGATCCTGGTTTGGCTGAAAAAAGCGGAAAATCTTACCTGCAGGTTCTGTTTGATGACTATCTGAAGAGGTAAACAAGGGTATAATCCCGAACCAACTAAATCATTTTTCTGTTGGTAAGCTGACTCATTTTATTGTATCTTTAACCATTCTTTAAGAAAAAAGTTACACAGGAAGCTTCTTTTAATAAAATTTATTTCCGGATCCAATAGAATGAATTCATGGGATATGAATTTTCGACACTTTGCTATATCCGTTTTCTTTCAGGAGTTTTTGCCCTGATTCTGGTAGCCCTTTTGTGGAGGCAAAGAGATGCCAAAGGTGTAATTTATCTTATGCTGTTTGAACTGGCAGCTGCAATTTGGGCAATAGGGGATGGGTTCGAAAATGCCGCCCTTACAATACCTCAGAAAATACACTGGTCGCAGTTCTCTTATACAGGAATATCAACATGTTCTGTAATGTTTCTGATGTTTGCCATTAACTATACAGACCAGACACGTTATGCAAATCTAAGAACTCTTCTGATTTTGTTGGTGATCCCTCTTTTTACCATGATTGTGGCGATTACAAATCCCTTGCACGGGCTATTGTGGGCAAATATGGAACTTGTTGAAGGGACTAATCAGATTGTCTTTTACTATGGCCCATATTTCTGGATACAGGCCTTTTATCAATACTCAATACTTATCCTTGGGATAATAATCCTGATGATAGGATCCATGAAAGTTTATACTCCATATAAAACTCAGTTCTGGATCGTCATTCTGGGAGCCATATTCCCTTTTTGCGCAAGTATAGTTTATGTTTTCAAGCTGCTGCCAATTAAGGGATTTGACCCTACGCCTCTTTCATTTATTCTGACAGGTTTCATCGTTGCACTTGGAGTCTTCTGGTTCCGTATGTTTAATATTATTCCGATAGCACGTAAGCAGGCTGTCGATAACCTCAGGGATGGTATGATTGTAGTGGATTCGGTAAACCGGATTGTCGATGCAAATGCTGCCTTTTACAGGATGACCGGCTTAAATCCGCGACAGGTTATCGGGAACCAGGTTAATGTCTTTTTTTCAGATGCTAAAATAGATCTCAGAAAATTTTCCGAGGAGAATGATTATACTGCTGAAACACAACTTGTAGTAGAATCGGATCCGCAGGATATAGAGGTTAAATACCACCGGATAACTGATGCAAATAATAAAGATATGGGTGGTATCTATATGCTTACAAATATCACCACCAAAAAGATGATCCTGGATGCTATTGCTGATTCCAATAAACGAAGGAAAACGGAACTAATTGAAAAAGAAAAGCTGATACTGGACCTTGATGCCTATGCCAGATCGGTGGCCCATGACCTTAAGAACCCTATTGGATCAGTAGTCAGTCTTTCAGAACTGATTAAACTCAAACTCGCTGAAAATAATCTTGCTGAAGTTGATGAGATGGTCGGATATGTCTATGATCAAAGCAAAAAGATGATCAGGATAATTGATGGTCTTCTTATGCGCTCAAGAATAAGGAAGGAAGATATAATTCAGACCCCAATCAATACTGATGAAATTCTGCATGAAGTATTCCAAAGGCTTGAAAATGAGATAATAAAACGTAATGCAATAGTTGAAAAACCAGATCACTGGCCTGCTGTGATGGGCCATACACAATGGATCGAAGCGGTTTGGATGAATCTTTTAAGTAATGCAATCAAATATGGCGGAACACCGCCGGTCATAAAGCTGGGTTATGAGGAGGCATCATCCTCATCCTTCAGATTCTGGATACAGGATAATGGAAATGGGTTGCCCGAAACATCACTTAAGAAAATATTCAGGGATTTTGAAAGACTTGGTGTAATAGATTCTGATGGATACGGATTGGGTCTGCCAATTGTCAAAAGGATTTCAGAAAAGCTCGGTTGTGAGATAATGGCAACCAGTTCAAATCTTCCCGGGGAGGGCTGCATTTTCAGTTTTACACTTAATGCAGTGTCTTAACCACTAAGCCTATACCCTTAAATTCATCTTGAAGATCAGCTGATATTTCTATGAACCAAAAGAGTAAAAAGCAGATAC
This sequence comes from Bacteroidales bacterium, assembly GCA_016715075.1. Taxonomy (GTDB): domain Bacteria; phylum Bacteroidota; class Bacteroidia; order Bacteroidales; family VadinHA17; genus LD21. The sequence continues at coordinate 332,997 of JADKBK010000004.1, forward strand.
CTCAGGTAGTAATAATGCTCGGGATCGTGAGCCTGTTAACAGATGCTGCATCCGAGATGATATACCCGCTGATTCCTGTATACATTACAGCCCTGGGCTCAGGTGCAATTATTCTTGGCATTATAGAAGGCATTGCTGAAACTACTGCATCATTATTGAAACTGATCAGCGGAATACTTTCAGATAGGCTTGGTAAAAGAAAGATACTTGTTCTTATCGGGTATACAATCTCTTCCCTGATCAGACCACTCACAGGCCTGGTGACCTCAGCCTGGCAGATCATTGTGATCAGAATGTTCGACCGTGTAGGTAAAGGAATCAGGACAGCGCCCAGGGATGCCCTGATTGCCTCTTCGACCTCACAGAGTATCAGGGGCAGAGCATATGGATTCCATCGTGCAATGGATCATGCCGGTGCCGTGGCCGGTCCGATTCTTGCAATAGTTACCCTGATTATCCTTTTTCATGGTTTCGGAATAACGGACTCACTTCATGCTTTAAGGCTGACATTTCTTTTAGCTATTATTCCGGGAATACTGTCAGTGCTGACAATAATTATTTTTGTCAGGGAGTCCTCTCCGGTAGCAGGGAAAGCAGCCCAATTCAAGTTTTCTTTGGGAAATTTTGACAAAAACTTCAGGAAATATCTCCTGATAATGGTGTTGTTTACTCTTGGAAATTCCTCGGATGCATTTCTTCTGTTCAGGGTTCAGGAAGCCATACAGAAAAGCGGTGCAGTGGTAAGCCTTGTGAATAATATCCCGGTTCTGCAGAAAATGATTGCTGCATTCGGTGATAAGAGCGCCCAGACTACAGTTGTCAATATCCTGTTTTTGCCTCTGCTCTGGGCTTTTTTTCATATAATAAAGGCGATTTTCTCAACACCTATGGGATCATTATCTGACCGTATAGGAAGAAAAATTGTGATTAACATCGGCTGGGGAATTTATGCCTTTGTCTATATCTCATTTGCATTACTTGTTTTTTTGTCACCAAAGATGCAGGTCGCTGCCACTTTTATATTATTTGCAGTCTATGCTCTCTACTATGCGTTCTCAGAGGGGGCTGAAAAAGCCTTTGTTGCGGACCTGGTTACTGAAGAGAACAGGGGAACGGCATTCGGACTCTTCAACTTTTCAATAGGGCTTGGTGCATTGCCCGCCAGTATTATTTTCGGCTTCCTGTACAGCTACTTTGACAGATTATTTCCGGGATTTGGCGGAACTGTTGCCTTCGGGTTTGGCGGAGTAATAGCGCTGATCTCAATGATACTCCTGGCAATAAAAATAAAAGAGCCCTTAAAGGCTCGATTGTGAATTCCCTGTGCTTCTCCGTGTAATTTAAAAATACTTACACAGAGTTGCACAGAGTATTCACAGAACATACAGAGCTAATAATTATTACCTGCTGTAGTTTTTCTTCCCTTTTTTGTAAGCGGAACCCTCTTTCTTATAATCTCTTGATTTTCTTTCAGATCTTTCGCTTCTTCTCTTTTCAGGACGCCTGTCAGCCCATTTGGATGGTCTTTTTTCCGGATATTCACCTCTCGGTCTGTCGGTTTTTTCCTGTGCAATTTCAACAGCAACGCGTCTGTTGTCAAATGTAGCATTATTGAGCGCTCCCATCAGGTCGTCAGCATAACTTGCCTCAACTTCAAAAAATGAGAAGGTTTTTAAAAGGTCGATCTTCCCGATGGGTACTTTTCTCCCTTTTGTGTTTGAATTGACAAGTTCAATAAGTTGTTCAGGGAAAAATCCATCAGTTTTTCCAAGATTAATAAACAGTCTGGTATAATTGCCAGGATACTGTTCACGGCCCTCTCGTCCCTCTCTGCCTTCTCTGCCTTCTCTTCTTCCGGAACGGCCAAACGTTGCCTCTTTCTCCGATACCGGATCAATATCTTCGCCATGACGGTAATCATCCAGGAATCTGTCAAATTCAAGAGAAACAACTCTTTTCAGCAGCTCTTCCCTGTCGAGCCCTGCAAGTTTCTCCTTGATCTCGGGTAAGAATTTCTCAATCTCCTGGTGATCAGTGACTACATTATCCAGTTTACTCACCCAGTTGAACAGCTGCTTTCCGCAAATCTCACTGCCTGTTGGTATTTTCAGGGCTTTAAATGATTTTTTTACTTTTCTCTCTATCTGCTGAAGGATATGTTTTTCCCTTAGATGAACCAGTGAGAGTGAAATACCTGCTTTTCCGGCCCGTCCTGTTCTTCCGCTTCTATGAGTATAAACCTCTGTATCATCGGGCAGGCTGAAGTTTATTACATGAGTGAGGTCATCAACATCAAGACCTCTGGCCGCTACATCAGTGGCTACAAGTAGCTGCAGGTTCCTTATCCTGAATTTCTGCATTACAGCATCGCGCTGGGCCTGAGACAGGTCACCATGTAGTGCATCGGCATTGTATCCGTCGTTTATCAGTTTGGATGCAACCTCCTGGGTTTCTTTTCGTGTACGGCAGAAAACAATACCGTATATGTCAGGTTCAAAATCAGCTATTCGCTTAAGAACTTTGTATTTATCCTTCGCATGTACCAGGTAATAGGCATGGCTGACATTCTCAGCAGAGGCATTCTTGGCGCCGATAGTCACTTCAACAGGATTATGCATATATTTCCTTGCAATTGAAGCTATTTCAGCCGACATTGTTGCTGAAAACAGCAGAGTTCTTCTTCCATCCGGTACCTCCTCCAGAATCTCATTTATGCTGTCGAGAAATCCCATATTCAACATCTCATCAGCTTCATCCAGAATAACTGTTTTTACAGATGAAAGTCTTGCCGCACCGCGGCCTATCAGGTCGATCAGTCGTCCCGGTGTAGCAACAATAATATGTACTCCTTTCTTTAAACCCCTTATCTGGTTATCAATACTTGCTCCGCCATAAACGGCCAGTATTTTAAGCTTACCTGTAAATTTGGCATAGTCAGTCAGATCTCCTGTGATCTGCATACAGAGTTCGCGGGTAGGACAGAGGATCAGAGCTTGTGTATCATTTATTTCTGTATCGGTTGCCTGAACCAGAGGCAGCCCGAATGCAGCAGTTTTTCCTGTACCAGTCTGTGCAAGTGCGATGATATCTACTTCATCACCCAGCATGAGAGGAATTACTTTTTCCTGTACAGGCATAGGTTGATCGAATCCCAGTTCCTGAATCGCCTTCAGAATCCCGGGAGTGAATCCCAATTCTTCAAAATTTATCATTATTATTTTTTTGGTGTGCTTCCGGGAGCGATCGATTTTCTAATCCCGGCTGAAATGAACTCAAATGCAGGCTGGGCAAAATGGCTAACAACGCTTCGTGGAAATCACTTTGTTAATCGGGCACAAAGATAATCAAATTATTCTAAATGTTACATAATTAAAAGATTATACTTGGAATTGGTCATGCAGGTCTTGCAGGTCTTGCAGGTCACTTGCAGGTCTTGCGGGTGCAGGTCTTGTCAGTGACAATTACGCCATAGAGCCACCAAACCATAATGCCTTAAGCCTATTTAGAAACCCGATATAATTTTTCGACTTTATAGCTTAAATAACAAGTAATTACGTAAATTTGCTATTATGGATAAAAAGCCCGTAAGAATATTTTCCACAAAGGATGTTCCAAGGCTGCAGTATATCGCAGGTATTTTACTTGGTGACATCCTTGGATTGCCGTGGGAGATTGTCACAGATAAGCGGAAACTGGGCAAATATCCAGTTATCAATTATTCAGACGAAAATATCGCGGGATGTTTTAAAATAGCTCCTGATGAGCTCCTCTTTGAATCAGGAATGCATCCGATAGAGATTTCAATGAGTGAATGGAAGGGTGTTCCTGTAATTTTTCAGACAAGATCTGCCTCTGATCTCCCTTTTGATATATTTGCAGCTTCATTTTTTCTTATTACGAGATATGAGGAGTATCTTGATCATGACCCCGATCAGTATGGACGTTTTAAAGCCTCTTCATCAATTGCCTTCAGAAATGGATTTCTCCGTCTTCCTGTAGTGGATATGTGGGTCAGGGAGTTTTCAAAGGCCCTTCTGAAAAAATTCCAGACTCTTACTTTCCGGCGAAATGAGTTCAGGGCCCTTCTCACAATCGATGCAGATGAACCTTTCGCATACCTCGGGAGGAATCTCATTAGTTCAATAGGTGGGTTGTTTCGTGACATTACAAGCAGTAAAGGTCATCCTGCTGACAGATACAGGATAGTGGTAAAGGGTGAAAAAGACCCTTATGAGGTTTTCGATTATATCGTCGGCAATATTGAAAAACACACCGCTGATACAAGGTTTTTCTTTCCTGTTGGCGATCATTCAAAATATGAGAAAAATCCTTCCTGGAAAAATGGAGAGTACAGGAGTCTTATACACCGGATTTCAGGAAAATTTAAAACAGGATTGCATCCATCTTTTAATGCCTCTGTTAACCAGTCACTTATCGCAACAGAAAAGAACAGGCTGAATACCATAACCGGAACAGATATCAGTCTGAGCCGCTTTCATTCCAACCGGCTATTAATCCCCCAATCATATATTAATTTAAAAAATTCAGGAATAACTGAAGATTATTCCATGGGATATCCTGAAGAGCCCGGCTTCAGAGCAGGTATTGCACGACCATTCTGTTTCTATAATTTAATTGAAGATCAGCCGACTGCTTTGAAAATCTTCCCTTTCCAGTTTATGGATTCAACACTTTGCAATAATAATAAACATGATCCCCTGGCAGCGAAAGAGGTCATCCTTAATCTATTGAATGAGACAAAAAAGGCTGGCGGTACTTTCGTTAGTATCTGGCACAATACTTCCCTGCTTGACAATGAGGAATGGCAGGGATGGAGAGAAGTTTTTGAATTTATGCTGAAAATCCAGGTCCAATGATTATTTATTATAAAAACGACGAGATTGACAGGGAACTATGGGACAATTGCATAAAACATTCACATTCACCCAGACCATACGCATATTCGTGGTATCTCGATAATATAGCCCCTGGCTGGGAAGCGCTTGTGGATGATGACTATGACTCAGTCTTCCCCATTCCAGCCTTTGTCAGATTCGGAATAAAATTTGCGGCCACCCCTCTCCTTTTCTGCAGCAGCTCGGAGCATTTTCACCAGATAAACCTGCTTCAAATGTAATTGTTGAATTTCTGGATTACATGCCTGAAATATTCAAGCTGACCGACTTGTGTGTGGGTCAGAAGGTTGAATATCACGGGTATAAAGTCCATGAAAAGTCCAACTTTGAACTCAGCCTGTCATCTCATTTTGAGAAACTTTGGGACGGCTATTCACCTGAATGCAGGAAACGTATTGCTGTTGCGGCAAAAAAGCGATACGAGCTTTCCTGGAATATTTCGCCTGAAGAGCTGACTGACCTTGGCCTGAGAAACAGGAGGCTAAACCTTAAAGGTATTAAAGTGACAGATTATGAGCGGATTATTCGTTTGATGCACTTTTGTATCAATAATGGCAAAGGACGAATATTAGGTGTAAGGGCAGCAAAAAAAAGACTCATTTATGGGGTCTTCCTGGTTCAGATCCATGGTTCTGTTACAATAGTTATGGAAGTAAATACAGCAGGATCATTAGAAAAGCATATCGGTTATTTCGTAATAAATGAAATAATCAGAGAGAATGCGGCGAAGTACACAAAACTGGATTTTGCCGGCATAAGTAATATCTCTGCTGTTCCGGCAGGGCAGGCATTCGGTGGAAACAGAGTTCCGTATTACAGGATATACCGCAACAGGCTTTTCTGGCCTGCCAGGATAATGAAATAGTTGATTCTGTGATTGTTGATTCCGGGCCTTTAAGATCTGTTTGGAAATACTAATAACTAAAAAGGGTAAATTGCTTCTTATAACCCAATTTGCCGTATCTTTGCTCTTTCTTAAATATTGAGCTAAGTTCTTATTAATGAAAGAGATATTTGCTGCGTTGATTTTCCTTGCAGGGTTAAACCTTGTCTCTGTGGGAAACTGCTGCTCTGCCCAGGTATTGCCAAAAAAAGTTACCATCAGCGGATATGTAAGTGACAGTGATAATGGTGAAATGCTGGCAGGGGTGACAATTTATGAGAATACTCTGAAAACCGGGACTTCAACAAATGCCTATGGTTTCTATTCACTGACTATCCCGGCTGGAAATTACAATCTGCAATATTCATATATCGGTTATCAGACCCTGAGCCAGAAAGGTGTCATCGAGAAGGATATAACGATGAATATTTCAATTAAAAGTGCAGAAACCACACTGGGAGAGGTTATCGTTGAAGGGAAGCGGACGGATGAAAATGTGCGCTCCACTGAGATGAGCCTGGTGAAGCTTGATATTAAAACAATAAGGATGGTTCCGTCACTTCTTGGCGAGGTTGATCTGATAAAGGTGCTGCAACTGCTGCCCGGTGTACAGCCGACCAGCGAAGGAGCAACCGGATTCAGTGTAAGAGGGGGCAGCGCTGATCAGAACCTGATAATTCTCGATGAAGCCACAGTTTACAATGCTTCGCATCTTATGGGCTTCTTCTCAGTCTTTAACAATGATGCTGTAAAAAATGTCACGCTTTACAAGGGCGATATACCTGCCGCCTATGGAGGCAGGCTCTCATCTCTGCTTGATGTTCAGATGAAAGACGGTAATTCCAAGAAAACCGGATTCAGCGGCAGTATTGGTACCATATCCAGCAAACTTACTGTTGAAGGCCCTGTTAAGAAAGACAGGACAACCTACCTGATTGCAGGAAGACGGACATATGCTGACCTGTTTCTCCCATTTGCAAAGGATAAGAATGTTCGCGATAATAAACTCTATTTCTATGATCTGAACCTTAAGCTGTCACATGTTATCAATGATAAGAACAGACTCTACCTTTCCGGGTATTTTGGCAGGGATGTTTTCAAAAATCCCTTTTCATCAATCGGTTTTGGAAATCAGACTGCCTCGGTAAGATGGAATCACCTCTTCTCACAAAAATTATTTTTTAATCTCAGCCTTATCTATTCAAGGTATAATTATCAAATAGGAACACCTGAAGATGAACCAACCTCATTTGTCTGGAATTCAAAACTGGGCGATTATTCCGCCAGATTTGATTTTACACATTATCTGTCAGGAAATCACAAACTCAGATACGGTGCAACAACAATGTATCATCAGTTTAATCCAGGTTCAGTGCATGGTACCGGAACCAACAGCATCTACAGCGATTTTGTTCTGCCTCCCGAATATGCCCTTGACCACAGTCTTTATATTTCCGATGATTATAAAGTAACAGGGAACTTCAGCGTCAAATATGGTTTGAGGTTATCAGCTTTCCAGAATATCGGGCCTGCAACAATTTATTCATATGATACTGAATATAGCCCTGTCGACAGTACTGTATATGGTAAAAATAAGATTTTCAATACCTATGTCAGTCTTGAACCGCGGATAGCATTTACATATATCCTGAATGATATCTCTTCGGTTAAGGGCAGCTATTCCCATACAGTTCAGTATATTACACTGGCTCAGAATTCTACGGCCGGAACGCCGCTTGATATATGGTTCCCAGCTACTCCAAACGTCAGACCACAGGTAAGTGACCAACTTTCTGCAGGCTATTTCAGAAATTTCAGACAAAACATGTATGAGGTTTCAGGTGAACTGTACTATAAGACTATCGGAAATCTCATTGATTTCCGTGATCATGCGCAACTTTTTCTGAATCAGTATCTTGAGAGTGAATTGCGAATTGGAAGAGGGTATGCGTATGGTATAGAGGCACTTGTAAGGAAAGATGAAGGCCGCTTTACGGGTTGGATCAGTTATACATGGTCACGATCATTCAGGATTATCCCTGAGATTAATTACGGCAACCGTTATTGTTCACCATACGATAAGCCTCATTCATTGAATATTGTTACGAACTTTGAAATATCGAAAAGGATTTCGGCATCAGCTACCTGGATCTACGCCACCGGCCTTCCCGTAACCTTTCCAACTGGCAGGGCAGTAGTGGGAAATGCCATAATACCAATCTATTCAAACCGTAATGACTACAGGATGCCTGATTATCACAGGCTGGATCTATCAGTTACATTTAAGGGGAGAGCTGATAAAAAATGGCACGATGAATTGAATTTATCTGTTTATAATGTTTACAACAGGCATAATGCCTGGGCTATTAATTTTGTCAGGGATGCTAACGACCCAAATGTCACCTATGCTGAAAAGACATACCTGTTTGCTATTATCCCGGCACTTACATATAATGTTAAATTCTGAAAATATGAAATTCAGCAGTATTGGATTTTCGACCATTGTTCTGTCGGTTCTTACATTTTCATGCGTGGAAAGGATCAATATCGAACTGGATGACAGTTACACCAGACTGATTGTCGACGGAGCTATTACCACTGACACTACCGCCCATACTGTTATGCTTTCAAGTACAACAAGCTATTATTATAACCAGGTTATTCCTCCTGTCACAGGTGCACTTCTCACTTTGACTGATGGAACAGTTGAATACTCCATGAATGAAGATGCCCCAGGTATTTACCGTACAAACTCCTCTGTCTATGGCGTTCCGGGGAAAACCTATACTCTAAAGATAAAGCTTGCTGAACCTATCGGAGGATACGTCGATTATGAAGCCAGTTCAATACTTTATCCGGTTAATACCCTTGATTCTGTCAGCCTGGCTTTTCATCCTGACTGGTCTGATGATGGCATCTGGGAAGTAAAATGTTATGTGCAGGACCCGCCTACTGAAGATTTTTACCGCTTCCTTATTTCAAAAAACTCGGATATGCTAACTGATACCCTTGATGAATGGTTTGTGACAGATTACAGATTTTTCAATGGGAATTATGCCTATGGTGCACCGATTGCCTATCTGCAGCAACATAAAGATGACGAGGTCTTACTCACTGGTGACACTGTAAAAGTTGAAATGAACAGCATCGGAAGTGGCTATGCCAATTTTATCTGGGAGGCCCAGACAGAAGCAGGAGGATCAAATCCTTTGTTCAGTGGTCCCCCTGCAAATGTGAAAGGGAATATCAGCAACGGGGCATTTGGATTCTTTTCAGCATATTCTGCTACCAGGGCCTATACTATTGTGCCCGACAGCATTTAAAGGAGCTCTATCTCCTCATCCTCATTAATTTCAATCAGGCTGCCATTCTCACATTTAATGGTCTTTGCGGTGAATTTTTTAAGAAGGGTATAATTGTGAGTTGCGACGATCACTGCTCTGCCTGTCCTGCTGATATCGGTAAGAAGCTTTAAAATTCCCTCGGAAGTTTCAGGGTCAAGGTTGCCGGTAGGTTCATCCGCAAGAATGATATCCGGATCATTCAGGAGCGCTCTTCCGATTACAACTCTCTGCTGTTCTCCTCCGGAGAGCTGATGAGGCATTTTATAGCCTTTAAGTCCAAGTCCTACCTTATCAAGTACTTCTCCGATCCGGGTCTCAATCTCATGTTTGTTTTTCCATCCGGTTGCCTTGAGAACAAATTCAAGATTGGCATTGACTGAACGGTCAGTCAATAGCTGAAAATCCTGAAAAACAATACCTATCTTTCTTCTCAGGTAGGGGATATCTCTCTTTTTCAGCTTCGACAGATTGTATCCTGCAACAAGACCTATTCCCTCTTTCAAAGGGATCTGTGCATTCAGGGTTTTTATCAGACTCGACTTGCCACTGCCAACCCTGCCCACAAGGTAAACAAATTCACCTTTGCTCACGCTCAGATTGACATTCGAAAGTACCAGATGGTCCTGCTGCCATATTGCACAGCCTGATAATTCAATAATTACATCCAGAGGAAGAATTTCCTGCATAATTATTTTTTTACCCACAAAATAAAGAAAGAATTGATAATTAACATTTATATGTTGATAAAATCAGTAATAAAGGCCGGCAGCCGCCGTTTAATAATTGTAATTTTACATTTAACTTAAAAAAGACGAAGTGTTATATATTGCTTATGATTAGCACTTTAGATACATTTCTTGAAAATTTTGCTGAAATAGAGCCGTTTTGTGCAGGGCTCAAAAAAATAAGTTATGAACAGAAAAAAATTCATTCTGATTTTTAGTTCCCTTTTGATTTTCATTATTCAGATCTCATCTCAGGTTCCGTTTACCGGAAAAGATATTGGCTCAGAATTCAACAGGGGAATGGAACTGTTTAATAAAGAGAAGTATCCGGCGGCCATCCGTCTCTTCGATTCCTATGTAAAAAGCGAAGATAAGACAGACCTGATTAAAGTTTCCGACGCTGAATATTACAGCGCAGTGGCAGCACTTAAATTATTCAATGCAGACGCTGAATACAGAATGGTCAGATTCATCACAAGCCATCCTGAAAGTCCGAAACTGAATGATTCAAGACTGTTGCTCGGAGATTACTTTTATCAGAACAAGAACTATAAAAAAGCAGTCACCTGGTATGAAAGCGTTAACAGACAGGAACTGAAAGGTGATGTACTGACCGAGTATTTTTTCAGGCTTGGCTATTCTCTTTATATAAAAGGTGACCAGAGCAGGGCATTGCTTATGTTCTCAGAGATTAAGGACATAGATACTGAATATACACCGCCTGCAATTTACTACTATTCTCAGATAGCCTATGAGCAAAAAATGTATCAGACTGCTATGGAGGGATTTATGCGCCTGAAAGACGATGAGACATTCGGCAATATAGTACCATTTTATATTGTGCAGATATTATATATGCAAAAAGATTATGACGGAATCCTTGCAATGGCGCCCGAACTTCTTAAATCCGCCGGGAAAGAACGATCAATAGAGCTTTACAGATTTATAGGTGATGCCTATTACAACAAGGAGAATTACAAGGAGGCTCTGGTATATCTTGAAAAGTATTCAGCCGGGGCAAAAGCCTCAGGTCGAGAGGATAAATATCAGCTTGGTTACTGCTATTACAAAACTGGCGAGATAGATAAGGCTATAAAACTGTTTCTGGAGATTGGCATAAAGAATGATCCGTTAACTCAGAATGTCTGGAATCTGCTTGGAGATTGTTATCTGCAAAAGGGCGATAAGAAAAGGGCACAGTTCGCATTCGGGGAAGCATCAAAGCTTAATTATGATAAAAAAATAAAGGAAGAGTCATTATTAAACTATGCAAAACTTACCTATGAGACAGGTTATTCTCCCTTCGGAGAGGCAATCGCAGCTTTTGAGGAGTACATCGATAATTATCCGGGGTCAGAAAAGATACAGGAGGTTTATGATTATCTCGTTGAAACATATATGCAGATAAAGAACTATAAGGCAGCTCTTGCATCCCTCGACAGGATTACCAATAAGGATACCAGACTGGAGGAAGCATATCAGAAAGTTGCCTTCTTCAGGGGTCTTGAGCTGTTCAAGAATATGGAGATAGATGCCTCAATTGCGATGTTCGATAAATCTCTGAAATATCAGAAATATAATATGTCATTCAGAGCCCGGGCCATATACTGGAGAGGTGAGGCGTATTACAGGCTTGCAATGTTCGATAAGGCCAGGGATGATTATGAACTCTTCATTGGACTGCCGGGTTCCATTAAGTTGGCTGAAGCAAAGATGGTTCGGTATAATCTCGGATCAGCCTATTTTAATATGAAAGATTATTCCAATGCACTCACTAATCTGAAAACCTTTGAGACAGATGCGGTAAATATAAAGACTGAGATACTTTCTGATGCAAAAAACAGGATAGGAGACTGTTATTATATTACAACTGATTACCAGATGGCAGTAAACTACTATGATAAGGTTATAGATTTCGGCCTTCTGGATGTAGACTATGCTATGTTTCAGAAAGGATTTTCCCTCGGACTGATGAATAATAACAAAAGCAAGGTTGAGGTTCTTACAAATCTTACACGTAAATACCCTTCTTCACAATATGTGCCTAATGCTATCTTTGAAAGAGGACGGGCATACCTGGTTCTTGAAGATTACAAAAACGGGGAGGCTGATTTTAACAGCGTAATATCTACCTATCCTACAAGCGCTTTCGCTCCAAGAGCCATTGTACAGCTTGGACTTCTTTATTATAAGCTTGGAGAGAATGACAAAGCAATTGCCCAGTTTAAAAAAGTTGTCGAAAACTACAAGTCGACGCCTGAAGCAAGATATGCTATGACAGGTTTAAAGAATGCCTATGTTGACAATGGTGATGTAGATGCATATTTTACATATGTAAAAACCGTTGACGGATATGAGAATGTTGATATGAGCGAGAAAGATTCGCTTCGATATACATCTGCTGAAAACCTCTATATCTCTGCTAAATACGACAAGGCAACAACAGCATTTCAGGAATATCTGAGTGAGTTTCCCAATGGCAGCTTCCAGCTTAATGCACAATATTACCTTGCAGAATGCCTGAGAACAGCAGGACGCAAGGATGAAGCATTGAAACTCTATATTGAAGTAGCATCCGTTCCAAACAGTCCATACCTTGAGCAGACACTCATTCAGGCAGCAATAATCCTCTTTGAAAAGGAGGAATACGGATCATCACTGGATTATTATGAAAGGCTCGAGAGTACAACAGCGGATGCAGGCAACAAACTCATTGCACTTAAAGGAGAATTAAGATCTTCATATCAGGCAGGTGATGCACAGAAGACAATTATTGCTGCCGGAAAAATCAATGGTTTGCAACATATTCCGGAGGAGCTTATCAGGGAAGCCACTTTTATGACTGCAAAAGCCAATTACAGTCTTAATAACTTTGATGATGCCCTTAAGGATTTCAAAAAAGTAGGGAAAGAGGTTACCAGTGCAGAAGGCGCTGAATCAAAGTACAGGGTCGCTGAATTGCTGTTTAAGAAGGATCAGATCAATGAGTCGGAAAAGGTGGTGACCGAGTTCATTGACCAGAATACACCTCATCAGTACTGGATGGCAAGGATGTTCCTCCTGCTTGCCGATATAAGCATCAAAAAGGGAGACTCGCTTCAGGCTAGAGCAACATTGCAAAGTCTGAAAGAATACTATACCATCGATAATGATGGCATACTGGATGAAGTGAAGGCCAAAATGGCTACTCTCGGAGAGGGCAGCAAATAACCAGAAATTAAATGACATTTATTTAAGCAGTCAGAAAATGATAAGAAAGAAAATATATACGCTTAAACCAGGCCTTGCGATCCCGGTCATTCTGCTTCTGTCTGTTTTTCAGGCAGGTGCGCAGGTAAATCAACAGGAAACAGGTGTAAAACGAGAGGTTACTCTATATAATCCCTACAAGCCCTCTCTCACAGTAATTAAAAAGATGAGTTTCCTGCCAGACATGATTGATACAGTAAGAGTTAAGCCGGATTTTCATTATGAGGTAAGCAGCATTCCTTTTCAGCCTGAGTATACAATCAGTCAGATAAAAGCAGCTGCATTGCTTCCAGATCCATTACCCAAGTTATATAAGAGCTATGTTAATGTTGGATTTGGGAATCATGTCACACCGCTTGCAGAAATAAGTATAACCAACGAACGTTCCAAGAAGGGAGCATTTGGTATCTATGGCCGCCATTTCTCCAGTAATGACAATATATTCCTGAAGAATGGAAAAGAGATCTATAGCGGCTATATGGATAATGATGCATCTCTTTTCGGGAGGAGATTCTTCAAGAAAAGTACTCTGGAAGGTTCATTTGACTTTACTCAGAAAGTAAGGCATGCTTACGGATATAAACCGGAAATACCCGATTATAATCCGCGGAAGGACGATATAAGAATGGCCTATTATAATATAGGTGCAAAAGCCTCATTTGCTTCCGCTAATCTCGATTCATCTGAATTCTATTATGATTTTGATGTTTATTACAACTACTTCCATCACTCTGAATACCTGTTCCAGCATAATGGGGGAATCGACGGGATAATGGCAAAATCATTCAAGGGCTTCTACGTAGGTTCAGGAATAAGCTTTGAGCATTACAATAATTCAGACTCAACAGGCATCGATCCTGAATTTATAGCATCAGTGAGTCCCTTTCTTAAGAAGAAAACAGACCAGTGGAACTTTAAACTTGGTTTCCAGGCCCTGATTGACAGAAGTTCAATTTTACACTTATATCCCGATGTTGAATTCGGATTCAGCATTGTTCCTTCATACCTTGGTTTTTTTGCCAGTTTATCGGGAAAAATGGAAAGAAACGAACCTCTGAAGGTTATCTCTGAAAACCCATACCTGGTAAGTGACCAGTTTCCTGCATTTGTGAGACAAGGATCTCTTTTCAGATTACCGGATACTGATCATAAATTTATTGTTACTTCAGGTTTGAAAGGTAATACGGGAGTTGGAGGTAATTACCTCGTCTCCGCTACCTATTCGGTTATTGACCGTATGCTTTTCTATTCAAATATTGTTTTTCCCGATACCGTTCCATTAAGAGCTGCCGGAAACTATTTTTTGCCTATCTCAGAGCCTGTAAACGTTATTAACCTTCATGCGGAGATGAATGGACCACTTAATGACAAATTCTCATTCAAATGGTTAGCAAACTACTACAGCTACACTTCAAATCTGGAATATGCATGGAATAAGCCTTCATGGGATGGACAATTCGGATTGAAGTATAATCTGAGAGATAAAATCATAGCCGGTATTGAACTTACAGCAATCGGAAAAAGGAGGCAGATAATAAACGGTGACCGGCTTAGTATAAAGGCAGGTTATGAATCCACCACTGAGGAGATGCCGGCCCATTTCAATCTGAATCTGAATGCTGAATACCGTTATTCGAAGATACTCTCATTCTGGACGAGACTCAATAACATCTCATACGACAGATATTACGAATGGGCTTATTACCCTTCGCAAAGATTTCTCTTCATGCTGGGATTCACATATAGTTTATAGGACTTTTTACCCTATACATCTTTTCCATAATACCTTAACCGGAGAGATTCATGTGTTTTTTTCCTGGTATTACTCTCTAAAGAAGCCTGGGTATTTTCCTTTATTGCCAGGCTGTATAATTTATGTTCTTGTTGTTAATTTCTTGCTGATAAATGTGCATTAATTTTGACGAATAATAATTAAAAAGCCGTTTTAAATCAGTATATTTGCCGGGATAATTAATAATCATAATATCAATAAATTATAACAGGGATTGTGAAGTTGATTCTGATGGCTTGCAGCATAAAAAAAGCATCCAGACTGCATTTCCGGAAAGTCAAGTTTTAATGTCGGGTAAAGGAGCATTAAAAACGGTGTTCCCGATTTCGATTTTGATATTTACAGGGATGAATTATTAAAAGAAATGTTGAATTAATAAAATAGGTTGATGAGCGAAAGTGAAAAAAGATTGCAGGACAGTATTGATTATTCTGCTGAGAATATTCAGGTACTTGAAGGTCTTGAGGCTGTACGGAAAAGGCCTGCAATGTACATTGGTGATATAGGTATAAAAGGCCTGCATCATCTTGTATATGAAGTTGTCGATAATTCTATAGATGAGGCTCTTGCCGGATATTGTTCCAGGATAGATGTCGTTATACACGAGGATGGCTCTCTGACAGTTACCGATGACGGAAGGGGAATTCCGACAGGTATAATGGAGAAAGAGCAGAAATCTGCACTTGAGGTTGTAATGACAGTACTTCATGCCGGTGGTAAGTTTGACAAGGATTCATATAAAGTATCAGGTGGTCTTCACGGAGTTGGCGTATCATGCGTGAATGCCCTTTCTTCCCATCTGTCAGTAGTCATTAACAGGGAAGGCAAGATCTTTAAACAGCAATACGAGAACGGGAACCCTGTTACTGCTGTTGCAATTATAGGAGACTCTGCTAAAAACGGAACTGCGGTGACTTTTAAACCGGACGGAACCATCTTCCAGACAACTGAGTTCAACTTTGAGATCCTTACTGCCCGGCTCCGGGAACTTGCTTTCCTTAACAAGGGAATACTCCTCACCATTAAGGATATGCGGGAGCTTATTGACGATGGAAACGGGGGAACTGCACGTTATGAAGAGTTTAAATCAGAACAGGGGCTAAAAGAATTTGTTGAATATCTCGATGCCAACAGGGAACGTATTATTGAAAAAATAATTCATATAACCTTTGACAAAGCCGAAATTCCTGTTGAAATAGCCCTTCAGTACAACAGCTCATTCTCTGAAAATGTCCATTCGTATGTAAATAATATCAATACAATTGAAGGAGGAACTCATCTCGCAGGTTTCAGAAGAGGTCTTACCAGGACACTAAAGAAATATGCTGAAGATTCAGGAGCAACGGCAAAACTCAAGTTTGATATTGCCGGAGATGATTTTCGTGAAGGTCTGACAGCTATTATCTCGGTAAAGGTTGCCGAGCCTCAGTTTGAAGGACAGACCAAGACCAAGCTCGGAAACTCTGAAGTTATGGGATCAGTAGATCAGGCTGTAAGCACCATGCTTACAAACTACCTTGAAGAGAATCCGAAAGATGCCAGGATAATTGTTCAGAAAGTAATTCTTGCTGCCACTGCAAGGCACGCTGCCCGTAAGGCCCGGGAGCTTGTTCAGCGTAAAAATGTACTCTCAGGATCCGGTCTGCCCGGTAAACTTGCCGACTGTGCCGACAGAGATCCTGCTCATTGCGAGATTTACCTGGTTGAGGGCGATTCAGCAGGCGGAACTGCCAAGCAGGGCCGCGACCGCAGGTTTCAGGCAATCCTGCCGCTCAGGGGTAAGATCCTGAATGTCGAAAAAGCTATGCAGCACAGGATTTATGAGAGTGAAGAGATAAAAAATATATTCACCGCACTGGGAGTGAATATTGGAACTGAGGAAGACAGCAAAGCTCTTAATCTTACAGGATTACGTTATCATAAAATAATAATAATGACTGATGCCGATGTTGACGGTTCCCACATTACAACATTGATCATGACATTCTTTTTCAGATATATGCAGGATCTGATAAAAGGAGGGAATATCTTCATTGCTACTCCACCCCTTTACCTTGTTAAAAAGGGAAAGGCAGAACGCTATTGCTGGACAGAAGAGGAACGTGATGCCGCCGTCCAGGAGATGGGCCAGGGGAAAGAATCCTCTGTCGGTATTCAGCGATACAAAGGTCTCGGCGAGATGAATGCGGAGCAGCTGTGGTCAACTACAATGAATCCGGAGACCAGAACGCTCAGACAGGTAACAATTGAAAGTGCCGCCGAAGCAGATCATATCTTCTCAATGCTCATGGGTGATGAAGTTCCACCCCGCAGGGAATTTATTGAATCACATGCCAAGTATGCCAAGATTGATGTTTAAACACCAAACATCTTAACTCTAACATCTACAGCATTATCTGTACATGCCTCCGCACAGCAAAAGCACCTGATGCATTTGCTGTCGGTAAGGTGAATATGCTTTTTATTCGAAGGCAGAGGCTGAATTGCATCGGCTGGACAGATATCAACACATTTTCTGCAGCCGGTGCATACATCATGCCTGAAAACAGGCCTTCTTTCCAGTTTGCGCATTAGTTTAGTCCTGCCAAGCACAAACCGAAGTCCGCTGTTAGTGTTACCCGATACAGGTATCTTTCTGAAACCTACCTTAATAAGACTTTCCAATTCCGGACCGTCATATATAATATCAGCATCTGACTGAAGCCATCTTTTTCTGAAAAAGGCTGTTTTAGTTGTTGGCACAACCATAGGATTATACCGGCTATCCTGCTGGCCGTTATGTCAAGTACAAGGGATTTGAAGATCCCAGCAATACACC
This sequence comes from Bacteroidales bacterium, assembly GCA_016715075.1. GTDB lineage: Bacteria > Bacteroidota > Bacteroidia > Bacteroidales > VadinHA17 > LD21. The sequence continues at coordinate 350,724 of JADKBK010000004.1, forward strand.
TGTCAATACTGGGATGCCTTTTGTACCCGGACCAGGTCCCTCCATTCCCATAATTCCGTCCATAAGAAAATAGTCAGGAGTTATCTCTTCTGTCAGGTCGACCAGAAATTCCCCGAACCTGTTTCTATCCCTGTATAGCCCATGCTGCTTTGCTTTACTGAATCCGGGCAATAAACCCAGGGTGTTTTTTATTGCTCCGGTAAAATACATTAACTCGTGATTCTTGAATTTAGGCAGTGAAATGATCAGATCAACCTCGTCAACAATTCCTGCTATCCTGATGATTCTTTTATTTATTTTTTTCTCGACAGGATTCACCATAAAATCTGCCCAGATGGCACCCGTCGTTTTGCAGATTCCCGCTATTCCTGATTTTTCCGGAGTAAAACCTTTTCTGTGAACAGCCGGGGAATCACCTACAAAAACGACAGCTCCCTTAAACTGCAAAAACCGGATCATGGCTTCTACCACAACAGGATGAGTACCAACACACCTGGAAGGGTCGCTATCACTAAGAATATTGGGCTTAAGGAGAACCTTCTTCCCTTTTACATCAGGACCATCACTCTTAATGTATATATCACAGATCAGATCATAGACTTCATGCAGATCATATTCTTTACAACTTCTGACGGAGATTTTAGTATTCATGCCTTCCAATTATCTTTATTAAAAGAATCTTTCAGATTTTTTACCACAAGTGCAAATATATGTTTTAGATTAAATTAAACGGAGGAGAGATCATTTATACAATATAATATCCCTTACTATCTCTTCAATCCCGGATATGACATGCTGTGATGAACCTGAAAAATTATTTACTAAAATGGTGAAAACAATGTTCCGGCCTGAATTGGCTCTTATATACCCGGCATAACATCTCACTCTTCCCATCGATCCGCTCTTGGC
>JADKBK010000005.1 GCA_016715075.1 Bacteroidales bacterium
GAAAATAAGACCTTCAATAGGAGGACTGGCTGAATTATCTTCCCTGGAAAGGATCTGGGGAATCTATCGTCCCGACCAGCAGCAAATCGTTACAGATGCTTATGAACAAAGCCTTCTTTACAGTGAACATACCTGGGGCCTTGCCAACCAGCATTATCTGAAAGTACCATATGGAAAGGAGTGGAAAAGCCTGTGGGAAAGGGGGTTGCCTCCACAGTACAGGCTGATGGAGAAATCATGGAGTGATCATGCCGGATATATCAGAAATGTTGAGAAGCTGATTACAGATCCATACCAGGATGCTGTATCCTCTCTTGCAGACAACTTGAATATTGAAGAAAACAGGATCGTTGTTTACAACCCCTTGCCTTGGAGTCGCGACGGAGAGATTGAACTGGATACCCGTCTTATTTTCGGGAACGATTTTGTCTCCCTTAAGCCGGTTGATGGAGGACCATTAGTTGCTGTTTCACATGAATATCCTGCATTGGAGGACAAAGCTCCTATGTCACGCTTTGTGGTAAGTGATATACCTTCCATGGGCTATCGTACCTTTATAGCCTCTGCCGGGAAGGCCGAAATTCCTGAGATGAGTGCCGATGCTGGCAGCGGAATAATTGAAAGCCCGTTCTTTAAAGCGACAATTGATCCGTCAAGGGGAAGGATTGTCAGCATGATTGACAAAAGGAGCGGACAGGAACTTGTCGATAACAGTTCCGGTCAGGGATTTGGACAGTATTTTTATGAAAGATTTGGCTATAAGGAAATCGCCGATTGGATAAAAAAATCACTTTACGATGAGTATAATGTTCATAAACTGATGTTTGCTGCTTATGATATGCCCCAGGATGTGACATACAGTTTTGCTCTCCCGGAGAATATGGCACTAACGGTTGAAAAGTCAGCAATAGACGTGAGGGCAATAATGACAGGTACTCTTATTACAAAGGGTCAATCTCAGGAGATCTCTATTTCACTTACTCTTTCTGGTATAACTCCTGTTGCTGACATTGAAGTAAGCTGGCAAAAACTTCCTGATACCTGGCCTGAAGCGGCATGGATTTGTCTGCCTTTTAAATGTAACAATCCTAAATATCGCCTTGGACGAATAGGTGCAATTGTTGATCCGGAAAAGGATATGATCACAGATAATTCCAATCACCACATGTGGTGGGTAAATACCGGAGTTGCCATATATAATGAAGAAACTGGTCGTGGTATAGGCATCTGCTCACCTGATGCACCCGTCGTAAGCATTGGTGAGCCGGGTGAATATAAATTCGACAGGCAATACAGGCCTGAAAAGCCATATGTTTACGTGAACCTTTACAACAACCATTGGCGTACGAATTTCCCCCCATGGATTGGCAATGGTCACCGTATGAATGCCCATGTACGAATCTGGACATTTGATAAGTTCAACACCGAAAGTTCTCTTTATACACCAGGTATGGAGACCAGGGTGCCTTTACAGGTAGCCTGTTCACGAGTGAAGAATGGAAAGCTGAAGCCGGCTCAGCAGGGAATCTCACTTTCACGTAAAGGGGTAGCTGTTACAGCTTTCGGCCCTAATACCGACGGAGAGGGATTGATATTCAGAGTATGGGAACAGAGTGGAAGATCAGGTGAGTTGGAAGTTAAACTACCTTCAGGCTCTGAATTTATTCTTGCCCAGCCTGTAAACCTTCGCGGCGAGAAAGCTGGTAATCCAATCAAAATTACAGAAGATAAATTCTCATTTGATTTACATGCATACGCACCAGGGAGTTATATTCTGACAAGTAAACAAAAATGAAATACAAATGATGAATGTCGCCATTACCAAATAGTCAAAATACTAATATTCAATAAATTTAATACTATGAAAAATATCATGGAACAAAAATCTGGTAGATTAATTTACCCAATTCTTTTATTTTTTTCTCTGACTCTGGTTTTTAATCTGAATGGTCAGACACCAGCAGGAACAAAGCCAGCTATTCATAAATTTCAGATACCTGCTGATTACCTTAAGGAGGCTGCAAATATTCCGGCTTACTGGATATCTGCCTATGATGAGGTAAATGCTTTTCTTTTAAAAACAGTGAAGAAGGGGAAAGTTGAGGTAATCGGCACTTCTGCGGGGGGACGGCCGATAAGAGCTGTATTTTATGGAAAAGCCCGGCAGGGAAAAGGGACAACAACTTTTTCAGGATCTCTAGGCTACGGAGATATGAGAGCTTACCGTGGTCCGGATCATGATAAAACTGTTTACATGGGTATGGCTTCGGTTCACGGAGGAGAGTTCGAAGGAATAGTAGGCATGGTAAATCTTATTTCAGTTATTGAAACCGGGAAAGATCTCCGTGGAAAAGAATGGCCTGAAATAACTGCGGTAGTGGCGAAGGTTGACAGACTGATACTTATTCCTATCGTAAACCCCGACGGGAGAGTAAGGATCCCTTTAAGAATGGAGACATTCAGGGATACTGATTTTACAGTTGCGGAATTCCTGAATACAGGGGGTAATGCAGAAGGAAAAATTACTGGCTGGCCCCAGATAAAAGAGTTTATACCTATGGACTTCTCAAAGCCAGGCTTCCCGGGGGGGTATCCCAATGATGCAGGAGTGAATGTGCAGCATGATGATTTCTTCGGTAACCGTCAACCCGAGACGCAGGCTTTGTTAGATCTTACAGGGCGTGAAAAACCTGATGTGATAATCAATCTGCACACCGGCGCTGTTTATATGAGAATGGACCGTCCAATTTGTGAACCGGCTCTTCATCCTGCCTTTGATACACTCTTCAGATATGTTCATTCTGAGCTGGGACGAAAAGGGCTTCAATATTCAAAAGACCCTCAAATAGCCGGAGATCCGGCCCTTGCATCAACAGGTGTTTTCAACCTTGACGGTGCTCTGAATTTTCATTGCGGGGCTCTGAGCGTGGTTGTTGAATCTCCTAGTCACTCCTTCGATGGAGTGAATGAGGATGGCAAACCCGCAGGCCAGTCACCAGATATGCTTATTGATGCTCAGCTTATCTGCCATCAGCAGGCAATGAAATTTCTTGCAGAAACGGGAGGCCGTTCCAAATGGTTACCTGGCAGGAAAAAATGAATTTGAATTATAGAGATATTAACCACTGATTCTCACAGAGTTACACTGAGTAATGCACGGAGTTTAAAAACAGTGTAACTCCGTGAACACTCCGTGTAACACCGTGGTTAAATATTCTTATTATAAAAACATTAAAATCTACTCCTATGAAGAAACATCTGCTTCTCATTTCAGTCATAATATTCACTGCCTGTCAGCAGAGTAATTACAATAAGATAAAGGACTATATCGGTACAATTGAAATTGTTGATACACATGAACATCTTCAGATACCTGCAGACTCAAACAGTTTCTCTGTTTTTAATACGGTTTCATACTTTGCCAGCGACATTTATTCAGCCGGATCACCATCCTTTTACGATCCGGGGATGAATAAATTCAATGCCGACAGCCTTTGGAAAAAGTTTGGGCGATTTTATAACTATTCACGTGTTACAAGTTATCATGAGCAGTTCATGAATACCCTGAGGATATTATACTCTTATGATAAACCTTTCCTGGTTAAGGAAGATTTGCCGGCATTGTATAACAGTATGATAGCTAATCGCTACAGGCATTACGACAAATGGTTCGATGAAGTTTATAAAAAGACCCGTTTTAAAACGATCCTTAACGATCAGTACTGGAATCACTTTAACACCACTATAGACACTTCATATTTCAGCCTGGTATGTAACATAAGTTCGTGTGTGCTTATGGTCAATGAAGCTGCTGAAAACAAAAAATTAGCATCTGATAAGAATTTACTGAAACTCATGGATCAGGAAGTAATTAATACTGAAAATCTGGATGATTATTTAACACTTGTTGATACGGTTTTAACAATATTTAAAAACAAAGGCGCTGTATGCCTGAAGAATGTTCTTGCCTATTCACGATCGATCGATTTTGAAGATATTGATTATGAGACTGCAAACAGAATATTTAATAAGATAGGTCAGTGTGATAAACTTGAGAAGAAGCATCTGCAGGATTTTGTCTTCCATCACATAATCCGGCAATCGATAAAAATGGACCTGCCCATTCAGATACACACTGGTTACCTTGCAGGAAACAGCGGGTGGCTCGATAACGGACATCCCATGAAACTACTGAATCTATTCATTAAATATCCAAAGGCAAAATTCATTCTCTTCCATGGCGGATATCCATGGACAAGTGATTACGTTGCACTTGGCAAACAATTCACTAATGTTTACCTCGATCTGGTATGGCTTCCGCAGATCTCGAAAACTGAGGCGATCAGGACTTTAAATGAAATGCTTGATGCAGTACCTTATAATAAGATCATGTGGGGAGGAGATGTGTTAGTGATTGATGATGCAGTTGGATCACTTGAATTGGGTAAAGATGTTGTAGCTGCCGTCCTTTCTGAAAGGATTGATAAGGGATGGATGACTCAGGAGGTCGCCCTTGATGTCGCCAGAAGTATTTTCAGGGATAATGCCTCCGCGGTTTTCGGGCTTAAATGATAATTATTGAAAATCATATGAGAGATAGTGTTATTAGGATCAGTTATCGGAATAGTTACTCAAAGGTTGTAATACTTGTCCTGGCAGCCATAACTGCTTTTGAATTTAATTGTACTGCCCAGCAAAATGTAACTCCTGCTGATCCGGAATATTACGCCATGGATCGTCAGCAGATGAGGTTTGATGATTACCAGGTGATGCTTATCAATTACAGAGGTTTCGCATGTCCCCGCCAGTACAGCATGACAGGTTTTACCAGCGTTCAGTTTCTTCCAATCAGCGCGCCTGCGTATAATTTTAACCTCAATTTTGTTGATAATGCTACAGGGAAAACAGTCAGGGATGATGTGCCATGGATATGGGAAAGATGGATCAGGGAGGGAAAGGGAGATGATCCGCTGGGAGCCAATTTCAGGCCAAACTCACCCTTCATGATGGTTACCCAGGATGAAATCTGGCAGCCAAATTCTCATATAAGATCCGGAACATTTCATAAGGAGATATATGGTAATTGGATCAGCTTTTCAATTAAAAGCATTACCAGTGTATCTTACAGCGGGGATGAAGTTTATTTGAAGATCACAATTAAAAACAGGGGTGATAAACCCCTTAATCTGACTCTTGTTCCTCAGCAGACAGCCAGGGAGATGGTCTGCGATGGCACTGCCGGTTCGGATTCTGTTAAAATGATTGATGCGTTTACAATCGGAAGCGGGCAAATGCATTCAAGGGTCTCTTCAGATATTAAGAATATAACTGAAAATGGATTTGTACTTACATTACCCCCAGGTGAATATGTGACTTCATACTTTGCAGTTCAGTTCTACAGGGCTGATAAAGCTGCACCTGAAATTAGCCAGCAGGATATAGCCCTGCGAATGAACAAAGCTGACCAGATTACGCGAAGCAAGCTCAAATGGGCTTATGACAGGCTTCCTAAACTCGAGAGCTCAGATACAAAATTACAGGAATACTATTACCGTTGCCTTCTTTCAGTTTTAATGAGCAGGTATGAAAACCCAAATTACATCACAAATCCTTTCTGGGCTGTAGGTTACTGGCCTTTTACAATCAGCTGGGACAACTCCTATTCCTCTGATATTCTTGCCATGCTGGAGCCTTCAAGTCTTAAAGAAGCAATTCTGACTGATTTCAGGGAGGTAAAAATGAAAAGGACATATGTCAGCTGGAAAGGCGCCTACTGGGATAATCTATATATTCAGGAACCTTTTGCCCTGCAGATAATGATAGAAGCCTACCTGAGACATACAGGCGACTACACCATCTTTGCAGAGAGGGCAGGTGATGGAACAGTTTGGGAATGGATGCAACGGTGGGTCAGTGAGCTTCAGACTAACTATACAAATAAGGATGGACTTATTGATGTGGGATATGATACCCAGAAAATAATTGAGATAAGAACCGATGGCTATAATCATGTTGTCCCTATTGTAAATGTCCTGACTGCTCACCTGCTCTACAGAATGTCGGAATGGGGCATTTTGCTGAAGGATAAGAAAAGCGATGAATATCTCAGAGCTGCTGACCGGCTTAAGAACCTGATGAATAAATATCTGTGGAATGAAAAAGAAGGCTGGTATGATAATTTCTATCCCGACGGGTCGAAAGAGGCAATATGGACAAACCACCTTTTTGATGCCCTTGGCACAGATTATTTGACAGGAAACCAGGTTAATAAGCTTGTGAGCCATCTCAGAGAAGGTGAATTCCTTGGAAAATACGGGCTCTATTCAATAGCCAGGCGAGACTCTGTCCACTGGGATCTTATCGATTCCGACTGGGGCGGAGGGGGACAATATGCCGGAATGCCGGGACGTGTTGCCCGGAATCTGTACAGGCAGGGATTTGCCGGGTTGGGCTGGGATATTCTTAAGCGCCATATGGGTTACATAGACTATTTTCCATACCTCCCTCAAAATCCCAGGACTGATGTGCCGGAACAGGACAGATCTTCGATGCCTGTTGAAATTTCAGCAGGAGCTGGAATGGAAGCAATTATTTTCGGAACATTCGGGATCAGTATCGAAAAGGATATTCTGACAATCAAACCCAATTATCATGATGGATTGGGTGTTACAACTCTGAGGGATTTTAAATTCAGGGGAAAATCGTATGATATTCAAATCACAAAAAAAGATTTTACTGTTTTCAGGGATGGTTTGACTATTTGCACAAAACCATTCGGGGAACAGGTTGAGTTTAAATGATCAAAAAAAAGAATTATAGATGGTGGTTAATAATTAATCAGTATGAGAAAAATAAAATTGTTCTGGCTATTATTCCCCTTTACAGTTATGCTATATCAGGAAGTAATGGTTGCCCAGAAAAAGGAGTTGCCCCGATCCCAGTCCTCCTGGAATTCACTTTCGGGTATGCAGACACCAAAATGGCTGAAGGAAGGTAAGTTCGGGATTTATACCCACTGGGGCGTTTATTCTGTGCCGGCACAGGGTCCTAATGCCACCTGGTATGCAAATCAGCTCTATACAAATCCCGGCGGCCCCGAGAGGAAATTTCACGAAGCCAATTATGGGACACTGGAAAAATTTGGCTATAAGGATTTCATACCGATGTTTACAGGGGAAAAGTTTAATGCCGATGAATGGGCTGATCTTTTTAAAAAGGCAGGAGCCCGCTTTGCAGGACCTGTTGCAGAACATCACGATGGATTTTCAATGTGGGACACAAAGTATTCAGAATGGAATGCTGCCAGGATGGGGCCGAAACGGGATATCGTAGGGGAACTTTCAGTCGCTATTAAGAAGCGTGATATGAAATTTGTAACAGCATTTCATCATGCTGAGAACTGGTTTTATTTTCCCACCTGGGATAAGCGATATGATTGCAGCGATCAAAGGTACTCCGGTCTTTATGGCCCTATTCATGAAAAGGATGCCCTGCCCGATAAAGAATTCCTCGACAGGTGGAAGGGGAAAATTATCGAGGTCATCGATAAATATGATCCCGATTACCTCTGGTTCGACTTTGGCCTTGAGCTGATTACTGATTCATATAAGCAGGACATGCTGGCATATTTTTACAATAATGCTGTCGCGCATAAAAAGGAGGTTGTGGTCTCATATAAGTTTAATAACCTGCCTCCTGGTGCAGGCCTGCTTGACCTTGAGCTTGGACAGGAACCTGAATTGACGCCATATGACTGGATCACCGATACATCAATCGATGACGGACAGGGCTGGGGCTATGTAAAGGGACTGGGATTCAAATCAGCAGACAATCTTATTGATAACCTTGTGGACAGGGTAAGCAAGAATGGTTACCTGCTCCTGAATGTTGGGCCAAAGCCTGATGGTACCATTCCTGATGAAGTTAAAGAGATGTTGCTGAGTATGGGGAAATGGCTTCAGGTAAACGGAGAAGCAATTTATGGAACCACCTGCTGGAATGTTGCAGGCGAGGGCCCGACACATCTGGAAAAGAGTGGAGCATTTAACGAACGTAACGACATCAGCTATACCGGACAGGACATAAGATTCACAGTTAAGGATAACAATCTGTATGCGATAGTTCTTAACTGGCCGGGAGAAAATGTCCTCATTAAAAGCCTTGCTTCGAAAAGTCCGGTTTGGAGTGGTCTTTATCCCTCCGAGATCGCCTCTGTAACCATGCTGGGTGACGGCAATGAGCTGAAATGGGGAATGACTAAGGAAGGATTGAAAATAGCCACTCCGGAAAAAAGACCATGTGATTTTGCCTATGTCCTTAGAATTGTTCGCAAACGACCTTATTAATTGTTTGTTCTGAAATGAAATTCGTATGCAATAAGTAATAACTTTAATTCTTTAAAAATAAAGAGCTTATGCAAAAGTATCTTTTAACTCTTATTTGTCTGCTTCTATTTGTAATAAAAACAAAAGGAAATGATTTTGCCACATGGAACAATAATATCCTGATATTGAACAATGGTTTGGTAACTCGGGAAATTGTAATAGACAAAGGCATTATATGCACAAAAATTTTAAAAATAAGTGGCAGTGATATAAATTTCAATTCAGAAGATTCAAAAGAGTTTTCGTTAATTATTAATGGGAAACAATGTGACGGGCAATCCGGATGGGATTTGATATCTTTTGTTTCAGCAAGTGATATAAGAAAGGGGAGCGGAGCAACAGTAAAACTGAGGGGAACCAAAGCTTTTAATGGTATAGAAGTGGATATAACCTATCTGCTTTATCCTGATCTGCCGGTAATACGTAAACAAATAACACTGTTGAACAATTCGGGCAAGGAGATAATGATCGAGTCTCTGGATGTTGAAAGACTTTTGCTGGGATTCAATTATGTGGAATCGGTTGCTTATACCAATTACGGGCGGCAGAAGCATCTTAGCACTTATGTTGGAGATTGGGATGACCCTGTCGTGGCAGTTCATTCCTATTCATATAATGCCGGCATCCTGTTAGGCAATGAATCCCCAGGGGTTTTAAAGAGGACAGCATATAATACTGAATACAATAATGTTGAAATAGGACTTACCCATAAAGAGGATAGGTATCCTTTCAGAAAATACATTAAAGACAAAGATAAGTGGACCAGTCCGCAGGTATTTGCAATTCCTTATGTCAATTCTTCCGATCCATGGACGATCATGAATACATCGCTGGCCGATTTCGTTCGCCGGCATATGGGGCTTCGCATCAATGAAATAAAGAAACGGCCTACAGTCATGTATAATAACTATTTTCCATTTGATGACCGGTTTAATGATACATTAATGGTTAATCTTGCCAAAGTCGCCTCTGAATGCGGCGTTACACAATTTGAAATTGATTGTGGCTGGCACGTTGCACAGGATAACATCGGTAAAAAGGTTTCGTGGGTAGCAAATACAGGTGACTGGATTATCGACAGGACAAAATTCCCCAACGGGCTGAAACCGGTTTTTGATGAGATAAGAAAAGCAGGGATGGAACCAGGTTTATGGATAAGCGTGGGTTCTGCAGCAAGCGCATCAAAGGTTTTTAAGGATCACCCGGAGTGGGCTGTAAGAGATGAAAGCGGAAAGCCGGTGAACCTTCATTCTGCCGGCGATTACGATCTGAATACAATGTGCTTCGGAACCGGATGGGCTGGATATATTAAAAAGAAGATCCTTGATCTGGTTAAAGAAGTTGGTCTGAGTTTTGTAAAACTTGATCTAACGATAGCCACAAGTGCATATGTCACCGATTATAAAAAATCAGGCTGCAGTGCAAAAGATCATCCCTGGCACAAGGACCGTGAAGAATCACTGATTGTCATATATGAAGGATTGTTTAAACTCTTTGATGAATTGCATGCTGAGGCGCCTGATCTGTATATCGACTGTACCTTTGAGACAGAGGGTAAACTTCAACTGATTGATTATGCTTTTTGCCAGCATGCAGAAGGCAACTGGCTGACAAATATCGGCGAGCCGTTTCCTGTAGGTGCATTCCGCATCCGTAATTTAACCTGGTGGAAATCGCCAGCCCTGCCTGCATCATCTTTTATTATCGGCAACCTGCAGATGGACAGCCCCGAGTTCATCCATGAGCTGAAGACCTTAACAGGTTCATTTCCGATAGTATTGGGCGATCTGCGTAAATTATCGGAAGAAAAGAAGACTGAGATCCGTCAATGGACAGACTGGATCGCCGCCATGCAAAAGAAATACAGTTATGATCTTTATCGTCAGGATCTGCCAAGCTTCGGTGAACCAACCGAAGGTGCCTGGGATGCCTGGTCACGTATAAATACCGATACCAGGGAGGGTGGTATTGTAGGGATTTTCCGTCAGGGTTCACTGGATGATCAACGAATGGTGTCTGTACCTGGTTTGGAAAAAAAAAGGTTCTACAGTATTAAAAATGCTCCCTCAGGTGAAGAAATAACCAAAATGACCGGACAGGAACTGGAAGAAATAGGATTCAAAGTTAAGATGACTGAAAAATACGACAGTAAATTATATGAATTAGAATTAGTTGATTGATATTATACTTATTCTATAAACCTGAAAATAACAATTACAATTATGAAAAAGATCTTTAAGAAACTGCTTCCGATTGGTACATGGATAACAATCGGATGGATCAGCATCACTGCTGTCTCTGCACAGGCACTGTGGGATACGGCGAAAAAGAACAGGGAGGTCCTCACAATTTCAACACTTTTCATTGCGCAGGATGTCCGCGATTTCCTCTCCACACCTGCCGGCCTCGACAATGCTGTGAAGTGGTGTAAAGAAACAGGAATTACAAAGGTTTTCATCGAGTCTTTCCGTGGCGCCTATTATGCAGACCGTGATGCCATGGTAAATGCACGGGACAGGTTTCTGAAGGAGGGTTTTGAGGTTGCAGGATGTGTGACAACAGTAGGTGTCGGAAAACCAGGGTCCGGTGGCTGGGGAATGACATCATGTTATACAAGTAAAGCCACACTCGACGAAATGGAGAAGATCTTCAAATTTACTGCCTCGGTCTTTGATGTTATTATGATTGACGATTTTCTCTTTACCGAATGCGAATGTGAAGATTGCATTGCAGCCAGGGGAGATCAGACATGGTCAAAGTCCCGCTGCGACATTATGGTGAACATGAGCCGTGAGAATATTCTTAAACCTGCCAGGGCTGTTAATCCAAAGGTGAAGATTATTATAAAATACCCCCTTTGGTATGATTCATTCCATGAACGTGGATATGAAGTAGTCCGTGAATCAAAAGACTATGACTATACCTGGATCGGCACCGAAACCCGTGACTATGATTACGATGTCAGGCCCGGTGGTGAGGTTCAGTATAACGCGTACTTCATAAGCAGATGGATAAATAAGGTTAGCGGTGGTAAGAATGGCGGTGGATGGGTTGATGCATTAGGAGTCACCCCTAAAATATACCTTGAACAGGCACGGCAGACAGTTCTCGGAAATGAACGGGAAATAATGTTGTTCCATTATGGAAGCCTCCTGGAAGAGACCAATGAATACGATGATAAACCAGGTACACCGATAGCTGATGTTGATGCATTCAGAAAGGAACTTCCCGGATTGTTCGTACTTGCCGGAATAGTTAAGGACAAACCAATTAATGGAATACACCTGCCGAAATTACCAAACAGTGAACCTTTGGATGAAAAGTATATCTTCAGCTTTTTGGGTATGCTTGGACTTCCTCTTGTTCCTGATGATCAGATTAATACTTATGCTTCCTCTGCTATCTTCACTGTTCATGCCCTTAAAGAACCCGGACTCTCAGGAAAGCTTCAAGTAATGTTAAATGCCGGTAAACCGGTTGTTATTACTGATGGACTTGCAAAACTGCTTGCAAACCAGTCTCTCCTTAAGAATAAAAACCTTACGGTTCTTAAAGTTGAAGGTGACCCCAAAAAGCTGCTGAAACTTTCCCGTGAGGAGTTGAAGCCACTAAGGGACAAGCTTCTGGCGCCTATGGGAATGAAATTTGACGCCCCGAATAAAGTCAGTCTTTATCTGATTGACAGCAATTATATTGTCATCGAGAATTTCAATGATATAAAAGTGGATATGACTCTTGAGCTGCCTGTAATTAAGGAGGTTAAAAAGGTTTTGATGCTTCCTGATGACGGAAATATGGTACTTGCAAATTCTAAAAACAGTATAAATATCAGGGAGCTATCTCCGCGGACACTCATAGTTCTTCAGTACAAATAGATTCCCGGGAAAGGATTATGATAAAATTCCGACATAAGGTAATGAGGATATCAGGCCTTCTGGCAGGTGTGTTAATGCTCTGGCCTGTATTGATATATGCTCAGTCAGGATCAGGTGACAAAGGAAGCAGTGTTAAGGAGTGGGAACAGTTAAAGTATGGAATGTTCATCCATTTCAATATGAACACCTTTGCCGGAGCAGAGTATGATATGGGCAAAATGCCTGCTGAAAGCTTTAATCCATCAGGGCTTGATGTTGATCAATGGATACGGACTGCCAGGAATGCAGGTATGAAATATGCTGTTCTGACTGCAAAGCATACAGGAGGATTCTGCCTTTGGGACAGTAAGGTACAGTGGAAAGGCAAAGAGTATGAATATGATATTGCCTCGACGGGTACCAGGAAAGATATCGTTGCCGAGTTCATGACGAGCTGCAGGAAGTATCAGATTAAGCCTGGACTCTATTACTGCTTATGGGACGACCATAACGAGCCTGTCTCTTCAAAGGAAGAATATTTCCGGCTTACACGGGATCATATTACAGAACTGGTTACCAGGTACAAGGGGCTCGTTGAGTTATGGATAGATATTCCCTCGAGGTTAACACCTGCTCAGCGTAATGAATTATATTCCATTGTCAAAAATTATCAGCCTGATTGCCTCGTCACCTGTAATAACGGATTCACCGACGGCTCAGTACTGTCGAATTTCCCGGCCGACATAACCAATGGGGAGCGGACATTGCCGCCGGTCACAGGACATGAACCTCTTCACGGTATTAACGGGAAGAATTATTATATCCCGATGGAGGTGTGTCAGACTATAAACCAAAACTGGTTCTGGATGCCGGGTGATGTGACTAAATCGGTACGGACACTTTATTACTGGTATAGTGAGGCATTAAAACGCGGGGCCAATTTTCTCCTTGATGTTCCACCTGATCTTTCCGGAAAAATACCCGATAACCTTGTTGAAAGATTGCTTGAACTGAAGGAAGTGATAGATGATCCGACGAAGTTGCCCCAGCTTAGATCATTAACAGCCTACAGGCAGGTGAAGGCATCGAGCTTCTTTGACAGCCGTGTTGAATATCTCCCTGAATATGCTGTTGATGAGGATCCCAACACCCGCTGGCTTGCAGCACCGGCTGATACTATGCCGACTCTGACAGTTGATCTTGGAAGTAAAGAGCGATTCAGAACAATTGTTATTATGGAGCCATATGAGTCACATATTCAGTCATTTGAGATTCAGATTCCTGAGGGGGAGAAATGGAAAACAATCGCTAAAGGTACAGGTATCGGACCTGAGCTTACAAAGCAATTTTCCCCGGTTGAAAGCCGGATGGTCAGGCTTGTAATTACTAAATTCAAAACCGGTGAAAACCGGCATAATGTACTTTCATTCCCGGGTAAGCCGCCTCCTGTGGAAGGAGTAACACTGGCGGAGTTCCAGGTTTTTTGATTAGTTCGATGCCGTTCTTTCCCTGGTGATCCTTTGTGCAACCCTTTGTGCGACTTTGTGTTTAACAACTAACAATTTAAACACGAAGGGCACTAAGGATAACACGAAGGACTCAAAGATTATATTAAGGGGATTAATTTTAATAATTAAGATTTCCAAAATGAAAATTACTTCATCATTCTTTCTGATATTTATTTTGCTCTTTAATTCTGGAGTTCAGGCACAGAAGGAGATCATAATTAATTATTACAGACCATACCAGTACGAGGCCTCAGAAAATACTGTAAAAGCATGGATCGATCCTAAGGATCTGGGGCCAGATTTTACAATTTCGCTGGATGGCAGAGCAATAAATTACTCCATAGCTGATTCCGGAAGAGTGACTCTTATATTGCCGCTGGCAGGGAAAGATGCTGAGCTGATATTTTCCCCTGCAACGGGAACAGCAAATGCAGTGATTATTAAACAGCAATTCAGACCGCTGGTTCCTGCTGACTGGGGCTATTTCAGTAAGGGTACTGTGAATATTATCTGCTCGTCCCATCAGGATATTGCATGGATGAACACTCCTGATTCATGCCGCGAGGAAAGAATTCATGAAATTATTATACCTGCGCTTGATCTGATTGATAAAAATCCGGCCTACAGGTTTGAGATGGAGCAGACCCTTAATCTTATGGAGGTTCTCGCTGAAGTTCCGGCTGAAAAGCAGAGGATCATGGATGCTTTCACAAAGGGACAGTTCACATGGGGTGCAACTTTCAATCAGCCCTATGAAGGTCTTGAATCGGGTGAACAGCTGGTACGTCAGACATATCTTGGCCGGAAGTGGATAAAAGACAACCTTCCGGGGATGGATGCCCTGGCTGCCTACAATGTTGATGTTCCTGGCCGTTCCCTTCAGTCTCCTCAGATCCTGGCCAAGGCTGGTATTAAATATCTTTTTGTAAGCCGGATGAAAGAGGGCTTCTATAACTGGTACAGTCCTGATGGTACAAAGATACTTACCTACAGTCCGGGTAATTATGGGTGGGCACTGCTGGTATATCAGTATTTTGAGGGTGATGCCATAACTGCCCTGCAGAAACTGCATAAAGTAATGCTCAACTGGAATGATTATTATGCAAGCCGTAATCTGCCGCCTCAATATGCAGTAATAATAAGTACTGATGCCGGCGGTCCTAAAGATTATAGTAAGATAATCGGCGAATGGAATGAAATAGCGAAGTCTTCCGGATTTGATATCCCTCTTATTCAGCACGCAACTACTGAGGAGTTCCTGGGGAAGATCGATGTTGAGGGGATAAAAATTGATTCAATTTCAGGTGAAAGGCCTGATCTCTGGCTTTATATTCACGGACCTGCACATTATGAGGCTATCAGGGCCAAAAAGGCCGCTGCTGTAAGTTTGCCTGCTGCAGAGATCTTCAGCTCGATAAATGGTATGGTTAAAGGGAGCCAGAAGGGATACCCTTCAGCAAATCTCAACAAGGGCTGGTACAAATCTATTTATCCCGATCATGGATGGGGTGGGAACCATGGCGAAATTACAGACAGCATTTTCAGAGCTTCACTTGAAGAGGGGAATTCAATTGGTGAAAAGATACTGGGACAATCATTAAAGGAGCTCGCATCAGAGGTGAGGCTTAGAAATCCGAACAGTATACTGGTCTATAATGATCTGTCATGGAACAGAAGCGGAATTGCTGATATTGATATATCTGATAAAAAAGGTAACGACTGGTTTGTAGCCGATGCAGCGGGCAAAATCGTTCCTTCAGTGGTAAATGTGAATGGTTCAAAAAAAACAGTAAGTTTTAAGGCTGAAAATGTTCCCTCACTCGGTTATAAGACGTACTTTCTGAGAAAGGGTAAGGCATCCTCTGACGCAGAGATAAAGACAGGTAGTAATTTTTATGAAAACAGCTTTTATAGTATAGAGTTAGGACCCGGAGGTATAAGGTCGCTTTATGATAAGGAACTGAAAAAAGAGGTATTCAATACAACCAAATATGCAGGAGGTGATCTGCTTAACCTTGGTTATAACGGGAACGGTGCGGGAGAGTTCATTCAGATAAAGCCTACAAACTTCGAGAATGCTGAAAACCTTGGAATTAAAAACGGAACATGGACGCTAACAAGAAATAGCCCATTATCTGCAACTTTTGAATCTGTGGCAGCTTTGAAAAATTTCAGTGTCAGACAGATTATTACAGTATATCATCATGTGAAACAAATTGATTTTGAATATGAGATCCCGGACTGGCCCGGTGAACATAACAGGCAGCTGAGAGTGGCATTCCCTCTTAATATGAATAATTCACAGATTACGTATGATGTGCCCATGGGCATAGTCAATGCAGGGAAGGATGAACTGAACAGATCGCCCCTGGGCTGGAGCTGGGAGGGAACCTACAGGCAGATGCCGGCTGAGATAAACCCCAGGGAGATTGAGAATTTCGTTTCAGCCAGTGATAAGGATCTGGGATTTACGATGTCAACTAATCTGGCTGTTGCCGACTGGATAGATCCCGGGAGGGAATCTGTTGACTATCCTGTTCTACAGGGAATTGTACTGTCATCCCATAAAAGCTGTCACTACCTTGGAAACTGGTATCATCAGACAGGGAGTCATCATTTTATGTTTTCCGTAACATCTCATAAACCCGGATGGAAGAACGGGTACCAATTCGGAGTGGAGGGTAATCATCCCTTATATACTTTACTTATGGAGAAATCGCAGAGCGGAACCCTGCCCGAGGAGCTCAGTTTTATTTCAACATCTTCGCCATTTGTCAGGATAACGGCTCTTAAAAAAAGTGAATCGGCCAACCCTCTTATAATGAGAATGGTCGAGATGGCAGGAGTTGATGAAAAAGTTGACCTGAAATTCTATTTTCCATTGAAGGCTCTTTTTAAAACAAATTTAATAGAAGAGGATGCAAAGGCTACAGGACTGAATGGTAAGGTGCTCAAACTTGATATTGGTAAAAACTCAGTTGAAACATTCAGAATAGATCTCCAATGAATTTGTAAAATATAAATCCTATCACCATGAAGAAAAACTCAATTGACAGGCGGCAGTTTATTAAAACAACGGCCGGACTGACTGTACTTGGCTCAGTTGCAATTGATTGTAAAAGAAAATCAGAACCTGACATAAATGCCGCTTCACTCCCTCGGTGGCGTGGCTTTAATCTACTGGAGAAATTTATTGCAGATGTCAGTAATGATCCATTTAAAGAATCTGATTTTGAGATGATTACAGAGCTTGGACTCGATTTTGTCAGGCTTCCTATGTCATACCTGTGCTGGTCTGATCCGAAAGACTGGAAGAGAATGGATGAGAAGACACTGAAGGAGATTGACCAGGCTGTGGAATTCGGAAAACAGTATGGCGTTCACACAAATATCAGCTTTCACAGGGCCCCGGGGTATTCTGTTCACACCGGAGTAAGGGAGCCTTTCAACCTTTGGCTTGATGAAGAAGCCCAGCAGGCATTTGATTATCACTGGAGTCATTTTGCTCAACGATACAAGGGGATGCCAAATAAGAATGTAAGCTTTAATCTCGTGAATGAGCCTGCGACACTCGACTATGAGCGATTGAAACCTCTCACTCCTGAGGTATACAGTAAAGTCGTAAGGAGAGTTGTAAAAGCTATCCGTGATGTGGATCCCAACAGGCTGATTATCTCAGATGGACTGTGGTGGGGGAGGGATCCAGTTGATGAGATAGCCGATCTGAATATAGCCCAGAGTACAAGGGGTTATGAGCCGATGCAAATCACTCATTATCGTGCTTCCTGGGTGGAGGGCACTGATAAATGGCCTGTCCCTGCATGGCCTTTAAAGCCGGATCCTTCAACAGAAGCGAGGTATCTCAGCGATGAGATGAATAAATATTATCTTGATACCCTGAAGAAAATAGATGTCTCCCCGGAGATGGAGTGGAACAGTGAGAGGATAAAACTCCAGATGATTGATCCCTGGAAAAAACTGCAATCGAAAGGAGTGGGAGTACATGTTGGTGAATTCGGGGCCTTCAGCCAGACACCCCACGAGGCTGTCCTGGCCTGGATGCGTGAACTCATGGGACAATGGAAGAGTGCCGGCTGGGGCTGGGCGATGTGGAATTTCAGGGGAGGCTTCGGGATTCTCGACAGCGAGAGACCTGATGTTCAATATGAAGATTACAAAGGACATAAACTGGATCGCAAGATGCTCGAAGTTATTAAAGAGTCATAAAAACAGGTTTAAATGAAGACATTTTCTTTTGTTTGTTTTGTTTTGATAAGTTTTTTGGCTGACAGCCAGGTTCCTGCGAAGATGAACAGTTATGATGGAAAGTACTGTAAAGGAATCGGGGATACGGACTTTCTCAGACTTATCGACGAATCGTTTGCATTTTTTAATCCAAATGCTACAGTTCCGAATCTGACTATGGTATATAAACCTGAGTGGGATACATTCACCGAAGGCGCTGGCTGGGGAGCCTGGTGGATCCAGAACAGTTATGGATTTTCATATTCAGCCACTCCATTTCTCCAGGAACCTTGGGTCTCCATTTTGCAGCAATCATGGGATCTGTTCTGGGAAAACCAGGGAGACGGTAAGCATATGGGCAATTTCGGGAATGACCCGAATTCTGTTCTCTATAGTTTAATTGGACCCGACGGTTGCCTGGGTGATTGCGCTTCTCCAGAGCAAATAGCCTTCCGACAGGGCGACGGGGATGTTCTGGCTCACGACTGGTTCTATGAAGCCACTGCTGCCGGACTTGTGATGCAATCTGAAATACTTCTTGTGAACCATGATCTGAATGCAATTGCACATTATCTGCCAAAGATGGAACGGTCGAGTGACTTTATAGAAAAAGTGCGTGACCAGAAAAACAATCTGTTCCTCGTTGGACCTGCCTGTAACCTTCTGGCACCGAGCTATGGCGGAGTAAAACAGCCCGATGGATCATTCGGAAAAGGATATCTGGCCGGCCTTTCGATCACATATCTTGCTGCCCTCGACCGCATGGTTGAGTTATACAAATTGACAGGCGATAAAGACAAACTTACTGAATATCAGCGCAGGCAGGAGATTACCCGAGAGTCCTTGCCACTGCTTATGACACCTGCCGGCTATTTTGTCAAGTCACTTGAACCCGGTGGCATCAAACATGGTGTTCTTGGCCAGAAAAAATTCGGTT
Source organism: Bacteroidales bacterium (assembly GCA_016715075.1). Lineage (GTDB taxonomy): Bacteria > Bacteroidota > Bacteroidia > Bacteroidales > VadinHA17 > LD21. The sequence goes on from JADKBK010000005.1 coordinate 18,929, forward strand.
ATCTCGAAGGAGTAGCAAATGCTGATGCAGTTGGTTTACGTGTGGCAGACAAAAAAACTTCAGAGAGCATATATAAACAGATTGCCTCATATCCTGCTATCCGTCCGTTTGATTTCCTTCTGACCAACGCACCGGGTCTCGACGATACCTATGCAGAATGGGGAAAAGCATCAGGTCCAGGACTCAGCGGCTTCTGGAAGTATGGTCAATGGGTTAACGGAGGAGTGTGGGGCACAGTGGAGGGGCGCGCAATTCTGATGTATTATCGTCTCGGGAAATTTGAAGATATTCGCCGTTCTGCAACAAGAGCAATGAAATGGGCAAAGGACTTCCGAATGGATGCCCCCTGGTCACAATATGGAGAGAACTCAAGTAATCCATGGTCTGATAAAGGTAACTTTCGTGTAGGTGGTGTAGCTGTAATGATTGATAACTTTGCCATACCTGCAGCGACGATACGCGGGTTATTCGATTTCGATTATCGTTCCGACAGGCTGATCCTGAGGCCTCGGATTCCGGCAACAATCAATGAATTCACTCAGAAGCACCCCGTACGCTTCGGCAATAAAAAACTATACCTATCCTGTCAGAATGGAGGTCCTGATGTTATCTCGGTAAAAATTAATGGTGAAATGCTTAATATTTCCTCACCTGAAGAAATTGATCTGATATACAGTGAATTGCCTGATAAAGCTGCAATCGAGATAGTTACAGGAGGTGGATGGCCTGCTCAATTGCCGACTGTTGGATATCCTGTATCACCTGCTCTTATCTCAGGAGATGAAACAAAAGCGCCTGAAATGACAGAGCTGACAGATGCTATGAAGAAGCCTTTTTCTATTCTCTCCGAGATGAACAGGCTTCTGGAAGCAGAACAAGGTGCGGAATATGATAAAGCGTTTGTGGCTGCTGCAATAAAATCATTTGATGATTATCTAATTCGTGCAGCTATGGATCCTGGACCTGGATATTATCGTCCTATAACCTCTGAACGCAGGGAAGGCATAAATAAGTTTTATGAACAGGCAGCATTATCAATGTACACTGGGTTAGTAAACAGGATGGTGAGGTATTCTGAAAAGGGTAATACAGAGCAGAAACATATCGCTGAATTGTTCGCCAAAGCCCGAAACTAAAAAATTCCGATTATCACAATCACAAAGAGTCATTGTTTATGAAATATACCGGAGGTAAATCAATTATTGCAGTAACGGCATTGATGATATTTCTGAACTGCCAGTATGTACCCGCTCAGGAGAATAAGAGGAGTAAAAAAATATCAGATTGCTCTTCCTCTTTTCCGAATAAGTTGGAGAGCACAGTTCAGCCTTTCTACCGTCACAGGACTGATGGCAAACCCGGAAGGGAGATAATATTGGATTTCAAAGGTTCAAAGTTTTCAGGCAAAGGGACAATTGAGGTGGAATGTGCAGGAATGAAGGAAACAATAAATCTTGATACAAAGGAGGTTATTGAAAAATTCTCTCTCCTTTTGCCGCAGGGAGCAGGAGTAGAATCAGTCTGCACTGCAAATATTACTCTCCGAAGCGCAGGGAATGAGATTTCAACTTCAGTGGTGGTTCATCCTAAACGTCAATGGACTGTTTATATCTATCCCCATTCTCATGTTGATATCGGATATACCAACACGCATGAGAACGTTGAACTGATTCACAAAAGAAACCTGGTTTACGGCGTTGATCTGGCAAGGAAGACTAAAGATTATCCAAAGGATGCAAGATATCTCTGGAATCCCGAGGTGCTGTGGCCTGTTGAAAGGTACCTCAGGAATGCTACTCCTGAGCAGAAACAAACAATTGTCGAAGCTGTTCGCAAAGGCTGGCTGCACCTCGACGCAGGATATGTTCACACAAACACGACTGCTGCAGCCGATGAGGAACTATTTGAGTTTTTCCGCGAGTGTGATAAAATGAGAGAACTTACTGGTAAGAACATTGAGACTCTTGTGCAGGTTGATATACCTGGCATGACCTGGGGCATTGTCCCTGTTGCCGCTGAACTGGGGATTAAGTATTGTCTTGCAATGAATAACGGATCCGACAGGGTAGGCCTTTCCACCGATTTCAGTTTCAAGCCATTCTGGTGGAAGAGTCCCGACGGTAAATCAAAAATACTCTTCTTCCAGCCCGGAAGCTATAATCCGGGTGCGGTTTATAAGGGATATCAGTACTGGCCATTAATGGCAGGTCATACCGATAGCGCAACACTCCTTAAGATCGTAAAAACGGATAATCCAAGGGCTTACTTTGTTGATAAATACCTTGAGGACAAGCTGCCAATGCTTGAGAACTCAGATTATTATCCCTACGATATATTTCTGATGACCTGGGCAATGGCCGATAATACTCCTATTGACGCCGATCTGCCTGATGCAGTAAAAAGCTGGAACGAGGATTATGCATACCCTCATCTGGTAATTGCCAGCGCAACACAGATGATGCAGGCCTTTGACAAGAAGTATGGTGATAGACTGCCAGTACTTTCAGGCGATTTTACAGAATACTGGACAGACGGACTTGGTACTGCAGCAAAGCAGACAGCCATGAACAGGTCATCAAAGGAAAGATTGATACAGGCTGAAACACTCTGGTCTATGCTGAATCCATCAACCCCTGCCCCAAGAGCAGAGATAAGTGAGGCATGGAGGAATATCATTATGGGAACGGAACATACATGGTGCTTCATGGATCCTAAACGACAGCCGATCACAAATGATATTCTTAAGGTTAAGTTTGGCTTCTTCCAGAAGGGAGAGGATATAAGCAAATCTGTACTTATCGGATCAATGAAAAATGTGACAGCTGACAGGAGCAGCGAGATAGGTGTATTCAATACATTATCATGGAGCCGTGGCGGACTTGTATATCTTACATCCGGCCAATCGGGAAATTATAATTCTGTTGTTGATTCGCAGGGAAAGAATGTTCCGGCTCAGAAACTTTCAACAGGAGAACTCGTCTTTATGGCCAGTCAGGTTCCTGCCCTGGGCTCAAAAAAATATATCCTGAAAGAGAGGAAAGTGAAAAATATGGATGGAATCGCTTCCGGGAATGTTCTGAATAATGGAATAGTTAAAATAGTTATTGACCAGCAGACAGGTGATATAAAGAGCTTTGTAAGCGGTAACTATGAATTTGCCGACAATAACTCAGCCACTCTGATAAACAGTTACAGGTACCTTCATGGAGAGGATAATCCTGCTAAAGCAACGACAGCTCAAAAAGTAAGAATATCGGTAAAGGAAAATGGCCCCTTGCTGGGAACTCTGCTTGTAACATCAGAGGCTGAAGGCTGCCGCAGCCTGACACGTGAGATTACACTTATTTCAGGACAGTCACATCTGGAAATTGTAAATGTTATTGATAAACTTTCAGTAACTGAAAAGGAGGGGATTCACTTCGGATTCGGATTTAATATTCCATCACCGGTTACCAGGTTTGACATTCCCTGGGGCATAGTAGAACTTGAAAAAGACCAGCTTTCCGCTGCAAACCGCAACTGGATTACCTTTCAGAGGTGGCTTGATATCTCAAACGAAGAGAGGGGCATTACCTTCTGTTCACTCGATGCACCCATGATCGAAAATGGTACAATGTCGGCCAATATTCTCGGAGCTGCAACTAATTCCCCAGCATGGATCCATAAGCTGGAGCCTTCCCCTACGATCTATTCATGGGCTTTAAACAATCACTGGCATACAAATTTCCCTCTGAGCCAGGAAGGTGTTGTCTCATTCAGGTACCGGATTCTTCCACACAATACAAAATATGATGCTGTCACCGTGAACAGGTTTGGCCTGGAACAGGCTCAGCCTCTTATTACAACAAGCCTGAAGAAAGAAGCTGTCACTGAACAGCCATTTACAATTGAAGGAAGCAGCAGTATCTATGTCTCAATAGTTAAATCCGGCAGCGGTAGCGAGCCATCAAAGATCCGCCTGCGTTCAGTTTCGGACAAGACTGAATCTGTAAAGCTTGTATGGGAGAGCCGTAAACCTTTATCTGTTAAACTTAACGGAGCCGCCGTGTTAGGTGAAATAGAAGTGCCTCCAAAAGGGCTTGTTACTCTAGATGTTGTTTATTGATTTACTCCTTTAATTTCTTTGCGTCCTTTGCGTTTTATCTTTGCGGTTAAAGGAATTTTACCATTGATATTATTAAATCACCAAAAAGCACTATTTTAGTTGTGATTCATTTCAACCTAAATTAGTAATTATGGTAACACTATCGGTGATTACAAAAATTACATACTCTTCTCTTTTTCTGCTTATTGTATCGGTAAATTTATTGGGACAGGCCACTAAAACTGCTACTGATAAAAATAGTGATTACTCATATTTCAGGGGGGGCTCAATGAGTGTTGTTCCTTCCTCGCATCAGGATATTGCATGGATGGACAGCATTGGCAAGTGCATCGAGTTTCGCGATGAGAAGATGATTACTCCTGTACTTGCGAGACTAAAGGCCAATAGTGATTTTAAGTTTTCAGTCGAAGACGGATTAAGTCTCAGGGAATATCTACAGAGGCATCCTGATTCATATGATGAGATCCTGAAGTATACCCGTGAAGGCCGCCTGGAATGGGGAGCCACCTACAAGCAACCCTATGAATCTATGTATGATGGTGAGTCACTTATACGGCAGGCTTACCTGGGCAGGAAATGGCTTAAAAAAACACTTCCCGGCTGCGACTCTAAGGTTTACTGGAATGAGGATGTCCCCGGACGCTCATTGCAGATGGCACAGATCCTGTCAAAATCTGGAATACCCTATATGCAGTTCAGCAGGCACCAGCCTGGTATCTACAGATGGTACAGTCCAGATGGAAGTTATATAACCTGCTATACACCGGGGCAATATGATGAGGTTGGCATACCTGTGAGAGAGGCAAAAACAGACATTGTTCCGCTTACAAAAGCCTTTACATCCATTATGACCGAGTGGAATGATTATTATAAAAAGAGGAAAATAAAGCCTGAATTGCAGTTCCTCTATTCACATGATTTTGCAACCCCTCCGGATTATGATGCTTTTTTTAATGACTGGAATTCAAAATCACAGAAGCAGGGTAAACCCACGATAAATTATGCTACAGCAACCGAATGGTTCGATGCAGTTACAAAAGGCAAACCGGCTTTTGACAAAATACTTGGGGAAAGACCTGATGTATGGCTGTATATTCACGGCCCTTCACATCAGAGAGCGCTAAAGGCATCCAGGGAAGGGTCCCGTCTTCTTACAGCTGCCGAGAAATTTGCAACCTTCGATGCTCTTCAGCAGGGATCATTCAGGGATTATCCCCAGGCATCTTTTACAAAAGCATGGGAAAATGCAATCTATCCCGACCACGGCTGGGGAGGTAAACATGGAGACATGACCGACAGAACATTCCGGACAGTTTATGAAACTGCAAGAACAATAGCATCGGGTATACTCGAAAAATCCATGAACAACATTGCCGGACGGATTAAACATACCAATGATGCAATCCCTGTTACTGTTTTCAATACCCTTTCCTGGGAACGGACTGACATTGTTAAATTCACACTCGATGCAGAAGGGAAACCCGAGAACACTTACAGACTGACCGACCAGAATGGCCGGGAGATCGCTTATCAGCTTATTGATGAACATCAGATCAAAGGGAACAGGGATGAGGTTATTACATTCCTTTTTGTAGCAGACAATGTTCCTTCACTTGGCTATAAAACATATTATCTTGAGAATGGCAAGCCTTCACCTGTCTCTGATTCATTCAAAAATAACAACCGGAGCTATGAGAACACCTATTATAAAGTTGATTTCTCAGATGGAGGTATTAAATCGCTGTATGATAAAGAATTATCTGTCAATCTGCTGAATACGGATAAGTTCCTCGGAGCGGAGCTGTTCACTATGCAATCTGTTGGCAACGGAGCAGGGGAGTTCACCGATGTTCAGCTTCCGACAATGGAAGGATTCGCTAAAATGAGCCAGTTTGGTCAGCAATGGTCACTGGTTTCAGAAGGAGCTCTGAGGGATGTTTATGAATTCAGAAAGGAGATCAGCAATGTTACAGTTGTGCAACAGTTGATTTTCTATAAAACTATAAAACGTATAGATATACACGTTGAACTGAATGGTTTTAACGGAGAGCGCTACCGTGAGTTCAGGCTTGCATTTCCTGTAAATCAGGCAAAATCTGAAGTTGCCTATGAGGTTCCGATGGGTGTGGTAAGGATTGGTAAGGATGAAATTGCAGGGGCTGCCGGATTCTCAAAGGCTTCACAGATCTATGATACACCGTGTTCCCAGGTTCACCCGCGTGAAGTTCAGGACTGGTTCTCTGCATCTGATGGCACAACCGGAATAACTATAAGCTCGGATGTGGCAGTTTTCGACTGGATTGATCCTACCTCAAACCCTGAGGGTTATACTATTCTTCAACCCGTGCTGCTGGCAAGTCGTAAGAGCTGTCATGGAGAAGGTAATTATTATCTTCAGCCTGGCGATCATAACTACACATTTTCATTCTATTCTTACGGCGGAGACTGGAAAAACGGTTACCGATACGGCACACAGTCGAATCAGCCTTTGAAGGCAGTTGCTGCTAAACCGACTAGTGGCGGTACAATGCCAGAAACAATGAGTTTCATTTCCATTGAGAACAAAAATCTTATACTCAGCACAGTTAAAAAATGTGAAGATGACGATAATGTGATAGTCAGATGCTACGATATTGAAGGTAAAGACAGTGATGCCAAAATAACTCTTTCCTCTCCAGTTCAGAAAGCTGAACTGACAAACATGATTGAGGAAGAGGGCAAATTGATTCCGGGAAGCGGCGCTTCGCTTAATCTGAGTGTGGGGCATAACGCAATTGAAACTGTAAAGTTGTTCGTAAAATAGATTAGTATATTTAACAACTCCGGCGCAGTTGAAAAAGTCCTCTGTGGAACTCTGTGATACCTCTGTGCTCTCTGTGTAAGTTTTTAATTTTTAGTTACACAGAGATCCACAGAGAATTCACAGAGGCACACAGAGAAAGACAGTTAGAAGCTGCAACTTTTTCAACAGCCACTTACCCGAATGGGGAAATGATTTATTTAGTTACATCCAAAGAATTGGTGATTTTAAATATATTTCAAAGACCGACTATAAATTTCCTATGAAGAAGATAATAATCACATTAACATTTTCTCTTTTAATTCTTAATACTTCACATTCCCAGGTAGTAAACGGGGTTTTGAAATGCAAGGATGAGACATTTGGTCTTTTAAAAGAGATCTCAGGATCAGTATGTTCAAAGGGAGAGATCTTATTATCTATAACAACCCACCAGGATCTTGGCTGGGTAGATGAAGTGGAAAAGTGCATTATTCTGAGAGATACCCTGTGGCTTACACCATATCTTAAAAGACTTAAGGAAGATCCAGGATTTAAGATGGATATTGAGCAGACATCAATAATTATCGAATACCTGAACCGTCACCCCGATAAAAAAGCCGAGATACAGAAAGGCCTTGACGAAGGAAGAATATTGATAGGGGCGACATTTACACAGCCTTATGAAGAGCTTTTCAGCGGCGAAGCACTGATAAGACAGCTCTACCTGGGCAAGAAATGGCTTTCTGACAATTTTAACGGCTACCAATCTGATACTTACTATAATTCTGATGTTCCGGGACGTACCCTGCAGATGTCTCAGATACTGGCTAAATCAGGTGTGAAAAATATGTTTGTGAGCCGCCATGAAAAAGGAGTTTATAACTGGTTCAGTCCCGACAACTCATTTGTTACAATGTTCTCATCAGGGCACTATATTGATTTTTTCAATATCCTCGGACTGGAGAGCGAAGAGGGCATTGCCCGGATGGCAAAAGAGGTTTCGTTCTGGGGCAGCTATTATGATACTGATTCTAAAGAAGTAATAATTCCGGCTCTCCTGAATTATGAGTTTATATGGGATCAGAAACCTGTTAAGAACTGTGATCCTTTCATCAGCAGGTGGAACAGCATATCATATATTGAAAATCAAAAAGGAGAGAAGATAAAAGTTTCACTTCCTCCCTTCAGATATGGTAATCTGAATACATGTCTGAATACTATCAGAGATAATTCAAAAAAGATCAGGGATATTTCAGGAGAGCGTCCGGCTGTGTGGTTATACATACATGGGCCATCTCATCATTTCGCTATTTCAGCAAGCAGGAAAGCAGACATACTCCTTCCTGATGCTGAGAAGTTCGCTGCTATAAACTGTTTGCTTGAGGGCAGTTTCAGGCATTATGATGAGGAAAAATTCAGGGAAGCCTGGGAAGCAAAGATCTATCCCGATCATGGATGGGGAGGTAAGGGAGGAGAGATAACCGACAGGCTTTTCCTCAGCAAATTTGTCAAGTCGTGTGAAGATGCATCCTTCCTGCTGGACAATGCTCTTCAGAGAATTGCTTCGAGGATTGAATTTAAGAAGACCGGTATTCCAGTTGTTGTTTTTAATGGTCTGAACTGGAAGAGAAATGATCCGGTTAGCTTGATCCTGACATTCAAAAAAGGAGAAGCATTTGGATTAAACCTGTTTGATGCCCTAAGTAAACCCGTAATGAGCCAGCTGAGTGGGAAGGAGTTTTTTGATGATGGATCATTAAAATCATGTAATGTAACCTTTATAGCTTCAGACATTCCCTCAGTTGGGTACAGCACTTTTTATGCCGAACCATTGAAAAAAGCAGAGATCAATAAAGCATTATCTTTCAGTCATGATTTTGAAAATCAATTCTTTGCAATACAATTTGGAAAGGGCGGGATTGAAAAGCTCTTCGACAAACAACTCGGGAAAGAGATTATTGATGCATCAAAGTTCAGGCTGGGTGAGGTCTTCACTATGCAATCTGTAGGCAACGGAGCCGGTGAATTTTCTGATGTTCAGCAGCCATCGATGGAGGGTTATGACAAGACAGGGAATTATCTCACACCCTGGGAAAAAATTGCTGATGGTCCTGTTTATTCATCTTTCAGGTACCGCCAGCCGGTCCGCTATGCTGTAGTTGAAGAGACAGTGATCATTTATAACCAGATAAAAAGAATTGACTTTGAGATAGATATTAAAAACTGGCAGGGAATTCTTTACAGGGAATTCAGGGCAGCCTTTCCACTGAATATGAGTTCCCCGGAAATTGCATATGAAGTCCCAATGGGTGTTGTGGAAGTAGGGAAGGACGAGCTGAAAGGTCCGGCCGGAAATAATTATTCTACTGATTGCAGGCTAATTCACCCAAGGACTATGGTTGACTGGGTGAATGCTTCAGGCGAAGGCTTTGGTGCAACAATAAGTTCAAGCGTCATTGCATTTGATTATCTGGATCCTACAACCAATCCGACTTCAAAAACTCTGATTCAGCCTATCCTTTTTGCATCAAGGAAAAGCTGCCACTGGGAGGGGAATGATTATATTCAGCTTGGAGACCATCATTTTTCATTCTCCCTGTATATTCAGGAACCAGGATGGAGAAACGGATCCCATTCCGGTAAGCAGGGACAAAACATGCTCTATACAGTTCTTGATCCTTTGCGGTCTCAAGACAGAAAACTTCCTGAAAAACAAAGCTTTATAACAACTGAAGGCGATCAGTTGCTACTCACCGCCTTTAAGAAAAGCGGTGATGACAACAGCCTTATAATCCGCCTGGCTGAAATGAATGGTAGCAGTCAGAAGATAGGACTCCACCTGTTTACTCCTTTTCAGAATCTTAAAAAAACCAATATAATTGAAGAGGACGAAAAGGATACCGGACAGAAAGGAATGAACTATAGTCTTGATATTGGCAAAAACTCAATTGAAACATATAAGTTAAAATAATTGATTTTCTTCGTTTACCCCGGCCCCAGGGGGAGCGAAGAAAATCAATTTACTCCCCTTGGGGTCGGGGTGAATAAATTGATTTTCGAGCGTATTTAAATGTAAAACAAAATAGTATAAAGCACAACATGAGTTCACTTAATAATGAATTAAAACAGTACCACGGTTATTTCAGTAAAGAACTACATGACGACATACTTCCTTACTGGATGAAATACGGAGTTGAAAAAAACGGACATGGATTTTACGGAGCTGTTGATCTGAACGGGAATCCGGTGCTTACTGCTAATAAAACAAGTGTCCTGAATGCAAGGATCTTATGGACATTTTCTGCTGCAGCCATGCTGGAAGGAAATGGAGAGTATGCCACTGTTGCAGACAAAGCATATAAAGTAGTTACTGAAGGTGTTGAAGATAAGGTGTTTGGCGGTTATTACATGGAACTGTCATCAGATAATAAACTGGCGAACGATATTAAGCATACTTATGCCCAGGCTTTTGTAATATATTCACTCTGCAAATATTATGAGTTCCGACCGCTTGATTCTGTCATGAAGAAGATCAGGGCATTTTTTGCCCTGCTTGAGGAGAAGGCTAAAGATCCTGCGAATGCAGGTTACAGGGAATCATTTACCCGCGACTGGAAAATTTATGGTGAAAACAGGATGGCGGACAATAATGAGCCAAAATCAATGAATACACATCTGCATGTTCTGGAAGCCTGGGCAGCTCTCTATAAAGTCTGGAAGGACCCGCTTGTTGAAAAAAGACTCACTGAAATGATGAATCTGTTTCTTGACAGGATAATTCGTAAGTCAGGTCACTTTGGGATCTTCTTCGATGAAGGTTTCAATGAGGCTGCTTCCTCAAAGGGAATATGTTCATTCGGACATGATATTGAAGGTTCATGGTTATTGTGGGAAGCTGCGGAGATATTGGGCAATAAGGAGATAATTGAAAAGATGAAGCCTGTGGCTGTAAAAATGGTTGATAATATTGAGAGGGTGGCAGTTGACAAGGACGGCGGTCTTTTTCTGGAGTCAACCCGTTTCGGAAGCCATGTTAAGACAAATAAGCACTGGTGGCAACAGGCAGAGACGCTTGTAGGTTTTATGAACGCCTTTGAGCTGGCCGGTAATTTAAAGTACTGGAATACTGTAAAGCAGAGTTGGAGTTTTATTGATACCTGCCTCATTGATCACGAAAGAGGTGAATGGTTTACGAAGCTGAACCGTCTCGGTGTTCCATTTCTTACAGAACCGGAGGATGATCCGTCACCATACTACAGGAATGACTGGAAAATTGATCCCTGGAAATGTCCATATCACAACGGCAGGGCAATGATGGAGATGATGAAGAGAATTGATTTAATGTTGAAAAATCTTCAATTATGACATCAGGGGAACGTGTTCTGACTGCTTTAAGAGGCGGTACCCCCGACAGGGTTCCGGTTTGGGAGTATCTGTTCAGTCTGAAGCTGATGAAGGAGGTGATGGGTTATACCACAGAACTTTATGATGGCACAACTCAGACAAAAATGGCCGCCAGAATGGGGCTCGATGTTATCTGGGCGCCTATAAACGGTTTTTGTGGCATCGAAGATGTCCCGCACGCTCTGAATGAGTTATATCTTGATGAATGGGGTGTTACATACCAGAAGAATGGCTGGCCTATAATTGCTCAGATCAGCACTGCAGTAAAGACAAGGGAAGACTGGCTTCAGTACAAAATACCAGAGGTGAATACTCCGGGAAGGCTTAAGATCCTGAAGGATGTGATTAAGGCAAACGATTCAGATCTGGCCGTTGCAGCCGGCCTGTTGGGTCCGTTTACAATGATGTCATGGTATCTCATGGATTTTGAGACCCTGTCTATGGCAATATTTATGGATCCTGATCTGGTACACGAAATGACAGATGCTTTTGTAACATGGGCATTGGAAGCTGCAGCGCTCGCATATCAGACCGGTGGTGTTGATGCATTTCATATCTCTGATGACTGGGGAGGCACAGGCGGTTTACTGATCTCACCCGACCATTTCAGGGAGTTTTTTCTTAAGCCTTTTGAAAGACTTGTATCGGGACTTAAATCTTATGGTGTGCCGGTAATTATGCACAATGACGGCAATTTATGGGAGATACTTGATGATCTGGTCGGTACAGGTATTGATGCTTACCATCCTGTGGAAAGGGCGGCTACAATGGATCTTGTCACTGTAAAGCAAAAGTATAGTGGGAGGATCTGCCCGATTGGAAACGTGAATGCACCTTGCACCTTGCACCTTGAACCTTGAACCTTGAACCTTGAACCTTGAACCTTGAACCCTAACCCCTAACCCCCGATCCCTCATGAACAAAGTCCTTATACAATGTACAATTGCTTCCGCCCTTGGCGGGTTGTTGTTTGGCTACGATACCGTGATCATTAACGGTGCAATGCTCGATCTGGTAAAGCATTTTAACCTGACACCAGCTATCCAGGGCTGGACGGTCAGTTCGGCGCTTGTTGGCTGCATACTTGGAACAATACTGATGGGCAAGCCGGGTGATATATTTGGAGCTCAGAGATTATTGCAGCTGCTTGCAGTACTGTTTCTTATTTCTGCAGTTGGATGTGGTCTGGCTCCTACTATCAGTGTTTTCATTCTTTTCAGGTTTATCGGCGGTCTGGCCATAGGAGGTGCATCCGTCATCTGTCCTGTTTATATTTCGGAAATATCTCCGCCGAAACACAGGGGATTGCTTGCTTCAACATTTCAGCTCGCAATAGTATTTGGGATATTGTTATCACTTATATCCAACTACCTGCTTCTCAATATCGGAGAAAATAACTGGCGTTGGATGCTTTTCAGCGGCGCATTGCCTGCCGTGGCATTTTTTGTTATGCTTTTCTTTATCAGGAAAAGTCCGCGCTGGCTGGTGAAAAAAGGCAGGATAGAAGAGGCAAGAAAGAATATTGAAGATCTTTCATCTCATGAAATAGATACTGAACAAACCTTATCGGAAATCAGGGAATCAATAAATATTGAGGATGCAGGAAAAAAAATAAACCTATTTAAGAAGCCTTACAGGAAGATTGTCTGGCTAGGGATATTTGTTGGTATTTTTAGTCAGCTTACCGGAATAGGAGTTGTCTTCTATTACTCAGCTCAGATTTTCAGTATTGCAGGTTTTTCTCCCGATACCTCCATGCTTCAAAGTGTGATACTAGGTTTGACCAACCTGGTCTTCACATTGATCGCAATGCTTCTCATTGACAGGGTAGGAAGAAAGAAACTGTTAATAATTGGACAGCTTGGAATGGTGGCTGTGCTGGGATTGTTCGGATACGGATTACTCTCGGGAAATATTACAGGTTACTGGCTTGTTGTACTGCTGGTTGCGTATATAGCTTTCTTCGCTGCTTCAATGGGGGTGGTGATCTGGGTCATGTTATCTGAAATGTTTCCGAATATTATCAGGGCCAGGGGTGCTTCACTCGGGTCATTTGCGAACTGGGGAGTAAGTGCCTCTCTAAACTTCCTCTTTCCGCAGGTAGTCGGATTATTCGGAACAACACTGGCTCAGCAGCAGATGGGCATGAGCTATGCTTTCCTGTTTCTCGCCGGGATGACACTCTTAGGATTCTTCTTCCTGAAGAACAAGATTATCGAAACCAAAGGGAAATCACTGGAACAGATTGAAAAAGAGGTTCTTTGTTAATGCTAAATGAATAAATGCTAAATGCTTAATAGAATATTTTATATGTTTTTAAGGTGAAGTATTAAATACTAATTATCTAATATTATTTATTTAATTATTTTGGTATGAAAGAGAATATTCTAAAGACAAAATCTTATGCATTTGCATTAAATGTCATTAAACTTTATCAGAAGCTTTCTTCAGAAAAAAAAGAATTTGTCCTTTCAAAGCAAATACTCAGATCAGGTACTTCCATAGGTGCCAACATTGAGGAAGCTAATCAGGCTGAATCTAAACGAGATTTTATACATAAGCTTGGTATTGCACAAAAGGAGGCTAATGAGACACATTACTGGATTCGATTATTGACAGATAGTAATTATATCGTTCAAAGTGTTTCCATAATCTTAAAGGATGATTGTGAGGAATTAATCAAATTGATAACATCATCCATTAAGACCGCAAAAAACAACCTTGATAATGCTTAATGAAATAGTGCTGAATTCATTAACCATTAACCATTAACCATTAACCATTAACCATTAACCATTAACCATTAACCATTAACCATTAACCATTAACCATTAACCATTAACCATTAACCATTAACCATTAACCATTAACCATTAACCATTAACCATTAACCATTAACCATTAACCATTAACCATTAACCATTAACCATTAACCATTAACCATTAACCATTAAAACAAATTACCAAAACTAACGGGAGAGATACTTACAATTCTGGCAGGAAAAGGTCAGGGACCAGTTTGGCGGGTAGCTGTCGGATTACTGGGCTAACTCCCTTATCAAAAGAGGCCTTAAACCGAAGAATTTTATTCTTTCGGATGAGTATATCCAGTGGCACCGTGACGGGGCCGCTCACCCCTTATACATTTTCTCTGGCTGTGAGGTAAAAGAATGGTATGAAGGTCATCGTCATTACAAAGAAATAGTTACACCCTGCGGTTCGGTAAGAGAATGCTGGGAATTCATCCCTACATCATTTTCTGATGCCCCTGTTGAACACTTCATGAAATCGGAAGCGGATATACCGATAATGAAGTTTATATATGAAAATACAAGTTTTGAACCTGATTATGACCAGGCATATCTCAGAAAGAAACAGGTGGGTGAACAGGGCCTTGTCCTCTGTTACCTTCCTAAAAGCCCGTTTATGCATCTGCTGGCTCTTGAAGCTGGGGTCATGACAGTTACAATGGCTGCACTTACTGCCCCTGAAGAGTTTAAAGACCTTCTTGATACAATGAAAAAGGCCTTTGATCAGGCTGCCAGGATTGCTGTTGATAGTCCGGCTGAAGTACTTATGATCCCGGAGAACCTTTCCTCGGAAATGGTAGGCCCTGAACTGTTTGAGTTGTATATGTCAGGTTATCAGAAGGAATGGACAAAAAAGATCAGTGAAGCCGGTAAATACTCATTTATACATATTGATGGTACACTTGCCGGTTTACTGAAAGAGGAAGCCGCAGTAGGATTTACAGTACTTGAAG
Organism: Bacteroidales bacterium; assembly: GCA_016715075.1. Taxonomy (GTDB): domain Bacteria; phylum Bacteroidota; class Bacteroidia; order Bacteroidales; family VadinHA17; genus LD21. The sequence continues at coordinate 33,983 of JADKBK010000005.1, forward strand.
CCCTTACACCTGATCCGGTTGGAGATATGAAGTGGGAAGATCTTGAGTCATTTACCGGTGATTCGAAAAGTATCCTCTGGGGAGGCATCCCGGGTTCTTATTTTACTGATTGTGTAAGTGATGATGAATTTGACAGACATGTTAAATACCTGCTGGAGATCATGGTCAGCAAACCCCGCTTTGTGCTTGGTGTTGCCGACCAGGTGCCTCCCGATGGATTGGAGCGCCGTGTAAAACGTGTTTCAGAACTTGTAAATAAATATGGATTTTATCATTAATTTTAATTGCCACAAAGGCACAAAGGCATAAAGGCATAAAGGCACAAAGGCGCAAAGGCACAAAGGCACAAAGGCATAAAGGCATAAAACAACACAAGGGTTGTATTATTTGATGGGACTTGATGCCTTGATGGCTGAATAAATAAGAAAGTAATTATTTAAAAAAGAATGAATTATGAATGGCTATGAAAGAATAAACGCTGCATTGAAAGGTGAAAAGCCCGATAAGGTGCCGGTTATGCTGCATAATTTTATGCTGGCGGCAAGGGAACATAATATAACAATGTCACAGTATCGGGATAATCCGAAACTGATAGCAGAATGTTTTATTGCTTCAATTGAGAAGTATCAATATGATGGTATACTTATCGATATCGATACTGTTACACTGGCCGGTGCCGTGGGGGTGCCTGTTGATTTTCCGGTTGATGATCCGGCAAGGTCGCATGAAGGAAATCTGTTAAACCTGGAGGATGTATTCAAACTCAAACCCGCTAACATTGAAAACTACAGGTATGTCCAGAACTGTCTGGAAGCAGTGCGTATTCTTAAAGAGTATTATAAGGATGAGATATTTATAAGAGGCAACTGTGACCAGGCTCCTTTTTCACTTGCAAGTATGATGCGGGGAGCACAGACATGGATGCTCGATCTGATGATGGGTACGGGAGAGCAGATCAACACTCTGCTTGAATATTGCCTTGATGCAGGTACTCAGTTTATAAAACTTATGTGCCAGACCGGTTGTGATATGGTCTCAAATGGCGATAGTCCTGCCGGCCCGGAGATGATATCTTCTGACATGTATGTGAAATATGCACTTCCATTTGAAAAAAGACTCGCTGACGCAGCCCACAATGAAGGGGTTAAATATGCCCTCCATATCTGCGGCAATACAGATGTCATTCTTGAGCATATGCTTACAACAGGAGCTGAAGCAATTGATCTGGATTATAAAACAGATATAAGAAAAATTTATGATGCTTTTCATGATAAGACAACTCTTATCGGAACAATTGATCCCAGCGGAGTGCTGGCACTCGGAACACCCGATGATGTAAGAGAAAAAGCTTTGGAATTGCTGAACCTATACCGCAATTCAAACCGGTTTATCATTAATGCAGGATGTGCCATTCCTCCGACAACACCTTCCGTGAACATCAAAACTTTGATAGAAACTGCACGTAATTTCAGATAGAATTGATATTGCCAATAAGTGTGTGATATACCTTCGTGAATCTTAAAGAAGCACTTTATGCACCTCAGTGGTTAAAATGAAATTTGAACAGCATCAGTACAAAGGATGTCAAAAAACAACAGATAGGGTAGAATAATATTCCTTACATTTAATTTTTAAGAATATGAACAGGTTGTTTGGATCAACTATCAGATTATTCGTCTTCGCAGCATTTTTAGTTTTTTGCTGTTTCAGTGCTGTTAGTAAGGCCGCTGATCCGTCGAATGTAACCGCTTCCTCATCAGGATGGACAATAACGGCTGATACTAAAGCCGGCACTCTTCTCCTTTCCCATGATAGTCTTGGGGTGGTTCTGAAGGATATAACTCTTAATGTAAGAAACAGGAACTATCTCCGACCATTGAAAGAATGGACTGTCGTAAAACAGGTTGATAACAGGCTTGAGCTTAGGACTGAGCATCCGGCTTCATCCTGGACCTTTGAATTGAATCATGACAATATAATTTTCTCTGCCACAACAGCCGATCTTTTTCTTTCCGCTAAAGCTCCTGCATCTTCTGACAGGGTAGTGGCACGGCTGATTGATCCCGCTGGAGTACCTGTTAACTGGAGAGGAACTGAAGAGATCACTGTCTCCTGGAATGGGCAAGACACTCAGAATCCATCATTTCTTCCTTCCAGAAACCCTGAAGTGATGACCTTTGCCCTCGGGCAGGTATCCTCCTCAAACCTTCACAGCCTGTTTGACCGGAAAATGGATATTGCACTCAATTTCTCAGACCAGACTACGATGAGCCGTAATATACAGGATCATGATCTGCTTGATCTGGTAATTCCTGTTCCGGGCAGCACCATATTGCGATTGATCCCTGATTACTATACAAAGAATCTGGGCCTTCCGTATTATAGCAGGTTTGATGACTCCGTATTTCCTTCTGCTCCTCTGATATGGGGCAGTTGGACGGCGTACTATTATGAAGCCCGTGAATCAGATATTATCGCAAACACTGACTGGCTTGCGCAAAATCTTAAGCCTTACGGATTTCAGTACGTCCAGCTTGATGACGGGTATGACAGAGGTAAGGATGAGGGACACTACTGGATCGAAAACTGGAATAAGACACTTTTTCCCCATGGGCCGGGATGGCTTGCGAATTATATAAAATCTAAGGGTTTGCACCCTGGACTATGGCTGGTTCCGAACTCTTATGCCGGTTTCATAGGTACCCATCCTGAATGGTACCTGTACAACAAATCGGGAAATGTTATCCAGGATTACAAGACGCCGGCACTTGATCATACGAATCCTGCAGTTCAGGATTGGCTTGACAAACTATTCACCACACTGAAAGGGTGGGGATTCGAATACTATAAGTTCGACGGCGAATTCTCGCTTCCCAAATATGTTCCGGATCTGGATACCAGCAGACTTTTTGACAACTCCATCGATCCGCTAACAGCCTACCGTGAACGGTTGAAACTGATCCGAAAGGTTATTGGACCTGAAACATTTGTTGAGGGTTGTGTTGCCGGCACACCGCTGAACGGGATAGGCTATTTTAATTCCTGCTTCAACGGGGATGATATGTATAACAGCTGGAAGGGATCATATGCAGTCTTCAGTTCCATCAATGCAAATGCTTTCCTGAATCATATGGTAATGTATGTCATGCCGGGGGAGGGAATTGATGTTTCCCCTCTGATGAGCGTGGAAGAATCCAGACAGAAGATGGCGCCAAGGTCAATCCAGGTAGCTCTTACAAGGGAAGATCCATTCACCGGATTTGGAACTACTCTTCCTGAGGCACGAACTCTGGTGTCAATTATCTCCCTGACAGGGGTGGCATATCCTCTGACCAGCATTATGCCACGCCTCCCTGAGGAGAGAGTGTCCCTACTGAAGATGACAATGCCGACTCTGCCGATTATTCCTGTTGACCTTTTCAGCAGAGGCTCAGATATTACCTGGGATAAATTTAAATTCACAACTCCCGAGAGTTACATCCATAATTATCCCGAAATTATCGATCTGAAGGTAAATGCAATTTCAGGAATTTATGATGTTGCAGCTTTCACCAACTGGAGAGGAGAAAAAATTTCAAAGTCACTATCCCTTCCGGACAAGCTTGGGCTGGAAAGTGGAAGATCATATATTATTTTTGATTTTTGGAATCAGAAACTGATGGGAATATCAAATGAGATGATTGATGTGGATATTGAACCGCATGATACCCGGGTTCTTCTGATCCATAAGATCCAGGGACAACCGCAGCTGATAGGCAACTCCAGGCATATTTCAGGTGTTCATTCCATCATAGATCTGAAATGGAACGCTGCCGAAAAAATGCTAAGAGGGGAATCAGAGACTATCAGCGGAGAGCTCTATTCTCTTTTTGTCTATGTGCCTGACGGAATGTACCTGGCAAATGTAAAAGCGGTCACAAAAGATAACCGGGAAGTACCGGCGACATCTGTTGTGGCAGGCAATTTATTAAAGATCAGTCTTGAAGGGCAGGCAGATCCGGTGCAATGGCAGGTTCAGTTCTCTAATGGTTCCAGAAACGGACGATAACTGAAGAATATTTTCCTCCGACAGGATACTTTAAAATATTAACAAATGAGACTCCTTTTACCCCTAATCATCTCCGTTTTTTACCTAAGCACTATCTCGGGTAATCAGATTGAAATTCCATATTCTGTTCCTGCAAAACCATGGCCTGAATCTTTCGGAAACCATAGGGCAGTTCTTCATATCTCAAATCCATCAGAGGTTGTTACACTGGATATTTTGTGGCGCCGGCATGATCCTGACCCGGATACCAGACGCTTTCTGATCATTAATGCATCAAGCGGCGACACAATTTCAAATATTTTCCGGTATAAGGTAAATAATGAAGAGTGCCGGATAGCATTCGGTCCTGTGAAAATGGCCGGAACTTACTATTTCTATTATCTGCCTTATGACATACAGGAGGAATGGGGCTTTTATGGGAAGGATTATCTGAAACGGGAGAGTGATCCTTCAGGAGAATGGCTGCTGAAGAATCATGTTAACAGACCTTCAAGATCAAAGAGTTTTGTTGCTGCCAGTATTACTGATTTTCAATCCCGCTTCGCATTCGATTCATTTTACCCTATGGAGGTAATAGCTCTTTTATCTGAAAAATCAGTGCTTCTTGAAAAATACACCAATGACTGGCTTGTATTCCCGGAGGACAGGTCATATCCGATCCGCATGCGCGATGAGATACCACTGAGATGGATACGTCAGGGACCATCAGAACAGTTTACCGGTGAAGCACTGAAGAATGAATACTATGCTTTTCAGATCGGGGTATATGCATCAAAGGCCGGTCTTCAAAATCTGAAAGTTGAGTTTACATCCCTGCAGGGCGCAAGTGTCAAAATCCCTGCTTCCTCGCTTACCTGTTTCAATACAGGAGGAATAGGACCATATGGTAAACCTTTTGAGAAGCGGGTCGATGTAGGCCTCGGAATGGTTCAGCCCCTCTGGATAGGAATTGATATACCAGAGGCTATTCCTGCCGGCACCTATACGGGATCAGTCATAATTAAACCTGAAAATGCCAGGCCGCAGACTATAAAAATTTCACTTAAAATTGCGGATAAGATCATTGCAGATCGTGGTGATAGTGAACCATGGCGTCATTCACGGTTACGATGGCTAAACTCTACTCTGGGTATTGATGATAAGACTGTTAAACCATATAAACCTATTGAATTTCTGGGTAATAACACCTATCGTCTTACTGAAAAAATTCTAAGAATGGACGATGGAGGAATGCCCGGGTCAATAAATGTATCCGGGACAGAACTTCTTTCAGATCCGATCTCATTCGTTGTTGAATCAGGTAAGGGCTTTGAGAAATTTACTTTGCCGGAAGATATATCCCTGATTAAAAACAAACCGGGGGCAATTGGAGGATCGTGGAGATGCCATTCTGACGGTTTTGAACTGACCGGAACAGGAATGGTAGAAGCTGATGGGTACATAAATTATAAAATAAAAATCAGAGCCCTCAGGGACATTTCCCTGAAGGATGTCAGGCTGGAGATTCCATTTGCCGGGAACGTTGCACAGTATATAATAGGCATGGGGTTACCGGGAACTGTTGTGCCTGAGGCACATCAGGCACCATGGAGTGGCCCGTTTGACAGTTTCTGGATGGGTAATACTTATGCAGGTCTATGGTGCGAACTGAGGGGCGGAAGCTATAATGGTCCGCTGCTTAACCTGTACAATCCTGCCCCTCCGGCTTCATGGTATAATAATGATAACGGCGGCTTCAGGATAACAAAAAACCAGTCGGGAACAAATGCAGTTGTTTACAGTGGAGCCAGGGAATTAAAATCAGGTGAAAAACTTGATTTTGAATGGTCAATGCTTATAACACCAGTTAAAAAAATCAATACAGGGAGCCAGTTCACAGACCGGTATTATCATAATGGAGGCAACCCAATGCCATCCGATGCCGACCTGTCATGCGGTGTGAAGATAGTCAACCTCCATCATGCCAATAACTATAATCCGCATATCAATTACCCTTTTATTGCAACAGACTCAATGAGATGGTTTGTTGATAAGATGCATTCAAAAGGACAGAAGGTAAAGATCTATTACACAATCCGCGAACTCACTAATTACACTACTGAGATCTGGGCACTTCGCAGCCTTGGCGATGAAATACTCGGTAATGGTGATGGCGGAGGATATACATGGCTCAGGGAACACTTTATTTCCGGTTACAGGCCTCAGTGGTATCAGCACTTTCCGGATAAAAGTCCTGATGCATCTATTGTCAATGCACCTGGGGATTCCAGGTGGTATAACTATTATATCGAAGGACTGGCCTGGCTTGTCAGAAATGTTGATATAGATGGTTTGTACCTCGATGATGTTACTTATGACAGAAGAACTGTCAAGCGGATCAGAAAAGTACTTGACAATGAAAAGCCGGGCTGTATACTCGAGCTGCATTCCAATACCGGTTTTTCGAAAGGGCCTGCAAATCAGTATGCTGAATATTTCCCGTATATTGATAAGATATGGTTTGGAGAGAGCTTTTTATATGATAAAATGTCACCCGGGAACTGGCTTGTCGAAACCTCAGGTATCCCTTTCGGACTGATGGGCGATATGCTTCAGGGTGGAGGTAACAGATGGAGAGGGATGGTTTATGGTATGACTGTACGTCATCCCTGGACAACAGAAGGGGTGCTTTGTGATCCTCGTCCTGTGTGGAAAATCTGGGATGAATTTGGAATTGAGTCTTCTGTAATGAAAGGATACTGGCAGAATGACTGTCCGGTCAAAACAGATCGTCCTGATGTTAAAGCTACTATCTATCTGAAAAATGGAGAATCCCTTTTATCAGTGGCCAGCTGGGCTGAAGACCCGGTAAAGTTTTTATTGAAATTCGACTGGAAAGTTCTCGGGATAGATCCCTCGAAAGCTGAGCTGTACGCTCCTTCTGTTGAGAATTTTCAGGAAGAGAGGAGTTTTAGACCTGACGAAACTATCCCTGTGGAACCAGGAAAGGGCTGGATGATTATTGTGAAGGAGAAAAAGTAACTGTTTTTTTGCTAAAAAACTACGGAGTTACGCGGAGTTATTACAGAGTTCCACTGTTTAGGCCTCCGTGTTTTACTCCGTGCAACACTGTGCAACTCCGTGGTTTTATACTATATTTGGTTATTAAACTAAAATAAGTCTTAAGATGTCGAATCACAAGAAAACACTTATGTTGCTGGTTGTAACAGCTCTCACGTTATCATTCGTATATGCCCAGGAAGGAATGATCTCCTTCGGGAAATCCTCATCCTTAGACAGGGCGCTGTTTAAGACAAAGGAGAAAGAAATACCTCTTCTCTGGAAGAATGTTAATACTGCACCTGATACCTGGCATCTTGAAAAAGATCTCCTGGTTTGTTCCGGCCATCCTATCGGAGTAATGCGGTCAGAGAAGCAGTATGAGAATTTCATCCTTCACATAGAGTGGATGCACATGGAACCGGGCGGTAATTCCGGGACCTTTGTATGGAGCAATGCCACTCCTCCTGAGGGGGGCAATCTGCCTAATGGAGTTGAGGTTCAGATGCTTGAGCTTGAATGGGTCAGACTTAATACTAAAGACGGAGTTGTTCCACCAATAGCATATGTTCATGGTGAACTTTTTGGAGTTGGCGGAGTTGAAACGGTACCGGATACCCCCAGAGGCACAAGAAGCAAATCAATTGAGAACCGTTGCAAGGGGAAGGGGGAATGGAATATTTATGATGTCGTTTGTGTTGACGGTGTGGTGAAGCTTTCAGTGAACGGTAAATTTGTGAACGGAATTGCGAAAGCAACGCAGAAAAAAGGTTATATATGTCTTGAATCGGAAGGAGCGGAGATACATTTCCGGAATATCAGGATTATTGAATTGCCTTCCGGTGTTATTACCCCTGAACAAATAGCAAATGAGTTAAAATGAAAGATTCTGACAAAACAACACAGGTTTCCGCCAAAGGGAGGCTCCTTTCGCTTGATGCGCTCAGAGGTTTCGATATGTTATGGATAATAGGCGGAAGTGGCGTAATAACCTCTCTTGCAAAATATACAGATGCGGGCTGGCTTAATTCAATTGCAGCACAGATGCAGCATGTAACCTGGAATGGATTTCATTTCTATGATCTTATCTTTCCACTGTTCATGTTCATCTCAGGAATAGCAATTCCCTACTCTGTTAAATCGGCATTATCAAAAGATCCATCAAAGAGTAAGCTCTTACTGAGGTTCTTAAAAAGGATGGTCATCCTATTCATCCTGGGATTATTATATAACGGGGTCTTTCAGGATGGTTTCGCCACTGCCAGATATGCCAGTGTCCTTGCACAGATAGGAATCGCATACTTCTTTGCTGCGGTCATATATACCTTTTCAGGATCAGTAAAGGCAACAATTTTTTGGATAGCAGGCATTCTGGCCGGGGTATCGGTAATGCAGTTATTTGTACCTGTGCCTGGTTTTGGGCCGGGTGTTTTTACTCCAGAGGGATCAATAAACGGATATATTGACAGGTTATACCTGCCAGGCAGACTGGCATATTTCAATGGCATTTTTGATGCCCTAGGGATATTATCAGTTGTTTCTGCCATTGGTATAACACTAATGGGAATAATTGCCGGAAAGATATTACAGCACCAAACCTTCTCTGAATATCGAAAAACAGGAATTCTTGCCCTTATTGGGGCGGTTTTGATTCCTGCTGCAGTGCTTCTATCTCCTTTCTATCCTATCATAAAAGTCTGTTGGACAACAACATATAACCTGCTGGCCGCTGGAATCAGTTTTATTCTGATAGCTCTCTTTTATCTTATAATAGATGTCTGGGGTTATCAGAAATGGTCCTATTTCTTCAGGATAATAGGTATAAATTCAATCTTTATTTACCTGTTCGGAAGAATTGTCCCTGTTGGTGAAATTACCGGCTTTTTTGTTGGCTGGATAACTAAGCCATTGGGAAGCCTTGGAGAGGTGATCGGGGCATTGGTTATTATAGGTGCAGAATGGTTGTTGCTGTGGTTTATGTACAAAAAAAAGGTGTTTGTTAAGGTCTGATTTAACTGATCTCTTTATTTATTACAGATTCTGTATCTTTCTCTGTGAAACTCTGTGCTCCCGATAGTCATCGGGACTCTGTGATCTCTGTGTAAGTTCTTAGCTTAATATTACACAGAGAGCACAGAGAATACACGGAGTAACACAGAGATAGCTGCAGTTGCAGAATCGAATTTCTCAACAGCATCCCGGAGTTCTTTATTTAAATAAACTATTAATATTCAAATATATATAATCATGAAACACTTTAGAATGATTCTCTTGCTGTTACCTGTTGTTCTTCTTTTGGCATGCAGTTCACATGAACTACCACAACCATTAAGTCTTAATCCGCAAAATCCACACTATTTCCTTTTCAGGGGGGAACCGGCTATACTCATTGGTTCAACAGAGCATTATGGCGCTGTTATGAACCTGGACTTTGACTATATCGCATACCTTAATGAAATATCAGGATCAGGACTTAATGTAACGCGTACTTTTTCAGGAGCTTATGTTGAACCTGTCGGAGCCTTTGGAATTAAGAAGAACACCCTTGCACCTGCAGCAGAAAGGTATATATGCCCTTGGTCAAGGAGTAAAGAGCCTGGATATGCCAACGGTGGCAATAAATTTGACCTTTCGGAGTGGGATGAGACATATTTTAAACGACTTAAGGACTTTGTAGCAGAAGCAGGAAAGAGAGATATAATAGTTGAACTTGACCTTTTTTCAAATTATTATGATACGGTTCAGTGGAAGCTGTCACCACTGAATATTCTCAATAATATCAACAGGATAGGCGACATTAAAGATCATAAGGAAGTATTGTCACTTAAGCATGCAGAGCTGCTTAATGTGCAGGAAAACATGGTCAGGAAGATTATTCATGAACTTAAGGACTTTGACAACCTTTATTTTGAAGTCTGTAATGAACCTTATTTTGGAGATACACTTGCGTTGAGGCAGTGGGAAGAGCATATGACAGAAGTTGTAGCTGAGGCTGAAAAGGATTTTAAATTCAGGCACCTTATTTCCAACAATATTGCCAATAATCATAAGCTTGTAGGAGAGCCCCGTAATGGAGTTTCGATTTATAATTTTCATTATGCCAGACCTCCAAAAACAGTTGGTATTAATTACAATCTTAAAGGAGTTATCGGGGATAATGAAACCGGCTTTGACGGAATTGAGGATTCACAGTACCGTACTGAAGCATGGGACTTTATTCTTGCTGGCGGAGGACTATTTAACCACCTTGATTACTCTTTTACTACTGACAATGAGGATGGTAGTTTAAAAATTGAAGAAGGCCAGCCTGGTGGAGGCGGAAAAGTCTTGCGAAGCCAGTTTAAGATACTTGCTGAATTTATGGGGTCGGTCGATTTTATTAATATGATGCCTGTAAGTAATGATAAAATTCGATTACAGGAAGGTGAAAAAACAACTGTTAATGCCCTCGCCAGAGGTGATGATTATATTATTCTCTATCTGCACAGAAAAGATACAGCCAGTCTGAGCTCTGTTATTGAAATTGACCTTCAGGGAGCATCATATAACCTTAACTGGGTGGATACAAAAACAGCCGGAGTAACTACTGAAAAACTGATGGATCATCCTGGCGGCATGACCAGTATTGCATCTCCCCTTTTGCCGGAGATATTGCCTTGAAAATTATTAAGGCAGATTAAAATGTTACAAGTATCCCTTAAATGGAGTCGGGACAGATAAAGTCGTTTCGTTTATTATATTATCGTGATTAAGAATAACCCCATACTTGAACAATTAATAGTTGGAAGACTTAAAGCGGCTGATCCGGATATGTTTACTGAAATATTTTCAGTCTACTACAAGGACTTGGTATTGTTTGCATATAGCTTTACTCATGAAAAAGAGGATTCAGAAGAAATTGTTCAGGATGTTTTTGTAAAACTTTGGGAAGACCATGAAAAGATTAATATCTCGACTTCCATTAAATCGTATCTTCTTAAATCCATACAAAATAAGTGCATCGATTGGCACCGTCACAAAAAAGTCATTAATCATCACAGTAATTATATTATCGAAAATTCTCTGCTTTATGAATATGATACTGATAATTATATTCTCAGCTCTGAAATGGAACTTATTATTGAAAAGGCACTAGCCAGCCTGCCTGAAAATGTCAAAGAAACATTCGAAATGAGCAGGTTTGAAGGAATGAAATATCAAGAGATTGCAGACAAGCTGAATGTATCGGTCAGAACTATAGAAGTACGGATCAGTAAAGCATTGGAGTTGCTTAGGGAGAGCTTAATTGATTTTTTGTAAAGAGTAAGAGTTGTTACACGGAAAGTCCTTAGCATTAGTAAGCCCGTCGTTTGTGTTTTAAGACGCGTCTCATTCTCATCTTAATAGTATTCATAAAAAACCGATTAGAAGGTATACTCAATCTGATGAGATCAGGGAGACAGTCTTTTTTGCTGGATTCCCGGAAGTCATTTTATCTGATTATCCTATTTTCCATTGTGGGTTATAGTTTCTGAAACGTCTTTATTCAGATATTAATGGAAATGGATAGTATAGAAGAAGAAAACAACAGGATCTTAATTGTCAGATACCTGTCAGGGGAAGCGAGTCCGGAAGAAGTTACTGAGCTTAATAAATGGCTGGGAGCCTCCGGTGCTAATTTATTATATTTCCAGCAGGTAAAGAATATCTGGTATAGCTCTAACCGCCATTCTTTAAAAGACTTATCAGATACCAACAAAGCTTTCAAAGAGGTAAATAAAAGAATCACTCTGAGATCCCCAGGGTTCAATTTTTGGACAACATGGAAAAAGATTGCTGCCATATTAATAATTCCACTTATTTTAGGGAACCTGCTTTACTTTCTTTTTCTTACAAATAATAATCCTGGCCGACAGGAACCTGTTTACAATGAGTTGTTTGCAGCATTTGGTACCAGGTCGGCATTAAAACTTTCCGATGGCACATCTGTCTGGCTCAATTCAGGAAGCAGTATTAAATATCCTGATAAATTCATAGATAAGGATCGCAAAGTCTTCCTCAATGGGGAAGCTTATTTTGAAGTTGAAAGTAATCCTGAGAAACCATTTATTGTCGAGACATCATCAATTAAGGTAAGAGCAACGGGTACAAAATTTAATGTATTAGGCTATTCCTCGATTAATGAGAATGAAGTGACACTTGTTTCAGGGAAAGTTGAAGTTGGTCTTCCATGCAGCAATGATAAATTTAAGAGTACCAACATGGAAATAAACCAGCATTTGACATTTGATAAGAACACCGGAGCGGTTACTATTGTAAATGAAGATACCTATAAATATATATCATGGAAAGAGGGGAAGCTTGTATTCCGGAACGAACCTTTAACTGAGGTTGCAAAAAAAATAAGTCAGGTCTTCAACATTGATATTGAAATTAGGGGGAAAGAGATTGAGAATTACTCCTACAGGGCTACTTTTCAGGACGAGTCACTGGCAGAGATCCTGAAATTATTAAAGATATCTTCGCCAATAAATTATTATGAAATAAAGCGTAATCCTCTACCGGACGGTTCATTCCCCAGGAAAAAGGTTATAATCTATCCTGCCGGGAAAAAAGGAATTTGAAAAGATAAGCTTAATTAATACAAACCCTATTATAAACCTAAACCAGTTGCCTATGTAAATTCCTGAAAATGACCATAACCCTCTAAAAAAAAGGAAAAGTGCGCTAACACTTTTCCCCGATGTCAGAGGATAATAAACCGATTCCTGGCTGTTATTCAAAAATCTTATTATTTACCCTAACACTTCAAAAATATGAAAAAAAATCTGGATTACTATGGTCTTATCAGACCAAAAAGTAATTGGCACAAAATCCTTCTAACCATGAAAATTTCAGCTTTTCTTATGTTTTGCAGTTTGGTGAACATTTTTGCTGCCCCATCTTACTCTCAATCAACAAAGATTTCGCTCAATTTCAAAGATGCAACTATAGAAGAAGTTCTTAACAAAATTGAGGATGAAAGTGAGTTCTATTTTCTGTACAATCAAAAACTTGTTGATGTAACCCGCAAAGTGAATGTTGAAGCAGATAAGGAACCTATTGGTGATATTCTGGCTGATATCTTCAGGAATGATATTAGATTTATCGTCTATGACAGGCAGATAATACTCACGAAAAACGATTCAGAGCCCATTTCATTGGCTCCGCAGCAACAGAGGATATCCGGAACTGTGACAGATAAGCAGGGGTCTCCTCTTCCTGGTGTAAACGTAGTTGTGACCGGAACAGCACAGGGTACGATAACCGATATAGCCGGCAGTTATAGTATTGATGTGCCAAAAGGATCCCAAAGTCTTACATTCACATTTGTCGGAATGCAATCCCAGGAAGTAGTCATAGGGTCATTGACCCAGATCAATATTGCAATGATTGAGTCTGCGATTGGTCTCGATGAAGTTGTTGTAACCGCCCTTGGAATAAAACGTGAAGTAAAAGCTCTTGGTTTTGCTGCACAGAAAATTGGAGAACAAGACTTGTCAGCATCCAGGGAAACAAGCATTACCAATTATCTGACAGCTAAAGTTGCCGGGGTACAGGTTTTGAAAACAGCTAGTGGAACAGGTGGTTCTACCAATGTTGTTATCCGTGGTAATAAATCTTTTACTGGGAGCAACCAGCCTCTCTATGTAGTAGATGGGATGCCTATTTATAATAACTCAAATGATAATAAGTATAACGCTGTTGCCTCAGCCGGTATTGATTATGGTGATGGTATTGGCGGCATTAATCCACAGGATGTAGAATCGATGAACGTTTTGAAAGGTCCTGCAGCAACAGCGCTTTATGGTTCACGAGGGTCCAATGGTGTAGTAGTTATTACCACAAAATCGGGAAAAGGTGCAAAGAAAGGTATTGGTGTAGAAGTTAATTCAGGCGTGACATTTGAGAAATTATACCTGGTACCTAACTACCAGAACCAATTTGGTTCCGGATACGGTGATGAAGGTTATGCTGATCAGGGCTGGGGTACCGAAATCAACGGAGTTTTCTATCTCTGGCCGGATAACGGTCAGTTAGATAGCTGGGGTGCTCCTTTGGACGGAAAAACAATGATACCCAATTGGTGGACAATGCCTTCACCACTTACATCATCACAAATTTGGGATTGTCCTATAAATGATGTAATTCCTCTTGTTCCACAACCGAAGAATAATGTAAGGAATTTCTTTAATACAGGTGTTACCTATTCAAATAACCTTGCTGTAACCTCATCAAACGACAAGAGCTCGATGAGATTATCAGTGGGGAGTATTAAAACTCAGGGTATTGTCCCCAATGAAGAGATATCAAATAGATCGGTCAGTTTCAATGGGAGTACAAGGGTGAACGATATACTTTCCTTTGAGGCCAAGGTAAACTATATTCGTACTGAAGGTGATCAGCGTCCGCTAACCGGATATAGTGAAGCAAATCCCATGTATAATTTAATAAGCATGCCCAGAAGTACTCCACTTGATTTTGTAAAACAACAATATGAAATCACAAGGACCAATATTCGCTACCCTGGCATTAACTATAATCCATATTATATGGTCAATGAGATAAAAAACAATGACTTTAAAGACAGGGTAATCGGATCAGCTTCCACAACTCTGAAATTGAGGAGTTGGTTGAGTTTAATGGGCAGAGTCGGTGTTGATTTTTACAGCCAGATGAAGCAGAATACATGGCCTCAGGATCCAAGTTCCAAGAATTATAATTCCCGGCTGGGTCAATTGACACAGGAAATTAGCCGGATGCGTGATTTTAATGCAGATGTTATGCTTACAGCTGACAGGAAGATTACCGAAAACATTAATCTGAACGGATTAGTAGGTGCCAGCATTCGTACCTTCAGGGATGATAATCTGTCGGTGGATGGCAGAGGATTTAAGGCAAAAGATGTTTATGATATATCAAATTTTACAGATGTCCGTACCGGTTCCTATCTGAGTGAAAAAGAGATGCAGTCGGTATTTTTTACAGGGCAGATCGCTTATAAAAACTACTTATTCTTAGATGTTACTGGTCGTAACGACTGGTCTTCTGCTCTTGGTGTCGATAATCAGTCCTTCTTTTATCCATCTGTAAGTACCGGTTTTATCTTTACTGATGCTTTTAACATTAAGAGCAATATTTTAAGTTATGGCAAAGTGCGTGCTTCCTGGGCACAGTCAGGAAATGACTCCAGACCTTATATGACACGTGAAGGCTATAACCTGTTTACAACCGGTTGGAATGGTTTATCCTATGCTTCCAAGAATAGTACTTTGCCATTATACAATTTGAAAAACGAGCTTACGGAATCGATTGAATTTGGTGCTGACCTCAGATTTCTGCAAAACAGAATAAGCCTTGATTTGACATATTACGACGGGAAAACCTCGAATCAAATCTTAGAGTTAGGTATTTCCAGCGCTTCAGGTTATGGTTCGCAGGTTCTGAATGCCGGTGAGGTAAGAAACAGCGGTATTGAGGCTACTTTGGGAATTACCCCTGTTAAATTGACCGATTTCCGGTGGGACATTAATTTCAATTATGCAGCTAACCATTCCAAAGTAGTCACTCTTGATGGTAAAATCCAGACTTATCCCCTTATCGAAAGTTCCGGAGGTGAACCGGGGCTTGCCAATATTGAAGCAAGAGTGGGTGAAGCTTATGGAAATATTATAGGTTACGCATATCAAAGGGCTCCTGACGGGCAGAAAATTGTTGATGGCTCAGGATCATATGTTCGTGAAAGTAAATTGTCGGTTCTTGGCAACATAACACCAAAATGGATTGGTGGTTTAAATAACACATTCTCTTATAAAGGATTTGCATTAAACGTACTCCTCGATTTTAAAGAAGGTGGTAAAATTATCTCAGCTACGAAATATGAAATGACAAGGAAAGGATTGGGAGCCTGGACAGTGGAAGGAAGAAGGCCAAAGGCCAGATATGAAGAGGGTGATGTTATTCCTACAGGATCAACAATTGGCGACCCAATGCCATATACCGGTGTTTTGGATGGAGTTGTTGAAATAAAGGATGCAAGTGGTAATGTAACCGGATACGAAAAGAATACGAAAGCAGTGCCAGGTATGATATACTGGGGCAATAGAGCATGGAATGGAATTGCCGAAGAATTTGTTGAAGATGGCAGTTATATCTCCCTGAGAGAGGCCATGCTTAGCTATACTTTTCAACCTGCACTCCTGGCAAAAACACCAATCAGCGGTTTGACAATATCAGTATTTGGCCGGAATTTGCTATATCTTCAAAATGGGATGGATTATATTGGCGTATCTCCGGAATCTGCTCCTAACACCGCAGGTGGCGCTTCAGGAATGGAGTCTTTGACTATTCCTTCAACCCGTACTTATGGCTTTAATGTTAGGATAACATTTTAATACTTTAAATTATTGAAAATATGAAAAATTATTTAAAAATAATAGCTGCATTTTCATTGGTGTTTCTGATGAACAACTCCTGCACCAAAGATTTTGATCAGATGAACATATCAAGAAGCCTTGTTACTCAGGAAATTGTTGACATTAAAATGATTTTTACAAAAGTACTGGCCGATGCAGTAGTAAACGGCGAAAATGGTTTTGGTGGTGTCTATAGTGGTATGGCGGCTGCAAATGCCTGGAATCCTTTTCAGACAGGTGAAAACAATGGTGTATGGGATGCTACTTATGGCAATTTTGGCCCTAACTTAAGTGATATTGTTGATATTTGTACAAAAAGGGCAAATGCAGAAGACCTTGTAAATTATAAAGCTATTGCACGGATACTTAAGGTTTGGGCATTTGCAAGATGTACGGATACCTATGGCGACATTCCTTATTTTGAATCGTGCCTTCCTGTCGAAAAAGCTGTCACAACTCCAAAGTACGACCTGCAGAAGGATATATATAATGATTTCTTTAAAGAACTGAAGGAAGCTGTCGCTGAACTGGATGCTGATAAACCCGGTTATGGAAGCGCCGATATACTGTATAATGGCGACATTAATAAATGGAAAAAGTTTGCCAATTCATTAAGGCTCCGTTTGGCATTACGTCTTCGTTATGTGGATGCAGCAACAGCGACTGCCCAAATGGCTGACCTGACTGAGGCTGATTTGATTACATCAAGAGATGACGATGCTTTTATTGCCAATATTACTGATTATCCTGAGCATAAAAACAGCCTGTATACCGATCTTGCTGCCAGACAGGCAACTGTTGTTAAGGCAAATGTTGGGAAAACACTACTAGATATACTAAATGATAACAGCGACCCACGTTTACGGGTATTTTCAGATACGGTAAAAGGATATTATCCGCAAGTTCCTGACTATCATTACTTAAAGTACAGGGGAATGCCTTTACTCACTGGTGCTAATCCGGAAGAAGGTTATGCATATGGCAATAATACTGTTTGTAAATGGACTGACCTGTTTTGGGTTGAGATTCGGAAATTTTATTTATTTAAAGCTTCTGAAACCTATTTTAATCTTGCCGAAGCTGCCTTGTTTAACATAAAAGCGGGAGATGCTCAGTCATATTATAAAAAAGGAATAGAGCTGGCTATGGCTGATACCAAACAGATGTACGATGATGCTGTACCTCAGCTGAAGGATGTAGTTGCGTTTTTCAATTCCGGAAAAACTCAGGAAGAGATCGATGCCGCCCTTGCAAGTGATATTGCCCAAACAGAGATAACACAAGCTCAAATTGATGATTTTCTTAACATTGCCCCGGTAGTGACACTGACCGGCACTGACGAACAAAAACTGGAACAGATTATTAATCAGAAAATGATTGGCATGTTCCCAATGGAGCACGAAGGTTGGTGTGATCAGAGGAGGACCGGATATCCAAGAATACTGGTCGGGCAGGATAATGGTCCGCTACAGGGACATATCCCTCGCCGGATGCCGTGGCCAGGATCAGAAAAACTTATTAATACGGAACAGTACGATATTGCATTGGCTGCCATTGGTGGTGCGGGTAAAGATGAACGAACCACCAATATCTGGTGGGAAGCCAATCCCGATCCATTCAAAGAGCATCCTGGTACAGTCGAAACACGTTCCTCTCCATGGGTTTCACAGTAGATATTCATAAGAAAGATTGAATGGTGTGAACCCTTATGGTTATGAAAGTAAGTTCTTTTTAGGTGAGTGGTGATCATATGTGTTTGAGCCCATAGAGGTGACACTTCTATGGGCTTTTTTTAAATCTTTGATTTATTTGCTTTATTATTGCCTTTGAGAATAAATGTTGTAAATTCTCACTTCAAATAACTGCATGTTATATCGACATAATTCATTAACAGTGTAATATTGTATCCAATGACCAAAAATTACATTCATTCTCTAAAAACAATTCTGCTGATTCTGTTATTCGTCAGAACGGGAGATGTCAGTGCCATTATTGGAATGGATCCTGTGATTGTTAAAAAGAATAACCCAGATTGTATTTATAACTCTGTTGACAGACCAGGGGGGGATGAACCTCTAAAATCCATGAACAATCAAAACAGGAATGTACAAGGGCAAACATTTATAATTAACACCTGCATTACTGATTTGATTCAATTCAAAGAGTTAGTAAAAGCCGCAAGTCGGTTAAAAAAATTTGGTACTGTAAGGATTAACGTCAGTACGCTTGCAGATAAGGGCTTTCATGAGATCCCGGAAGGAGGTAATCCGTGGAATGAGTATGCCAGCAATCTGGGTGCATTGTATAAATTTTTTCCCGATCCTAAGATTGCACCTTTTATCCCTGCTGATTTTGTATTGAAAAACAGAAAATTACTACTTGATAAAACTAAAATATTACGTGAAAATGGTATGGAGGCAGCTTTTTTTGCAAATGAACCTGCTTTTCTGCCTTCTGCTTTTTTTGATTCGTATCCGCAACTGCGAGGCCCCAGAGTTGATCATCCAAGAAGAAGTAATTTCCCATGCTTTGCACCCTGCCTGAGTGTTCTGGAAACAGAGAATATCTATTCAAATATGATGTCTGAAATGCTGAAAAATGCACCAGAGGTAAAAACGATTTATTTCAAAACAAATGATGCCGGCTCAGGCAATTGCTGGTCCGACTGGTTATATACCGGTCCTAATGGGCCTGGGCATTGTAAAGGGGAAACAACAGGAGAAAGGATCAGTGAGTTGATGAGTGCATTTCAGGCTGGCGCTGCAAAGGCAGGCAGTAAATTAGATGTTTATCTTTCATATAGTCAGGGTTCTTCAAATTTTTCAGATGAAGAAAGAACCGATATAGAAAGCCGCTTACCTGAAAATTGTTACTTCAAAAGCAATCCTGACAATAAGATGATATCAATAGGCAGTGACATTGGATTTCTCTATCCGGTGAAAGGAATCTGTAATGTTCTTTCAGTATTGGACGATCTGCATAAGATCGATAAAAAATCATCCCAGACTATCTTTATCAGTTTTAGCTCATTTTATGACAGAGGTTATGAAAGTTTTAAAGTCGAAGATCTTATATTACGAATGCTGGAAGATCACCTTCTTGACAGTGCGGTGAATGATGAGCCAATACTTCAAAAACTTCATAAATATAGCGTCGGGTGGACTGATGATAAAAATGGAGACAACTTATATA
Source organism: Bacteroidales bacterium (assembly GCA_016715075.1). GTDB lineage: Bacteria > Bacteroidota > Bacteroidia > Bacteroidales > VadinHA17 > LD21. The sequence goes on from JADKBK010000005.1 coordinate 53,696, forward strand.
ATGCCCTCATAGAATTGGATGAAGCATTCAATTATAAAAACTCCAATCTAAGAAAATTATACGGCATATACTGGGCTGTTTCCTCCAGAATGATTAACCGTCCGCTGGTTGTAGCCCCTCAGCGACTCTCGAAGCAGGAAGAATCATACTTCCTTCCATATATTTTCAATGTATCGGAGGAGGAAGCACGGATGGATTACCTGGATATTCACGGAGGGAGATGGACAACTTTACCGGATTCGGTCAGGATTTATGTAGGAAAAATCAGGGATGTTTGTCTTAAGCTTGAAGCCATCCCTGCATCTGCTCCAAAATATGATTTCCTCAGGGAAATGGCTCTGGCCTTAAGGGTCCATGCCAGCCTTATGCAAAGCTGTGGTAATTTTACCGAGGCACAGGAAATACGCGACAGAAACTCAACTAAGCTAAATGGTCCGGTACACAGACCAGATAAAGAAAGCAACTGGACCGGCGATCCCGATTTGCAAAAATTCAATACAATAATGAGGGATGAATTGGATAATACGGTTGAATTGGAAAGCATTTTAAAGAGAGGTGGAATTAATGTTCTTTGCCTGGCAAAAGACAACGCTCACGAAGATTGCTTTTTATTAAATCCGGACATTATCGGACAATTAAAGAAAAAGCGTATGATCATGATCGATCACTGGCGCGATATTGAAGATTATCTCACTTCTCCATTTAAATAATTAAAACAGTTTATGATGAAGACTTTAATCAGGATTCTATTTGTTTTTGGAATTGTTCTGCTGGGTATTAATATTTTCGGACTGTTTAAATCAATGAGAAATCCTGCTGTCTATTCAGAGGAGCTTACTCTGCGAAACAGAATTAACGATATTTCGATAAAATATCCTGAAATAAAGGATCTGCTCAAAAGAAAAGAGTCAGAAAGCAATAAGGATTTTGCCATAAGGATAAATCAGATTGTTAAGGATGGTTTTATTCACTACTGGAAAGCTGAGGGTACAGATAAATATCACCTGCGGATTCCGGTCTGGGAAAATTACCTGTTGTATATTGCCTCATATGTAAATCCAGAGAGGTATGAACGTTATGAGTTCAGCAATTATAAGAAGAACCTTGAAAGAGGAGTGGGCTTGTGCTCAACTCACTCTACAATAGTCAAAGGAGTCCTGCTGGATAACAAAATCAAAGCTGAATTGCTTGATGTAGGAAAACATCATGTTGTGGTGAGAGCGGAGCTTGATGACTCCACAGTATATATCCTTGATCCTGATTTTGGTATAGTAGTTCCTTTCGATACCGCTGCCATCTCAGCAAATCCTGAATTGGTAAGAGCTCCATACAGCAAACTGGCAGATCAGTATTACTCCGATGCAAAGGAGCCTTATACAACCGATATCCTTGTTGATATTTTTGGCAGGAAAAAATATGTCTACTCGGTGGAGAACTGGTTTGAACCTTTCTCTTACCTGGCCATCTGGATTATTCCTTTATTATTGATATTACCTTATTTATTGAACCTGTTTTCTGTAAGGAAGATACAGACACCTGAATAACTGGATGGCGGTTAAAAATCACAAAACCTGGTGTTTTATTGCTAAAATGCAGTAATAGCTGCATTTTTGAACGGTATAAGTCCTGAATATTTTTATATTGCATTATATATAAGGTTCTTCCGGAATATCTTCCTAACACTAATAATTATCAGGTATGAGACGAAGAGATTTTGTTTCAAAAGCACTTCTGGCAGGAGGTGCACTAAGCCTCGGGATTGGTTGCAAGCGCAGGATCGAACCTGTTAATAGTGTTGACAGTAAGCCGCAGGTAATATTAAAAAGTGCCCCCGGACAGTCTATTAGGGAACCTGAAAGAGAGATCCCTGTTCTTGCAGAGACTGATGTCCTTGTAATCGGAGGTGGCCCAGCCGGTACAGCAGCTGCCATAGCTGCAAGTCGCACAGGTGCTGAAACCTACCTCGTTGAAAGGTATAATCATCTGGGTGGACTGTGGACCGGTGGCCTTGTTCTGCCCCTTCTCTCCACCCATGCAGTGGACAAGCAGAAAAGAAACAAACAGGTAATATTCGGTATAGGAGGTGAAATGTCTCAGCGACTGGCTGATCTTGGGATGTCAATAAATGTAGAAAATCCTACAGTTGATCCTGAGGCTGCCAAGTACATTCTTGAGGAGATGATCCGTGAATCAGGAGTAAAAATGCTCTACCACACATGGGGAGCAAATGTGATCATGGATGGCAATGCGATAAAAGGAGTGTTTGTGGAGAGTAAATCAGGAAGGATGGCTATTCTGGCAAAGGTTGTAATTGACTGTACCGGTGATGGAGACATATTCAATCTGGCCGGCGAAAATTACGATGTTATGAATTATGCAATCGGACTTGTACACAGGTTGGGCAATGTAGACCGTATTGATACAAAGAAACCCGGTTATATAAAGATGGAAGTTGGACAGCCAACGCCTCTTCCCAGTGTCAATTGGGTAAATATGTGGGGTAAAGAAAATCAGGATGCTCTTGATGTTAATAACCTTTCGCAACTGCAAATGGACTATCGGAGAGAAATATGGGAGAGTGTGCAGAAAATAAAAAAAACACCGGGACATGAGGAAGTATTTCTTCTGGATACGGCCTCACAGCTTGGAGTCAGGATGTCAAGGATTCTGGAAGGTGAGTATAAGCTGACTCTCAAGGATACAATGACATTCAGATCATTTGACGACGTCATTGGAATCAGCGGGGCATGGACGTCAATTCTTTATAAAGGAAAGAAAGTACCCAAAGATGAACGGCCTTTATGGCAGATACCTTATCGCTCATTGCTGCCTGTGAAAACAGATAACCTTCTCGTCGCCGGTCGTTGTTTCTGTTTTGAAAAGGAGCTCGTTGAAGACACAAGGATAATCGGCACCTGCCTTATAACAGGACACGGAGCAGGTGTAGCCGCCGGGTTGGCAGTGAAGGATAACACAATAGTAAGAAATATTGATATTAAAAGACTAAAAGAAACTCTCAGGCAACAGGGAGCCTGGCTGGGATGAGAAAAATCTTCAGGTTGGAAAATGTGCGTCCGTTATCTGCAATACTTGCTATAGCTCTTGCTGTTCCTGTATCCCTGAATCTTTTTACAGGATTTTCTTCCTGGCTTAGTCCGTATATAATGTTAAATTCAGTTTTCTCGCTTAAATCTTTTGTTGGATTAAACCTGCTTGCATCTTTCGTTCTTGTGGCAGTTTTATTTCGAAAAAGATGGTTTTGCCGCTATCTCTGTCCTCTGGGCTGGAGTTGCGATATGGTATCGGATCTTAGTCGTAATAAGTCGTTTACATATAAGCGCTTACCTGATTTTGGCAAATGGATAGCTCTCCTTTCCCTTTCAGCTGCCATAGTTGGTTTTCCATTGTTTATTATTTTCGATCCGCTGGCGATCTTCAATGGTTTTTTTTCAATCTTTTCAGGAAAGTTAAACTTCATTGCTTTACTATCTTTATCAGGTCTGCCAGTTCTGCTCCTTATCCATCTGATTTTTCCGGGAATATGGTGCGCAAAGCTTTGCCCACTGGGCGGACTGCAATTGATATTTGCAGATTTAAAAACCCGGTCAGGACTTTTGTTTAACAGTAAAAAATCAGGATCTCCGTCACATGATCCTGGCAGAAGATATTTACTGATGTCCGGATTGGGGTTATTGGCTGGAGCCGCAATTCCAGGATTCCTTAAACCATTTGCAGGAAAGAGTATCAGGCCACCAGGTGCTGTTGAACCGATATTATTCAACACTCTGTGCTGCCGATGCGGCAATTGCATTAAGGCCTGTCCGACAGATATTATTATTCCCCATGCTGATTTTAACAATATTCTTTCTTGGATGACACCTGAGATCAGTTTCAAATCAGGATATTGCCTTGAAACATGTAATTTATGCAGCAGAGTATGCCCCAGCGGGGCTATAACCCTCTTTAATGTTGAAGCTAAAAATCAGCTGTTTATCGGCTCTGCAGAGGTTCATCTGGCAAATTGCCTTCTTGTAAACAATAAAGAATGTGTCAGATGCAGGGAATCATGTAAATTCGATGCAATATCGTTTGTATCACAGGAGAGTATTTTGAAAGTAAAGCCGGAGGTTAACATCAGGAAGTGTGTAGGTTGCGGAGCCTGCGCAGTAATTTGTCCCGTCAGCTGTATAGCAATCAACCCCATTCAGTAAACCCGGATCTCATCCATAAAGAGCCATACCGGATATCCAACGCCATAATGCCAGGCCGGACCTATTCCAACATTCCCGAGGTGTATTTTGACATACCTTGCCCTGGTCTTTTGCAAAGCCTTTACCTCATAGCTTGCATATTTCACCTCGGGTGAGCGGTCTTCCGGAATATCGACTTTTCCAAGAAGTGTAAAATTTATGTTATCGGTTGAGATATAACAGGTCATGCTTTTTGGAAGCAGTATCCATGATCCGAGTTTATGAAGGAAATCTGCTTCAATGGTCTCTATATCCTCAATCTCATTCAGATCTATAATTACCTCCCCGTCATTCTTTTCCCAGCCGACCCAGCTTTCGTTGAAGGTAGCACCTCCAAGAAGGCCATCAGTCAGTGCCACGTCTGCTATTTTATCATATGGCTTGTTCGGAGGTAATGTATATGATACAGAAGCATTTGCAGCAAGGCTTTTTCTTGGATTCGGAATGTTGCGTTTGAGATAAAGATCACAGTATTCTTCTACTGTATTATTCCTTTCATTCAGAGCTGTTACTCCAAGAATCTGAGCTCTTTTTCTGAATAATTCAAGCTCATCTTTTATTCTCTTTGCATTCGTCATATCACCTGTACGGGCTATCTCCAGTTCTGCAAACTGTATCGATAACCGTTGCTGCCAAACCCTTTTCAGAAAGACACTGTCGTATGAGACAGCCTGCTCTGCTTTATCAAACAGATCCCTGTAAATTTTTATCATATTAGGATTTAACATCCCGTTCTTATGTGTGATAGGAGTGTCGTAGATCCATAATCCGATCTTACTGCCAACCAAAGCACCTTCCTGGAGGTTCATGTATTTATAGAGAAAAGGAGCGGCATTACCGTAGTAACCCGCCAGGAACGACTGTACTACCGAATCAACATTGCAGTTCACATTCCATAGAAGCTTAGATACAACATAGCTTCTCAGTTCAGAGAAATCACCTCCCTTGCTGCCGGCTATCTGAGAAAAATGCATATTGACATTGTTCTCTTTGAACAACTTCATGTTAGCCTGGAGAATATGGAAATTGGGAAAAGGCGAAATATAATTGTCAAAGTTGATGCCGTAATCCCATACAAAAATATTATCCGAGATAGCAGACCATCCCTCAAGAGCCTTCATAAAGTGTTGTCCTGAAGGATTGTCTGTTAGCGGCACCTCTCTGTAACAATCAATATCACAAAGCATTATATTTACATTAGGCAAAGGCTTGATGTTCTTTGGCGGATTCATTGAATACAGGTATGCCAGGGTTGAAAACTCCTTGTCGGGGAACCTGGCAGCAAGCTTGTTCAAAAAATATATTATGCTTCCTGAAGGTCCGCCTTCAGCTTCATCTGTCTTTTTTACAGTTCTCACACTGACAGTTTGTAAAGTTACCGTCATTCTGACTTACTGAGATCATTTTCATTCCTGGATTGGCCCTGAAGATAGAGTCAATCCTTTTAGATACAGTCTCGAAAACATCAGGATTTGTAAGGCACCATTGGCTTGCTGACCCGGGACGTCGCATTCCGTTAATGTACGAATAATATTCAGGGTGGGTTTTTCCAAGTTTCTCCGAGGGGAGCAATCTGTCAAAAGTATGTACCCAGTAAGAGGCGGCGAACAGTTCTCCAGGTTCCTCAAGCCTGTGCCATACTTTATAAAAAGAATCTTCAGCTATGCTGTAGGCCTGTGTCTGCCTGTAACGAAAGCTGGGATTTTCAATAATGTTAATGAACGACGGGAGATGCAGTTCAGATCTCTTTGGAAATTCACCAGAATTGGCAGCATAATACCTGATACCAAAATAATTCTCAAGCAGGGTAACTATACCATTTATGGTTCCGGAACCGTTGCTTCCTGTAATCCTGAAAACAGAACTGTCCGAAGAGAGAATGAATCCATCCTCAGTTATTCCGTAAGAACTGACAACTGAGCCAGAAAGTGGAAGACTCTTAATAATGATGTCACCCTTTTTAACCTTTGCCCAGGGATCTGCCAAAGGTAATTCAGTCCCGGTAATTTTCTTAATTGATAAGTTTAGAAGCTCAGCTGCCTGATATTCTGTTTTGCTGATCTTATCAACAACGATTCTTCCTGTGGCCCTGCCGTTTTTTACAATTTCAATCTGTCCAGAAACAGGGGGCACAAGTAAAAATATAATAAATAAGAGCAGGATTTTTTTCATTATGAAGTGGCGATACGCATCACTCTGCTGACAGCATCGTCAATCTGTTCCCTGCTTTCGAGTCCAAGGGTCATACAATGTACGTTGCCGCTTTTTATCACGTAATTAAGTGATTTCTCACGCTGATCATCCTGGATCAGTTCACCCATGCCAAACACCTTCATCCCGATAACACCTTTCCCGTTTTTGCGTGCTGTCTCCAGAACCTTCATCACCTGGTCGGGTGTACCATCCATTTTTGGGCCCTTGTGGTTGATCCTTGCAAGCAGCACATCAACCCATGGATTATTTGCAGCTTCAACCATGGCTTCCATGTTGTGACAGGATATTCCGACCGTTTTGATAATTCCCTTTTCTTTTGCCTTCGACAAGTCATCCATGTATTTCCTGTACTCTGTTGACCACTCTCCGTTCATCATACAATGCAAAAGCAAAATATCAAAGTATTCAGTTCCTATCTCTTTTCTGAAGCGGTCGAGGCTTTTCTGGAACGGTTCAACTTTATACCATCCCTCCTGGTCATATGTCATTACTTTTGTAAGAATTGTAACTTTATCACGTGGGATTACCTTAAGTGCTTCACCTACATAAGTATGGGAGCCGTACATGTCGGCAGTATCAAAAAACTTAATCCCTTTGTCGTAGGCATATTGTGATAATTCTACGAATTTTTTGGTGCCTAGCCTTGTCTGGTTAGATGCCTTGGCCCATCCTCCCGATCCGGTACCTATGGCAACACGCGGAACCATAAGGCCGGTATTGCCCAGTTTCACCTTATCGATTGTAGCTCCTGCAGGAGTAAAATCTAAGCTTTTAAGCCCTGAAGAAAAGGCAGCTATTCCTGCAAGTCCGGCTACACTTTTCTGTATAAATTCGCGACGGTTTGTCTTTTTCATATTTAATATTTTACTGCTGAAACTTGAATTAAAGAAACTAATACATACATTATTGCCCTTACAATAAATTCCGGACTTTGTAAAGATATACTATTGTTTATATATTGAAAACAGTTATGCAGATGGTTTTGTTGTGAATTTCCATGTTTACTTTTGATCCCGATATCATGTCTGCCTTCAAAAATCAGTACCCGGTAGAAATCCCTAACAGACATTGCCAATATTATTGATAATCCGCCTGCATTGAATTAACTTCGCTAACACATAAACATCATAAATATGAATCCAGGAATAAATAAATTGCGAAACTTATCGCTCTGCACCATCTTTTTGATGGTAAATCTGATTGCTTTTTCAAACGATACACTTAGGGTAAGTTCACCATCGGGTAAAATATTTGTGAAAGTATGGATGGGCAAACAGTTGACTTATACAATTTCATACGATAATAAAACCATACTGAAGCCTTCATCTATAGATCTCCTTATGGAAAATAGCCGGGCTTTGTCGTTAAATAATGCTATCAGATCCTCCTCGGTGAAAAAGTTCAGTGAACAGATCATCTCACCCGTACCTGAGAAGCGCAGGATCATTCCGGATGTGTATAATCTTCTGTCGATTGGATTCAGACAACCCTTCAAAGTTGAGTTCAGGGTTTATGATGATGGGGTAGCTTACAGAATTTCAACTCTGTACAAAGATTCTGTTTATATAAATAATGAAGTGGCGGAATTCTCTTTTCCCGGAACCCCTTCAATCTATATTCCGCTTGTTCAGAAGCGGGAAGATGCAGATATCTTCCATACGAGCTTTGAAGAGGAGTATCCATTAAGGAAAATGGATGCTCTTTTGGATGGTATGATAGGTTATACACCTGTTCTTGTTGCTCCTGAATCTGATCCCAAAATTGGTATAACTGAGTCTGACCTGGAAGATTATCCGGGAATGTTCTTAGGAGGAACCGGTACTTCAAAATTAAAGGGAGTATTTGCCGGTTATCCTCTGGAAGAACAAGTGTCAGGTGATACATATAAACAGTTAAAGGTCACAAAGCGGGCATCTTATATTGCGAGAACAAAAGGAACAAGAAGTTTACCATGGAGGGTTCTTCTGATAGCAGGGGAGGATAAGGATCTGCCTGGCAATGATATAGTCTACCGGCTCGGTGCCCCTTCAAGGATTGCGGATGCTTCATGGGTCAAACCCGGAAATCTGACGGATGAATGGATCATCGATCTCAATCTTTTTAATGTTCCGTTCAGGGCAGGACTAAATACGGCATCCTACAAATACTATATCGATTTTGCCAAAAGGTTCGGATTTGACCGTGTAATGATGGATGCAGGCTGGAGCGATAATGATGATCTTTTCAAGGTAATTCCTGCAATCAGTATGGATACCCTGACTGCTTATGCAAAAGAGAAAGGGATTAAAATATGTATGTGGACGCTTGCTATGACGCTTGACAGACAGCTGGAAGGTGCTCTTGAACAGTTCAATAAATGGGGAATTGATTTTATCATGACCGATTTTATGGACCGTGATGATCAGAAGACTGTCAATTTTTATCAGCGGGTTGCAAAGGCATGTGCCGACCATAAGATTATGATTATGTATCATGGTGCATTCGCTCCGAAAGGATTTAACAGGACCTGGCCCAATGCTGTCGGAAGAGAAGGACTGCTAGGTTCCGAATATAATATGTGGAGTACCAGAGTCAACCCGGGGCATGATGTAATGCTTGCTTTTACACGCATGCTGGCCGGAGGATTTGATTATGAACCAGGGATGTTTAATAACGCCACAAAGAATGGGACAAGGCCGGTAGCGGGAATAGTTACCAGTCCCGGTACACGTTCCCACCAGCTCGCCATGTTTATTGTATATGACAGTCCCATGCAGATCTTTGCAGGAAATCCTTCAGATGGCATGCGTGAGCCTGAATTCATGGAGCTTCTGGGCAATCTGCCTACACTGTGGGATGAGACCATAATACCAGATGCAAAGGTGGCAGAATATATTGTCAGTGCCAGGAAGAAAGGTAACGACTGGTTCATAGGCGGAATGTGTGATTGGACTCCAAGGGACGTCACGGTAAAATTTGATTTTCTTGATGCTGGCATTTACAGGGCAACTATCTGTAAAGATGGTATAAATGCAGACCGATATGCCTCTGATTATGTAATTCAGAAAAATGTCATAATTAAAAATAATGACGCAATGAAAATACATCTCGCACCAGGTGGTGGCTTCCTGATTCGCCTTGAAAAACAGTAATTTCTGTCTTTTTGATGAAATGAATATCTGGCCTTTCTTTGATGTCTATTCCCATTACTATCGAGTGCTCTATAACAGAAACAGAGAAAATAACTCTAAGGACCAGGGTATATGCGATATCATATAAGTAAAAGCAATGCTGGCAGTTGTATTTATGAACTAAACATTTAATAGCTTCTCTATATCGAATTTCTTCATTTTCAGGAAAGCTTCAGTTACCCTGCCTGATCTTGCCGGATCGCTCATCAATTTTGAGAGTATCGAGGGGATAACCTGCCATGAGAGACCGAATTTATCCTTAAGCCATCCGCACTGGCTCTCTTCACCACCTTCTGTCAGCCTGTTCCAGTAATAGTCAATTTCTTCCTGATTGTCGCAGAATACCTGAAGTGATACAGCTTCATTGAATTTGAAGATGGGACCTCCGTTAAGTGCAATAAATGACTGATCATTAATAGAGAAACCTACGGTCATTGCTGTACCCTCCTTCTGACCATGGATTTCGAAACCTTCCTTGCCATATCTGCTTATACTCTCAATTTTTGAGTTTTTAAATACAGAGGTGTAAAAAACTGCGGCTTCTTCAGCCTGATTATCAAACCAGAGACATATTGTGAAATGATCTTTCATTATTCAGATATAAAAATTATTATTTTCTTGACTCGGTAAATTTCTTGAAATTATCCATTATAGATTGCCATCCAGTGCGCTGCATTTCAATTGAATTAGTCTTTTCAGCTTCAAAGGTCTCAATGATATCTGTTTTTTTCCCTTTTTCAGAAAATGTAATTTTAACCTTTCTGCCATCTCCTAAAGTATAGTCAATTTGTTTATTTACTATTACATTGTTATATACTCCTTCAAAATCAAATCCCATACTACCGTCCCGGGCTTCCATCCTTATATTGAACTTACCATCCTTTCTGAGGTCATTCACTGCCCTGGGAGAATGCCAGTCATCAGAGGCGTTATTCCAACCGGTTATACTTTCTGGAGTGGTCCAGTGTTTCCATACAGTCTCCACAGGTGCATTTACTGTTGCACGAACTGTTATTAGCGTTTTTTGATTGTTACCCATGATTTGAGTTTTATGATTTAGTAGCCATGAAGTTGAGATATGTGTTGCCTCTTTCCAGGTTATTCAGTTTTTTGATCTGTAGAAGAATAACAAACAGCGGTTAAATTTGTTTGTGAATTTCCTGTTTAGCCAGATAAGTTGGTCCGTCTCGTATTATAACTCCTTAGCAGTTGTGATCTTGTTTTCGAACCCCCATGCGACGGGAGAAAGATTCTGCTGTTTGTTTCTAGCAAAAGGCCCCAGCTGTTTATGAGTTGACTGATATTGTTTGCATAAGGGGGAAAAACACCGCCCGGGAAAAAACCGAACATTGTATCGCCGACAATAGCTATTTCATCATCTACTATGATACTCAGAGAGCCTGGACTGTGTCCGGGAGTATGCATTATGTATGCATCAAATCCAAAAATCTTAAGATCCAATTTCTTGTCAATCAGAATATCAGAAAGGCAGGGATCACATTTCAGCCGGTTCGAGAATTTTAATGCAAAATTATTGACAATAAACCTGCTGAAAGCATTTGTCCCTTTAGGAGTGCAGATGTCACCGGTTTGCAGATAATAATCTTCGGCATAGTGCAGAATGATGGGGCATCCGAATTTGTTTTTAATCTTTCCTGCATTTCCTGCATGGTCAAAATGGGAATGTGTCAGGATAAGATAATCAATCCGGTCAATTTTATTGTCCCTGATTTTTTTCTCAAGCTTGTTCCATTTATTTGCAGGACTCGTATCAATAAGGATATTCTCAGATCCATTTGTCAGAAGGAATACATTGCTTCTGCCCGACAGCATCCTTAGAATTTTAATGCCGCTCCTTGTTTTCCAGGACTTCATATTGTTCTGTTATCAATCAGTTTAAAGATCAGGAAAGCAGTTAATCCTCCGGCTATCGATGCCGCAATATCAATAAAATCGATATGTCCCGATGAGACTGATTGTTTAATTTCAAAGAGGAGAGAGGCAAGAGTCACAATGGAGATTATTAGAACAGGAAATCTTACTGGTCGTATCATCAATAATAATGAGAAACCGGCAACATAAAAATAACTCGGAAGAAAACCTTCTATACCAAAATCGTTGATTTGGTTTGACACGATAAAGTCACGGTAAACGGACTTGCCAAGAAAGCCAAGAGCTACTGCCAGGAAACCGGCTGATCCATATAGCAAATTCTTTTTTGGCAATTTCTCTGGGTAATCTATACTCCCGGACCCGGGGATCAGTATTTTATTCTGTCACTTTTTCTATTTCAATCTCTGCCTTATAGGCACGCGGAAGGACAATATTTTTGATATTAGGGTAGGGGGTTACTGCCTTGAGAGTGAATTTATATTCCCCGATAATTGTATCGGTGGTAAATGCAGGGTAAGTATTTAAGCTAAAGAAGACAGGATTTTCGTCCGTTTTAACGAATTTAAATTTTGCCTCGGCATTTCCCTGCCAGATACATTGAACTCCTTCCGGGCATCGCGAATCACCCACAATGGATTCGAAACAAATATAAGTTTGAGCCTGGAGATCACCTGCACAGTCTCCCTCTGAAATAATAATTGCATTATTAAGTACAAATTCGCTGGTAACATCCATATTCTCATAGGTAGGGAAATTGCTGGTTTTCTCACATGAGAATATAAAAGCTGATATCGATGCAATGATAATTAACTTTTTCATAGGGTAAATTTATTATTATTTCAATAAATCCTTTCTACATCTCCAACAAAAATTATTCCAAAAAAGATCATTGAAAGCAGGGATGTTTTTTCTAGTGTAATGGTTTCAGAAAGAACTTTTTCAGCTAAGGTTCATAAATCATTTTTTTTGTCATTCCTCCATCAATTGTAATATTGGTGCCATTAATGAAATTGTTTCCTTCAGCAGTAATGTAAAGACAGGCACTGGCTACATCCTCTGGTTTACCAACCCTTCCGGAAAGATGCTGCAGATGATCAGCTTCCTTAATAAGGCTGTAATTTCCAGTCTCTATCCAGCCAGGGCTGATACAGTTCACCTGGATCAGGTCACAAGAGAATGATGCTGCCATTGAGTGGGTTAGTGCCACTAATCCTCCTTTTGCAGCTGCATAAGCTTCCGAGTTTGGTTCTGACATAAATGCTCTTGTTGATGAGATATTTACTATAGAGCCGCCACCATGCATTTTCATTATTTTTGCTGCCTCCCTTGAACAGAGGAAAGCACTGCGGAGATTGGTGTTGATTACTTTATCCCACTCATCAACCGACAGGTCATAGGGCGATTCCCATTTTGATATTCCGGTATTATTAATCAGGATATCAATAGTACCGAACATCTCTGCTGTTTTTCTGACCATTTCAGTAATTTCATCCGGAGATGTTACATCAGTTTTAATAAATATTGCATTGCCTCCATCAGATACTATCAGCTTTTCCGTCTCTTGGCCAGATGCTGTATCTTTCTCAGCGATCACAACAAGGGCTCCTTTTGCTGCATAGGTTTGAGCAATACAACGACCAATGCCTTTACCTGAACCTGTAACTATAACAACTTTCCCTTCAAATTCCATTTTGGTTTCGTTTGATTCATACTACAAAATCCGTAAGAGTAAATTTAGTGATTTCTGCCGGTTTGGAATTGGAAGAAACTCCGGAATATATCAGAATTGAAATGTATCTGAATTGTTAAATTTTCGGGCATGAACTTTTATTTTACCATGGATTACTCGGAGATTTTTTTTACCACGGATTACATGGAGGACACGGAGTAAGCACGGAAAAAAACCCTGAATCAATTTATGCCCGGAAAAATAAAAAATCGTAATTCTATTAGTCGTCTCGCTAAAAACTAATAATATGGAACTACTGTACAGGGAATGAACTGGTACAATCGTGGACTGTGCTGTTAACGTTCATAGATTTTTAGGGCCCGGGCTTCTGGAATCAGCGTATGAAGAGTGACTTCAATATAAGTTATACGAATATGTATTAAAAACTTTCCGTGCTCTCCGTGTAATCCGTGGTTAAATAAAAGAATTACTATAAGAATTCACTTTTTAATTTATGATTGCATTTCAGGCAAGTATCCCTGTGTATACTCAGATTTGCCCCGCAGTTAGGACAACTCCATTTCATTACCTCATTGGCAAGGAAGGACTCCATTCCGTTTTCCCCTATCGTTTCAAGGTTCCCTATCAGGCTTGTATGGTATCTTGTCCTGTATCTTTTATCCAGCTGCTTCATCCTCGTGCAAGGGAATTTCTGGCAATCAATGCATAATTTTGACTCTGTTTTTGCCAGGTTCTCACAGTTCTTAATTCTGCAGCTCATCCTTGATTTCGGAATATTCAGATCTGCATGGCGACATCCGTGACATCTGTTTTTATCTCTTAAATAAGCTAAACATGTTCCGCAGTTTATTCCGCAGGGTGCTATCAGCTCCTCTGTAAACTTAATCAGCTGTTCCATCAGAGTCGCGCTTGCATGTTAACAAGATCATCTATTTCTGATAGATGCAGTTTCAGATGTCTTACGAAATCTATTACCATATCCCGGAGGGTTATATTATGTTCAGGACCGGCAATCCATTCATTTTCCAGTTTGCTGTCATCAATGTTTCCAATCACATGACAGAGATGGAGCAGGGAATATTTCCAGAGCTGGACCATATTTGTCCATTCTTCATTCTGGTAATCCTGTATTACTATCCACCGGTCATTATTACCATTTGATGCATAATTCGGATATACAAGAGGAGAAGGGAGGTTCTGGAGATGTACTATCCGGTGGATATTATTCGATGTTGAATCGATCATGTGACCCAGTATCTGTTTGATTGTCCGGTTCTGTGAATTCCTGCGGTGAGTGATTACCTCTTCAGGCAGTGACACCAGAGCATATTCCCGGCTCTGAACCAGGGAGATTATTTCATTAATTATTGCTGTGTGTTTTGACATGTTTCAGATTAAAGTTGTTAATATTCGGGGATTGTGTGGATTATAGCAGTATTGTTTGGTTATAATTGTTTTACAGGTTAAGATCTTTTATATACCTGTAAACAGTTGCCCTGCTGATACCAAGTTTCTTGGCAGCAATAGTCGGGTTGAAGTTGTATCGGATCAGACACTCCCTGACATATTCAAGTATGCGATCATTAAGTGTCATTTCGTCGGTTTTCATAATTTCAGCTGAGGAGACAGGTCTGAAATTAATATGGGCGGCGTCTATCTTATCATCATCGCATAGTATTGTGGCGAGTTCAATAGTGGTTTTGAGTTCCCTGATATTACCGGGCCAGGGATAAGATAGTAGTTTTTTAACGGCTGCTTCAGTAAAAACAGCTTTTGTCTTTTGATTCTCCTGTCTGAAAGTATCCGCAAAATGTTTTGACAGCAGGATAATATCATTTCCTCTTTCTCTGAGCGGAGCAAGGTGAATGGGAAACCCCATTATCCTGTAAAAGAGATCCGACCGGAAGAGGCCCTTCTTAACTTCATCAGAGAGATCTTTATTTGTTGCTGTAATAACTCTTACATCTATCTTAATATCCTTTTTACCGCCAAGCCGTCTGACCTCTCTCTCCTGAAGGACCCTAAGCAGCCTGGTCTGCATATGAAGTTCCATATCAGCAATCTCATCGAGGAATATTGTACCTGTGTCTGCCTCCTCAAAAAGGCCGGATTTTCGTTCAGAGGCACCGGTAAATGCCCCTTTTTCATATCCGAAGAGTTCACTTTCAATCAACTCCTTGGGAATAGCTCCCATATTTACTGCTACGAATGGATTATTTTTTCTGTTTGAATGATAATGAATTGCTTTGGCGACCAGCTCCTTTCCCGTGCCTGTCTCTCCTGTAATTGAAACTGTGATATTTGAACCGGCAGCTTTCTCCATCAGACTGAAAGTCTCCTTCACTCTGCCGCTCGAGCCTAAAATTACATTGGAAAAGTCATATTTTCTTTCGACCTCTTTCCTCAGTCTGTTATTCTCCTCCCTGAGAAAAAGATTTTGGCGCAACAATATTACTGAATGCCACAAGCGGTCTGCCGTATTCTCATCCTTAACAATATAATCATAAGCCCCGTCCTTTAGAAGCTCAATTGCTGTATTTATGTCCTTTTGTCCCGAGATAATTATAACAGCACCTCCCTGGCCGCTGGCAATTAGTTTTTCAAATAATTCCCTGCCCGACATATCAGGAAGGTTATAATCTATAGTAATAATATCAGGATTTTTGTAAAGGTTATTGAGACAATCGGTCCCATTGGAAAATGACTCAACCTGAAAATCAGGATTCAGGGTAAGATGGTAATAAAGGAATTCAGAATAGAGAGGGTCATCCTCAACAAGGAAAATTGTGAATTGCCCCATTGATCGTTTTACCTTATTTCAAGTATAAAGTTAACCAATTCATATCTATTTATACCTGTTGTAATATTTTTTTAATGACAGAAATTCCTTCTTTGTTTTAAGATCATCGCAGTTTAACTTGTTGTCAGGCCTAATCCTGTTCTGTTAGAAGTGTATAGTTCTGAGACAAATTATCTCATGTTTGTACAATCAGGTAAAACCTTTTGTTTTTAAATAGCACATAATGAATCTGTTATGATAATGGCACGGTAGTAGTATAATAGATAATTGTAAAAAAAATAGTCTAAATAAAAATAAAATGAAAACAGACATAATCAAAAAGAATTTAGTTGAATTTCTTCTTATTGGATCCCTTCCTTTCCTTGGTTCCTGTAATAAGAGTTTTGACAACCTTTCTTCAAAAAACACAAATGTGCTGAATATGGATGTCAGTCCGACTTTTAAATTCAGAACTACCAAGTTGGTAAAGCTGGAAATAGCAGCTCTGGATAACGTCGGAGGAGCTGTACCCGGAATCAGATTTGACGTATATACTTCTAATCCTGACAAGGGTGGACTGTTGATAATGAGCGGGGTAACAGACAAAAACGGAATTCTCGCAACTGAGCTAAAGTTACCGGCTGATGCAGATTCGCTGTCAGTGGGCACAAAGTCTATAGGGTTCTTAACGTTACAGGAAATTCCTATAGAAGCAGGTACTGCAGGTTGTGTCTTCGGTGGGAAGCTGGTTAATTCGGGGCTCAAAGGTCAGGAAGTAAAAACTGCGATGTCTCTTGGTAAAGGAACTACTGTTTTTCAGCCATTAGGTCCATACACTACTTTAGGAGTTCCTACTGAACTTGTCAAGCCTGATGATATTATTGATGTTTCCTTTCTGACAGATTTAAATAACCTGCTTCCTGAAAAGATATCTCTTCCTTCAACCCATCCCCAGTATTTCTTTGATTCAAATCAGTCTGATATAATCCTTAATTCTGCATCAGACTTATGGATGACGTTTGTCAGTGAAGGATCAGGAACGTCTAATACCCTGGCTTTTTACAAATTCAGGGAAGGCAAACCACCTGTTCTGGCCACTGATATCGATACACTTTTTATAGTATTCCCGAATATCAGATTTTCCGGCCATAACGGAGGTCTTGTTTCGGGAAATAAAGTTTTCCTCGGATCCTTTCCTAAGGGAACAGGTATAGGCTTTGCCATGATAACGAATGGATGGAATGGCAAGTCACTTTCTAAAGGGATTAACACGTTCTATACCGACAAGATGCTGAATCCGGAGAAAGATGTTGCCCTGAGAAATCACGCAGTGCTTCTTAATGATTCCGGGAGAGGAAGATACCTGCTTTCATTCGAGGAGAAAATCCGTAACTCTGGCGGAGGAGCTGATGATGATTTCAATGACGCAATATTCTATGTGACCGCAAACCCTGTCAAGGCAGTGAATCCTGAAAATGTTATTGTTACGGAATATGCAACACACGATGCAGATAATGATGGTATTACTGATGTTTTTGATGATTATCCTAAAGATCCGGAGAAAGCTTTCAACAACTACTATCCTTCCAAAGGGAGTGTTGGTACACTGGCTTTTGAAGATTCATGGCCTGAAAGTGGCGATTATGACCTTAATGATATGGTTCTCGATTATAACTTCAACAGGATAACCAATGCTAATAATATGGTTGTCTCGGTAGAAGCAAGTGTTATAGTTAAGGCTCTGGGCGCCAATTATCACAGCGGATTCGGTTTACAGTTGCCGGTAGGTCCTGAGTATATTTCAGGGGTGAAAGGTAATGATGTAAGGAGATCTCTGTCCGGTGAAAACCCTAATGGCACTGAGGCAGGTCAGTCAAAAGCCACTGTTTTATTTTTCGATGATGCATTCAATGAATTACCTTATCCAGGTGGTAAGATAATTGGAGTGAATACAACAATGGACGCTGAATATGTTACTCCGGATACAATGGTGGTCACCATTGATCTTACCAAGCCGCTTAATATGAGTGATCTGGGTGTTCCTCCCTATAATTCATTTATAATGATTGGCGGCGACAGATCGAGAGAAGAGCATCTAATAGATAATAGTCCCACGGACCTTGCTGATCCATCACTTTTTACTACCGGTGCAGACGACAGCAAACCTGGTTCCGGCCGTTATTATGTTACAGCACAGAATTTGCCTTTCGCAATTGATATTGCCGGCCCTTTCGATTACCCTGTAGAAAAAGTTTCAATAACGAAGGCCCATCTGAAATTCTTTGAATGGGCACAGTCAGGCGGTACTTTGTATCTCGACTGGTACAAAACAGCGGCAGGTTACAGGGATGATCAAAATATTTATACACACTAAGAGTCTTTTGTCCGGTTTACCTGGCTTCACAGTCTGTCTGTAAAACGACACGGCTGTGAAGTTTTTTTTTAAGACAATTCAGGGATTCATTATATTTGAAATGGTTTTAACATTCTACCATCAATAATAATCCGATGAAAGTATTCATAAAGTGCATGATGACAATTTCTGTCCTGTCATTGATAATTTTCTCCGGGACTCGCTCTTTATACGCTATCCAGGATCCTTCCAGACCATCAAAAACGCAATATCTGTGGCATGAGCAGGAGAGGATAATGTTCGTATGTCTGGATCCATGTACATGGCAGGGTAGGGAATATGACAACCATACGACTCCGCTATCGGGAATAAACCCTGCGAGGTTGAATACTGACCAGTGGTGTGAGACAGCAAAATCATGGGGAGCCAGGGAAATCCTCTATGTGGCGAAACATACGGGTGGATTCTGCTGGTGGCAGACACAGACGTCGGAATATAGTATACGTAATACCCCGTATAAAGGGGGCAGGGGAGATGTGCTCAGAGAGCTTTCAGAATCATGCAGAAAATATGGGCTTAATCTTGGCATATATGTTTACCCTGGTGATGATACCTGGGGTGCCGGAATAGGCAGCGGAGGAAGGACAGCCGATCCGTCAAGGCAGGAGGGTTATAACAGGGTTTTCAGGCAGCAGCTGACCGAAGTCCTGTCAGAATACGGCCATATTACCGAAGTGTGGTTCGACGGCAGCTGCATAATTGATGTAAATGATATTCTTGATAAATACGCCTCAGGTTCTGTAATCCTTCAGGGTCCCAAAGCCAGCCTGCGATGGCCGGGCACAGAGTCTGGGAAATTGTTTTATCCGGCATGGAATACATTGAAGAAAAGCGCTCTTGATTCAGGTATATCGACCCAGTACGACGATGATCCGGATGGGGACGCCTGGGCCCCGCTGGAAGCAGATGTAACGCTCTACAACCATAACTGGTTCTGGTCGCCTGAGAATGAGAAAAAGAGGCGCAGCCTTGGTGAGCTGATGGGTATCTATTATAAATCAGCAGGATACGGAGGTGTATTATTGCTCAACTCCACCCCTGATACCACAGGTTTAATCCCTTCAGCAGATGTAAAACTGTATTCCGAATTCGGGAAAGAGATTAGCCGCAGGTTTGATACACCACTGACTTCTATAAGAGATACAGCAGGTGTTGATCTTGAAATCAGGATGAATACTCCTGTCAGGGTCAACCATGTGATACTTATGGAAGACTACAGGGAGGGGCATCATATCAGGGAATATCAGATTGAGGGACTTCAGGGAAGTGAATGGAAATTACTTGCTCAGGGAAGTGCCGTAGGAAGAATGAAGATAGAACCGTTTCAGACCGTCGAAGTCTCAGCAGTGCGTCTTAAAATAAAGAAATATTCAGCCAGGCCTCTGATACGCTCTTTTGCTGTATACAATGTAGCTGATTATAATTACAGTCCTGATCCTTATACTGAAAATGAATGGAAGCAATGTGGCTCCTGGGATACTAAATCGTTCAAAAACAAAACGGGAAGGATTACAATTGATCTCAGTCGATTTATTACCAAACCCGGACAATATGAGGTAGTTTTTACATCATCTGTTGTTATAACGGGGATGAAGGTCACAAATGCAGAGATCTTCTTTGATAATGACAAACTCACTCAGCAGTCATTTCTTAAACGTATTAATGATTCAAATGGCTTTTACATTAACCGGACAGCCCAGGTAGCTGAAGGGAGCAGTTCCATCCTGGAGGTTGAGATGAGCTCCGATAATGCCGTCTTTCAGAACAGGGGCGAGATTAAGATCAGGGAGAGAGGCGCTGGAGACTGAGAAGTTTTGGAGGATTTGAGAGAAGAGATATGAGATATGAGATGAGTGAGATGAGATATGAGATATGAGATATGAGATATGAGATGTGAGATGTGAGATGTGAGGGATATCTCCATTGTGGGAGAAAAAATGAACTTACTGCTTATTGCGATTGTTGAAGTATTTGAAAATATGGGAATGGAGAATTCACATCATCAAGGTTTGACAGGATCTCAGACTAAAGTGAATAATGCTTATATAATAGGCATTTCACTGAACTTTATTTTTGTTGTTATAGAGGCGACTGTCGGGCTTGTTGTAAATTCTCTGTCATTGCTTTCGGATGCCGGACACAATCTGGCAGACGTAGTGGCTCTGGCACTATCATTACTTGCTTTCAGGCTGATGAAGATCAGATCAAATGAAAAATATACTTATGGCTATCGCAAAACATCAATTCTTGTAGCTCTTTTAAATACAATGTTCCTGCTGGTTTCAATCGGAGCGATAATGTATGAAGCTGTTCACCGGATTTTTAATCCTAATCCGACATCAGGCAGCACAATAGCCATTGTAGCAGCTGTTGGTATAGTGATCAACAGCGTAACTGCACTGATGTTTCTGAGCAACAAGGATAAAGACATAAATATCAAAAGCGCATACCTCCATTTAATGAATGATGCCCTCATTTCAGCGGGAATCGTAGCCGGTGGCATCATTATTTATTTCACAAACTGGTTCTGGATTGACAGCACAATAAGTATTGTAGTTGTAATAGTTATCCTCATCAGTGCCTGGAAGCTGCTCAGATCGAGTCTGCGATTGTCTCTGGACGGTGTCCCAGGATATATCAGCATGGAGGATATAATAGCCACTGCCACCGGAATTGAAGGAGTGAAGGGGATACATCATATTCATATCTGGGCAATCAGCACTACGGAAAATGCACTGACTGCACATCTGGTCATGCAGCCTTATACAAACAGCGAGGATGAACAAAGAATAAAAAATGATCTGAAACATCAGCTCGAAATAAAAAATATCCATCATGTTACCCTTGAAACCGAAAAAGGTGATATTGATTGTGAAACTATCACCTGTTGAATTATTTTCGGACTATTCTGTGAATCGCATTGGCATATTATTTACTTTCATACAATTTCTTTACTTTTCATGTAAATTTCAATGTTATGAAAAAGACATTTAACAGACTTTATATGAGTCTTCTTATAATTTTGATCTGCAATATCATGTCGGGTCAGCAGGCGAATAATAATGGTTCTGCCGGTGGGAAGCAGTTCCGGGCATCTGTAGTTAAGATAAATATAACCCCCGGTAATTCTCAGAATCTCCTTGGTTACAGCGCCAGAAAGTCCACCGGAGTTCATGACTCTATTTATCATAGAATTGTAGCCCTTGATGATGGCACAAATCAGTTTTTTCTTGTTTCGACGGAAATTTGCATTATCTCGCCAACCGAGTATGACAAGGTAGCTGCAGAGATAAACAGACAGCTTGGTATCAGCCCGATGAATCTATGGTGGACTGCAACCCATACACATTCTGCTCCGGAGTGTGGAAAGGCGGGACTGGATAAGGTTTTCATGGGTGAACGTTATCAGCATGAAGTTGATTCTTTTTATACAGCGTTTGTTGAGCAAAAGCTGATTGACGGAATAAAGCAAGCTAAGAAACAGCTGGCAGCTGCAAGGCTCGGAGTTGGTTGGGGCTTTTCCCAGGCAAACATTAACCGACGGGCTGTGGATATTGACGGAGAAGCCTCTCTCGGGCTCAATCCTGACGGTCCTGTTGACAGAAGAATTGGTCTTCTGAGGATTGAAAAGGAAGACGGTACAGTAATGGCTTTGATAGCCAATTACCCTATACATGGTACTGTATTGGGAGGAGAGAACCTTCTGATCAGTGGGGATGCACCCGGAATTGTTTCGGCTTACGTGGAGGAGAAGATAGGTGCTCCACTGATCTTTATAAATGGCGCTGCAGGAAATCTTGCACCGATATATAGTGTTTATCCAAGTCCTGAATCGGGGCATCTGGGCGAGTTCCGTGTTTTGCTCGGAGATAAAATCCTTGATGCAAACCGGAAGATTTCTTCCGCAACCAGGGTGGTTTCACTTAGTTCAGGAGCAATAACTGTTGAAACTCCCAGAAAAGCCGGTCTTGGATGGCCAGCCCATTTTGCAAACTATACCCGGACAACAAATACCGGCGTTAACATGGTAAGGCTTCCGATTCGCTTCCTTCGGATAAATGACGATATTGCCATCTGGAGTGCACCAGTGGAGTTATTCTGTGAGATCTCAAATGAAATACGTGAACGTTCACCATTTCCATATACCTTTTATTTTGGCTATACTAATGGGTGGCTGGGATACCTTTTAACCGCAAAGGAATTTTTAATGTTGTATTATGAAATTAAATGTGATTTTCACCGGTTTTATTCTGGTTACATTTTTTACAGGTATTTATTCGCAAAAGAGTAAGTCAAATCCGGATAAAAGCAGGGAATATGAAGTAGCAGTTTATTATTTCCCGAATTATCATCCTGATAGTATCAATTCAAGGTGGCATGGGAAAGGCTGGACTGAATGGGACGTGGTTAAAGCTGCCAGACCTAGATTTGCAGGTCATGAACAGCCAAAAGTGCCGGTATGGGGATATTTTAATGAAGCAAACCCTGAATGGGCTGCCAAGGAAATTGACCTCGCTGCTGACAATGGTATTGATTGTTTTATCTATGATTGGTACTGGTATTCCAACACCGGGCAATATTTGCAGGAGGGATTAGAAGAAGGTTTCCTGAAAGCACCTAATCGCAACAGGTTGAAATTTGCGTTAATGTGGGCAAACCATGACTGGTTGAATATTCAGCCGGCCACTTACGACAATAACCGTGTAAAACTTACAGAAGGAGAAGTTTCTCAGGCTCTTTGGGATACCATCTCTACATATATTGTTGAAAAGTACTTTACGCAACCCAATTATTGGCTGATAGATGGCAAGCCTTATTTTTCAATATATGAAATTATTACATTCATAAATGGATTAGGCGGTATTGAGGAAGCCGAAAAAGCAATTCAGCTTCTTGATGCGAAAGCGAAGAAGGCGGGTTTTCCAGGTGTGCATTTCAATATTATGAGCTGGATGGTAAATGATGAACTGGTCAAGACCATAACTGGACCGGATGCACCCCTGAACGCCAAAGCTATGGTAAAAGCTCTGGCCCCTGAAAGCGTATCAACCTATTGCTACATACACCATTATACCAACGTAAATAGTGACGGTTTTCCAACTGTCCCCGTGGAAAAAGCATTTGAGTCAGCGAAAGAGTATTGGAAAGAATTCACTTCGGCATATCCGGATGTTTTATACACTCCGAATGTATCAATGGGGTGGGATGCAAGCCCCCGTTGTATGCAGAGTGATAAATTTGAGAAGAAAGATTATCCTTGGACCCCTGTTTTTACCGGAAATACCCCTGCATCATTTCAGAAGCAATTAACTGAGGCTAAATCATTTTTAGACAAGTATAATCCCCGGCATAAGATTTTGGTTATTAATTCCTGGAATGAATGGACTGAAGGCAGTTATTTACTGCCGGAGAAGAAATACGGAGACGGTTATCTGAAGGCTATAAAAGCAGTTTTTGGCAAGTATTAGTATCTATTCCTTTTAAATTTTTAAAAAAGTTACAAAATGAGGGAAAAAAACAGCTGTGAGTTTTACTGGCTGCTCATGCCTGCTTTGGTGGCAAGTATAATATTTGTTAATGTTCAGTGCCGGAGAGTAAATGGTACTGCCGTATCAGTATATTCATCATCACAGGATGGCGACAGGCTGGCAATCAAGGATGATTTGAGATTTACCGCAGAAAAAAAATCCATTCTTCCTGAAATAAATATTGATGATAGCATGCATTTTCAGACAATTGACGGCTTCGGCGCATCTTTTAACGAAGCAGGAATGATCTGTCTTAATTCTCTTGATTCTGAAACGCAGAATTCCGTTTTCAAAATGTTATTTGATCCGGATTCAGGTGCCGGTTACACACTGATGAAATCTCCGATAGCAGCCTGTGATTTCGCCTCTGCAGGTCCATGGTACAGTTACAACGATACACCGGATGACACCCTTATGGAACATTTTACAATTGAAAGAGATCTGGGACCAAATGGTCTGATCACTTTTATCAAAAAGGCATCCGCTTACGGGAAGTTCCAAATCGAATCTCCGATGGACTTTGCACCCGATTGGATGTACTATGGGATGCAAAAAAAGGAAGAAAAGAATATCAAACCCCAATACTATGCTGCTTTGGCAGATTATTATATCAAATATTTGCAGTCCTATGCCTACAACGGCGTGAGTGTTGACTATCTGGTTCTTTTTAACGAGTCGGTATGTGATACTTGTCCTGATCATGGCTACTCGAGCGTTACTTATAAAGAAATGAGAGATATTTTAAAATATTTCCTCATCCCCTGTTTACAAAAAAGCAAGCTGGATACCAGGATTATCCTGGGTGAAACCTGTTTCCGTTACAGCGGAATAGAGGCATTTCCTGTAGTATTGGATGATGCTGAAACAAATAAATATATTAATAAGCTTGCCGTTCATGGTTACGACTGGGACAAGTACAGCTCCCTTACTGATCTGCATGAAAAGTATCCTGACTTTCCAATCTGGATGACAGAGATCTGTTATGTTAAAATGCCTGTATATGAGTTTTCAGATGGCGAATATTGGGGAAACATGATAATAAATGATTTGAAGAACTATGTTTCGGGCTGGATTTACTGGAACATGATCCTTGATCAGGAAGGCGGTCCATGGTTAACTTCACCTGAGCACGGAGATCCTGATAACAATCACCAGCATCCTGTGGTTATTATTGACCGGAATACAAAAGAAGTTACTTATACAGGCCTGTATTACTATCTGGCCCACTTCAGTAAATTCGTCAGACCCGGTGCGCACCGTATTGATTGTACAGGCGGGTCATCGCAGTTTAATTTCGTTGGTTTTCAGAATAAAGATGGCAGCATTGTACTTAATGTGATTAACAATGGTGATGAAACCGACTGCAAGATATCCTGGAGAAATAAAATGGTAATTCAAAAATTTAAGGCTCATTCAATAACAACCTTAAAGTGGCAGGGAGTTTAATTGTTAAATCCTGTTTGCAACTCTTATTAATGTGTGACAAATTCCTGAATGGATTCGAGCCGGTCCAAAAATCAGGTCTATTCTCCTCCAATCCTGTAAAGGTATTTTTGTGTTCTCATTATCATTGAGTTCCTTAATATTGCCGGTGTTGCCCATATCCCTGAATCCATTGTGTTCTGAGAGATAACTTCATATTGACGGCCGGCCTTTAACACAAGCACTTCACCCTTTACTGAAAAAAACCAGATATTACCGTCAATATATACCGGTGAAGCATTATAATGGGCGGTCACACGCCTTGACCATATTTCTTCTCCGGTGCCAGCATCAATACACATCATGATATTTCTGGTTGTGACTGTATATATCAGACCATCTTTAATCAGAGGCGAAAGCATCTGGTTATCGGATGTTTCATCTTTCTTCTTCCAGATGATATTTGTACCTGCTATATCACCTGCACCATCAGGATTAACTGCCAGCAGATCAGTATACGGTTTGCCATCTTCAGCAACATTAAATCCGGTGTACCAGTATAGTACTCCATTTTCTGTGAATGGCATTGCTATTGTGGTTTCAGCTCCATCCACAATTCTCCATATTTCCTTACCGGTAATCGGATCTAAGGCCTGACAAATGGCGGATCCATTGGATATCAGCATATCACGCCCTTTTACGTTTATTATTATCGGAGTAATAAATGCCGGTTTTCCATAAGTCGGCAGGTGTTCATATGGCTCCAGTGGTCTCTCTCTTTTCCATACAACATCTCCCGTACTTTTATTAAGAGCCGTAATATACCTGTTATCTATTCCTTCAAAATGAAGGATGACCAGGTTCTTATAAATTATTGGAGACGAGCCTGCAGCATGCACCTGGTTGCACTTCAACCCGGTCTGCTTCCATATAACCGATCCGTCTGATGTATTAATACAGGCTGTCCCTATGCTTCCGTAATGAACGTACACAAAACCTTTTTCGATACATGGAGTCGGAGTGGCATATGTTTACAGTATGACGCCCTTCTACTTCCTCAGGAGTAAAAACCTTTATATCATAAATTATTTTTCCTGATTTATAGTCAGCACAGACTGCATATACTTCTTTACCATCTGCTTTTGCTGTTGTTATCCAAATCTGGTCCTCAAATACTACAGGTGATGAATAGCCATTATCATGAATCTCAGTTTTCCACTTTATGGCTGATTCATCCCATTTCAGGGGGATATTACCCTTTTCTGCGATACCGTTCAAATTGGCACCTCTGAATCCAGTCCAGTTCTGAGCCAGGCGTTCTGGCTGCTTACATCCAAAAAGTGAGGCAATAAAGAAAAGAGTGAGCAGGGGGCGAGTGTTGGAGTTCATATAATTCTTCGGTTTTATCCAGTAAAGGCGAATATATAAAATTTGGGTAAACCTTTATTAATCAAATCAAATATAGCTCAAATAACAGTATGAGAACTATTATCTTTGTGATAAAGCATACACTTCACAACGTAACGTTGGAGAATTCGAAGAAAGCTGTGAAGAGGAATATAATACAAATGATATGGAATTACTTGTTGTCGGGATACTGATTTTACTTAATGGTTTTTTTGCACTCTCCGAAATTGCTCTTATATCAAGTAAGAAGTCAAGACTTGAACAGATGAAGATCGACAGGAAACGGGGTGCCAAAACTGCTTTGAAACTACTCGAAAAATCAGAGAATTTTCTTTCAGCGGTTCAGGTTGGGATAACTTTGATAGGGATTGTAACAGGTGTATATGGAGGATTGAATATTGCTGAAGATATAGCCCCTCTCTTTCAAAAAATCGATTTCCTGGAATCCTCAGCTAATGAAATCGCTCTTGGTGTAACGATTGTGATAATAACTTATTTTTCAATTGTTTTGGGTGAACTGGTGCCAAAAACAATTGCATTAAGCAATCCTGAGAAAATTGCTGTCAAAATTGCCCCGGTTATTTTATATTTCAGCAAATTATTCTATCCCTTCGTTAAACTACTATCTCTGTCAACAAATCTGTTTAACAATCTGATCGGGATAGAAAAAAAGACTGAACGCTTAACTGAGGCGGAATTAAGGCAGATGATTAAAATTGCTTCTCATCAGGGAGTGATAGAAAAGGAACAAAACCTGATTCATGAAAAAGTATTCTACTTTGCAGATAAAAAAGCAAAGCATATTATGACTCATCGGGTTGATGTCGAATGGGTAGATTTGAAAGGAACTGAGGAAGATGTAAGATCTGTTGTCCTGGGATCACGGCACAGTAAAATAATTTGCTGTAACGATGGACTGGATAATTTTGTCGGAATACTCTCTGTAAAGGATTATCTTTTTGCCTTCAATGCCGGAGAAGCAATAAAGATTCCTGATTTAATAATTCCTCCCTTAATTGTACCTGAGAATGCCCCGGCCCGAAGAGTTCTGAAACTATTCAGACTGAAGCAATCATATTTTTGCATAGTGGTGAACGAATATGGCACATTCGAGGGAATAATCACTTTGCATGATATAATGGAAAATTTAATCGGAGAGATGCCTGAGGAAGGAGAATCAGATGAGCCGGATATTTTTATCAGGAATGATAAATCGGTTTTGGTAAGTGGAGATGCACCGGTTGAAGTACTTGACGGAATAATTGAGGGCTTTGTAATTGATTTTGGAAAAATCGACTATTCAACAGTAGCCGGATTTGTTTTTGACAGCATTGGGAAAATTCCTCAGGTTGGGGATAAATTTGAGTATTCAGGATATACAATTGAAATCGTAGATATTGACGGGAACAGGATCGATAAGGTGCTTGTATATAAAAATAAGGATTAAAAAACAGTTATCATTTCTTATTTTCACATAAATGGGAATATGACCTTTGGAAGAAATATTTCTGAACTCTATCTTTGGCATTCATTTTGACAATTATTTATGAATAATATTTCTTGGTAATTATTCAGATTTGTTAAAGGTTGAATTAAAAAATCTGGCAGTGAGAACATTTTATCGGATTAATTCAATTAAATTGGAAAGATATTATCGGAATAAAAACAGAGCAAAAGCCTAACGTCAGTGGTTACATGAAAATGAATGCAATTAAATCTCTGCTTTTTTTGAAATTGAGATCCGGTTACCCGGACCGGGATGGCAATATTCTTTTTTCGAAAGAACCAGTGGCTAAATAAAAGAATGACACTAATATGAATAAGGTTATATTATTGGCATTAATGTGTTTAGTCATTTCATGCGGTACATCGAAAAAATCCTCTCCTTTTCCTAAAGAAGATGAATTATACAGCACAAGAAAATATATCGGTGATTTTCTGGATTATCGCCACACCGGACCAGAGGTAGTTGGAGGCAAAGATCTTATCTGGATTAAAACTACGATTTACAGCACTTTTGGCAGGATATCTGCATACGGTAAGACATGTGAATTTGCTATCGGTGATAAAATTTATTTAAAGTCGACCTCCGCCTCCCCTGGAAATTATGGATACTGGGAATATCAGATTGAGAATGATTATTTGGTTACTTACAAGGTAAGCGAATTTAAATTCGAAAATAACGTTTTTAAGCGGTCAAGGTCTTTCTGATTAACGCTTAAAATCAGTAATTGCCATACTGGCTATGATGTTTATTTTGCCATGTCTCACTTACACTCACCCTCACTCGGTCTTTTGTCCCTCTTCCTCAAAAATGTCTATATTTGCGGTTTTTATAAAAGGTGGATATAACTGAGAGGCTTACAAGCCGGACGATTTTTCGTTTCTGGAGTCCGCTTGCACTTACCTGGCTGATGATGGCACTTGAGCAGCCGATCCTCATCGCATTTATCGCCCGGTTGAATGATGCAAAATTCAATCTTGCTGCCTTTGGCATCGCAGGATCGTTCGCCATGATCATTGAATCTCCCATAATAATGCTGATGAGCGCTTCCACAGCCCTTGTCACAGGACGACACTCCTATAAGAAGCTGAAAAAATTTACCGA
This sequence comes from Bacteroidales bacterium, assembly GCA_016715075.1. Lineage (GTDB taxonomy): Bacteria > Bacteroidota > Bacteroidia > Bacteroidales > VadinHA17 > LD21. Next base: position 83,070 of record JADKBK010000005.1, read on the forward strand.
TATTCTGAACGCGGTAATCACTACTATGCAGATTATTATGCTGATTCCTCCGGTATTCAGATTTATTGTTATCGGTCTCATGGAAGTGCCTGAGGATATTGCCAGACTTGCCCATATTGCCCTTCTTGTTTTTCTTCCCTGGGCTGCGTCAATTGGATACAGGCGGTTCTACCAGGGCATCCTTATCAGGAATAATCTTACAAGACGTGTAACCTATGGGACACTCGTGAGGCTGTCTGTAATTGTGATAACAGGATTGCTTCTTTATACTGCAGGGGTGAAAGGAGCATACGTAGGAGCCGGAGCAATGTCACTGGCAGTCTTATGTGAAGCGATAGCCACCAGGCTTATGGTTTCAAAAACCCTTAAGACACTGCTTCTTAAGGAAGATAAGGAGAATGGAAATCTTAAATTAAGATCAATTGCAAGGTTCTATTATCCTCTCGCTCTGACCTCAGTATTATCTCTGGGTGTTCATCCCTTTGTTACATTTTTCCTTGGCAGGAGCTATATGGCTGTGGAGTCGCTGGCTGTCCTTCCTGTTGTGAGTTCGCTGGTATTTATTTTCAGAAGCCTGGGATTATCATATCAGGAGGCGAATATTGCACTGATAGGAAAGGAAAAGCAGAATTACTGGATTTTAAGAGATTTTGCAGTATACCTTGGTTTGCTGGTTACTGTTATGATTACAGTGCTGGCTTTCACCCCTCTTGCTGATTTCTGGTTTATAAACATCTCCGGCCTGAGTAAAGAGCTTGCCGATTTGTCATATCTTCCGTTAAAAATAATGATCCTCCTGCCGGCGCTTACCGTGTATCTTAACTTCCAGAGATCGTGTCTTATAATAAACGGTAACACAGGCCCGATGTCAATCTCAACAGCAATTGAGCTTATCAGTATTATTGCGGTTTTACTTGTGTGTGTGGTATTTCTGAACCTTGTCGGTGTGGTCGCTGCTTCTATTGCTTATGTTGCAGGTAAAGGCATATCGAACATTTACCTTGCAAAAAAACAGGTGGATGTAGTAGATGGATGGAATTTGAAAAAACAGGTGTAATATCCAGTCCTTCTTTTCATCCAGTCTCTGACTATCACTCTTTATGGCCATGAAGGGAAGATCTATATTTTAAATCTTACAAGTAACTGAAATGAATGATGGATCTCTTTGGTATCCACAGAAAATAAAGTAGCTCCGGAATCGAGCAAGACTTTTTTTGTATATGAGGCACGTCCCTGATTATATCTTAACCCTATATCTATATTTTTAATAATGTTATAATTAATACCTATCAGTCCGGATATCTCTGTTTTATTTCCGGATACCGGAATATCGAATGAATTGCTTTTATGTTTATACTTCTCTTTCACCAGGTAACTGATCCCTGGTCCGGCTGATACAAATAACCTTTTTGATATATAGAAATCAATCAGAATGGGCAATTCGATATAGTTGAACTGGAATTTACCCTCGTAATCGATATGATTTAATCCTCCTTTTCTGATAAATCCGGGTTCGACAGAAAATCCCAAAAAGAATGGACTCTTATATTCAAATACTCCGTTTATGTTGAATGCAGCCATCGGATCAAGCTGGTCGCCTTCATATTTAAAATTGTCTATTGTATATTCTGAAATATAGGTACTTGTAATGTTAAAACCGGTCAGAATTCCAAATCTGAAGTCCTGAGCCCTGATATTCGATACAGCAAATAAAATGAGTCCGGATAGTGTCAGAACCATTTTAGACTTCATTTGAGATGATTTAAAGTAACTTTCGTATCCAAGGTAGGGATTATTTATTATTCAGGTGTCGGAACGTTGCAAAAAATTACGGTTTTTCTTTATAAATAGACGGTTTGCGATCCGGCCCTGCACGTCATTACCCGTCTTGCAGTTATTAAGAATGGTTTCGGGCTATATCAATTATTGGATATAGATTGCTTCAATGGTGTTATAAAATTGAAATTAAAAGATATTAAATTGATTGTAAATATTGAGCACAACCTGTTGCGATTACTGAACTTTTTTAGCGAATAAATGTTTCATTTTTGTTATTTAGATGTTAGCGGTAATTGTAAAACGACATTCACCGACAAACAAAAAAAGCAAAACCCGAATTAACTATGACAAATAATTCATAAAAATATGGCAAAACAAATTTTTATAAATTTAGCAGTAAAAGACCTTAAAAAATCAATGGACTTCTATACTGCATTAGGATTTTCAAACAATCCGCAATTTTCAGACGACTCAGGAAAATGTATGGTTTGGAGTGAAAACATTTTTGTGATGATTATGACGCACGAAAAATTTGCATCTTTTGCTACTAAACCAATTGCAGATACAAAATCAAATTTAGCAGGACTTTTTTCCTTGTCAGTGGAAAGCGTTGAAGAAGTCAACAGTATTCTAAGCAAAGGACTTGATGCAGGAGGAACAGAGCCAACCGAAATGAAAGATTATGGCTTTATGCAACAAAGAACTATCGAAGATTTTGATGGGCACACCTGGGAAGTTTTCTATATGGACCTTACGAAATTTCCAACTGAGCAACCAAACATGTAAAGTGAATTAATTCTAACGACTCAAAAAATATAAGAAAATGGCACAAATAAATCCTTACATCCACTTCAATGGAAATGCAGAAGAAGCATTTACATTTTACAAATCAGTATTTGGCGGAGAGTTCGCAATGATAAGCCGTTTCAAAGATATGTCAATACCAGAGAGTCCTATTTCTGAAAAAGAAGCTGAAAAAATTATGCATATCGCCTTGCCAATAGGCAAGTGCAGTGTATTAATGGGAAGTGACACTCCCGAATTTATGGGAAAGCATAATGAGAATGAAAACAGAAGCAAAATTTCAATTAGTGCAGAAAGCAAAGAAGAAGCTGACAAATTATTTAACGGACTTTCAGCAGGTGGGATAATTGAAATGCCTATTTCTGACAGTCCCTGGGGTTCTTATTTTGGTATGTTTAGGGACAAATATGGTATTGAATGGATGATAGATTTTGACGCAAAATATAACGGGCAAATTTAACTGAAGAAAAACAACGAACCGCTGACAACGGCACATGCGTAAGGCTGGTTTTTGTGGTTTTGCAAGCTCAGTTCTCGTAGTAAATTTTCGTCTCGGATGAAGGCTGCGCTCACCGTCCCTTAGTTCCAGTCCTGTAAATAGAAAACAACCGATTTCTGAGTGGCGAGGGTGTTCGCTGCGCTCACCGTCCCTTAGTTCCAGTCCTGCAAATAGAAAACAACCACCATGCTGCGCATGGTTTTTTTTGTTTTTCATCTGCCTTTTGCAAGCGAGCTTGCAGCGGCATCTGAAAAACAAAAACCCCCTGTCGGGGGTGGTTGTTTTCTGCTTGATCGTGGAGCTGGCGGGAGTCGAACCCGCGTCCATACATGGGAACCATATGCTTTCTACATGCTTATTCCTGCTTGGTTTTCGTGACCTGTCAGCTGCAGAACAACCTAACCTGTCCTTATTTCCTGTTTGTTTCGCCATCGGGTCGGAACAACCTTCAGACTAGCCCCGGATTGCGTGCGCCTCCGTATCGGGTTGGATCAGGGCTTGACCGCCCGGGAAGCGTCTCGTCCCAACACATGTGCTGAGAGATCTTGCCTTTCGGCAAAAAGTGCCTAAGCTACTGTTATTCGCTTATGCTGCGAGAGCGTAATTGTTTTCGCCTTTTATTGGTTTGTGACACTGTTCAAGTGACGCGCCACCACACACTGCATGCTTACATACCACCCCTCATGCTGTCAAAACCAGGTCAGCCCCGGATGATATGAATTGCAAAGATACAAAAAAAGTCCGAAGTCCGAAGTCCGAAGTTCGAAGTCGGAAGTCGGAAGGATTATATTCAACGAAAAAAAGTACCAAGAGACTTTAAAGCTAAACTGACTTAAATTTGTATCTTCACAAGAAGTCGATAATTGCTCCTGATTATGATTAGTAAAATTAAAATTGGAATTCTGCGTGAAACACGAAACCCGCCTGACAGAAGGGTCCCTCTTACTCCTCCGCAGATAATCGCGCTTGAGGAAACATATCCCGAATTGCAATTCTTCATCCAGCCAAGTGATTACAGATGCTACTCGAATGAGGAATATGAATACCTGAATATCCCCCTTAAAGAAGATCTCAGGGATTGTGATATTCTTATGGGAGTCAAGGAGGTGGATAAACGAACATTTATCCCCGGGAAGACATACCTTTTCTTTGCTCATGTAGCTAAGAAACAGCCACATAATATAGATATGTTCAGGGCAATGACACAGGAAAAACTCAGCCTGATAGATTATGAATACCTTACCACCGACAGAGGGCAGCGGGTTGTTGCCTTCGGTCGTCATGCAGGCATTGTGGGAGCATATAACGGAATAAGGGCAAGAGGTATCAAAACCAACAGATTCAAGCTCAAACCAGCCTACCAGTGCCACGATCTTGATGAGATGTGGGCAGGATTAAGACTCATTGAACTTAAACCCGGACTGAAAATTCTTCTTACAGGAGAAGGTCGTGTCGCAAACGGTGCAATAGAGACTCTCAGTATTGCAAATGTAGTACAGGTCTCTCCGGAAGATTATCTCAACAGGGAATTTGAAGTTCCCGTTTTCTGCCAGATCGGACCTCAGCACTATACAAAACACAGATCAGGAAAAGAGTTCAGCTTCGATCATTTCAGAATGCACCCTGAGGAATACGAATCAGCTTTTATTCCTTATACCCGATTAACAGATATTCTGATCACCGGACATTACTGGGACCCCCGCTCTCCGGTATTCTTTACAAAGGAGGATATGCGAGATCCCGGATTCAGAATATCCGTTATAGCTGATATAAGCTGCGATGTCAATGGTCCGATACCTTCCACTATCAGAGCGACTACTATTGCAGACCCTTTCTATGGCTTCAACCCCTATCTTGAAACAGAAGAAACATCTTTTACGAGCCTTAAAAATATCACAACAATGTCAATAGATAATCTGCCGGGCGAACTGCCCCGCGATGCATCTCACAGTTTTGGCATCATGCTGATGGAGAATGTCCTCCACGACCTTTTTACGGGAACGGAAAGCAATATGATTAAAAGGGCAACAATCCTGTCAGGGGGGAAACTGACAAAGAATTTTGACTACCTGATGGATTATCTCAAAGACTGAATTTCCTTTATCTGAATTCATCATTTTTAATTCTTTTCAAAAAAGAAGTAATATTCCTATCTTGCTTCCACTCTTAAAATAGACTGAGATATGAAGCAAATAACAGCAGCTGTATTATTGATAATGTTCTCCCTGTTTCTTTCTGGTTGTGAAGGAGACCAACAGAAGAATGAGGGAAATCTGAAACTCTGGTACAGGCAGCCGGCAATAGCCTGGGAAGAGGCCATGCCTGTGGGAAACGGTCGTATTGGAGCCATGGTATTCGGAGATCCTCTGCATGAAAAGCTCCAGCTTAATGAAGAAAGCATCTGGGCCGGCAGTAAAATTAATAACAATAATCCCAGCGCTCTCAAAGCTCTGCCATTGCTGCAGAAGGCACTCTTCGAAAGCAGGTATAAGGATGCCTTGAAGCTTGCTGATGAGAATTTACTAGGAACACCCCCAAACATAAGGTCATATCAGCCGCTTGGAGATCTCTCCATTGACTATGACTGGAGCAGCACACCCGAAAACTATTACAGGGAACTGGACCTTTCTACCGGTATCGCAATGACTCAGTTTACAATTGGCGGGAAGAAGATAACTGAGGAAGTTTTTGCATCATCTCCGGATAACATTATTGTTGTCAGGATTTTCTCTCCCGACGGATTGCCCCTCTCGGCTTCCTTTAAAATGACCAGGTCAAGGGATGCCATTATTAAAGCAGAGGGAAATAGCAAGCTTAGGTTAACAGGACAAATCATTGATCTGGATGACCCGAAGTCGGGTCCGGGAGGTGCTCATATGAAGTTTGCAGGTGAACTGAGAGTTTCATCGGAAGGCGGAACAATTGCTGCCAGTGATGATGTTATCACAGTAAAACAGGCTGTTGAGATTTTTGCAAGGCTGACAGCCGCAACAGATTATAATATTAATCTGCTTGACTTTGACCGGTCAGTTGACCCCGAAGCAAACTGTAATACTATCCTGGATAAGACTGAAGGGAAAACCTCAGAACATCTGAGACAGAGCCATCTTGACGAGTATCAGAAGATGTTTGACCGTGTCAGCCTGTCATTTGGAACCGATACCCTGACATCTAAGCCTACCGACGAGCGTTTGACCGCAGTAAAAAACGGTGGTACGGATAATGGCCTCGCAGCTCTTTATTTTCAATATGGCAGGTACCTGCTTATGTCCTCCTCCCGTAATCCTGCTGTGTTGCCAGCCAATCTTCAGGGAATATGGAACAGGGAGATGAATGCGCCATGGAACGCAGACTTCCATACTAATATAAACCTGCAGATGAATTATTGGCCGGCAGAGGTGTGTAACCTGCCGGAGACTTCAGAAAAACTTGTCTCATTTATGGAAAAGCTGGTTGTCCCGGGAACAGTGACTGCACGTGAGATGTATGGCGCAGAGGGCTGGACTATACACCATCTGACTGATCCGTTCGGACGCACAGGCGTTGCAGACGGAGTATGGGGAATAACACCGATGAACGGTCCATGGATGACTTTCCCGGTCTATGAACACTACCTGTTCAGCGGAGATACCTCCTTCCTGAGAGATAAAGCCTATCCTCTGATGAAAGGTACAGCAGAATTTGTTCTTGGGTTTCTTGTTGAATCACCCGAAGGTTACCTTGTAACAAATCCTTCCCACTCGCCTGAAAACAATTTCAGGGATAGCAAGACTGGCGAAGTTTCAGCACTGACATATGCTGCAACAACCGATGTTGAAGTTGTGAATGCTCTTTTTGATAATTGCATTGAGGCAGCAGCCATTCTTAATACCGACAATGCATTTTCAGATAAGCTGAAGGAGGTGAAAAAGCGGCTTCCTCCTGTCCGTATTAATTCAAAAGGGGTTATACAGGAGTGGATAAACGATTATGATGAACCGGAACCCGGCCACCGTCACATGTCTCATCTGCTGGGCTTGTACCCGCTTTCTCAGTTCACTGCAGAGACTCCGGACCTTTACAGGGCAGCTGAAGCCACAATTGAAAGAAGACTATCATTCGGAGGCGGTCATACAGGCTGGAGCAGAGCCTGGATAGTAAGCCTGTTTGCACGTTTGCAGAATGGGACAAAAGCTTATGAGAACCTCCTTGCCCTGCTCAGGAAATCAACACTCCCTAATCTTTTTGATACTCATCCGCCTTTCCAGATAGATGGAAATTTCGGGGGCACTGCAGGTATCGCTGAAATGCTCCTTCAGTCACATAACAAAGTAATACACCTGCTACCGGCAATTCCCAGGGAGTGGGACAGGGGAGAGGTGATAGGCCTATGTGCAAGGGGAGGATTTGTGATTGATATGAAGTGGGAAAATAATAAACTCCTGGAAGCCAGGATAAGATCGGAAAAAGGCGGTAACTGCTCTCTTGATTACGACGGGAAATCACAGGATATTACCTTAAAAGCAGGTCAGGCAAAAACAATTAATTTTTAAAATATCTCTTTATGAAAATAATTATTAAGATATGTATCTCATTTTTTATCCTTTTAACCCTGTCATGCACAGGTAATGTGAGTAAGAATAAAGAGCTGGCAGACAGGATACTCGCCGATAAATCACTCGACACCGTGTATTATAAGGCTTCAGCGCTTTTAAAAAAAGGTTTTACTGCAGGGGATGGCTATCCTCAGGTTTGGATACGCGATTTTAATACATTTATTGAAACATCTTGTGATGTTTTCGATAAAAGTATCATCCGGGAGAACCTTCTGACATTTCTCAGGCTCCAGCAGCCAAACTATGAGATTGTAGACGGTTATGTTCTTAAAGGACATGTCAGCTGGGAGGATCCGAATATTTATTCTTCGCCCGACGATACAACACATGTGGGTTTTAAAAATACTGTTGAGACTGACCAGGAAACTTCTTTGATACAGGCAATTGGAAAATACATTAAAAAGACCGGCGATAATTCGGTTCTTGATGAAAAGATTGCAGGTTTAACCGTAAGGGAGAGGCTGGCAAAATCGATCGATTACCTGCTTCAAAACAGGTATTCTGAAAAATACGGATTACTGACCGGAGCTACAACCCAGGATTGGGGAGATGTACAGGTTGAGGGAGGAGCGGTTGTTGATATTGATGAAAAGACACACTGGTCTGTTGATATTTACGATAATGCAATGTTAATTATAGCTCTGAAGGATATGGCCGGTTTCTCGACCAACGCTGCTGACAGACAGAGATGGGAGGTGCTGGCGGATAGTACAAAACAGAATATCCGCAAATACCTGTGGGATAATGTACATGGTAAATTCATCCCTCATATCTATTTAAAGGATTCCCCTTTTCCTGCTGATTTCGATGAAAATGCATTATGGTTTCACGGAGGCACAGCTGTCGCCATTGAAGCCGGATTGTTATCCGGTGAAGAGATAAAATCTTCATATGATCAGATGCAGGCTAATGTTAAGTTGTCAGGCGCTCCATCAATCGGACTAACTGTTTATCCGCCATATCCTGAAGGGATTATTAAAGATTCAAACTCATCAAAGCCATATATTTACCAGAATGGGGGAGACTGGACATGGTTCGGAGGAAGGATGGTACAACAACTTATAGCCAATGGCTTTGTTGAAGAGGCTTATGTGGCTGTCCGGCCAATGATAGACAGGGTTATTGCAAATGATAAGTTTTATGAATGGTATGGAGTAGATGGAAGTCCAAGGGGATCAGGTGATTTCCGCGGGGAGGCTGGTGTTCTTTCCAGCGCCATAATAATGCTCAGGGATTGGGCTGAGAAAAATAAGTAATCATGAGCTACATAAAACCGGAGATAATCTCACTCGGGCCTGCCTGGCCTTACAGGGGAGGGCTGGCATCATTCAATGACAGGCTGGCCAGACAATTTACAGACGAGGGCAACAAAATCGAAATAATAACATTCAGACTGCAATATCCCAGGATTCTTTTTCCCGGGAAGACACAATACACAGAAAGCACTCCACCTGAAGGTATCCATATCACTCGTTTGATCAATTCGATAAATCCTCTTAACTGGATAGCTACAGGACTGAAGATAAAAAGGGCAAAACCTGATATTCTGCTAATAAGATACTGGCTGCCCTTTATGGGACCATGCCTCGGTACAATATCAAGAATAGCAAAGTCGAATAACCATACATTGGTGATCTGCATTTTTGACAATGTGATTCCTCATGAAAAAAGACCCGGGGACAAGCTGCTTACAAAGTATTTTACCGGAGGTATAGATGCTGCAATCGTAATGTCAGGCAGTGTGAAGGAGGAACTTTTATCCTTTCGTCCTGATATCCCTGTAAGTTTAAGTCCTCACCCCTTGTTCGATAATTACGGTATACCGGTGAGCAGGGATCAGGCTTTGTCTGCCCTGAACCTCGGCAGTGAAAACAATTATCTGCTTTTCTTTGGTTTTATAAGAGCATATAAAGGTCTTGATCTGCTTATTAAGGCCTTTGCTGACAAGAGGTTGAGAAAGAAAAAGTTAAAACTTATAATAGCGGGTGAGTTCTATGAGGATGATACGCCCTACAGACAGTTGGTGAAGTTATATGATCTGGAAAATGATGTTATTTTTCATGATCATTTCATTAAGGATAGTGAGGTCCCTCTTTATTTCGGAGTTGCTGATCTGGTTATCCAGCCATATAAAAGCGCCACCCAGAGCGGTGTCACGCAGATAGCTTTTCATTATGATAAACCAATGTTGGTTACGGAGGTTGGCGGGTTGAAGGAGATTGTCACTGATGGGGTTTGCGGGTACGTTGTTCCTCCAACGCCTGAAGATATTTCGGAATCTATCCTGGATTTTTTTGAAAACAGAAGGCAGGAGCAGTTCATCGAAGGAGTCAGAATCGAAAAGGAAAAATTTACCTGGGACAAGATGACTGAATCGATTACCGGGGTCTATAACAAATGCATTGAGCTAAGGAAATCAGCTGGAGATTAAATTAGATTTTACAGGAAAACTTTTTTTTAACACGGAGGAACACGGAGTTTTCACGGAGTTGCCCGGAGTTATTCTGATTATTCTCCTCTCTCCGCTCTCCTCTCTCCGCTCTCCGCTCTACGCTCTCCTCTCTACGCTCTACACTCTCCGCTCTCCTCTCTACGCTCTCCGCTCTCCGCTCTACGCCCAGCCTTCGCTAAAGCTTCGGCTGGCAAAGCCTTCGCCTTTCGCCCTTCGCCCTCCGCCCTGCGCCCTGAGCCCTGCGCCCTCCGCCCTGAGCCCTGAGCCCTGCGCCCTTAGCCCTTCGCCCTGAACCCTTCGCCTTCCGCCTTCCGCCTTTAATTCACCTTCTCCTTTATCAGGTATTTATTCCTCTCTGATGAGTTCCTGTTAATAAGCTCTCCCAGGAAGCCTGTCAGAAAGAGAATCGAGCCGATGATCATTACAGTAAGCGCTATAAAGAAGTAGGGACTGTCTGTAACAAGGGGAGCTCTCATGTGGTGTTGGATAAAGAAAAGTTTTCTTATTCCAAGGTATCCGGCCATAACAACGCCGATCATGAACATCATGGTACCCAGTGATCCGAAGAGGTGCATCGGGCTTTTTCCGAACCGTGTTATAAATCCTATTGTGAGAAGGTCGAGATAGCCTTTCATAAATCTGTCGAAGCCATATTTGGTGACACCATATTTTCTTGACCTGTGTTCAACGACCTTTTCTCCGATATTATTGAAGCCGGCTTCTTTAGCCAGCATAGGAATGTATCTGTGCATCTCGCCAAATACCTCAATACCCTTCACAACTTCAATCCGGTATGCTTTCAGACCGCAGTTAAAGTCATGCAGTTTAATCCCGGAAGCCCATCTGGCAGTTGCGTTATAGAATTTACTTGTTGTGCGTTTGACAAAAGGATCATATCTTTTTCTTTTCCAACCTGATACTATGTCGAATCCCTCATCTCTTACCATCCTTACGAGTTCAGGAATTTCATCTGGACTGTCCTGCAAATCTGAATCCATAGTTATTACTACCTCACCGGCAGCTTCCCTGAAGCCGGTGTAGAGAGCTGCTGCTTTTCCATAATTCCGCCTGAAACGGAATCCTTTCACGAATTGTTTCTCAGCTCCAAGTGAGACTATTTTAGCCCATGACGAATCGGAGCTACCATCATCAATATAAATAATCTCAAATGAAAGCTTTTCCTCCGCACAAACCCTTTCTATCCATATAGTAAGTTCATGGACAGACTCTTCCTCATTATAGACAGGAATAACAACCGAAAGATCCATCAAAATATTTTTCAGATTAGTTTTCTGTGGTTTCTATAAGCGGGTTACCTTCTTTCTTCACGAAAATACTCACCAGTAATGAAATTACTGTCCCGTAGAACATGTTGGTGACAAGACTTATAGGTGCCATAATTTCAGGGACGAGGAGTTTTTTCTGAAAAGCCAGGGCTGTTTCCATAGCACCTTCGGGTACCTTTCCGCTCTTTACCATCTCTTCCTCGACGAAAGCAAGCATTTTATTAGTTAGTCCTGTATCTATCACAGTATAAAGGATATATATAAATATTGCTGAAATTATCGAGTAATAAAGATATATTATTACTCCGGCACCTACAGACTGTCCGTAAGTGATATTACCATGCAAATAATTATCCCTGTATGATCTGAGGAAGAAATACAAAAGGATAATTGCAACTCCAATAAATATGTATCCTACAGATTTATTGAAAGTAAGATCGAGAAAATAAACTATCAGCGTAAAAACTATTCCTGTAATTCCAAGAATAAGACCATTGGTCAGATTAGCTTTCCAGACATTGACATTTTGTTCCATAATGTTCTGTATTGATTTCTTTGAATTGTTAATTTGAAAACAAATATAGTTTAAAAAAGGAAAAGAGAACAGTGTTAAAAAGGGATAATTATTTTGCAGTATTGCCGATATGTTGTACTTTTGTGCGGGGTAAGTCTTATACGACCAGCTCCTGCTGAACTCCCCCAGGATCGGAAGGTAGCAAGGGTACGCAGTTGTAGCGGTGCGATATAAGTAGCTTACCCTTTTTTCTATTACCCCCAACTCCCCTGAAGTTGGCTCTAATCAATCTGGTTTTAGCCCCCATGCAGGGGGTGGGGCATGAACTCCAAATATTCATGCTGATACGGATCTTTAACGAAAACCCAAATGAAAAGCATATCAGGAAGATTGTCGATATGCTCGAGGAAGGAGCAATAATAATTTATCCTACCGACACTGTATACGCCATGGGATGCGATATCAAGGCTTCAAAATCAATAGAAAAGATAGCCAGGTTCAAAGAGCTCAATCCTAAAAATCCTGACTTGTCCTTAATATTTCACGACATGAGCCAATTGTCGGAATATACAATAATAAGGGATAACACTGTTTTTAAGCTGCTGAAAAGAAATCTTCCGGGTCCGTTTACATTCATTGTTCAGGCAAATAGCCAGATCCCGAAAATGTTTAAGAATAAAAAGAAAACTGTTGGTATCAGGATACCTGACAGCAATATTATTCTCGAGCTGGTCAGGGAGCTTGGACGTCCGATAATTACAACTTCCATTCATGATCCCGATGAAATTATTGAATACACCACCGATCCGGAACTTATTCACGAAAAATACAGCGATTTCGTCGACGTCGTTATAGACGGAGGTTTTGGGAATAATGAGGCTTCAACTGTTGTTGATTGTACGGGTGATGAATTTGAGATTATAAGGCAGGGCCTTGGAATTCTGGAGCTCTGATCTCTGACCCTGGCCTTCGCCAAGGTTTTTGCCCGCAAAGCCTGATCTCTGGTCTCTGATCTCTGATCTCTGATTCCTGATTCCTGATTCCTGATCTCAGTTCCTGTAGAAACTCCTGGAAAATAATATCATAACTGTCAGCAATTCAAGTCTTCCGAGAAGCATCAGTGCTGAAAGGAACCATTTTCCGCCCATGGGCAGGGCGGAGTAGTTCGAAAATGGGCCGAATGTTCCCAGAGACGGGCCTATGTTTGCCAGCATGGAGGCCGATGTACTGAAGGAAGTAACCATATCATAGCCCATTGTTGAAATAGTAAATGTGCTGATGCAGATTACCAGAAAATATAGTGTCAGGAAAACGAGTATATTATAAATCGTACTCTGCTGAACCAGGTGTTTGTCAAGCCGCACAGGAATAAATGCGTTTGGGTGGATAAGCCTTTTTAGTTCCTGCCTGTTGTTTTTTGTTATCAGAAGCAGTCTTACCATTTTTATCCCTCCGCTTGTTGATCCGGCTGTTCCACCGGTAAACATCAGAATAAAAATAATTAATGTCATTGAATAGCCCCAGAGGTTATAATTCTGGGTATAAAAACCTGTAGTGGTAATTATTGAAACGATATGAAAAGCAGCGGTAGCCAGCGAATCACCTGCTGTTCTTCCTCCGTTTAAAAACAGGATTACACTTCCAAGTAAGATGAATATAGCACATACAGAGGTATAAAGAAAAATTCATTATTCCCGGTTAGCCTTCTGAAATTACCCTTGAAGGAAAAATATATCAGCGACATATTTGTACCGGCCAGGAACATAAAGACAGTAAGAACTGTCATAATATATGGAGTGGCAAAAGCTCCTATCCCATTTGTCCGGGTTGAAAAACCACCTGTCGACATTGTTGAGAATGAGTGGCATATTGAATCAAATAACGGCATTCGTGCGGCAATGAGGAATATAATCTCTGCTGCAGTTACCCCGCAATAGATTAATAAAAATGTTCTGGCCGCCACTTTTATCCTGGGATGGATTTTTTCAATCTGCTGACCTGAAAATTCAGTTGCCGCAAGCTGGATATTGATTGATTTTACGACAGGGAATATAGAAAGGGAGATAAAAATTATGCCCAGTCCTCCGAGCCATTGTGTCAGGCTTCTCCAGAAAAGTATGCCATGAGATAATGATTCAACATTCTGGATTATTGTAGCTCCTGTAGTGGTAAAACCTGAAATTGACTCGAAGAAGGCATCCCCGAAATTCGTTACTGAGCCGCTGAAGATAAATGGCAGCGTTCCAAAGAGACTGAAAATAAACCACGTGCCGCTGACAATAATATGACCTTCCTTGTTTCCTGAGACCTTTTCGTCACCCCTGAGCGGTGTGTACACAATCACTCCAGTGACTATCGTTATTAATGCTGAATATACGAATGAATTCATGTGCTCATGATAAAGGAATGATACACCCGCTGCAACAAGCATAAACACTCCTTCCACAATGAGCAACAGGCTGAAGACCCTGGCAATTATCCGGAAGTTCAACATAAATTATCAGGTAAAAAATTTCGAAAGATCTTCGTAGCCTGAGGGTAGACTGAAAACAACAACCTTATCGTTGGAATTGATAATTGTATCTCCTGTTGCTATGAAGGGCACACCATCTCTTGTTCCTCCTCCGACTATGGCATCCTTTGGAAAATCGAGGCTTCTCAGTGTTCCTTTAGTAATTTTGGAATTTTCCGGGACATTAAATTCAATTATTTCAGCTTCTGTTCCAGCCATGTATTTAACATGTGTCACATTTGGATTTGTTGTATGACGGAATATTCTGCTGGCAGCCGAGATCTTTTTATTTATGATAGTATCAATACCTGTATTCTCTGCAAGATTAATATATTCCATGTTCTCGACCTCAGCAATTGTTCTTTTTTACACCCATCTTTTTAGCAAGGAGACAGGAGAGTATATTGGTTTCAGAATTGCCTGTCACCGCAACAAATGCATCTATCTTCGCTATACCTTCCTGTTCCAGCAGTTCAAGATTCCGTCCATCGCCGTTAATAATAAGTGTATTGTCAAGTATTTCTGCCAGGTCTTCGCATTTCCTCGTATCCGAATCGATAAGCTTGACTTCGCAAGTCTTCTGCATATAAAGTGCTACATGCTTCCCGATCCTGCTCCCTCCCAGTATCATAATACTTTTGGCCTCAAAATTTTTCTTACCTGAAGACTGCATCATTTCAGCTATCCCGTCCTGAGTGGAGACTACATAAACCAGGTCTCCAAGACTGAATTGTTCATTTCCTCGGGGAATAATTGTCTTCCCATTCCTTTTTATAGCGACTGCCCGGTACTTTTCAGTCTTATGGATCATTGAAATCTCCTGCAGACTTTTATTAATTATTGGAGCATTCTCCTCGAGCCTCTGAACGCACATTGCGAGTTTTCCTTCGCAAAATTCCATGAATTCTGTGGCACCAGTCTCATGCAGCAAACCAAGGACTTCCCTGGCCGCAATAAGTTCAGGATAGATCAGAGAATCAATTCCAAGTGATTTGAAAAAATCTGTTGTAGAATGTTCAAGATAATCCAGGTTATCAATACGGGCTATTGTTTTAATCGCGCCAAACCTTTTGGCAAGGATTGCAGATATTATATTTGTATCCTCAGAATGGGTCACTGCAATGAAGAGATCAGTCTTTTTACTCAGTACATCCTTAAGTACCGATAATGAAGTTGAAGAGCCTTCCCTGGTCAGCACATCAAGCGTACTGTCAATTGGCTTCAGACGGATTTCTTCCGGATCAATAATAATTATTTCATGATTTTCATTTGACAGCATCTTGGCAAGATGTGTCCCAACCTCGCCAGCTCCGGCAATTATAATTCTCATATAATCTAATTGAAAAACATGACAAAAATACGAGATAAATCGCTTTAAATTCAAGTTTTAAAGGACTTTTATTTATCAGCTTTCAGATCCTTCTTATAAATGCGCCGGAATTCCTTACGCTATATACGGGATAAGCAGGAACACTCTTTTTTCTGAATGATGAATAAAAACCTGGAAAACCATCAGCTGCAATTACCGGATGATTAAAGCCTCCCCCAGTATCTTTTTCAGATTCAATCGCTGGTGTTGAACCTGTCAATATCACGTAATCTGGTGAGTATGCATTCAATATTCTCCGGTTCACCGAATTAGAAATAAGGATCTTTGTTTTTCCTGCTTTTAAAAAGATATTACCGTTACCGAGCCTGTTCATGTTGATTTTCAGACCAAGAGTTGAGCTATGTCTTTTTACTTCCGGCATAGCACAGGCCGTATCGGAATAAATGTTAAGGATCTTCCGGTCCGGATTCCGATAGTTGACCTCCTGGTGTATTATATACTATTAATTCATTAGTGCAGCTGGTCTTAATATCACGTATCGTCCCTGCAAGCAGGAAAATCAACAGGGCTGAAATGGGATAGATAACAGAAAATGATCTTCTGTTAAGCAGGTAGGAGGTAAGAAGAAAGATGGTTACCGTGAGGAGAATGCATTCAGCATTTGTCATACCAACATCCTCAATAGTGGATAGAGGGAGCGAGGCAGCCTGTCTTGTAAGGAATTCAGTCAGCCCTGTAAGGTAATTCAGGATCATGGCAAGGAAGTGTGAAAGAAACTTTAGCGGGAACAAAAGGGGAATAATGCAGCCAATGATTACCAGTACTGATGAAAGAGGTACTATGATTATGTTTGTCAGGATAAAATATGTCGGAAACCTGTTGAAAAGAGCTATTGTTAACGGCAATGTCCCTGCCTGGGCCACAATGGTAACAACGGCAGATTGCCAGATCATATCGGCCAGGTAATTACTGAAAACCACCTTTTGATATAGTTCCCTGTAAAATGCTATAATATAAATCACAGCAGAATACGAAAGCAGGAATCCGGAATCAAAAATAACGGATGGTCTGATTAGTATAAGAACAAAAGCTGATGCGAGGACCGAATTGATCCCGTTTACAGGTCTTTTCATAAGATTGCCAGCCTGGAGAAAAGTAAACATAAGGGTGGCCCTGAGAACAGAGGGTGTCAGGCCTGTCACAAATGCAAATGACCACAGAATAGCTATTGTCAGAACGATTCTGATGATGTTGAATCGCCTTTTCAGGAAGAAGAGAACATTGAAAACAAAGAGACTGAGAATAACGGTATGAAGTCCTGATACAGCCATAATGTGCATAACACCAGCCTTTATAAAGCTGATTTTCTGGTCTGCATCGAGCATGTTTTTCTGTCCCAGTGTAATGGCAGCCACGAGAGCCAGTTTGTCGCCTGTAATGCCCCTCTCCTTATACATCAGTATGATCCTCTCTCTCAGCATCAAGGCTTTGTGAATAAGTCTCCTGTGCTCAGGTTCAGAATGTTTAAGGAAATTCTCACTGCCTGTGAAGGCATAATATCTGACCCCCTGATTTTCCATATAGAACCTGTAATCGAATTCATAGGGATTTCCCCTTACAGAAACCGGTAAGGGTGTGCATTTTATGACCAGCTGATCTCCCGGAAGCAGTTTTGTTATAAGCGAATCTTTCCTGTGATAAAGCAGAACTGATCCGTTGAGCGGTTCATGCCCTTCTTCTGTTAACCTGCATTTCAGCTTAACTGTCAGCATATAGCTTTTTGCTTTTTCAGCAGGGAAATCTGAAAGGGTGCAGGCAAGTATTGCTGGCTTTGGCTCCAGAAAGGAGATACTTTTCTTCTCATTACTGTAGAGAAGAAGCCCAGAGATAAAATATACTATTGAAACAGTAAGAGCAAATATCCTGTTTACTTCTGACCTGTTATAGAAAAGGCTTATTGAAAACCCTGATATGACTACGATGCAGGTTGTTATGAGGAGTACGGGGTCAGGACGGATATAAAGACCTGAGATGATCCCTGCACAAAGAGGCAGGCAGATCCTGAGAAAAGGAATTTCCTTATTTAGCACAGTCCGCAGCTATGTAGACTGTATAAAGTTATGAAAATGCAGGGACAGGTCGCGACCTGTCCCTGCATAAAATTATTTTATTTTTTGTCCCGGCAGAATAGTCCGGTAATCGGCTTCAAATTTCCCTTTGCTTATTGCAGTCAGCTTGCTCTTCAGGAGTCTCTTTCTGAGGGGACTTACTTTATCGGTAAACATTATACCGTCGAGGTGATCATATTCATGTTGAATTATCCTGGCTGCATAACCTTCATACACCTCATCATGATAATTCCATGACTCGTCGTAGTATGTAATTCTTATACGTGACTCGCGGTTTATCTCCTCGCGCAGGTTTGGAATGCTGAGGCACCCTTCAGTCATTGGTACAAGCTCGCCGTTTTTTTCGATAATATGAGGATTGATAAATGCTTTTTTAAATTCGGCCAGCGCAGGTTCATCTTCTGCGGCAGGCTTCCCGTCGATCACGAAAATCCTGATGGACTTTCCAATCTGTGGTGCAGCCAGCCCAAGTCCTTCAGAATAATACATCGTTTCAAAAAGATCTGCGATAAGCTTATCGCGTTCAGGATAGTCTCTTTCAATGTCTTCAGCAACCTTTCTTAATACCGGATGCCCGTATACAACGATGGGGTATATCATTTCACTCTGTTTTCTTTTTATTTGACCTGTTATCCAGGAAAGACTGAAGAATAATTGAGGCGCTAATTTTGTCAACAAGGGATTTATCTCTCCTGTCGTTTTTGCGTACACCTCCGTCGATCATTGTCTGAAATGCCATTTGTGATGTGAATCTTTCATCAACAAGATGGATCTTTTTTCCCGGAAATGTATTTCTCAGCTTTTTAATGAACGGATTAATCTGAATAACAGATTCGCTTGGCTTATTGTTCATTTGTACCGGATAACCGATTACGAACTCATCAATAGCTTCTGTTTTGGTGTAATTATCAATAAACCGGTAGAACTCTTCAGGTTTAACGGTATCAAGAGGAGAGGCAAATATCTGAAGCGGATCAGTTACTGCCAGACCTATTCTTTTTGTACCGTAATCTATACCAATTATCCTGCCCATGATTTTTACTGGCTGCAAAAATAGTAAAAAAGTCTGTAATGTTCCTATGCAGATTCAATCCCTGTTTTTAACAAAAAAACCATCCCGAAGGATGGTTGTTTTAAGAGATTATTCTGTTTTGGAGAATTCCATTGCAGCAAGCCGCTGGTAGGTTTTATATCTCCATTTTGCATTCTCCTCTGCGGCTTTGAAGAGTACCTCAGATTCTTTGGGGAATGATTGATGAAGAGATGTATAACGTACCTCTGACTTGAGAAATTCCTGGAATTTCGTCCAGTCAGGTTCTTTTGAGTCAAGTGTGAAAGGATTCTTGCCTTCAGCCTCAAGCTGTGGATTATACCTGTAGTTGTGCCAGTATCCTGATTCAACAGCAGCTTTGGTCTGAGCCTGTGTTCTTCCCATACCTTCTCTCAAACCATGGTTTATACATGGAGAGTAAGCGATTATAAGTGATGGTCCGGGATAAGCTTCAGCTTCTCTTATGGCCTTCAGTGTCTGGGCATTGTTAGCTCCCATTGCAATCTGAGCCACATATACATAGCCATAGCTCATCGCCATAACGCCAAGGTCTTTTTTACGGACTTTCTTGCCTGATGCTGCAAATTTTGCAACTGCTCCAACAGGTGTTGATTTTGATGCCTGTCCACCGGTATTTGAATATACTTCGGTATCAAGTACCAGAATGTTGACATCTTCACCCGATGCTATAACATGATCAAGTCCTCCGTAACCAATAGTTTTTAAGCCATTCTTCAAAGGCAGTCTTGGTATCAGCATTCACTGAACTCTTTTCAAGGCTTTCTGCCATCTTTAATTCGATACGTTCTCTCAGTTTGCTTGCACCTATCTGCAGGCCGTACCCATACTCAGCATTATCTTCGAAAAGTGAATTTGCCCATGCGGGGCCATTTCCGTTCTTATTTGAAGTATATGGGGTTGAAGGAGCAGATCCGCCATAGATTGATGAGCAGCCTGTAGCGTTTGCAATGATCATCCTGTCACCAAAGAGCTGAGTGATAGTCTTGATATACGGAGTTTCTCCGCAACCTGCGCATGCTCCTGAGAATTCGAACAGGGGCTGTGAGAACTGGCTGTTCTTAACATTCACGAATTTGTCTGCAATGGTATCTTTGTAACCGACTTTTTCGTGCATGTATATCCAACGGTCTGCTTCTGCGAGCTGTGTCTCGAAAGGCTTCATTATGAGAGCCTTGTTTTTAGAAGGACAAACGTCAGCGCAGTTACCGCAACCTGTGCAGTCATAAACGCTTAACTGAATTTTGAATTTGTATGCCTTGAGCGGCCCACCAACACCCTGGATAGCTTTTGTTCCTTCAGGTGCATTGGCCAGTTCCTCTTCTGTAAGCAGGAAAGGACGTATAGCTGCGTGAGGACAAACATATGCGCACTGGTTACACTGAATACACTCATCAGGCTGCCATTCCGGTGAAAATACAGCGATGCCTCTTTTCTCATAGGCAGCAGTACCTGAAGGGAAAGTACCATCTTCTCTTCCAAGGAAAGCACTTACAGGAAGATCATCACCCTTCATGCTGTTCATTGGTTCCATAATATTGGTGATAAAAGCAGGAATATTGGTGTTCTCCTCTTTTGCAGCGATTTTAACACTGGCCCATTCGGCAGGAATCTCAATTTTTGTCACCTCACCACCTTTATCAACAGCTGCATAGTTCATATTTACAACTGCTTCACCTTTTCTGCCATACGATTTGTAGATAGCTTTTTTCATCTCGCTAACGGCTTTTTCGTAAGGGATGACATTGGCTACCTTGAAAAATGCAGCCTGCATGATTGTATTGGTCCGGTTTCCCAGACCTAATTCCTCAGCAATGGCGGTGGCATTGATAATATAAAAATTGATCTTGTTTTCTGCCATATATTTCTTCATATGGTCGGGAAGACGATGTTTTGTCTCTTCAACATCCCAAATTGAGTTAAGGAGGAAGGTTCCTTTTCTGACAAGTCCTTTAAGCATATCATATTTTTCAAGATATGCAGGAACATGGCATGCCACAAAATCAGGTGTA
This sequence comes from Bacteroidales bacterium, assembly GCA_016715075.1. Taxonomy (GTDB): domain Bacteria; phylum Bacteroidota; class Bacteroidia; order Bacteroidales; family VadinHA17; genus LD21. Next base: position 104,051 of record JADKBK010000005.1, read on the forward strand.
TTTACAAGATAAGGAGAACGGATGGGTTTATCACCGAAACGAAGATGCGAGGTGGTAATACCACCTGATTTTTTGGAGTCGTATGCAAAATAAGCCTGGCAATATTTATCAGTTGAATCACCAATGATTTTTATTGAGTTTTTATTAGCCCCGACTGTTCCGTCTGATCCCAAACCGTAAAATTTAGCTGCATATGTACCGCTGCAGCAAACATTTATCTCGGGAAGTATCGGAAGTGACTTAAATGTCACATCATCAACTATTCCAACGGTAAAATGATTCTTGGGTTCCTTTAATTTCATATTCTCGAACACCGACATCATTTGTGAAGGAGTGGTGTCTTTGGAGCTGAGTCCGTATCTTCCGCCAACGATAAAAGGCTTCATGCTGCTCTCATAGAACATGCTTCTTATATCAAGATAGAGAGGTTCTCCTTCAGCACCCGGCTCTTTTGTTCTGTCAAGAACTGTAAGACGTTTTACTGATTTAGGATATACATCGAAAAAGTATTTTGCAGAGAAAGGACGATAGAGATGAACACTGATCAATCCGATTTTCTCACCTTTTTCAAGAAGATAATCTATAGTTTCTTTTATAGTTTCTGTTACTGAGCCCATTGCCACGATGACATTCTCAGCATCAGGCGCTCCGTAATATGTAAATGGTTTATACTCTCTGCCAGTAAGCTTGTTAATCTCTGACATATAAGCATTTACGATATCAGGAATCGGTTCGTAAAATTTGTTTATTGCCTCTTTGGCCTGAAAGAATATATCAGGGTTCTGTGCTGTTCCCCCTGGTTACAGGATGTTCAGGATTCAGGGCATTTTCACGGAATTTTTTCAGAGCATCCCAGTCAATCAGTTTTTTCAGATCATCCATCTCAATTACTTCGATCTTCTGCACCTCATGTGAGGAACGGAAACCATCGAAGAAATGAAGGAAAGGAATTCTTGATCTTATAGCTGAGAGGTGAGCAATACCTGCGAGGTCCATAATTTCCTGAACACTTCCGCTGGCAAGCATTGCAAATCCTGTCTGGCGTGTAGCATAAATGTCGCTGTGATCACCAAAAATTGAAAGAGCATGAGCTGCAACTGTACGGGCAGATACGTGGAATACTGCAGGAAGCAGTTCGCCTGCAATCTTATACATATTCGGGATCATCAGAAGAAGTCCCTGAGAAGCTGTGTACGTAGAACAGAGCGCACCCGTCTGGAGAGCTCCGTGCAATGCACCTGCAGCTCCTGCCTCTGATTGCATTTCAACAACTTTAACCTGTTCGCCGAAAATGTTTTTTTAGTCCGTTGGCAGCCCACTCATCAACATATTCTGCCATTGTAGAAGAAGGTGTAATTGGATATATGCAAGCAACCTCGCTAAACATATATGCAACATGTGAAGCGGCTTGATTGCCATCACATGTTATAAATTTTTTTGTTCCCATTATATATATATATTAGATTAAAAAGAATATTTAAAATCGAGTGCAAAAGTACAAAAAATATCATTTAGTTAGCTTCCGTTCATTGAAATCAGAAACTCTTCATTTGATTTAGCCTGTAATAATCTGTCACGCAGGAATTCCATAGCTTCAACCGAATTCATATCTGTAAGGAAGTTCCTCAGTACCCAAATCTTCTGAAGGATATTTTTGTTAAGAAGCAGATCTTCCCTTCTGGTGCTTGATGCAGGAATATCTATTGATGGGAATATTCTTCTGTTTGACAACTTCCTGTCAAGCTGAAGTTCCATGTTGCCTGTACCCTTGAACTCCTCGAAGATGACATCATCCATCTTCGATCCTGTATCTGTGAGTGCAGTTGCCAGGATGGTCAGGGATCCTCCGTTTTCTATATTACGTGCGGCGCCAAAAAATCTTTTCGGCTTATGAAGGGCATTTGAATCTACACCTCCTGATAAAACCTTTCCTGATGCAGGGGCAGTAGTATTGAATGCTCGTGCAAGACGGGTTATTGAGTCGAGAAGAATTACCACATCATGACCGCATTCAACAAGCCTTTTTGCTTTCTCCAGCACTATATTTGCAACACGGCAGTGACGTTCTGCAGGTTCATCAAAAGTTGAAGCAATGACTTCAGCTTTCACATTTCTTGCCATATCTGTAACCTCTTCCGGGCGCTCATCAATAAGCAGGATCATCAGGTAAGCTTCAGGATGGTATTTTGCGATAGCATTGGCAATCTCCTGAAGGAGAATTGTCTTACCGGTTTTTGGCTGTGCAACTATCAATCCCCTTTGTCCTTTACCTATGGGAGTGAACATATCTATTACCCTGACTGATAACGACCCTTCACCAGGCTGACAGAGGGTAAATTTCTCGTTTGGAAAGAGAGGGGTAAGAAAATCGAATGGTACCCTGTCACGAATAAAATCGGGACTTCTGCCATTAATCTCATCTACCTTGATAAGAGGAAAGTATTTCTCACCCTCTTTAGGAGGACGGATTGAACCCTTAATAGTGTCGCCGGTTTTAAGGCCAAAGAGTTTTATCTGTGATTGCGATACATAAATATCATCAGGTGAATTCAGATAATTGTAATCAGGTGATCTCAGGAAACCATATCCATCTGGCATTATTTCCAGTACGCCTGTATTATAAATTATTCCTTCAAAATCGTAGGGCTTTTCCTTCTTTTCTTCTCTTACAGGCTGAATCTCAGGAGTGGCCTCTTTCACAGGCGGCTCAACAATAATGTCACCGAAATAGATCTCAGCAGATGGTTTTACTTCATCGAAAGCAGCTTCCGGTTCAACCATTGTAAGCTCATTCTCTGTACTATTTCCTTTAACAGGTTCAAATCTTCTGTTTTCATTTCTTTCGGGACGGATTTTATCAAATCTCTCCTTTTTCGGACCTCTCTGGTCGGTTCTCTGATCAGTTCTCTGATCAGTTCTCTGATCCGGTCTCCATTGTGGTGCTTTTCTTTCTTCAGGAACAGGTTCTGCACTCTTGAAAAGATCAGGTTTCTCAACAATCTTGTCTTTTTTCCTGTCACGTTCCTGCCAGTCAGATGGTGAAGTTTCAGGTCTTTTAAGATCATCTGGTGAAACAGACATAACAGATTCTGTTGACCTTTTTATTACAGGCTTCAGCGTCCTTGGCCTCTTTCCTCTTCTCAGAGCAGCATCTGATTCCGAACTGCCTGGATCGGAAGCAGACTGTATTTCTTCCTTTTCAGCGGTTATAACAGGTTTTGCCTCAGTTGCATCAATCGCCTGCTGGTCAAGGATTTTATAGATCAGATCCTGCTTCTTCAGAGACTCTGCTTTTTTGATGTTAAGTTCCTTTGCTATTTCCTTCAATTCAGGAAGCAGCTTCTTACTTAATTCAAGAATGTCGTACATATTTTAATGATAAATGGAATTTAAGAGATCTAAATGGTTGATTTGGAAACACAGGTTAAGAAATAAAACGTGTCCGTTGGATTATATTACAGTACTGCACGTCTCTGAAAACAGGTGCAATATTAAATAAAATTGCTAATATATTTCCTAATTGAAGTTGTTAAAAAAGCAACGGGATTTTATCAAATCAATTAATAATTTGATATTCAATATGTAAAATTGGATTGCAAGTTATAAAAAAAGTGCCATTAACCAAAAAATAATTGCTGTAAATTGCTGAAAAATTGCTTTTTTTCACTAAAATTGTATCTGAGTCCTGAAATTTCTTTGAATAATCAAATCAAAACCTGTATATGCGTCAGCTAAAGATTACTAAACAGGTTACTAACAGGGATACTCCTTCTCTCGACAAATATCTTCAGGAAATCGGAAGGGTTGAGCTTATTTCTCCTGAGGAGGAAGTAATTCTGGCAAGAAAAATAAGATCGGGCGATTCCGAGGCTTTAAAAAAGCTTGTAAAAGCTAATCTGCGTTTTGTGGTATCTGTTGCCAAGCAATATCAGAATCAGGGAATAAGTCTTCCTGATCTGATAAATGAGGGCAATCTTGGCCTCATGAAAGCAGCCCAGCGTTTTGATGAAACCAGGGGGTTTAAATTTATTTCATACGCTGTCTGGTGGATCCGGCAGGCTATCCTTCAGGCACTTGCTGAACAATCGAGGATAGTAAGGCTGCCAGTTAACAAAATAGGATCGATAAACCGTATCAACCGGACATTTGCCCGGCTGGAACAGCTGTATGAACGTGAGCCCTCGGCACAGGAAATAGCCGAGATGCTTGAAATGTTCCCCGAAGATGTTAAGGACGCACTCAAAACAAATGGCAGGACAGTCAGCATGGATGCTCCGATAAGTGCAGAGGAAGACAATAATATGTACGATCTGATACAGAGCGCCGATACACCAAGCCCTGATAAAAACCTTATTAATGAATCTCTTGCATACGAGATTGAAAGAGCCTTGAATACTCTCTCCCCGCGTGAATCAAAAGTTCTGAAATTATACTTCGGTCTGGGAATGAAGCATCCATTTACCCTGGAGGAGATAGGAGAGGAGCTTACTCTGACCCGGGAACGGGTCAGGCAGATAAAGGAGAAAGCCATAAAAAAAATCCAGTTTACAACCCGTTGCAGAATACTTAAAACTTATCTTGGATAATATTTTGTTCCTATATTTGCCAAAATAATCAGAAATGGATCATCTTGTCTCCCCATCATTGCTGGCTGCTGATTTTGGCAATTTACAGAAAGAGGTTTTAATGCTTAATAAAAGCCAGGCCGACTGGATTCATCTTGACATCATGGATGGTCTCTTCGTGCCTAATATCTCTTTCGGATTCCCTGTAATGGAATTTGTAAAAAAAGCATCAGAAAAGCCTCTGGATGTACATCTTATGATTGTTGATCCTGACCGGTTCATATCAAGGTTTCATGAGGCCGGAGCATCTGTCCTGACGGTTCAGTATGAAGCCTGCACACACCTGCACAGAACAGTCACGGAGATAAGAAGACTTGGGATGAAAGCCGGGGTGGCATTAAATCCGCACACGCCTGTTTCACTGCTTCAGAATATTCTTCCCTTTATTGACATGGTCCTTATAATGACAGTTAACCCCGGCTTCGGAGGCCAGTCATTCATTATGGAGAGCTATGGTAAAATTACAGAACTCCGAAAAATGATCGACTCAGGCGCTTTCAATGTACTTATTGAGGTGGATGGCGGCATAGATACCAAAAATGCAGCCCGGCTGACAGCTGCCGGCGTTAATGTGCTCGTTGCCGGTAATTCGGTTTTCAGAGCACCCGATCCGACCGATATTATCCGTAAATTAAAAAGTCTGGAAATCTGATTGTTTTTACCCGGTAATCTGCTAATTCTTCTACCAGAAAATCCCTGCTGGCTCCACTGGCACGGCTGGCGCGGATTTGTAATCCGTGCCAACCCAAAACCCCAAACAAAACTCTGACCCGTTTTTCAGGCCAAAGCGCCTTCCCGCTCACACGGATTTGTAATCCGTGCCTAAAAAAAAACTATAAATAAAATTGTATTGCAAATTACTATACAACTAAATCATACTTGGCACGGATTGCAAATCCGCGCCAGCACATTCATGGTGCCGAAAAACAGCTATAAATAGTAATATTCGCGCAAGCACAAGCCTGCTAAAACTGTTACCAGAAAAACATGTAAAGTAGACCCGCTGGCGCGGATTTGTAATCCGTGCCAACCCATAACCCCAAACAAAACTCTGACCCGTTTTTCAGGCCAAAGCACCTTCCCGCTCACACGGATTTGTAATCCTTACCAAAACATAACATAGCTGACTGCTGGCGCGGATTTGTAATCCGTGCCTAAAAAAAAACTATAAATCAAATTGTATGGCAAATTACTATACAACTAAATCATACTTGGCACGGATTGCAAATCCGCGCCAGCACATTCCTGGTGCCGAAAAACAGCTATAAATAGTAATATTCGCGCAAGCACAAGCCTGCTAAAACTGTTACCAGAAAAACATGTAAAGTAGACTCAGGATTATTACGATACCTAATGCCCCCCAGATGAAAACAGGATCACTATTCCTGAAGATACCCCGTGGTAGTTCCCATTTGACGTCTTTATCCTGCCTCTCCTTCCATATTAAGGAGGTAACCACCATCTGAAGGCATATAATGAAAAAGGACAATGCCATATTATCGAGAAATGGCATTGAAGGGAAGATCCCCTTCAGAATTATGGGTACAGGCAATGTGATCAATACTGCAATCCATGCAGCCATGGAAGTGGTTCTCTTCCAGAAGATACCAAGGACAAACATAGCTGTTATTCCCGGACTGATTAGTCCTGTATACTCCTGAATAAATTGAAACACCTGTTCAATGCCTGATAGCATTGAGGCGATAAGGGAAGCAAAAATCATCATTATAATGCTTGAGATCCGTCCGGTTTTAACCAGTCTCTCTTCAGTTGCTGTTTTATTAAAATAGACTTTATACAGGTCGATGGAGAAAATTGTGGACGCACTGTTGATTATTGCTGCAAGAGAAGAGACTATGGCGGCAATCAGTGCGGCAAAGACAAATCCTTTGATGCCGGAAGGAACAAACCGGTTAAGCAGCCATGGGTATGCCTCATCTGGTTTGACAATATCAGCTTTAAGGTAGAATGCAGCTATTCCCGGGATTACCACCAGTACCGGAATAAGGAGTTTGAGATATCCTGCAAAGACCATTCCCCTCTGTGCTTCTCTCAGGTTTTTCGAACCGAGTGCTTTCTGAATTATATATTGATTGGCTCCGAAATAGTAAATTCCTGCTATCCATATTCCACCAAGGACTGACCTTATACCAGGCATATACTTATAGTTCGGATCAGAGACAGGAAGTATCATGTGAAACTTTTCCGGAACCTCTTTCAGGAGAATCGAAAAACCCTTCAAAGCACCTGTGCCGTCAGAGACAGCATTAAGGGCGAGCCATGTTGTTGTCAGTCCTCCCAGTACCAGGAATACTACCTGAATAACATCAGTATTTGCTATTGTTTTCAACCCGCCACCAACTGTCAGAAACAGAGAGAAAATGGCCAGGCCGGCAATTGCATATTTGAGGTCTATTCCGAATATTGTTCTGAGGGAAAGGGCTCCAAGGTATAAAATGGCTGTAAGGTTCACGAAGACAAACAGGAAGAGCCAGAATACGGCCAGAACTGTCTTTATCAGTTTATTGTAACGCATCTCAAGAAACTGAGGCATGGTATTGATCTTCATACGGATAAAGACAGGAAGGAACCAGATTGCAACCATAATGAGCATAATGGCAGCAAGCCACTCATAGGTCGCAATAGCCATTCCCATTGCAAATCCGGATCCTGACATCCCGATAAACTGTTCAGCGGAGATATTGGCAGCGATGATTGAACTTCCCACGAGATACCAGGGAAGAGTATTTGATGCAAAAAAATAATTTGCAGTATCCTTCTTCTTATTGACCCTGCGGGAAACAACGGTTCCTACTACAATTACTATGGCACAGTACAGAAGAAATACAATTATGTCGGCAAAGGAAAATCTCATAAAGTATTCTTTAAGTATTTTCCTTCAAATTCATTTATAGCTTCCCTGATTGCAACGAGGTTTTCCCATGGTACTTCCGGTTCAACAATATGTGTAGGGCCTATAACTATTCCTCCCTTCCCGCCACACTTCTCAAGCCTCTCAAGGGTGACTTTTTTTACCTCCTCACTCGTTCCGTAGGGCAGTAGCTGCTGAGTCCCGATAGTCCCCCAGAAAGAGACACGCTCTCCGTATGAATCGTGAACATCATTGAAGTCCATGCATTCAGGCTGTATAGGATTGAGTATTTCAACACCTGATTCTATAAGTTTATCAATAAATGGAATTATATGGCCGCAGGAATGGTAGAAGATGAGGATATCAGGATTGATTTTTTTAGCTGCCCTTATAACCTTCTCCAGCCGTGGTTTAAGCCATTTTTCCCATAATTCAACATCAAGCATCAGCGAGTTTTGTGTACCTATATCGTCGCCCAGAGATAAAATATCTATACCGGCTGAAGCATAGGCCATGGCTTTTGAGCATGCAAAATCGGTGATTTTGTCAAGCAGAATTGCAGCCGATTCATTCTCTGTCATCATGTCTACCATCAGTTCTTCCATGGAACGCAGATACCATGATGCTTCCCATACTGTCATCTGCATGAAGGCAAATGAGGCCAATCCACGTTCATGCAGAGATGTAACCTTTTTACCGAAATCTTCAATCCGGGTTTCATCGATAGTCGGGAAAGGGTAATTAATTATTTCCGCCGGACCAGCATTTCTGAGTGGATGGTGCATCCTTGTCATGTGAAAGGCAAGTTCCGATCCCTTTGAATGGCCAATCCCATATTCGTCAAATACTGTACTGTCGGGGAGGATTTCCCTTGGGTAGAGTTCATTTCCAATTGTGAAATTTCTTTTGATATCAAGCTCCAGTCTCCTGTGACTCAATCCGAAATATGTTTCGTAATCCGTATGTCCGAAACGCCTTTTAAAACCTTCAATCTGAGATTCGCACAGGACATAATCGACATGTACCCTGTTAAATCCCTGGCGGCGCAAACATCTTCGCAAATCCTGGCGGGGAGTATCCATAGTGATCTGAATTGTATGATGTAAATTTAATTATGAAGATGAAACAATATCGTCAATAAAACTGAAAATTTCACTTTTCTGTTCAGGATTGAACCATACAATTTCCTTGTCTTTAGCCCACCAGGTCATCTGTCTTTTGGCATATCTCCGGCTGTCGCGCTTAATAAGCTCAATAGCCTTTTCTTTTGATAAAGTTCCGTCAAAATAGTCAAAGAATTCTTTGTAGCCTACACTGTTCAGAGCATTGAGATGTCTGTAACCTATAAGCTGCCTCGCTTCATTTTCAAGTCCCATCCCGACCATTTCATCCACCCTGGAATTAATCCTCTGGTACAGTTCCTCTCTCGGTCTTGTGAGGCCTATTTTTATTATTCTGAAATCCCTTTCCCTTTTTTGCTTTGTCAGAAATGTAGAATATGGTCTGCCCGCTGTTTCACATATTTCAAGCGCCCTGATTATGCGCTTATAATTTTTAAGATCCACCCGTGCATAATGCTCTGGATCGAGAAGCCTGAGTGCGATTCTCAATCCGTTGATCCCTTCCTTATTATACAGATCAATGTATTTTTCCCTTACAACAGGATCAACGTCAGGAATATCATCTGTTCCGTTGCAAACTGCATCGATATACATTCCTGATCCCCCTGTCATCAGGGAGATATTTATTCTCAGGAACAACTCCTGAAGGAGTTTCAGGACATCCCTCTCGAAAATACTGGAACTGTAATAGTCGTTGACAGATATGGACCTTATGAAATAGTGATTTACGCTTCTGAGCTGATTATCATCAGGCACTGCAGTACCGATGCGCATTTCCCTGTAAATTTGTCTTGAATCAGCCGAAATAATCCCACAGCTGTATCTAATAGCAAGATCAACAGAAATATCAGTTTTGCCGACTCCAGTCGGCCCAAGAATGACAATCAGTATTTTATTCATCGGAGAATGATCCCTGACAGGACTATTCTTCGTCCTCGTTCAGGTTTTCTATGTTCTCGAAGTCGGGAAGTGATTCATCATCATCCTCTCCAAGGAAAAGATCATCAACTTCAGGTTCATCTTCGTCATCATCATCATCCGATACAACAATGTTGTTATAGAGTTTACGCGATGTTCCGCCAAAAACGACCTGTTTGGGAGCAATACCCTTGGAATTGGTACAACTGGGAAGTTCACGCCCCTCAATCTCTTTAGCCTCACCCGTATACTCAATAAACAAAGCTCTATCGTTGAAAAAATCGAAGACATATAACAATTTCTGGTTCTTGCGGAATATTATATCTTCAAGAACAGCCGTTTCCATTGTGGAAGATCCGGTCCCCATATCAAAAAGTGTAAATTCCTCTTCCTTTTCCCAATTGTCAGTGGCCATAAAAAAAGAAGCCATCTGGGATTTGTCAAACTCCAGTTCATCCTGAATGAGGTTGTGAAAATCAATTAATGTCTGCGTGTCGAGGAACTCAAATTCCCTTACAAATGACTCGTCTTCATCCGATAGCACAACAAATTTGTAAACCATAAATAAGTATTAATTCGACGGGTGCAATATAATATTTTTTAGATTACAATATTCCAGCTTTATTTTTTTTTGAAAGAAATTCTAAAGTATCAACTCCATCGGCATAATCCCACAGATGTGGAAACTGGGCCTCCCCAAACGGGACATGATTATGTCCCACAACACATTGGATTTTATCTTTAACCATTTCTTTCTCATCGTTTATTGCAGAGAGAGTCCTGTAGTATTCATAATACAGAACAGCAACAGGAGATGACAGGCCCTTATCTTCTTTCAGGAGGAGATATCCGGTGTCAAGAAAGCTCTCCTTGTTTACGATATAAACTGCCTTGCTGAAATCGTAATTATTGGCATATTTGGAATGCTTTATAAGGTTTGAAAATCGTACCCACTTGTTCACCAGCATTTTCAAATCATAACCTTCCGGGATGAAGATCTTGGAAACATTTCTGCAGCCAAGGCCAAAATAGAGAAAAATGTCAGAACCAAGTTCTTCGAGTTCGGCGTCTGTCTCATTTCCTTCAATTACCGCAATGCTGTTCCTGTTTTTCCTTATAATATTGGGGTACCTGCCAAAATATTGGTCAAAGTACCTGGAACTGTTATTACTGCCGGTTGCTATTACAAGGTCGAAATTTCTAAGCTGCTCCTGAGTAAATATTATTTTCTCCCTGAACCTTGGTTCGATGGCGGTTAGAATATCTCCAATCCTGACTATAAGGGTGGAGTCCTTAGAGCTTGTTTTAGAGATGAGATTGTTACCGCTGATAAGCACTGAGAGGAAATCATGAAATCCGGCGAGAGGGATATTTCCTGCCATAATAATCCCGGCTGTAACAGGTTTGCTTTCAAGCCGCAGGTGTGGATAGGCTGCTAACCAATGCAGAAGGTTTTCAGAGGTAAGTTCCCGTGCAATTGCACTTAACGCTGATGTAACATTATCAGGTGTAAACCATGGATTTATCAGTTGCTGCGAATTTATCAGCTCAGATAGTCCTGACACTTTTTTATCCTCTTTACCTGCAAGGGCGTTTTTTAAAACTTCTCTCAGTTCCGCGAAGGCATCTATTCTCTCCTGGATTTTCATCTGATAATTTTTCAGATGCAAAGGTAATTAAATTGAAATATGGTGGCAGTGACAGGATATAAAGATAGGGACAGATCGCGCCCGTCCCTACCATTATCATTTGTATTTATAATAATTATTTCAATGAAAAGGTTATGGGGAGCATATAAAAGCAACGTACAGCCACTCCGTCGTTTTTTGCAGGTTTTTCAAATTTTGGCAATGTCTTGATAACTCTTACAGATTCGGCATCCAGCTCGGGATTGACACTCTGCAGAATTGTTGTTTCCGAAACCGAACAATCCTTCTCAACTATAAACCGGACTATTACCTTTCCGGTAATACCATTTTTTTTAGCAGCTTCCGGATAGACTGTATTCTCTGCAATATATTTCAGGATTGCTGCATCTCCACCCGGGAAAACAGGCATTTCATCAACCTGCACAAATGGGATGTCTTTTTTGGTGGGTTGAGGATCTTGCTGGACAGCAGTGGCTTCTCCTCGCTCTGACCTGGGTTGGATTGTTTTACCATATGATGCACCCACAAAAACAAAAGTAGCTGCTACAGGGATTAATAATGCAAGAGTGACTCTTGTCAGTGTACTTAATTTCTTTTCTCTCTTCATGGCTGTTTGTTTTAAATGTTAAACATTATTAGTGATTTGAAAAATTTTCAAATCAAATATACAACTAATAATGTAGTTATACAACTAAATATTTAATTATTTTCATTATCTGAAACAAAATTTTTATAAAAAAGTAATTGGAGACACAGAGATAGCGGGTTTGGTTCCTGGGTAGGAGAGCTGGTATTATTTCAATTCATACTCATAGGGCAGCCAGTCAGCAATGCGCTTAAGTGACATTTCACCCTGCCAGCTTAAGGATGAAGGATCGAAGTAGCCGTTAATATCAAAATTGGCTTTCTCCTGCAGAAACACAATGAAGGATGTGGGCAGGTTTGATTGATAGCAAATCCCTATTTCCTCAGGATATGTCAGGTATTTTGTCAGGCTGTCTTCCTTCATCACAACATCTTTATACGAGAGATCTTCGAATTCTGAATTCTTTAGTCTGAAATTTGTTGAATCGAGTTCATTTTTCCACAGTGATCTGAAAAAATGCATTCTTGATCCAAGGTATGTAAGTTTTCGCCTGCTCTTAAACATAAGTTTCTGTGTTTCGTCTGCATCCTGGTCATCACGGAAGATTATATTACCTGAAAAGGAGAAGGATTCATTTCTTATGTCCAGTACAAATTCGTCCAGGAAATAGGTGATCTTATATCCTAATGCCTGGTTGTCAATGAGGATTGGATTTGAGGAGAAAGCTTTGAGTGTATCATTATGTGAAACAAATAATATATCGTTTGGGTTGGTAATCGCGCACGACTTTGCATTCTTTGTTGTTCCGAGAAATGTATTCATGAACAGATTCAGATTTCTTTTTCTCTCCCTTTCATTGCTTTTTTCACTGATAACCACCTCACTAAGTTCATATAGCTTTGGTTTCAGGAAAATTATCAAAGGTTTTGAATAAGATGCAACTGAAAGTGTTACGGAATAATAGCCTAAAGCGCTTATTGTTAAAGGCATTGAAGGATATTTCGAGATGTCAAGCTCAAAATATCCTTCCTTGTCAGTGTTGGTCCCGATATACGTTCCGTTAAAATAGATATATGCAAATCCTATCCTGCTATGATTATCCTTATCGGAAACTGTGCCTTTAATAACCTGATTATAAGCCGTTAGATCTAAACTAAGGAATAATAATAAAAAAAGGCATTTTGTCATATCACTAAGATATGAAAATTGAAGGTAATTTCATACTCCTATGATAATTGAGTAATTCTATTTGACTGAAGAATCTGAAATTCCATAATTATTTAAGCGAAAAAGTAATTGGTATCATATACCAGACAGGTACATTTCTGCCTCCCTGTCTGCCTGGTTTAAAGGTTGGGAGTGATCCGGCAACCCTGATTGCTTCAGCATCGAGCTCGGGATCAACTCCCTGTATGACACTGATTTTATTTATACCGCCTTTCTCCGTTACACAAAACCTGACTATGACCCTGCCCTGAATGCTATTTTCCCTGGCATTTGCCGGATAGTTTGTATTTTGAGCTATATATTTCAGGAGGGCTTCATCGCCGCCAGGAAATATGGGCATCTCTTCAACCTGGACAAACGGTGTTTCTCCGGTATCTTCAGCTATGGCAGGCGATGCCGGAGGCGAAGAGGGGGCGGGTGTATTTGTGAAGGCAGAAACAAACATCAGGACAAAGCCTAATACAGGAACTACCAGAAGCAGTTTAATGCTGGCAAAAGATGAGGTCCGCTTTTTTGTCATCATTATCATCCTTTTCTTAATGAGATAGGGATTTGAAAAACTGTTTGTGAGGGTGAACGAATTGGTTTTAAAGACCTGGTTCAGTAAGAGTCCCTGTAATTAACAATGGGAATACCTGACTCGAGGCATTCCTGGTCGGCCTGAAATTCATGTATTGCCCGGAGTGATCTGTTAAAGAGATAGACAGCAGGATTGAACCATTGCAAAGACTTTATTATCCCGACAAAAAGAATATCGAGGAAATGATTTCTTTTCAGATGGTTTTCTTCATGCTTTATGATCTCTGCGGCTTCTTCGGGCTTAAGTTTTGTATTGATAAAGACATATCCCATTGCTGAAAAGCCTGCGGTATTGAATCCATGAAATCTTATAATCCGGCTTCCGCTGTTTCTTTGGCGTAAAATTAAAAAAAGCAGGTTGGCTATATCGGTAAGAAGTTTAAGGCCAAAGATCACAGCACCGGTAAGATAAACCAGGTAAATAATATTCAGAGGAGTAAAAAAGGAGGATGTATTATTTAGCTTTTGAGTTGTTCCGGAGGCAGCAGTAACAAAGACATCTGAAAGATATCTCCCGAAAAGCCGTGTGTCAAAGTATCCTGTATTCTGAAGTGTAATATTTGGCAGAATCAATGCACTGGCGAGGGAAAACAGGATGAAAGCCCTGTTTCGGGAATAGGTTGTATCTCTGCTCAGAAGGAAGTAATATATCAGGTAAAAGGCTGAAAGATAGAGAGCAGCTTTGAACATGTATATCAGAAGTGCATTCATTTTTTAAGTTTTTGCTTTTTTACTTCATTATCCATTATTTTCATGATCTCTTCCATCTCCTTCAAAGAGATGCTTTTTTCTTTTGCAAAGAAACTTACCATCTTCTCAAAAGAGTTTGAGAAATAGTCATTTACAAATGTGTTCAGATGGGATTTTGAATATTCATTTTTTGTTACAAGAGGAATATATTCATGAGTTCTGCCATATGCTTTATGAGTAACAAAACCCTTGTCCTGCAGAATCCTGACAATTGTGCTGACAGTATTGTAGGCAGGTTTTGGATCGTCAAAATGTTCCAGAATATCCTTGACAAATCCTTTCCTGATTTTCCATAATACCTGCATTACCTGTTCTTCCGCCTTTGTCAGATCTCTCATAATTCCTCTTTTTCCTGTTTATTCTGATTTATGAATCTATTTTCATGCTTAATGTCAAATATACAACGAAATATTTAGTTATGCAACTATAAGCTTGTTTTTCTTTCATCCGTTATTAATCTGCAACCTGTATTAAGTCATCTTAATTTCTATTCCACTTCATAGGTTCAGGATAGTTCAGGGACCAGCATTCATTATCTGGCGTTGCTTAGTTTGAAACATATATTACCTGGGGGTTTAAGGTTTTATTATTAAACACAAAGGTACGCAAAGGAAAATACTAAGGTTCACAAAGGATATTTTACAGAATCCCTTCCCAGGGCTGAAATTATCACTTGTTAATTAACAGGTATGTTTTTCTGTTGAAATAAAAAAAGTGTACTTTTATTTTTTAATTTTAGCACTGATAAAGAGGCCTGATGAAAGGAAGCATAAAGAGGATTGGAATTTTCAAGGAGAATCTCAGGATTTCATGGAGGGCCATCAAGTCCAACAGGGTTAGGGCGATACTGACAATATGTATCATTGCGTTTGGAATTATGGCGCTTGTAGGAATCCTGACAGCTATTGATGCGATCAAATCATCTATTACCAATCAGTTTACAATGATGGGTGCGAACTCATTCACCATTACTTCACGGGGAATGAATATTCAGATAGGGAATGACAAATACAGGGCTAAGAATTTTTCACGAATCTCATACCGCGAGGCTGAGGAATTTAAGAACAGATTTAATGAGCCTGCCTGGGTCTCCATATCAGTTTGGGCATCCGGATCCACAACTGTTAAATTTGAATCGGAAGAGACAAATCCTACTGTCAGGCTTCAGGGGGTGGATGAGAATTTTCTATCCGTCTCTGGTTATGAGATAGAAACAGGTAGGAACTTCAGCAGCGATGAGGTTCAGGAGACAAGGCATCTTGTGCTTATTGGCAAGGATATAGCAAAAGATCTCTTTCCCACAGGGATCGATCCCCTTGGCCAGGTGATAACTGTTGCAGGACTGAAGCTTAAGGTGGCTGGGGTTCTCAAGAGCAAGGGGGCGAGTGCCGTAAATGACGATAATGTCTGTTTTATACCTGTTACTACAGCCAGACAATATTTTTCACGTCCGAATATGTCTTTCAGTATCAGCATAATGCCTCTTCATGCTGTTAATATGGATGTCATGGCAGGGGAGGCGGAGGGTGGTTTCAGGATAATCCGCAATCTTAATCCCAGGGATGAGTCAGATTTTAATATTTCAAAGAGTGATAATATAGTCAATCTGTTACTTAAGAACATCAGGTATGTTACAATGGCTGCTACCATTATAGGAATTGTGACACTTTTTGGGGCCGCAGTCGGGCTGATGAACATTATGCTGGTATCAGTGACAGAACGGACCAGGGAGATTGGCGTCCGCAAAGCTATCGGGGCAAAGCCCAAAACAATTAAGTATCAGTTCCTTTTTGAATCGATAATGATCGGTCAGATGGGGGGGATTTTTGGAATAATACTGGGCATAATGATCGGCAACGCTGTTTCTTCAATGCTAAGGTCAAACTTTGTAATTCCATGGGTATGGGTGATAACCGGTATTGTTGTCTGTTTTGTAGTTGGTGTTGTATCAGGTTATGCTCCCGCCGTGAAAGATGCAAATATTGATCCCATTGAAGCTCTAAGATATGAATAAATAAAGATTTTATGGAAAAGCATGTTATTCAGGAAGAGTTGAAAAATTGCCCGGGTATAGTTTATTATCCCGGGAGCAACAAGCTTGAGATGATAGGGCGGTCTATTCCCGAAAATCCGGAACTTATTTTCAGACGGCTTGATAACTGGATTACCCAGCACTTTGAAAAGAGCGGAGAGCTTGATGTTAATTTCCAGCTTGAGTATATAAACAGCGGGTCGTCAAAATACCTCTATGAGATATTGAAAAGGCTTACAGCCCTTGGGAGCTCTGGCAAGCGAATAAGGATGAAATGGCGTTATGAGGAAGACGATGAAGCAATGCTTGAGCTTGGAGAGCATTATCGTGACACAGCAGGAATACCTCTTGATATAGAAATGGTAGTTTAGGAATCAGACAGATCTTAATTAAGAAGGACATTAAATGAAGTAGAGACGTTGCATGCAACGTCTCTACTTTTGTTTTATCAATCTAAAATATTTATAAAGACTATTTAACAGTACTCATGTGAGCTATAAGATCGAGCAGTTTGCATGAGTAACCCCACTCGTTATCATACCATGATACAACTTTAACGAAATTGCCATTGAGTGCAATACCTGCATCAGCATCAAAGATAGATGTGCGTGAATCTCCGTTGAAGTCGCTTGATACAACAGCCTCTTCGGTATATCCGAGGATACCCTTGAGCGGTCCTTCTGAAGCAGCTTTCATTGCTTTTTTGATATCATCATAGCTGGCAGATTTTTCGAGACGGCAGGTGAGGTCTACTACAGACACGTTAAGTGTCGGAACCCTGAATGCCATACCGGTGAGTTTACCATTCAGTTCAGGTATTACTTTACCCACTGCTTTGGCAGCACCTGTTGATGAAGGAATTATATTGCCTGCAGCTGCACGTCCGCCTCTCCAGTCCTTTTTGGATGGACCATCGACAGTTTTCTGTGTTGCTGTTGTTGCATGAACTGTAGTCATAAGTCCTTCCAGTATGCCGAAATTGTCGTTAAGGACTTTGGCAACAGGAGCAAGGCAATTTGTTGTGCAGGAAGCATTGGATACAAACTGCATGTCTGATTTGTATTTCGTATGGTTAACTCCCATGACAAACATTGGGGTATCATCTTTCGAAGGGGCTGACATTACAACATGTTTTGCACCGGCTGTTATATGACCTGCTGCGCTCTCCTTTGTAAGGAAAAGACCGGTAGACTCAATTACATATTCTGCACCGACCTCATTCCATTTAAGTGTAGCCGGATCCTTCTCGGCAGTTACGCGGATACTCTGTCCGTTTACTACAAGCCTTCCGTCTTTAACTTCAACTTTACCATCGAATCCGCCATGAACGGTGTCATAACGCAGCATGTAAGCAATATAATCAACCTCGAGGAGGTCGTTAATTCCAACTATCTCGATATCGTTTCTTTTGAATGCAGCTCTGAAGGCCAGTCGGCCGATCCTGCCAAAACCGTTGATACCTACTTTAATCTTTGACATATCACTATTGTTAATTGGTTAATAAATTTGACGCACAAAATTAATTAATTCCTTGAAAAAGTCAAAGGATAAAAAAGAGATTAATACTTTTCTTTTTGAAGATATTTGAGAACTTATTTGAGTCAGGATCAAGGGGATCCATAATAACTCCAAACCTGTAGCTCACAAAAAAGGAGAAGAATACCGATTTATTGGTGGTGGTTGCCATAATAGGAATTTCCTTTATAAAAGCATTTATCTGTGCCCCAACTTCTATTGCATGAATAACCTTATCTTCCTTGCTGTATTCAAAATTAAATCCTCCCTTGGCATATACGCCGGGCATAACTTTAATTTCATTGAATCCCTTGGTAAAGGAGGCTCTGCCATAAATATCCTGAGGAAGTGCTATAGAGGAACTGAATTTTTCTTCCTTTATTATAAACTCATTGACAGATACGGGGTATAATACCCTGTAATAGATCGGCTTATATATTGCAATAAGCGGCCCTGCCGAGTAAAAATATCTTATGGCTATGCCACCCAGGTCGGCTTTCTTAAAAAGTTCATGCTGATGTCCTATTCCTCCCCTCAGATAGAAGGTGGAGTTGAGTTTTCCAAATATAAAATTACCACCGGTTGTATATGGATTCGAAATCTTATATTCCTTGGGATGTTTTAATGACCCCCCCTCGATTTCTAAAATCCGCTTATTGCGGAAATCAATCCTTTTTGCCCCCCTGTATCCAAAACCAATACCATCTGAATTGAGACTGATACCAAATGACCTTTCATTACGGAAAAATACTTTCTGCTGTTCATTTAATTCTCCCTGGGCATAAACTGAAGATACACCAAAGAGAACAAAAACCGCTAATATAAGCAGCTTCCTCATAATGTGGTCAACTTATAAAACAGTATAAAAAATAGAGAATGACGAGAATCAGACATTCTTACCTGCCTGCTCAGCAGGAGCCTTCGAATATGCAGGACAATCCTTTTTGTTACAGGAGGTGACAACTAATACTGTAATAAAGGAAACAAGAAGTAAAACAGCAAATTTTTTCATACCCGGTACTATTATTTAGTTAATTACAAAAATATACTTTTCATTCTAAAAACAATCTTCATGCCAAAAATATTATTTTTGAGAAGCCGGAAGCCGGAAGTCCGAAGTCAGAAGTCCGAATGGAGGTAATTCAGTTGACATTCAATTGTAATGCAGTAGTCATTCATTAGTAACAATCAATGACCACTGAATGACGGCCGAAGGCCAAATGACAATCAAATGACGGCGCAGCCAAATGACCATCTCATGCCTTCCTGCTTCGGCTTCCTACTTCGGACTTCGGACTTCGATCTTCGGTCTTCCTGCTTCGGACTTCGGACTTCGGACTTCCGACTTCGATCTTCGGTCTTCCTGCTTCGGACTTCTTCGGACGACTTCCGGACTTCGGACTTCCGGCTTCAATATTCCTGTTCCTGAATAACAATTTCAAGCCCTGCTTGTTTATATGGTACAAAAGAACTTAACATTATGAAAGTCCATTACTTTTTTATTGTACTAACGATATACTTTACATTTATGAGTGAAGAATCATTTTCACAGGAGAAGTTGAAATACTATGACCTTACAAACAGCGAGTCATATGTCAGTAATAATAAAGGCACAGAGAAGCCTTTCACAGGAAAGTATGTAAAAAACAAGGAAACCGGAACCTATCTGTGCAGAAAGTGCGGAGCTGCTCTATATTATTCAACGGATAAATTTGAATCAGACTGCGGGTGGCCAAGTTTTGATGATGAGATTAAGGGTGCGGTAAACAGATATCCTGATGCTGACGGGATGAGGACTGAAATAGAATGTGCAGGCTGCGGAGCACATCTGGGACATGTATTTGCCGGAGAGCGTTTTACTTCAAAGAATGTGAGGCATTGTGTCAATTCAGTATCCCTCGATTTTGTACAGGCACATCTGGAACCAGGCAGATATGGAATGGCAGTTTTCGCTGGAGGCTGTTTCTGGGGTGTTGAATATTATTTGCAGAAATCGCCAGGTGTAATCTCAGTTACATCGGGGTATACAGGTGGGAGTGTAAAAAATCCAACCTACAGGGAGGTCTGTACAGGAAATACAGGACATGCAGAGGCTGTAAGGATCGTTTATGATCCCGACAAGACTTCCTATGAAAAGCTTCTCCGGCTATTCCTCGAGATTCATGATCCTACTCAGACAGGACGACAGGGACCTGATATCGGAGATCAGTACAGGTCTGAAATTTTCTATATGAATGCTGATCAGAAGCAGATAGCTGAAAAATGTCTTAACCTGCTCAAAGCGAAAGGTTTTAAGATTGCCACAGGATTGAGCCCTGCCTCAGAATTTTATCCTGCAGAAGAGTACCATCAGGATTATTATTTCAATAACGGTAAAGTTCCATATTGCCATGCATATACAAAGCGGTTCTGAAAAACCTGCGAGTGAAAAAAAAATAATAAAATGATAATAAACAATTGTCTCCGGTTCCCTTAAACAATTAACTTTAGCAAGTTTAAATTGATTTTGCAGGGAGACATGAGTTTAACTAATTATCAAAGTCGTAAGCATTCAGGTGGCAGGAGGAAACTCTGGTTAATATTTGCTGGTTTTGTTCTGGCTGTTATCCTTTTTAAATCGGGGAAAGCTGTAATTTCATACACTTCTTCCGACCGGTATTGCATGTCATGCCATATTCATCCTCAGGCTGATCAGTCATGGAAACTTTCCAGTCATTATAATAATTCATCGGGTACCATTATCCATTGTACGGAATGTCATCTTCCTCCCGAGGGTCATGGGTATATTTTTGCCAAGGCAAAGCATGGGTTCAAGGATGTGTATGGATTTTATTTCAAAGACAGTACTGAAATAAACTGGCAGGAGAAGAAACTTCTTGAAAATGCCAAAGGATTTGTTTATGAGCAATCATGCCTTAAATGCCATCAGAATCTTTTTCCTGTTACATTGTCAGTAAATGGAGGCAATGCTCACCTGTTCTACACAACAAGCAAAGATCCCCTGAGCTGTATAAATTGTCATCTCTCAGTGGTGCATTACGACAGGAATGCAGTTCATGCACATGATACAGGGTTCGGGGTCACAGTAACTGCTAATAAAGAGATCTATACCGAAGCAACTAAGGTTCAGAAATTTGAAAGTTTCAGGGAGATGATTCCAGGTACGAATGTCTCATTTGAGATGGTTGCACTCCCGGGTGGTACATTCAGTATGGGAAGTCCTGAAAATGAGCCTCTTCGCAAAGAAGATGAAGGTCCTGTAAGAAAAGTGACCCTTTCAAAGTTCTGGATTGCCAGGACTGAAGTAACATGGGACGAATATCTCGCTTTTTTCAGGGCGACAGGATCACAGGGACGGACTGAAGGGCAGGTTGTTACAAAGAAGAACACTGATGCCATAAGTGGTGCAACTCCTCCATGGGGTGCTCCTGATCAGGGCTGGGGAAAGGGTTCAAGACCGGCAATTACAATGTCGTGGCATGCAGCAACTGTTTATTGTCAGTGGCTTTCAAAGGTGACCGGAAAGAAATACCGTTTACCAACTGAAGCTGAATGGGAATTTGCCTGCCGGGCCGGGAGCGAATCGCCCTACTTTTTCCCCGGTGATCCTAAAAAACTGACATCTGAGGGATTTATAAGAAAGATCTTTGGCTCAGATACAGCAAATATTGGTTCACGGGTCGTTTATAAGGCAAATAGTTCCTCAAGGACAAAGGAACCTGCATCGGTTAAGGAAAACCCATTCGGGTTGAAAAACATGTCGGGGAACGTTGCTGAATTCTGTCTTGATTTCTATTCTCCCGACACTTATAAATCGGATACAATTGCTGCAGTAAACCCAACAGGACCGGCTGGTGGCAAGGAACATGTTATTCGGGGCGGCTCTTTCAAAAGCGACGCCAGGGATGTCAGAAGCGCTGCCCGCGATTTTACCAAAACCAAGGCATGGCTGATGACCGATCCTCAGATGCCGAAGAGTATCTGGTGGTATTCTGACTGTATAGATGTCGGATTCAGGGTAGTATGTGAAGCCGATAGTTCAATTGTAGAATAGTGAATTTATTTTAATCGAAGGAATATGCAGAGTATTGACAGACGGAAATTTATTGGAAAGACGGCTCTGGCTGGCATTGGGCTTGCAGGGGCAGCTGCTGTAATCACTGGGTGTACAAGAGCTCCTTCCCCCGAAATAGCCGGACTTCCCCCTATATTGAAGGGAGCTCCGAAGGGGAAGAAGCTAAGGGCAGGACTGGTTGGAACGGGTGCAAGGGGAACTGGTGCCGCGATTAACTTCATAAGCGCCGGACCAGATCTTGAAATAGTTGCACTGGCTGATCTTTTCCAGGATAAGATAGATGCATGCCGTGAAAGATTTGCCTCATTTAATCTTCCAATTCCCGCTGAAAACTGTTTCGTCGGGTTTGACGGATATAAGAAGCTTATGGCACTCCCTGATGTTGATGTTGTTATTCTTGCGACACCGCCTCAGTTTCGTCCCGATCATTTTCTTGAAGCTGTAAGCACCAACAAGCATGCTTTCCTGGAAAAGCCTGTTGCTGTCGATCCGGTAGGCATACGTTCTGTGATAACCTCAGCGAAAAAAGCTGCAGCAATAGGTCTTAATGTTGTTACCGGTACACAAAGGCGCCACCAGGAAGATTATATTGAAACATATAAACAGATAATGAATGGTGCAATCGGTTCAATCACCTCTGCCAAAGCATTCTGGAACCAGGATCATGTCTGGTTCCGGGAACGTGAGAAAGGGTGGAACGATATGGAGTATATGATCCGTAACTGGAATAATTTCTGCTGGTTGTGCGGCGATCATATTCTTGATACCCATGTTCATAATATTGATGTAATTAACTGGTTCATTGGAAAATACCCTGAAAAGGCAATAGGTTACGGCGGCCGTCACAGGAGGGTTACAGGTGATCAGTATGACTTTTTCAGTGTGGATTTTGACTATGGCAGCGGAGTCAGCTCCCATAGCATGTGCCGTCAGATAGACAGCTGCGCAAACGGGACGGGAGAGCTGATAATGGGGACAGAAGGATATACCAATTGTCAGAATACTGTCTGGGACCACAAGGGAAATATTAAATGGCAGTTTGAATACCCAAAGGATGAGAACGGAAATGTAATGAACCAGATTAAAATCCCTCCGTATGTTCAGGAGCATATGCATCTGGTACACGCTATCCGGACAGGGAACTATGTAAATGAGGCTGAACAGACAGCCTTGTCGACCCTTACCGCAATTATGGGTCGGACTGCTGCTTATACAGGCCGGCTTATTACATGGGATGAAATATTCAAATCGGACATGGATCTGGGACCAACGAAAATGGAATTCGGACCCGTTGATATGGTATTTGAGACTCCCGTTCCAGGGACCCCTGTAATGGTTTGATTGTGAAGATAAAATTGAAAGTATATTAAAAAAAATCAAAATGACAGACAAATCATCAAGAAGAGAATTTGTTAAGCAGTCTGCTAAGGTTGTTGCAGGTGCTATTATTCTTCCTAACATTATTCCTGCTTCAGCTCTTGGCAAGGGAGGAAGCACCCCCCCCAGCGACCGTATTGTTATAGGTGCAATTGGAACCGGCTCTCAGGGTATGAGTAATATGAGAGATTTCCTGGAACTGAAAAATGCTGTTCAGTTCGTTGCAGTATGCGATGTGGATTCACTTCATCTTGCAAAAGCAAAACAGATAGCTGATGAGGCTAATAAGAATACCGACTGCAGGACTTACGGAGATTACCGTGAATTCCTTGAAAAGGAAAAACTTGATGCCGTATCGATAGCTCTGCCTGACCACTGGCACGGAATCATCTATACTGCAGCTGTCAATAAGAAGTTGCATGTATACGGAGAAAAACCCATATGTCGTACGATAAATGATGGAAAAACAATAGTGAGTGCGGTCAAAAAGAACAATATTATATGGCAGACAGGAAGCTGGCAGCGTTCACAGTCTCATTTTCACCATGGCGCTGAGCTTGCAATAAACGGCAGAATAGGTAAGATCAAATATATTGAAGTAGGCTTGCCAGACGGAGGAAAAGGGATTGGAACACCACCAGTTAAAGATGTGCCGGCGGAACTGAACTGGGAGATGTGGCTTGGTCCTGCCCTCAGGGTGCCCTATCGCGGGGTGGCTCATTGGGACTGGCGATGGATTCTCGATTATTCCGGAGGTCAGCTTACCGACTGGGCAGGTCATCATATTGACATAGCTAACTGGGGTGCAGGACTGGAACATACCGGACCGGTTGAAATTTCAGGTAAAGGTGTTTACCCTCTTGATGGAATTTATAATGCACCTGTAGAATATGACTTCCTCTGCAAATATGCAAACGGAATTGAAATGCGTGTTGCAAATGCAGCCAGACTGCCTCACGGAATGGGAGCAACCTGGTATGGGGATCTGGGCTGGATCCATGTTGACAGGGGTAACAGAATATCAGCTTCCGATTCCGCGATTCTTGATGAGGTGATAGGTGAAAATGAGATCAGATTATATAAGAGTGATAACCATTGGCAGAATTTTATTGATTGTGTCCGTTCCGGAAAGCAGGCAATTGCACCCATTGAAGTAGCCTACAGGGCAATTTCAGTTGCATTGCTTGGAGAGATAGCAATGACAACGGGAGAGACAATTAAATGGGATCCTGATAAGGAAGAGTTCATTGATAATGCCCGTGCTTCAAAACTCCTTAGCCGTCCATACCGTCAGCCATGGCAATTGCCGGCAGTTTAACAGTGTTGAGAGTCGGACAATAATAAATTAAAACAATAACTGATGAAAAAACAACTTTTACTTTTAATTATAGTTACAGGATTGTTATCCTTCATTTCTTCCTGTAACAAAGAATCAGGTTATAAGACACTGATTATAACTGGTCAGAATAACCATGACTGGAAGACAAGCTCTCCAATACTTAAGCAGATACTTGATGAGACGGGATTGTTCTCTTCAGAGGTGATGATCACCCCTGACAAAGGAGGTGACATGGCTGCTTTTAATCCGGATTTTTCTAAGTATAAGCTTGTAGTTCTTGACTATAATGGCGATTCATGGTCAGATAAGACGAATGCGGCATTTCTTGATTTTGTCAGGAACGGGGGCGGGCTGGTTATTTACCATGCTGCCGATAATTCCTTCCCGGGATGGAAAGAGTATAACGAGATGATAGGTCTTGGAGGATGGGGTGACAGGAATGAAAAAGATGGACCGTATGTTTATTATAAGAATGATCAGCTCGTTGTTGATACAGCTGCCGGACCAGGTGGAACTCATGGTAAGAGGAGGGAATTTATTGTCAGAACCAGGGTAGCTGATCATCCGGTTATGAAAGGTCTGCCTGCAAGATGGTTTCATGGTACAGATGAACTCTACAGCCTGCTCAGGGGACCAGCTAAAAATATGGACATCCTGGCTACCGCTTTCGCAGATTCTGCCGCTGGCGGCGGAACAATGAGGGATGAACCAATGCTTATGGCAATTACATTTGAAAAGGGAAGGGTATTTCACACCGCTATGGGTCATGCTGATGAGGGCGGTGGGCCGGCAATGCAATGTGCAGGATTTATAGTTACACTTCAAAGAGGAGCAGAGTGGGCCGTAACTGGTAATGTAACACAGGAAGTTCCATTTGATTTTCCGAGTGCCGCAGGAGTCGTCCTTCGCCCCGATTTCAAAGAGATAACACTGGAAGAGGCTCTCACCAAATTAGGAGACTATGACATAGCCAAAAGCACAAAGTACCTGACCTGTCTTCAAAGTCATATCAGGAATGCCGGAGGAGATGTGGGGAAGCTGTTGGACCTTGAAAAACAGATGGTAACTATACTTACAGGTAAGGATGCCACACCTGCAGCCAAAAAACTTCTGCTTCGCGAACTCAGCTGGATGGGAACAGAATATTCTGTTAATGCCATAAAGGGCCTTGTTACAGATCCGGAAGTTAAGGATGAAGCTGAATACGCTCTCGCAAGATTGCAGTCTTTAAAATAAAAATGTATCGGTGATATAGGCCCCCCTCACCCCCCCTCGGGGGGGGCAGGGGGGGTGAAAACACAGAGAAAACACTGAACCAGATGCTGTCGCTAGTAATACCGGTCTTCAACGAGGAGAAGCTTATCGACGAATTGGTAAAGAGGACTTTATCTTCCCTGGGTTCATTTACAGAGGAGTATGAAGTCATCTTTGTCGATGATGGCAGTACTGATGGAAGCCTGGAGAAGCTGCTGTCCTGGCAAAATATTGAGAAAAGGCTCAAAATTTTATCATTATCAAAGAATTTTGGTCATCAGGCGGCCTTCACAGCCGGTCTGGAACATACCAGGGGTGATATAGTGGCAATGATGGACGGAGACCTGCAGGATCCGCCGGAACTCCTGGCCAATATGTACCTTATGATATCCAATGACGAATACGATATTGTCAGCGGCAAAAAAATTGCCAGGAAGGGCAGGAGAGACAGAAATCTATTAGCCAGACTGTTCCACATGTTATTCAGAAATATCGGAGAAATTAAGAATATGGAGAACTCGGGCAATTTCTCAATGATGAAGCGTGAAGCTGTAGATGCTCTTCTCTCCATGAAAGAGAAAGTCAGATACCTTCCCGGATTGAGAACCTTTATCGGATTCCGGCAGGGTTACCTGGAGTTTGTCAGAGAAGAGCGGTTTGAAGGTGATCCAAAGATGGATATCAGGAGGCTTTCTATCCTGGCGGCCGATGCAATCTTTTCTTTCTCAAGGTTTCCTATAAGATTCTGCCTTATACTCGGGACTTTCGGCACTCTTATCTTCATGGGAGCAGGCATTTATGTATTGATAGCCAAAGCACATGGGTTTGCGGTGATGGGCTGGTCTTCAACACTCCTGAGCATCTATTTTCTGGGTTCCATTCAGCTGGTATTTCTGGGTATACTTGGTGAATATGTTTACAGAAGTTACAAAGAGTCCCAGAACCGTCCTGTATATTTTGTGCGAAAGTTTTATGATGGCGGTCAGCTTAAGAAATGAAAGAGTCTTTTTTAAAATATCTCTTCTGCACCCTTTCCGGATTGCTGCTTGTTATTATGCTGCTAATCAGCAAAGATGCAGGCATTACCTGCGATGAAGTACTCCATTACGATCACTCTGTTTCTGTATATAATTACTTTGCGTCCCATGGGCAGGATCTGTCCTCACTCAATACCCCGGTAACCAATCTTAAATATTATGGCCAGTCATATGACAACATAGTGACAATCCTTATAAGGTGGTTTCATATCGGAAATGTCTATGGATTCAGACATTTTATGAGTTCCATCGCCGGATGGCTGACCATTATTGTGACAGCATTATTTGCCGTTTGGCTTGCCGGTTACAGAGCCGGAATTATTGTTATTGTGCTCTCTGCATTCTCTCCCGTATTTATCGGACACTCCCAGAATAATCTCAAGGATATACCGTTCGCATTGGGTTATATATCAGGTATATATCTTACTATCAGATTTGTGATCTCCGGCCGGAAGATTTCTCTCCGGGATTTGATATTCCTTACAGCCTCAATAGCCTTTACAATGAGTATCAGATCGGGGGGATTATTGCTGATCTGTTACCTGTTTTTTTTCTTCTTTCTCTATTTGCTGTTCGGTTACATTAATAATATCAAATCAGAACCAGCAGAGATCAGAACAAAGCTTCTCTGGATTGCAGGGATCATAATAATATCATGGCTTCTCAGCATTTTACTCTGGCCCTTTGCATTGCAGGCTCCAATACGGAATGTGCTTGAATCATTCAAAGTAATGGCCCATTTCCCGGATACTTTCAGGCAGATCTTCGAAGGAAAGGTCGAATGGTCTGATTTTATGCCGTGGTATTACCTGATAAAATCCATGGCAATCACAATACCTATTGTTGTAATAGCTGGTTTTTTCCTGTTTTTTGTTTTTGTAAAAAAAATTGTCAGTGGTGGCCAGGTTCTTCAGTATGTTTTCATTCTGTTTACTATATTTTTCCCTCTGCTCTTTGTCCTGTATGAGAAGTCCAATCTCTACAGCTCCTGGCGGCAATTTCTCTTTCTATATCCGGTAATAATACTTATTGCAGCAACGGGCTTTAATTATCTTTTTGATTACTTAATGAGGGTAAGGTATGCCCGTGTGGGCCTGATATTGTTTATAGCCCTTCTCTCCGTTCATCCTGTGATGTTTATGGTAAGAAATCACAGGTATGCCTATATTTATTATAATCAGTTTGTAGGCGGTCTGAAGGGAGCATATGGAAATTATGAAACTGACTATTATTACGTCAGCCAGACGGAGGCATCTTTATGGCTGTTGGATTATTTGAAGGAGAAGAAACATACGGAACCTGTCAAAATAAAAGCTACATATTCAGTTAGCTGGCTTTTTCGTGAACATCCTGAAACAGAAACTTCATATTTCAGGTTTGAGGAAAGAAGTATGTCGGATTGGGATTATGCAATTGTTGTGAACAGGTATATTTCTCCGTTCCTGTTAAAGAACAACACATGGCCGCCTGGCAATGCTATCCATGTTATTTATGCAGATGATGTGCCTCTGTGTGCTGTTCTTAAGAGAGAATCAAAGGATGATCTGCTTGGGTTTAACGCTCTTACTGAGGGCAGGGATGATGACGCTGTGAAGTCCTTTGAGAAGGCTTTACTGGTGGATAAGGATGATGAAATGATTTATTATAATTATGCTGCAGCTCTCTATGCAGGTGGTTTGTATCAGAAGGCAGATTCATCCCTGAAAAGAAGTCTTGAGATAAACCCTGACTTTGAACTCGCACTGATGTACCTTGGAAATATTGCCAGATCGCAAAATAAAATCAATGAGGCGATTTTGTATTACCGGCAGGTTATTAAAGCCAACAGGAAGTACTTTGAAGCATATGTTTCACTGGCTGAATTATTATCTGATCAGGATAAGGCACAGACAAGAGAGCTGTTAAGGAGTTGTCTGACGATTAATCCGCGATATAAGCCTGCCATTATTGCGCTCGCTGATACATACAGGGATACTGATCCGGAAATTGCAGGGAAATATGACAGGCTGGCAAATTCAATCGGGGATTAGCCTATTGCCTTTGAAGATTTTGTGATTATTGATACTTAATGCATTACATATGAAATCATTCATCTGGATCATACTGGCAACATTGGTTTCAGCATCCTGCGCCAATCTGAAAAATAGAGAAGTCACATGTACCTTCAATAATGAGTCTGTCAGTATAAGGAATGGAAATGCCACTTTTCAGATTGATAGTAATCTCCATTTTGGAATAAACTATGAGAGAGATTCTGAAGTATACCAGGTAACTGATACGACAGAGAAAAGTCCTTCAGTTTTTATTCACGATTCGATAAACAGTCTCATTCCTTTTAAAAGAATAGCAATACATTCT
The DNA here is from genome assembly GCA_016715075.1 of Bacteroidales bacterium. Taxonomy (GTDB): domain Bacteria; phylum Bacteroidota; class Bacteroidia; order Bacteroidales; family VadinHA17; genus LD21. Next base: position 133,365 of record JADKBK010000005.1, read on the forward strand.
GTCAAAATCAACGATAAGTCAGGTAAAGGACTGAATATTCAAATTGAAGCTTTATCGGCTGATAAAAAGATTAAGTGTTACCTGTCGCTAAAGTCATACAATTCAATACCTGGTGTAATCGTGGTGAACACTTCGTTCATAAATATTTCAGGAAATAATTACTCTGTCAGGGATTATCATATTGATCAGATTGCTCTGGCCAATCCTTTTCGCGGAGACGAGTGGTGGTCTTTTCAGGGCGCTTCTTATCAATGGGAAACGATTTTATGTTTCCTCTCCCTCAATCCTTTGACAGGGAGAATTATATGGGATTGAATGCGGTAAAGGCAGGTGGCGGATTACCGTTTATTGATTTATGGAATAAGAAGTATGGCCTGGCATTAGCTTCTCTCGGCGATAAACCTTCCGATATCTATTTACCAGTAAAGGTTGAAAATGGCTCAATCAGTGCCGGAATAAAGGAGATAATCAAAAATCAGACAATTTCTCCGGGAGATAGTCTGGTTACCATCCAATCAGCCATTATTGTTCATCAGAATGATTTTTATGATCCGTTGCGGATTTACTCCGCTTTGATGAAACCCTTTTTACCGGAATTTCAGAAGCCCGTAAAATATGCTTATCAGCCGGAATGGTGCACCTGGGGCTATAGCCAGGATTTTAAACCGGAAGAGATCCCTGGCAGACTGCAGCGACTTAAGGACCTCGGAATAGCCTCTGTTATCCTTGATGACGGATGGTCTGTTAATCATGGTGACTGGACTCCTGATCCGGTGAAATTTCCCAATGGGGATGACGATTTTAAAAAACTCATCAATAAAATTCATGATTCAGGCCTGAAAGTTTGGATCTGGTGGGTACCGGGTTATGCCGATAGTGCTTCTTCAATGGCTGTAAGGCATCCCGATTGGCTGATTCAAAACAAGGATGGCAAAATACATTCTTCCTTTGGATTATGTCCTGCCTGGCAGCCTGTACAGGAATATTTTGAAGAACTTGTTAAGAAATTCGTTACAGATTATAAACTGGATGGATTTAAGCTTGATTTTCGAGAAATAAATTCTGCCCCTCCCTGTTATAATCCTGCACATCATCATACCAATCCTTATGAATCCTTTTACAGCACGCCTGTTCTGTTTAAAAATATCTATGAAACGGCTGTAAAATTTAATCCGGAGATTTTAATAGAGTATTGTGCTTGCGGGATACCTCCAACTATTTTTCACCTGCCATGGACAAATCTGGCTGTCACTTCTGATCCTGACATCAGCCAGATAACCTCAAGGATAAAAATGTATAAGGCGCTGAGAGGAGGTGATTTTCCCGTTCTTGAAGAATATTGCGGAGTACTGGCTGGCCCTGTGTATCAGCTGACTATTGGAACCGGTGGAGTTCCGGGTACTTTTTCAACGCAGTTGGACAGTCTGAATGAAAAATGGCTGAGGATTTATCAGAAGTATCCATTGAGCAAAGGCGAATACCTTAATCTGTATGACATCGCTTTTGATTATCCCGAAGCTCATGTAATCAAAATGGATAATCGGTTTTTTTATGCTTTTTATACCCATCCCTGGTCACAACTGGGGCCACAGCAGCGGATATTCCGGTTTACAACCGAATTCGACCATAACGTTGTTAACCCTTCAGAACAGGAATTCCCGCGGGAAAGCTTTGCAGGAGTGGTTGAATTAAGAGGACTGGAGAAGGATAGAAAATATAATGTTGTTGATTATGCAGATAATAAAGCAATGGGAATTATAAATGGTGACAAACCTACGCTGCAGGTTGCATTTGATGATTATCTATTATTGGAAGTGGTACCTGTCGAATAGATTTCTGTTTGATTTAATCTCTGATATAATTACTCCCATATCAAAACCAGGCATTCCTGAGGTTCAAGTTGAATCTCCCCTTCCTGATCTATCTCTTTTCTTCCTGATGAGGTGGTGAAAACGATCCTTGGTTTCCTTCTTGAATTACTTAAAAGCTGAACACTATTCTCTGCATTATTACCGTTTGTTAAAACAGTCAGAAAAGAATGGCTGTCTGACATGGTCTGCATCATAACGTTTTTTGTTTTCCCGGTAAAGCGGAAAGGCTGTGGTGATGAATATGAAGTTAATTCGTCTGACAGAAAAAGGGACAGTGAGGCATTGTCATATAACCAGGCTCCCAGATCAATTGCGGAAGGTATCCACACAACCTCGCTGTTTGGTGTCGAGTTACGGATTCCGGTTATTTCTCCATTTTCATAACATACAGGTGTAGCTGAATAGTTTTTGATGACGCCGAATATTTTATTTACCCCAAATTTATATTTATTACCAGGACCTTCTATCTGAAAATGGTCGGCAGCAGTTCTGAATTCCTGCATCCCTGCACCGAATTCACCTTTCAGGGGAAGTTCAGGAACCGGCAATCTTCAAATTCATTGTAGAAGCCTGTCGGGCCCAATACGATCATTTTATTGCCATTGTTCAGAAATACTTTTATAGAATCTATAAGCACATCGGGAATAGTGAGCATATTGGCAAGTATAACAGCTTTTCCTTTGCTATTGGCCCATTTAAAATCATTTGTAAGTACAATATTTGAAGCTATTCCCCTTTCACTGAGAGCTTGATAGCATCCCAGAGCTGCGATGGTATGAAGGCTTCCTTTTTCCTTGCGGTCATATGTTAAGCTTGTTTCCGGACTGAGGAGAATTGAAATATTACTTTCAGCAGGTTTTGCGTTTGAGAAGAATGCGGATTCTCTTTTTAGGCAATCAGCTATACTTTTGGCTGTATTCAGCCTCTCTGTTGGTTTATTCTGGAAATCCAAAAGGGCCCATTCACCCGATTCATTACCAGAGGTTCTGGCATTTAAGAGCCAGTATATTATTTTTTGTGCTCCTTCTGAGATTCCTATCCATGTCCATTGAGCTAATTCATTTGCTGAAGGGCAGAACCGGAACATATTATTCCCGCCTGATAATTCAGAGATCCAAAACGGATTTGGATTTGAAACAGCTCTTCCCAGTTCGCATGTAGCAGCAACACCAAGGGCATACTGTTCCTGTGAGAATATATCAAAATGCCATGATGGATGAATCGACAGCCCCAGTGAATTCAGAAATGATCTCCATTCAGTTGCTTCCTGTCTGTGATACAATGTCAGGTATGCTCCAGGATTTGTGTGAAACGGATGCCTCTTATCATATTTCAGGACTTCGTCCCTGACCCACCTCTGAAAATCAGTCAGATGCTTATTGCAGAAACAGGTCCAGTCATAGTAAGGGATTGCAGCTCCCCATTCGGCTTTAAATATTTTGTTTATGTCCTTTATCTCTTCAAAAGATTTAAAATCAGAATTCCATTTCCTGTTCAATATCTCAATCTGTCCGTATTTATTTTTCATTTCAATCCTGAAGCCCGACAGTTTAAACTGGTTTTCCTCATCCATAGGATAGGGTTCATTCATTAACCACCAGTTGTCCAGAGCAGAACTGTTTTTATATCGTTCCACAACCTTCTTAATATATTTTGAAGCCGGGATTTTAATCTTCTCATCTGAAAATATTGCATGAGAATGTATTGATCCCCAGTATTCCTTACCGTAGTGATAAGCCGGCTGGTTTGCATTCAGTGTCACCTGAAGCCTTAGCCCGTATTTTTCACAGGCTTCAAACATCCAGTCATAAACATCAAAATCCCACTTATTTAACTGAGGTTCAACATGTGTCCACATCATAAAGATCCTGACATCTTTAAAGCCTGCATCTGCAGTAATCTCCGCCCATTCCAAAATATCTTCCCTTGAATATCCGGGTTCAATCCATATCTCGGTTCCAAGATCTGTTTTCTGGGCGCCGGCTGACAAAGTCCCCAGTAGAAAAACAAAAATTGAGATTAACTTTTTCATATTTTTTCCGTATTCATTTTAAGTGAATATCTGTTTAAAAGTAGTTTATTTTCACTTACAGTTGGCTACAGAAATAGTTTTTAAAACCCAAATATTCATGGACTTTACTGAGGGAATTTTACTAAAATGCCTCTGTCTGGTTCATCATGATGCTCTGATCATTGTCCGCTGAGATTCAGAAAACCCCTTTATCTGATCGCTGTCAGAGGTGGGGTAATGCCCTTTTTAACAGCAAGGAATGACAGGAAATCGTATCATACATGCAAAGTCTTGAAATTCAATGCCTTGTATTTGCTTCCTGATCTAACTCTTTGCATTCATGCTCTGAAATTGATTTTCTTCGTTTACCCCGACCCCAGGGGGAGCGAAGAAAATCAATTTACTGCCGCCTAAGCGGCATGGGGTAAATAAATTGATTTTCGAGCGGCAGTTTCGAGAGTTATTATTTTTGAAGTACCTTCACTTTCTTAGGTTGGGGAATTTGCTAAAAAACTTTGCGCCCTTTGCGGTTAATGGATTTTGATTTTTTCTTATTTTGCGGAAGTTTTATTATTTTGAACTTCAATACTCTGAAAAATTAATAAATAGTAATTTTAAAAATTGTAAATAAACATGAAAAAATCAGTTTTAGTATTCTCAATGGCATCTCTGCTTCTTGCAGGTAGTTTAAAAGTATCAGTTGCCCAGGACCAGCCGAAGCCCAAAAAAGATACAGTTAATATAGATACTGATGCCAAACCAACATTTTATTATGCAGAAGAGGAAGCTGCAAAATCAAAAGGAGGCATTCCGGTAATAGCTATAATTGGTGGTGTTGCAGTAATTGTCGCTGCAGGAGCTTTTTTTATTTTTAAGAAGAAAAAGGTATAATTGGAAAGCTGCCGATCTTTTAAAGTTAATTTAAAAAGTAAGCCAGTGAAATCATTTATTGTTCTTTCTGTTTTTGCCTTTATATTGTCTCTTAACATCAATGCCCAGCAGTTCAGACCGGGTTTTTTCTGTTTTGAGGATGCATTTCTGTTATCACCTGGATATTCATTTGATTCCCAGGCTGAACTTTTAGCGAGTCTTGGGTTCGATGGTATTGAACTTGAAGGACTTGACAATACAGATGAAAAGCTCATGATTCTTGATAAGTATAAGCTGAAGGTTTTCATGGTATATGTTCAGATCGATATCGATAAAGAGCAGCCATATGATATCCGGCTGAATGATTTCATCAAAAAAGTAAAGGACAGGGACGTTACACTTTGGCTTCATATCCACAGTGACAAATTTGGTCCGTCTGATCCTTCAGGTGATGAGCTCTGTGTACCAATTATCAGGAAGCTTGCCGATTTTGCGAATCAGTATAATGTGAAAATTGCCCTCTACCCTCATTCCAGGTTCTGGCTTGAGAAAGCCGGGGACGGTGTAAGACTGACACAGAAGATAGACAGGAAGAATACAGGTGCTGTTTTTAATCTGTGTCATTTCCTGAAGACCGATGACAGGAATTCTCTTGAGAAGAGACTGAAAGAGTCAATTCCCTATCTGGCTGCGGTGTCAGTTAATGGTGCAGATGATGGTATTACCCGGGATATGGAGTGGTCAAGGTTAATTCAGCCGCTTGGTAATGGATCTTTTGATGTACTGAATATTCTTCGGATTCTTAAGATCAATAATTATAAAGGACCAGTGGGACTGCAATGCTATGATATAAAGGGAGATCCTTCTGAATTTCTGACGAAGTCGATGGGTACATGGCAGAATTATCTTAAAGAATTATCTGTCAACTAATTAAGATATCATGACTCTGACGAGAAGAAAATTCCTGAAAAAAAGCGGAATAATAGCGGGAGGATCAATCGTATTACCGGTAATTATTCCCTCCTGTGCTTTTGGAGCAAATGACAGGATTACAATTGGGATGATAGGTACTGGTGATCATGGAACGAGCTGGAATCTTGCGGCGTATTTAAAGCTTGATGATTGTCGTGTTATTGCAGCCTGTGATGTTGATTCATCAAGGGCAAACAATGCAAAAGCAATAATCGATGCAAAATATGGCAACAAAGACTGTTCCGTATATTATGATTTCAGGGAACTGCTTGAGAGAAAGGATATAGATGCTGTGCAGATCTCAACACCGGATCACTGGCATGTTCCTGCGGCTGCTCTTGCCCTGAAGATGAAGAAAGATGTCTGTTGTGAGAAGCCGACACTTACAATTGCACAGGGAAGATTTTTAAGCGATCTGGCAGCAGGTTCAGATCAGGTATTTCAGACAAGTCTGGAAGACAGGTCAGTGTTTCAGTATCACCGGATGGCTGAACTTGTTCGTAACGGGCGGATTGGAAAACTTCAGAAAATGAGAGTTGGATTGCCCGGTGCCTATTCCCATCTTTATTATTTTAATCCTGATCCCGCTGAGCAGCCAGTTCCTAAAGGATTTAATTATGATATGTGGCTTGGATCTGCACCTTATGTCCCTTATACCCCGGGAAGATGTCATTATAATTTCAGATGGATAAATGATTATTCCGGGGGAAGTCTGTCTGACTGGGGAGCGCATATGATTGACAATGCCCAGTGGATGAACGGTACTGAAAAAACTGGTCCTGTTGAAGTTTCAGGGATCGGTTCCGCACCTGAGACAGGAATATATAATGCATTCGATAAGTTCCGGCTTACATATAATTATGAGAATGGGGTAGTTCTCGATGTCCATTCTGATTTTGTTGAGATCTTCTGTGAAGGCAGTGACGGATGGTTGCTTGTTAAGGACTGGCGAGGGAATCTTGAGGCCAGTTCTCCGGAAATCCTCAATTCAGTGATAGGCGACAATGAAATTCATCTCTATACGGATGAGAGCGAACATGCTAATTTCCTAAAATGCATCCGCTCACGGAAACCAGCCTACCATCCGGTTGAGGATCTGCACCGGACATCTACAATAGCTCATATGGGAAATATTGCAATGAAGCTTCAGAAGAAACTTAAATGGGATCCTGTAAAGGAGGAATTTATTGATGACGCTGAGGCTAATACTATGAGATCCAGGGAAGAACGTGAACCGTGGACACTTACAAATATTCTAGCCTAGATTATTTCAACCATGGATAAAATTAAGATATCATCAGCACAGTTTGAAAACAGGAGCGGGGATAAAGAATATAACCTTTCCATAATTGACAGGCTGAGCAGTAAGGCTGCAGGTGAGGGTTCCTCTGTGATAGCTTTTCATGAGTGCTCCCTTACAGGCTATACATTTGCAAGGAACCTCTCAAAAGAAGAGATGCTTGAAGTGGCAGAATTTGTTCCCTCTGGTCCTTCTGTGACGGCGCTGACAAAGATCGCTGCAAGAAACAATATTGCTATACTGGCTGGCCTTTTCGAGAAAGATAAAGATGACAGGCTATATAAAACATATGTCTGTGTTGACAGTACCGGACTGATAGCAAAATACCGGAAGCTTCACCCCTTCATAAATCCTCATCTGACACCGGGAAATGAGTATTGTGTCTTTGACCTTTTGGGATGGAAGTGCGGGATCCTGATCTGTTACGATAACAACATTGTTGAGAATGTTCGTGCAACAGCTCTGATGGGGGCTGATATCATTTTCATGCCGCATGTGACTATGTGCACTCCGTCAACAAGGCCCGGAGCAGGCTTTGTAGATCCGGCACTATGGAAGAACAGGGAGGCCGATCCTACATCACTGAGGCTCGAATTTGACGGGATGAAGGGCCGCGACTGGCTGATGAAATGGCTGCCATCAAGAGCTTATGACAATGGCATCTATGCTGTGTTTTCAAATCCAATCGGCATGGATGATGACCAGTTGAAAAATGGCTGTTCAATGATAATTGATCCTTTTGGTGATATTATTGCCGAATGCCGGACTCTCGGAGATGATTTTACGACTGCAGTAATAACACCTGAAAAGCTGGTGCAGTCGGGGGGAAGAAGATATATCAGTGCCAGGAGGCCTGATCTTTACAGGGATATCCTTGGGCAGCCCCATACACCTGAACAGAAAGTTATCTGGCTTTCAGCGAATGATAGCATTAATACTGACAAAAAATAGCCCTTCCAATTTTTATAAATTAATCACTATTGCACTCAACAGGTATGGAAAATGTTGCTTCAGTTCTGAAGGGAGAAGAGAAATTAAGGAGCGACATACTCAATGCATTCAGGGAGGTTGTTGCTTTTTACAGCCCTAAACATGAAATATTATGGCTTAATGAGGCTGGGAAGAAGCAGCTTAATATCGTTGATGACTCATATATCGGGAAGTTGTGCTATGAGTTATGGTTTCATTCCGAGGGTCCGTGTCAGACTTGTCCCGTAGTTAGCCGCAGCTTTGAACCAACAGAAAGATTGCTCAGGCTATCGGGAGACAAGATCTGGATCGTAAGGCATACAGCTCTTTTCGATGAAGATAAGAAGCTCCGGGGATTTATTGAGTACAGGGCAGATATTACTCATATCTCCCAGCTGGAAAATCAGATAATTGATGAAAGGGAAAAATATAAAATGCTTGCTGAGAATGCACCTTTCGGACTAATACTGACACTCGATAACAAGCCGGTTTATGTAAATAAGACCATTCTTGACTGGTCTGGTTTTGAAACTCCTGATCATTTTGAGAGATCAGACCTCCTGGAATTTTTCCACCCTAATGACCGCAAGCAAGCCGAAGAGTTATTCAGGAAAATAAAGAACAATACAATACCGGTACCGCTGGCCGAAAAACTCAGGGTATTGGACAAGGATGGCAGTGTGCGCTATTTCAGATTCGATGTTAAAAATAATTCCATTGGCAACCAGATATTTGTGCAGACAGTATTGATTGATATAACTGCGGATGTTTTAAAGGATAAGAAGCAAAAGCAGGTGGCCGCTGACGCACTTTATATGAACCAGAAAAATTCAATGTTATCTGAGATTGAAGGGGTATTGAATAAAGTCCTTCTTGATAGCAAATATTCAAAATCAGGCAGCGAATTCAGGAAGATTTTTGAAATAATCAATAGTTATAAGCAGCTCGACAAAGACTGGAAGATGCTTATTGCCAATTTTGAAGAGGTCCATCCCGGCTTTTTCAGCAGGATGAAAAAGACTCATCCGCAATTATCATCAAGTGATATAAAACATTGCGCCTGCATTAAGATGAACTTTGGCACAAAGGAGATTGCACGGTTTTTTAATATTAAAGCCCCATCAGTACAGATAGCAAGGGTGCGTTTAAAAAAGAAAATGGATCTTCCCGATGAAGTGGACCTTCGAAGCTATATTCTCAATTTCTAAATAACTGTTTCTGTATAAATTCAATATTCATCAATTCCGTTGATGTAATAGCTTTGTAATAGATTCTGAATAGTTTTTTACAAACCTATTATCTATTTTCGTTATTTAATTAACAGTACAGATTTACAAATTGACAATTAATATTTTCAGTAAACTTATTCTTTAAATAACATGGTAAACTATGACACAACATTTCGATCCATCTCTTGTTGATTGGTCCAGGGCACAATTTGCTCTCACGGCCATTTATCACTGGTTCTTTGTTCCTCTGACACTCGGGCTTTCCTTCATTGTTGCCATCATGGAGTCAATCTATGTAAAAACCGGCAATGAAGAATGGAAAAGAATGACAAAATTCTGGATGACTCTGTTCGGGATTAATTTTGCCATTGGAGTGGCTACCGGGATCATTCTTGAATTTGAGTTCGGTACCAACTGGTCAAATTACTCCTGGTTTGTGGGAGACATCTTCGGAGCTCCTCTTGCTGTGGAAGGCATTATGGCCTTCTTCATTGAAAGCACCTTTATTGCTGTTATGTTTTTCGGATGGAATAAAGTAAGTAAGCGCTTTCATCTTGTATCAACCTGGCTGACAGCTATCGGGGCTAATCTTTCCGCACTCTGGATCCTTGTTGCCAACTCATGGATGCAATATCCGGTCGGAATGCATTTTAATCCTGATACTGCCCGTAATGAAATGACTGATTTCTGGGCAGTGCTGTTCTCTCCTGTTGCTATAAATAAGTTCCTCCACACAGTAATGTCGGGATATGTTGTTGCTGCAGTTTTTGTTGTCGGCATCAGCAGCTGGTATCTTATTAAGAAGAGGGAAGCAAGGTTTGCAAAGATGAGCCTGATGGTAGGATCAGTTTTTGGCCTTGTGGTTTCGCTTTATATCATCATCACAGGTGACCAGTCAGCCCGACTGATGGCTAATCACCAGCCGATGAAATTTGCTGCAATGGAAAATCTCTACGATGGAACAAGAAAAGCTCCTCTTGTAGTGTTTGGAGTCTTAAAAAACAATTCCAATGAGTCGCCTGACAAAGAAGATTTTGCATTCAAGCTTTCAATACCTAATTTCCTTTCATCTATGGCATTTCTTGACGCCAATGCATATGTCCCCGGTATCAGGGATATCACGGAAGGAAATGCTGAGTATTCAATAATGCCTGTTAATGAGAAAATAGAGAAGGGCAAAATTGCAATACAGGCTTTAAGAGACTATAACGCAGCAAAAAAGGCAAATGATGCCGGAAAAATGGCAGAGGCTTTAACAGTCCTGAACGAGAATTACAAATATTTCGGTTATGGATATCTTAACGATGCCAAACAAACGATTCCATCGGTTAAGACTACTTTTTATTCATTCCGTCTGATGGTTGGCCTCGGATTCTGGTTTGTAATTCTTTTTATCCTTGCACTGATTCTCCTTTACAGAAACAAGCTTGATGGAAAGAACTGGTTCCTGCGCGCTGCTGTACTGAGCATCCCTCTGGCATACCTGGCATCCCAGTTGGGGTGGGCAGTTACAGAGGTTGGCCGTCAGCCATGGGTGATTCAGGATATGATGCCAACACTCACCGCTGTTTCAAATATAAATGTTGGTTCTGTTAAAATAACATTCGTACTTTTTGCAATAACATTTACCTTACTGCTTATTGCTGAAATTAAGATTATGACAAAGCAAATAAAAATCGGTCCTAATGATGGAGGAAATAAATAATGTTTGAAAACTTATCACATTTAGCATTGCAGCACTACTGGTGGATACTGGTATCACTGCTCGGTTCTATTCTTGTATTTCTTTTGTTCGTCCAGGGAGGACAGACCCTGATCTATCAGCTCGGGAAAACTGAATCAAAAAGAAGCCTGATCATCAATACCGTCGGAAGTAAATGGGAATTCACATTCACAACACTTGTTACTTTCGGAGGAGCATTTTTTGCCTCTTTTCCCCTGTTCTACAGCACCAGCTTTGGTGGTGCCTACTGGGTATGGATTATAATTCTGTTTGCATTCATAATTCAGGCAGTTTCGTATGAGTACCGATCCAAGCCTGATAACTTTCTGGGTAAAAAAGTCTTCGACATCTTTCTTTTTATCAACGGATTGCTTGCTACAATTCTATTGGGGGCAGCTGTTGGTACCTTCTTTACAGGCTCTCATTTTATTATCGACAGCGACCGTCATTCACAGTGGACAATGGCCACAAGAGGATTGGAGGCAGCCCTTAATATTCAGAACCTCTCACTTGGTCTGGCAGTACTCTTTCTCTCACGTGTACTTGCATGTCTCTACTTTTTCAAGACAATTGACAATGATGAGATAATAGCTGATGTCAAAAAACAGCTGCTTTATAATGCTGTCCCTTTCCTTGTTTTCTTTCTTCTGTTTACAGCTCTCCTGCTGCTAAAAGACGGATTCGCTGTAAATCCTGCAACAGGAGAGGTATTCATGCAACCCTTCAAATATTTTAAAAATCTTGTTGAGATGCCACTGGTCGCACTTCTTTTCCTGGTGGGAGTGGTACTTGTTCTGGCAGGGATCATTCTGCCGGTTGTTTCATATGTGAAACATGGTAACAAGGCGATAGTATTAAGTGGTCTGGGTACAGTAATTACTGTGTTTGCACTGTTTATGCTTGCCGGATTCAATAATACATCTTTCTATCCTTCAGTGTCAGACCTGCAGAGTTCCCTCACAATTGTGAACAGCTCCTCCAGTAAATACACACTGAAAATAATGAGCTATGTATCATTGTTTATCCCTTTTGTACTGGCGTACATTGTATTTGTATGGCGTGCAATAAATAACAAAAAGACCACTTTAGGTGACCTGGAGAACGAGCACGTTTATTAACCTTTAAATTCAGAATTATGATTAATCAGATAATATGGCTTGCAACTCTTCCGGTAGTAATATTCGTTTCCTACAGACTTATACTGGGAGTTTATAAACAACTTCAGAAGAAGAAGGTTTTTTAGTTTTTAGAATAGGTTGAAATTGAGGCTGTTTAATCTCCGCAAATTTTCTTTCGACCTTGGGTTATTACTTTTGAACAGCCTCAATAATTCCAAGGCTATATGAAGGCAAGCTTTCAAGACGGCAAGACGCAAAATCATCAAACAGTATAAGGGCTTCTCATTTCCCTTATAAATAATTTGTTGGCTTCAGGGTCGCCTGTTACTTCACCTTTCACAGGATCCCAGGTAATTTTTCTGCCTGTGCGTATTGTAATATCACCCATATGGCTTATTGTGTCAGAAATGATAGCTTCATCAAGGGGACATAATTCCTTTGATTTCCCGGTTATTATATCTACAAACACCTTGCCCATTGTGTTGTTCTCGCTGTTGATCCATCCATCATTGTTCTTTGGAAAATTATTCAGCTTCTGATGTATTTCAGGTATATCTGATTGTGCTGAAGAACGGCTGAGTGAGATATAGCCTTTTGAACCATAAAAAGTTGTTCCGTTGGATTCCTTGAGTGTACGGAAGTTGAGCATTCCTGCCTGTGCTACATCGTCACTTACAAAATGGACCTCAAGTCCACTGGTATATTTGCATTTTACATCCCATGAGAGGATATTGTTGTAAAGTCCGCCAGGGGCCCAGAATTGACCTGTTCCTTCACAGGAATAAGAACCAGATACTTGCTCTTTGAGTATCCAGACAAGTATATCCAGTCGATGTGCACCCCAACCTCCCAGGAAGCCAATGCTGTAGTCATAATTAAACCAGGAGCTGTTATTGGTTACCCGATCGGGGCAATAGGGCCTCATTGGTGCAGGCCCTGTCCATCTGTCAAAATCAAAATCCGGAGGGACTGGCACTTCATCGCATACCGGGCTTTCAACCGGGTTCTTTCCCGGGGCCCAGACTTCTGCACGTTCAACTTCTCCAATGGCTCCTTCCCTGATAAGGTTATAACCGAGTTTCATATGATCAGAAGTGCGTTGCTGGGTTCCATAATGAAAACGGACATCATTTGAGACAAGTTCTTTCGCCAGAATCTGGTATTCCGGATAACTTAAGCCAAGAGGTTTTGCAAGCATTATATGTTTTTTTGCACGTGCTGCTTTAATTGCAGCAGGTACATGCCAGTGATCGGGAGTTGTAATATGGACTGCATCTATATCCTTCCTTGCCAGTATTTCTTCAAAATCAAGGTAGGGCAGGCATTCCGGAACGGAATCATTATTCTCTTTATAAAACTTGTTTATCAGGGCAGCGGCACTTTCGCGCCTGTCCTTGTGGACATCGCAAACTGCAAGATTGAGAGCGCCTCTCACGGGCAGAAGGTAATACCTTAATTCAGCAGTTCCCCTGTCACCTACTCCGATATGCGCAATTGTAACCCGGTCATTGGCACCTTTGCTCCTGAACAGGATGGCAATATGGTTGGCAATAAGGCAACTCCGATGGCTCCTTTAACTGAATGATGTACAAAATCCCTGCGGGAGAATGTCTTCCTGTTTTTCTTTTGCTTGTCCATAGATTGATTGTATTTGATAATATGATTTTCTTAGAAATCCCCTGTCAGATGTTGCGGTGCCATGCACCTGATTATTGAATGTCAATTTATTAACTGATGTCAATTTTTGAGATAATCGTCATATTTTAACTGCAAATCCTCAAGTCCCTGTTTCCCCGCAATAATCCATGTCCGGTATTTCAGATGCAGAGTCTCTCCTTTTTTGAGGATTATCTTTCCATCATATATTACAGCCGGGCTATAATAGAAAAACGGTATCTCAGGATTATTGATCACGTACCAGCTTGTTGAGGGAGTAGTGAACTTAAGATTCTGTATAATGCACACACCTGCCGTCTCCCCGGTCAGGGTATTGAATCCCATATATACCCAGTTATTCTTTTTATAATTTTCCTGTTCATCAGGTGCTATTACTATTGGTGAAGTAAAATCCTGACTGAAGCGTATTGATAATCCTGCATAACCTCCCCAGGATCTTCCGCCAGGTTCTTTCTGGACAGGGGTGCGGTCGAGAACCAGATTATCTGCAAGAGATGTAAATACATGCTCATTATCAATGAAATAACTGCCATCAGCGAATGGAGGCGAAATGTGAATATTACAGGTTTCATCCAGGAGTGCTGCACTGTCTGCCGGATGATAGGTTAACTGAAGACGGATATCAGCTGAGAAATCTGGATTCTTGGTAAACTCATGCTTAATAATCTGAGTGATTCCTGCAGATTTATAGCCTGTTTCCTCCGATTTGAAATTATCAAGGAATTCCCAGTAATTCACACCATTAATAAATTTCCAGCAGAACCAGTAACCAAGATGCCACGGATGATCCGGAGGAGAAGCACATGTCAGTATGGAATTCTTTACACACAACGGGTGAAAATAAGGTTTCCCGAAACGGTTATTATAATTGAACTGCCAGATAAGATCTGAATCATTTTTAAGCAAAAGTGTGGTGTCAGATTCAGACCAGTTTAAATTATTATTGCGTGAAGGTTTAGCTGACATCATTTCAGCAGGAGGCTCTGTTGTTACATCTCTCTGAGCTGCCCACTGAGCAGCTCGCAGCAGCAATACCTGTAACCCTGAATTGAGAAGAGCCCTTTCATTATGTCCGAGGGTTGTAAAGAAGCTTCTCCCTTCTCCTGTCTGACTGACAAAAACGGCTTTTTCACTGATGTTATGTCCGTCCTTAAGATCAGTAGCTGTGACTGATGCCAAGGCTGTTGAGCCTGGATAGATATCTGTTTTTTCCCAGATTTCATCAATTATATAAAAATCTTTCAACCCTTTCGTTACAGGATGATTCTGATCAAAATCAGAGATTCTTCCCTTGGTTTGTGCACCATGATTTGTCTCTTTTCCCCACCTGCCAATGCCAATTTTATGATATTCATTCCAGCCATAAAAAGAAGATGCCCCTGCATGAATAAATATGGCCCCGCCACCTTTGTTAATATACTTCATGAAATCTTTCTCCCATGTCTGAGGAAAACGGAAATTATTATCCGGCCAGCTGTTCCAGTTGCTAACAACAACGTCGAACTGTTTCAGGTCATCATATTTCAGTGTATCGGGCAGCTCCGTTATGGCGACTGAAAAAAGCTTTGAATCACTGTAGATCTTTGCAAGCAGGGGAGTTGTCTTCTGCCATTCATGGTTATTCTTACCGCTCAGGATAAGAACTTTAATCCGGCCATTTCCCGGTGATTTGGAGCAACCGGTGAGCAACATGACGACGATTGCGAAGAATAACGTTTTGAAGATGTGCATTTTATTATCAGTTACTGGTTGCAGACACTTAGTTATATCTGTTAAGCCTTGAAATTAATAGATTCGTATAGGTTTTTAAACACGGAGTAGCACGGAGGTTTACACTGAGTTTCACGGAGTCTCTTCGTCTCTTCGTCTCTTCGTCTCTTCGTCTCTTCGTCTCTTCGTCCCTTCGTCTCTTCGTCTCTTCGTCTCTTCGTCTCTTCGTCTCTTCGTCTCTTCGTCTCTTCGTCTCTTCGTCTCTTCGTCTCTTCGTCCTTCCTCCCTTCCTCCCTTTCTCCCGTTCGTCTCTCCGCTCTCCGCTCTCCGCTCTCCGCTCTCCGCTCTCCGCTCTCAACTAATGCCCTAGCTATAATAATTTTGAGAGATGCTCAAAGCTTCTTACAGCCTGATCGATTGTACCGCATTCCACTGAGAATACAATATCCTTTCCTGTCGATTTAACAATCCCTATAATTCTTTTCCAGTCTACCACCCCGTCGCCGCAGGCGCATCCAACAGGAGTGCCGGTTACTTTTCCCCGTTCTGCGTTACTCTGTTTCATGCTGATATCCTTGGCATGGAGGTGGACCAGTCTGCTTTTCACTCTTTCCAGCCATTCATATACATCAGATCCCCCCGCCAGATAGCTGTTTCCGGTATCGAAGTTAATACCAATAGAAGAAGATTTGACAAGATTATATATACTGTCGAGCCCTTCGGGAGTTTTACTGTATTGCTGATGTGGTTCAAGTCCGATCACAACTCCATGACGTCCGGCAACTTTTGCCGCTTCGGTAAGAGTATATTTCATCAGTACATAATCCATCTCTTCAGTAGTCCAGTCAGGCTTTGGTCCTTCATCCGTATTTACAACATATACTCCCATCTCGGCAGCAAACCGGATAGCCTGTTTAAGATATTCCACACTGATTTCAGGTTTGCAAAGGGGGGTATGAGACGACAGACCTGACATTTTGATATTATTCCCATCACAAATCTCCTTGATGAACAGGGGATCATTATACATTGAAACAGAATGAAAATATTCAGCCTCACTGAGAAGTTCCCTGCCCAGATGAACCATTGGTTCAACATATTCGTAACCTATTTCAGCAGCCTTTTTCACACCATTGGCAAAAGACATATCGTGATGGCGCACGAATTCCATGTTAATACCTAACTTGATCATATATTCGGGTTTTGAAATTATTTTTATTAACCACAGTGTTGCACTGAGTCCCGATAGCTATCGGGATCACGGAGTTACACGGAATCTAATTCTATACTTCCTTTATAACCCACCCCTAACCCCCCGCTGATGCGGGGCAGGCTCTCCAGGGAGGGAAACAAAACTGCCCTGAGCCCTCTGCACTGCGCCCTGCGCCCTGAGCCCTGCTCCCTGAGCCCTCCGCCTTTCGCCCTGCGCCCTCATCCAAGTATATTCCTGCAAAACTCCACGCATTTCTTCACTTCGGCTACTGCATCCGAGCCTTCCGGCACCGGATATTCCAGTTCAATATCAGCATAGATCGGCCATTTGTTCTTTTTTAAAAGCAGCAATATGTCGGCAATTGGAGTTTCACCTTTTCCCCACGGCATATTTGTATTTGCAGGGTTGCCTTTTGGTCCTGTTTTATCTTTCATGTGGATGCTGACAATCCGGTCATGAAGTCGTTCAATAATTCCGTTGGGATGCAGACCTGTTGCCCCGAAATAGTGACCGGCATCAAAATTCAGCATATTTGCCGGAGAATATTCAAGGAATTTGTCGAAAGTCCAGCCAGCTTCGCCCGGCTGAAGATGCTGATGGTATATAGCATACATCCCCATTTTCTGAGCTATAGGGCCAAGCTTCTGAGCTGCTTTTTCACCTATTTCATTGGTGACTCCCTTTGCTCCCAGGGCTTTAGCAGCTTTGAATGAATATTCTATTTCCTTGTCTGTCCAGCTTTCCGGTGAAAATTTTGCTATATGAATATTCACCCCGGCATTATTGTACATTTTTCGAAGGGCCTCAAATTTCTTCATTGGTGCAGAAATACGCCAGATTCTCTGCGCTTCTTTTGCTTCCTGTGTAGCTTTTTCGAAGGCAGCAATTTCAGCATCTGAAAGCATCACTCCTGCAGCAGGTTTTGCCGGCCCCTGCGGCAATCCTGCATATTTTTCAGCAACATCACCCATCAGTTCGATTGAGCTGATACCTGTCTGCAGACAATATTGCAGAATATCTTCCGCACTGCCCGGCATGCTTCTCCAGGAATAAGTAATCGCACCAACCTGGACTCCGCCAAACTCGCTGTTTGGCTTATTGTCCTTCTGACTTCTGTTATTCCCGGCAAGAATAAAATCGGACGGAAAAACTGACAATGCTGCCGCAGCAGCTGAAAGGCCCAGGAACTTACGTCTTGAGACCTGATTCTTTGAGTTGGTAAGGTTTTTCATATTTTGTGTAATTTAACTTAGAAAGTCCGAAGTCCGAAGTCCGAAGCCGGAAGTCCGAAGTCCGAAGCCGAAGTCGAAGTCGAAGTCCGAAGCCGGAAGTCTGAAGTAAGGTTCGCCCTGTGCCCTGCGCCCTCAGCCCTCAGCCCTCAGCCCTGCGCCCTGCCCTGCTCTACACCTTCATCCAGGTATTTCCAGCCTTATTCGAATCTACAACTGCGTGGATAAATTTCATTCCTCTTACTCCATCATGCACGGTTGGAAATTCACAGGGATCAAATTCTTCGCCTCTGATTGATTTTGCTGTTCCTTTATAGATGTTAGCAAGAGCTTCATATATTCCTTCAGGATGGCCGGCTGGCATAGTATGACCAGCCTCGGCGTTCTTCCCATTATAGCCATGGGCAGGCTTGAATGTTTTTGTCGGCTCTGTATCGCTGAGCATATAAAGATAATTAGGGTTTTCCTGTCCCCATTTCAGACTGGCTTTTGATCCATAAACAGCTATTGTAATCCCGTTCTCTTCTCCACCGCACACCTGGCTGGCACGGATAACACCTTTCAGCAGTTTGCCGAATCGCAGCAATACAGTTCCATCAAGATCAAGCTTTATATCTTCTGTAACAGAGCTGAGATCGGAGAGGACCTCTTTAACTTCAAGTCCTGTTGTGTATTCAATAAGATTGAATGCATGAACCCCAATGTCACCCATGCAGCTGCTGGCACCTGCATGCTTTGGATCAAGACGCCAAACCCCGGTGATCCTGCTGTCGGTGCCATGGATGATTGAATTGATCCACCCCTGGTAGTACTGTGCATCTATCCTCTGTATTGTACCAAGAGCACCGCTTGCAATGATATCTCTCATCTGGCGTACCATAGGATAGCCGGTATAGGTATGAGTCAGTGCAAATGTCAGTTTATGTTTAGCAACAAGTTTCTCAAGTTCGAGTGCTTCATCAACAGTCATAGTCATCGGTTTTTCACACACAAGGTGGAATCCATTCATGAGGAGACTCTTGGCAAACGGATAATGTAATGCATTTGGTGTAACTATAGCAACAACCTCAATCCGTTTATCAGCAGCCATTTTTGTCTCTGCATTGATAAATTCATCAACTGTCTTGTAGCAACGGTCGGGGCTTATTCCCTCTTTTTTTGCAAACTCCTTACTCTTTTCGTAGTCAGCATCAAAAACGCCGCCAACAAGTTCGAAATCATTGCAGATCCTTGAAGCCCGGCGGTGGGCATCACCAATGAATGCACCGATTCCGCCGCCTATCATTCCCATTCGTAACTTTTTCATAAATACTAGTATTTTTTAATTTGTTCTGTCTTTTTAATTTCAAAACCACTCCCTCCCGATAGCTGTCGGGACCCTCCAGAGAGGGGAGCTCAAAGCAGGTACTTTTATCTTTTTACTTTTATCTTTTTACTTTTATCTTTTTACTTTTATCTTTTGTCTTGTACTAAACCTGTTTCCGTTTCTTTAAATGCAGCAGTGTAAAGAAAACGATAAGTACAGCAGGTACAAAGGCCACAAGCCTCAGGGTATGGGCTCCACCTGTAAGCTGGGCATTTGCCGCGTCAACAGCCCCCTGCGACAATGCAGCTGCTGTCTGAGCGTCAAAAATGGCACCAAGTACAGGTTGGGCAATTGCTCCGCCGAGGAAACCAATGCCGCCCATAATTGCCAGACCCAGGGCCCCGCTCTCGGGTATATTCTCAGATACAAATCCAAGCATGGAGGGCCAGAAAAAGGCAACTCCAAGAGCAAAAACACCTGCAGCTGCAAAAACCATTGCCCCGTTAGTATATCCCATCAGAATACATCCTGCAAATGCAAGGACAGATGATGTCAGAAGGACAACAGTTGATTTGAGATTGTGAATAAGGGTACCTCCAAACTGACGTGCCAATGCCATAATACCGGAGATCCATACCAGCAGAAGAATCGGGTTATCCGAAACATTTGCCAGCAGTGCTGCGATCCATTGATTAGTCCCTAATTCAGTCGATGCTGTGAGCAGCATACAGAACGCCATAAAGATAAATAGTGGGCTGACACATGATTTCAGCATGTCTTTGTAGGAAAAACCAGAAACTACACGTTCTGTCTGAGGGAAAGTTTTATTAAGGAACATGTATCCGTATGCCAGTGTTGGGAGCAGCATTATACCCATCGCATACCGCCAGTCTGACAAACCAATATTATTGAACAGATAAACAATCAGACCCCCGATTACTATGCCTGTCGGGAACCATGCGTGAAATCGGTTCAGTCTTCTTGTTTTTTCATCAGTGTACATGCTTGTTATCAGAGGATTACAGGCAGCTTCAACACTTCCGTTTGCAATCCCTACCAACAGCGTTGAAATAAAAAGTGACCAGAATCCGGTTGCAATAATAGTCAATATAATTCCGGCAACATGGCAGAAAAAAGCGATTGAAATTATCCTTCCAATACCAATGATGTCGACAAGCGGTCCTCCAAAAACCATTGCCAGAGTGAAGCCCCAGAAGGCCGTTCCGACTATCCATCCTACCTGTGTATGAGTGAGGTTGAATTCGGCAGCCCAGGCTTCAACGAATGATCCCCTTGTGGCAAAGGCCAGCGCAGTAACAACTAATGCAACACAGCTTGCATTAAATAACTGAGTTTTCTTAACAGTATCCATTTTGAGGTTTATAGGTTAGGTTGTTTTTACGGATTTATATTGACTGTTTATGATTTATTTCTTTTCGAAAGCAGCATCAAAGGCAATATTGGATGAAGGAAAATCAACCTTTTTCACGAATTCACATGCCTCTTTGGCTCCGAATTCCCTGTCCATGCCGCTGTCTTCCCACTCTACAGACAATGGGCCTTTATAATGAGCCCGGTTGAGAGCCCTGATTATTTCCTCGAAATCAATGTTACCATGTCCAAGACTCCTGAAGTCCCAAAACCTTCCAAGGGTTCCGAATTCGGTGTGTCCTCCGAAAACACCTGCCTCAACAGGAACTTTTGACCAGCTCACATCCTTCATATGAACATGAAAAATCTTCTCGCTGAATTCATGGATGAACTTCACATAGTCAACACCCTGGTAACCGAAATGTGACGGGTCATAGTTGAATCCGAAATTTGCATGATTATTCAGGGCTTTGAGAATTCTGCGTGCAGAGGCAATGTCGAAAGCTATTTCAGTAGGGTGAACTTCCAGAGCGAACAGGATTCCCAGCTCATGAAATTTGTCAAGAACAGGAATAAGCCGGGCAGCAACATCAGCATAGCCCTCATCTATCATAGCTGGGGTAACCGGTGGGAAAGAATAAAGAAGATGCCAGATAGGACTTCCGGTGAAACAGGTAACAGTGGTTACTCCAAGCCTTTTGGCAGCTTCAGCGGTATGTACAATTTCAGCTGCAGCACGCTTACGAACCCCTTCAGGATCACCATCTCCCCAGACATATGCCGGAAGGATACTTTTATGACGCTGATCTATACGGTCGGTCATCGCCTGACCTACAAGATGATTTGCAATCGCAAAAACTTTTAATCCGTACTTTGCAAGTGTCTCTCTTTTCTTGCGGCAATATGCATCATCAGCTTTACTGACCTCAAAATGATCGCCCCAACATGCAATCTCCAAACCATCATATCCGAATGATTTGGCTTTCTGACAAACTGTTTCAAATGGTAAATCTGCCCATTGTCCTGTAAATAAAGTTACTGGTCTGCTCATAGTTCTATGTGTTTAAATTTGTTATGAATATTTGTATTGTTAAAGCCGGAAGTCCGAAGTCATTAAGTGGTCATTAAGTGGTCATTAGTCATCCGGTGGTCATTAAGTGGTCATTAAGTGGTCATTAAGTGGTCATTAAGTGGTCATCCGGTGGTTATTAAGTATTCATTAAGGAGCGATTACGTACTTATTCCAGTAGTGACAACTTAATAACAATAAATGACGCGCGAAGCGCTAATGACGATTAATGACGCGAAGCAAATGACCTCTGCATCCGCCTTCCGCCCTTCCGCCTTCTTGTCTTCGGACTTCGGACTGCGGTCTTCCGACTTCGCTTCGTCTTCTGTCTTCGGACTTCGGACTTCTGACTGCCTCCATAATTCCATAACAAGTATATAAAACATTCCATTAAAAAACAATAATAATTGCCGGCAGGAATGTTTAAATACATTAATAAGTGCCCTCTCGGTTTACCTGGCCGGGCAAAAAGATTTGAATATTCTTTTTAGGACGCCAGTAATGTCAGGTATTTTTCAGGAATGTATTTACTTTGCCTTATAATTTAGAAAAACCACAAATGGATAAAATATCTCATATTCTTCTGAACCGCAGCACAATCAGGAAATATTCCCCGCAGCCGGTTGAGAGTGATCTTCTGACTGAACTTCTTGAAATGGCATCAAGGGCGTCGACCACAGGAAACATGCAGGTCTACAGTATAATAATTACAAGGGATGCTGAGAAAAAGAAAGAACTTTCACCTCTTCACTTCAATCAGAAAATGATTACAGAGGCTCCTGTAGTGCTCACTTTCTGTGCAGATTTCAATCGTTTTAACAAGTGGTGCCTGCTGCGGAAGGCGGAGCCTGGCTATGACAATTTTTTATCATTTATGACTGCCTCAATAGATGCACTTCTTGCCGCCCAGACATTCTGCATTGCCGCTGAGGCAAAAGGACTGGGGATCTGCTATCTCGGAACCACAACCTATATGGCCCATAAGATAATTGATGTACTGAGACTCCCCAAAGGTGTCGTTCCTGTGACAACAGTAACAGTGGGATGGCCGTCTGAGAAGCCTGATCAGGTTGACAGACTGCCACTGGAAGCGATTATTCATCATGAAACATATTCCGACTATAATGATGAGATGATTGCCAGATATTACAGGGAAAAAGAGGAGCGAAGCGATTCAGTTCAGTTCATAAAGGAAAATAATAAGGAGACCCTCGCACAGGTCTTCACCGATGTTAGATATAAAAAAGGAGATAATGTTTACTTTTCAAATATGCTTTTGGAGGTTCTGAAGCAACAGGGTTTCATGAACCAGTAATAATCCCAATTCTCTGTGTACCTCTGTGCTTTCTCTGTGGCCCTATGTGTAACCTTTTAAAGAACTTACACAGAGAACACAGAGACTTCACAGAGTTGCACAGAGAAGATTAATAGAAATTAATCCCAAGTTTCGCTGCAATTGAAACCAGGTCCTCTCTGACCGCTGGAACAAGAGGGATTCCATCTCTTCTGTTTATGATCTCAGCTTCCCGCTCCGGATCACCGGGTATCAGAACCTTTTCCTGTCCATCAGCCGGTTTGGCTGATCTGAAAGTCTCAATCCATTCATCCATTTTGGATTTAAAGTCTCCGGCACTCTGAAAGGCATCTATGCGCATGGCTCCGAAAAAGTGACCGGTACCTTCACCAACCTTTTTATCGAGCACAGGCAGGTAGGCAACACTGGGAGGAACAAATGGCCCGAAGTTGGCTCCGCTGAATACAGCAGAAAATATATCTACAATTGCTGAGAGACAGTACCCTTTGTGGCTCCCATGAACCCTGTCACCTCCAAGTGTAAGCATAGACCCTCCTGATTTCAGAATAGCCGGGTCATCCGAGGGCTGACCATTTTTATCCTGAACGAATCCGAAAGGCACCTTTTCCCCCTTTTTTTCGGAGACTGCAAGTTTTCCCCTGGCTACAGGAGTTGTTGCAAAATCAGCTACAAAAGGTGGTTGCTTTGAAGCTGGAACAGCAACGGCAATAGGATTTGTTCCCATCATCCTGCTGATTGAAAAGGTGGGAGCGACAAGTGGATTGGCATTTGTAAGGCAGATCCCTATCATGTCGTGTTCAAGAGCCATCATTGCATAATAACCGGCAATTCCGAAATGGTTGGAGTTTCGGGTGGCAACCCATCCGGTACCTGCTTTTTCGGCTTTTTCTATGGCAATTTCCATCGAACGACGGGCGGCAATCATTCCCACCGAATTATCTCCGTCAACAACAGCAGTGCTTGGTGACTCATGAACGATGCTGATAACCGGTTTTATATTGATCCTCCCTGATCTCCATAACTCATAATAATCCCTGATCCTTAACATTCCATGGGAAGAATGCCCACGCAACTCGGCAGCGAGAAATACATCAGCAATTATTACGGAGTCATGTTCACTGCACCCCATCTTCATGAAGACGTTTTTTGTAAAATCTAAAAGATATTTATATTGATACATTATTGTGCTTATTATTTTAACCTGAAATTATTTAAATATTCCTAATACTCAATTCCTGACAAGAAACCCACCCCTAACCCCTCCGGGGGAGGGGAATCATCCAGAATCCAGCACCCAACTCCCAGCACCCAGCACCCAGCACCCAGCACCCAGTACCCAGTACCTGACAAGTAACCCACCCCAGACCTATTCTGATGCTTCGGCTTACAAAGCCTGAGCTCTGAGCCCTGAGCCCTGAGCCCTGAGCCTTCCTCCAAGC
Organism: Bacteroidales bacterium; assembly: GCA_016715075.1. GTDB lineage: Bacteria > Bacteroidota > Bacteroidia > Bacteroidales > VadinHA17 > LD21. The sequence continues at coordinate 157,757 of JADKBK010000005.1, forward strand.
CTGCGACCTATATTCTTCTGTAGTTATGATTAACCCCTGCCTGCTGGGTCGGTGTGATGATAAGATCATTTATACACACATGATCAGGAAGTGTTGCACAGAAGTAGATAACATCGGCAATATCCTTCCCTGTAAGCGGGTCAATACCTTTATATACGGCACCGGCCTTTTCCTCATCACCCTTGAACCTCACAATGGAGAATTCGGTTACCGCCATTCCGGGTGCAATATTAGTTACCCTGATGTTATTCTTTAGCAGATCAATGCGCATCGATCTGGAGAGAGAATCAACGGCAGACTTTGATGCACAGTAAACATTTCCGTATTCATAGTTTTCCTTGCCGGCTATTGAACCGAGATTAAAAATATGTCCTTTGTTCCTGGCAACCATCAGCGGCGTAACTGCTCTTGTAACATAGAGGAGTCCTTTAATATTTGTGTCAATCATCCTTTCCCAGTCATCTATGTTACCTTTATCAATATGATCCATACCTACAGCGAGTCCTGCATTATTTACCAGTATATCGATCGCCTTCCATTCCTCCGGAAGGCTGGCGATAACTGCGGCAACTTCTTCTCTGTTCCTTACATCGAAATTCAGGGAAAGAACCTTTATATTTCCAAATGAAAGAAGTTCCTTTTCCAATTGATCGAGTCTTTCTTTTCTCCTTCCGGTTATAATGATGTCATAACCCTTTTGCGCGAATTGCACAGCTGTTGCTTTTCCGAAACCGGCTGTTGCACCGGTTATCATTATGATTTTATTCATTGGGATGTAAGTTGATTAAGTTTGATGTAAATGTAAAAAAATATTTACATGAACCCGTCACCTCAATTTTGGTTTTAAAAAGTTCTCTGTGAAACTCTGTACCACCTCTGTGCCCTTTGTTTAACTTTTTAACTTATTGTTGTACAGAGGCCACAGAGAATACAAAGAGTAACACAGAGAAAAATAATGCAGAAGCTTAAACGGTTTCAACAGGTCAGGTTCATGGGGTAAAAAAGGGAATATTCAGATCTTCAAATTCTTCTATCTTTGCATTTTATTTTTTCATGAAAAATAATTCAGGTAATATGAATGAAGAGAAGAAAATTATGGTTGAATCGATGTTTGATTCAATTGCATGGAGGTATGATTTCCTGAATCATTTTTTATCCTTCGGCATTGACAGGATATGGAGGCGAAGGGCAATAAGGATCATTTCAAAAAATTATAGGACTCCGGTCATTCTAGATGTTGCGACGGGAACCGGCGATCTGGCCATTGCTGCAATGAAGATTAATCCGGTAAAGATCACCGGAATTGACATATCACAGAATATGCTTGAGATTGGCAGGGAGAAGATCCGTAAAAAAGGTTTATCCGGGAAAATTGAACTGATTCAGGGAGACTCAGAGAACATCCCTTTAGGTGATGATAATTACGATGTTGCCATGGTAGCGTTCGGCGTGAGAAATTTCTCCGATCCCTTGAAAGGTCTAAGTGAAATGAAAAGGGTTATCAGAAAAGACGGAATGATACTGGTGCTGGAATTCTCAAAGCCTTCAGGATTTCTTTTCCGTTCAGTCTTTAATTTTTATTTCAGGAAAATTCTTCCATTTGTAGGCAAACTTTTCTCCAAAGATAAAGCGGCCTACAGCTATCTGCCTGATTCTGTTAATAAGTTTCCGGATAATGAGGCTTTTCTTCAGCTTTTAGCCAGGGCAGGTTTCTCTGATACCCGCCAGGTAAAACTGACAGGCGGAGTTGCCAGTATTTATACCGGGTTAAAAAAATCGATACAATAATCAGAATCCAATCGAGTTTATTATCTTGTATCCAAATTAAATAGTAAAGCAGACGCTTGAAAAGAAGAATTATCTATATAGTTTTTTCGCTTGTTTTTTCCTTCATCAATCTCACCTTATCAGGACAAAAACAAAAGCCGAAAAAATGAATCCTGGTATGATGAGAAGCTTATTCATTTCGGGTTCACACTGGGATTAAATGCTATGGATTTCAATATAACTCCTGCCCGGCTGTCAGCTGCTTCAGATTCCCTTTATCCGGAGGTAAGTAAATTAAATCCTGGCATTAATATTCAGATCGTTACAGACCTGAGGCCTGCTAAGTATATGGATATCAGATTTCTGCCCGGAGTCTCATTCGGACAGAGAAATATCAGGTACTATAAGAATAAAGTTCTTTACAATGAACAACAGAGGCTTGAATCATCCTTTCTGGAGTTTCCGCTTCTTCTTAAGCTTAAAGGCGAAAGGCTTAATAATGTCAGACCTTATGTAATAGGTGGCTTCAACTACAGATATGATCTTGCAGCAAAAAAAGACTTTGAGGACAGTAAGCTTGTTTATATAAGGATCAAGAAGCCGGATCTTTACTATGAACTCGGAGCCGGGCTCGATTTTTACCTTCCATATTTCAAGTTTTCAGTGGAACTAAAGATGTCGAACGGATTGGGTGACATCATTGTCAGGGAGTCGGCCAGGACAACCTCAATATTTGAATGCAATAGATAAGATGAAGTCACAAATTTGGGTTCTCTCATTTCATTTTGAATAAAAATGGTTAAACAGGTCAGGATAAATCTAAATCCTGCAGCAGCAGCCGATGAATCGGCAATCAGAAAGATTTCCGCATCACTTGCAGGCATTGATCAGTCGGAGATCTCCTCTCTCAGAATCTTACAGAGGTCGATTGATGCCCGGAAAAAAAATATCAGGGTGAACCTTACTGTAGAGATCTTTACAGGGAATGATCCTGAGCTTCCTTTGATCAGCCAGTATACTCCCTCCGATGTTACAAAAGGCCGTGAAGTTATCATAGTAGGGGCTGGGCCCGCGGGTCTTTTTGCTGCTCTCCGGCTTATTGAGCTTGGTATCCGTCCGGTCATAATTGAACGCGGACGTGATGTCTCTTCCAGAAAAAAGGATATTGCGAGGATCAGCAGGGAACAACTTGTTGATCCTGACAGTAATTATTGTTTTGGAGAAGGAGGAGCAGGAACATATTCCGATGGCAAGCTTTATACCAGGTCAAAGAAGAGAGGTGATAACACAAGAATCCTGGAGCTTTTATGTCTCCACGGAGCCGATAACCGGATAATGTATGAAGCTCATCCTCATCTTGGTACAGATAAGCTGCCGCGATTATTTCAGCTATCAGGCAGACAATTCTGAGTGCCGGCGGTCAGTTCATTCTGGAGAAGAAAGTTACCGATCTGCTGATAGAGGGTGATTCAATTAAAGGAGTAATTACTTCCGGTAATGAAAAATATTATTCTCCTTATGTAATCCTTGCGACAGGCCATTCTGCAAGGGATATTTATGAGATATGCCGCAACAGGGGCATTGACCTGGTTATGAAATCCTTCGCCATGGGTGTCAGGGTAGAGCATCCGCAGGAACTGATTGATAAAATTCAGTATCATGGAAGCACAAGAGGTGAGTTTCTGCCTGCTGCGTCCTATAACCTGGTGAAGCAGATAGACGGCAGGGGCGTTTATTCATTCTGTATGTGTCCGGGTGGATTTATTGTACCCTCGGCAACATCACAGGAGGAGGTTGTTGTTAATGGCATGTCGCCTTCAGAGAGAAATTCACCGTATGCAAATTCCGGGATTGTGGTGGAAATCAGACCCGAAGATCTTGTTAAATATAGTGGTTCGGGAGAATTGGCGGGTATTGAGTTTCAGAAGGAAATGGAACGGGAGGCCTGGAAAAACGGAGGACATACACAAAGAGCCCCGGCGCAGCGTCTTGGCGATTTTGTTTCAGGAAAAACTTCCGGGTCACTGCCTAAGGTATCCTATTTTCCAGGTGTAACATCGTCACCACTCCACAGCTGGCTGCCAAAATCAATAGGAAGACGTTTGAGGGATGGATTTCTTCAGTTTGGACAGGTACTGAATGGTTACCTCACCAATGAAGCAGTCGTACTGGGCATTGAATCGAGGACCTCTTCACCGGTCAGAATCCCAAGAGACCCTGAGAAGCTCAATCATACCAGGATCTCAGGTCTCTATCCTTGCGGGGAGGGTTCAGGTTATGCAGGCGGAATTGTATCCTCTGCTGTTGACGGAATGAATGTCGCAAACGCTATTGGACAAATAATTGGTAAGAAATAATTGGTCTTTTTGTCTTGAGGTCGTGCAAGTCTTGCAGGTCTTGCAGGTCTTGCAGGTCTTGCAGGTCTTGCAGGTCGTGCAGGTCGTGCAGGTCTTGCAGGTCTTGCAGGACAACAGACCGCACGACCGCATGACAGACCGCATGACCGCATGACCGCACGACTAAATTTAAACTATGATACAAAAGAATTACATCTTCCTGATAAGTGCCATAGCGGCACTTGGCGGATTGCTCTTCGGCTTTGACACGGCAGTAATCTCAGGGACCACTCCGTTTATTAAGCCTTATTTCAATCTTGATGATATCTGGTTGGGATGGACTGTCAGCAGCCTGCTGGGAGGTTGCATAATAGGAGTTATTTCAGCTGGCAAGCCAAGTGATGTTTTTGGCAGGAAAAAGACACTTATGGCTGCTGCGATACTGTTTGCAATATCGGCGGTCGGCTCAGCACTGGCACATAAGCTTTCTTTTTTTATCGGTTACAGGATAATAGGTGGTTTTGGAGTGGGTATAGCTTCAATGTTATCACCCATGTACATTTCAGAGGTCTCACCTGCTGCAAGCAGGGGACGGCTTGTTTCATATAACCAGCTGGCTATCGTGATTGGGATACTTCTTGCTTTCGTTTCAAATGCACTGCTGGTAGATTCTGGTGAAAACAACTGGAGATGGATGCTGGCTGTAATGGGCTTGCCTGCAATCCTTTTTTTCTTCTTTCTGTTTTTTGCTCCGGAAAGTCCGCGCTGGCTTGTTCAAAAAGGCAATTCAGAAAAAGCTTTCAGCATTCTTGAGAGAATAAACGGGACAGACATTGCTAAGGAAGAACTTCTGACAATTGAAGAATCGATTAAGGAGGAGGAGGATTCGGGAACTTTTCGCGAGGTTTTTTCAGGGCATATGCGCCCTATCCTTTTGATCGGGGTATTCTTATCGGTTTTCAGCCAGATAACAGGAATTAACTCAATTATGTATTATGCTCCGGTAATATTTCAGAGTATAGGAGCCGGAGCCAGCAATGCTGTTATGCAGACAGCAATTATCGGTGGAGGAAACCTGATTTTTACTTTTGTGGCCATTTCACTGATTGACCGCCTTGGCCGTAAACCGCTGCTGATAGGAGGGGTTACAGGTATGATAATATCACTTACCTCAATAGCAATTGCATTTTATTTCAAGAAGTTTGAAGGATATCTTATTCTTATCCTTATCCTGACATATATCGCATCATTCTCAGCTTCACTGGGTCCGGTTACGTGGGTACTCGTTTCTGAGATATTCCCAAATAAGCTCAGGAGTAAAGCGATGTCAGTATCAATTGTATCATTATGGATGGCAAATTTTCTGCTTATTCTTGTATTTCCTGTCATCCTGAACAGGTTTGGCGGAGCTGCCGCATTCCTGATTTTTGACATCATGTGTGTGATTCTTTTACTCTTTACTATATTTAAAGTTCCTGAGACCAGGGGGAAAAGCCTTGAAGAGCTTGAACGGATACTTGTTAAGAAACACAAAGTATAAGGATAATTGGCTCTCCAAATGAAAAAACTTAAAGCCAAAACAGGAATAATCTGGGCAATATTGGGTTTGCCGCTGATTATTATTCTCTCCCCTGGCATGAATAGCTTTTCAGAGTCAGCCGCAAAGCTTCCTTTTGTGAAAATTAATCCGAACTACACTGGTGGTGAAGTTGCAAGACAGATCATTTCACCAAACTGCACCATCGACATCAGAAAACCGGTTTTCAATGGTTTGACAGGAGAGAGAAAGAATGGTTTTGTGCAGGTTGACTGGCGTGGAAAAATCCCTGAAGAGATAATAGACACGATTGATTTTAATTTAGATAATCTGCCTGATTTCCGGGTGCATATCCTGACTAAACAGGAGAGAACTGAAATAAATGCATTTAACAGCCAGTCACAAAAGCTCATAATCTCAACGCCAACTTCATATGGTTGGGCAATACGGGTCAAAGTGACCAGATAAAGTTTTAAACCTAAACAGGCAATTTCTATTTAAAGCCAGTCAATAAGCCTGCTGTTATCTGTCAGACTGTTTTTCGCTGTTGAGTATTGGCGATTCACTTAGACGCAGGGACATCAGGATACTAAGAACCATTAACACGATCAGAATAACAAGTGACCGCGTCATTGATCCTGTCTGTGAAGACTTCATGCTATCCATTCCGAAGATAAAAGCTATTCCGGAAACCTGTCCCATTAACAAAAGCATGCCATTTGATGTGCCTTCTGAGGCAGGGAAGGTAATTTCTGCACCATATTGAAATCCAATTGGCCCGGCGCTCAGCAGGAAAAAACCAAGTACCATACCCGAAGTGATCATGAGCCAGTAGCTTGTGGCGAATGTTATACCTGTCAGTCCAAGAGTTGCTCCAAACAGAGCAAGAATAATAAACGGGGTCCGCCTTTTATATTTGTCAGAGAGCATTGGTATTATGAGAGCTCCAACTATTCCACCAACAATCATCATTCCTCCTGTTATTCCGGCCTGTGTGGCTGAAAAACCCCTGGGTCTCATTATATCTTCTATCCATGTAGTAACACTGTTAAAGACTCCGAGTCCGATGAAAAATATGATCATCAGCCAGATAAAGTCTTTGGTTCTTATAGTGCTTTTGAACCCGTCAAATACCAGTGAGCGTTCCTCCTGTTCAGGAAGACATGGCGCTGTAGGTGGGCCTTCTTTAATGAAGAGCAGAAAAATGACAGCAATTGAAATGGAAAGTATACCATATATATAGAGCATTCCGCCTATGCCTGAACCAACGATGAGGTAGGGAGTGACAGTCATCCCTGCCAGTATTCCGATATACATTGACAGAGTTCCAAGTCCGGCAGCAGTAGCCCGTTCCTCCATCGGAAACCATCTGGCTGAGAGTTTTGTAATTGCATTAAGTATAAACGGCTGTCCGACAGCAATTCCGATCTGGGCTAAAAGAAGGATGTTGTAATCTGGTCCGGCAAAACCGCGCAGAAGTCCGAAAACACCTGTAAATAGTGCGCCGATACCTACTCCGATTCGTATTCCGTATTTATCAATAATCCATGAAGCAGGAATTGAAACAACAACATATACTATCATAAAGCACATGGATAGAATTCCAATCTGTAAATCAGATACTCCATAATATCGGGTTGCATCTCCGGTAATCGGGGCAAAGGTTATCCACAACAGCTGATTGGAAGCAACCAGAAGCATATAGACTATGAGTATGAACCAACGGAGTTTGTAAATTTTGAAATTTGATTGTGTCATAATGTACTTTTAAAAAATTACCGTTTATTTATTTATGATGCTGATTTGCCTCAGGAATTCGGAGAAAACAACAGATGCAGCCATACTCACATTCAGTGAGTCAATGCCGGGCTTTGCACTCGCTGCCGGAGGTATCATTATTTTGTGTGTGATGAAGGGCATAATTTCTTCAGAGATTCCCCTGGATTCATTTCCCATAAGGATAAGGCCCTTATCTCCAAGTTTTTCCCGGTAAATTGATTCTCCCTCAAGAAGTGTTCCATAAACAGGTATCTTTTGTTCACGGGCAAGTGCAGCAATATTAATCAGGTCTGCGTAATAAACATTTACATGTAATATTGCTCCCATTGATGCCTGCACAACTTTAGGATTATATACATCCACACAGTCATGCGAACATATAATATTTTTTATTCCAAACCAGGCTGCCGCTCTGATTATTGTTCCCAGATTCCCCGGATCCTGCACAAAATCAAGAGCCACGCAGAGGCTTTCCAGTAATGTCCCTGCGTTTAATATTCTTTCAGGAATCGGAATCACTGCCAGTGCATTATGAGGTGTTTTTAATGTGCTGATTTGCTTTAGTTCTTCATAGGAGACATCCACTATCTCACCAATACACTCCTTCAGCAGGGGCGAAAGTGAGCTGATGAATTCCTTTTTGGCTATCAGTGTCTTTACAGGGACTTTGGCAAACATGAACTCTCTTACAAGTTTGTCGCCCTCAATTATATATAATCCCTCTTCATCTCTCACCTTCTTTTTCTGAAGTGAAATAATAAACCTGGCCTTGTTCTTACTGATCATTTAGTTCAAGAATTATCCTAAATCTTTTCAATTCTGTACTCAATGGTGCAAATGTATATTAAAGAATGCAATGTAGAGACATCCCGGTGTATGTCTCTACTTAAGATAATTATTGATATATTTGATTTCAACTTTTAAATAGGATATTGAGACCTACCTGTTTATATAACCTGCAGTTTATCCGGGGATTATATCTCTGTCTTATAATCTTGATGATTGTCGTCTCATCGTGTAATCCGACCAAATCTCCTTATATAAAGCAGCATCCAAATAAAAAAATCTTTGGGGCACGGTTTCATCTTGGTCTCTATAATCTTTCGAACCTGGAAAAAGAGAACTGGTTTCACAAATGGCTGAGAGGGATAGGGGAGGAACCGGTCATTTTCGATCCTTATGCAACTACCAAATCGAAGGATCAGATTAAATCGTACGTTGCATCCAAGGGCTACTTTGATGGCCAGGTAACAGAGACCATTACCACACTTAAGCAAAAGACTGATGTATATTATAATGTTGAGCTGAAACCACCTTATACCATTCGGAATATTTATAATGAAATAGCAGACAGCAATGTTAAGAAGCTCTATCTGTTTGATTCAGTAAATTGTGTCATTGAAAGAGGAAAGCCGTATGATGTGGATATTTTGCAGGCTGAGAGATCGAGATTTGAGAGGTTTGTTAAGGACCATGGATTTTTTGGCTTTTCAGGTGATCATATTTATTTCAGGGTTGACAGCACAGTTGGCACCAGGCAGGTTGATATCTATTATGGCGTCAGGAAATTCATGAAAATTGATGAGTTCAATAAGGTTAATCTGATCCAGCATCCGATCTACAAGGTAAAGGACGTTTTTATTTATCCCGAGTTTTTCCCAAAGAATGCACTTGAAGGAGGCGATTCGTATATGAATAGTCTGGATACAACTTTTTACAAGGGATATTATTTCATTAATTCAAAAAAATCGGAAAGAGTAAAATATGATCTGATCCTCCAGTCACTCTATCTAAAGCCGGGTGCAACATATAATTTTACCAATACGGAGCAGTCTCAATCCCACCTGCTTACACTGAAAGTGTACAGGTTGGTAAATATCAATTATAATGAACCGGGAGGATGGTCACCACTCAACACTATTCAGGATCTGAACTGTAATATTCAGCTGACCCCACTCAGTCAGCAATCATACAAAGTGGAGCTTGAAGGAACCAACTCAGCAGGTAACATTGGAGGAGCTGTTAACCTGATCTATCAGAACAAGAATATCTTCCATGGCGCCCAGCTTTTCAATATGAAGCTGAAAGGCGCAATAGAGGCTCTCGCCCAGGAAAACACAAGCTTAAAGAAATCCCAGGAATATGGTCTTGAGGCAAGCCTCAGATTCCCCGAATTTCTGCTTCCATTTATTGAAAAGGAGCAGTTCGTAAAAAAATATAATCCCTCAACTATACTGCTCGCTGCTTATAACTATCAGGATCTTCCCTTCTATACCAGGATCATGTCCAATGCAACCTTCGGTTACGATTGGAAAGCCGGTAATTTTCAGGAGCATATTGTGAGCCCGCTCCAGTTTAACGTAGTAAAACTGCTTAAGATTGATTCCGCATACCAGGCTGAAATTGAGTCTTCATCATACCTTGCATACAGCTATAAGGATGTTATGATCCTCGGTGGTAAGTATTCATTTATCTTTAATAATCAGAAGATTAACAAATCACGGGATTACTGGTTCCTCAGGATTAATGCAGAAGCTTCAGGAAACCTTCTGGCAACGATGAAAAGGATTTCAAAAAGCCCTAAAACAGAGGACGGGACATATGAATTTCTTGGACAGCCATTTGCCCAGTATATAAAGACTGACCTGGATGTAAGATATAATTACAGGTTCAATGATGTCGGATCACTTGTCTACCGTGGCTTTTTCGGCATTGGTATTCCTTATGGCAATTCAAAAGCCATACCCTTTGAAAAGCAGTATTTCAGCGGTGGTGCCAACGGAATACGCGCATGGCAGGTACGTACCCTTGGTCCGGGCTCATATCTTCCCACCGATTCTACATTCCTTAACCAGACAGCTGATATCAAACTTGAGGTAAATGCCGAATACCGGTTCAAGCTGTTCTGGATCCTTGAGGGTGCAGTCTTTCTGGATGCGGGAAATATCTGGACCTACAGGGAGGATCCATCGCGTCCCGGCTCTCAGTTTAAACTGAATAAGTTCTATAAAGATATAGCTGTCGGTACCGGAGCAGGCTTGAGGTTCGACTTTAAATTCGTGATCGGAAGGATTGATTTTGGTATGAAGCTGCGCGATCCCTCCTCCACAGGCCATTCGAAATGGATCATAATGGACAGGCCCTACAAATACTGGGATGACTTTGCTCTGGTCATAGGTATAGGATACCCGTTCTGATATCCCCCTGCATTCTTCTGTTACTCATAAAAATTCTGCTGAAATCAAAATTGTGGACTTTCGCATTTATAACTGCTGGTAATTTTGTAAATTGCAGTCAGTCTTACTGCTTTTTGTGAAAATGATATTAAACAGTGAACCTGTAAAGGACTGGTTTGGCTATACCCGGAGGGAGAGAAGATCGGCATTCATCCTTCTCACAATTATTTTCATAGTAATTGGTTTTAGATATCTGTTGCCGGAGCAGAACATTGAAATTGAGAATTTCAATGTTCTGCAGGCTGATACAGGTAATATCACTGAGCTTGCAGGTGCTTCCCCTGGTTCCAGAAAAGCCCTTTTTGCATTTGATCCCAATTCAGCATCATTTGATACGCTGGTACAGCTTGGTTTTGACCCCAGGGAAGCCGGTATTATGATTAAGTACAGGAAAATGGGAGGAAAGTTCAGGAGAGCAGCTGATTTAAGGAAGTTTCAGGGAGTTGACAGCAGCCTGGTCGCAGAACTGGAATCATATGTTGTCATAACTCCCGGCAAATCAGTAAAAGCTGATATTCCGCGGACTTTACAGGAACGCAGGCTTCTTGATATAAACAGTTGTGATTCAGTAGCTTTAGTTGGATTACCAGGCATAGGTCCTGTTTTGTCAGCCAGGATTCTTAAATACAGGAATCTGCTTGGGGGATTTGCCAGTGTTGAACAGCTAAAGGAGGTTTACGGATTGCCGGAGGAAACTTATGATATTATAAAGGGAAGGTTGTTTGCAGACAGTTCAGGTATCAGGAAAATAAAAATTAATACTGCTGTTTACAGGGAGCTGATCAGGATTCCGTATATTGAAAAATATGAAGTTTCTGCTATCCTGAAATACAGGGAATTATCCGGCGTGATAAAGAGTATTGAGTGTCTGAAGGAGAACAAGATTTTTACTTCTGAAAAGGCCGGTAAGGTTGAACCGTATCTGGATTTCAGGTGATAAGAAATTTAAACACGGAGTCACGTGGAGTTATCACTGAGTAGCACTGTTTTAATAATCAGGAAGTAAATTTTGTTTCAGATTCTCCGTGAAACTAAGTGCAAAACTCCCTGTCTACAGGCTACTCTTTGTACACATTTATATAAAGTTCAGAGAACTCATACCATAATACGCTGAAATACAATATGAACTTATGATTGCAGAAGACACATGAGATTCCTCGCTCCGCTCGGAATGACATTTCTTTATTAGGAGAGGGAGGGAGAAGCGGCGATTCGAACGATACTTATTTAGATGCCGATTTCTCTAAATTTTGAATCTGGTTTAGAATTTATCCAGGAGGCAAGATGTGTACAAAGATAAGGTCTACAGGCCAGGCAGGCGTGAAACTCAGTGGTAAAAAAAATAAGTCAGATCTTTGGAAAAGGGTTATTTTTTTGTAACTTTAGTAACAAATAAAGTGGGAAAAGGGTATCTCAGTAATTTCACGCACAATAAAAATATCGCACTATGATTAATTTTAATCCTTAAAAGTTTTGAAAAGAATTTTTCTATTTCTAACTTTGCGCCTCGTTTAAAAACAGAATTTCAGATTATGATTATTGTACCATTAAAAGAAGGCGAGAATATTGAACGGGCATTAAAGAAGTTCAAGAGAAAGTTCGAAAAGACTGGAGTAATTCGTGAACTTAGATCACGTCAGGCTTTTATAAAGCCTTCAGTACGCCGCAGGGAAGAGATCAAGAAGGCTATGTATGTTCAGAAGATGCAGGAAAGCGAAGAGTAATTCGTATTTCTTGTTCTTTTTTTATTAACTATCGGATACGGGGGTTCCTTCATGGATTATAAGGAATCATTCTTACAATATCTGCAAATCGAGAAGCGGTATTCAGTTCATACTGTGAGGTCATATTTAAATGATCTTGATCAGTTTTTTTTGTTTTTAACAGCACAGGGGCAATCTTCTGATCCGCTACCTGTGACCTCACACGATATAAGGGCATGGGTAGTCAGTATGCTCGACAACAATTATTCAGCAGTAAGTGTGCACCGGAAGATATCCTGTCTGAGGGTATTTTACAGGTATCTGAGAAAAGAGGGTATTGTAAAGGGTGATCCGCTTGAGAAGGTATCGCTTCCAAAGAGGAAAAAGAGTCTTCCCGTATTTGTGGAGGAGGGGGCTCTTGACAATTTGCTTGACAGTTATACTTTTGGTGATGACTTTGCAGGGATAAGGAACAGGACAATTATTGAGATGCTTTACCTGACTGGCATGAGAAGGGCAGAGTTGATTGGGTTGAGGAATAATGATGTTGATCTTGAGGATGGTTCTTTAAAAGTAACGGGGAAGAGGAACAAGCAGCGGATAATTCCTGTTGTGAAATCTTTTGCAGAGAGGCTTAAGGAATATATGACTGTAAGGGATGGAACGGTTGAATCGGCAAATGACGGTTGGTTTTTTGTTACTGACAGCGGGAACAAGTTATATGATAAATATGTTTATAATACTGTTAACAGGTACCTGGCGATGGTAACAACTATAGAGAAGAAGAGTCCTCATATTTTAAGGCACACATTTGCCACACATATGCTTAACAGGGGGGCTGATCTTAATTCTATCAAGGAGTTGCTTGGACATGCAAACCTGTCGGCAACGCAGATTTACACGCATAATACCTTTGAGAAGCTCAAGAATATATATAAACAGGCTCATCCAAGAGCTTAAATATTAATCAAAAAAGAGGAGGAACTACTATGAACATTCAGATTCATTCGGTGAGATTTGATGCTGATAAGAAGCTAATCGACTTTGTTCATCAGAAACTGGAAAAGCTCGCCCAGTTTGGTGAGGATATTGTAAATGCCGAAGTATACCTTAGGCTTGACAAGGATCAGGAGCGTGAGAATAAAATCAGCGAAATAAAGGTGGAGATCTCGGGTAGTTCCCTGTTTGCAAAAAAGCAGAGTAAATCTTTTGAAGAGTCAACTGATGAGGCGATAGATGCTCTTAAGAAGCAGATAACCAGGTACAAGCAAAAGAAGAGAGGCATCTGAAAAATCTCTTGATAAAAATACGCAGATTTATTTTGAATAATAAAATTTAAATTCATACATTTGCAAACCGTTTTTTGAGGGTTATTTATGCTCTCGCGGTGCGTTCTTTAAATTGCCGATGTAGCTCAGTTGGCCAGAGCAGCTGATTTGTAATCTGCAGGTCGGGGGTTCGAATCCCTTCATCGGCTCTTGAAAGACTTGTAAAAGTGTGTCTTAAGAGTACAACTCTGTTTTATAGGGGAGATACCAAAGCGGCCAACTGGGGCAGACTGTAAATCTGCTGGCAAATGCCTTCGTAGGTTCGAATCCTGCTCTCCCCACATAAAACGGGTTCTGTCCGGTAACGGTCAGGGTTATTTTGGAGTAAGGGCTCTTTTGGACGATATTTAAGCGGGAGTAGCTCAGTTGGTAGAGCATTAGCCTTCCAAGCTAAGGGTCGCGGTTTCGAGTACCGTCTCCCGCTCATTTTTTGCGGCCAGAGTAGCTCAGGGGTAGAGCACTTCCTTGGTAAGGAAGGGGTCGGGGGTTCAATTCCCCCCTCCGGCTCAACATGAAATTTGATTATAATTGATTATAGATAAACTTAATTTAATACGCTTGGAGTTATGGCAAAAGAAAAATTTGACAGGTCGAAACCGCACGTAAATATTGGTACAATTGGTCACGTTGACCATGGCAAAACCACCTTGACGGCAGCGATCACTATGGTCCTTGCCAAAAAGGGTCTCTCTGAAGTCAGGGATTTTGACTCAATTGATAATGCACCTGAAGAAAAGGAAAGGGGTATTACAATCAATACAGCACACGTTGAATATCAGACGGCTAATCGTCACTATGCACACGTTGACTGCCCCGGACATGCTGACTATATTAAGAATATGGTTACAGGTGCTGCCCAGATGGACGGTGCGATACTTGTTGTTGCTGCCGATGACGGACCAATGCCTCAGACACGTGAACATATCCTGCTCGCTCACCAGGTTAACGTACCTCAGGTGCTCGTGTTCATGAATAAAGTTGATATGGTTGAAGATGAAGAGCTTCTCGAACTTGTTGAAATGGAGGTTCGTGATCTTCTTAACTTCTATAAATTTGACGGCGACAATGCTCCTGTTATCAGGGGTTCAGCACTTGGTGCAATGCACGGTGAAGCCAAATGGGAAGAGAAAGTTATGGAGCTTATGAATGCAGTTGATTCATATATTCCTATTCCTCCCCGCGAAAATGAAAAACCTTTTCTTATGCCTGTTGAAGACGTCTTTTCAATCACAGGCCGTGGTACAGTTGCTACAGGCCGTATTGAACCAGGAGTTGTCAATACAGGTGATGAACTTGAACTGATAGGTCTCGGCGCAACAAAACGTAAGTCAATCTGTACTGGTGTTGAGATGTTCCGTAAGATCCTTGACAGAGGAGAAGCTGGCGATAACGTTGGTCTTCTGCTTCGCGGCGTTGATAAAAAAGAGATCAAAAGAGGTATGGTACTTGCCAAGCCAGGTTCAATAACACCTCACACAAAAATCAAAGCTGAGGTTTATGTTCTTAAGAAAGAAGAAGGCGGACGTCATACTCCATTCCACAATAAATACCGTCCTCAGTTCTATGTAAGGACTCTTGATATAACAGGTGAGATCACTCTTCCTGAAGGAACCGAAATGGTTATGCCTGGTGATAACGTTACTATTACTGTCGAACTTATCTATCCGGTTGCTATTAATGTAGGTCTGCGTTTTGCTATCCGTGAAGGCGGCAGAACAGTAGGTGCCGGACAGGTGACTGAAATTGTTGAATAGGCGTTTTGGAAATATTTATGTAGGGAACGGTTACGGCCGTTCCCTACCAAATACGGGTGTAGCTCAGTTGGTAGAGCACTGGTCTCCAAAACCAGGTGTCGGGAGTTCGAGTCTCTCCTCCCGTGCTAAATTTTTAGTAAAATGAATATAAAAGGATATTTTCAGGAATCATACACGGAACTCATGCACAAGGTGACCTGGCCTACATGGAGTGAGCTTCAGAACAGCGCCGTTTTAGTGATGGTCGCTTCCCTGATTTTTGCACTCATAGTGTCTGGAATGGATTTCATCTTTAGCAGGGCAATGGAATTTATTTACAGTTTGTTATACTAACAGGAGACGTTGCAATGAGTGAGAATATAAAAAGGTGGTATGTGTTAAGAGCTATCGGTGGAAAGGAAAAAAAAGTAAAAGAGTATATCGACAGCGAAGTAGCACGCCTTAAACTTGAGGAGTATGTCTCACAGGTTCTGATCCCTACTGAAAAGGTTTATCAGATCAGGGCCGGCAAAAAAATCAGCAAGGAGAGAACTTTTTTTCCAGGCTATGTGCTTGTTGAAGCAATCCTGGTTGGAGAGATCCCTCACCTTTTGAGGAATGTGCCAAATGTAATCGGTTTTCTGGGATCACAGGACGGTGAACCTGTTCCCCTGAGGAAAGCTGAAATAAACCGTATTCTCGGAAAAGTTGATGAACTGAATGCAAGTGATGAGGAGCTGAATGTTCCTTTCTTCGTCGGTGAATCGGTAAAAGTGATAGACGGACCATTCAACAGCTTCACAGGCATAATTGAAGAGGTGAATGATGAAAAGAAAAAGCTCAAGGTTATGGTTAAAATATTCGGACGTAAAACCCCGCTTGAGCTCAGTTTTATGCAGGTAGAAAAAGAGAATTAACAGAAGATATTGATAGTTGTAATATTCATAATGCTTCCTGAATAACTATCAAGCTCTCGCAATAAATACGCAAATTTAAAATTATGGCAAAAGAAGTTGCTGGACTTATCAAGTTACAGATCAAAGGCGGAGCTGCTAATCCATCGCCACCTGTAGGACCCGCACTGGGTTCAAAAGGTGTTAACATAATGGATTTCTGCAAGCAATTTAATGCGAGGACTCAGGACAAGGCTGGAAAAGTAATACCGGTAGTTATAACGGTTTATGCAGATAAATCGTTTGAATTTGTAACAAAAACACCACCGGTTGCCGTACAGCTCCTTGAGGTTGCTAAAGCAAAGAAGGGTTCTCAGGAACCTAACAGAGACAAGGTAGCATCAATTTCCTGGGACCAGGTAAAAACAATTGCTACGGATAAAATGGAGGATCTGAACTGTTTTACAGTTGAGGCCGCGATGAGAATGGTAGCTGGTACAGCCAGAAGTATGGGAATCACCGTTAGAGGAGAATTCCCCGTAAAATAATTAATAGGAGAAAAAATGACTAAACTTACCAAGAACCAGAAGTTTGCTCTTGAAAAATTAGACAAGGACAGACTTTATACATTGAAAGAGGCTTCCTCTTTGGTTAAGGAAATGACTAAAACCAAATTTGATGCTTCTGTCGATTTAGATGTAAGGTTAGGAATAGATCCAAGAAAATCCAATCAGATGGTTCGTGGCGTTGTTTCACTTCCAAACGGAACAGGTAGAGAGACCAGGGTACTGGTACTCTGTACTCCCGATAAGGAAGCTGAAGCTAAAGAAGCCGGAGCCGATTTTGTTGGTCTTGACGATTTCGTCGATAAGATCAAAGGTGGTTGGACAGATATGGATGTTATTATAACCATGCCATCCGTTATGGGAAAGGTCGGTCAGTTAGGTAGAATACTCGGTCCTCGCGGACTGATGCCAAACCCAAAAAGTGGTACTGTTACTATGGAAATTGGTAAGGCTGTTAAAGAAGTGAAGCAGGGTAAGATTGATTTCAAGGTTGATAAAACAGGAATCATTCATGCCTCAATAGGAAAAGTCTCATTTGAGTCCCAGAAGATCGTCGAGAATGCAAGAGAGTTTATCTCAATGGTAAACAAACTGAAACCGGCTGCTGCAAAAGGTACCTACATACGTAGCGTATTTCTTTCCAGCACTATGAGTCCGGGGGTTAAGATCGATCCAAAAGGTCTTGATGATTAATTATTTAAGTAAATTCTTGAAAGAAAATGAGACGGGAAGAAAAAAATGCTATCATAGACAGCCTTGCTGAGAGAATCAAAGAGTACAGTCACTTTTATCTGACTGATACTGCTCAGCTTAATGCAGCTGATACAAGTGACCTGAGAAGAAAGTGCTTTAATAATGATATTAAACTTATCGTTGTGAAAAACACCCTCCTCAAAAGAGCACTTGAGCAGTCTAATGTGAACTTTGAAGAACTATATCCGGTTCTTAAAGGTACTACGTCCATCATGTTTACAAATGCAGGTAATTCCCCAGCTAAGCTGATAAAGGAATTCCGCAGAAAACATGATAAACCTGTGCTTAAAGGCGCATACGTTCAGGAATCAGTTTATGTTGGCGACAATATGCTCGACGCTCTTGTCTCCATCAAAACTAAACAGGAACTGCTTGGAGATCTTATTATGCTCCTCCAGTCACCAGCCAAAAACGTTATCGGTGCCCTGCAATCAGGTGGAACTAAAATTCATGGTGTTCTTGAAACACTATCAAAAAGAGAAGAATAATTAAAGTATAATCAATTAAAAATCAATAAATATGGCAGATCTTAAGAAATTTGCAGAAGAACTTGTTAACTTATCTGTAAAAGAAGTAAACGAACTGGCTAAAATACTTAAAGACGAGTATGGCATTGAACCCGCTGCTGCAGCTGTTGCTGTTGCCGGACCAGTTGCAAGTAGCGAAGCTGCTGCTGTTGAAGAAAAATCATCTTTCGATGTTATCCTCAAAGCTGCTGGCGGACAGAAATTGCAGATTGTTAAACTCGTGAAAGATATCACCGGACTCGGACTGAAAGAGGCTAAAGCGGTAGTTGATGCTGCTCCTTCTCCAGTTAAGGAAGGTGTTTCAAAAGATGAAGCTGAAGCAATAAAAAGTCAATTAGTAGAAGCAGGAGCTGAAGTTGAACTTAAATAGTTATACCTAATTGCTGGGTTATAGGTTTAGTCCCGATTTCTCGGGACTAGGCCTTTTTGTTCTTTATTTTATAAGTTCACTTAATCTTTTAATAAATGTCCTCAAAAAATACCGAAAGAATAAGTTTCGCTTCCAGGAAGAATCAGCTGGAATACCCTGATTTTCTGGATATTCAGTTGAAATCATTCGGTGAGTTCTTTCAGCTTGGAACAACTCCCGAAAACAGGAAAAAAGAGGGTCTCTTTAAGGTCTTTACAGAGAATTTTCCTATAACTGATACAAGGAACAATTTCGTTCTTGAATTTCTGGATTACTATATAGACCCTCCAAGATATACCATCGAGGAGTGTATCGAACGCGGACTTACTTTCAGCGTTCCTCTTAAAGCAAAACTGAAACTCTACTGCACCGATCCCGAACATGAGGATTTTGATACAGTAATCCAGGATGTATATCTTGGAACCGTTCCATATATGACGGAACGCGCTACATTCGTAATTAATGGTGCAGAAAGGGTTGTTGTATCCCAGCTGCACAGATCACCAGGCGTATTCTTTGGTCAGAGTATACATGCAAACGGTACTAAACTCTATTCAGCGAGAATAATCCCTTTCAAGGGCTCATGGATAGAATTTGCTACCGATATTAATAACGTCATGTATGCATATATCGACAGAAAGAAAAAACTGCCGGTAACAACATTGCTCCGGGCTATCGGTTTCGAAAGCGATAAGGAGATCCTTGAGATATTTAACCTTGCCGAAGAACATAAAGTCTCAAAAACAAATATCAAAAAACTAGTAGGACGCAAACTGGCAGCCAGGGTGCTGAGAACATGGGTTGAAGATTTTGTTGATGAGGATACAGGCGAGGTAGTTTCAATTGAAAGAAATGAGGTAATCCTCGACAGGGAAACAATAATTGAATCAGAACACGTAGATCTTATTGTTGACTCAGGTGCAAAAGCGATCCTTCTGCACAGGGATGATACAACCCTGTCTGATTACGCAATCATATATAATACTCTTCAGAAAGACCCGTGTAACTCTGAAAAAGAGGCAGTTATCTATATCTATCGTCAGCTGCGAAATGCAGAACCACCTGATGAAGCTACTGCACGCGATGTTATTGACAAACTCTTTTTCTCAGATAAGAGATATGATCTCGGTGAGGTCGGACGCTACAGGATAAACAAGAAACTGGGTCTCGAAACTGATATGAATGTTAAAATCCTGACAAGGGAGGATATCATTAAAATCATCGGGTACCTGATTGAACTTATCAACTCCAAAACCGATATCGATGATATTGACCACCTGAGCAACAGGAGAGTTCGTACAGTTGGTGAACAGTTATATTCACAGTTCGGAGTAGGCCTCGCCCGTATGGCACGTACCATACGAGAAAGGATGAATGTCAGGGATAATGAGGTGTTTACACCAGTCGATCTTATCAATTCCAAGACTCTCTCATCAGTGATCAATTCGTTCTTTGGAACAAATCAGCTTTCACAGTTCATGGATCAGACCAATCCGCTTGCTGAAATGACTCACAAAAGACGTTTGTCAGCTCTCGGACCAGGCGGACTTTCACGTGAACGCGCAGGATTTGAGGTAAGGGACGTTCACTATACACATTATGGCCGTCTCTGCCCAATTGAGACACCTGAAGGACCAAATATCGGTCTTATATCCTCACTTTGCGTTTATGCCAAAATAAATTCACTCGGATTTATCGAAACCGCTTACCGCAAGGTAAAAGATGCACAGGTTGACTTTAGCGAAGATGGTATTGTTTGGCTTAGCGCTGAAGAGGAAGAAGAAAAAATGATTGCCCAGGCAAATGCTCCGCTTCTTAAAGACGGACATTTTGAAAATGTAAGGGCAAAATGCAGATACGAAGCCGATTATCCTTTTGAAGAGGTCACCAAGGTCGACCTTATGGATGTTGCTCCGAACCAGATTGCCTCAATAGCTGCTTCTCTCATTCCATTTCTCGAGCATGATGACGCCAACAGGGCACTCATGGGATCAAACATGATGAGACAGGCTGTACCGCTTATCAATCCCGAAGCACCAGTTGTTGGTACCGGACTTGAAGCACAGGTTATCAGAGACAGCCGCATACTTTATATGGCTGAAGGCGACGGTATTGTTGAATTCGTTGATTCAAACGAGATCGTTATCAGATACACCCGCACAGACGAGGAGAAGTTTGTGAGCTTTGATGACGATATTAAGAGATATACACTTCCTAAATACAGGAAAACAAACCAGAATACCTGCATCAACCTTCTTCCGGTTGTAAGAAAGGGCGAAAAAGTTGTTAAAGGACAGGTTCTTACTGAAGGTTATGGAACAAAAGGTGGTGAACTCGCACTCGGAAGAAACCTTAAAGTGGCTTTCATGCCATGGAAAGGATATAACTTCGAGGATGCGATCGTAATCTCCGAGAAAGTTGTACAGGAAGACTTTTTTACTTCTGTACATATTGATGAATATCAGCTTGAGGTGCGCGATACTAAGCGTGGTCTTGAGGAACTTACTTCAGATATACCAAACGTAAGCGAGGAAGCAACTAAAAATCTCGATGAGAACGGTCTTATAAGAATCGGGGCACATATAAGACCCGGAGACATTCTTATTGGTAAGATAACACCAAAGGGAGAATCAGATCCTTCACCTGAAGAAAAACTTCTCAGAGCTATCTTCGGCGATAAAGCAGGTGACGTAAAAGATGCTTCACTGAAAGCCGGACCATCTCTTGAAGGAGTAGTTATCGACAAGAAGCTCTTTACAAGGGCTATAAAAGACAGGAAAGCCAAGGCTGTTGAGAAACCAATGCTCGACAAAATTGAAACTGAATTCAACAGGAGCGTGGATGACCTGAAGGCAAGACTTGTTGACAAACTCTTTATTCTTGTAAATGGTAAAACTTCACAGGGTGTTAAGGATTATCTGAACGTCGATGTGATTCCCAAAGGAAGCAAGTTCACTCTTAAACAGCTTCAGGAGGTTGATTTCCTGAATGTTAATCCTAACAAGTGGACCACAGATAAAAAGAAGAATGACAGCATCAAACAGCTCCTTCATAATTATATTATTAAGTACAAGGAGATTGATGGTATCTATAAGCGCAGGAAGTACAATATAACAATTGGTGATGAGCTGCCAGCAGGTATAGTAAGACTTGCAAAAGTTTATATCGCCAAGAAGCGTAAGGTAAAAGTAGGGGATAAGATGGCCGGACGTCACGGAAACAAGGGTATTGTTGCCAGGATTGTACGTGCTGAAGATATGCCATTCCTTGAGGACGGAACACCGGTTGACATAGTACTCAACCCGCTTGGTGTACCTTCAAGGATGAACCTGGGCCAGATCTATGAGACTGTCCTTGGATGGGCTGGTCAGAAGCTTGGTCTTACCTTCTCAACTCCTATATTCGATGGTGCAACAATTGCACAGATAAATGAATATACCGAAGCTGCAAATCTTCCGAAATATGGGAAGACTTATTTGTATGACGGAGGCACAGGTGAAAGATTCGATCAGCCTGCAACTGTTGGTGTGATCTATATGCTTAAACTTGGCCACATGGTTGATGATAAGATGCATGCCCGTTCTATCGGTCCATATTCACTTATAACACAACAGCCACTTGGTGGTAAAGCCCAGTTCGGAGGCCAGCGTTTTGGTGAAATGGAAGTTTGGGCACTCGAGGCTTTTGGAGCAGCACATATTCTACAGGAAATACTTACTATAAAATCTGATGATGTTGTTGGCCGTGCCAAAGCATACGAAGCTATTGTGAAGGGAGAACCAATGCCTCTTCCAGGCATTCCGGAATCACTGAATGTTCTCCTGCACGAACTGAGAGGTCTCGGACTTAGCGTGATACTTGATTAAGTATATACCGCGCCGGGTTTTGAATTTTTTGTTTTAGAATTAAAAAATATTCAACATATGTCATTCAGAAGAGATAACAAAACAAAGACCAGTTACTCAAAAATCTCAATAGGTCTTGCTTCACCTGAAGAGATACTTGACCGCTCCAGCGGTGAGGTATTAAAACCTGAGACCATAAATTACCGTACCTATAAGCCTGAGCGTGACGGATTGTTCTGCGAAAGGATTTTCGGACCGGTAAAGGATTATGAGTGTCATTGCGGAAAGTATAAAAGGATTCGTTATAAAGGTATAGTTTGCGACCGTTGCGGTGTTGAGGTAACAGAAAAGAAGGTGCGTCGTGAAAGAATGGGACATATCTCACTGGTAGTGCCTGTTGCACATATCTGGTATTTCCGCTCATTACCCAATAAAATCGGATATCTTCTTGGTCTTCCGACCAAAAACTCGATTCTATAATTTACTATGAGAGATATGTTGTTATCAACCCTGGAATAAAGGCGGTTGACGGCGTTAAATATCTCGATTTCCTGACAGAGGAAGAATATCTTGAGATAACCGAATCGCTTCCGAAAGATAACCAGTACCTTGAGGATAATCATCCTGATAAATTTGTGGCAGATATGGGTGCAGAAGCTCTTTATAAGCTTCTCAGCCGCATTGACCTTGATGAGATGTCATATGCACTTCGTCACAGGGCAAATACAGAAACTTCACAGCAGCGTAAAAATGAGGCTCTGAAGCGCCTCCAGGTTGTTGAAGCATTCAGAGATAGCAAACAGGTTAACAAACCTGAATGGATGATCATCAAAGTAGTGCCTGTTATTCCTCCTGAACTTAGGCCTCTTGTTCCTCTCGATGGCGGCCGTTTTGCCACCAGCGACCTTAATGACCTTTACAGGAGAGTGATAATAAGGAATAACCGTCTTAAAAGACTTATTGAGATCAAAGCACCTGAGGTAATTTTACGTAATGAAAAACGTATGCTTCAGGAAGCTGTCGATTCTCTTTTCGATAATTCACGAAAAGCCAATGCGGTTAAAACAGATGCTAACCGTCCTCTTAAGTCACTTAGTGACAGCCTTAAAGGTAAGCAGGGTAGGTTCCGTCAGAACCTGCTTGGTAAAAGGGTTGACTATTCTGCACGTTCGGTAATCGTTGTTGGTCCTGAACTGGGACTTCATGAATGCGGACTGCCAAAGGATATGGCTGCCGAGCTTTATAAGCCGTTTATCATACGTAAACTCATAGAACGGGGTATAGTAAAAACTGTTAAATCTGCCAAGAAGATTGTTGACAGGAAAGACCCTGTAGTGTGGGATATCCTTGAAAACGTACTTAAGGGACATCCTGTTCTTTTGAACAGGGCCCCGACACTTCACAGACCCGGTATTCAGGCTTTCCAGCCAAAACTTATAGAAGGAAAGGCTATACAGCTTCACCCGCTTGTTTGTACAGCTTTCAATGCTGACTTCGACGGTGACCAGATGGCTGTCCATCTTCCTCTTGGCAATGGTGCAATTCTTGAGGCTCAGATGTTAATGCTGGCTTCACATAATATTCTTAACCCGGCTAACGGTGCTCCGATTACCGTTCCTTCACAGGACATGGTTCTTGGTCTTTATTATATTACAAAAGGAAGGAAAAGCACCGAAACAGAAAAGGTTCGCGGTGAAGGACTTATATTTTACTCACCAGAAGAGGTCAATATCGCATATAACGAAGGTAAAATTGACCTTCATGCCTATATTAAGGTTAAAGCCAACGACAGGAAAGATGGTGAATTTATTAACCATCTTATCGAAACAACTGTTGGAAGGGTAATATTTAACCAGTATGTACCAACTGAAGTTGGTTATATCAATGAGATCCTTACTAAAAAATCACTCAGGGATATTATCGGCCGGGTCCTGAAACTTGCAGGTACAGCAAAAACAGCTGATTTCCTTGATGCTATTAAGAACCTTGGATTCTATTCCGCTTTCAAGGGCGGTCTGTCATTCAACCTGGATGATGTTATCATTCCGGAGGAAAAGACCAAGTTCGTTGCTGAAGGATATGAGCAGGTTGAAGAGGTGCTGAGCAACTACAGCATGGGATTCATTACCAATAACGAACGTTATAACCAGATTATCGACATCTGGACACATGTCAATGCAAGACTTACACAGTCTCTGATGAAGCAGCTGTCGAATGACAAGCAGGGATTCAATTCTGTTTATATGATGCTTGATTCAGGTGCAAGGGGCTCAAAAGAACAGATCCGTCAGCTTTCAGGTATGAGGGGTCTTATGGCTAAACCACAGAAATCAGGATCAACTGGTTCAGAGATCATTGAAAACCCGATTCTCTCTAACTTTAAAGAGGGGCTTTCAGTTCTTGAATACTTTATTTCAACTCACGGTGCCCGTAAGGGTCTTGCCGATACAGCCCTCAAAACAGCTGATGCTGGTTATCTTACACGTCGTCTTGTTGACGTTTCCCAGGATGTTATCATTAATGAAGAAGACTGCGGAACACTTAGAGGACTTATCGCAACTGCAATTAAGAAGAATGAGGAGGTTGTTGAATCATTATACGAAAGAGTTCTCGGACGTACTGCTGTTCATAATGTATACCACCCGCTTACAGGGGATCTTATTGTTGAATCAGGACAGGAGCTTACTGAAGAGCTTGCACGGAAGATCGAAGATTCTCCGATTGAGCAGGTTGAGATCCGTTCGGTACTCACATGCGAATCCAAAAAAGGTGTCTGCGCGAAATGTTATGGCCGTAACCTGGCTAACGGAAGAATGGTTCAGAAAGGCGAAGCAGTCGGCGTTATAGCGGCTCAGAGTATCGGAGAACCCGGTACCCAGCTTACTCTCCGTACATTCCACGTTGGAGGTACCGCTTCAAACATCACAACCGAATCGAGGCTCGTGGCCCGTTATGGTGGTATTGCTGAAATTGAAGAGATCAGAACAGTTCCAAAGAAAGATGCTGAAAAGGGTGAGATCGATATCGTTATCGGACGTCTTGCCGAACTGAGGATTGTTGACAAGAAAACAGGCATCGCTCTTACAACTCATACAATTCCTTATGGCTCAAAACTTTATGTTAAGCCAGGACAGGAGATCGAGAAAGGTAAGCTTATCTGCGAATGGGATCCGTTCAACGCGGTTATTATTTCGGAACTTGCCGGTAAAATTGGTTATGATTACCTTATTGAAGGTATAACCTTCCGTGAAGAGTCGGATGAGCAGACCGGATTTAAGGAAAAAGTGATAATAGAAAGCAGGGATAAGACTAAAAACCCTGCAATCAAAATAATCTCACCAAAAGGTGAAGAGCTGAGGGTTTATAACTTACCTGTAGGATCACATCTTGTTGTTGATACTGACAAGATGGTAGAAGCAGGCGAGGTCCTTGCCAAAATACCACGTGCTGTTGGAAAATCTGGTGACATAACCGGTGGTCTTCCTCGCGTTACCGAGCTTTTTGAAGCACGTAACCCTTCCAACCCGGCTATTGTATCGGAGATTGACGGTGAGGTGACTTTTGGAAAGATCAAGAGAGGCAACAGGGAAATATCAATCAAATCCAAAACAGAAGAGACCAAAAAATACCTTGTTCCACTCTCCAAGCAGATACTTGTTCAGGAGAATGATTATGTAAAAGCAGGTATTCCGCTTTCTGACGGAGCAATA
The DNA here is from genome assembly GCA_016715075.1 of Bacteroidales bacterium. Classification (GTDB taxonomy): domain Bacteria; phylum Bacteroidota; class Bacteroidia; order Bacteroidales; family VadinHA17; genus LD21. Next base: position 183,879 of record JADKBK010000005.1, read on the forward strand.
ACACCTTCTGACATACTTGCCATCAAAGGGCCGACAAAAGTCCAGGAATATATTGTTAATGAAATTCAGGAAGTGTACCGTCTGCAGGGTGTGAAAATCAATGATAAGCACTTTGAGATCATTGTACGGCAGATGATGAGGAAGGTCGAGATCGTCGATCCGGGTGATACAAAATTCCTTGAACGTCAGATTGTTGACAAACTGGAGTTTATGGATGAAAATGACTGGATCTATGGTAAGAAAGTTATAATTGAAAGTGGTGATTCCCAAACCCTTCGTCCGGGAATGATCGTGACTGCCCGTAAGCTCAGAGACGATAATTCTGTTCTGAAGCGTCGCGACATGAAAGTTGTTGAGGCAAGGGATGCTATTCCTGCAACATCAAGTCAGGTTCTTCAGGGTATTACCAGAGCTTCTCTGCAGACTAAGAGCTTCTTCTCGGCAGCTTCCTTCCAGGAGACTACTAAAGTTCTTAATGAGGCAGCAATTCTTGGTAAAATTGACAGGCTTGAAGGTCTTAAGGAGAACGTTATTGTGGGTCACCTTATACCCGCAGGAACAGGCCAGCGTCAGTATAACAGTATTATTGTTGGTTCGCTCGACGAGTATGAAACTCTCGTAGGGGTGCATCATGAATCTGAAATTGAGGCAGGCAAATAAAATTTACTGAATATGACGGATCCTAAGAATCAGGGACAAATCAGTATTGAGCTGAATGAAGAAGTTGCGCAGGGAACCTATTCAAACCTTGCTGTAATAACTCATTCAGCCTCTGAATTTGTTATCGACTTTATAAGGATTATGCCCGGGATACCAAAGGCGCAGGTTAAATCGAGGATTATACTTACCCCCGAACATGCAAAAAGGCTTGTTGCAGCTCTCCAGGACAATATTGCCAAGTATGAGACAGTTCATGGCCCTATCAAGGATGTAAAAGGTTCAGGACCTGCCATGCCATTAACTTTTGGTGGTCCCACTGCTCAGGCTTGAAAGAAAAAGATTATATTGCACGTGAATTAACGTGTTTCAAAAAATGTCTGCTATGAGAGGGAACATATTAAGAAAAATTCTGGTTATACTGATTTTCGTTGCTCCGTTAGTATCCTATTCCGGTTGTAAGAAACAGCCAAAATGCGGTTGCGGTAAAGATTCATTGTTTATGCTTACCAATACCAGGGCGATGGTTTATTTTAATGAGACAGGTTCAAATATCTACTTTTCAACCATCAGCGATCCCTATTCCACTTACTATTTCTGCAATCCGGGTGAGATGTTTCCAAAGATGTCTGAGTATAAGTCAGGCGATGAGCTTCTGGTTTCAGGAAATGTCTACTGGGAGTGCAATTATCTGTATCAGGCTGGCAATTCATCATACGGAAGTTATTATAAAACATACGTGATCCAGGTAACAAATGTCTACATGGATCTGTACGGAAAGAAATAGCTACCTGCTTCATTCTTCCTTTTAAAAAAATCATCCATGGCTGCTGCTTTTCTTTTTGACGCAGCTCAGTCTGATTCCTGCAATTTAGTATATTTCCGAAAAAATCTGCGATGATTAACAAACACATATCTTTTGCAGGTGCGGGAAGAGTGGCTTCTGCATTGTGCAGGAAGATATATAAGGCAGGATACAAAATTGATCTTGTTGTCTCTATAACTGAAAATAGCGGCAGATCACTTGCAGATTCATGTGAAGCTTTGTGGTCAGCGATACCTGAATTTCCTGTTTCAACAGATATAATAATCATTGCTGTTCCGGATCATGCCCTGAATAAGGTTCTTGAAGATATAAAGTGCCGGCCTGGGACTTTAGTTGTACATACTGCCGGAAGCTTCGGACTGGAAGTTTTTCCTGCACGTTATACTGCAAAAGGAGTTTTTTATCCCCTTCAGACCTTTTCAATTGAGAGGAAAGTGGAATTCACAGACCTTCCTCTTCTTATTGAATCATCAGATCTACAATCATCTGCCCTTCTTAAGGATCTTGCCGCCTCAATAGGTGCAAAGAGCTGGTTTGTAAATACCGATCAAAGGATAATCCTTCATGTGGCAGCGGTATTTATTTGTAACTTTGCCAACCATATGCTGACAAGAGGTAAAGAGGTTGCTGAAAAAGCAGGGGTGCCGTTTGAAATATTTTATCCGCTGATTACGGAAACAGTTTCAAAAGCCATTGATATCGGACCCGAAAAAGCCCAGACTGGTCCGGCTGTACGAAATGACCGGAATACTATTGAAAAACATATTGAATTGCTCTCTTACTCGCCTGAACTTGAAAAGATGTACAGAGAGATTACAATGTCGATAATTAACTATTATTATAAGTTGTGACACATGGCTAATTTTAAGGAAGACCTTGTGAGAGTTAAGGCTTTTATTTTTGATATTGATGGTGTATTGTCAACACAGACAATCGCTCTCAATGTTTTTGGAGTACCCAACAGGACTGTTAATCTGAGAGACGGGTATGCCATCCAGCTCGCTGTGAGAAAAGGATATCCGGTATGTGTGATCTCGGGAGGCAGTTCCAAAGAGTATAGGAAGAGGCTTCGTTCACTCGGAGTGACAGATATTTATTTAAACAGCCGTTCAAAGCTGGAACATTTTAATGCCTTCCTGAAGAAGTATGAACTGAATAAAAATGACGTGCTTTACATGGGGGATGATATCCCTGATTATAAAGTGATGAAGGAGGTTGGTCTCCCTGTGTGCCCCTCTGATGCTGACAGTGAAATCAGACAGGTGGCAGCCTATGTGTCGGACAAAAAAGGAGGTGAAGGTTGTGTCAGGGATGTAATAGAACAGGTACTGAGGCTGCATAATAAATGGATGGATACGGATGCGTTTACATGGTAGAATATGAAAGCTTTCTTTAAACTTATCAGGTGGCAGAACCTTCTTATAGTTATTTTGACTATGGTTCTGATGAGATATGCGGTTCTGGGGCCGGTAATAGGCAAGATCGGAGTGATCCTTCTTAACGGCACAGGAGAAGAGGTGCCAATGACTCTTCAGTTTTCGCTTATAAACTTTTTGCTGCTTGTAGCTGCAACGGTCTTCCTTACTGCGGGTGGTTATGTAATCAATGATTATTTTGATATCAGGACAGATCTGATAAACAAGGGGAAAGTTATTGTAGGCACCCATATCCCAAGGCGTCAGGCAATGATGTGGCATAATATATTTAATATTGCAGGGGTCTCAATAGGATTTTATATCTCATACCAGGCAGGTTACTTCCTGCTGGGAATAATGTTCCTGGTCGTCTCAGGCTTACTCTATTTCTATTCTGCGAGCTATAAGCGGCAGTTTCTTATTGGGAATCTGGTGGTTGCAATACTGGCAGGCATGGTGCCACTCCTTGTTGTGATTTATGAATGGCCTGCATTATACAGATACTACACCATGAATGCTACTTCTCTGCCTGATATCAACTTCATATTTTACTGGGTAGGAGGATTTGCCGTCTTTGCCTTTATCACCACTCTTGCCCGTGAAATAATTAAAGACATCGAGGATTTTGAGGGAGATATCGCTTTCGGCAGAAATACGGTTCCGGTTGTAATCGGGGTATTGTCGGCCAAGATCATTGCTGTCAGCCTGGTGTCAATAACAATTGTACTGCTCTTTCTGACATGGTATTTATTTATAAATGATATTATAACGCTTGTTTACCTTTCCGTTGCTATTGCATTGCCACTCGCATATGTAATATATAAAGTGGTTGTCAGCAACAACAGGCAGCAGCTCCATAATGCCAGCAGTATAATGAAAGTTGTAATGGTAACCGGTATTCTTTATTCCGTTGTGGTTAAAGTAATACTTACCTGGAACCTTTTCTGAGTATGATAATTCCAAACCTGGAAAATTACAGAATAATCCTTGCTTCACGTTCTCCCAGAAGGCAGCAGCTGCTTTATGAGCTGGGGCTAGACTTTGATGTGGTAATAAAGGATTTTGATGAATCGTTTCCTGAAGGACTTGAAGGAAGATCAATTGCTGAATATATCTCACATCAGAAGGCTGTCTCCTTCAGAGGAGAACTGGAAGACAGGGATATCGTTATTACAGCCGACACAGTGGTCTGGTGCAATAACATACTGCTAGGCAAACCACGTGATTATTCCGATGCAGCATTCATGCTTGGGGCTATCTCCGGAAACACTCATGAGGTGATAACAGGGGTTACACTTCTTTCTAATTCCAGGGAGAGAACATTCTCCGTGTCATCGAAAGTAACATTTGATCCGCTCTCTTCAGAGGAGATCGATTTTTATATAGAGAAATACAAACCATACGATAAAGCTGGGGCTTACGGCATCCAGGAGTGGATTGGGCTTATAGCCTGTTCCTCCATTGAGGGATCCTATTTCAATGTTGTCGGCTTGCCTGTCAGAACACTTTATAAAGAACTAAAGGAGTTTATATTGTCCCCCAGTCCCCCTGAAAAATACCCCCCAACCCCCCCAGGGGGGGGCTAAAACATGATAAGAAATAAGTATTTAACCCCCTTTCAGGGGGGAAGGGGGGCAAAACCCCCAGTCGCATTCGGAAGAATATCTAAAAACAAAATGATAAAACACAAAGGGCAAATAATGAATATTAAATCATTTAAAATCATCCTGGTACTGACTTTATTTCTTTTTCCTGCCACAAGAGCCGATGAAGGAATGTGGATTCCTTTGCTGATTGAAAAGTACAATATCAAGCTTATGCAGGAGAAAGGGTTCAGGCTTTCTGCCGAAGATATTTACAGTGTTAACAAAGCATGCATGAAGGATGCCATTGTGCAATTCGGGGGAGGATGTACAGGAGAAATAATTTCATCTGACGGACTGCTTATCACGAATCACCATTGTGGCTATAGTCAGATTCAGAAACATTCAAGCCTTCAGAATGATTATCTAACAGATGGTTTCTGGGCGATGTCCAGAAAAGAGGAATTATCCAATCCCGGACTTACTGTAACTTTTCTGAAGAGAATGGAGGATGTCACTGATAAAGTGATGCAGGGAGTAACTGATGCTAAGGATAATAATGAACGGGAGAAAATAATCAGCTCGAATATAAACGAAATTACAGCCAGTGCAACTGCTTCCACAGGGTATATTGCTATAATCAAACCCTTTTATATGGGAAAGCAGTATTTTCTTTTTGTGAATGAGATATTCAGGGATATACGCCTGGTTGGCGCCCCTCCATCTGCAATAGGTAAATTCGGAGGAGAGACAGATAATTGGGTATGGCCCCGTCATACAGGTGATTTTTCAATTTTCAGAATCTATGCCGGGAAGGATAACAAACCTGCTGATTATTCGGTGGAAAACGTACCCTATAAGCCTTTGTATCATTTTCCTATATCGCTCAAGGGGGTCAGAGAAGGTGATTTTACTATGGTATTAGGATATCCGGGTACTACTACAGAATATGTTCCCTCTTATCATATTGATATGATCAAGAATAAATTCAATCCTAACATGATCGGTATACGAACACGGAAGATTGAAATAATGGAATCGGCAATGAAAAGCGATCCGATGATCAGAATTCAATATTCTTCAAAAAAGGCAGGACTGGCCAATTCATGGAAAAAATGGATAGGGGAGAGTCAGGGCCTGGAAAAGATGACCACCATAGCGAAGAAACAGGAGTATGAAAACAGGCTTATAGCATGGATAAATGAAGATTCGGGCCGTATTGAAAAATATGGCAATATGCTGTCTGACTACAGGGAGTTATATAGTCTGATGAGTCAATTCTATGTAGTCAACAGTTATACCAATGAAGTATTTTTTAACAGCGGAACAGAGGCCATCGCGTTTGCAAGAAACATTAAGCCTCTGGCTGACCTGTATAAGACTGATTTTAATGAAGATCAGGAAAATGTAACAAAAATAAACCTTCTGGAGTCAGGTAAGAATTTTTTCAAAAATTACAATGCAGAAACGGATAAAAAGCTTTTCATAGCATTGATGACCCTTTATGGTGAGAACGTGGATCCTTTATGGCAGGCTCCCGAATATGTGAAGCTTAGAAATTCCTGCAAGGGAGACTTTGCATCTGTAGCGGACAAGCTCTATTCAAAATCAATCTTTACCAATGAGGCGAGGTTCAGTGAATTTGTTACCGGTTTTCAGGCTTCGGCTGTTTCTAAGCTAAATAAAGATCCGTTTTTCAAAATTGCCCTGAGTGTATCTGATTACCTCTCAGTAAATATCAGGCCTGAGCTCACACGAATAAATGACAGCATACAGCGGCTTAACCGGAAATATATGACAGCACAGATGGAATTTGAAAAAGACAGGGTATTTTACCCTGATGCTAATTCAACGCTGCGGGTAGCCTATGGAAATATAAAAGGGTATCTCTCAAAAGATGCAGTATACTATAGTTATTTTACGACACTCAGGGGAATTATGGAAAAGGATAACCCGGGAATCTATGATTATGATGTTCCGGCACGGCTCAGGGAATTATACAGATCAAAAGATTACGGGCGCTATGTACAGGATGGTGAAGTACCGGTATGCTTCATTGCGGATAACCATACAACCGGAGGTAATTCAGGCAGTCCGGTCATAAATGCCGATGGCCAGCTTATCGGGGTGAATTTCGACAGGGCATGGGAAGGGGTAGCCAGCGATATTGCCTTTAATCCGGAGCAGAGCAGGAACATAAGCCTGGATATCAGATATGCTCTGTTCATCATTGACAAATTCGCCGGAGCCGGCTACCTGCTTAAAGAGATGACTATCGTCCAATAACCTCTGTGAAGCTCTGTGTTTTCTCTGTGGTCTCTGTGTAAGTTCTTATAAAAAATAAAAAAAGTTTAAGCCCCTTCAGAGGAGGGGGAACTCCCAAAAGAGTTGACCTGTCAGAGAGATCAGAAACGGATTGTATAGTTGACTTTCAGCCGTGCTTCATAAGCCAGTGGCTGAAACCTCTCAAGAGGATCGATAAGAGGGGAGTTGAAAGTGAGGTAAATCTCTTTTCCGGGTTTTATTATCCATTGAAACCTTGATTGCAGTCCTATAATTTCAGTCTGATTCTCATACTGGGCATAATTATACCATGATAAATTAGGACTGAAGAGGAAATTAAGATTCAGTCTGTAGATCTGAGTAATAAAGCTGCCTTCAGGTAAGTCCACCCATTTCCTGTCCGATTCGGCACCTATATAAAATGGTACAAATACTTTATACCCGGCCTGGATAAGAAAATCAGTCCGCCTGCCTGAATAAAAAGTACCAACTCCTAATTTGGTTGCCATCCACAGATTTCTTCTCTTAGCCGAGGTGAGTGTCAGAGTGTGGCGCCAGAAATTATAATCACCAGCAGGGATTACATAGTCCTTGAGAATATGAAAGTCCTGTTCGAGAGCTTCAAACTGGTATTGTGAAGAAAAGGAGATATCATCACCACTGAGGAATATCAGGTCGCAGTAATTAAGGTCTACCACGGATGTTTCCATTCCTCCGTTCTTCAGGTTAGTGAAGAAGAGATACCTTATTCCGGTTTTTACCTGCATTAACGGTGAATTCGCCGGACGTGGTCCCAGACCTGCGCCGCCGTAAAAATTACGGACGTTGGTACGGGGGACAAACCCAAGACCGGCATTATAATTTTCACCTATCTGAAGGTACCCGGCCCTGAAGTTGAAGAAATCGTTGGGATAATTGACTTCCGTACCAAATGAGATATCATCTCCTTTCAGGCTGTCGGTAAATGACTTCATCCCATAAAGGTTATATGTAAGGTTTTTATTGCCTGATATTTCTGAACTTGCTAATCTCAGATCAACTCCTGCAAGTGAATTACTGATGTCTGAGAAAGCATCTCCATTGGTCCCAATAAGCCCTATTGAGGATTGTTTCCCGATATTCCTTGATATTCTTCCAACAGTATACCCTGGATTGTCCCATTTATTATCATCCTTTATATGCAGGAAGCCCAGGTTCCAGTTTCCTACTTTGCCTGTGAATTTGCCTCCGTATATAATTGGAACAGGGTTTCCGTTTACATCCAGCCCCATACGTCTTGAGAAAAAGGGAATATTCTGGGTGTTCATCGGATTTTCGCTGTCTCCGTTTATTCCAAAAGTGAAATAGTTAGCTCCATCGAGAAAAAAATCTCTTTTCTCCGGGAAAAAAAGGCTGAACCTGGTAAGATTTATTTGCTTTTCGTCGACCTCAGTCTGTGCAAAATCAGTATTGAAAGTAAGGGCAGCCTTAAGCGAGGGAGTTATGTTATAAAAAATATCGAGCCCTCCTGTTGCGACCGGATCAGGACTTCCATCCTGTTTTTTACTTATACCGCCTGTAACATAAGGGATTACATCAAGACCTATTCCCTGGGTGATATCAGTTATGCCGGTTATCCTTCCTGCATCAGAGATCTGGAACCTGTTACCGTTCAGGGATGTGGCTGGCCATGTGGAAATCTCCGACTTTCTCTTAATATATCTTATGAGCTTAAGCCCCCATGTACTGTTCCCGTTTTTAAATGCAAGAGTCTTGTATGGAATTATCAGTTCAGCTTCCCAACCGTCATCTGTAATTTTTGCCTTTCCGTTCCAGAGACCGTCCCATGACTTATTAAAATCTTTCCCGTTCTCATTAACCAGTGCATCTCCTATACTGCCTCTTGGGCCGATCTGGAACCAGTAACCACTCCGCCCATCGAGGTACGTATCAAATATTACCTGTATCCTGTCATCATCTCCAAGGCTGACATCACGGGCCAGCTCTTTGGCTGTAATGCCTTCAGGATCATCATAACGGTGAACCCCTACATAGATATTATTGTGATCGAAAAGGAAATAGAATTCAGATTTCTCTGAACCCGGCATTCCCTGATTGGGTTCTCTCTGATAAAGATCATCAATTACTGAAGCATTTTTCCACACTTCATCATCCAGTTTACCATCAATAACTGGAGCATTTTTTATAAAAACAGCTTTGATTTCGGGCTGGGCAAGCAAGTTTGAAACTGACAACAAAAGAGCCAGGAGGAATGCAAAAAAAATACGGATCATCAGATAAATTATGAGCCGCCAAAATAAGAAATTTCCATATTAAAACAGGCTACTGCCAGGAAAATGTCAGTGTTATTTTGTCACAGGACTTTTATCCGATTCTACAGGACTATTTTTATTATATCTGCTATTTGATTTTCTTTATTTTCTTCAAAGCTGCCTTTTCAATGTTTTCCTTCACCCTGAAGCCAACTATTCTTTTAATAAGGTCAATTGGTAAGGGATCTTTATATGGGAACTGAATACCTCCCTTGGAAGTATGGTATGGTGTCAATTCGTTTTTGAATGCTTCAATAACGGTAGGGAAAGGATAAAAGCCCAGATGCTTTGTATGCGCAGCAAAATAAACCAGTATGCCGTTAAATATATATGATGGCATCCGGTAACTTATTTTTTCGCTGGCATCAGGTGCAGACTTCCTTATTATACTCCTCATCTCAATAAGCTTTTCCTGAATACCTGCAGGATAATCTGCTATGTACTCATCCACAGTCTTTGGAATTTTTACAGAGTCCATATTTCAGTTTTATGCATAACAACAGAACTTTTAATTTGTTGAAATGAGAGGCATTTTTATCTGAACCACTTCCTGAAAGGGAAGGGAAAGAATTCGGGTGTTAGCTCTCTGTATTTTTTGTAATCATCCCCGAAGAACTTTTCCATCTCCCTGTATTCACTTTTTATTGCAATTTTAAAAGCTATATAACCTGCGATGCTGGTCGTGATTATAATCCATGAATTCATTATAAGTGAGATTCCTGGTATAATCAGAAGGAGCAAAGACGCATACAGTGGATTACAGCATAGGGAATAGGGACCCCTTGTAATAAGCTTTGTCTCTTTTAATCCCCTAAGGAGTAACGGGACGGTCGAAAAGTACATAACCATGCCCATAAATAGAAGTGCAATTCCTGCAATAAACAGATGATTGCCTGCTGTTTCGCTATAAACAAAATATTTTTTATAAACCAGTGAGAGAGTAATAGTTACTGCCAGCCATGGGAGAGCGGCTTTTTTTTTTGGGGGGGTTTTTTCCCAGAAAATTTTTTTTTTCTTTTTTTTCTTTTTTTTTTCTTTCCCCCCTTTCCCCCCCCCCCCCCCCCCCCATTTTTTTCCCCCCCCTCTCATTACTATTTTGGGCCGGCCCCGTCCGTTTACAAAATTAAAGTAGAGACCTGAAAGGAATGCACCAGGCAGGGAGATTATTATATAAAGGCAGAAGACTCTCCCTCAATGTCCCTATCTTATCGTGGATTTTTATGAAGACCACATGGAGTAGATCTTCTGCTTCATTATCATTTCTGACAACCTGAAATATGAACGATTTTAAATCTCCGGAAATTGATTCCCAGGCGTGCGGGATATGTGTAATATCGTTCCCTGACATTTTACTGACTTCGTAAGAATATATTATAATTCCAAATGTTGATATTGGCAAAAATATAAATTTGATTCATCTCATATAAGGGATGGGCAGGTTAGATTATATTTTATAATTTCACAAAAAAGAAAATTTCATGAAGATCGTAGCTGATGATAAGATCCCTTTTCTGAAAGGAGCGCTTGAACCTTATGCGGAAGTAATCTATTTACCCGGGAAAGAGATAACTCGGGATATCCTTAAAGATGTCGACGCAATGCTGATCAGGACAAGGACAATCTGTGATGAAAAGCTGCTATATGGTACAAATGTCAGATTTATAGGTACGGCGACAATTGGTTATGATCATATTGATACCAGGTACTGTGATGATCATAATATCAGGTGGACCAATTCCCCGGGCTGCAATTCATCATCCGTAATGCAATACATAGGTGCTGCACTTGTTCAGGTAGCCAATGACTTCAGTTTTTCCCTCAGAGAGAAAACTATTGGTATAATCGGGGTTGGAAATGTTGGTTCCAAAGTGGCAGCAATGGCTGAGACAATTGGTATGAAAGTTCTGCTTAATGACCCTCCAAGAGCTAGAACAGAAGGGGAAAGAAAATTTGTAACCCTTGACAGGATTTTAAGTGAATCCGATATTGTTACAATTCATGTTCCTCTGACAATGACAGGTGAGGATAAGACATACCATCTTTTTGATATGGATACACTTGGAAGGATGAAAAAGGGATCCTGGCTTTTCAACTCTTCCCGGGGTGAAGTTGTTGAAACTGCCGCACTGATCAGTACCCTTGAATCTTCTATTCAGCAGGGCGCTGTTATTGATGTTTGGGAGAATGAACCTGATCCGGATCCTATTCTTATGTCACAAGTATATATAGCCACTCCTCATATAGCCGGATACTCAACTGATGGCAAGGCTAACGGAACTGCAATGGTGGTAAATTTTTTGTCTGAGTTTTATGATCTGCCTCTGAAGAACTGGTATCCTGCCAATATCCCACTGCCTTTGTTTCCTGAAATAACAATTGAGGAGGAGGATATATTTGATGATGATATTATCAGGGAAGCAATTATTCATTCTTACAACATAATGGATGATGACAGGAAGCTTCGTGATTTGCCATCAGCTTTTGAAAAGCTGCGTGGTGATTATCCCCTCAGGCGCGAATTTCCTTCATACTCTGTCCGGCTCTCTGATCCTTCTGAGGCCGTGAAGAATATACTGATAAAACTGGGATTTAGTACTGCAGGATGAAAAACATACAAATAATCCGAACTCCATTCAAGATTAATAACAGATCTGAAAACAAACATTTATAAAGCTTTTAACAGTAATGAAAAGATTCAATCGCAGAGAATTCTCAAAATTTGCAGCATTGACAGGAGCCGGAACATTTGGTCTTCCGTTATTTGCCGGAATGGATATGACCAGCTCCAAAAACAAAATCAAGGGCAGAAATGCTAATCTGAAAATCAGCCTGAATGCCTTTTCTTTTGACAAACCACTTAAAGCTGGAACCATGTCACTCGATGATCTTCTTGATTTTTGCGCCAGGACAGGTTTTGACGGAGTCGATCTGACAGGTTATTATTTCCCGGGCTATCCTGCTGTACCTGCCGACGATTACATCTTTCATATAAAAAGGAAAGCATTTCGTCTTGGAATCGATTTGGGCTGCACCGGAGTCAGAAATGATTTTACCTGGGCTGATCCGGTTAAACGGGAAGGGGAAAAGAAGCTTGTAAGGGATTGGATTGATGTAGCCCGTAAACTTGGAGCACCGGGTTTGCGAATATTTGCCGGTGTTCTTTCAAAGGAAGAGTTTTCCTGGGAGCAGAGAGCGAAATGGATCGTTAATGACATTCGGGAGTGTGCTGATTATGGTAAGGCAAATGGCGTTATGATAGCGCTGCAGAACCATAACGATTTTATAAAAAGTGCAGCTGATGTCGAAAAAATAATGAGAATGGTTGATCACAGCTGGGTAGGCCTGATGCTCGATATTGGAAGTTATCATTCTCCTGACCCGTATAAGGATATTGCAGCCACTGCGGGTTATGCAATTACCTGGCAGATGAAGGAGCAGGTATTTGTAAATGAGACCCAGGTAGAGACTGATTATGAGAAGATAATAAAGATAGTCAGAGAGTGCGGCTACAGTGGATATCTTCCGCTTGAGACACTTGGGGAGGGTGATCCCTACACAAAGGTAGAAACCCTTTATAAAAAGGTATACAGCATACTCAACAAATGAATACCGGGGGTGTATAAAACGAGTAGAGACGTTGCATGCAACGTCTCTACAATGATTTTTTTTTCATTTTTCCTGGCAGGCAAAATCTGTAAACGGATTTAATGTACAGCCTGTGGTACATTGACCATCTTAACAGCACTCCCGTTTCTCTTTACCTTTTCATATTCTTTTACCTGGAACACGAATGCCTGAAGCCTGGTGTCAAGTGAAACTGAATCCTGTCCGTCATATGCTATATTGATGAAAGGGATATTGTTATGATCCTTCCTGAAGCTGTCGCTGACAGATGCAATCAAAGTCCCAGGCATACAAGTGAAAGGAAGAATGGCTGCAATACCTGCAATACCTCTTTTGGAGAGTCCCACTGCTGTACCCATAGCTATTGGAGGATCTCCATCATAATATTCATTCACATATTTATTGCAGAGATTGAGCATATCATGCAGAGAGACATCCTTTTCATGATCGGTAAAATGCTTTATTCCTCTCAGAAGTGAGTCAGCTATAATTTCCTGACCGATGCCCTGTATTTTTGATTTTATAATTCCTTTTGTATCATTTTTCCAACGGCTGTCACGTGTGAATCTGTATGTTGAGTAATAAATCCATTCAGAGAATGGTGCTACAACCACCTCTACTCCCAGGTCTTCAAGTCTGTTTGAGAGATTGCCGTTACATGCCGAGTTATCACGCATAAATATCTCTCCGATTATGGAGACTACAGGTTTTCTCTGGCTTCTGTCAACCTTTATTGTCTTGAATTCGGAGGCTATTTCTGATATTAGCTTGTGTAAACCCCTGGTTCCGTTCTCAACGCACTTCTCGAGTCTTTTAAGTGACAGATCATAGAGGCGGTCTGTTTCCCCCTTGTTGATCTCATAGGGTCTTGTTTCACGGTGTATTTTACGCAGGTAATCGGCAACTATGAATCCTTTCCATGCATTGAGTCTGAATCGTTGACCGTGTTCACCCGCAACATCCTGGTACGATGTTTCATTTGAAGGTGTTATCAGCTCAGCTTCTTTGAATCCAAGCCTGTCAAACAGGAGTCTGTGGAACTGGTTATACTGACCGAAGCGGCATGGTCCGTTATGGTCAGGCATAAAGAAGCTTATTTTGGAGGGATCAGCACCCGGCTCGAGCAGTTTTTTCAGAAAGCTTCCGGTAGTGCATATCATTGGAAAACATTCTTTGGAAGAGGTATACTTTCTTCCAAGTGCCATATCTTCATCGGTCTGTTTTGGAAGAACCTCAGATGCTATTCCGCAGCTGCGGGCAGCTGCCGCGATCATGTATGCTCCGTCATTCATGTATGGAAAGTACATAACCCTTTCCTTCTGGGGAGATGAGGGGCTGGGCCTGGGCCTGAATATCTCGAGTTCTTTTTTCTCATTCTGCTCTGATCCCTTAAGACTGTCAAGGAAAGCTTCGATACGGGTAACCATACCTGCATCTGCTGAGTGTTCATCCACTTCAAGATGCAGGAAAGGCTTTTCTTTAAGCTCTTCGGAAATATAATGCCAGATAAAGGAATCAGGGCCGCAACGGAAATTGCTTATGTAAACGGCATGAAGATTATCACTTTTTGCCACCAGCTGTGCTGCTGCTATCATCTTCTGACCATTAGGCCAGTACATATTCCTGTAGTTTGTAAAAATATTGTAAGGTGACAGATCGAGCATGTCGACAGGGATAGGCATTACATCCTGCGTTAAAAGCTTATCAACGAGGGCCAGATTAAGATGAGGATCTGTACTGTTATATGGCCTGCCAAGCAGAACGACCGGTCGGCAGTTTTTAGGAATATTCGACATTACTTCCCTTCCGTATTCAACCAATCTGGTTTCAAAAGCAGTCTGAATTCCATCAGCCTTATAAACGGCTTCCTTAATTGCCGCCTTACTGATTCCGAACTTTTCATTAAAATAGCTTGACATCTCTTTTATCAGGGCCCTTTCAAAGAACCTGAAATGAAGGGTGGGAACCAGAAGTCTTGACTCGTCAACCTTACCCCTAAGGGCAGCTTTAACCATAAACGGATAGGTCTGGATCCATGGGCAGTTGCAGTTGAAGGTCGTATTTCCTGTCTTCTCTTTACCGTTGACGATAAATGGAATAAATATATAATCGACATCCCTTTCAACAAGGTCAATAACATGTCCGTGCATAAGTTCCACAGGCAGACAGGTCTCAGTTGTCATAGCCTCAATTGACTGATTAACCAGAGCCTTGTCTGATTCCCTTGAGACAACAACGGCAAATCCCAGCTCTTCAAAGAATGTACGCCAGAAAGGGAATTGCTGGTAATAAACCATGAGAGCTCTGGGGATACCTACAGTCTTTTTCGTTTTTTCCACCGGCTCAGCATAGCCCTCACGCATGATCTCCAATCGTTTCTCAAATAAGTTTGGGATATTATTTGCGGTTTTTTTCCTGTCGTCGGTCTCATATTTTTCACACCGGCCTCCATAGTACAATGATTTCTTTATCCCGTCTATTTTAACTCTTCTTATCTCACAATGATTGGTACAGCTGTTACAGACAAACCTGCTTATATTATAAGCCACATTCCGCACCCCAAAGCCTTTGAATCTTGTTTTCTGCCCTTTGGCCATTGATCGTTGGGCCAGAATAGCCACTCCGATTGCTCCGGTAACATCGAAATGAGGAGGGATGATTATTTTTTTACCTACCACCTGTTCGAATGCGGCAACGACAGCTTTGTTATTTGTCACTCCTCCCTGGAAGAAGATCTTTTCACCTATTTTACGGTCCACAACAACTTTCTGCAGGTAATTGTAAACAATAGAATATGCCAGACCTCCTACAAGATTTTCATTTCTCGCACCCTTTTGCATGAATGAATTGAGGTCAGATTCCATGAATACAGTACACCTGTCACCAAGCTTGCAGGGACTGTCACAGCCTAAAGCCTTTGTACCAAATTCATTTACAATATTTATATTCAGCTTTTCAGCCTGTTCTTCAAGGAATGATCCTGTACCTGCTGCACAAACCTTGTTCATTTCAAAATCGACAACTACTCCGTTTTCGATACTGATATATTTTGAATCCTGTCCGCCAATTTCAAATATCGTATCAACGGTGGGATCATAATCTATAGCTGCTGTGGCCTGTGCTGTAATTTCGTTCTGTATAGTATCAGCACCGATAAAATCGCCTGTCAGGTAACGTCCGGAACCAGTAGTGCCGGCACCAATTACCTCAACATCCTCACCAATTTCATCATAGATCTCGGTTAATCCCCTCTGGATTGCCTCAAGAGGCTGGCCTCCTGTGGGAATATATCTGCGGGCTATCACCCTGTGCTGTTCATCAATAAGTACCACATTTGTACTCAGGGATCCAATATCGAGTCCAAGATATACCCTGGTCTTTTCTTTTCCCCTTTCAATAGGGTGAACATGTTTCCTGTATTCAGCACCTGATTCTATAAGCTTTGGGAGACTTTTAAAAGTTGTGGAATCTTCGTCAAGATATTCATTCAGCTTTTTAAGTCCAGTGAAATGATTCATCTCCAGTTTATTGGCGTGTGCATATAACACGGCACCAATTGCACCCATAGCAGCATGATGTTCAGGAATGATCAACTCTCCTTCCTTAAGATCGAGTATTTCCCTGAAGGCCCTGACCATTCCGATATTGGCGGCAACACCTCCTGAGAAGACTATGGGTTTCTTTAACTCCTTACTTCTTGCAAGGTTGCTTCTGAAGTTTCTTGCAAGTGCGAAGCATAATCCGGCAACTATATCATGAAGGGGAGTTGCAATCTGCTGATGATGGATCATATCGCTTTTTGCAAAAACACTGCACCTTCCGGCGATTCTTGGCGGGTCGACTGATTTCAGAGCCATTATACCAAATTCAGTCTCAATTGGAACATTAATTCTTCTTGCCTGCTGATCCAGAAAAGAACCTGTTCCTGCTGCACAGATGCTATTCATTTCAAAATCCACCAGCCTTGAAATCCCCGTTTTGGAATCTTTTTCCATCAGAATCAGCTTCGAATCCTCGCCGCCAATCTCGATAACTGTCCGGGCATCAGGGAATAGTTTCCCCGTTGCGGTTGCCTGTGCTATAATCTCATTGACGAAGATACCCCCTATAAGGTCAGTAGCCAGTTTACCCCCGGTGCCGGTAACGGCTATCCCCGAGATTGACTCCTGGGGATACTTGTCGAGAATATAATTTAATCTGTCTTTTAAAACGTTGAAAGGTTTCCCATGTATATAATCATAATGATCTTCAATGATATTATGATCCACATCCATAATAACTGTATTCAGTGATACCGATCCAATATCAAAACCAACAAGGCAACGCTTCTCATTAGAAAATTCAGATGCTTCCATAATCATAAGGTAAGTTAGATTCTAACCAATATTTTCTACTGGATAATGGCACTGAGCCAAAAATATATGTTAAATGTTTTAGAACCAATCTAAATAGGGTTGAACATGTCATATATCATATATCTCATGAACCACTTAAACAGAATCTTCCGCCTATGATCTGGTCAACTGTATCTCTATAATAACATCATAATTTTTCTTTTGTTCATTCAACTATTTGCCAGGTGAACTTTTCAGGTTTTCCATTCATATTTTGGTCATTTTAGACCCATTCCTCCTGAAGCACTTCGCCGCTGATTCCAACTATCATCTTCTTTACCGGGACTTTTCGTGAAGCTTTAGCCAGAGCGGCATTTACCATTTGCAGTAATCCTCCGCAACAGGGTACTTCCATCATCATGACTGTAATAGTATTTACTTTAGATATATCTATCATTGCTGTCAGTTTATCGACATATGAATCGGTTCCCTGGTCAAGCTTGGGACATGCGATAGCAAGTGATTTGCCTCTTAGATGGTTACTGTGAAATCCACCCATTGAGAATGCTACGCAATCGGCAGCCAGCAGGAGATCGGAGTTTCTGAAATAGGGGGCATTTGGATTAACAAGGTGCATCTGAACAGGCCACTGTCTCAGTTCTGAAGGCTGTGATGAAGATTCGGAACTGAGTACCTGGCTGTCAGGTTTTTCAATCACCATCGTTCTCGAACCCGGGCAACCTCCCTCATTATGGTGATTAGCTGAATTCTGGTGAGCAACGTGCACTCCTGCAGCAACTGTCATATTTCCATGATTATGAACTTCCCTGATAACAGCATCAGCATCAAAGCCGAGATCCGTTTTATTTGTTCTCAGAAACATAACAGCATCCTGAAGGAAGCCAGTCTCCCCATGATCCTTCAGGTGTTTCATATGCGCAATGATGGTGTTTTTCCCCTTGTCTTTCATCTTTGACATAACAAGCGCCTCATTGTAAGGTTCTGCCTCCCTTGTCTCTATTGTTATAGCACCTTCAGGGCAATGGCCTATGCAGGCTCCCAAACCATCGCACATAAGTTCGCTGACAAGTCTTACCTTACCATCAATGATCTGCAATGCTCCTTCATGACAGTTTGGAACACACTGACCGCACCCGTTACACAACTCTTCATCAATTTTTAAAATATCTCTTTTCATCTCTGTATGGTTTTATCATTTATAGCGCAAATCTGGGGATTTGTGATAAATAAAAAAGTAACATATGTTACATTATTCTATTTTTGCAGAAAAAAGATGGACTATCAAAGGCTTTCAGGATCACCACTTTTTAAAGGAGTACCTGATAAGGATATAGGGGAGATCATTTCTTCTGTTAATTACAAAATCAGGAAATTCAAGGCAGGAATGCTCATTTCACAAAGTGGTGAATCTGTTGATTCATTGATGATTGTGATCAGCGGCATAGTTAAAGGTGAAATGGTTGATGATGCCGGCAGGGTGATCAAAATAGAAGATATTCCTGCCCCAGGTGCCCTTGCCACAGCATTTATTTTCGGCAATAAAAACATGTTTCCTGTCAATGTAATCGCTGTTTCTGACGGAGAAATAGTATCGATTGAAAAACCTGATTTTCTTAAATTACTGATGAGGAATGACTTAGTCCTGGTAAATTTTCTCAACATGATCTCCAACCGTTCTCAATTCCTTTCTGAGAAGATCAAATTCCTGAATTTTAAGACAATTAAAGGAAAGCTCGCCCATTTCATTCTTCAAAAGGCAGATAACAACAACGAGAGTGTCTTCCTTGGCATGACACAAAACGATCTTGCTGATTTTTTTGGAGTCGCCAGACCGTCAGTATCAAGGGCGCTTGGAGAACTGGAGCAGGATGGATTAATTGAAGCTTCAGGGAAAAATATCCGGATACTGAACAGAAAGGGTTTGTCAGGGCTGACTCTTGACTGAAATCAGTATCTAGCTCAAAGGTGATGATTTATCAAGTGGTAGTGTTATTAAGAAGCAAGTGCCTTCGCCTTCCCTGCTTTCAGCTGTAATAATTCCATTATTTATTTTTACCAGATCCTGACAGAGTTTCAGACCAAGCCCTGTACCCTTTTCCTTTTCAGTTCCCTGTGTACTTTCTATTTCAGTTGAGGTGAAAATATATTTCATCTTTGACTCGGGAATTCCGATCCCATTATCGCAAACCTTCACCAGGATTCCTTCACCGTTATTTGTTTTATCCTTGAGGAGGATACTTATCCTTCCTCCTCTGGGTGTGTATTTAACTGCATTTGAAAGCAGGTTCCTGATGATGATGTCAAGAAGGTCTTTATCAAAATAAGCAATAGAGGAACCAACCTGTGTAAAGGTGACAGATATGTCTTTATTGTCAGCTGTTTCCTTGAATATGCTGAGGTTTGTGAGTATAATATCGGCAAGGTCCCGTTTTTCAGGAGAGAACTTGATCTTATCTTCCTGACCTCTTCCCCAGACAAGCATATTTTCAAGGAGACTGATTACAAGCTGTGCATACTGTATACTCGAATTTGCAAAAGTGTCATACTTCTCCTTGTATTCCTTTTCCTTGAGCAGATTCAACATATAGAGAATATTGACCACAGGGCTTCTGAGATCGTGGGCTATCAGTGAAAAAATCCTGTTCTTAAGATTTATGGTATCAGACAGCTGTTTATTCTGCATTGCTATTTTGCTGTTCTGGTTCTCAATTTCCTCATTGCGGTTTTTCAATTCCTGTGTACGTTCATTGACGAGGATCTCAAGATTCCTGTTCATATACTCAAGTTCAAGCTGCAACTTTTCCTTTTCATTGAAAGCCTGAATCCATTTAAAGAGTAAAAGCGCCGCCTGTATAAATACGAATATTACCAGCAGATAAGTTAACACATAACCTATAGAGATATTCGCCTTTCCGCTGGCAACCCTTATATCGTGAACACTTCCAAGCAGCAGAAGGAGGAATGCTCCAAAATAGAGATAGTCAATGAAATTTTTCTTCAGCATACCGGAAACATTTTTGACTATCTGATATATGATCAGAAACACCATACAAGGATAGTAGAGGAATGTGATATAGCTGAAGATCTTTACCGGAAGGAAAAGTGTAGCAATAAGCGCAAGGGAGAAGACAATAGTATTTACCCTTGCAACGAAACGTATAAGTGCAGATGGATAAAGGCTAATTATGAACCATGACCAGCCTATAAGGATACTGTATAATCCTATGTATTCAAACCTGATAATCCAGATCCAATCAAGATCTATCAGGTTCTGTATCAGGAAATGTGAGGTGAAAAGAGGCCTTATGGCCAGACTGGCTGTTGTTATGCTCAGGAAGATCATAGCTTTATCCTTTGGGGAGAGGATAAAAAAGAAAAGAAAGAATACTGCGAACCCCATAAGAAGAGTTATTACCGACCATTCAGCAGCCCATGTATTTGCCATTTGCTTCTGAACTTCTGTAAAAGTTCCCAATTTTATAGGAAGCCAGAAGCCACCACGCCGATGGTCAAAGTTTGATACATTTACAATAATCCTTAGGGTATCAGTATCTGGTGAGATCCTGAAAAATATTCTTTTATACTCAGGGGTGGTTTCATTTTCTGTTTTTCCTGTTACCCCGTTGCTTCCCATATATTTCCCATTCACAAAAATGTCATATGAGGAATCAAATACAGGCATGTCAAAGGCCAGAGCGCTTTTCAATCCATGAGGAAGCAGAACTGTAAGTCTGTAGGTGGCATATCCGTATTTTTCAGTTTTAATTTTGTCCTGGGGGTAATCAGTCCAGTATGATGGAACAATACCATAATAGTCGGGTTTGACAGAACCGGAGCTGAAATCATCGGGGCGAAGAATTTTACCCCAGTAAAACTCCCAATCTCCATTGAGTTTTACAATGAATTTTTCAGGATTGTCAATAACCTTCAGATCCATTACACCTTTAACAGCTTTTGGAACAGATGCAGTAATATTTGAATTCCAGGCTGGTGCAGACAGTATCGCCAGGAAGATGAAGAGCCTTAATCTCATTAATGAATAATGAAAAGTTTATAATGTAAAGATATAATAATTATGCTAATAACCGACTAAGCAGGATTCAGATGAGCCTCAGATGCAGTCAGTCCATAATCTGCACCAAAATAAATTAAGGAAAGACATCTGGGAGATGTCTTTCCTTTGATTTACCTAAACCCGATCGTAGAAAGCGCCGAATGGCGATAGTTGAGAATCTTAAACCTTCATTTTAACAATTTGCTTATGACTGCTAAAATGATTCAATAAAAAATGAACTTCAAAATAATCTGTTTGCTCAAATTTATTCTGTATTCAAAATATAGACGTTTTTAAAGCTGTTTTGTTGCATTGTACAATGTTAATTTTGTGTTAAAGTTTAAAAAAAAAGTATAACTTGCACCATCATTGAATCACGATGATTTCAAAACTTAAATATCGGTTTATGATGCGGCGCCTTGGTCGCAGGCTTTATTGCTGCCTGATGTTCTATAATTGCAGTGATATTCTGTAATCCAGGATATTTAATTTTCTGTTTCCTTCACTCTGTTATTACTATCTTTCTATGTCTGCTATTAGCGGTCTTGTTTTCAGTATTAAAAGATATTCTATCCACGATGGACCGGGGATCAGGGTTACTGTTTTCATGAAAGGATGTCCGCTGAGCTGTAAATGGTGTCATAATCCAGAAGGTATATTTCCATACCAGGAAACAGTTGAAAAAAGTCACAGGTTAGGAGGCAGGGAGTTCATTGAGAAAGAACAGGCCGGGAAATTCTATTCCGTTGCAGATATTATTGATGTGCTGGAAAGGGAAAGAGTCTTCATTGATCAGTCAAAGGGCGGTGTTACTTTTTCCGGAGGAGAGCCAATGATGCAGTTCGAATTCCTTCTTGAGACCGTAAAAGCCTGTAAGGATCTTGGTTATCATACTGCAATTGATACATCAGGGTATGCACCTGCAGAAAACTATAAATCAATAATTCCATTTACCGATCTTTTTCTGTTCGACATTAAGCATCTGGATGATAATAAGCATCTTGAGGCCACTGGTGTTTCAAATACCGGGATCCTTGAGAATTGCAGAATTCTTCTTGAAACATCAGCCGCTGTGGCTCTGAGAATACCTGTTGTGCCGGGTTTCAATGATGATGCCGGACATATGGACAGGATTGTTCAGTTTATCCTGTCTGCAAAGACGGATGCTCTTACAGGTATTAACCTCCTGCCATTTCATAAAATCGGAGCATCCAAATACAGGAGATTTAATCTTCCATATCTCATGAATGGCATTGAGCCTCCTTCCGGAAAATTTATGAAGGAGATTAAAAACAAATTTGCCTCCACGGGCGTTAAGGTGAAAATTGGGGGTTGAAAATATATATTGAAAAAATTAACTGTACAACTGCTATGAAATTATCGGAAAGAGTAAAACGATTACGGGAAAACAGTCTGGAAGCAGCAGAAACAATAAGCGGTGAGCGGGCGTTATTAATAACGAGGTTCTATAAAAGTGATGAGTCACGTGAATTGTCGGCTCCTGTTAAAAGGGCAAGGGTTTTTGAATTCCTTCTTCGGCATAAGAAAATATTTATCGGTGAGGGAGAACTTATCGTCGGAGAGAGGGGGCCTGCACCCAAGGAGGTACCAACTTACCCGGAAATAAGTCTCCATTCTCTCAGGGATCTGGAAATCCTGAGTTCAAGGGATAAGGTCTCATTCATTGTTCCCAATGATGTAAAAAAACTATACGAAAATGAGATCATACCCTTCTGGGAAGGGAAGAGTAACCGTGACAGGATAATGGGACTTATGACACCTGAATGGCTGAATGCTTATGATGCAGGTCTCTTCACGGAATTTCAGGAGCAAAGAGCACCAGGACATACTGTTCTGGGATACAAAATGTTCAATCCCGGATTTCTTACTCTGAAGGAAGAGATAAATAAATCGCTTTCAATTCTGGATTTTAATAACGATCCTCTGGCATATGAAAAATCCGAAGAGCTGAAAGCCATGGAGATAGCATGCGACGCTATAATCATGTACGCTAACCGTCATGCTGTTGAGCTTGATATAATGGCTTCGGTTGAAAAAAATCCTGGCAGGAGGAATGAACTGATAAGAATGGCGGCGGTCTGCCGCAGAGTTCCTGCGTATGCTCCGGAGACAGTTCATGAGATGTTACAGCATTACTGGTTCATACATCTTGGAGTAATATCAGAACTGAATCCATGGGATTCCTTCAGCCCTGGACGGCTTGACCAGCACCTTTACCGTGTTTATCTGAAAGACAAGAGTTCCGGCTCTCTTTCCGATACTGATTTGTATGATCTACTTGGATGTTTCTGGATCAAATTCAACAATCATCCTTCACCTCCAAAAATGGGAGTAACAGCCAGCGAAAGCAGCACCTACACAGATTTTTGTCTTATAAACATAGGAGGAGTCAAAGCTGATGGGACGGATGCCGTAAATGAAGTGTCATTCATACTATTGGATGTAATAAAGGAAATGCGCCTGCTTCAGCCCGGTTCCATGGTTCAGATAAGCAGGAAGGGCCCCGACAGGCTCATTCATAAAGCTCTTGATATTATCAGGACAGGTTTCGGACAGCCATCTGTCTTCAATACTGATGCAATTATTCAGGAATTGCTCCGGCAGGGAAAAAGCCTGGTCGACGCAAGAAACGGAGGCGCATCAGGCTGCGTTGAAGCAGGGGCATTCGGAACAGAAGCATACTGGCTTACAGGATATTTCAACCTCCCAAAAGTTCTGGAACTTACCCTCAATAATGGGTTTGACAAAAGGACAGGCAAGCTTATCGGTCTTGAGACAGGATATGCCTCCGGTTTCAAAAGCTTCGGGGAACTCATGAATGCTTTCAGGCTGCAGGTCAGCTATTTCATTGATATTAAGATCAGGGGCAATAATGTCATTGAGAAGACCTTCTCCAACTGGCTTCCGGTACCTTTTCTTTCACTGCTTGTAGAAGATTGCATTGGCAAGGGAAAAGATTATAATTCCGGCGGAGCAAGATATAACACTTCATATATACAGGGGGTAGGTCTGGGCAGCTTAACAGATATGCTTACTTCCATTCGCTATAACATTTATGATAAGCAGAACTATACCTGGGATGAACTAATGGAGGCGCTTGATGCCGACTTTAAGGGATATGAACAGATACAGTATGACATGATCTACAACACTCCGAAGTTTGGTAATGATGATGATTATGCTGATGAGCAGGCTGTTGCGGTATTTGAAATATATTATGATTCTATAAACGGAAGACCAACCCCCAGAGGCGGAATTCACAGGATCAACATGCTTCCGACAACATGCCATGTATATTTCGGAAGCGTCATGAGTGCTTCTGCAGATGGACGTAACGCCTTCAAGCCACTATCAGAGGGAATATCTCCAAGCCAGGGAGCTGACAGGAACGGACCAACATCAGTCATTAATTCAGTTTCAAAAATCGATCATCTGCGCACCGGAGGGACACTTCTTAACCAGAAGTTTTCCCCGCAGTTTCTTGAGGATGAGAATAGTTATGATTGTCTTACAGCATTGATCCGCAGTTACTTCATCAAGGATGGCCATCATATACAGTTCAATGTCGTAAATGCAGATACCCTTAAGGATGCTCAGAAGCATCCCGAACTGTACAGGGATCTTATTGTCAGGGTGGCAGGTTACAGTGATTACTTCAATGATCTCGGCGAGGATCTGCAGAATGAGATCATCAACCGTACTGAGCACGAGGAGGTATAACCTGAACTACCTGAATAGGTATTTTTAAATGTGAGACTATCTCAAAAGGTTAAAATTACTGTAATATTTCCTTGTCACTAAGGTCTCTGGGAGCCCTCTGTGTAATAAAAATTAAGAACTTTCGCAGAGTTCACAGAGTTATCACTAGAGGTCTCTAGCGTCCTTTAATACAGCCTCCGGAGTTCATTCGGTAAAACATTTTTTAGGACATATTATTCTGTGTCCCTATTTTTCGGATTTATCTTATCTTTCGTTTCGTTGAATACTGAAGTGGCAGTTGCGACGATACCTGCAATATCAGAAAGGCTGGCAGGCACAATCATAGTATTGTTTGTTTTCGCCAGATTACCGAATGCATTAAGGTATTGTTCAGCAATTCTAAGGTTAACGGCATTAAGTCCGTTATCATCAGATATTGCTTTGGCTATTGCTCTAAGACCATTGGCGGTGGCCGTGGCAACCTGTTCAATTTCAGAAGCCCGTCCTGCAGCTTCGTTTATCCGTCTAAGCTTTTCACCTTCTGATTTAAGGATATACTCCTGCTTATCACCTTCCGCATTATTTATTTTAGCCTGTTTTGTTCCTTCAGATTCGGCAATTACTGCTCTTTTCTCCCTTTCCGCCCTCATCTGTTTTTCCATCGCATCTTTTATGCTCTGAGGCGGTGATATATTCTTAACCTCATAGCGGGTTACCTTTACACCCCATGGTTCGCTGGCTTTATCAACTGCTTCAACAATTGTGACATTGATTGTTTCACGTTCTTCAAAGGTCCTGTCAAGTTCGAGTTTCCCGATTACACTCCTCATGGTTGTCTGGGCAATCTGGATAGAAGCAAACCTGTAATTATCAATGCCATAGGAAGCTTTCTGAGGATCAAGTACCTGGAGGTACAGAATTCCGTCAACTTCGACAGCAATATTATCGCGTGTGATACAGATCTGAGGTGCTACATCAATAGCCTGTTCCTTAAGGGTATGCCTGTACCTTACCTTATCAAAGAACGGGATCAGGATCTGGAAGCCAGCGGTAAACGTTGCCCTGTATTTTCCTAACCTCTCAACAATAATAGCTGTTCTCTGGGGAACAATCTTAATCATTGATGCAATCAGGATAAATCCCAAAAAGATTACACCAATCAGAATAAAAGTAGTACTATCCATTTCAGTTATTTTTTAGGTTCAACAATTAATTTGAAATTATTTTTTTCAAGTATCGAAACTCTTTGACCGGTTTTGATTTCAGATGACGATTCAGCGGTCCACATCGTTCCCTTAAATTCAACTTTACCGGTCTGCAAACCTCCGAAATCTGAAACGGAAAGTGCCTCTTTTCCGGTAAACTCATCCTCAACTTCTGCACTCTTATCATCTTTACTGTAAAAGAATTTCCTCTGAATAATTTTTCTCAGACCTATGAGTGAGAGTATTGAAGTTACTGCAAAAATAATGATCTGCAGATTGATGCTGGGATCTCCGATCAGGCAAACAAGAGCGGTGACCCAGGCACCAAGACCAAAAAAGAAAATGAAGAATCCGGGTATAACCAGTTCCATCAGAAACAGGCCCAACCCAATGATAAACCAGAATAATTCGGGCTTGGATAATATAAGATCGATCATGGCTGATATAAATTAGTTATCGTCAGGATAAATAGGATGTCTGAAGTAAAGATATAATAAAATAAGTAAGATTCCGATAAAGATTCAATTTTATCATAACAATATGATATTGATATAGTACAGGAATAGGAATGAGGACTATTTTAAAGGAATGGTGCTGTTAATATTTTTCATCCATTCGGCAACCTTCCTGGAATAGAAATTGAGATTTTCACAGGTGAAGTCGCCTTCCATTTTAATTATTGTTCCCTTGTACATCCCTGAACTCTCCGAATATTGATAGCAGATATATTCTGCCGAACCGGCATCATCTGCTTCATTTTTCAGGGCTGAAACTTTGCTCGAAGAAATGTTCTTAATATGATTGGAGTATTTCTCCAGTTCTGATTTTGGTATACGTATATCCGAATGCGAGCACATTGCAAGGTTTTCTGCAACCTGATTCTCACTTATCCTCAGCTCCCTGTCAGGAAAATTCCAGTGCTCCGGGTTATTGTAGGTTAGTACCTTACCTTCATTGTCAATTATGAACCCGTAATGTTGGTAGTTCCAGGTGTAATTAACATATTCAAATTCAAAAAGTATTGCCTGTCTGTTACTTATGGCAATATTCTTTTTACAGCCCGTTAGTGCAACTAATACCAAAACAACCGGGACTATTGATCTCATTGAATTTTTCATGCTCTCTCTTTCCTGAAAAAAATCTGCAAAAATCGGACCATAACACGGTAAACAGGGAGCTTAGATGTTGAAAATTGTTATTTCCATGGTTTTGTTTAACCATGTTGAAAATAAATTAGTATTTGTTGTTTTTTTTTCGTAAATTATAGGTTTATATTTTGAGGTAAAGCATTTGATTATAATTACTTCTCATCGCTATTCTAAATTACATAAGTAATTCATTGATAAGATATAATACACCAGGTATTTTAGTTTAACATCTTAAATGAATGAAAGGAAAGGGATCAGATGGAAAAGTTTTTTGATTATTTTGATGGCCGGTACAGGGATGCTATACTAAGTAAGCCACTTGACGAAGATGGTCCTGTAATTACTATTTCAAGGCTGACAGGATGCGATGCCCGACAGGTTGCCGCAATTCTTGTGGATGACCTGAATCATAAATATGGAACATCAAAATGGAGATGGATCGATAAGGATTTAATCTATGCCATTGCAAAAGAACTGAATACAGATACCCAGCGCGTTGAAAATTTTTACAAGGGAATTGAGCTCTCCAATTTTTCAGAAATGATTATGGCTTTCTCCGGGGGGTTCGTCAGTGATCTCAGGGTGAAAAAAGCCATTAAGGATGTATTGCTGAGTATTTGTAGAGATGGTTATATTGTGCTGGTGGGAAGGGGCGGTGTCTCTATCGCACATGACATTACGGATTCTCTTCATATAAGGCTCATAGCGCCATTCTACTGGCGGGTTGAGAATGTTATGAAGAAGAAGGCAATGGATATCGAGACAGCAGAAGAATATGTTGTTGATACTGACGAGAAAAGATTTCATCTTATCCAGGCCTTTCTGGACAAAAAACCTCTGAATCTTGATTATCTGTTTGATGCAACAATTAACCGGAGTTCTTTTTCCATTCAGGAAATATCTGAACTCATCATATCGATGTTTGATAAAAAAGTGACACGACAGATTTCCGAAAGGAAAAAAGCAAGGAAGGTTTTCTGAAGCAAATCTCTTTATTCTCAGTAGACCGTTTTGTCCTTAATCAACATTGCACTTACTGACTCTTTTAATATGTTCGCTGAGCCTTCTGTCGAGGCTTTTCCTGTATGCATCCCAGTCAGTGACAGGATATTTGGCAACTCCACTATCTATTGCAGCCTTTGCCACGGCTGGAGCCACACATGATATAAGCCTTGGATCCAAAGGTTTTGGAATGATGTACTCCCGTCCGAAAACCAGTTCCTCAACCTCATAAGCTTTAAGAACACACACAGGAACAGGTTTCTTTGCCAGTTCAGCCAGGGCTTTTGAGGCTGCCATCTTCATCTCCTCATTAATTGTTGAGGCCCTTACATCAAGGGCGCCGCGGAAAATGAAAGGAAATCCAAGGACATTATTTATCTGGTTAGGATAGTCTGACCTTCCGGTGGCAAAAATCAGATCTTTCCTTGTTGCCATTGCATCTTCAAAGGA
Organism: Bacteroidales bacterium; assembly: GCA_016715075.1. Classification (GTDB taxonomy): domain Bacteria; phylum Bacteroidota; class Bacteroidia; order Bacteroidales; family VadinHA17; genus LD21. The sequence continues at coordinate 212,513 of JADKBK010000005.1, forward strand.
GATTTCAGGATTCGGATTAGCCATTGCAAATACAATAGGATTCTCCGCCATTGATGCCAGCATTTCTTTAGTCATCATGTTTGCTGCAGAGAGTCCTAAAAAAAGATCTGCACCTTTTACCGCTTCGGCAAGTGTGTCAAGATCCCTGCCGGTAACAAACTCCTGCTTATATTTATTGAGATCCTCTCTTTTCCGGTTCAGTACACCTTTGGAATCTACCATTACGATGTTTTCCCTCCTGATGCCCAGGGAAATATAAAGTCTTGAACATGATATAGCTGCAGCTCCTGCTCCGCAAACGACCATTCTGATTTCTTCAATTTTCTTACCGGTTATCTCAACTGCATTTAAAAGTCCTGCCCCTGAAATAATGGCTGTGCCGTGCTGGTCATCATGAAAAACAGGAATATCAAGCATTGATTTAAGCCTGGTCTCCACCTCAAAGCATTCAGGAGCCTTTATATCTTCAAGATTGATGCCGCCAAAAGTGGGGGCAATAGCAGCACAAATCTGGATCAGCTTTTCAGGATCTTTTTCGTTGACCTCTATATCGAAAACATCAATATCTGCAAATATCTTGAAAAGAAGGCCTTTCCCTTCCATCACTGGCTTGCCAGCCAAAGCACCTATGTCACCAAGTCCGAGTACCGCAGTGCCATTTGAAATTACAGCTACGAGGTTCCCCTTTGCAGTATAATTGTAGGCATTTTCAGGAGCCTTCTCGATCTCAAGACAGGGATAAGCCACTCCTGGCGTATAAGCGAGGCTGAGATCAAACTGATTATCGTATGGTTTTGTTGGGATTACTTCAATTTTCCCGTGGCGGCCTCTACTATGGTAGATTAGCGCATCCTCCTTTGTAACTTTATGCATGGCCTGGTGATTAATGAAATTATCAATCAAAGTTACAACTGTGTATAGCTAAAATTCATGAAAAAAATCATGTTATTCCATTAAAAATGAGATGGTTTTCTGTAAGAACAATTGTAAGGCATTTTTAAAATCGGATAATATTTTGCATTGCCAACTAAATTAGATATTTTCAACGTCTGTTTTAACGACAATTTATCGTATTTCAATATCTGATATTTATATGAAGAAGAGTATAGCTATAGGTTCTGATATAGGCGGAAGTCACATCACGTGTGCCGCAATTGATCTCGTCTCAGGGAGAATTCTCAGGGACACCATTTCCGAACGTGAAGTTAATAATCAGGCTCCTGCTAAGGATATTATAGCTGTATGGGCAGATGCTCTTAAGGGGTCAATTGAAAAAGTTCCTTCTGAAAATATCAAAGGTATCGGATTTGCAATGCCGGGGCCGTTTGATTATGTTAAGGGCATATGTTATATCAAAGGAGTTGCTAAATATGAAAACCTGTATGGTATAAATGTGCAGGAAGCTATCGCAGAAGCTCTTAAAGCACCTGATGACTTTCTCATAAGATTCATGAATGATGCCTCTTCATTTGCTGTTGGAGAAGCATGGGCCGGCAGTGCAACCAACGAAAGGAAATCACTTTCAATTACACTTGGTACAGGTTTCGGATCAGCATTTATCAGCGACCGCATCCCGATTGTTGACGGCCCTCTTGTTCCCAAAATAGGATGTGTCTATCATCTTCCGTACAGAGACGGAATCGCTGACGATTATTTTTCAACCCGGGGCCTGCTCGGCAGGTATAAGAATATTACCGGCAAAGAACTTAAAGGTGTAAAGGAGCTTGCAGAACTGGCATCATCAGATCAGGTTGTAATGGATCTTTTTACTGATTTCGGAGATAACCTTGCTCTTTTTCTCTCCCCCTGGCTGAAAGGTTTTGAAGCTGAGATCCTGGTTATTGGAGGAAATATATCGCATGCTTACAACCTGTTTGGAGGTGTATTTGAAAACAGGCTGAAAAAGGAGAATTGTACCTCCAGGGTAGCGCTCTCAAAACTGAAAGAGGATGCCGCCCTTATGGGAAGTGCATATCTTCTTGATGATGGCTTCTGGAAGTCGGTTCAGCATGCATTGCCATTGATGTAGGTATCAGTGATCGGTAATCGGTAATCAGTAATCAGTAACCAGTAACCAGTAGACCTAGCACCCAGCACCCAGCACCCAATAACTTCAACTTGGAATAACATACGTCTAAATATCTTAATAACAACAAAATACACTGCTATGAACACACAAAAAGTAAATATTACCAAAATACTTCCGGTCCTGATGGCTTTTTTTGTAATGAGTTTTGTAGACCTGGTAGGCATTGGTGTTGACCGTGTGAGCAAAGATATGAATCTGAGTGCGACCCTCGCTCAACTTATACCTTCAGCTGCATTTCTCTGGTTCCTTCTTCTTTCTGTACCGGTTGGAGTCATGCAGTCGCGTCTTGGTAAGAGGTTTATGCTGAACATAGGCATGGGGGTGACGGCACTTGGCCTTCTCGTTCCCTACTTCTTCTACACCTTTGAAATGGTTCTGATTGGATTCGCCTTGCTTGGCATCGGCAATACCATCGTCCAGGTATCAGCAAATCCTCTGCTTGTGGATGTAGTTCCGGGGAACAGGACATCAAGCTTTCTTAGTTTCTCACAATTTATTAAGGCAATAGGCTCAATGATAGGAGCCCCGCTCGCAGCTGTTCTTGCTTCCCGTTTTGGCGACTGGAAGCTGCTCTTCCTGGTATTCGGTGTTGTCTCAATACTGTCAGTTCTGTGGCTTGGTTCTGTTAAAATTGATGAAGCGAAGCTGGAAGAGGTGAAAGCTACATTTGGTTCATCATTCAAACTGCTGGGAACCGGATTTGTAATGATGATGGTTCTTTCAATTTTCATTGTAGTGGGTGTCGATGTTGGCTTCAATTCAAATTCGGGTCAGTTCCTGATTAAACAGTTCGGAATTGATCAGACGGCAGCAGAATCGGGAAGAAGCGTATATTTCTTCGGACGTATGCTGGGAACCTTTACCGGTGCATTGCTTCTCACAAGGATCAGCTCCAGAAAATTCTTCATGTGGACTTCTTTGCTCGGCATCTTATGCCTTGTTGCAATACTTTTGATACCTTCTCCGGCTGTAGCATGGGGACTCGTTTTTATGATAGGACTATCTGTTGCCAATATATGGCCACTGGTCTTTTCTATTGCCGTTGAAAAATATCCTGCCCGGAGCAATGAAATATCAGGGCTTATGATGATGGCAATTTGCGGGGGAGCTGTAATACCATTGCTTATCGGCTGGGTAAGCGATATCAGTAATGTTGCATTTGGAATGTCTGTACTGGTCCTTTGCATGATCTATCTGTTCTCCGTATCACTTTACTGTTTGAAAAAATAAACTTCAGCAGCCTCTGAAAGGAATCTGCCTGTTACTGAAAAAATAGTGAATTATGTGATTACCTGTCAGGGTAATTGCTTCTTTCCATGTATACCATACAGAAAGGTCCCGGGTATTGTCATCCGGGACTTTCTTGCCTAATAATTGAATTATAGCCTATTATTCTGTAACCGGTCTCCCGGGACTTCCTGTTTTCATAAAGATTTCAATAAGTTTTATAATGGAATTAACCTCTATCGGTACATATATTTCATTGATTCATACAATAACTCAATGAGTTTGTAAAATGCAGGTAATCGGGTTCGATAAAAAATCAAAGTTACGCTTATATTTATCTGAATTTTTTGATAAGCATTGCGTCTGACACAAAAGTAATAGTCCTGTTTTTTAATTTTAAATTGGTTTAAAAGAATCAGAAATTGACAAGCTAAAAACCTTTCTTCTGTTCCGGAGTTCCCCATTCCCCATTTTCCCTAATCTTCCGGAACATTATATCCCCCTTCAACAGTGTGACATTTCAGTCAGAAATCACGCAGACCCTGAAGGGGGTTCTCTTTTTCACCCTATCAGCCTGGGCCATGATTGAAGAGATAATCCTGACAGCTTACGAAAAAATAACAAACAATGGTTTTCATCTGGCCGAATTGTTTAAAATAGATCTTCTTCTATTTGTATTTTGAACATAAAACTCGCAAATTGCACTCTGAGGGATGAAGGTTCCTGAACTTTATATTAACTCCAGCGCCTTTGTTCCAATCAAAACAATAGTACCTGTAATACAAAATATTATGAAAAAAAACAATCTTGGCAGGCGTGATTTTCTGAGAAAATCAACAGCCGCCGCTCTTGCTTTTACAATTGTTCCTCGACATGTATTTGGCGGCGCTGGTTATATTGCCCCGAGTGATCAGCTGACAAAAGGCATAATCGGAGTAGGGGGAATGGGACGCGGACATATCGGATATGAAGGTCGTTTGCTGGCAGTATGCGATGTTGACAAAAATCATCTTGCCCAGGCGATCGCTGAGGCTGGAGGAAACATTACCGGATATCATGATTTTCGTGAGCTGATTGCCCGCACTGATATTGACATAGTCCACATTGCCACACCTCCGCACTGGCACGGTATAATCGCAAAAACAGCTGCTGAAGCTGGAAAGGATATCTGGTGCGAGAAGCCAATGACCCGTACCATTGGTGAAGGTATCAGGGTTGTTGAGGCAGTTCAGAAGCATGGCCGGATGTTCAGATTAAATACATGGTTCAGGTTTAAGGACCAGTTCTATGGTCTTGGGACTACAGTCAAACCATTAAAGAAACTTGTCGACAGCGGTGTTCTGGGATGGCCACTGAAAGTTACTGTAAGCGGTATTACCGGTTATGACTGGAAATTCTACTGGAGCGGATTGCATAACCTTCAACCTGCGCCTGTACCTGCTGAACTTGATTATGATTTCTGGCTCGGACCTGCACCATATAAGCCATATAATCCTGAGAGAGTCCACGCAAAATTCCGTGGTTACTGGGATTATGACGGAGGAGGATTGGGTGACATGGGCCAGCATTATCTTGACCCGGTTCAGTACCTTCTTGGTAAAGATGATACAGGACCTGTTTCTGTTGAAGTGGATGCTCCACAGCAGCACTTCGACGCTGTAGGTTCATGGAGGAGGATAACATATACCTATGCGGATGGCTGCCAGATCATTCTTGACGGGGAAAACCGTGATAAAAATGCTGCGTACATTGAGGGTCCGCATGGAAAAGTTTATAAAGGATTTAAATCCGACATTCCTGATCTGGAAAAACTTATAAATTCTCTTCCTGATCCTGAACCTCAGATAGGTACCTTCAGTGAATCCGTAAGGACCAGGAAGAAATTTGCCCTAAATGAGTCAAATGGTCACCGCTCCTGCTCAATTGTGAACCTTGGGGTTATTGCCCTGCGGCTGGGACGGAATCTTAAATACGATCCTGCCAAGCAGCAGTTCATTGATGATGATGGTGCAAACAGGCTTATAAATCCGCCTATGCGCGGACCATGGAGAATCTGAAAGTTTTAACTATTAAATGAAATAATACCATGATAAATATTCAGAAAATATTACTCTCAGTTCTGGTAGTCCTGATGTTTACACTTCCATCTTACCCGCAGGACAAGAGAACCACCGAAACAAAAGTAGCCGATCTTCTGGCAAGGCTTCCGGCAAATGATTTTCAGTTTACTGATAAACTGATGGGGGATATGCTCCTGCTTGGGGAAACAGGCATCAGCCAGATTTGTGAACAGATTATCCCGGCAGGTACCGGTGATGATACAAGTCCCAGATTCGCAGTGGAAAGTTTTTCACGTTTCCTTTCAGCTAAAGGCAAAGAGAAAGATAGGGCAATGTGGGAGAAAATCTGCATTGGATTCGTAACCGGTAAAAAAGATCCTGGACTCAAGGATTTTTTTATGAAACAGCTGCAACTCATCGGCGGAGATCTGTCTGTTGAAGCGGTGAAGATTTACCTTGTGAGTAAGGAATTGTGCGATCCTGCTCTTGGTATAATAACGGCCGTTGGCAGCCCGGCAGCTGAAAAAATACTTGCAGAATCCCTTAAAAACAAAGATCTGCCATGTGCAGCATCAGTTCTGAACACTCTTGCAGAAATGAATTCTGATATTGCAGTTAACGAATATATATCCTGGAGTGAAAGCAGTGATGTTAATATAAAATCATCGGCTTATAATGCACTCGCCAGGAGCGGAAGTCCTCTGGCAAATCCAGTTCTTTCAAATGCGGCTAAAGCAGCATCATATAAATGGGAGACAACCGGAGCTACTGTTTCTTTGCTGAATTATGCAACTGCAGTTGGAAAAAAGGGTGATCTCAAAACAATGGAGAAGATTTGCCGACTCGTGATGGCAAAATGCAATGATGATCTGACAATGCAATATAAAACAAATGCTCTTCATACCATCGTCATGTTTCAGGGAATTGAAGCTATGGGAACTATCTTCCAGGCTGCTGCAAGTCCTGATAAGAAATACAGGAGTGCAGCTATTATGATGACACTTGAAATTCAGGGCAAAGAGGTTGTTTCGAAATGGCTCTCTTATTTCCCAAAGGCTTCACAAGTTGCAAAATCTGAAATTATTACTATGCTGGGAATTCGTGGAGATGCTGCGGCCCTGCCTGTTGTGACAAAATCCTTGGGAGATCAGGATTCAAATGTAAGGAGAGAGGCTGCGGAGGCTGTTGTCAAACTCGGAGGTGATGAAACATTAAATTCTCTGATTAATTATATGCTTGTATTCAGCAGCCCATCTGATCAGGAGGCAGCAAAATCTGCACTAATGACTGCCGGGGGAAGCAATATGATGCCGCTTCTTCTTCCGGTTCTGAAGGAGGCCAATCCGGCTGCCAGAAAGACAGCAATAGAACTGCTGGCCTGGAGCAGGGGGAATCAGTATTTTTCAGAGGTAATACCTTATACCTCTTCACCTGATGAAGCCGTAAAAACAGCCTCATTTAAGGCATTGGCAAGCCTTGCCGGTCCTGATGATCAGAATAAGCTGATAGAGCTTTTGGTAGTTACGGAAAATAAGGAATATATTGCTGATATACAGACTGCTCTGGCTAACGCTGCCGGTAAGATTAGTGATCCTGAACGGCGTTCGGCAAAATTGCTTCAGGCAATGTCGGGCAGTGTAAAAAAAGAAAAGATAATCCCTGTGCTTTCAAAGACAGGAGGTCGTGAAGCTCTGGCAGTTGTTCTAAAGGAGTTTGAAAACGGAAATGCTGATACACGTGATATCTGTTTCAGTGCCCTCACAAACTGGGTTGGTTACTCTGCTTCATCTGCACTGTACCAGATATGTGCATCTGGCAATAAAACTTTTGAAGCTCCTGCTTTTGACGGTTATATCAGACAGATTGCGGATGCAGATCTGCCGGATGATCAGAAATTGCTTCTTTACAGAAAGATAATGCCATTCGCTCTTAGTCCAGAAAGAAAAAACAAAGTGCTGAATGAGATTGGTGATCTGAAAACTTACCAGTCACTGTTTTTTGTTGCAAAATACCTTGATGATCCTGCATCATCAGCCGCGGCTGCCAAATCTGTTATGTCCATTGCTCTTCCTTCAGGGGGGGTGGCTGAAGGTATGTCCGGTGAACTGGTAAAGGAGATACTTATAAAGACTGCAGGTTTGCTCAAGGGCGCTGAAAGCGACTATGAAAGGGAGATGATAAACAAATATATTGCCGGAATGCCTTCAGATGAAGGATTCAAGTCAATGTTTAATGGAAAGGATCTCACAGGATGGCACGGGCTTGTAGAGAATCCTATTGTAAGGGCCGGATTGAAACCTGCGGAACTTGCCGTCAAACAGGCAGCGGCAGACAAAAAAGCACTCCTGAACTGGAGCGTTAAGGATGGATGCATCTGGTTCACCGGTAGCGGAGACAACCTCTGCTCAGTTAAGGAATATGGTGATTTTGAAATGCTTGCCGACTGGAAGATAACCAGGGCCGGAGATAGCGGGATATACCTCCGTGGATCGCCACAGATACAGATATGGGATACCTCAAGAGTCGATGCCGGAGCACAGGTAGGTTCAGGTGGATTGTATAATAATCAGAAGAATCCGTCCAAACCTCTTAAAGTAGCAGATAATCCTGTAGGTGACTGGAACTCTTTCCGGATACTTATGATGGGTGAAAAGGTGTCGGTATGGCTTAACGGAGAGCTGGTAGTTGACAATGTTACACTGGAAAACTTCTGGGATCGCAGCCTTCCTATCTTTCCGAAAGGATCAATCGAACTTCAGGCTCATGGTACCGATCTAGCATTCAGGGATATATATGTACGTGAGATCAGTGAAAGCGAATTTAATCTTACAGCAGAGGAAAAAGCTCAGGGATTTGTTGCCCTGTTTAATGGCAGTAACCTCAATAACTGGGTGGGGAATAAATCATCATATGTAGTAGAGAATGAAACTATTGTTGTTAAACCTGGTGATGGTTCAGGCGGCAATCTGTATACTGAGAAAGAGTATGCTGATTTCATTTTCAGGTTCGAATTTCTGCTTACACCTGCCGCAAATAACGGGATAGGAATCCGAGCTCCTCTTACAGGCGATGCTGCTTATGCAGGTATGGAGATTCAGGTACTTGATGATACCGCACCCGTCTATGCTGATCTGAAACCTTATCAGTACCATGGCTCTGTGTATGGAGTCATACCTGCCAGGCGGGGATTTCAGAAGCCTGTAGGTGAGTGGAACTATGAAGAGATAAAGATAAGCGGCACTCACATCGTTGTAACACTGAATGGTACTGTAACAGTCGACGGAGATATTGCAGGACCAAGGGATAATGGTACTCTGGATCATAATGATCATCCCGGACTGAAAAATAAGACCGGACATATCGGATTCCTGGGCCATGGTTCAGAACTTAAATTCAGGAATCTCAGAATAAAAGATCTTTCAAAATAATCTCTGTGTGACTCTGTGTTTTCCCTCTGTGTGCCTCTGTGTAACTTTTTCAGGAACTTTCACAGAGGTTCACAGAGGATGTACTGAGGGCCACAGAGAAAAAACAACATAACCTGCCATGAAAAACCTAACCATCCTTTTTTGTCTTCTTTGTGTAGCAACAGCGTGTAAAGAAGTATCCGCTCCTGAGCCATTTGGACCGATCCCATCTGAACGGCAGCTCGCCTGGCATGGAATGGAGTATTATATGTTTGTCCATTTCACTGTAAATACTTTCACAGATAAGGAGTGGGGTTATGGCGATGAAAAGGAGAGTGTTTTCAATCCCTCTCAGATTGACTGCAGGCAGTGGGCTAAAACAGCAAGTGATGCAGGCATGAAGGGAATAATAATAACAGCAAAGCATCATGATGGTTTTTGCCTGTGGCCTTCTCAATTTACAAAACACTCAGTCAAAAACTCTGTATGGAAGTCGGGTAAAGGTGATGTTTTAAGGGAGTTGCGCCAGGCATGTGATGAGTTTGGCCTTAAGTTCGGCGTATATCTTTCCCCATGGGACAGGAACAGCGCAGTTTATGGTACCTCTGAATACCTGACATATTATCGTAATCAGCTTCATGAACTGCTCACGAACTACGGTGATATATTTGAGGTATGGTTTGACGGTGCTAACGGTGGAGACGGATATTATGGAGGCGCCCGGGAGATGAGAAAAATTGATAATAAAACCTATTATGACTGGCCTAATACTCACAAAATAGTAAGAGAATTGCAGCCATCAGCAGTAATGTTCAGTGATGCCGGCCCTGATATACGATGGGTTGGAAATGAAAGCGGTATGGGGAGTCTTACCAACTGGTGCCTGCTTAAGAAGGATGAGATGTATCCTGGCGGAGATTTCGCAAAGATTCTGGGCGAAGGACATGCGGATGGTACCTCATGGGTTCCCGCTGAAGTGGATGTTTCAATCCGTCCCGGGTGGTTTTACCACCAGTCGCAGGATTCCCTGGTAAGGTCGCCTGAGAACCTTATGGAGCTCTATTATTCTTCAGTCGGACGAAACAGCAACCTGTTGCTGAATGTTCCGCCTGACCGGCGCGGCCTTCTTCATGAAAATGATGTTAAATCCCTAATAGCTTTCAGAGAGTTGCGGGAAAAAGAATTTTCTTTCGATCTGGCAAGGGGTAAGTCAGCTGAATCAACTGAGTTCAGGGGGAGAAACTTTATTGCATCTTTTGTGAATGATGGAGACCCGGAATCTTACTGGGCCACTTCCGATAATGTAAAATCTGCAAGCATTACAATTAATCTTGGAGAAAAAACAGAGGTGAACAGAGTCCTTATCCAGGAAAATATAAAATTAGGCCAGAGGGTTTCCAAATATAAGGTATACGCAATGGCAGATGATAAATGGGTCCAGGTTGCAGACGGGACAACCATCGGACATAAGATTATCCGTAAGTTCCCCGTTGTCTTAACCACTGATATCAGGATTTCGATAGATGACGCCCTGGCCTGTCCGGCAATTTCAAATATTGAGCTTTACCGGGCGCCGGGTCAGTAGGGATTAACAGCCCGGAAATCTGTCATTCCTGTTTTCCGGGTACTCCGACAGTCTGGGCTATAATTATTTTCTGACTTGCCTTTAATCCCAGTTCAGTTTCCAGGTTGCCTGCCGGAACAGATCCTCTCACGACGCAACCCAGATTTGCCGATGCACAGTAAAGGTAAATATTCTGGGCTATGAAGGCTGCATCCGCATAAGTCATAAAGAGATCAGAATCTTTTATCTCGTCGCCTTCTTTCTTTCCACGTTTACTCATATCAGCAACGTATACAATATTAAGAGCTGCATCGGCCACAAAGCTCTGTCCTCCTGTTTCTTTCCTCAGGTCTTTATTGTTGATAAATTTGAGTGAATGCGATGCTGCTATATAAACATAGCTTCCCTGAGGAAGGGTAACATAAATATCAATCTCCTGCCAGTTCATTGCAGAGGGAGCAGTCCTTTTGCCCTGCTCCGGCCTGTTGATGCCAAATCCAGCCCATAAGAGATCTGAAAGTTGCTGACGTGTCAGACTATCCGTGGTATATGTCCTGGTTGTCTGTCTTTCATTCAAAGCCTGCATGAGTGGTTTTCCACCGGTTTTGTCAGGAGCCGGCAATACAATATCCTGGGCAACAAGGGGTAATAGTGCCACATTTAAAAAGAGGATTCCGAAAAAAATAAAAATGTATTTTTTCATGATATAAATAATTTGAGGAGTTTTATAGATCACTAACAAATTTATTTAAAAATTCTTAACGCTACATCTTCTTTTTATGCAATTTAAAATTTTGGTAAGTCAGTATTTATAATATAATCACCCTTCACCCTGAGCCCTCCGCCCTGCGCCCTGCGCCCTGCGCCCTGAGCCCTGCGCCCTCCGCCCTGAGCCCTCCGCCCTCCGCCCTGCGCCCTGCGCCCTCCGCCCTGCGCCCTGCGCCCTGCGCCCTGAGCCATCCGCCCTGCACCCGGCACCCGGCACCATTTCTTTTGTCTTTTGACTTTTATCTTTTATCTTCTAATATGTTATCTTAGCAACTCAAACTATTTTTATGGCATTAAACTATATCTGGATTGCATTTTTCCTTGTCGGTTTCGCGGTTGCGCTGGGAAAATTAATTTTCACAGGAAATATGCAGATATTCAATGATATGGTTAATGCTGCATTTTCAAGTGCAAAGACAGGTTTTGAGCTGTCATTGGGGTTAACAGGGGCACTGGCATTATGGATGGGGCTTCTGAAAGTGGGAGAGAAGGGAGGTGTGGTAAGAATACTTGGCCGGTTAATAGGTCCGCTTTTTGAAAAACTTTTTCCCGGGCTGCCAAAGGGTCATCCGGCATACGGATCAATAATGCTTAATATTTCGGCTAATATGCTCGGCCTCGACAATGCGGCAACGCCTGTAGGTCTTAAGGCGATGAAGGAGATGCATGAAGTCAATCCTGATAAGGAAACTGCGTCGAATGCCCAGATTATGTTCCTGGTTCTAAATGCTGCCGGACTGACGATAATACCTGTGAGTATCATAGTTTACAGAACTCAGCTTGGTGCAGCCAATCCGGCCGATATATTCATTCCCATACTGATCTCAACATTTGCTGCTTCCCTTACTGGGATGATAAGTGTGGCTATAATTCAGAAAATCAACTTATTTGACAGGGTTATAATTGCATACCTGGGTGGACTGACGGCCATTGTCGCGGGAATAATTATATATTTCAGCGGACTTCCCAGGGAGCAGATCTCTTCCATATCAACCTTCTCAGCCAATTTTCTGCTTTTATTGATAATAGTTACATTCATTGTGCTGGCGATGATTAAAAAAGTAAATGTTTATGATGCATTTATTGAGGGCGCAAAAGAAGGATTTAATATTGCTATCAATATTATCCCTTTCCTGGTAGCTATTCTTGTTGCAATTGGAATATTCCGGGCTTCTGGTTCTATGGATTTTATTATTTCGGGTATTACCCGGTTTTTTGACTGGCTTGGTATTGATACGCAATTTACAGGAGCTCTGCCTGTTGCATTTATGAAGCCTCTTTCAGGCAGCGCTGCAAGGGGCCTGATGATTGATGCTATGACTACTCATGGGCCTGATTCTTTTTTAGGCAGACTATCGTGTACGATGCAGGGAACAACGGATACTACTTTTTATATAGTGGCTGTCTATTTTGGATCTGTCGGAATAAAGAATACGAGATATTCAATCGGCTGCGGATTGCTTGCCGATCTTGCAGGATTCACAACTTCGATATTTGTAGCTTACCTCTTCTTTACATAATAATCTGTTATGAGTATTCTGTCAACTTCACTACTGGTCGGATTAAGTATTATTTCAATAATCATCCTGACTTCAAAGTTAAAACTGGATGCCTTCATCGCTCTTTTTCTCGTTTCTGTTTTTCTGGCATTTGCCGTTCTCCCTGCTAAGACAATTGTTACAACGATCCAGCAGGGTTTCGGTAATACAATGGCCTCAATAGGATTTCTGATAATTCTCGGTGCGATAATTGGGATCTCGCTCGACAGAACAGGAGGTACTCTGAGTATTGCGAGGTTTATTCTTTCAAAAACCGGAGAAAACAGGACGGCCCAGGCGCTTGGGATAACAGGATTTATAACCGGATTGCCGATATTCTGCAATGCAGGCTTTATAGTACTAAGCGGTCTTTCAAAATCATTAAGTTCGAAGTCGAAACTGGCAATGCCCTTTATGGCTACAGTTCTGGGATGCTCACTTTATTCTGTCCATTGTCTAATCCCGCCTCACCCGGGTGTACTGGCCGCAACTGGTTTGATAAAGGTAAATATAGGCTATCTGATAGTTATCGGGACTGTTTTTGCCATACCCGGTTCAATAGCAGCATATTTCTGGAGCAAGTGGATTTCAAAAGGGAAAAAGTACCTGCCTGCCAAAGAGATTGAATCAGAAGTAAATCTCAAACCAGAGAATCTTCCTTCAGCTTTCCTCTCATTCCTTCCGATAGTTGTCCCCCTTCTGCTGATTTCGCTCAAATCTCTTATTTTCATGATCGACAAGGGAGGTGAGAGCCTGATTTCAAAACTAATTATTGTACCGGGTGAACCAATTTTTGCCTTATCGGTCGGAGTTATCCTCGCCATGCTTCTGATTAAGAATAAAACAATTGCATCTGTGAATTCTATTTTTTCTGAAGCAATAGTGAAAGCTGGTCCGATTTTAATAGTTACTGCAGCAGGCGGAATGTTCGGAATGGTAATTCAGGCTACCGGAACCGGTGAATCAATGGGCCGATTGCTGGCTGGAACAAGCATCGGAATTGTTGTGCCGTTCCTTATTGCCGCTGTAATGAAAACAGCACAGGGATCCTCCACAGTTGCCATTATTACGACTGCTTCATTCGTTGCTCCTATGTTGGCGATGCTTGGTCTCGACTCTGAATGGGAAGATTGCTTGCTATACTTTCGATGGGTGCCGGATCGATGGTAGTCTCACATGCCAATGATTCATACTTCTGGGTTGTTGCAAATTTTTCAGAAATTGACCCTGATGCTGCCCTGAAAGTTTATTCATCATCAACTCTTTTAATGGGACTGGTAGTCTTTGGATGTATCTGGGTTACTTCACTTATTATTTTGTAATATTTCCAGTCTGTTTTGTTATGGTGTTTTTAGTATTTATATTTTAATGAATGAATAAGAGGATAGTTGCAGAACAGATATTTCTGGCAGGCATTGAAAGAGTTTTGCCGGTGAAGTTGATTAATAAATCAATTTCATTGAGGGATAACGTGCTGTTAATAAACGATATGGGTTTCGATATTAATGCTTTAGAAAACATATATGTAATTGGTGCAGGCAAGGCAAGTGCTTTAATGGGTGCAGAAGTTGAAAGGATTCTTGGTGACAGGATTACAGACGGTCATATAGTTGTCAAGTACGGCCATTCGTATCCGCTTAATAAAGTAAAAGTTACTGAAGCCGGACATCCTGTACCTGACTCAAAGGGCTTCACTGCCACCCGATCAATACTTGAAATTGCCACCCGGGCAGATGTCAATGACCTGGTAATTTGTCTTTTATCAGGAGGCGGATCAGCCCTTCTTCCGGACTTTCCGGAAGGATCTTCAGAGGCCGCGATTATGATTGTTAATAATCTTCTTGTGAAGTGCAGTGCCACAATCAGGAGATCAATACTGTGAGGAAGCATCTTTCCGAATGTCAAAGGTGGCCAGCTGGCGAGAGCTTTATATCCAGCTGCACTTTTAAGTCTCATTTTGTCTGATGTTAATGGAGATCCGCTGGATGTGATAGCATCGGACCTACAGTACCTGATCCTTCAACTTTTTCACCAGGCACTGGATATTGTCAGACAATTTGATCTTGAAAATTCCTTGCCGGAGAGTATTCTTTCCTGCCTGATCAAAGGAGCTGAAGGGATCAGGTCCGAAACACCAAAATCCGAAGATAAGGTCTTTGCCAAAACTCATAATATACTGATAGGGAACAATAAGCTGGCACTTGAAGCATCAAAAACAAAAGCTGCTGAATTAAATCTGAATACAGAAATTATCAGTGACAGGATAGATGGTGATGTTTCGGAGGTCTCTGAATACATTATAAAAACAGCATTGAAATACCAGGGAGATTCATCTGTAACAAAACCCTGTTGTCTTCTTTTTGGAGGGGAACCCACAGTAAAGGTATCAGGCACCGGAATGGGAGGCAGAAACCAGCATCTTGCCTTATATTGCTCTGAGGGGTTGAGGGATCTTCAGGGAATAACAATTCTCTCGGCAGGCACTGATGGCAATGACGGACCCACATCAGCTGCCGGAGCTGTAGTGGATTGCAGTACACATTATGATGCTGTTTCCAGGTCAGTTATACCTTCTGAATATCTCGAAAGATATGATTCATTCAATTTCTTCAGACAGGCCGGTGGACATATTATCACAGGGCCTACAATGACTAATGTTATGGATATTATTGTTGTAATAGTGGAGTGATGAAAAAGCACGATAACATCTCAATTTTACTAAATCCTCTGAAAGCATCATTTTATATTTTTTGTATGCTTGTTTGTTCCGTTACTTCAGGTTCCGGAGCAGAGCCTGTAAAACGTCCGAATATCATAATGTTTCTTGTTGACGATATGGGATGGCAGGATACCTCTTTGCCTTTCTGGACAAGCAGGACACCGTTTAATGAAAGGTACCATACTCCGGCGATGTCAAAGCTGGCAAGTGAGGGGATGATGTTCACACAGGCATATGCTACGAGTGTTTGTTCACCAACCAGGGTCAGTCTCATGTCAGGTATGAATGCAGCCAGGCATCGTGTTACCAACTGGACTCTTGAAAGAGACAAGCCTGTCGACGGCAAAAGTGAGATTCTTGTATATCCTGACTGGAATGTAAACGGTGTACAGCCTGTCGATACTGTTCCGCATTCAGCATATGCAACTATGCTACCCCATTTGCTGAGAGATAATGGTTATTTTACAATTCATTGCGGTAAGGCTCATTATGGAGCCATTGGAACACCATCAGCCGATCCTCTGAATTGCGGTTTTGATATCAATATTGCCGGCCATGCTGCAGGAGGTCCGGGGAGTTACCTGGGAACAGAAAATTTCGGGAACAGTGAAAAAGGAGGATATACTTCGCCCTGGGGTGTCCCGGGTCTTGAGAAATATCACGGCGATTCTGTTTTTCTTACGGAAGCTCTTACACGCGAAGCTCTGAAGAGTCTCGATCAGGCTAAAGCAACAGGTAAGCCGTTTTACCTTTATATGGCACATTATGCCGTGCATATTCCGCTTTATGCAGATAAAAGGTTTTATGATAAATACCTCGATATGGGGCTTAATGAGTCGGAAGCCCGGTATGCTTCCATGATTGAAGGGATGGATAGAAGTCTGGGCGACATTATGGATTACCTTGACAGGAAAGGTCTTACTGAAAACACAATAATCCTCTTTATGTCAGATAATGGAGGCTTTAGTCTGCGTCCGCGTGCCGGCGAATTGCATACACATAATAAACCCCTAAACAGCGGCAAAGGATCGGCATACGAGGGAGGCATAAGGGAACCTATGATAGTGAAGTGGCCAGGCAAAGTCCGTCCTGGAACCAGCTGCAGTGATTATCTTATTGTCGAAGATTTTTTCCCTGCAATTCTTGAAATGGCGGGAATAAAAAATTATTCAACAGTTCAGAGAGTTGACGGGAAAAGCTTTGTGCCGATGCTGCGTCAGAAGGGGACCACCTCCAACGGCAGGAAGCTATACTGGCATTTCCCAAACAACTGGGGACCGACAGGACCCGGTATTGGAGCAACAAGTACAATAAGGAGCGGCGACTGGAAGCTGATATACTTTTATGAAGACAGCCATTTTGAATTGTATAATATCAGCAATGATATCGGTGAAAGTCATAATCTTGCGGATCAGGAGAGGACAAAAGTCAGGGAACTGGCTTTGAATCTGGGCATGTATCTTCGAAGTACCGATGCTCAGAGACCATCATATAAATCCACAGGAAAACCTGTGCCCTGGCCTGATGAAAAACTATAGTTTAGTTCTCAGAAGATTCTGATTGTAAGTATTCCGGGTTTTCTTATCTGACTATTGAACCCCTGAATGAGTACCAGGCAACATATAGATATGCAGCAAGCGGAACTGTCATTGCAATTGCCATACTGTCAGTCCTTTCAGCGATATAGCCCATCAGGGGAGTACAGAGTGCACCGCCGATGATTGCCATGACAAGAACAGATCCCCCTATCTTGGTATTTTCACCCAGGTCTTTGATACTGATCGCAAAGATTGTTGGATACATCAATGACATAAAGAAACTTGTCAGGAAAATGGCCCACATCCCGATCCATCCCGGAATAAGTATACTGAATCCTACAAGGATGACATTAATGCTGCTGTACAATCCCATCAGCATATTGGGCTTTATATATCGCATAAACCATGTGGCGCTGAATCTTCCGATACCAAAGGCAACCAGGGTACCTGTCAGGAAATAACCTGCAACTTTTTCCGGTTGCCCGGTATAGTCCTGAACATATGGTATGAAATAACTCCACGTTCCAACCTGTGCTCCCACATAGAAGAACTGGGCCAGCACTCCTTTCCAGAAATTTGGAAAATGCAGGAGATCACTGAAGCTACCCTTTGCGTCGTTATCAGAAATTAGCTCAGTATCAAACTTCGGAAATTTGACTTTCATCATCAGGATAGCCCAGGTCAGGGCAAATATTGCCAGTCCGATATAAGGTTTTACTACCCGCATAGTCTCATTCTGCAAAAAGGAGTCATATTGACCTGAAAGTTTCATTGAAGCTATTTCAGACTGCCCGGGTTCAATACCCGAGAAAATAAATATTGTGCCCAGAAGCACTCCTGTTACTGAACCTATAGGGTTGAATGCCTGCGAAAAGTTTAACCGTTGCTCGGATGAATCAGGATTGCCCATCAGAGCGATGAATGGATTGGCGCCTGTTTCAAGGAAGGCCAGTCCGGAAGCAATTATGAAGAGTGAGAAAAGGAAAAATCCGTATTTCCCGATTATCGCAGCAGGCCAGAAAAGCATGCATCCGATTGAGTAAAGAAGCAATCCGCAAATAATCCCTGTTTTGTAGCTATAGCGGCGCATCAGGATTCCTGCCGGAATTGCAAGAACAAAATATCCCATATAGAATGCTGATTGTATCAATCCCGCCTGGAATCGTGAGATTTCCATCGATTTCATAAACTGTTTGATAAGCACACCATTAAGATTATTTGGGATTCCCCACATAAAAAACAGGATTGTGACCATTATAAACGGCAATAAATATCCGGGAAGCAGAAAACCTGCCTTATTTTTTTTCGATGCATTCATATTAATCTCATTGTGTCGGAGAGTTCTTATTTTCTGCAGACTGATTATTTATTCCGGTTCGCCTATTGCTGCTTAGGAGTATTACTTTCAGAAGGTTCAGGAATTTGATCTTTCCCCTTAATATACCTTCCAACCTGTTTAAGGGTTGCGGCGTCAATTCCCCTTATACGTCCGGCATAATCAGGGCCGATATCGAGTGAAAATATATTTCCGAATTTAACAGCGCCGAGGTAGTCCTCATAGATTTTTTCAGCTGGAAGGCACAAATTATCGTGTACCGGAAGAGAGTAAAACCACATTGCACCACCCTCATGGGCAGGCAGTATAGGATAGGTGAATTCAGCAGCAATATAGCCTTTGTAATCGCCACCGTTTTTATTGAAACCTGCACCTGAAATGTCATTCAGTGCTGACGGATGTCCAAGCTCTCCAAGACGAATGCGGCCGGCTGGAGTGCCATGATTATAACCTGGAAGACAATTTGGCTGAAATGACTCAACCCATTTATCAGTTTCTTCATGGCTCAGACCACCATCTCCCTGTGCATGGTCAAACCATATATATTCAATTGGTCCGTAATTGGTGAGAAGTTCTTTAAGCTGTGCTTTTTTAATTTCAGGATTTATTCCGCCGCTCTTGGAAAAGCTGGCTCCGGGGAATGTCCAGTCTCCTTCAGAAAAATAGAGAGCAAGCTTAATTCCATATCTGTCGCAAGATTTTCTGAGTTTCGCAAGTACATCTATCCCGAGAGGACTGTTTGTTACTTTTTTCCGGGAGGTTTGGGTGTCCCACAAGCAGAAACCATCATGATGTTTGGTAAGAAACAGGATGTAATGCATACCCGCTTTTTTTGCCACTTTACACCATTGGTCCGTATCGCATCCTGTAGCCCTGAAGAAGCTGGCATCCTTATCTTCGGTGGGAGTCCATTCCTGCCCTGAAAAAGTGCTGAAGCTCCAGCAGATAAACATTCCGAACTTCATATCGCTTATTTGTTTTGCACGAACCTGATCGTCAACCTTTTTTAAATAATTCTTATCCCTATCTCCCGAGAAACCAGTCAGAACTATCAGGCTAATTGAGATAAGGATTAATGTTGTCAGTTTATTCATAGTTTTCATTTTTGAAATACAACTCTTGTTAAAGAGAAAAATGTTTATTTGCCACCAAGGCTCCAGGACACGAAGATTCACCAAGGGGCCTTTAAAGATATTCTCTTTTGAAACTTGGTGACTTAGTGTCTTGGTGGCTATTGCTTTTTAGTAGAATCAATTGTTTAAGCTCTTGAACTAGTAAATACAATCTCTTGCTGCATCAGCCATGATTTTGATATTTTCGACAGGTGTCTCAAAGAAATGGTCGAGCAGGCGCAGATATATCCTCCGTCATATCCGACTTTCTCAAACAGAGTATGCACCATATTTTTTATTTTATCATGGGGCCCGTCAGTAAGAACATTGTACTGGTCAATTCCTCCGATCAGGGAAATTCTTTTTCCAACTTTTTCTCTGAGTTCCCATGGTTCCTGGTTTCCTCCGATGCTTTTTGGAGCCAGGGTTTCGGAACAGTCAGTCCCGTTTGCCACGATGTATTCCTCAATCCCATATGTACCTCCGCAGGTATGGTATGTAATTTTAAACCCCAGCGAATGAAGGGCATCATGCATCTTTCTGTCATAGGGCATGCAGAATTCCTTATGCAGATCCGGTGAGACCAGGGTGGAAGAGGAGGAGCCCCCGCCAGTTTCAACCAGGTCAAATTTAGCGCCCTTCATAGAATTTACAAACTCCAGTTTTTTATCAAGAAGTATTCCCATCAGGGTATGAACCCAGCCCGGGTCAGTCATCGCTTTTATTATCAGTTCGTTGATGTCATATAAACAGGCGGCATGCTGCCAGCATCCGGCCTGGTCACCCCATACGAATCCACGTACGATACCATTATCTCCGACCTCATTATATACTGCTTCAAGGGGCTTTTTGTCAAGCCTTGGCACTGGCATGAATTTGCGGATCAGCTCGAGATCCTCATCTTTTTTGATAAGGTACTCTGTTATCCATGTAGTTTTTCTGTTACCTGCTGTTTTATAGGTGAGATCTCCCCCCGGGGTTATGATCCTGTGATGATTAATCCTTTTTTCAGGATGATCATTTATTACCTGCACCTCATCTTTCCATTCAGGTGTCGAGAATTTTGCAAAATCAGCATCGACAAGCCAAAACTGACCCATATCAGCGAAATACTGGATGGCCGCATCCATGCCTACCTGCTTAAAAGCCTCCAGCGGAGTTATACCATTCATATAAGTATCCAGGTGATAGCCCTGCCATTGGTGTACGGTGACCGGCAGCCGGTCAGGCTTTTCGCCGTTAATGGCACACATCATTCTTTCTTTTGAATTCACATCGTGACGGATTAGTGGTTAATAATCAATATCCAGTATATCATTTTTCTCAAGAGCTATTCTCAATATATCATCTTCAGAAAATTCAGCTTTGCATCTTTGCCCGTTTTTAGAAATTTTTGCTTTTGCGGGATCAGGGATCTTAATTTTGTAGGAATTACTGATATCTGCCTTTAAAGATGCCTTTGTAATTTTCATTCCGGTCCATGCAGCGCTTACTGTTGCATTACCTCTGACGCACAGTCCTTTATAATATCCTGTCTCCCATGCTGAAGGCAGGGCAGGAAGAAATTCTATATAATCCTCATGGCTCTGTATCAGCATTTCTGCAATACCTGATGCTGCTGCCTCATTACCGTCCAGAACAAATATATCGTAATTAGCCCCGGCAATTCCTGCAACTGAGATCGTAAGGAGGTTTTCTCGTGTTAAATCCCTGAGGAGGATATTTAAGCTGTTAAACGCTTTTTCCTGTTCTTTAAGACGGGCAAAGAAATTTATCATATTGGCCCTGCTCCATTCAACATCTTCCCAACCCGGAGCATCAAGTCTGTACTGGATGGTTTTTGCAGCTGCCTTTGCAAGTTCAGGTGTTTTTTTCAGAGAGATCTGTGAATAGGGATACAATGAAGTTAAGTGGGTTGTATGACGGTGATTCGGCACTGCCTTTTCATAATCATAAAACCACTCCCGGAGCTCTCCTGTGTTTCCTGTTTGCAGAGGGGGCAGCTTGCTGCGGGCTGCTTCCAGTGTAAGTCTGAAATCCTGATCCGTACCGAGTATCTCTGAAGCAGAGATACATGCAGAAAACAATTCATAGACAAATACCCTGTCGCAGGCAGGCATCATTGAGAGTGATAATACATCTCCTTTATACCTGAATGAATTCTCAGGTGAGGTGCAGGGACCTGTCATTAAATAACCGCTTTCAGGATCCGTTACCATATAATCAAGAAAAAACTCAGCATTCTTTTTAAGGAGCGGATAAGCTTTGTTTTCAAGGAAACCTTTATCGGCAGTATAATTAAAATGCTCCCAGAGATGCAGAGCTATCCAGGTCCCGGCAGCCGGAAACAAGCCCCAGCCCGGCCATTCCCCCGGTGCAGTATATCCCCATACATTTGTAACGGTATGAGCAACCCAGCCTGGACTTCCATATACCTTAGCCGCAGTTTTTTCGCCGGCTTTTGCAAGGAATTCTATATAATTGAACAAAGGAGTATTACATTCTGGCAGGTTGGTAATATTAGTCGCCCAGTAGTTTTGCTGGGTATTTATGTCGAGATGGTAGTCGCAGGTCCAGGGCATATTTGCTGCAAGATTATCATTCCATAAACCCTGCAGATTAGCAGGCAGGGGTGAATTCTCTCTTGAACATGAAATTATAAGATATCTGTTATACTGCAGAAAGAGGGAGCAAAGATCCGGATCATCGCTTCCTTCATTGTATTTCTTAAACCTGATATCAGTAGGAAGATTTTCCTTTTCCCCGTTTCCAAGGGATATCTCAAACCTGTTAAATAAATTTGTATAGTCTTGAATATGGTCATTCTTAAGCCCACTGTATTTTTTTGATGCGGCACTCTCTACTGTTTTTTTGCAGATATCCTTAAACCGAGGACTGTTATAGCTTGTTCTTATATCTGCAATTAGAATTACTTCATCTGCCATGCTGATGAATAATTCATTTTCACCTGGTTTTACAGACCCCCCCATAACGGAAGCATTCACTATTCCCATGAAGTCAACTCCTCCTATGCTGAAATCGGGGAATCCCCTTACCTTTAACGAAGATGTTGCTTTCCCCGAAAACTCCAGACGGCTATTGTCTGAGGATATCATTGATTTGCTGAGCAGATCAAGTGAAACAGTGCAGCTGATCATGTTTTTTCTGTCCGCAGTCAGCCTTATAATCAGGATGTTGTCAGGGTTGGAACAAAAATATTCCCTTGTGTAAAAGACTCCGCCAGATTTGAAGGTAACCGTTGTAATTGCATTTTCAAGGTTTAATTCTCTCCGGTATTCTGAAATGCTTTTTTCATCGAGATTGAATTTCATGTTCAGATCACCGACAGGAATATGAGTCCCAAAAGTATTAGGTTTGCCTGAGAGATACTTTATAGCTGAATCATTACCCTGTTTGAGCTTTCCATCAAAGAATAACTGCCTGATCTCTGCAAGTTTTGCTTTACCGCAGGTTACTTCCTGCTTTGGATCCGGCTGACCCGCCCACATTGTTATCTCATTAAGTGCAATCCGGTCATTATTTATTCCTCCGAAAATCATTGCGCCGAGTCGGCCGTTTCCTACAGGAGTCGATTGCATCCATTCTTTGGCAGGCTGATTATACCACAGTTTTAAAGCCGGTTTTTCAGGTCCGGAAGCTGTAACCGAAGCAATTGTATAAAAGATCAGAATATGGATCCAAATCAGTTTCATCACAGAAGAATTATCCAGGTTTGAAAAAGCAACAGTTAAAATTAGAATATTATTTTACATTTCAAGATGCAAAAAATAATTCAATGTCTGACAATAGTCACATTCCTGTAATCTGAAAATGATAACTTTGTTGAGATGACTTTTTGAAAACTCCTTTGCACAGTCCTTTGAAAAACCTATTGAGTCCTTCCTTCTAAATTGCAGGAATTTTAAATTCAATGGATATTAAGATTAACTCGAATGGACCAAAGGTTAAGAGGCTGGTAATATTATTCATGAGAGAGACAGGTAAAATGTACAGAAAAAGTCCTTTTCCAATATATTGAAAGAACAATAAAATCTGAATCTATGAAGCAGTCAACAATCTTCCTTTTTCTTTTATTAAGTATCTTCTCATGCAGAAATGATGAAAAACAAAAGATCTCAGAACATCCTGGAACAGATAAACAATTAATTGATACTGCAGATATGACCAATAATTTTTATGACAATACAGAAACATTTGCCCTTCCTGTAAGGGATCTGGTTATTGAAGGTGAGATTTCCAATCCCGGGGCAGTCGATTTTACTAAGCTTCAAAAACATTCTGTCATTGTGAAGGAAGCACTGCTGGACAGTGCCGGTTCGGACAGGTTTGTCGGAGCCTACAGGTATGATGGTTATTCGCTTTTCGATATCCTGAATGAAAGAATTCTTAATAAAGAAAACAGTGCGGAGTTTAAACCAATTATAGATCTTTATATCGAAATAGAGAATGACAAAGGGCAGAAAGTTTTTTTCAGCTGGGGTGAAATCTATTATCCCAACAATCTGCACAGGATAATAATTGCTTCAGATGTAGCAAGGATAGTACCTTCAAAAACAAAAGATCTGTGGCCTCTGCCTGCTGAGAGTAAGATAGTTGCCGGGAATGACCTTGTAACAGAAAGGAATATTTCCTCCCCGGTCAGAATAACGGTTAGATCATGTCCCCTTTCCTTTAAGGTTGACAGGAATATGAGTGATATGAACTCTCCTGACATCACTGTTTTTAAAGCTTTGAAGAAGGCAGATGTCATTACTGCATTGCCAAATAACATCAACGTTCAGACTTTCAATACAATATTCTATGGCAGGGGCAGGGGTATTCATAGTACCACGCCTTTTTCAGGTATCCTTTTAAAGGACCTTATCATAAAATATTACCCCATCAGCAGGGAGAATCTGCAAACAGGAATGCTCTGTCTGGCAGGAATTGATGGTTACAGGTGTGCCTTTTCGTATTCGGAAATTTTTAACAGGAATGACCAGCAGGAATTTCTTCTCATCAAGGGAAAGCCAGGTGAAGAGGGTGGCCAATTCAGAGTTTTTGCAGCATGTGACTTTTTCTCTGACAGGGCGGTTAAGTCCCTCAGTGAAATTCATATGGGGTACTAAATCCCGGATCATTTCTCGTCTGGCGGGATGGTAAGCTGCATAATCTCATGATGTGGTTTCACGCCCCTACGGGGCTCCAATCCGGTGAGTATTCACGAACAGGGCGTTGCCCTGTTTTATTGTATGTCGCCCCTACGGGGCTATGATAAGATGTTGGAGGCATGAACGGGACGATGCCCTGTTTTGTAATATGGTCTTAACAAGGTTAAGCTAAGGATATCCTTTCCGGTTGAGCATGAGATATTCGGAAGTACTTAAGGCCGTAGGCCTCAAATACTATAAAGCAGGGCATCGCCCTGCTGCTGCGCTTCGACACTGACTTTAAGCCCCGTAGGGGCGCTATATCATTTTATTAAAACCTGACCCATGTATGATAAGGGAGGTGTAAGCGGGGCACAGCACCGTTTTTATCCTATGATTATAAAATATATAAAAGCAGAAGTTTGGTTAACATGTAAAATTCCTGATTCCACAGGGAAAAACTACCCGTCTGTTGAATCTTTTTGCATGGCTATCTTTTTGAATATAGTTTTGTTTCAGTAAACAGAACTTTAAATTAAGATGCCATGATAACAGAAATTATGCGTAAATCAAGTTGCCAAAGTTTCATTCTTATCCTGATACTTCTAATGACTTTAATTAATGCAAGGAGTTTCTCTCAGGAAAAGACAGTGACAGGACAAATGCCTCATGAGGCTCCTGTGACAATAACATCCGAACAAAAAGCTCAGATAAAAACTATCCTTTCAGGTTACTCTCCATCAAAATTGACTGCGGACCAGGCTAAGGAGATTCATGAAAAATTCAGGACTGCAGGAATTCATCCGGCACCTGAAACCAGGGGATGCAATAATTGCAGCCGGTTTTGATCCCGAAAAGTTAAGAGCTCTCGCTCCTCCTCCCGGAAAGGATAACAAGGATTGTCATAAACCTCCATCATCAGAAGAGAGGATGAAAATTGTAGATGAAATGATCATTAAGCCACTCTCCCTGAATTCCAGTCAGAGTGAGACGGTCATGGGAGCCTTCAGGGAGTTTTTTAAAGGAATGGATAAGTTAAGACAGGACCTGCAGCAAAATACTCCTGCTCCGCCTGTTAAATCAAAAATTGAGCCACTGGAGAAAGCCCGCGATGAGAAGATTAAGCAGGTAATGACTAAGGAATTGTTCTTAAAATACCAGGAACTTGAAAAATCATCACGACCATCTAAACCCGGTGGAGAAGGGAATAAGTAGATTTTAACCTGAAGCAGGTAGAAATATATCCGGTATCTGCCAGTGCACTATATAAGCGCCATAGTTTTTATAGACACATATGCCTGAATTGGATCAATTGTGAAAAAAGAAAACATATGCAAAGAAATTATATAATAGTCATTATTCTATTAAGCCTGAGGTTTTATGGCTGTGAAAAATCACTTGAAGAACAGATAGTTATAGATACCCCGGATTGGACTGATGCCACTCATGGAAATTCTGTTGACCCTGATTATGACAAAGTATTTCCGGAGGATGCCGTTCAGCGGTTGGATATTGTGATCAGCAGTGAAGACTGGGCAGCCATCCAGGAAGATCTTGCTGGGATGCCTCATTCCGCACCCGGCAACAATCTGGATGGCACCTTTGAACCAATCTGGGTGCCCTGTGATTTTTTTTATGGGAATAAGCAATGGTACAAAACAGGGATCAGGGTAAAAGGGAATTCAAGTCTTCGGTCAACAATCTCCGCTGGTATTAAGAAATATTCCTTCAAGCTGGATTTTGACCAGTATGAGGATACCTATCCCGGGATTCTTAATCAAAGGTTTTACGGATTCAAGCAACTGAACCTGAATAATAATTTTGAGGATCAGTCTTTTATGCGTGAGAAGGTTGCGGGTGACTTGTTTCGTGAGTTTGGTATACCCTGTGCAAAATCGGCCTATTACGAGGTATATATAAACTATGGAAATGGATCACAGTATTTTGGACTGTATACTCTGGTGGAAGAGGTGGATGATACAGTAATTCCCACTCAGTTTGCAATTAATGACGGCAATCTTTACAAGCCGGAAGGGACAGCAGCAAGTTTTGGCAGCGGCACATACAATACTGCGGATTTTTATAAGAAGACAAATGAAGAATCGAGCGACTGGTCTGATATTAAAGCGCTTTATGATGCGTTACACAGCGGGACCCGGATATCGGATCCGGCTGCATGGAGAGTATTGCTTGAATCTGAGATAGACATGGATCTCTTTATTAAATGGCTGGCGGCTAATACAGTAATGCAGAACTGGGATTCATATGGCAGGATGCCACATAACTACTATCTTTATAATGATCCTGATTTAAAGCGCTTTATATGGATTCCCTGGGATAACAATGAAGCTCTTCAGACAGGGAAACAGGGTGGTGCAATAAATCTTGATCTCAGCGGGGTAAGTGATCAATGGCCTATGATAAGCTATGTTGCATCCGATCTTTTATACTATTCACTTTATAAGCAATATGCAAGGAGCTTCACATCAGCAGTTTTTGAATCTTCAAAGGTTCAGGTGACGTATGATTACTATTACGATCTGATCAGGGAATCAGTTGAGAAAGAGGAAGCCGGTTATACTTTCCTGAGAAATGGCATAAGCGGTTTTGATGCAGCCCTGTTACAACTGAAGCAGCATGTAAGTCAGCGCTGTTCACTTGTTCTGTCACTTTAGGTTAGATATTATCATTAATTGTATCTTTAAAAAACATTCAAATTGTGGTTCAGTGAACGGGAATCGTTAAAAACAGAGAGTTACAGGCATTAGATGAATATGAAGATATATACAAGGATCATAAAATTATCTGAGCCGATACTTGTAATTTTTGTATGGATGGTTCTGATTATAACCCCGATCCTGTTCAGGGATGACTTCAACAATTCGGTATGGCGCAGCGTGCGAAACCAGGTAGAGATCCTGGTACCTCTTTCATTATTGTTTATTCTGAACAGGTTTATTTTCGTACCAAAATTTCTTTTCAGAGGCCGCTGGATACTTTATGTTGGGACGGTTCTCGTTACTATCACCCTACTCACTGTAGGATCATTTCTATATGATACAACTATCAAAAAAGTTCCTCCGCGCGAATTAGCAGCCAGGGAATATGAGGAGCAGAGACCACCCCCTCCCGGTCATTCACAGGAATTTGTTGAATCAATGAAAGATCCCCGGCGTCCTTTGCCCAGGCAGCCACGGCCGATGCCGCCTTTTGCTAATTTCCTGATCATGTCGGTAATGATAGTTGGTTTTGATACCGGACTGAGATCAGGCCTCCGGCTGATAGAATCGGAAAATGAAAAAGTACGGCTTGAAAAGGAGAATGTGGCTAATCAGCTAGTCCTGCTGCGAAATCAGGTTAGCCCCCATTTCTTCATGAATACACTGAATAATATCCACTCACTTATAGATATAAATTCTGAGGAAGCAAAAGAAGCCATCATAAAGTTGTCGAAAATGATGAGGTACCTTCTGTACGAAACCGAGACAGAAAAGACAACCATAAAGAAAGAAGTTGAGTTTCTTGAGAGCTACGTAAATCTTATGAAACTGAGATTTAACGAAAAGGTACGAATTACAATGAATATACCCTCTGTAATACCCGACAGGTCGCTTCCACCTTTGCTTTTTACCTCATTGATTGAGAATGCATTCAAGCATGGAGTAAGCTATCTTGATGAATCATTCATAGCAATTGACCTGGTTATTGGAGAAGAACGCCTGCTTCTGGCTGTTAAAAACAGTAAACCCGCTGCAGGCCGGAATGATGAATTCTCGGGAATTGGGATCGAAAATACGAGGAAGCGATTAACGCTGCTTTATGGGACCAGTTATATTATGGATATTATCGACAGTAGGGATCAGTTCACAGTAAATCTTTCTATACCGCTATGATAAGATGTATAGCCATCGATGACGAACCGCTGGCTCTTAAGCAGCTTTCCGGTTACATTGAAAAAACACCTTTTCTGGAATTGACCGGGGCATTCGACAGTGCATTAAAAGCTATTGACATTCTGAAAACCGATAGAATTGATCTTATTTATGTTGATATAAATATGCCTGATCTCAGCGGGATGGATTTTGTCAAATCGCTTGATAATGCCCCTATGATTGTTTTCGTAACAGCATATAGCGAATATGCCCTTGAGGGATTCCGGGTTGATGCTGTCGATTATCTTCTTAAGCCAGTCAGTTATGGTGATTTTCTGAAGTCGGCAAACAAAGTGAAAATATGGTTTGATAAGCAGCTCGATAATTCAGAGATAGTCAGGGCAGACAAAGATTTTCTTTTTATCAAGTCAGATTATAAAATATTAAGGATCAACTTCGACGATATTAAATATATTGAAGGAATGAACGAGTATATCAGGATTCATCTTTCTGATTCGAAGCCTGTTATCACATTATTGAGCATGAAAGCCATTGAGGAGCAATTGCCGGCAGAGCGATTCATGAGGGTTCATCGGTCATATATTGTCAACCTTTCAAGGATATCGGTAATTGAGCGCAGCAGGATTGTTTTTGATGGCAAGGTTTATATCCCTGTAAGTGAACAGTATAAACATGTTTTTCAAAGCTACGTTGACAAACATTTTCTGACCTGAAGGCAACAAGGCAATGCTCTTTTTCAACTGCCACTGAGACACTACAACAAGGCGATGCCCTTATCCAGACACGTTAAAAAAAAATTGTAACCGGCTCCAAAAAATCCTTTTATTCCGGACTGGTTACCCTGATTTTTACAGGCCCCATCAATCCTGATCTGATACTTCCCATGAACCTGGATGGCACTGCTACGTAATTGTTAGCCAGTGTATTATAGATCAAAACTTCAATATCGTTTTTCCTTCTGTCACATATTCAGTAATATCGAAAGTCCATGGAGGAGAAAGCCTGATGCCGGCACTCTTCCCATTGATGAACAGTTCGGCGGAAGAGACCAGATCGCCAAGATCTAATTCAAGTTTGTTTTTTAAAGCAAAGGAATCTAAAGTTATGTTCTTCCTGTACCGGGCTCCCCCTGAATAAGATTTTAACCCGTCAATATTTGACCAGTCGCCAGGACTTATCTCGCCATTACCGCATGTCTGCCTGATATATCCTGGAATGGCTCCACCGCCGTAATATCCTGGTATAAATTGAATTTTTATCACAACACGGGAAACATCCTTGTTAATGGATTTAGCAGTCACAGTAAATTCAGTCAGCCCGTCAGGATCAGTATTCCCAGGAATAACTTCAGTTTTTATTCCGTCTATCCAGGCCTCAGTTTTGCCATAAGCAGAAAACCGGAGGGATTTCATTCCGGGAGCAGATTCAAAAGCAAACAGACCGCTTTTATTTTTCTGCAGCAAAGGCAAAAGGAAGCACTCCATAATCTTTATACCATCGCATTGAAACCTGTATACTGGAGGGTCTCTGTATTTCAGGGTCCCTGAAGAGCAGATAAGTTTCGCAAGCTTTATCGTATATAATCAGCAGGGAATTAGCTCCTTTTTTCAGTGAGATATTCTTGCTGTTTACATCACACTGTATTCTGTTCACATAGAGTAATGCAGGTTTAATCTCTCCGGTGAGTAGTTCGTATGACCCATTCCTGGGAGCAATTACTGATGATATCATAGCATAGTAATTTCCACTCTCCTCAGGGACTCTTTTCAACGACATTCTGACATCTTCTGTGGCTCCGAGACGAATGAAGTTATCATACATTTCTCCTTTCAATCCATGGTAACCCTGGTGACCGTAATCGCCAGGTACACCAAGTTGCCATGAAAAGGAATAATCTTCCGCCTGATATGTTTTTCCAGCAACTGATACTGGTTTGCCGGCCTGGTCGGGATACAGGTTTTGAATCTCCTCCTGTGAGGGGAGCCGCTCCAACGGTCCAAGTTTAAGAAACTGTACTCCAAAGCCACATGTAATTCTTTTCCATGATGTATCGAAGCTTAATTTTTCACCGGTATATCCATGATCTTCGGAAAAATTCATCTCTCTTACTTCTGCTCCCAGCAACTCATTGGAAGCAGGTAGTTTGAAATCGCCCCATCTGTTATCGAGTGAAGGCTTTAATTCGAACTCCCATTTGTTATCCAGATCGTATTCCTTCAGGACTTTTTTGACCGTGATCTTACCTGCGGATCCGGAGTTTTCCGGATCAATGACAATTATCTGTATCTCTTTGGAAGTAAGTGGTAAAGTTACTTCAGTTCCATCAACGGTTTGAATGGAGTAATCTGATAATGAAGCGACTGTTCCATTCCATGGATTCCAAAGCTGTACATTGCCCTTCGACCTGAAAAAGCATCTGCTCCCTTCAGCGAAATTATAGAGTGCGTATACCTCCTTTTTCCCTATAACACGATGCATTACATAAGGTCGCTCTGTTACTCTGGTCACAATTTTGAAACCTGCATCATATCTTCCTTCAATAGCTGAAGGCACCTCTATAGCATCATTGCACTGAATCATTGCCGGTCCTGATGAAAATATCTTTTTTACCAGTATTGCTGTTTCCTGGTCATTCATTCCGTCTTTCTCTGTGGCTTCCGGAATAGCTCCTATATTTACCACAACACCGCCTCCATTCCTGAACTCTTCAATTTTCTTTAGTGAACTGTAACGAATTGCTTTCATTGAAGGTATAATCAACACTTTATATCTCTCATCAGAAACATTCAGTTCCCCATTCTTAACCTCTGATCTGGCAATTGATTCGTAATCAATAAAATCAAAATCAATACCCTTATCATATAAATATTCGCCGGTCTTAAAAGCCAGGTCGACAGATTTTTCACCATCCATCTCTGCCACAACCGGTTCAGTTGGATAAATTATAGCCACATCACAATTATGATAGCCCTGTGATAAAAGGTAGGAGAGACGTTCAACATATTTCATAAGAGGATCGATCTGTTTCCAGTATGGCATCCTGAAATGGTTGTCAGGAGGCGCCCATTCCCACCATCCTCCAATTGTTGAGTAGTACAGACCATGAAATGAGAGGAGGTTGTACCCTGCAACAAAATTTGCAGAAATAGCTTCAGTAACGTCAGCGGAGGAAGTTCCCCATCCGCTGCTGTGAAAACCCTCAAGCCAGACGCGTGGCCTCTTATATAAATGCGCTATTGATGAGGCAACCTTTGCCTTTATTATATCCTTTGATAGTCTTGGCTGATCCGAGCCCGGACCCTGATTCCATCTTTGCGTCCTGAAATAGTCACCGAATTCGGTTACATCTCTTCCACGTCCGCCATGATCGCATCCGAATATCAGTCCCCTGTCCTGATGCCAACGGTAGACAGGCTCAAAAAAATTCTCCTCGCTGAGACTGACAATCACATCATTATAATCAAGTTTTATTTTTGGTGATTCAGTCCCGGCATTGACAAAAAGCTTATCGAGAAAAGGGACAATATCATAACCCTTCCGTTTTTTAAATTCTTCTGCAAACCCGTTGTTCCAGAGGTTGCCGCTTAATCTGAAATTCAGTTCATCGGAGAAAAGAAATTAAGGGCTCCCGTTCCCTTGTCAGGCAATGCCTGCTCAAACTTGTCGAAGAAATAATTGTTATATGCCTTTCCGCTCTGAGGATTCATTGGATCAAAGGAAGGAGTTACCTTTTCAGGAAATACACAAATAACTTTCCATACTGACCTGCCGGAGTTCCATAACAGGTTTCCATCTTTGACAAGTGGAAGCAGATCCTTTCTGCTATCAGCAATTATGGAGCTGTCATGACTGATCCTGTAGGCAGTTAGAGTCAGAAGATTATCCGGCATTTTCTGATTTATTCTGCCGGAGAATATGAAGGTTGAGCATTTGAGTATTGAACCGTTGAGTTCGGGGATATTGTTTATTGCTTCGTCCATAGAGTAGCCCTGACCTACTCCGATAGTATAATCGCTTAGACTGATAGTCATATCCCGTTTACCTGCTTCCGCTGCAAACCATTTGAAAAGATCCCACCATGCTTCAGAGAAAAGCGGAGGCTTGCTTGGGTTTGACAGGCCGTATGTCAGTCCGCCGTAGTCACGGTGCGAGTAATTTATCTGAAGACTCGAGATACATTTATTGGAAAGCTGATCCAGCTGCCATAAAATACGTTCACGGGTAAGGGTATCTCCCTGCCACCAGTAGAAAGGAACTTCACCGTATCCTTTTGGGGGATTGATGAATCCTGGCAATACATTAAAAGATAGATTGGATTCTCCCTGAGGTAGATTACCCTGTGCATTTGCCTGAAATGATATCATCAGCAATATTATTGGAGTGTACCTTAATAGTTTAATCATTCCTTTAATTTTTTAAATTGACCCTGAGCCACTCTTCCAGTTTATCCTTCATATTATTTCTGATATCGGCATAAGCGTAATTATCTGCAAGGTTATGCTGATCGGCCACCGGTTCATTCCTGTCATAGAGTTCAACCTTCAAAATGCCATCAGTTAAAAAACCGACGCATTTGAAGTTTTTGTCAATATACATAACCTGACCATTTCGGCCATCGGCAGAGCACATCGATGAAAATGTTTTATCCTGCCATGTTGTTTCACCTGTTAACAGTCCCCTTAGTGATCTGGAATCATTCGGTGCAGCATTTTTTACTCCTGCATAATCAAGAAAAGTTGAATAAAGGTCAATCAGACTAATTACATCAGGACATTCTTTAGTGGCTAATCCGGTACCTGTGGGCTTGATGAAGAATGGCACACGCACGCTGCTTTCAAGCATGGTTCCTTTGCCAATCTGTGAGTAATCGCCCATATGATCCCCATGATCGGATGTAAAGACAACAATGGTATTCTCCCATAATCCTTTTTCCTTCAATGCAGCAATTATGCGGCCGACCTGAAAATCAATAGCGCTTATATTACCTGAGTATCTTGCTATTATTTCACGCCATTGCGACTCGGTCCAGTTTGTATGAAAGCCCTTCTGGGCTCCTGCCTGCACCTGTCCTAATGTATAGGGTAAAGGTACCTCCTTTGGGTCGTACATTGAATTCCATGGTTCACAGGTAGAATAGGGGTGATGTGGTCCGAAAAACGAGACATGCATGAAAAAAGGTTTATCTTCCGCATAGTTCTTAATAACAGACACAGCCTCATTACCTGTCCAGGTTGTCATGTGGTATTTTTCATCAGCCCACTGTTTTCCAAGCCAGAAAAATGTATCATCTACAGCTGACCGTTCACTCTCGCCGGCTTTTTCCACGAGCTTGTCAACGCCAATTCCCATCCCCCCGGCTGCCCATGGTAAATAGTCGTTTGTTTCGACCTCTTTTTTATTATAGAGATCATGAGGTGAATCACAAATCTTCCTGTAATCGAATCCGTGGGAAGAATCAACAGGTGCGAGATATAGCTTCCCTACAGCAATATTATAATACCCGCCGCGCTTAAGTTGTTCAGTTAGTAATATTGAGCTTCTTTTTACAGGTACCCAGTTTGTAAAGACACCATTCTGAAAAGGGTACTGACCCGTGAAAACAGCAGCACGTGATGGTCCGCAACCGGGAGAAGGTGAATAAGCCGACCGGAAAATAACCGATTGTTTCGCCAGGGCATCCAAATTTGGTGTATTAAGAAATGTTTTCCCCAGACAATGAAGATATTCGGCGTTATGCTGGTCCGTCATAATAAGCAGTATGTTCGGACGCTTTAATCCGGAGTTCTTTCGGGAATCCGGACTGCCAGGTTGGGTAAACTGTTCCGGAATGGAACTTTGAAATGCACTGCAGCATAATACCGCACCAGTGAATAAAATCTTAATAAGAATATTCATTTTTTACTTTTTTGAATTGATATCATAGCTGCCTTCCCTGCATCTTCTAGAAAGCAGACACAGGATATCAAAGATATAAACTTGCGGTCAATTTCAATAACACCATAACGACGCAATGTCTCGATTTAGAGGAGTCACATTGGTAAGTCAGGATGCATCTGGGCCCTACATTTACCATTCTGTTTTTTGTTATATTTGCTATTGCCTATTTCATAAACAATAGTTTTACTGATCATATGCCATTATTTATCGTCATCCTTGGAATATGTCTCTTTCTGCTTCTTATACTCGTATTAAAGCTTAATCCTTTTTTGTCTTTTATAATTGTCTCAATTTCAGTAGCTATTGCCGTTGGGATGCCTGTCGACAAAGCAGTGGAGTCAATCCAGAAGGGAATCGGGAGTACGATGGGAGTTATTGTCCCTGTACTGGGGTTCGGGGCTATGCTTGGAAAGCTCGTTTCCGAGAGCGGAGCGGCACAGAGAATAACAACAAGGTTAGTTGGTAATCTGCGTTCCGGAAATATCCAGATCTCTCTTATGCTGGCCGGTTTTATTATCGGGATTGCTCTTTTTTATGAAATCGGCTTCTTCATTATGATTCCTCTTGTCTTTACTATTGCAGCTACTACCGGGCTGCCGCTGCTCTATGTCGGATTGCCAATGCTTGCCTCTCTTTCTGTTACCCATGGGTTCCTGCCTCCTCATCCTGCCCCAACTGCTCTGACTGCAATGTTCAATGCTGATCTGGGAAAAACATTGCTTTATGGATTGGCAATAGCAGTGCCTACAATACTTGTCTCCGGACCTTTACTGGCTCGGTTTCTAAGCAGAGTAAATGCCAAACCTCTGGCAGAGTTTGTAAATCAGAAAGTTTTATCCGATGATGAGATGCCTGGTTTCCGGACCAGTATAATATCGGCACTTTTACCGGTTATTCTGATAACTTCCTCGACAATAGCAGGCTTTATTCTTCCTGACGATAATATAGTCAGGAAAATTCTCGGATCTGTTGGAAATCCTGTCATAGCCATGCTTATTTCTGTACTGTCAGCAATATATTTTCTTGGAATAGCCAGGGGAAAGAATATGACGGAAATAATGAAATCTCTTTCACATTCAGTGTTAAGTATTGCAATGATCATGCTGCTGATTGCCGGGGCAGGATCTCTTAAACAGGTTCTTGTCGATGGCGGTGTAAGCAGTTATATTGGAGGACTTATGAGCCACTCAACTCTGTCGCCACTATTCCTGGGATGGCTTATTGCCACCGTTCTGCGCATCTGCATCGGTTCAGCCACAGTCTCTGGTCTGACGGCAGCAGGCATAGTAATGCCTCTGTTAACAGGAACGGATGTTAATCATGAGCTGATGGTTCTTGCCGTTGGCTCCGGCAGCCTGATGTGCAGTCATGTAAATGATTCAGGTTTCTGGCTCTTTAAGGAATACTTCAATCTGAGTGTAAAGGATACACTGAAAACATGGACTATAATGGAAACTTCAATAGGTGTTACCGGATTGGCGGGTGTAATGATACTTAGTCTTTTTATAAAATAATCTAAATAAGAATGAAAATAAAATTTATAGGAGCAGCAAGAGAGGTCACAGGCAGTAAGCATCTTTTAACGACAAATTCAGGAAAAAGGTTACTTCTCGATTGTGGTATGTTTCAGGGAAAAGGATTGGAAACAGACAGCTTGAACCGTGATCTGATGTTTGATCCATCCAGGATAGATCATATTATTCTTACACATGCCCATATAGATCATGCCGGATTAATACCATACATGTATAAACTGGGTTTTCGCGGATCAGTGATATGTTCAAACGGGACCAGGGATCTCTGTGCATTAATGCTTGCAGATTCGGCATTTATTCAGGAGCATGATACAATAACTTTCAATAAGAGAAGGGCAAAAAAAGGGCTTCCACTTGTAACCCCGATTTATACCCAGCAGGATGCAGCTGCCGCCATGGGTCTGTTTATTGGTGTTCCCAATAATATGAAGTTCAGGATTGATGACAATATCAAGGTAAAATTCACCAATACCGGCCACATGCTCGGCAGTGGAGTAGCGAATATAGAAATAAATGAAAACGGTCAGAAAAGACGGATAGCATATACCGGAGATATAGGGAGACCGGCTGATCCCATTCTTGCTGCACCACAGTCTTTTCCGCAGGCGGATATCCTTATAACTGAATCCACATATGGTGACAGGCTGCATAAGGATGTAAAGGCAGCAGAAGAGGAGCTTCTTGACGTTGTTGTAGATACATGCGTCAATAAAGGCGGGAAGCTGATTATTCCGGCTTTCAGTGTTGGCAGGACTCAGGAAATAGTCTTTGCACTGAATAATTTTTCAAATCAGCACCGACTGCCGAAAATTGATATCTATGTTGATAGTCCACTCGCCGTTAATGCAACAACAGTATTCAGGATGCATCCTGAATGTTTCAACGATAATTTTGCAGCTGTTCTTGAAAAAGATCCTGATCCGTTTGGGTTTGATAACCTTTATTATATAACCAGGGTGGAAGATTCAAAAAAGCTGAATGATCATAAAAAGCCTTGTATTATAATTTCAGCATCAGGTATGATGGAAGCCGGCCGGGTAAAACACCACCTGGCAAATAATATTACCGATCCGAAAAATACAGTCCTAATCGTCGGATATTGTTCACCGACAACACTAGGAGCAAGGATTGGCCGGGGTGATAGGGAGGTATCAATACACGGGAATGTCTATGAGGTGAAGGCAGAAGTGAAAAAAATTGAATCCTACAGCGGACATGGAGATTACAGAGAGATGATTGGCTTTCTTGGCTGCCAGGATAAAAGCGCACTTGAGAAAACCTTTATTGTACACGGAGAGTACGAGACTCAACGGAAATATGTTGAAACTCTTACAGGTGAAGGATACAGTAACGTTGAAATTCCGGCAAGAGGTCAGGAATATGAGATCTGAATTTTTTTTAGACTAACCTTATCAAAATACAATTTAAGGTTGTTACTTTTGGGCCACCAAATTTAAAACAATATTATGGGAAGAGCATTTGAATACAGACGGGCATCAAAGGAGAAGAGATGGGATAAAATGTCAAAATTATTTCCGAAACTGGCAAAGAACATTACAATTGCAGCCAAGGAAGGAGGGGGCGACCCTGATCTGAACGCGAAGCTCAGGACTGCAATAATGAATGCCAAGGCACAGAATATGCCTAAAGACAATATTGAAGCTGCAATAAAGCGTGCCTCGGGTAAGGATTCAGAAAATTTTGCAGAGATCTGTTATGAAGTGAAAGGGCCTCATGGTGTTCTTGTTTTTGTTGAATGTGCTACCGATAATAATACAAGGACAGTAGCAAATGTGAAATCATATTTCAATAAATCCGGCGGATCACTGGTTCCGACAGGATCGCTCGAATTCATGTTCTCACGAAAGGCAGTATTTGAATTTGACCTTCCGGAAGACAAAAATCCGGATGAGATAGAACTGGAACTGATCGAATCGGGACTGGAAGAGATAGAGAATGTTGACGGGCGGATTTATATCTATGGCGATTATACTAATTTCGGCATCTTGTCAAATACTCTCGAAAGCCTTGGTATAGAGGTGAATAAGGCTACCCTTAAACGAGTGCCTCTCAACCAGGTTGAGTTTACTGAAGAGCAGCTTACCGATATTGAAAAGCTGATCGACAGGATTGAAGATGATGATGATGTTCAGGCTGTCTATACAAATATAGCATAAGTACAGTAGCTTGTCATTAAGGCACTTAGTGAATATATCCCCTGAGATCTTTTCTGACCTGCTTCCAATCAGGAAATAGCTCTGACAGGAGTTTATAATACTCTTTTCCATGGTTATGGTGTTTGAGATGGCATAACTCATGGACAATAACATATTCAATAAAAATATCAGGCAGCTTTATGAGTTCGGTACTAAGGGTAATTATACCTTTCTTCGAACAGCTTCCCCAACGGCTCTTCATAGACCGGATAACCAGGCTTGTGGGTTTAAATGATTGATTTTCATGGGCTTTTAATGATGTGTGCAGCATCTCAGGAAAAGTTTTTGCTGCTTCAGATTTGTAGCCCTTATATAAAAGTCTCTTAATTGCCTGTTTGTCATCAGTTTTATCAATTCCGATCTCAATTGTATCATAATTAAAACGGACAAATGGTTTAGAGGAAGGAATTATCAGAAGCATAAAATCCTTTCCGCGGAAGAGTTGTTTCTCTCCGTCAGTCAGTGACCCATTCAGCTTTCTGCCAGCTTTAAGAGTATAGTTGTCTCTGTGTTTTATGATCCATCCGGCTTTTTCCTGAACTATCCTGTGGATTGTTTTAAGAGATGCCCGGTATGGAGCTCTTACTACAACTGAAGAATCCGGAAGAACACTTATTCCCAGCGTTCTTCTTCCTGAATAAACTACTCTGAACTCAATATTCTGTAACTGGTAGGTTTTCTCTTCGTTATGCATTAATTACTTCTGGGGGTTAGTTTACTCCCGTAAATGAACGAAAGCTGTAATTTCTTGATTCAAGATAATTAAGGACTGAATCAAGCTGAAGATAAAACTTATCAGTTCTCCTGGGATCAGTACCCGGATGAATAAGCATTATGTACCCATTCATTCCTCTGTTTTTTTCGTAAGCAAGGAAGTTTTTCATAAGGGAATCACTTGAAAAATACGGTTTCCCTTTATCAGGGAAGGTCCAGTCCTGGTTCGTAATAGTGCCTGACGAGTTATTGACCAGTTTCAGTCCTGACTCACTTGTCCACAATGAAATGCTGTCATTATACCACTCATATGGAGGTAAAAATATCTGTGCCCTGGTTTTTGAAACACCCAGCCTGTCAAGTTCTTTATAGTTATTTTTCAGGTCAGAAAGAAATTCATCTTTTGTAACGAGAAGTGAGTCCCTGTTTTCCCATGAACAGTATAGCAGATGTTTATCTGAATGGGCGCCGATATAATGTCCGTCTGTTTTAAGTTTTTCTATAATTTTCTTATTTGCAGGCGTTCTGCAGAAATCACCTGTAAAGAAAAATGATGCTTTGATTTTATGGTTATTTAAAGTTCTTGTTACATGGTCAAAACCATCAGTGAACTCATGTGCAGTGAAACAGAGGTAGATATCCTTTGCAGTGGAATCCATTCTTACGACGGCCCCCTTCAGCATTGTAATATCAGGATTCCCGCAGATGTTTTTCGACCTGTTCTGCATTGCTGAAAGGTAATAAACAAGACATGCGGTGCCGTCCATAGTGCATTCATTGCTGGTATAGTCAGTAATATCATCATGATAGTTTGCAATATCTGGCTGAACGTCGGCATAAACATCCTTATTGGTCATTGTAATGTATTTACTGTGTGATCTGAAGATTGTCGAATAGACAGGACCGTCAACCAGACCTCCATCTACCTGTCCTCCCCTGGATACGTATGATGAGTGAGTGTACTTTGGGTAATCACCATTTTCCGGCAGGCCGACGATCATACTGGTACCCCAGGGATTACATCCGAACAGCCAGTCCCTGTGTGCAGCTTCCAGTTCAGCATATGTATAGTCACCGGTGATTTCCGAATACAGGTGTGCCTGAGTGAGTATTGCAGCTACCAGATTATTTGAGCACCAGATGAATGGAACTCCGATGAGGAAAGGATTTTTTTCTGCTTTTCCCATTGTCAGATCAAGCCCCTTTTTCATATATCCTGCAAATTCACTGTTATTGTCAGATACCTGGTTTCTGGCAACTCCCGGATGTCCCATATTCACAAAAGGGTACCACTGGTAATGGCGGGCAGTATCTTTCCCTATCCAGGGGGTTGTAATCTCCTGGCGACCGAAGCCGGTTGCATACTCAAGATATTTCACCTGGCCTGTCAGATTATATAATTCAACTGCAGCCAGCTCCATGTCATCCACCCAGTTATCTTCCTCGTAAAAGTATGGAGCCGTTCCGGGTGCTGTCTGACACGCACCCGGATTTTTGAGTCCGTATTCAAAAGCTTCTGCCGCCTTTTTCTTAAGCTGTCCGGAGAATTCAGGATTTATATTTTTGTATACCTCTGATCCAATGGCAAAAGCAGAAGAGAACTTACCGGCTGTAGAGGCAATTCCGGTAGCCCTGTTCTTATGTTTGAACAATCCCTGCGGTTTGCCCGTGCACAGATATACAGGCCGTTCTTTACCTTTACCATAATTGGCAGAATCGTGGTTCGGGAATCTGAAGCCTACATGGTCCCTGTCATCAGCAATCTGGTTATACATTCTTTCAGGTTCAGGATTCATTCTCAGGAGCCAGTCAAGACCCCATTTGCTTTCGTTCAGAACATCTGGTACTCCATCCGGTCCGGGAAGTCCATTGGCAAGATATTCATCAGCAAATGATCCTGGATTCTCCGAATAAGCAAAAAGCATCTGGTAAGTAGCATTGGCAGAGGTGGCTACATACTGCAGATAATCAGCCGCATCATGCCAGCCACCAGTGGCATCAACATGAGCTGAATCATCATTTTTGCCATATATCTCATAGCCATCAGCCATATGGCATGAATCTTTAAGGTAAGGATTATATCCGCATCGCTGCTGCCTCATGTAGTTAAGAAGAAAATCGGCAGTTTCATCATAAACATCGTCACCTATACGGAAGTCTGGAGAGATTGCTTTCCCCGCAACTATCCTGTAGGTTCCGGGTTTTGTGTATTTTGTGAAAGGAAGCCTGTAACACGAGGCAAAGGGAGCCAGCGGATCAGTCGCTGTTGGATTGTCGAAAGTCATTACTGTTTTACCGGAAACTGCATCCAGAAGAGTGAATGAGCTGACAGTGACTGTTTCTTTACTCAGAAATACTGCCACCTTGATGTCATTCGTTCTGTAGCCCAGCTGGTTGATCCTTATCCATTCTGTTTTTGGAGAGTTGCAGGAAGTTGCCAGTACTAAAGTGCAGACCGTCAATATTAAAAAGAGATTCTTCATTTTAAACCGGGATTATGTTATGATGCAATTTAGCAATTAACTTAAATTGTCTTAGGTATTTTGTCAAAACATTTATAAACCCTAAGGTCAAAATAGCTAAACTAAAAGCTGTAAATAGTTTAATTCCAGTAATTTAGTATTTGTCATAATTGATGCCAAAATTACTGTCAGGTCTATCTGGCCGGTAATTGTAATTCAATAATTATTCCCGTTTAAGGGTTATTACTGTTATCTCAGGAGGCATCCATATCCTAAAGGGTATGGCAAGAACGCCAAGTCCTAGGTTGACATACTGATACTGATTTCCCTCCCTGAAAAGCCCTCCCCAGTGAGGATAAAAATATTTCGCCGGACTCCATTTGAAATTTTTTGTATAAATACCCATCTGCATACCATGGGTATGCCCGGAGAGGGTGATGTCAATATCCGTCTTTGAGACAACATCCTCCTCCCATTGATTGGGATCATGGCTTAAAAGGATCTTGAGATCCACACTGTCAAGCCCGGCTGATGCTTTTTTTAAATCACCATGAACGATATCAGGATGCCTGCCCATTGTGATTATTCCTATCAATCCTATTCTTGCATTTTTGACTTTCACCACAGCGTTCGTATCGTTCAGTACAACATATCCTGAAGAGGTTACCAGCTTATTTAGCAAAAGTACATTATTATGCCTGTCAGCCTCCGTGAAGAACGGATGATAATTTCCGAAATCATGATTACCCATTACGGCATAATTGCCATACCTGCTTACTGATTTCGAGATGATGGTGTCATTGGATCCAAATTCCCGCCATCCGTAACTTACGAAATCCCCGGTATTAAGTATTAGGTCAGGTCTGAGAGCATTCACATCATCAATAACTTTTTTAAGGATCTTCGGATATTTATAGAAAGAGGCCAGGTGCATATCGGAAAGCTGAACAATTCTCAATCCGTCAAGGTCCATATTCAGATCTTTAATTCTTATCTCGGTATTTTCAGTCCTGAAATTAAACCTTCCGTAAAAAGTCCCGGCGACAATTATTGAAAAAATCAGACAGCCGCTTACAAGCCCTGTATTGGTAAGCCACCTCAGATATCCTCCTTTTTTTATCCTGATAAGTTTTCCGGTAAAATGTACTCCGCTTAAAATTACCCTGGGAACAACCACTGCGCATATGGTACCGGCCATATTCATGAGCAGCCAGATATGATCAGGATTATCAAAAAAACTGTTATAGGAGATCGATTTAAAGAGCAGTTTCCATAGCCATATGCTGATAATAAAATGAATAATGAGAGAAATTGAGAACAGAGCCTTTGATTGCCTGCGGAATACGTCATTCAGAACAATCACGGTCAGGACTTCGGTTAATATCAGAAATGCAATTAAGATCATTTTGAGAATATTAGTCAGCAAAAATACTTAAATATTGATTAGGTTATTATCTTTAAATTCCTTTACATATTGCTATAAACACAATGACAGAGGTGAATTTTTATGCTCCATCCTTTGAGCCTGAATCGGTGCTTACCTATTCGGTTATATCAGCTATTTAC
This sequence comes from Bacteroidales bacterium, assembly GCA_016715075.1. GTDB lineage: Bacteria > Bacteroidota > Bacteroidia > Bacteroidales > VadinHA17 > LD21. Next base: position 255,344 of record JADKBK010000005.1, read on the forward strand.
AGGAGCTCCTGGGTTTTTGTCAGACATCAGGACCGTTTAACCTGGGAAATAGCGGGAGGGCATATTGAGGAAGGCGAAACTTCAGATAGTGCAGCTTGCAGGGAACTTATAGAAGAGACCGGAGCAATGAGATTCAATCTGGATTGTATCGCGACCTATTCTGTTACAATTGATGGCGTGACAGGGTGGGGAAGACTTTATTATGCAGAGATTTTTGAGATGGGCGTGGTACCTGATGTCTCTGAAATAGCCGAAATATTATTGTCTGACTCTCTTCCCGGAAACCTTACATATCCTGATATTCAGCCCTTCCTTTTCAGAAAGTCTGTTGAATTCCTTAAGGGGACGAGTCAGGATTGATTTGTCAGAAAGAGAATCCCAGGGAAAAGTAGGGAGTCAGGTTATGATTAATATTTGAGGTGCTGAGAATTAGTTCAACAGGTCCTACAACACTGTCATATGCAACTGAGATCCCTCCTCCGATCATGAAATTAGGATCGGGCTTCAAAGAGTTATTATACACCCCGATATTTGAAATAAATGTTGTATAGATTTTTTCCCACATCCTGATACGAAGATCCAGGGAGGCAAAGCCTATATTATCAGCACTTATTTCCATACGTCTCAATCCTGCAAACGGCATATAATTACCGAAGTAGTTAGTTTTCTGAAAACCTCCTATATAGGATCTGTAATATACAGGTGCTGCAGATGTCAGACTAATGTGCGAGTTGAATGAAGGGAGCAGGACAACCCTGTTTGAAAGTTCTTTTGCAAATTTCATGTTTATCCCGAGCATTGCGAAAGGTGAATGTCCTTTATAACTCCATCCATTGTCTGTCACAATTTTCAGGATCCCGTTCATCGTCCATCCGTTGTGGGGAAAATTTGAATTGTCAAACTGATCGAGAGTACCTCTTAAGAAGTAATTGATAAAAGCATCATTCTTAATACTTGAACTGTCAACAAAACCGATGACATTACCAAAATGAAAATACTCGACGGAGGTGCCGAGCGATAACCTCAGAATATCGGATACTACTGCCTGTGTTCCGATCTGTACACTAGTCTGCTGCACTTTTATCTCTGAAACTTTGTGACCATTCTCATATCCCCATAATTCATCTGCTATATAGGAAACTGCTGAAATAAATCCCGGACGGGTTCCCCTGTCAAGTGAATATCTTGCTGCAAATACAGGTGAGGTTGACAATTTAGCATCAACAGATAAACTGGAACCGCTTACCCGGTCGCTGAAGAATGTCATATTCAGCAGAGCAGCTGCATTAAGATCAGTATTGTAATTCAATCCTACATTCAGTCTGTTGGTGGAACTTTCCTTTACCATAATTGTTACAACTTTTTCATCGCCTCCTGAAATCCTGTAATCTACATTCTGGTAATTGCCTGTAGCGTAAATTCTTTCAACGCCTTCCCTGATTTCATGCAGAGTTGTTTTTTTATCTTTTCCAATCCCGATCTTTCCAAGAATTGCTATAATATTGGCTTTATCAGTGCCTTCCACTTCGATTTTATGTACATAGATTCCGGAATTTATATCTGGCAAAATATGAGGTATCTTAGTTACCTGTTTCAATCCAAGGGAATCACGTAATCTGATCAGTTTAGGCAGGACTTTTCGTGCAGCTTCTTCGCCCCTGACCATCAGGACTTTTGCGGCTTCCATGTTAAAACTTGTGGCGGAATAGCCTGAAATATCAGGTCTGATAAGGATATCAACATTTTCACTGTTTTTTTTACTTCTTGCGAAGCCCAGTAACGTAGTCAGTTGGGTAATCATATCAGGTATTGACTGAATCTTGTCCTTTGTCATCAAGTCATCCCCGATATCAATTCCTATAATTATGTCAGCGCCCATTTCCCGGCATCTGTCCACAGGGAAATTATTGATTATTCCACCGTCCACCAGCATACGTCCTCCTATATTGCAAGCTGCAAAGACGGCAGGTACAGACATACTGGCCCTCATGGCAAGGGGAAGAAATCCGTTATCCAGTACAACCTCCTCACCAGTTGCGATGTCAGCGGCAATGCACTTGAATGGAACAGGCAGCTGTGAAAAGTCGGTTACATCGTGGTAGCCATATGATAAATAGGTGAAGAGGTCCATCGCTTTCTGTCCGTTCAGCACTCCTTCCGGGATTGCAATTTTCTTTGCGTGTATGGGGAGAGAAAGCAGATACCTCGATTCTTCCTCTTTCTCGATTGCGGGGATGAAGGCTCGTCTGGATTCATTACTCAGCAAGGCTTCCCAGTTTTGAGTTCCGATCACCTTCTCCAGAGTTTCAGCGTTATAACCCATTGCATAGAGACCTCCTACAATGCTTCCAATGCTTGTACCCGTAATATAATCAACAGGTATTCCAGACTCTTCGATAACCTTAAGGGCCCCCACATGGGCAAATCCTTTCGCACCTCCTCCGGAGAGGACCAACCCTACCCTTGGATGCCTGATTGTGTCCTGACCATGAGAATACAGTGAGAGTGCTGTGAGTAATAATGCAATTGAGAAAATTTTCACTTTGTTCGGTTTCAGAATTGAAGCGGCTAATATAATCAAACAATTTTAGTCTTGCAGCTAGCCAGGAAGATGATGATCATCGGGAGTAGCTGAAATCGAGAACCATTAACCTCAGGGCACGTTAAGCCTTCGCAAAGGGCGCAAAGATAAAGCATAGACATTTATTATTTTGCGATCTTTGCCAAACCCTTTGAGCGCTCTGAGGTTTATGGATTTAAGGTAATCAGAGTTAGCGGAACTAGATATATTCGAATGTGACTTTTTTCAGCCACTTTTCTTCAAGGAGTCTGGCAATTCTTTTAACGACAGTTCTCCTTATCTCAAGATCCACCGGCAGGTTGGGATCCTGGTGGGCGATATTGATCCGGGTGCCAATTACAAAATGGATCTCATCACTTTCCATAATGAGTCTTACGATTTTGTCAGCCGGACCTTTTCCAAGCCTTACACTGTTATTATATGTCTTAAGCAATTCATTGACCTTCTGAAGAGTCAGAATCCCTTCTGTAACAAGATCGATACCTTCAAGAAAGCTTTCTGGCGGGAGTTCCGGATCTTCGAAAATCAGTTCGTCAATGATAGTCCTGTTAAGTTCCCTGGCCACAATGTCAGCTGTCGTTCCGCCGCAGAGAATTACCTTTCCTTTGTAGCCCAGTACTTTTAATGAGAGGTCTTTATCTTTTTCCTTTTCATATGGAGGACCTGTGCATATCAGGAGTTTACGCGGCTCCCTGAAATATATTATTGCACAGCTGATATCGTCCCTGGCTTTGTAGCTGTCGTTTTTATGTGCCATTGTAACAATCTTTCCTGCCAGCATTGTTGCTGAAATGGAAGACTCGCTTGTAACCAGAGAGGCAGCATATGAAGCAATATTCTCCCTTTCCCAGCCGAAAGGAAAGGCTTCACTTCCCATTCCGCTTTGTGATACGCCATCGGAGCAGAAGATGATCCTGTCTTCTTTTTCAGGAATGAAGGAGCAGGTCTTCAGCACCTTGCCGGAGTTTTTACCCTTGTCGAGAACAACTTTTTTCCATGCAGGATCAAAGACCTGGTTTCCTCTTAGGATGACTGTTGAAGGATTATCATACTCAAGAATATTCACTCGTCCGCTGCTCTCGATATCAACAATTGTGAATGTTGAATAGCTGATCTTCCTCTCGCTGCAAACAGGGAGAGTATTCATGATTATCTCTGCAATACGGTCAACCTCTTTATGCTCACGAGTGAAATTCAGCGCCATTGTTGCAGTTAGCGTGGCAAGAATATTGGCTTTAACACCATGTCCCATACCGTCGGATAACACTGAAATTACCCTGTTTTCTTCCTTAATATACCTGTACAGGAATACATCTCCACATATCCGTTCTCCATCGTGGTTTCTCTGCTGGCTGTTTACCTCTATGAAAAAATTCCTGTTCACACTCAGTTATTTCAGGTTGTTTTTCAGACTGACTTTTTTTGTTTTGTATGACTCGATTATTGAGTTGAGCATTTGTTCTGTTTCAGATGCCCCTTCACCAAGAAGGAATCCAATTTTCTGCACCATCTCAAGATTCTTGTCGATGACCTCGCTCACCCTTATAATAACCTCTTCTCCCTGTACTTCAGGAGAGTAAAGGTCGCGGATAATTGCTCCGCACATCTTGTTCTTCTTAATAGGGAAAATAGAGATATTCAGCATCTTATCTTCAAAATGGACATCCTTGCTGACCACGGGTTCATCTTCTTTTATAACGAAGGAAAACATATTGTAGACGCTGAACGGAATAAGCGTTTTTATATCTGCACCTGCCAGTCCGGGGATCACATCCGCAATGGCTTTTGCATCCTCACCTATTATATTGATAAAGCTTTGATTCGAGTGAAGGATCTTAAGGTAGTTATCCACTATCACAACTCCTGTTGGGAGCTTTTCGAGCATGTTATTCATCATGTCGGAAGTATTCTGGGCGATCTCTTTTTCCCGGCGTGCAAGTTCCTCTGATTCTTTAAGAGCTTTTTTTGTCTCAGCCAGCTTCCTGTTTGTCTGCCTGAGGGTTTCAATGTATTCCTGTTTATTCCTGAGATTGAATGTGTGGCACATTTCAGGTATGGCAAGGCCCTTTGCTACAGTTGAAGCAAAATCACGGCATGACATGTAGCCGCAGGCTCCGCAGTTGATCTCCTCCTCCGGGTTATCCTTCCCCACAATCTTGAGCACTTCATTTATAGCCTCGGTAGGCGGCTCCGGAATTCTCTGGTCATTGGGTGTACAGGTCCTGGAAAAATCCATCTTCGACCATCTTTCCATATCCTTATGCCATTGTTCCTTATCAAGCTTTCCTACCCTTTTTTCAGCGTACTTCCTTACCAGCGCCCTTCTTCTGAACCTTTCATTGTGATGTTCCATTGCCGGCCCCAGCAGGCATCCATGGCAAAAAAAGAGGTTGAAGTGATGTTTTATTGTGTCTATATATTTATCAAAATCATTGACAGCCTCGAGTACGTCCTCTTTGCCGGAAGCTGTTATTACACTGCTGGATACCATATCGCGTTTTATTCCGCCTGCCTGTATAATGCCTGCAGGGAGAGGATAGAGGGCTCCCCAGTTCCCATGAGGCGGATCGAAGTCAGACATCTTCACAAGCCGTTCCTGGATCTTCATTTCGTCGAATAACTGCCTGAGCTCTATAAATGTAAGTACTCCGTCAACAAGCTTCCCCGAATCATATATAAGAGCCTCATCCTTTGCATCGAGACAGGGTCCGATCTGAACTGTTGCAGCATCTGCCCCGTATAACTCCTTTACAACCTTTGCAGTTGCAATCATGGGAGATATCAGAGGGGCCAGATTGGACACCAGTTCAGGGTAGAATTTTTCAATCATTTTTACCATCGAAGGGCAGTTCGCCGTGACGAAATACTTGCCTTCAGCCCTGGAAAACAACCTGGCATAAGCCCCGGCCACCAGGTCAACGCCGAATGACACCTCATGAACATAGTCAAATCCGAGTGAACGTATCATTGCGACAAACTTCCTGTAATCGGTTATATCATCAAACTCAGAAGCAATGCTGGGTTCAATCAGGGCTACAGTCTTTCTTCCGGATGAAAGGAGCTGTTTAACCTCCTCCTTGGAATCACGGAATTCAATTGCTTTTGGAGTGCATGAAACAAAACATAACCCGCAACCAATGCACCTCGACGGAAGTATATAAGGATGCGACTTATGTGGTTTCACCTCAATCGCATTCACAGGACAGACACGAACGCATGAATATGAATTTCTGCATTTGTCATCATTAATAAAAAGAACCGGTTTTCTCTCTGTCATACTGATTACTTTCAGGTTTAAATTAATCCGGCAAACTCTTTTTCAAGGATCCTCTCTATCTTCACAATAGTGACCTCCTCTATAATAACACCGTTTATGTTCAGATTCGGGCCGTTACTGCATCTGCCCATGCACCTTGCCCCTTTGAAAACGACCTTGTCATCCAGATGATTCTTTTTAAGGTATTCCTTGATGAACATCACAACATCCTTGTTTCCCCTGGAAAAACAGGAGCTGCCAAGACAAATCTGCATTTCAATTCTCTGAGCCATTTTCTACTGTTCATAAATAAACATCAACATCAAAAGTAATAATTATTTGCAAGCCAATATATATCTTCTTTATTCAGTCAAACGTTAGTTCTTGCTTTATAATTGCTCTTCATCCCATATCCTGTGTTATGGGATTAAGCTTAAATTACAGACATTACACTGCAAGTATCAAATATTCAGTATTATATAAGAAATACCAGCCAGGCACATTAAATAATATTTATTGTTAATAAAATAACAATGTTTATTTATTAACAATAAAATAATCTATATTTGTAGTGAGAAATGGTTACTACAAATAAGCTATATGAGTGCTGATCTTGATATAATTCTGAAAAAATACAAAAGCGGGAAGAGAGAAGATCTTATTCCGCTGCTTCAGGAGATACAGGAATATGTTGGGTATCTTTCTGAAGAAGCAATTGTAAAGGTAGGCAGTTTTCTGGGACTGAGTACAACGAAGATATACGGGCTTGCAACATTTTATGACAGGTTCAGGTTTATTCCTAATGGGAAGATCCGGATAATTATCTGCAATGGCACATCCTGCTTCCTGAACGGTTCACAATCAAATATCGATAAGATAAGGGAAGAAACTGGTATTCAGCCGGGACAGACAACCAGAGACGGCAATTTCAGTTATGAAATAGTCTCATGCATGGGTGGCTGTCATAATGGTCCGGTCATAAATGTTAACGGCGAGTTCCATACCCATATTAAAGCTGAACAGCTTCCGGAACTGATCAGAAAACTTAAATACGTAATTGAAAACGATTAATACTCTCCAAAGCGAGATGAAAGATTTAAAAACTTTCCTTATAGAGAAAGTGTTACTGCTGGGATCTGATACACTGCATCCTGAAACGGAAAAAGTGCTGCAGCAGGTAAGGCGTGAAAAGCCCGATAAGCCTGTCATTTACCTCTCTTCCGGTACAAGCAGTGTTATTGCAGGTTCCGAAAAGACATATTCTGCGATTGAGGCATACATGATTGAGAACTCCCTCAACTCATCACTTGTTCGTGTAGGATGTACCGGTCCGGCCAACTTTGAACCTCTCCTATGTATTCACCTTCCAGGCAAGAATAAGCTCTTTTTCAGGAATATAACTGAGGAGAAAGTTGAACCGCTTCTGAACGGGGTTATTCATAACGACATAAATGAAGATGATCTTGCCGGTCAGACCGGATCCAGGGGATTCGAGTACTGGCCAGGGATACCATTCATGGAGGAATTGCCATTCTTTGCACGTCAAAAGAGAGTAATCCTGGCCAATTGCGGATGTTATGACCCGGAGAGTATTGAAGAATATATTGCCAGGGGAGGCTACCGTACCTATGTTAAGGCAATAAGAAATTACACCTTTGAAGAAGTCTGCGATATTATTGAGAGGAGCGGACTGAGAGGCAGGAGCGGGGGAGGTTACCTGACAGGATTGAAATGGAAGCATGCTCTGAATACATCCTCAAGCGCCAGATATCTCATCTGCAATGCCAAGGAGAGTGATCCCGGAGCCTTCACCGACAGGACAATTCTTGAGAGTGATCCGCACAGGCTGATAGAAGGTATTGCAATTGCCTCTTATGCAATAGGCTCTTCCAGTGCCATTGTGTTCATCAGATCAGGATCTGACCACGCCAGGAAGAAACTTCAGCATGCTATCGACACGGCAAGGGACTTCGGAATTATCGGGAACAATATTTTTTCAAGCGGCTACAATCTTGATATTGTGATACGCAAGGAGCCTGGTGCGTTTGTCTGTGGTGAGGAGACTGCCCTTATAAACACGCTTGAAGGCAAAAGAGGAATGCCACAGCTTAAGCCTCCATATCCCACTGCTTCAGGACTTTTCGGCAAACCTACTGTAATAAACAACGTTGAGACACTGATGAATGTCCCGCTCATAATGCAGAACGGCCCTGAATGGTTCCGGTCCCTGGGAACTGAAACCAGTCCCGGCACAAAGGTGTTTGCAATTGCAGGAAAAGGAAGGATGTCGGGAGTTGTTGAAGTTGAGATGGGAACCACCATCAGGACAATACTTGATGAAATTGCTGACGGAATCAGGGAAGGAAAGGAGTTCAAGGCCATTCAGCTGGGTGGAGCTTCCGGTTCATTTATTACAAATGAAAACCTGGATATTCCTATTGACTATGAATTACTAAGGGAAAAAGGTATAGGAATGGGAGCCGGTGGCTTCGTGATAATTGATGAGAACACCTGCATGGTGGATCTTATCAGGTACTATATGGAATTCATCAGGAATGAGAGCTGCGGAAAGTGTATACCATGCCGGGAAGGCACTGGCAGAATGCTTGAGATACTCGAGAGCGTAATTAGAAAGCCGTTGAATGAGGAGTCGGGAACGACCCTTGAACGGTTCAAGGGCGTTATGCAGCTTGAGACCATTTCATCAGTAATGAAGGATACTTCGCTTTGCGGACTTGGTCAGACTGCGCCAAATCCATTCATCAGTGCCCTGAGTAATTTCAGGGATGAGTTTGAAGAACATATTTTCGACAGGAAGTGCAGGGCAAACATATGCAGGGGATTGAGATCCTTCTCCATTGATGTTGAAAAATGTACCGGCTGTACTGCATGCGCAGCCAAATGTCCGGTAAATGCAATTTACGGAACCAGGCTTCAGCCATTTTTCATTGTTGAAGACAAATGTATTGGCTGCGGGATCTGTTTTGATATATGTAAGTTCAGTGCGATAAATGTAAAATAAGCTATATGCTCTTTACTATACAGGTAAATAATAAAAAGATTAAGGCAGAAAAGGGAGAGACAATCCTATCAGCACTGAACAGAAATGGAGTTATCATTCCGACACTGTGCAGGATGAAGGATTTTACTCCTACAGGGGCATGCCGTATGTGTGTGGTTGAGGTTGAAGGACGTGAGAGACTGGTTACCGCCTGCTCCCAGCCTGTTGAGGAATGGATGAAAATCAAAACCCATTCGCCGAGGGTTATCCAGGCAAGAAAGACTATTGTCGAACTCCTCCTCTCAAATCATCCCGATGATTGCCTCTATTGTGACAGGAATTTAAACTGTGAGTTGCAGCGCCTTTCTGAGGAACTCAATATCAGGGAACGCCGGATCAGGGGTCGGAAAATAAAGCCGCGCCTCGACCAGTCAAGTCCTGCAATAGTAAGAGAGCTCTCAAAGTGCATTCTTTGCGGCAGGTGCGTCAGAGTCTGCGAGGAGGTCATTACGGCAACATCTCTTGATTTTATAAACAAAGGAAGAGCAACTCATGTGGGAGCAGCAATGGATCGTGATTTCAACTTTTCAAGCTGCATTCATTGCGGTCAGTGCGTTCTGGTTTGCCCGACAGGCGCTCTTCACGAAAAACACAATATTACTGAGGTACAGGAATACCTGAATAAACCCGAAATTATTAAGGTAATCCAGTATTCGCCTATTGTTACAGCATGGATAGCCGATGAACTGGGAATGAAGTATACCAGGGAGTTCGACAGGATACTTAATTCAGTTCTTCGCCGTATAGGTTTTGACAAAGTGTTTACTACAGGTATTGGCACCGATCTCTGCATAACGGAAATCGCGGGTCAGCTCTCCGCAAGGATGGAACAAAAATCTGAAACTCCGCTCTATATATCGGTATGCCCGGCATGGGTAAAATATGCGGAACAATTCATCCCATCGCTTATCCCACAGCTCTCCTCGGTTAAGTCACCGCAGCAGATAACCGGTGTACTGGTTAAAACACTGGTGGCAGACCAGATGGGTGTAAAGCCTGAGCAGATATTTTCTGTCTCTGCAACCCCCTGTATGGCTATGAAATTTGAAGCACGAAGGGATGGAATGATGCGTAAGGGTATCAGCGACGTTGATTCTGTATTGACAGTGCGTGAGCTGGCAAGGCTTATACGTTTATACGGAATAGACATTACCAATGTGGAGAATGAACCGGCGGATGAGCCTCTCTCAGGAAGAAGTTCTGCAGCAGTGCTTGCTGAAGTATCAGGTGGTATGGCTGAAGGAGTTCTGCGACTTCTCTATTTTTCAAAGCTGAGGAAAGAAGCTGATAAACAGTATTTTAAGAAGATGCGCTCAACAGGTTCATTCCGCGAGGCGACGATAGAGTTAGGTGATACAGAGGTGAAAGTGGCAATAGTTGACGGGCTTACAGGTCTTGAGAAATTAAGGAGCGCTTTAGCTTCCGGTAAAAAGTTTGACCTTGTTGAGGTCATGACCTGCCCCGGAGGATGCGTTCACGGAGCAGGATTATCCTTCAATGTATCCAGAGATGATATTAAAAGCAGGGCGAAGCTGATTTATCAGATTGATGATACTGAAGCCATCAATCTGCCTTGTAAATCTCCTGCACTTTTGAATTTATATGACAACCTTTTGAAAGCCAATCCTGAAATTGCAGATAAAAAAATATTTTTTACCCATTTTGAAAAGCGAAATGTGCTGTTATGAATATAATAATTGGTTGATTTCAAATATTATCAGATATTATGCTTGTATACACAATAAAGGAGCTTTGCAGGACATGTTACACATGTGTCAGGGAGTGCCCTGCGAGGGCAATTCGCATTGTGGGAGGGCAGGCTGAGGTCATTGATGAAAGATGCATCGCCTGTGGAAATTGTACTAAGGTGTGCAGCCAGGGTGCAAAAGTTTTCCTCAATACTACTGACAGGGTTGCCAGGCTTCTCGTTAACGAACCGAAAGTGGCAGCCATTGTTGCTCCAAGCTTTCCGGCAGAATTCTCCGAGATTACCGATCACAAAGTATTGACAGGGATGATCAAAGCTCTTGGATTCAAATATGTTGCTGAGGTTTCATTCGGTGCTGACCTTGTAGCTGACCGATATAAAAAGCTTGTTTCAGAGAGTAAAAATTTCTATATCTCATCCGATTGTCCGTCGATAGTGAATTATGTGAAGTTCTATCATCCCGGTCTGGTGGATAATCTTGCTCCGATAGTATCGCCAATGGTTGCTATGAGCAGGGTAATCAGGGAAAAATACGGGCAGGATACCCGTATAGTTTTTATTGGACCGTGTATAGCAAAGAAAGCGGAAAGTACTGAAATCGATGAAGCGATAACATATACGGAGCTAAGAGATATGCTTTCCGAGAGGGGCATAAATCCCGATAATACCCAAAAGGTAGATTTTGATCCGCCTATTGGAGGAAGAGGAGCAATCTTTCCGGTGGCACGTGGTTTACTACAGACCGCAAGGATCAGCGATAATGCAATAACTGGCGATATTATTGCTGCTGAAGGGAGGATTGATTTTCAGGGAGCCTTAAAGGAATTTGAAGCCGGATTGATAAAGAATCAGCATATGGAGCTTCTATGTTGCGAGGGATGCATCATGGGACCCGGGCTTTCGAAAAACGGCAAACAGTATAACAGGAGGTCACTTGTGAGTTCATACGCGATAAGCAAAAAGGAATATATTGATTCCGAAGTATGGCAGAGATCATTTGATGAATTTGCAGATCTTGATCTGAGCGTTCACTTTAAACCTGACGATCACCGTATTGAGGAGCTGGATGAACAGGAGGTGAATGAAGTGCTGGTGAAGATGGGGGAAAAGACAAAGAAAGACCAGCTCGATTGCGGCGCCTGCGGATATGAAAGCTGCATTGAACATGCGATTGCTATAAAAAAAGGTTTAGCCGAGGTGGAGATGTGCCTTCCATATACTATAGAAAAGCTACATAAATCGGTTAAAGACCTTGCACTTACAAATGAGAAACTCTCGTCGATGAAGCAGGCTCTGAAACAATCCGAGAAACTTGCTCATATGGGACAGCTGTCGGCCGGTATTGCCCATGAGCTGAATAACCCCCTTGGCGTAGTTATAATGTACAGTAATATCCTGCTTGAGGAATCCAAGCCGGGGGAGCCCTTCAGCGAGGATCTTAAACTGATAGTTGAACAGGCAGCCAGATGTAAGAAAATTGTTGCGGGACTGCTCAATTTTGCACGAAAAAATCAGGTTAACCATCAGATTGTAAGTATTAAGGATCTTGTAAATCATAGCCTTGAGAGCCTTATTATTCCTGAGAAGATCAAAATTAATATTACCGACTTCTGCACCAATCCCGAAGCTATGCTTGACACCGAACAGATGATGCAGGTTCTTACCAACCTGATCAAAAATGCTTTCGATGCAATACCAGGGGAGGGATTTATTGATATAAAGCTGGAAGATACTCTCAGCGACGTTATTATGATCATAACTGACTCGGGCACAGGAATCAGGGAGGAGGATAGGGCAAAGATCTTCGAGCCTTTTTTCACTACCAAAGGGATCGGTCATGGAACAGGATTGGGGCTTGCGACTGCTTACGGAATTGTTAAAATGCATAAGGGGCAGATCACTGCCGAATCAAATAATGATCCGGCAAAAGGGCCGACTGGTACGAGTTTTAAGATAATTCTTCCAAGGCGGAAAGAGTAATACAAAGAAGAAAAGGTGCTGGGTGCTCGGTGCTCGGTGCTGGTTAAGATTAAAAGATCTTTGAAAGAGAACACCCAGTACCAAGTACCAAGTACCAACCAAGGACCAATCAATAATGTTAATAAAATAACATTAATCATATTTATCATATCAACTATTTGATTTAAAGAATTTTTAGAAATTTGTGCAAAGATGAAAAAGAGTGACATAACAATACTGGTGGCAGATGATGATCCTGATTATCTTTTTCAGACAGTATTCAGCCTTGAAAAGGCAGGTTATAAGACAATGGCGGTAGAGAGCCAGGCAGAGGCTGAAGCGGTTATAGCAAAATACAAACCAAACCTGGCAATTTTTGACCTGATGATGGAGAATGACGACAGCGGATTTATCCTGTGTTATAAGATAAAAAGAAGATATCCTGATGTTCCTGTAATCCTTGCAACTGCTGTGTCGCATGAAACGGGGATGTCTTTCAGCATTGATTCGGAGCAGGAAAAGGATTGGATCAGGGCGGACAGGTATCTCGAAAAAGGGATCAGGCCTGAACAACTTGATCAGGAAGTTATGAAACTCTTAAAACTCTGACATGGCTGTTTTAAAAGTACTTGTAATTGATGATGAACCCGGAATACGTTCAGGAGTTTCAAGGATCCTGAATAATTTTCATGTTACCTATCCATTTATGGATGAGGATTATACTTTTGAGGTCACTGAAGCCGGGACCGGTGAGGAAGGAATAGCAATTCTTGAGCGTGAAATGCATGACATTCTCTTGCTGGATAATAAGCTTCCCGGAATCCAGGGTGTTGATGTTCTGGAATATATCAGGAAGAGAAATTACGACATAGTGGTTGCAATGATCACATCCTATGCCTCCCTGGATGTTGCAATAAGGGCCACGCGTGACGGGGCTATTGATTTTATACCCAAGCCTTTCACTCCGCAGGAGCTTAAATCGAGCATTGAAAATATAACCAAGCAGCAGTATCTTAAGAGGATAACTCATAAGATGAAACAGGAGGGGAAAAAGATAAGGTATCAGTTCCTCTCAGTGCTGTCACATGAGCTTAAAGCACCACTTAATGCACTTGAAGGTTACCTGAGGATGATGCAGGAGAAACAGGCTGGTGACAGGATTGAGGATTATGCTACTCCGATTGAAAGGTCACTTCAGAGGATTCAGGGTATGCGCAGCCTTATAATGGATCTTCTCGATTTCACTAAAATACGTCTTGAGAGGAAGGAGGAAAAGATCCAGGAGGTCAACATGGCCGAAGTTGCTTCAGAAGCCATAGTAACTGTTCAGCCTTATGCTATCCAGATGGATGTATCAATAAATCTTGATGTGAGGTCTGATGTGGTAATTATGGCGGATCCGGATGATATGGAGATCGTCTTCAATAATCTGATCTCAAATGCAGTTAAATACAATAAGGTTGGTGGCAAGGCTGAGATTACAATTGATTCATCCGAGACTGAGGCGATACTTATTTTCTCCGATACAGGAATAGGAATCACAAAAAGTGATACCGAGAATCTGTTTACCGAGTTTGTGAGGATAAAAAATGAAAAGACAAGGAATATATCGGGAAGCGGGCTGGGATTATCTATTGTCAAAAAAGTCGTTGAACTTTATCATGGAACCATAAATGTTGAGAGTACACCTGATGTTGGTACAGTTTTTACAATTCGATTACCTAAAAAACGTCTAAATATTACCTGAAAAGTCAGCTTGCCTGATCATGATTTACCGGATCGCAAAAAACAGCTAACAACATTAATTAATTAATAATGAAACTACCAGGAAAAACAGTCGAAAGGCTCAGCGAATACAGAAGGACACTTCTGGAATGCCTTAATGAAAAGAGAAATTTCATCTTTTCCCATGATCTTGCTGCCCGTCTTCACATTACTGCTGTTCAGGTAAGACGCGACCTGATGCTGATTGGTTATTCGAGTGTCCTGAGAAAGGGATATGATGTGAGAGAACTCATTGATACAATTGGAAAGATTATTGATTCGGACGAGAGTGTAAATGTTGCTGTAATCGGGATAGGTAACCTTGGCAGGGCTGTTGCAGGATATTTTAAGGGGAAAAGGTCTAAACTTAATCTGGTAGCTTCGTTTGACACAGATCCTCAGAAAGTTAATAAAGTGATTTCTGGTGTTAAGTGTTTACCATATAGTGAGATTGAAAAAAATATAAAGGAGATGGATATCAGGATTGCGATCCTCACAGTCCCTCCGGATTTCGCTGTGGAGATTGCTGAAGAAGCTGTACGTTACGGCATAAAGGGTATCCTCAATTTTACAACTATCCCCTTAAATGTACCTTCAGGAGTTTATCTTGAAGAATATGATATGATCACTTCCATTGAGAAAGTGGCATATTTTGTTAAAGAGAACAAGATTTAGGAAGCATTCCGGGTCATGAGGATCTTCAGGAGCTTCGAGGAAGCCAGGGAAATAAAGAACCCTGTAGTAACCACCGGTTCATTCGACGGGGTTCATATCGGCCATAAAACAATACTTAACCGGCTTAATATACTCGCTGAAAAATATAACGGAGAGTCGGTACTTATCACCTTTGATCCACATCCGAGAAAAGTACTCTACCCTGAAACAGCAGGTAAGGAGCTTAAGCTTATCAACTCGCAGGATGAAAAGCTCAGACTCCTCGAGATGGCAGGATTGAAGAACGTAATTATAATAGAATTCACCAGGGAATTTTCGAGGATAACGAGTGAAGAGTTTGTACGTGACATACTTCATGGCATTCTCAATGCCAGGGTAGTTGTAGTAGGATTCAATCATCATTTTGGCTTCAATAAGGAGGGAGATTACCGGCAGCTCTGGAGCTGGCAGGAGAAATATAATTTTGAGGCTGAAGAGATACCTGAACAGGAAGTTCAGCATGAGACAGTGAGCTCAACAAAAATCCGTAAAGCGATAAGTGAAGGCTATATTCAGAGAGCCAATGCATACCTCGATCATTATTACATGATTCTGGGGAGTGCTGAAAAACTGTTAAACGATGATGTGGAAAAACTTCCGCGTTTTATAAAAATGACCCTTACGGAGGAATGTAAACTGCTTCCCTCACCCGGGATCTATGCAGTGTCTGTTGAAGCAGGATCTCTCTATTCGAAGGGAATGGTAATAATAAATAAACGCGGGGAAAACAATCCTGAAGTCCTGGTTGAAATTTTCGATGATCCTTCTCTGACCGGCGAGCAAACGATTACCAGCCTTTTTCATAAGAAGATTCATGGCGCCATCAACCTTGATGATATCAGATCCGTGCAGAAGATCAGTATGGCAAAAGAAGAGATCCTTGATCTTATTTACTGAGATAAATCAATCAGTATTGCCTTATTTTCATTAACTTTGCACCCGAATTCAAAACTCAGTTTTGGACTGAGATCATAGGGTGATTTTTTTAAATAATATTAATTTACTTCATGAGATTTTCTCCTGAGAAACTAGCAATCCCGGATCAGCGAATGAAACCATTCATTGATACCGAAGAGATATGGAATCTGATCAATAATACCAAACCGGATAAACAGAGAGTAAGGGATGTTATAGCTAAATCCCTTGACAAGCAAAGACTTACACTTGAAGAGACGGCAGTTCTTGTAAATTCAATCGGGACCGGCCTGGCAGACGAGATTAAGGAAGGAGCGAAAGAGCTGAAGCAAAGAGTATATGGAAACCGTATAGTCCTCTTTGCACCGCTTTACGTCGGAAACAGGTGTATAAACAATTGCAAATATTGTGGATTCAGGTCATCAAATGCTGATGCTATACGAAAAACCCTGGACGATAATGAAATAATAAAGGAGGTTGAGGCTCTTGAGGATAACGGACAAAAAAGACTCATTCTTGTCTATGGAGAACATCCTGACTATTCTCCTGAATATATAGCACACACCGTAAAGCTTGTTTATGGAGTCAAGAAAGGTCATGGCGAAATCAGAAGAGTTAACATCAATGCCGCACCACTTGATATTGAAGGATTCAGGACAGTAGGGGAGTCGGGTATCGGTACTTACCAGATCTTTCAGGAGACCTATCATCCTGAGGCTTATAAATGGTACCATCTGGGAGGTAAAAAGAGAGATTACGAATGGCGTCTAACTGCTCTTGACAGGGCACAGGAAGCCGGTATTGATGATGTAGGTATTGGAGCGCTCTTCGGCCTTTATGACTGGCGGTTTGAGGTGCTTGGTCTGGTTCGCCATACAAACCACCTTGAGGCCTGTTACAATGTAGGGCCCCATACAATTTCTTTTCCGCGGATAAAGGATGCACTCAGCCTGAACCTCGACAAAAAATATGAGACTGGCGATGATGATTTTAAAAAGCTCGTTGCAATACTCAGACTCGCAGTTCCATATACAGGATTGATCCTTACTGCAAGGGAATCGCCTGATGTAAGAAGGGAAGTACTTCAGTATGGCGTTTCCCAGATCGACGGCGGTACAAAGCTTGAGATCGGATCATACTCAGATTCACAGAATGAAGAACAGAACCTTAACAGGGAACAGTTCAAGATAAATGATGCCAGGTCACTTGCAGATGTTATCGACGAACTTCTTACCAATGATTACCTGCCATCTTTCTGTACTTCATGCTACAGGATGGGAAGGACAGGTGAGCATTTCATGGAGTTTTCAGTGCCTGGTTTCATTAAGAGATTCTGCACCCCAAATGCCATTCTTACCCTTTCTGAATATATCTGTGACTATGCACAGGGAGAAACTATTGATAAGGGGTGGAAAGTAATTGAAAAAAATATTGAAAAACTTGATCCGGCTGTGGCATCAGGCACAAGAGAAAAAATTGAGAAGATAAAGGCCGGGGAGAGGGATCTGTATTTTTAACTGAGAAGGGGAGAAGGGGAGACTAGGAGGGACTAAGGGACTAAGGGACTAAGGGACTAAGGGACTAAGGGACTAAGGGACTAAGGGACAGACATAGAGATATCAAAATAAAAGGCACGGTGTTTTAAGTTCCCGTCCGGAGAGGAGTGGGTTTTTATTGAGGAAAATTCTGAATAAACATAAGTTACCATGATAAAAGTTCTAGGAATAAAAATAATTGACCGGATAAAGGAAGCCGGTCTTACACAGGGCATTTTATCACTACATGCAAATGTAATTACCACAAGACTTGGATTCCATGAAGTGACCGATGAGATCTGCAGCCGTGAAGCATATATTATACTGCATCTGAATGGCGATCCAGCTGATTCTGAGAAGCTGAGTTCAGAACTTGAAGGAATCGGAGGTGTTGAAATACGTGAAATGATTTTTAATAATGACCTGGAAATTCTTAACAGTGAATCTGAAATAACCACTGTTGAAATTCTTGGTATACTGGTCGAAAGAAATCAGGATGTGATAAAGTCAGTACAGAAAACACTTACAGCATACGGATGTAATATCCGCACACGTCTGGGAGTCAATGAGGTATTCTATGGTGAGCCTGCCGGACTGATCATCCTGGAATTAAAAGGCGACACAAAGCAGCGGCTTCTGCTTGAGAAAGACCTCAAGGATCTAAAGCATGTCCACGTAAGAACAATGGTTTTCTAGTAGTAAATGGTATTGTGTACTGGGTTCTGGGTTCTGGGTCCTGGGTCCTGGTTGATTTCAGATTTACCCCAGTACCTTTTACCCTCCGCTGCTTTAGCGAAGGAGGGCAGTCCCCAGCACCCAGCACCCAGTACCCAGCACCCAGTACCCAGTACCCAGCACCCAGCACCCAGCACCCAGTTACAGGCTATCCCCGAAGTCAGCCCTGAACTTAGCAATGAGTTTCTCCGGCCATGGACTGGTCGCATCCAGCCTTCCTGTGAAGAATCTCAGTACAGGTGGTTCCTCGACAAATTTCAGTCCTCCGACAAGATCCCTGTTTTTATAAAGCCAATTCAGCCTGTCTATTAAATATTCAACCTGTGAGAGTGTAAATACACGGCGTGGAAATGCCAGCCGCATCAGTTCAAGCTCAGCATATATATCATTTCCCTGCTCATCTCTTATGCTGCTCAGTGTGCCGCGTTCCATTCCGCGTACTCCTGAAATAAGATAGAATGCTGCTACAAGCGCACCGGCCGGATACTCACTCTGAGGAATTTGAGGCAAAAAGGTTTGTGCCTCCACATGACAACCCAGCGCTCCGCCAGGCATTATAACAGGTAAACCCAGTTTGTCGAGTTCCTGTACGGCATATTTGATAAATGATGGTGACTGCCCCACAACATCTTCCTGCAATGTCTCATACAATCCGACAGTCATGGCTTCAATTTCGCGAATTGAAATTCCTCCATATGTAAGGAACCCTTCATAAAGAGGAACCAGATCCTTCATTTTATTAAACAGATCCTTGCTGTTGGTGCAGATAGCCCCACCGCGTGATGAACTTACCTTTCGTCCGGAGAAATATACAATATCAGACAGGCTGCACATCTCGTTCAGAATTGCTCCGATTGATGAATCCTGATAAGCTGCCTCCCTCTGCTTTATGAAATATGCATTTTCGCCTATTAGACTTGCATCAAGGACAATTATTATCTTGTATTTGTCAGCAACTTTTCTTACATCCTTCATGTTTTCCATTGAGAATGGTTGTCCGCCAATGAGGTTTGTCGATGCCTCCATTCTGATGAATGGTACATTTTCAGCGCCATTTTTCACTATCAGTTCCTCAAGCCTTGCAATATCAATATTTCCCTTAAAAGGATGAGTACTTTTAATTACCATAGCTTCAGGAGTGTAAAGTTCCACTACTGTTCCTCCGTTAAGCTGGATATGAGCCAGGGTTGTCGTAAAATGATAGTTCATCGGAATGACTGATCCTTTTCTGACAAAAGTCTGTGAAATGATATTCTCAGCTGCACGACCCTGATGAACCGGAAGAATCAGATTCTTGCCGAATACATCAGCCACACTCTTCTGGAATTTCACAAAACTTTGTGAACCTGCATAAGCGTCATCAGCGACGAACATTTTTGATAGCTGTTCATCACTCATCGCATTGGTGCCACTATCGGTAAGCATATCAAGAAAGATATCCTTTGTTCCAAGCAGAAAGGTATTGAATCCGGCTTCCCTTATTGCTTCAAGGCGTCTTTCTATTGGCACAAGCTTGATTGATTGTACTATACGTACCTTATGCATCTCAAGAGGTATCTCTTTCCCATTAAAAAATTTTACGGTTCCTGATTTCTTAGTCTTTTCCATGATTACAGTCAGTTGGTTTAGATAGTTATAAAAAAAGCTTACCACTCTTCTGGTAAGCCTCATATTTTGCACTTGGTGTTCTCAGCATCATATTAATCAGGACTTACATTTTCAGTCCCGGATAGTAGAAGTAATAATAAATACTAATATTTAATTTTAAGATACCCATTGATTAACGTTTGACTTCAAACCTAGCTTTTTTTTATTAATTATCAAAAAGAGCAGGATAAAAATTTAAAAATAATTTTTTCTGAAATCACTTTAACCGTAACCTTCTTTCACTGTAGTGCTTCGAATCACCCCATTCACCATAAATGACTTCAGCATCGGCAAGGCTTACCCTCGCTTCAAGACAGCTCTGGCAATCTTCCGCAGAATCATCTGTGCATGGCTTGTTATCATACAGTTTATAGCTGTCACGATATTTTCCCGGGGTTATATTTGGCATCAGAATATTTGCGCCGATTTTGACGGCTTTTTCCCTGCCAATAGGATCAATAGCCTGGAGGGCTGTTGCAGCTACAATATTAATATCCTTCATCATGATCCTGACAATGGCTATCATTTTAAGTGTCAGATCAAATCTCTGCTTCAGGGGCATTAAGGTTTGGGAATGATGAATCAGGGGAGTATCCGCATGTTCTATATATGGTCCCATCCCGCACATATCGATGTCGAAATTTTTCATAAAAAGGAGGTCGCCTGCCAGATCTTCCATCGTCTGGAAGGGGAGACCGATCATTACACCTGTGCCTGTCTGGTAGCCAATATACTGAAGACTCTTCAGGCATTCGAGTCTCCTGCTGAAGCTGTGTTTTGAATCATCCGGATGGATCTTTCCGTAAAGAGCGGGATTTGTTGATTCGACGCGCAGAAGGTAACGGTGAGCACCTGCATCAAACCACCTTTTATAGACTTCAGGTTCCTGTTCTCCTACAGACAGAGTCACACCCAATTCCCCGTCTGACATCTCCCTGATCCTGCGGAGAAGATTTTCAATCCTTCCGCTTACAAAACTGCTCTCAAGTTCCCCTGACTGCAATGCTATTGAACCGTAGCTGTGAATGTATGCAAATTTAGCTGCCGCCAGAATTTCATCGTCATCCAGGCTGTATCTCTCAAGGTTTTTGTTCCCTTTCCTTATCCCGCAATAGAGGCAGTCTTTCCCGCAGATATTTGAAAATTCAATTAATCCTCTGAACCATACCTTTTTGCCAATGTATTTTTCTTTTATCTCCGAGGATTTCTTAAACAGCAATGTCCGGTCATCTCCTTCACAATTGAGAAGTGTAATTAAATCACTTTTGGAAAAATTATCCTGATTGAGAATATCGTTTACTGTTCTGTCCATTCAGATTTTATTGGTTTGCTAAGATACTAAAAGAAATATAAAAGAAATTTCTTTCGGGGCTGTTGAAAAAGTCGAGATCCATTAACCGCAGAGTTCGCAAAGTAAATACGCAAAGTTCGCAAAGAGCATATTTTCAGTGATTTGTCTTTGTGTCCTTTGCGCAACCTTTGCGTGCTTTGCGGTTAAAAAGACTTTTTCCACAGCTCCTTGGGAGATTGAGGTTGGCATGGATGACAGGGCGCTGCCCTGTCTTATGTTATGCGCCCCAACGGAGCTCAGATACACCGGACTATGGTTCAAAACAGAGCCCTTCCTGTCTTCTGTTATATAGCCCCTGCGGGGATCGGATACGTCTGAATGTGGTTCAGGATAGTGCGTTTGCTGTTTATTACTATTTCATGAAGGCCGTATACCTTACAAAAGTCAGGGACTGTACATCCGGGCTTCCTGGAGACTATTTCAAAAAGGCCGTAGGCCTTACATAAGTTAAAGCCGGGCATCGCCCGGCTAAGTTAGCCCATACTGTCTTTAAGCCCCGTAGCGGGCGTCATATAAAAAAGTCTGTTGCCGCGCATGACAATTGCTATGTTTTGTACTTTATATTTTTATTATCTTGCTGATAGAAATCAATATTGCGAGGTGTTAATAAATTATTATATATCACAAAGTTATCTTTTTATTGTTGCACGTAATGTCGGCTTTCTCAAGCGGTTTGCCGGGTTATAATTTTATCCGTGGCCTGAAAACTGAATTTCAAAATTCATTCCTGCACAATTACTGTATATCATGATAAATGAAAAGCTAATTAATCCCGGAAGCATCGTTGTAATCGGAGGATCTGATGATCTTCAGAAACCCGGAGGGAAAATCCTTAAAAACATAATAGACGGAAATTTCCAGGGTGATCTCTTTGTTGTCAACCCAAAACAGGATCTCATTCAGGGTATAAAATCCTATCAGGATATTCATGATATTCCTCAGGCAGATCTGGCAATTCTGGCAATACAGGCCAGATTATGCCTTCCGGCTGTTGAAATACTTATAACGGAGAAGAATACAAAAGCCTTTATTATAATTTCAGCAGGCTTCAGTGAATCGGGTGAGGAGGGCAAAACGCTCGAAAAGGATATTGCGGCGATTATAAGTAAAGCGGGAGGATGTCTGATCGGACCCAATTGCATCGGAGTGATTACCCAGGCATACAGTGGCGTATTTACCTCTCCTGTTCCCAAACTGGATAAGAGTGGTTGTGACTTTGTCTCAGGATCGGGTGCTACAGCCGTCTTTATCTTTGAATCTGCTATGCCGAAAGGACTTAACTTTTCAAGTGTCTATTCGGTAGGCAACAGTGCTCAGACAGGAGTTGAAGAGGTACTGGAATTTTGGGACAATACTTTTGACCCTGCTACAAGTTCGCAGATTAAGCTTATTTATGTTGAAAGCATTCGCGATCCTGACAAGCTTTTGCATCATGCCTCCTCTCTTATAAGGAAAGGATGCAGAATTGCGGCAATAAAAGCAGGAACAACTGAAGCAGGAAGCAGGGCTGCTTCGTCGCACACCGGCGCAATGGCATCATCAGATCTGGCAGTGGAGGCGCTTTTCAGGAAAGCAGGCATAGTGCGCTGTTCCGGTCGTGAAGAACTCACAACAGTAGCCTCAGTCTTTTTTCACAAACAACTGAAAGGAAAGAATATAGCAATTATAACACATGCAGGAGGACCTGCAGTGATGCTTACCGATGCTCTCTCTGCCGGTGGCATGAATATTCCCAGGATTACTGGTGTTCATCGTGAAAAGCTGCTGTCAATGATGAATCCGGGTGCATCGGCTGATAATCCTATAGACCTGATCGCAACAGCCACAAATGACCAGCTGGATAATGTTATCGAATATGTTGACAAGGATCTTCCTCTTATAGACGGGATGAGTGTTATTTTTGGCGACAACGGACTGAATGATATGGGGGAGATCTATAACCTCCTACACAAAAAGATCAGGGAGTGCAATAAGCCCCTTTATCCAATTCTTCCGTCAATTTCCAGTTCTCATAAGAAGCTCGAGAGTTTTCTTAATAAAGGCCATATTAATTTTCCTGATGAAGTTGTCCTCGGAAGGGCCCTTACTAAGATCTTCAATACTCCTTCTCCTGCTGAGGATAAGATCTTCCTCGATAATGTTGATGTATCGCGTGTAAGGCAGATCATCGACAACGCTCAGGATGGATATCTGGAGCCCTGCGTTATTCATCAGCTTCTCAGCGCGGTTAAAATTCCTGTTGTAAAGGAAGATGTTGTAACATCTAAGAAGGATCTTCTGGCGGTTGCAAAAAGGACAGGATATCCAATGGCTCTGAAAGTCGTCGGACCGGTTCATAAATCTGATGTAGGCGGAGTTACACTGAATATCAGGTCAGAGAAACATCTTGAGGCTGAGTTCATCAGGATGATGAAAATAAAAGATGTCAAGGCAGTTCTTGTTCAGCAAATGCTTACAGGAACTGAGCTATTCATAGGTGCAAAGTACGAACCCAGGTTTGGTCATGTTATCCTTTGCGGTCTGGGAGGAATATTTGTCGAAATTCTTGGGGATGTTTCATCCGGACTTGCTCCTCTTACATTCAATGAAGCAGAATCGATGATCAGGAGTATTAAGAGCTACAGGATTATTACCGGGACACGTGGCAGACCAGGCATCAATGAAGAGAAATTTGCTGAAATAATTGTAAGGCTTTCAAGCTTGCTGAGATATGCAACAGAGATCAAAGAGATGGATCTTAATCCTTTAATCGGAAGCCAGGAGAGTATTACTGTGGTTGATGCACGCATCAGAATTGAAAAATGAAATGAACAGTTTTTTAATTAAGGAAAGATTGTAATATTTATATACAAACTCTATTTTTATTAATAATTATTCAAAGCCATGATTATACATCAGTTATCAGTTTTTCTTGAAAACAAGTCAGGACGAATAACCGAAGCACTTGAGGCTCTTGGTGAGGAGAATATCAGGATAACTGCCTTAAGTGTCGCCGATACAGTTGAGTTTGGCATATTGCGCTTGATTGTGTCGGATCCTGAAAAAGCACGTGAGCTTCTCAAAAAGAACAATTTCACGGTAAACCTGACAGAGGTAATCTCGGTAATGGCTCCTAATGAAGCCAGGTATTATGCCAAAGTTCTTAAGATCTTATCCGATCAGGATATCAGTGTCGAATATACCTATGCATTTTCAGTCGGGGATAAGTCGATCATAATCCTTCGATGCAGTAATACTGATGAGGCAATAAAGGCTCTTAAGAGTCATGAAATGGAATTGCTTAAGGCGAGCGATTTATATAAAATTTAAAATATTAATTCCTGTTATCAGGTTGGATTTAGACTGAATATAATTACTGAATAAATAGTTTTGAGATGGAAATTTGGAACCGTCATTTCGAGTGCATGAGCAGCGATGAACTGAGGCATGTTCAGAGTGAAAGACTTAGGGAGACCGTAGAAAGAGTATACTTCAACGTACCATATTACAGGGCAAAAATGCAGGAGGCGGGATTGGGGCCTGAAAGCATTCAGTCAATAGACGATCTTCACAAACTGCCCTTTACCACGAAGGTTGATCTCAGGATAATTATCCTTTTGGTCTTTTTGCCGTCCCTATGAGCGAGATTGTCCGTGTTCATGCATCCTCCGGAACTACAGGGAAACCGACTGTTGTTGGTTATACAAGGAGCGATATTGCAGTCTGGTCGGAGGTAATAGCCAGAACACTAACTGCTGCTGGTGCCAATCGTCATGACTTTATTCAGATTGCTTATGGTTACGGGCTCTTTACCGGCGGACTGGGACTTCATTATGGCGGTGAAAAGATAGGAGCTTCCGTTATTCCTATATCCGGCGGCAATACAACCCGACAGATTCAACTTATGCACGATTTCGGAAGCACAGTTCTCGCATGCACTCCATCCTATGCATTGTTTCTATCGGAAGCTATCGAGGAGAGCGGCATAAAAAGAGAAGACCTTAAGCTGCGTGTGGGAGTATTCGGAGCAGAGCCATGGACTGAAAATATGCGTCGGGAGATAGAAGATAAGCTGAGGATTAAAGCAATTGATATTTATGGTCTTAGTGAAGTAATAGGTCCCGGTGTGGCAAGCGAGTGCCTTCTGCAGGATGGACTTCATATCAACGAGGATCATTTCTATCCTGAGATAATAGATCCTGTAACGCTTAAGGTACTGGCTCCGGGAAGTACCGGGGAATTGGTGTTTACAACAATTACCAAGGAGGGCCTGCCGCTCCTCCGGTACCGCACAAGGGATCTTACAAGACTTAACTATGAAAGATGTAAGTGCGGCAGGACCCTTGTCAGGATGGAAAAATGCCTGGGACGGAGTGATGATATGTTGATTATCAGGGGGGTTAACCTGTTTCCGTCACAGGTTGAAACAGTTCTTCTTGAAATGAGTGAAATAAAGCCACATTACCTTCTGATAGTTGACAGACTAAATAATCTTGATACTCTGGAGCTGAAGGTAGAAGTTGATGAGGCCTTTTTCCAGGACAAAATAAGTCAGCTTGAGGCTCTTCGCCAGAAACTCCAGA
This sequence comes from Bacteroidales bacterium, assembly GCA_016715075.1. GTDB lineage: Bacteria > Bacteroidota > Bacteroidia > Bacteroidales > VadinHA17 > LD21. The sequence goes on from JADKBK010000005.1 coordinate 281,132, forward strand.
CAAATCTTGAAAGTGCTCTGGGTCTTGGTATTAAGGTTACTCTTGTTGAACCCAAAATGATCGAAAGGAGTGAGGGTAAGGCAAAACGGGTCATTGATAAAAGGAAATTCTGATTGATTTACTATTTTTACATTTTTTTTCACGCGAACTTGGATAGGGATTATCAAAATGAAAAATACTCCGGTTGATTATGATGTTGTAAAGAGGAAGGTTGCTGAAAGCGGCTTGACAAACCTTGGCACAGCCACCATCAGGGAGATATTGAAGCTTGTCAGCCAGATTGAGCTGGAGACCGGGGTTAAATATGTCAGGATGGAGATGGGAGTACCAGGATTGCCATCCCCGCAGATTGCAATAGACGCTGAAATAGATTCACTCACAAAAGGAGTATCTGCTTATTATCCCAATATAGAAGGGATCACACCTCTCAAAGAGGAGACATCAAGGTTCGTTAAGCTTTTTCTGGACCTGGATATTGACCCCCGGGGATGTATTCCTACTGTTGGATCGATGATGGGTTCGATGGTCAGTTTTCTTGTTGCCAACCGGAATAACAGGACAAAGGAGGGAACTCTCTTTCTCGATCCGGGGTTTCCTGTACAGAAACAGCAGGTGAAAATGCTTGGTCATGATTATTACTCCTTCGATATATATGAACACAGGGGGGCAAAGCTCCACGAGAAGCTTGAATCTTTTCTCGTCACAGGAAAGATATCTTCAATCCTGTATTCGAATCCCAATAACCCGACATGGATGTGTCTTAATGATGAAGAACTTGAAATCATAGGTGAACTTTCAAGAAAATATGATGTTATCGTTATTGAAGACCTGGCTTATTTCGGAATGGATTTCAGGAAAGACTTCTCTGTTCCTGGCGAAGCTCCGTTTCAGCCAACTGTAGGAAAATACACGGATGATTATATCATTCTTGTATCGAGTTCGAAAATTTTCAGTTATGCAGGACAAAGAATTGGGATGATGGCAATTTCTGATCACTTATATGACAGGCAATATCCCGACCTTCTAAGATATTACTCCACGGATAAGTTTGGCCATTCCATGGTTTACGGAGCCTTGTATGGATTATCTGCCGGAGTGACCCATTCGACTCAGTTTGGTCTGGCAACCTTGCTTAAGGCAGTTAATGACGGCACCTATAAATTTATGGACGAGGTTCGGGAATATGGTGAGAAGGCGCATATTATGAAATCTCTTTTCACAGCAAACGGATTTGAGATCCCATATGACATGGACCTGGAAGAGCCTCTTGCCGATGGATTCTATTTCACAATATCATATCCCGGAATGACAAGTACACTGTTGCTTGAGGAGCTTCTCTGTTACGGGATCAGTGCAATATCACTTGAAATTACAGGGAGTAAAAGGAATGATGGTCTGAGAGCATGTGTCTCGCATGTGTCAAGGAATCAGTTTGGAGATCTTGAGTCTCGTTTAAAAATGTTTAATAATGATCATCCTGTTAAAAAGAACTAATATCATTATGTATGGCAAAGATTAGGGGAAGCATAGTAGTTAATGTTGAGCGGTGTAAAGGATGTGAGGTATGTATGGTTTCATGTCCCACAGGAACTATAGCAATGGCTAAGGAGGTGAACGGAAAGGGATACAATTATGCATTTCCGGCTAATCCTGACCTGTGTATCGGTTGTGCAAGTTGTGCCATGGGTTGTCTTGACGGAGTTATAGCAGTTTATAAAACAAAAATATAGGCATCCAATGGAAAAGGAATTAAGATTGATGAAGGGTAATGAGGCTGTAGCTGAAGCTGCCATTCGTGCCGGTGCCGATGGCTATTTTGGTTACCCTATCACACCGCAGAGTGAGATACTGGAGTACCTTATGGAAGCTAATCCGGAGGAGACCACAGGGATGATAGTATTACAGGCCGAAAGTGAGGTTGCTGCAATAAATATGGTCTATGGCGGTGCAGGTTGCGGAAAGAAGGTTCTTACCTCATCCTCTTCTCCCGGTATCAGCCTTAAACAGGAAGGGATATCTTATATAGCAGGGGCGGAACTCCCATGTCTAATTGTAAACGTGGTAAGGGGCGGACCGGGTCTTGGAACTATCCAGCCGGCACAGTCAGACTATTTTCAGTCTGTAAAGGGAGGCGGACATGGCGATTATAAAATGATAGTCCTGGCACCTGCTTCTGTTCAGGAGATGGCTGATTTTGTGGATCTTGGATTTGAGCTGGCTTTTAAATACCGGACCCCGGTAATGATGCTTTCCGACGGTGCAATAGGCCAGATGATGGAAAAGGTTTATCTGAGCCCGCAGAAAAAAAGAATGACAACCTTTCCGGATTGGGCAACAACAGGCAAGAAGGCCACGAGGCCCAGGAATATTATTACCTCTCTTGACCTTGAATCCAATGGACAGGAAATCTTTATACAGAAACTTCAGGATAAGTATAACCTGATAAAGGAGCAGGAGGTAAGATACCAGGAATTTCAGACTGAAGATGCTGAATACCTTCTTGTAGCTTATGGTACAAGTGCAAGGGTCTGCCAGAAATCAGTCCAGATTGCCAGGGCACAAGGACTCAGGGTAGGATTGTTGAGACCAATAACACTTTTCCCCTTCCCTTCAAAGCGTATCAATGAGCTGGCTGATCATCTGAAAGGAATTTTATCTGTCGAGATGAGCGCAGGACAAATGGTTGAAGATGTACTTCTTTCAGTAAACGGAAAGGTACCTGTCAGGCATTATGGCCGGAACGGAGGCATTATTACAACACCTGAGGAGGTGGTTGAAAATCTGAAATCAATATTTATCGAGGCTTAACTATGTTTGAAATTGCAGGAATAAGGGAAATTGTTAAGCCGGAAAATCTGGCTTACAGGAAATCAGACTTGTTGACAGAAAATGTTATGTCATACTGCCCCGGTTGCGGGCATGGAACAGTTCACAGGATACTTGCAGAGGTTATTGACGAACTGGGCCTTCAATCAGATACTATCGGTGTTTCCCCTGTGGGATGCTCCGTCCTCATGTATAACTATATTGATGTTGATATACAACAGGCGGCTCACGGAAGGGCTCCTGCTGTCGCAACAGCTATCAAGAGGCTTCTTCCGGAAAAATTTGTCTTTACATACCAGGGTGATGGTGACCTGGCTGCAATTGGAACTGCAGAAACTATTCATGCCTGTAACAGGGGAGAGAACATCCTGATGCTCTTCATCAATAACGGCATATACGGAATGACCGGTGGCCAGATGGCCCCGACAACACTCGTGGGAATGAAATCCTCCACATCACCCGCTGGCAGGATCGCCAAAACGATGGGGAGTCCCCTTAAGATGACAGATATCGTGGCTACTCTACCCGGGACATATTATGTCACCAGGCAGAGCGTACATACACCGGCAAATGTCAGGAAAACCAAAAAAGCAATCAGAAAAGCCGTTCAGTACCAGAAACTTGACCGTGGAACATGTTTCATTGAAATCGTCTCAAATTGCCCTTCAGGATGGAAGATGACCCCAGTACAATCGAATAAATGGATGGAGGAGACAATGTTCCCTGTATACCCTCTTGGAGATCTGAAAACTCCGGAAGAATAATCTTTCTAACAATAATGTAATCATCAGAAAATGACTGAAGAAATTATTATAGCCGGCTTTGGAGGACAGGGAGTTCTGTCGATGGGAAAAATTATGGCATATTCCGCAGTGATGCAGGACATGGAAGTAAGCTGGATGCCATCATATGGGCCTGAGATGAGAGGCGGAACCGCCAATGTTACAGTAATATTAAGCGATGAAAGTATAAGCTCTCCCATTGTAAGACATTTCGATACTGCAATTATTCTTAATCAGCAGTCACTCGATAAATTTGAGAGTTCAATCAAGCCGGGGGGTGTACTGATCTACGATACTAACGGTATCACACGACATCCTGAAAGAAAAGATATCACTGTTTACCGGGTCAATGCAACAGATGCAGCAGTTAAGATGAACAATGTCAAGATTTTCAATATGATTGTGCTGGGAGGCTTCATAAAGGTCAAACCCATCATTAAACTTGAAAATGTTATCAGGGGATTGAAGAAATCACTTCCTGAACGAAATCATAGTCTCATCCCTCTTAATGAAAAAGCTCTTATCAGGGGAGAAGAGATAATTACAGAAGTTCAAAGGGCTGAATAAATCTAAACTAAAAATCCCGCACTGAGCCGCGCGATCGTGGTTTATTTCTCGTAAAAATGCATCTCCCTGATGTATTTCCAGACAGGCGGATGGAGGAAGTATGACATATCTTTACCGTGTTTGATCCCGTTTCTGATAAAGGTGCCTGAAATATCCATCCTTGGAGCGTTTGCCAGGTGGATCTCCGCTGTTGCAAGAATATGATCAAGAAGGGCTGAAGATGGTTTAACCGTACCGGGTCGGGGATAATAATAAATAGGATATTTACTTATCAGCTCTTCAATATTCTTCCACTTATGGAGTGTATACAGGTTATCTTCACCCATTACCAGGCAGAATTCATGCCCGGGATGTTTTTCCCCGAGGAAGGTGAGTGTATCAATCGTATATGAAGGAAGAGCCATACTGAATTCAACATCTGATGCTTTCAGCGTGTCACTGTCACCTATGGCAAGCTGTGCCATGTAAAGGCGCTGATGATCTGCCAGCAGTGTATCTTTCTTTTTCAATGGATTCTGAGGACTCACAACAAACCATACCTGTTTAAGCCCTGTAAATTCTGTCATGTACCCTGCAATGGCTAAATGCCCTATATGAACAGGATTAAATGATCCGAAGTAAAGACCAATCTTAGCCATCCGGTTTTATAATATTAATCTTCAAGAAATGATGTAACAATTTTAATGGCCTCTTCCTTTGCATTATCCAGATAGCGGTTTATCAGGACAGTATCGAACTGATTGGCAAATTCCATCTCCTCTTCTGCTTTACCAACCCGCATTTTTATTTTCTCAGGTTTATCTGTACCACGCTTAATGAGCCTGTTTTCGAGCTCGTCAACCGATGGAGGTATTATGAATATGGCAATTGATTTTGTGCCAAATATCTTTTTCAGACTTAATCCGCCTTTTACATCCACATCAAAAATCACATGCTTACCAGCTGACCATATTCTTTCAATTTCAGATTTAAGTGTTCCATAAAGAAGATCCTTGTATACCTCTTCCCATTCAACGAATTCATTGTTTTCAATCTTTCTCCTGAATTCGGGGACTGACAAAAAGAAATAGTCAATGCCATCCATCTCATTTCCCCTTGGAGCTCTTGTGGTTGCAGAGATTGAAAAGGCGAGATTCAACCCGCTGTCGAGAAGGTGTTTTACTATAGTTGTTTTTCCTGCACCCGATGGCGCTGATAATATCACCAGTTTTCCTTCCATTTCCTTTTATTTCATCTTTAACCCATTCACTTTATTGCCCTGCGCTTCACCCTGCGCCCTGCGCCCTTGCGCCATTGTGCCATTGTGCCTTTGCGCCCTTACGCCCTTGCGCCCTTACGCCCTTACGCCCTTGCGCCCTTACGCCCTTGCGCCCTTACGCCCTTACGCCCTTGCGCCCTTCCCCCCTACAATATATTCATCGTCTGTTCCTTGATCTTCTCAAGGTCATCCTTCATCATTACAACAAGTTTCTGAATCGAAGCATCATTAGCTTTGGAACCGATTGTATTTATCTCCCGGCCAATCTCCTGGGCTATGAAATTCAGAATCTTTCCATTGGGAGAAGGAGTATTCATTGTCTCGAGGAAATATTCACAATGGGTTTTCAGTCTTACTTTTTCCTCGTTAATATCAAATTTCTCCAGAAAGAAGATGAGTTCCTGTTCAAATCTGTTTTTATCGACATTTTCCTTTCCCACGTTCTCCTCAAGGAGTGCCAGTAGTTTTTCCCTGACTTTTACGATTCTTCCCTGTTCGAAATCACCCACAGACTTAAGCATCAACAAAATATTCCCGATAGATTTTTTTAGATCATTCATTATTGAAATGCCCTCCTCAATCCTGTACTGGTCAAGCATATCTATCGATTCGGCAATCCTGCCCTTTACAATTTCCCATTCGTCTTCCGGGATCTCCTGTTTCTCTGTTTTAAGAGTATCGGGAAGCTTCATTATTGCGGTGAATATCTGATCATCAAGATTGATCTGAAGATCTGAAGCTATCTCTTTAAACTGTCTGTAATAATTCTTAACCACATTTTTATTGATTACAGTGGTAACCTCCTCATCGAGCATGTCAAAGAAGATAGTGAGGTCAATTTTACCCCTGTCAAGTTTCTGGCTGACCAGGTTTCTGATCTCAGGTTCCTTTTCTTTAAATAGCCAGGGAAATTTTGTATTCAGATCAAGCTGTTTGGAGTTCAGTGATTTTATCTCTATTGTTACTTTTTTCTGAGGTGTCTCAGCTATTGCTTTTCCGTACCCGGTCATTGATTTTATCATCTGACTTGAATTAGTATAGTGTTATGGATAATCGGTGTGCAAGTTACACATTCTCATCATATTTAACAACTCTGCTGTTCTTCCAACTTCCTGATTTGTAGTACATGAAAGATATAACGGATACGGGATCCCTGCCGAGGATCAGAACCGGAATCCACTAATTTTCAGTCTCCTGTGAAGATCATCAATTTTAAAATTTCAAAGCCTTTCCAGTCCGACTGTAAAATGTCTCATGATTGGTGCTTCCCATTTTATCCTGACACCCCTTGTGATTTTTTCTCTCCTCTCAAAAACCGTTTGCAGTGCTGCCGCAACATAATTCATATGATTGTTTGTATATACTCTTCTGGGAATAGCCAGCCTCAGCATTTCAAGGGCAGGATACCTGTTTTCCCTTGTGACAGGATCACGGTCAGCCATTAATGCCCCGATCTCTATCCCTCTGACACCACCTTCAATATACAATTCTATAGCCAGAGTCTGAGCCGGAAATTCCTCCCTGGGTATGTGTGACAGAAATTTCTTCGCGTCTACAAAAATAGCATGTCCTCCGAATGGTTCAATTACATCTATCCCATACTCTTTTATCTTTGTCCCCAGCCAGGCAACCTGGTTAATCCGCGATTCAAGATAGTCATGCTCAGTACCCTCATATAATCCCTGGGCCAGTGCGGCCATATCTCTTCCTGACATGCCGCCATATGTTATAAATCCTTCATAAATAATGTTATAAGTTGAAGACTGGGTGAAGAGATCTTCATCCCTGAAGGCAATAAAACCACCCATATTTACAATTGCATCTTTTTTTGAGCTCATTGTCATACCATCTGCATAGGAGAACATTTCTCTTACAATTTCCCTTATCTCTTTGTCAGAATAGCCAGGCTCCCTGAGCTTTATGAAATAGGCATTCTCGGCAAATCGTGCACCATCTATTATAAACTTAATCTTATATTTTTTTGCCAGCCTTCCAACCTCTCTCAGGTTTTCCATGCTGACAGGTTGGCCTCCTGCAGTATTATTCGTGATAGTAACAATTATGCATGAGATTTTTTCTGCAGGTCTGCTCTTCAGTATAGTTTCGAGTCTGACTGTATCTACATTACCTTTGAAGGGATGGAAATGAGAAGTGTCAGAAGATATGTCAGCAGTGCAATCAACAGCCGTAGCCTTTCTGAATTCAATATGCCCCTTTGTAGTATCAAAATGTGAATTCCCGGGGACGATGTCCCCCTCTTTTACCAATACTGAAAACAGGACATTCTCTGCTGCTCTACCCTGGTGGGTCGGAAGAAAATAGCTGAACCCGGTTATATCTTTAATAGCCTCTTTAAGCAGGTAATATGAGGTAGCGCCAGCGTAGCTTTCATCCCCGGTCATCATAGCTGACCATTGCCTGTCACTCATGGCTCCTGTACCCGAATCTGTAAGCAGATCAATAAAAACCTGTTCCGATTTCAGATTAAATAGATTGAAGGAGGCAACTTCAATCCACTTTATACGTTGTTCTCTTGTGCTTCTGTATAGATTTTCAAACTATTTTATTTTAAATGGTTCTGTGAATGGTAATTCCATAATATCAATATATTAATGTCATTAAACTACTGTTCTTCTCATTATTTTGCTGATTTCCTCCTGACTCATTTATCTGAAAGCTGATTTGCAGATTATTAACCGCATAGTCCCCAAGGCATTAGCTTAGAGGTCGCAAGTTGAAACTGCCGGAAAATATTTTCCTTCCCGGCAATAGTCAGGTTTGCGTTACCTGCGGTAAATACGAGTTGTTAATTAGACTGAAAAGGGGGTATTATCCAGGAAATTAAAAAAAGGTTTACCCGCAGATTTACCTTGATACAGGAAAGAAATCCCTGTTTTTGATATTTTTATATCTATCAGTCATGATATTTATCGTTATCAAATGAGAGACAATAGGATTGAAAATTATATTTGTAAAATTAAGTTTATTTTGTAATATATTCAACCGTATCTTGTTATCTATTAAAAGGAAAGTTATGAAAGGGAGAAAACTTCTTCAGTTATTTTTAGTTATTGTTTTAAGTCCATGGATATCTGCCTTTTCGCAGGATTTGCCTGTTATGAATGGAACTTCCAATCCGGTACTTGATTCACTGAGAAGTAAGGGTGTGATCTTCGGGGAGACTCAGGAAAAGCCTGAAATTGTTCTTACTGTGAGTCAGGCACTGAAATATTTACAGCAGAGGCATCAGTCTCAGTACTGGAATAATTCAACTGATCCTTTCAGACAGGCAATGGGGCAGTTGATATTCAACGCTTCAAATCCTCCTGTTGATTCAACAATCTCAATTCTGAAGCGCTTCCCTTACGATTCGCTGAATATTCCCTGGGACAAATTTTATATCTGGGAACCGATGAGGGTAAAGATTCCTTTCAGTACTCTGCAGCGGATTTCTTCACCTGAACAGACTGCCATAAAACAGGATACTACATTTGGGGAGGTCATTTCTGATTCACTTAAAATTGAATATGACAGGGCTCCGGCCACTGAATATGCCTATAAAACCGTTACTCTTCAGAAAGATACAACAATTATGGTTGTTATAGATACTCTTCATGAAGTTACATCTTCTCATTCCGGATTTCCTTTCCGCTACCTTAATTATCCTTATCAATCAGATTCTATAAAGGTTGCAGTAGGCGCATTGCTGAAGTATGTTGAAGAACGGGATTCATCAATAGTCTTTTTTACAGGGATTAATAACCAGGTTACACCGGTATGGCTGAATTCAAAATCTGAAAAGTATTCACGCTACTGGCTAAGGAATGACATGAACGACTCTGTCACAGTCTGGATAGGCAATCCATCGAGAGATACCTTTGGCCTGTACCTCGAAAAGGAAGTTACCTTCAGGAGACCTCCCAAACAGGGAAATTATTCAGATGCAAGGATAAATGTTAAGGAAATTGATAAGTCCAAACTGCTGGAAGTCCAGAAGGTTTATATTAAACCACACTATTGGAAAGACAGACTGGAAGCCAATTTTATTATGAGTCAGTCTGCCCTTTCCAATTGGGTAAGGGGAGGGAGAATAGTTTTTCAACATCAATGGATATTACTGAATATCTAACAAGTAAGAATAAGGCATTAAACCTTTCATCGAATAATTTTTTCAGGATCAAGCTGGGGTTTCTTACATCGGGCAGTGATGTTAGAAAAAACCTCGACCTCATAGAGACGAACTCAAAACTTAATCACAAGGCATTCGGAAAATTTGACTTCAGCGGAATATT
>JADKBK010000006.1 GCA_016715075.1 Bacteroidales bacterium
TTCGTGTCGGATGAATCAAAGCCGGTTTTTACCAGGTTTCTGAAAAAGGTCTATGCAAGCAATGTAAAAGATTCTTGCGAAATCATCCTTGGTTATGAGAAGGAGCACTTTAGTTCAGTTTATATGGAAGCAATTGTTCTGCATGAAGAAACACAATGCTTCCTGACTGTGGTTGATATTTCAGCTTTCAAAGCCTGGAATAGCCAATAAATTACCGGATCAGAAAAATAACCCTTATCCATAAAATATTCCGGTTAATGAACCGGGAACTTTAGTGTGTTCCTGTTTAAACACATGGTTTGACAGTTCGTTTCTTTTCCGGGCAGTCAATAACTTAAGCTGTTCCATGACATTTACCTGAGATATTCCATCAGCCTGCTGAAAAAGATTCACCCGGCCCTGGTGCGAATTATATAAATCATCTACAGAATTGTGTAACAAGCTTCAGAGACTCTTTCATTATCTTTCACTTGTGAGATAATGCGCTGAGTTGGCAGTGAGTCACAGCCTGATTCAGACAAGTAAGCAGCTTGTTTCAAATTTATAAAATGAAAAAACTCAATACAATTGTTAAGATTAAGAGTATTGCTACAGATAATTCCATCAGGCTCAGTGAGAAAGTTGTGGCAAAAGCAGCCAGTGCAAATACCTTTCTGACAGATGTTGCCGATGTTTTCATGTTTATAACCAGGATAATAAAAGAATTATTTTCAGGTGGCTTTGAGTTTAATGAGTTTTTTCGTCAGTGTTTTCAGATAGGATATAAGACCTTACCGCTCATTTCAGTTACAGGTATCATTATGGGGCTTGTTCTTACTATTCAATCACGCCCCGTTCTTGTCGATTTCGGAGCAGTAAATGCCCTTCCCGGTATGGTTGCAGTTTCCCTGATCAGGGAAATGGGACCTGTAATAACCGCGCTTATCTGTGCAGGTAAAATTGGTTCGGGTATGGGAGCAGAACTAGGCTCAATGAAGGTTACAGAACAGATTGACGCTATGGAAGTATCTTCCACCAATCCTGTAAAATTTCTTGTTGTTACAAGGGTCATGGCAGCAACTCTGATGATACCTTTGCTTATTCTGTATGCAGATGCTCTCGGAATAATCGGGAGCTGGGCAGGAGCGAATATAAAGGGTGATGTCCCGCTTGTCCTGTTTTTTTCACAGGCGTTCAGCAGCATTGGATTCATTGATTTCCTGCCGGCAGTCATAAAATCATTTTTTTTCGGGGCTGTAATCGGAATAGTCGGATGCTATAAAGGATACAATGCCGGCCGGGGTACTGAAAGCGTTGGCATTGCAGCCAATTCAGCTGTTGTGCTGGCATCACTGCTAGTTATAATTGTTGATGTGATTGCTGTTCAGATAACTGATATGCTGATATCATGAACTCTATACCGACAAATACGGGAATTGATGTTTCTCCTTCTGCTATGAGGAAGGATCCCGTTATAGAAATCAGGAATCTTAAGAAATCATTTGGCGCTCAGGAGGTATTAAGTGATGTTTCTCTTGATCTGTATAATGGCGAAAACCTTGTAGTGGTAGGAAAATCAGGTACAGGAAAATCTGTGTTGATAAAATGTATTGTCGGATTATTGAGAGCTGATGGAGGTGATGTCACTGTTTTTCATGAGAAAATTAATGGACTGAACCGGCGAGAATTTGGAGTGATGAGGCAAAAGATCGGATTCCTTTTTCAGAGTGGAGCTTTATATGATTCCATGACTGTGAAACAGAATCTGGAGTTTCCATTGCGCCGTATAAGGAAAAATCTTTCGGAACAGGAAATTAAGGAAAAAGTAAATGACGCTCTCGAAAATGTAGGATTATCTGATGCTCTGAATAAAATGCCCTCCCAGCTGTCAGGAGGAATGAGAAAGCGTATCAGCCTGGCCCGGACTCTGGTCGTTGATCCCATGATTATGCTTTATGATGAACCGACCACTGGGTTAGATCCGGTTACCTCCGATGAAATAAGTTCACTGATAAATGAAGTTCAGAAAAATATAAAACTTCTTCAATCATAATAACACATGATATTAAATGTGCTCTTAAAACGGCTGACAGGATCATAATGTTAAAGGATGGGAAAGTATATAAGGAAGGGAAAGTTGGGGAGTTTACCGGATCAGAGGACGATGTTGTCAAATCTTTCTTTTTGTAGTGATAAGTTGCAGACCCCAAAAAACTGCTTATAAGTATGGATTAGTAAAAATTATATATAATGGAAACGCATACACAAAAATATAAAGCAAGACTGGGGATGTTTGTTGGAGGACTGGCACTCTTTGGACTTCCCATATTTTTAATCGGGAAACAGAAGAATCTTTTTAATCCTGTATTTAAAATAAGTTCTACTTTCTACAATGTAAGCGGATTGCAGGTCGGGAATAATATCCGTTTTTCTGGGATAAATGTAGGTACTGTTAATAATATCAGCATAGTCAATGACTCCACTGTCATGGTTGAAATGATGATCAGAAAAAATGTCAGGCAGTTTATTAAATCTGACTGTGAGGTAGCCATAGGCTCAGAAGGGCTCATTGGAGACAAACTTCTCATAATTACACAGGGAAGTGCTGACGCTCCTTTAATACAGGAGGGACAACAGCTTAATTCGAAAGAGCCTGTTGAGATGGATGCAATAATGACAAGTATCCAGATAACTGCTGATAATGCCGCCATTATATCAGCCCAGGTGGCTGAAATAATGATTCACATCAACAACGGTAACGGTACTCTTGGCCGCCTGATAAAGGATTCAACGATTGCCGAGAATCTTAATCAGATGGTTAGAAACCTTAAGAAAAGCAGTAAAGGCTTAAATGAGAATATGAATGCAGCCAAGGAAAATTTCCTTTTCAGAGGCTACTATAAAAGAAAAGAAAAAACCGCTGAAAAGAACAGGGCCGACTCAGTTGAAAAGCAAATGGAACAGGGGTCCCAATCTGACAAAGGGAAAAAGTAAGTTGTCCGGAAAATAGTCTTCAAAATGGCAGAATCAAATGCAGATCAGATATATTATAACATTAATATTAGTATCATTTTTATTCTGTGACCTTATATCTGCACAAGAGGTTCCTGTCGTAAAGGATTCAACAACGCTTTATAAGAATATTGAATCATATTCCAAACAGAGTAAGCTAAAATCATTTATTTACAATCTTGTATTTAAACCCACTCATAGCTCCAAGAAAAAGGAGACTAAAAAAAGAGGGTATAGGAAACTGATACAAAAGCCCTACGAATCATTTGAAGGAAAACCTATCCGGGCCATCGAAGTTGTCACACTTGATCCATTTGGATATTCAGCAAATGACACCATAATCTCGAAACAGAATTTCCTGACAAAAACAGGGAATGGCTTGCATATTAAAACACAAGGCATCACAATCCGCAACCTGATGCTTATCCATAAAAATGCCCCCTTCAATTCATTACTTGTAAAAGAGTCGGAGCGTTTAATCCGAAGTCAGAAATATGTCCATGAAGTTTCATTTTATGTTGTTGCTTCAGGAGAAAAAAAAGATTCTGTGGATATTTTCATCCGCGAACTTGATAACTGGAGTATTATACCTGCAGGAGGCATTTCAGGATCGGGTTTCCATTTTGGTTTAACCGATAAAAATTTCATGGGGTTGGGGCATGAGTTTAAAGGTGCATTTAAACGAATCAACAATTCCGGGATTAACTCCATGATCACAAATTATTCCATTCCGAATATCCGTAACAGCTTCATTAGCTCTAACCTGAGATATGAAGTTGATGGATACGGTTATTTCAACCGAAGCCTGATAGTTGAGCGTCCGTTTTTTTCACCCGTAACCAAGTGGGCCGCCGGTGTAGCTCTGGCCTCACGTTTTAAGAAAGACTCGCTTGAGTATCCGGATCAGGCCTATATTCCTTTAAATTTAAAGTTCAGAACCCAGGACTTCTGGGTTGGAAAGGCAACTCCTGTATTCAGGAACAATACATATGATAATCATGTTACAAATCTCATAACGGCAGTACGGTACCTGAGGATCAGGTATTCCGAGAAGCCAGACAAACTTTATGACCCTGCCGGGGTTTATTCCAACGAAGATTTCCTTTTAGGTGAAATAGGAATATCCTCAAGGAAATATGTTCAGGATAAATACATCTTTAAATTCGGTGTTATCGAAGATGTGCCTGTTGGAAAAGTATATGGGATTACAGGCGGTTATCAGATTAAGCCTGATTCCAGAAGATTATATATGGGACTGAGGTTTTCTTTCGGGAACTATAACCAGTGGGGATACCTGAGTTCAAATATTGAATATGGTACATTCTTTAATGCCGGGCACGCAGAACAGGGAACTTTTACAGCTGGTATAAATTATTTTACAGGGCTCTTTGAAATAGGAAAATGGAAATTCAGACAGTTCGTAAAACCTCAGATTACTATAGGAGTGAATCGATTTATAACTGATAGTCTGACCCTTAAGGAGGGTTATGGTCTTGATGGTTTTAACAGTACCGCCCTGTCAGGCAGCAGTCGTATGTTATTTACATTGCAGACCCAGTCGTATGCACCCTGGAATATTTTCGGATTCCATCTTGGTCCTTTTATTACTTATACCCTTGGAATGCTTGGCGACGCAGTATCCGGTTTTAAAACAAGCAAGGCATATTCACAAATCGGGCTGGGTGTTTTAATAAAGAATGAAAACCTTGTGTTTAATACCTTTCAGATTTCTGTCTCATTTTATCCCCTGATTCCGGGTATCGGACAGGATATCCTTAAAATGAACTCATACAGGACTACAGACTTTGGTTTCCGTGATTTTGAATTCGGAAAACCTTCAATAGTGGTTTTTAGATAAGATTAAAACATCTTCCCGGTTATAATATTTGAAAAGACTCCTTTGAATTTCTGAATTGAATTTCCATTATATTGAAAATCTATTAATTATGTAACTTTTTTTAAATAATGTGTAACATTTAAAATGACACATATTGTAATTTTATGCTATTGAAATATTTTGATTTCACTAAAATCAAATAACATGAAAACTAAACCATTTGGCTATTGGAATGTGAAGAAAGAGAAACTCAGACAAAGGTATCCATATCTGACGGACTCAGATCTGAGATTCAATATGGGCAAGGAAAAAGAGATGATAGAGATGCTTGGCTACAAGATGGGAATATCAAAACAGGCACTCCTTGAAATAATAGTAACAATTTAAGCTCACGGTTTTTTGTTCTGTCAGCGTCAGGTATAAACCACTGTACAGCCCGGCTATCCTGAAGCATTTTAAAGATGTAAAGATTTAAGATGGCCAGAACTTCTGGTTTACCAATTAACTACAACCGAAAATAACATATGAAATGAAAAAAGTTCTGATTGCCCTGGATTATGATACAACTGCGCAAAAGGTTGCTGAAGCTGGTTTTTCATTGGCGAAATCAATGAAAGCTCAGGTAATACTATTGCATATTATTGCCGATCCGGCTTACTATTCTTCACTGGAGTATTCTCCGATAACCGGTTTTGCCGGATACATGGATATGAGTAATAACCAGCTTGATAGTCTTGATGGCCTGATAAAAGCGTCTCTGCAATACCTCGATAAGACAAAGCACCATCTCGGAGACAAGGAAATTCAAACCCTGGTAAAAGAGGGCGATTTTGCTTCAACTATTTTAACTACTGCAAAAGAGCTGCATGCCGATATGATTGTCATGGGCTCTCATAGTAGAAACTGGCTGGAAAATATTGTCATGGGAAGTGTAACGGAGAAGGTGTTACACAGTACAAAGATACCACTTCTAATAATTCCTGTGAAAAATCAGTGATAGTTGTTCTGATCCCAAAAATTTATTCTAGAAAAGATGAAGGCTTCAAAAATGCAAAGAGTACTTATTGCTCTGGATTATGATCCCACGGCACAAAAGGTAGCGGAAGCAGGATTCTCCCTTGCCAGCACGATGGGAGCGGAGGTAATTTTAATGCATGTTGTTGAAGATCCTCTTCACTACAGTCCGGAAAAGACGTTTACAGTAATGGGTTTTGCAGGATACAATGATCTGCCTCCCAAGGTTTTGAAAAATGTCAGTGAGCTTGAAAAGGAATCTCAGAAATTTCTGGATAAATCGAAGCATCATCTGGCTGATCCTAAAATTAAAACTCTTGTCAAAGTTGGCAAATTAGCTGAATCTATACTGGATGCTGCCAAAGAGGTCAAGGCTGATGTAATCATTCTCGGGTCTCACAGCCGCAAATGGATGGAGAATATTGTCATGGGAAGCGTTACTGAGGAAGTTTTGTATAAAAGCACTATTCCCGTTTTCATTGTTCCAACCAAACAAAAAACCTGATTTGGCATTAAATGTTGTTTCTGATAAATACAAAGGATTAACCTCCTCTGCTGCAAAAGCGAAATTAACAAAGGATGGTTATAATAACCTCCCATCTTCAAAGCCTAAAAATCTTTTCGCAATCGTACTCGGCGTCATAAGAGAGCCAATGTTCATTCTCCTGGTGGCCTGCGGAACATTATACCTTGTGATGGGTGATTTGCAGAGCGGATTAATGCTTCTTGGTTTCGTTTTTGTTATAATGGGAATTGAGTTTTACCAGGAAAAGAAGACAGAACGTGCTCTTGATGCACTTAAGGATATGGCAAGCCCGAGGGCCCTTGTAATAAGGGATGGAACAGAAATACGTATTGCCGGGTTTGAAGTGGTGAAAGATGATATAATTATTTTACAGGAAGGAGACAGGATCCCTGCAGATGCAACAGTTCTGGAATCGGTTAATTTGCTGGCTGATGAATCATTACTCACCGGCGAGCCTGTTCCTGTAAGAAAACAGGATTGGGATGGAAGTGAAATTTCAGGCCAGCCCGGCGGAGACGATCTGCCTTTCGTTTTCTCAGGGGCAATGGTTGTCCAGGGGAACGGTATAGCAAGAGTAACAGGCACGGGGATTAATACCGAAATAGGGAAAATCGGCAAAGCACTTGAGGGTATAAAGGAGGAACCTACCAGGCTGAAAAAGGAAATGGGATCACTGGTCCGGAAGATTACTGTCATCGCCGGCGTCCTTTGCGTTTTATTGATAATTGGTTATACCATTTCGAGAGGCAGTCTGCTAAACGGAATACTCGCAGGAATAACACTGGCAATGGCCATGCTGCCGGAAGAATTTCCTGTTATACTGACCGTTTTTATGGCACTTGGTGCATGGCGAATGTCAAAAGTCAAAGTACTAACCCGCAAGCCATCAGCAATAGAGACTCTTGGCACTGCAACAGTCCTATGCACTGATAAAACGGGTACTCTTACCCAGAATAAAATGTCAGTTACAAGCCTTTATAACGGTAAAAATTTTCTTACTATAACAGAAGCTGGCAAGTTTGATTCGGAATTCCATGAGATAATTGAATTTGGTTTATTATCCAGCCAGATCAATCCTTTTGATCCGATGGAAAAGGCAATCACTTCAATAGGTGACTCATACCTGCAGGGTACTGAACATATTCACAAGAACTGGGAAAAGATCAAAGAATATCCTCTATCCAGGGAATTGCTGGCAATGTCAAGGGTTTTTTCCAGAAAAGGTACTCAGGAGAGAATTATTGCGACCAAAGGCGCTCCTGAAGCAATCTTTGATCTGTGCCATCTGGATAAGAAAAGTAAAACACGCTTCTCCCTTGCTGTAGAAGAATTAGCCTCAAATGGATTAAGAGTATTGGGTGTTGCGAAGGCAAAAATCAATGAAAAGATCCTGCCTGAAATTCAACACGATTTTGCTTTTGAATTTATTGGTTTGATAGGACTTTCTGATCCGATTCGTAAAAATGTCAAACAGGCTGTAAATGAATGTTATAGAGCTGGAGTCAGGGTGATAATGATTACAGGAGATTACCCTGTGACAGCGAAGCATATTGCCCTGGAGATCGGCCTGAGAAATAATGAAATGTGCATTACAGGACAGGAATTAGAGGCAATGACAGACACTGAGTTATCCGAAAAAATAAAGGATACAAACGTTTTTGCCAGGGTGATCCCGGAACAAAAGCTGAAAATCGTCAATGCATTGAAGAAGAACATGGAAATAGTAGCTATGACAGGCGATGGGGTGAATGATGCTCCGGCCCTTAAATCGGCCCATATCGGAATTGCCATGGGCGAAAAAGGTACAGACGTTGCAAGAGAAGCCTCTTCACTTGTGCTAATGGATGATAACTTTTCATCTATTGTAAGAGCAATAAGGATGGGCCGGCGGATATTTGACAACCTGCAAAAAGCCTTTGGATATATTTTTGCAATTCATATCCCGATAGCAGGATTATCCTTAATTCCGATATTGCTTGGTGATTTTCCCCTGATATTATGGCCTGTGCATATAGTGTTTCTCGAGTTAATAATTGACCCGGCATGTTCAATTATTTTCGAGGCTGAGAGAGAAGAGCTCAATGCTATGAACCGGCCACCAAAAAGAAAGGATGAGCCTTTCTTTGGAGGTAAAAAAATAGCGTTCAGTTGTCTCCAGGGTGTAGGAATTCTTCTGGCAACACTGGCTGTATATTTTATTGCTTTGCATCTCGGGTATGGTGATAAGGAGGTAAGGACGATGACCTTCACTACTTTAATAGTGTCAAATATTGCAGTAATACTGACTAACAGGTCATGGACCCAAAATATTTTCAGGATAATTATCACCCCAAACAGAGCAGTATTATGGGTCGTTGGAGGGCGATTTTTTTCCTTGCCCTGATTTTAAATATTCCTTTTTTTCTGGATCTATTCCAGTTCCGGAAAATTTCAATATTAAATATTTTAATCTGTAGTATAACCGGATTAACAACAATTATCTGGTTCGAGATCTATAAGGTCATTAAGCTTAAAAAGAATGTTCCATTGTAATAATCCTCAATTTGCTCATGAAAGGAGTGGCAGGAATAATGTAACACTTCACAATAGTTATGTAACAAATTATAGTTAATCCTGTATAATTTTATAAATCTCAAAATATCAGCAATTTAAACATGTAGGTGATTGCTTGTCCAGAATTGATTTTAACCCCATGGCAACTAAAAAGCTAATACAAATTTGATATGAAAGTTTACAATATATTCTCACCCGCAAAAGCAGGTTCAGTAGAGTTAAAAAATCGGATTGTTATGGCTCCGATGACAAGGTGCAGGGCAATTGGAAATATCCCCAATAAATTAATGGCGGAATACTACAAACAACGCTGCGGAGCCGGTTTGATAATTACAGAAGGTACAGCACCATCTCCTAACGGACTCGGTTATGCGCGTATCCCGGGTATCTTCAGTAAACCCCAGGTTGAAGGATGGAAACTGATAACTACAGCAGTACATGATTGCGGCGGAAAAATATTTGTCCAGCTAATGCATACAGGCAGAATAAGTCATCGGTTTAATATGCCTGAAGGCAGTCATATTATTTCAGCATCGGCTGTGAAAGCAGCAGGACAGATGTGGACAGACTCTGAAAAAATGCAGGATTTTCCTGTTCCGGAAGGGATGACATCCGAAGAGCTGATACATACCAAAGCTGAATTTGTCAGTGCAGCTAAAAATGCCATGACTGCAGGCTTTGACGGAGTTGAATTGCATGGTGCAAATGGGTATTTGCTCGAGCAGTTCCTGTCACCTGTCAGCAATCTGCGAAATGATCTTTATGGCGGAAATATCGAAAAGCGCTGCCGGTAATTTCTTGAGGAGGGTTGAGCAGTGGCGGAAACAATCGGAAGGGATAGAACGGGAATTCGTCTGTCACCGTACGGGTAGCCAGCGATATGCCATTATATCCTGAAATCGAAGCCGTTTACAAATACCTTTCGGAAAAGCTCAATAGCCTGGATATAGCTTATATACATCTTGTAGATCATTCTTCAATGGGCTCCCCGGTGGTTCCTCAGGAACTTAAGAAACAGATCAGAAGCAGTTTCAAAAACACAATCATCCTTTCCGGCGGATACGACCTTGAGAGAGCAGATAAAGATATCCAGCACGGATTTGGAGACCTGATAGCCTTTGGACGCCCTTTTATCTCCAATCCGGATCTTGTTGAACGGTTTAAAAAGAACTGGAACCTGACAGGAAACCCGGGTAGTGAATTGCTCTATTCCGATGGTGAAGAAGGTTATACCGACTATTCTCTCTTTTAAAGCTTGTAAGCATATTCAGTAATTATATGGACTTTGTAGATTATTATAAACTATTGGGGATTGACAAATCTGCTACACCTAAGGAGATTAGAAGTGCCTACAGGAAGCTGGCAAGAAAGTATCACCCTGATCTGAATCCAAATGATAAGGATGCAAATAAGAATTTTCAGCAGATTAATGAGGCTAATGAAGTATTAAGTGATCCTGAAAAGCGAAAAAAATATGATCAGTATGGAAAAGACTGGAAACACACAGAGCAATATGAACCGGGCAGTAATACAGGGGAACAACAGTCATATTCAGAGGGGAAGAGATACTCAGGGATGAAATCTGAAGGCGATTTCTCAGATTTTTTTGAAGCAATGTTTGGGGGAGGAGCAGACGCGGGGAGAAGACGGCATGTTAAATACCGGGGAGAAGATTACAATGCTGAATTGCATCTTGAACTGGAGGATGCTCTTAAAACACATAAACAGACCTTAACAGTTAATTCAAAAAAGATCAGAATCAATATCCCTGCAGGAATTGAGAACGGTCAGGTAATTAAAATCCAGGGGCATGGCGGCGCTGGTATAAATGGCGGACCTAATGGCGATTTGTATATTAAATTTACAATTGCAAATCATTCAGATATTAAGCGCTCAGGCAATGATCTCTATATGAAGGTAAATCTTGAATTATATACAGCCGTATTGGGAGGCGAAATTACTATTGATACATTAACCGGAAAGGTGAAACTAAAAGTGAAACCTGAAACTCAGAATGGAACCAAAATAAAGCTAACAGGGAAAGGATTCCCTGTTTATAAAAACGAAGGTCAATTTGGAGACCTGTATATTACTTATGAAGTTAAGATCCCTACTAATCTGACCGAAAAGCAAAAAACTCTATTTGCTGAATTATCTGAATCAGAAGCTTAAATTAAAGACAATGCGAACAGACCGGTTAATAGCAATTGATGAGTTTTGTTACAATCATAACATTGAGATCTCGTTCATCAACTCCCTGGATCAAAGCGGACTTATAGAGGTCACTGTCATTGGAAAAGCTTTATTTATTACTGAGGAACAACTGCATCAACTCGAGAAAATTGTTCGTTTCCATTATGAACTGGATATTAACCTCGAAGGTATTGAAACCATTAATCATCTTTTGCAGCGAATGGCATTTTTGCAGAACGAGAATCTCACTCTGAGAAACAGGCTTCGCATTTATGAATCTGATGAATAATTACCTGATTCATTTGAAATACTGCTCAGAAATAGTTTCAGAATTAAAGGCTGGTTTAATCCTGAAATTTTCTGAAAGCCATTAACTAGTTTACAATTATATTCTGAGTGCTTAATACCAGATTGCCGGATAATATCACTACTGCGTAAAAGCCTGGTTTCAGCTTAATTGGAAACTGAAGTTCAGCCGCTCCTGCCTCGATGATTTTTTCTATAAAAATTTTACCTGTAAAATCAAAGATCCTTATTATACCAGGTGAAATACCTGTCTCCTGGGTAACGTTCTCAAGCAGTATGCTCATAAACTGGTGTACAGGATTTGGAAAGATGGTCATTTTGATATTATTGGAAACGGGGTCTGTAATTGTGGCTGTCACATTATTTTTTATAGTATGTGCAGAGACAGTTGCAACCTGACCGCCGGAAGCACTTTGCAAAGGATTAGCAGATGGTTTGGAATAGGCAACAGTAACGATATCATTTGCTGCAACAGGTGTTGCCAGTGTCAACCGGACCTTACTCCCCTCGATGGCAACTGTATTCACATTCCTCGCTGTAGAATTTACCTTAACAATAAATGCAGAAGCTGCAGGAATAATATTTGCCAGATCCATGCTGAAAGTCATCTGCAAAGAAGAAGGAGCAGCATTTTCTATTACTGAACTGATGTAGGTTGGACTTACTGATACTGATGTATTAAAGATACGCGCACCTACCTGCCAGGCCCCATTCTGACTGACAGTAGCGGGTGAAACTCCGACAGTCCAGGTTGCTGATGTGGATAAGCCGGCCTGCCATGTTGTTCCAAGATCAGTACCATAGTCGAGACGGGCTGCCGGGACAAAATCAACGGTATTATTAAAATTGGGATTAATTACTTTTGAATGTATGTCATATCCTAAAGCCTGCCACTCAGCAAATGTTTTTTTGGATCCGAGGTAATTGAATACAGGAGTACCTGATTCACAGTAAAAAACATTATAATCTGATTCGAATCCAGCCAAATCCTCAGACTCTGATACAGTGATGTTATATATCTGATTAACTGTATAAAATATATTATTTTTGATTTTTGTCCCTGAGGAATACGCAACAGGATTATCATTGGCATAGATATCAATTAAACCTCTCCATACACCTGTTGATCCATTATACATTTTCTGATTGCTGTATATTGTGTTATTATAGACATTAACTCCTTTCATGCCTTTGATTGCAAGAGCTGTCGCTATAGGATTCTTTATAATATTATACGCTACTGCTCCTGAGGTATTGGTCATTCCGTTGGATTTACGGACAATAGCCATTGGAACTTTATCAAGATAGTTATATTCAATAGTAGCGTTTATGTTATATCCAGTAAATATTCCATGCGTTATGCTCGATAGATCCGTTCCGTTCCAGGTTAACTTATTCCCGCTTATAATTTCTCCCTTGAGATTATTATTGGTATTCAGGACATCCTCGTCTCCTGCCTGTAATTGATAGCTTGCAGTATTAACGGAGGTAATGGAATTATTCCTGTAGAGCAGGGTAGTAGGTACATCGCGCTTAATATTTACACCTGTCCATGTTCCCTTCTCAGTATTATTCACTGTAACACCCTCTATTGTAAGCTTAGTCTGAGCAAAGAGGAAAGATGAATTTAAAGCTATATATATTATTAGAACTAGTATTTTTTTCATTACAAAATTATTAATTAATATCCTTAAGTATTTTTTCCCATAAGGCTTGAGAAGCCTGACATCAACTTTTTTTTTCGCTGTGGTTTTAATTATAGAATGGAATTATCTGTTCCCGGATTATTGTGATTATCTGACAATCAGTTTTTGAGTAGATTCATTCGTTCCACCTGATAACACCATAATAGTATAGATGCCTGACCTGAGATTTATCGGGAATTTGATACTGGCAACACCTGTGACAAGAATCTTCTCAATAAATAGCTTTCCTGAAACATCAAGTATTCTTACAATCTGTGGTGATGACTGAGGATCGCTTAAAGAAAATGTGGATGCATATAAAAACAGGATGTTGATCACTTTATGGACAGGATTTGGACTAATTGTCATTGTGATATTGGCAACAGTTCCGTTCTGTACAGGCGAATTAAGATTATTAATTATTGATTTCGCTGCAAGAGTAACTGCAACTCCTCCTGCATCAGTTTGCAATGGGTTAGTTGCAGGTTTTGTATATGATGCTGTAATAATATCACCATATTTAATTGCACTTGCCAGAGTTAGCTGAACCTTGGTTCCTGAAATAGCAACTGAATTTACTGTTCTTGCTGCAGAATTGACAAGTATCTTAAATGATGAAGCTGCAGGGATTATTGAATTGTTCAGATTGACATCATAAGTCAGTACCAGTAGAGCAGGTGCTGCATTTTCAACATTCCCGGACTTAAATACAGGTGCAGTAACAGCTGTTGATGCGGATTGCAGTTCATATGCTCCCAGATCCGGAGCCTGACCGGTAAATGCGAGTCCAATATCAACTCCTTTATCAATTAAATCAGAACCTGAGGCAAGATGCATGAAATTAATGTCTGGTAAACTTCCGTCACTTTTTCGCGCACGTTCCAGCTCTTTACCATCAAGACTGATAAAATCTGCATTCGTAATACTAACCCCTCCATTCCATGAGTTATTCTTTACATTGGTAATTACACCTAAATCAGTGGCATCCGGTACGTCCATATAGGAAAGGTTATTCTTAATAGGATATGCTACACCTGACTTGTTAAAGTGAAATCCGCCTCCCCAGTTGCCTGAAAAACTATTTTTATACGAACTGTTATTATACAATTCAATATTACAGTTTGCATTATTTTCCTGAAAGCCCCATGACTGATTTTTATATGCGATACAATTGACAACTTTTCTCAGAATGGTTGTTGGTGCGGATATCGTAACCGGACCCAGTTTAAATCCATTGCCATCACCACCAATGGTGACGTTATCTTTTGCATATCCGCAATTCCATGCCCAACAATTTTCCACAAGTAAATAACTGTCGTTATTATATATATCAAGCCCGTCATCAGTGCAGTTCCAGAATCTGCATCCCCTGAAAGTATTTCGGCCTCCTGCTTTTATATTTTCAAAATTACATCCATCTCCATTTTCATATGGGGTACCTGATTCACCAGCAGTAATTTCATCATATTGATCATGCCAATCGGAATTTAGAAACAGATTGTCTGTGCAATCTCCTGTCATATAGGAACCTAATCCACTATATGCAAATTCCATATCCTCAAAAATACAATGATTAAAGTTCTCACCTCTCATGTTACACCACACATAGGAGTCAGCCTGCTCAAAATGAGTTATTTTGATTCCTTTGAAATGAACATAATTACCTGTAAAAAACACTCCGGCCCTGTAATTAGTCCATGACCAGTTGGGCCCTTTTGAGATTGTCGGAACTTCTCCGGGATATGCCCAGACCTTAATAAGATTTCCTGAAGCTCCATTTTTCCCTGAGAGTCGCTGTTGGGACGTATATAAATAAGTTCCACCTCTCATATAGATAATATCTCCGGCTCCAACAACAGTCCATGCTTTATTTAATGTATAGAACGGTGAAGTGATAGTACCCGGATTGTTGTCACTCCCATTTGTTGCTACGTAATAGTTTGCTGCATTTGCTGCAAAGGGAAGACATAGACATAGTATTATTAATGCTTTTCTCATCTAACAATTTATTTGACGAACGTGAATAATTATTTGACTAACACGTAATGGTAACGGTATGAAAAACCATTTATTACTCCAATTCTCTTTTATTTTGTTTTTATCGTACAAGTATCACACAGATAAATAAAAATAAAATAATTCGCAAACAATTAAATTATAGTCCGTTAGCGTGAAAAGCTGATTTTTCTTATATGTCGGCTTAAAAGAGATCATCCCCTGAAAACACCTAAACCTGCGACGTTGTTCACTTTTTTTTAATCGCCTGCAGTTTTTTTTCAAGGGCTGACCTGTAACAATATATTTTTCAGGAACTCGTTCTTAAATCAATATGCAACATAAATAGAAAGCGAGTCTGCACTCCAATGTAGCATTATAAATTGAAGTTATTAATAATCCATTAGGCGTACTAATGTTGAGATATGTATCTCATTATTAGATTATAGCGTCTGGTGAAAAAAAGAAAAGCTATGAAATTTAAAACTATTTCACTATGTATTCTCTTTGTCATGACAATTCTTTCATGTCAAAAAGATGAGTTATCCGTGGTTGACAAAACAGAAGTCATGTATCTGAGTAATGTCATGATTGATGATGAGCCTTACTATGAATATTTCTACAATGATTCTAATTTAGTAAGCGGCGAAAGCAGTAAATTGGATTATATGGTTCACCATTATAATGCCCTGAATCAGCTGGTCTCTTCCGATTATTACTGGAACAAGTCTATAATGAGCACTGACATAAAGACTATAGAAACCACTTTGTCGCAAAGTGCTATGATTACAAGTGCATCCGGTACCAAGGGAGGATCATTTCAATATGAGTACAGCAATGATCTGTTGGCGAAAGTAACCTTTAGCCGGCCCCAGTCAGGTAGCTCAGAATATTCAGTTTTCAGCTATAACGAGCTTAACAGAATAAACAAGCAGATATTATACTGGAATGAAACTCAGACTGGTTACATTGACTACCTATATGATTTTAAGGGGAACCTGATTAAAGAATCTCTTTATGATATATCAGAATCAGGTGTTGCTGAACTTAGCACAACAACAAAATATCTGTTCGATGGTAAGCATAATCCTTATAAATCTTTTAAAGGCATTATGATTCCAGGTCTGTATACTAACTATAATAACATTATTAAAGAAGTATATACGGTATATGTCAAGCCTGGCCAGGGAACTGATCAGGTACAGGTAACTGAAAACTCCTATGAGTATAATATTAACGGTTATCCTGAAGTTAAAAACGGCAATATTAAATATCTGTACGAATAGTTTTCACTATTACATCCCGGTTATATATAACTAATCACTGCGAATACGTTTGCAGTGATTAGTTATATGTAACCTTTGCTTTTTGTGAGTGAAAAAAGGTAAGCCCGTTAATTTCAGTCATATTAAGAACATTAAATCCATATTCACCAAGCAATATGGAAATTTCCGTTTTGGACATGTATTTGTAGACTCTGGAATCCATAAGACTGTACAACATGTTTAAAAACGGGAATGATGATACGATTCCATGGTCGATCTCATCCATTGCCTTTTTATTATCCCTGGATGACCTGAATTTCAGTTCATATCCGTTAACCTTCTCATTATTTGTGAAACATCCTACAAAATTGCTTTTTGGAGGCAGATAGTACAGGCATGATTGAAGAAAACCTTTGATGTCTTTTATCCTGTTAAGTTCTTTAAGGTTGATTAAAGTTTTCACACCGCTCAGTTCTTCTTGATCATAGTAATAATGATGTTCTGAAGAGAGTACAATTAGTTCTGGTTTATCTGCAAGGCACAATGATTCCACATATTTATAAAAGCTCTCACCACCTTCAGACAGAAGCCTGTCAAGTGCTTCATTAATTCTGCTATACCCGAAGGGTCCTCTTGCCGGGTCTGGTTTTATTATATTCAACCGGTTATCCCGATTCTGTATCATCTCAATCATCTGTGATTATCTCAAAAGTAAATTATCTGCTGTATTGATTTGATTGCTTAAATTATCAATTCACAGCACACATACAAAGGTGACACGATATCTGGTGTAATTTTTATAGTATTATTGGAATTAGTTACATAATTCATATAATTCCGGATATACATTCCAGGTAAATCGGCTCCATTAAATACTTCAGTTGCCTGTTATTGTGAGAATTATGCAAATTTTTCTCAGGATTTTGTAATAGCTGATCACCCCGGGGGACATAATTTTACCGTCGAAATTCAGAATGCCAGCCTGAACTGATTTGCGTTGACTGGTATAGCTGTTTAATTAACTTTTTGGATGTAATATAAATGAAAACATTAAATTATGATAAAACTCAGATTCCTGAAAAGTATACATTTACTTCTGTTTTTGATGCTGACCATCAGGGCAGCAGCCCCTGATGTAAAAGTTGCCTTTATAGCAGTATCCCCCCCGATAGATGTTTATGCCAGGCTTATCAGGGCAGTTATAATGGTCGAAAGTTACGGAGATACGATGGCATATAATTTGAATGAAGAGGCAATCGGAGCTTTTCAGATCAGGCCAATAAGACTCCTGGATTACAACCAGAGAACCGGGAATAAGTTTAAAATTGAGGATTGCTACAATTACCGTCTCTCAAAAGAGATATTTCTCTATTATGCAAAGCGGGCAAATTCGACTGATTATGAACTGATTGCCAGGAACTGGAATGGTTCAGGAGAAACTACTCTTGATTATTGGAAAAAGTCAAAGCACATCTGTAGTCAACAATTTCCCTGTAATGACTATGACTTTAAATATGTGAATAATGTAAAAATTTCACAAAGTTATGTAATTCGCATCGGACAAATCAGGTTTAACTTTGGTACTTACTTAATAACCAAAACTATGTCTCTTCTCACAATTGCAATTGTCCTTATTGTTACCGGTGTTATTCTCTGGCTGGTCAACAACTACATCCCGATGGATGGTACAATCAGAAGAATATTGAATATTGTTGTAGTAATTGTAGTTATCGTCTGGCTCCTGAAGGTATTTGGAATTTTTAATTACCTGAAGGATTTTCACATTTAGAAAAGGGAGACTCCTTTTTTTCGAATTAATTTTTTTCCCTATTATTTAATATACAGTAACAATGAAAAAAGCAGGTATTTCTATAATTATCCTCGGTTTAATATTGACAATTTTTACTGCATTTACTTTCTTCACCAAAGAAAAAGTTGTTGATATCGGAGAAGTTCATATATCAAGGAATAAGCCGCATAACCTCAAATGGTCACCGCTCATCGGGTGTCGCTGTTATGGGTATTGGCGGGATCTTATTACTTGTCGGTTCAAAGGGCGGAAAGATCTAGTAGATTTTACATTAACTGAAAATTATGTAACTTTTTAAAAAAGTTATATAACAGCTGATTCAACAAAAGGTTTTAACTTTCAAATTAGTACCGGAACACCTTAAGCAATTGCCGGATTAATTCAAAAATAATATAATACAACAAGTAAAATGTTTAATAAACTAATTGTATATGAAGCACTTAAAAATTGTCAGCCCCGTGATTCCCATCCTGAAGAACACCGGCTCACCCCTGATGAACAAGCCAGTCTGATTTCGCTTCTGATTCATGATATTTTCGGCGCTGAAATATTGAAAACCCATCTTAAAAAAGGGTGGCATTTTTATAACAGGATAGAAGGTAAACGCATAGATTTTACCAGTTCTGATATAAATAATAATGCTGATGAAACTAATTTTGAAGATATTCCTTCAACACCTGATGAGACATACAGTTATTTTGAGGATGAGGAGTATTCAACATTTTTGATGAGGTTTATAAGAGCATTTGAGGAAGCTGTGGGTCTTGACAACTACAGACCTGAAGCAGCTGCCTCATGATCTTTTGTTCATTCTGAACCGGAAAAGCAGATTTCTCTTCTGCTTTTCTGCCTTAACACAATTAAAATTAAAAATCTTTCTTTTGGGTAATGTGAATTATTTATATGATTTATATCAATATTCTTATTGATTTCTAGTAAACAATACTATTTTTAAAGGATTTTAAACATTTCTGCTTATTTTTCGTTTAAGATCAAATAAATATCCAGTCGAAATAGTACTAAAAACTTCTCTTATGTCCCAAAATGAATCCGGCGCATATCTGCCGAACAAAGACCTTTTTAAGGATTCGTATGTTTCCTCAATGGAACAATACAAGGAAATTTATAAGGATAGTATTAAAAACAATTCTGATTTCTGGGAAAAGCAAGCCAGGCAACTCCTTCACTGGCAGCATGATTTCCAGATGGTGAGCGATTGTGATTTTACTGAGGGATTGGTTTCATGGTTTCTTGGCGGTAAGCTTAATGCCTGTGAAAACTGTGTTGACAGGCATGTCAGGGATAAAGGGGATCAGGTAGCTATTATCTGGGAACAGGATGAGCCGGGGAATGAACAAAAGATTACATACCGTGAGCTTCAGAGAAAAGTTTCAAGGTTGGCTAATGTTTTGAGACATAATGGTATACATAAGGGTGACAGGGTCGCTATTTTTATGCCAATGATCCCTGAAGCTGTTTATTCAATGCTGGCATGTGCCCGTATAGGTGCAGTACATTCGGTTATTTTTGCCGGATTCAGCGCCGAATCACTCCGCGACAGGATCAACGATGCACACTGTAAAGCAGTTATCACATCAGATGAAGCAGTAAGAGGCAGAAAAATAATTCCCCTTAAAAGGATGGCTGATGAGGCTGTAATGGCATGCCCGACTGTGGAACGAGTGTTTATCGCAAAAAGAACAAATGTTAAAATCCCATTTTATCCGCCGAGGGATATATGGCTCGATGAGGCAATGGAGGGAGAGCGCCCTTATTGCCCGATCGAACATATGGATTCTGAAGATACTCTTTTCCTGCTCTATACTTCTGGAAGCACCGGGAAACCGAAGGGCGTTTGCCATACTACGGCGGGATATCTATTATTCGCGGCAATGACCCATAAGTACGTCTTTGACTATAAGGATGGAGAAACATATGCCTGTGTAGCGGATATTGGCTGGATAACAGGTCATTCATATGTTGTATACGGACCATTATTAAACGGGGCAACAACTGTCCTCTTTGAGAGTGTTCCAAATTACCCTGACGCCGGCAGATACTGGGAAATGGTAGAACGCCTTAAGATCAATCAGTTCTATACAGCTCCCACTGCCCTTCGCGCAATTCAGCGTATGGGTGATGATTTTGTTAAAAAATACAACAGGTCAAGCCTTCGTGTTCTGGGAACAGTAGGTGAACCTATAAATCCTGATACCTGGAGATGGTATTATGATGTAGTTGGCGATAAGAGATGCTCAATAGTTGATACCTGGTGGCAGACAGAGACAGGAGGGATACTAATTTCCGCTCTCCCCGGAGCTGTTCCTACCAAGCCAGGATCAGCAACACTTCCATTTTTTGGAATAGAACCTGTTCTGCTTAGTAACGAGGGAGTAGAACTGACAACACCTGAAGCTTCCGGTCTGCTTGCAATTAAAGGTCCGTGGCCCAGTATGGCCAGAACTATACAGGGCGACCATGTAAGGTTCTATGAAACCTACCTTAAGCAATTCAGGGGATACTACCTTACCGGCGACGGAGCCACACGTGATGCAGATGGTTATTACTGGCTCACAGGACGAGTCGATGACGTACTAAACGTATCCGGTCACAGGATAGGATCAGCAGAGATCGAGAGCGCACTGGTGTCTCATCCGTTCTGTTCCGAAGCTGCAGTTGTCGGATTCCCGCATGCAGTAAAAGGAGAAGGCATTTTCGCATATGTTATCCTTAAGGATGGTTACGAGGCTGATGAAGAGCTTGTTGGTGAATTAAGAAATGAGGTGCGCCGGCATATCGGAGCATTCGCAACACCTGATCAGATACTTATTGCCCCCGGATTGCCCAAGACACGTTCGGGAAAAATAATGCGCCGTATTCTTAGGAAGATAGCAGCAAACGAAACTGATGACCTTGGTGACATATCCACACTGGCCGATCCGACGATAGTGACTTCACTTATTGAAATCAGATCCCAGCTGTAGGCATATCAATCAGTCTGTTTACAGGAGCTTACAGGAGCCCTTTGTGTTATGTAATGTAACCATTGGGCTCCTTTTACGTTTAATACCTGGTGCTTTCATTTCAAAGACTATTCGTGAAAACAGGACCTCTTTTAAGATATTGCTTTGTCCTTATCAATAAATGTTTAATTTTGCAGGCTTTTTAATGAGCAGGAAGAGTTTACTTTACACATCATCAGCATAATCTAGTACATGATTACAGTATCAAACCTTAGTATTCAGTTTGGAAAACGCATATTGTTTCAGGATGTAAATCTTGTATTTACCCCTAGCAATTGTTACGGGATAATCGGAGCCAACGGTGCAGGCAAATCAACCTTTCTCAAAATGTTGTATGGGGAGGTGGAAAACAGAACCGGTTCAGTATCCTTTGGACAAGGGGAGAGATTATCTGTTCTCAAGCAGGATCATTTTGAGTTTGATGAATGTGTTGTTCTTGATACTGTTATGATGGGACACTCCAGATTGTGGAGTATCATGAAAGAAAAGGATATCCTATACTCAAAGAGTGATTTCTCTGATAAAGACGGACTGAGAGCTTCTGAACTGGAAGAGAAATTCAATGAGATGGACGGTTGGAATGCAGAGAGCAATGCTGCCAGCCTGCTGAGCGGACTGGGAATAAAAGAGGAACAACACTACAAATTATTAAAAGAGCTGACAGGGAAAGAGAAGGTTAAAGTGCTGCTGGCTCAGGCTCTTTTCGGAAAGCCCGATAACCTGCTGCTTGATGAGCCAACTAATGATCTTGATCTTGAAACGGTTAACTGGCTCGAAAACTACCTTTCAGAGTTTGAAAATACTGTCCTGGTGGTATCTCATGACCGCCATTTTCTCGACTCAATATGTACTCAGATAATCGATATAGACTTTGGCAGGATACAACAGTTTTCAGGAAACTATACCTTCTGGTATGAATCAAGTCAGTTGGCTCTTAGACAACAGCTGGCACAAAACAAAAAAGCCGAGGAGAAAAAAAAGGAACTGCTTGAGTTCATAGCACGATTCAGGGCAAATGTTGCCAAGTCAAAACAGACTACAAGCAGGAAGAAGATGATTGAAAAGCTGAATATTGAAGAAATCAAACCTTCAACCCGGAAATACCCCGGTATTATTTTTACACCTGGAAGAGAACCCGGAAATAATATTCTGACTGTGAAGGGGTTGTCAATGAAATTAGATGGCGTGGTCCTCTTTAAAGATCTGCACTTTACAGTAAATAAGAACGACAAAATAGCTTTTCTCTCCAGGAATGTCAGGGCAATGACAACCCTTTTCGAAATTCTCAAGGGTCATCTGAAACCTGATCATGGTTCATTCGAATGGGGACAAACTATCGTTAAAGCCTACCTTCCCCTTGAAAATGAGATGTTCTTTGAGAAAGATATGACACTGATAGACTGGTTAGCCCAGTATTCAGATGATACAAGTGAATTGTACCTCCGCGGATTTCTTGGGAAAATGCTTTTTTCCGGTGAGGACATTTATAAGAAAGTAAACATTCTGTCAGGGGGTGAGAAGGTGAGGTGTATGATTGCCCGAATGATGATACGCAATGCCAATGTTATGATTCTTGATACACCTACCAACCATCTCGATCTGGAATCAATCCAGGCATTCAATAATACCCTGATTAAATTTAAGGGAAATCTGCTTCTCTCTTCCCATGATCATGAGTTTATACAGACTGTATGCAACCGGATCATAGAAATAGGCCCGCAAGGGATGATTGACAAAGAAATCCAGTATGATGATTATATCTCTGACGAAAACCTGAAAGAGAGAAGAAACAGCCTGTATAAAAAGGTTAAGGCTTGAAGTCTGAAGTCTGAAGTCTGAAGCCGGAAGTCGGAAGTCCGAAGTCAGAAGTCAGAAGTCAGAAGTCCGAAGTCAGAAGCCGGAAGGCATTAGAATGTCATTTGCGCTTCGCGCGTCATTCCATAGTCATTTGCCTTCGGCGTCATTCAATGGTCATTTGCGCTTCGCGCGTCATTCGATAGTCATTTGCCTTCGGCGTCATTCAATGGTCATTTGCGCTTCGCGCGTCATTCCATAGTCATTTGCCTTCGGCGTCATTCAATGGTCATTTGCGCTTCGCGCGTCACTCCATAGTCATTTGCCTTCGGCGTCACTTGATAGTAAATGACTACTTAATGACTACTTAATGACTACTTAATGACTACTTAATGACTACTTAATGACCATTCAATGACTGATTTACTACCTGTAACTATAATTTAAACCGCCAGCCCAGTCTTAGTTCAAGAAAGGTTGCCTGCCACGAATTAAAGGATATCATCTCATTAATACTTAACGAGGCATTGATACCCATACCTGTCAGGTAATTGATCCCTGCAGGGATCTGTACAAATCCATCGCCATAGTAGGAACCTGCAAGTATTCCGGTAAAAGGTGTAAGCTTTCGTTCCGAATACTTTGAATTGATATGAAACCGGCCGCCTGCAGCGTAATATAATTCACCTGAAAGGTCCGAAGTGCCGATATTCACTTCAATATCAACCTGTGGCATAACGAAGTAATCAAGTGTCGCAGAGAATAAAGCACCCCCGCTTGTAAGTTCAGCAGCATATCCGGCACTTATTCCAAGCGGCCTGGTTTTTCTCGGGTTCTGATAACCCATCAGATCAGTAAATCCGTTCTTATATTCAATTTTTGTGATCCTGTTGGATCTGATCATCAGGAGAGGCCCGTCTTCGTAGTCAGGCATCCTGTACATGTAAGCTTTATCCCTCTGTTCAATAATTTTTACATTAAGCTGTTTCTTGTCCCTGGTCGATATAATGTCCTGTCCATAAGTAAATTGAATTGGCAGTGTAATCAGTAAAAGAAAAACTATTCTTCTCATATAAATGTTAGCTAAGATTATTATCACTTAATTCCAAAATCATCAAACTCGGCATAATTAAAATCTGAACCTATTCCAGCCAGTCCATGGGAATATTTTGTATCTGTAACAGATATTGTTTCTTTATTGTTTACCGAGACTGAAATTCTATTTCCATTGAATCTCATGGAGAGAGTATGCCATGTAAAAGGAGGGAACCATGCATATCCGGATGCCAGTTTCTGACTGCCTGCGAAGAGTGCCCAGTTGTTGCCGGTTGTAATCTTAAACCAGTAGCCTTCAGGATTATCATTTCCACGGTGAACCTCAGTTATTCTTCCCATGATTTTTGCACTTCCTGTATTCTCTGTTACATTGACATTTACACTGACTTCGTAGTTGGTCCAGGCAGAGTCGCCAATTAATGTTTCAACCGAGGGGTTCTGTCCTATTTCCCATTCAATACCCTGTTTATCGATAACCTGCTTCATGCATTTACCTTTACCATCTTCTCTTACAGATATTTCGAAAACACCTGACTGATCCATGAAGTACCTGGCAAGCTTGCCTGATTCCTGCTCATCGAAATCAGTTTTGTACGGAAATGGGAATGGTTTATTTTCAGGCGCTTTGTAAAAGCCTTTTGTCTGTCCGGTAGTGGTACTGATGGAGTAGGCTGATTTTCCCTCAAGAGTAATTGTGAATTTATTATTTTTCACCCTTATATCAGGTTGTTTTTCAAACTCGCACTTTTCCCTTGTTGATTTCCATACATGGAGGGTTTTACTGTTGAATGACCTGTCAGTCTGAAATGTCACAGTCTGCGAACCACTTGTGTCTGCTGTTTCAATTATGATGCTGTAATCCTTATTATCCGGAGACTTAAGGGTGACATAGCTTCCTTGGACAGGAAACCGCACGAAGCATCAATATATCTCCATCCCGGTTCTGTGAATTGTGTAGTATGGGCGGCAGCCCACATTGCAGGTTGAATCTCGAAATATCCGCTCCATGGGGTTTTAGCCATCATCAGACCGGAATTTGGAATTGAAAGATTATCGTAATATGAAGTAACAAGACTCCATGTTATTACTCCTGTAGCTTTCCCGATAATGTAGTTGCTGTTATATAACTTGACAAGGTATTCGAATCCGTCCCAGTCACCTTTCCAGGGGCCTCCTTCGCTGTTCCTGAGAGGTTTATTCAGGCTCATGGCAATTTCCGACGCGGCGAAATGCTTATTTTCCGGCCGTTCATTATAATGTATACCTACTGCATAAACTGCATCATACAACTCTTTATCCTTAACCATTTCAGTTGCAATATCCCAGTTAAAGAAATCAGGAGCAATTATTTTCACACTCTGTAATCCGTTTTTATCGAGAGTTTTCCTGAGTAGTTTGATCCATTCATAATCTGGATCTCTTTCATTCCATATACCGGTGTAGTCAAATTGAAGATTATGATACTTAAGGGCCCCTTTCAGGAAAGCGGCGATGTAATCGGCATTATCCTGTGAATAAAAAACGCCATCTCCGATCCAGCCAGGGCATCCCCATTCAAGACAATCAGTAAAAACAGCCGGGTTCCTTTGCTTTGCTTCATGCAATATCATCCATTCGTAACCCCTTTTATAAAATGAGGCTTCCGGGTTAATTAATTCGCCTCGCGTGCGGGCATGACTTGGTTCTGTTCCGTCTGTCGAATTCACATCACCGCCGATCTCCACTTTTATCTGCTGGAGACTTGCACCGAATTTTGGACTGAAAAGGAGATCAAGAATCTGTTTTCTCTGTTCTTCAGGGTAATCTGATAATAATTTGGACGAAGCACCTGCACTCAGTGCACCTATCCCTTCAAACACCCTTCCTTTGCCATTATCAGTTAATTTAATCACCCCTGGCTGACTATTAAGCCCCTGTGATAAGTCAAAAAGGACTAATAGAAGAACCAATACTCTTTTATTCATATTTTATCTGTTTAAAGCCTGACTGTCATGCATGACATGCATATTTGTCAGAGCACTTATACTATGGGGCGGAAGCATGATTATGGTTTCCTTATTATCACTGAGCAGATATTCTGTAACAGGATCCATTCTGAAGCCAGGTTTCGTAACTTCCTCTTCGGTTACCCTGTAAAGGAAGAATTTGCTGTTGTGAGTTCCGGTAATTGTAATGCCTGTTTTTTGCTCCCTGTCACTCTTATTAAGAATATATGTAGTGATCTCCCCCTTTGAATTTTTTAGAGTCTGAGTGAGTATTGAGCTGTCAGGAACAGGCTCAGTGTGAACAACAGATGAATATTTTGAGCAAAAGCGTGTTATTATACCATAACCATAAAAAGCTGCTGGTTCTACTTCGATCTTCTCATAATATTTCTGATTTTCTGTATCCCATGTACGGATGAGTTGCCACTGGCCATCCAGATCGCCTCTGTTTGTGAAGCTCCACCGGTTAAAGGCGCCAGCACCAGCCGCCATTCCTCTCAAGATTGTTTCAGCATTTGAAAGCGAAGCCTGAAACGACTTCGGTCCGGGGTTTGTATCTTTCCATCCGATTCTCATGTCACCCAGTTCGGAAAGGAAGAGAGGTTTATTGTGTCTGGCAGCCCATTCAGCCCACCTTGCCAGGTTCTCCTGTTTTGCAGAATCCATACCCTGGTAGGAATGGATATCATAGGCATCAATATACCCGTCAAAATCAATTTTGGTTGAATCAAAGATGGGCAGGTCAGTCCAGTCAGGACCTGAAATGGAAACCTTAAGATTTTTCCTGTCAATAACTTTTTTGACTTCCTGCAGTGCGGGAGTCAGGGTTGCATCTTTTTCTCCCATACTCCACCATGATCCCCAACTGCCACCGGGAGGTTCATTGGTTATGCATATCCACTTTATACAGGTATATTTTCTGACAGTCAGCAGCTGATCCAGCAAACTGCCGATTCCATCAGCGAAATCTTCAACGGATCTTGGAGCGCTCAATAAGGGTTGAACACCCGGGAAAGAGTTCCATTTTACATTGCTCCACATCTGCTGAAGAAATACATCAGCACCATTCGCTTCAGCCCAGTCAAGGATTTTATAAAGGGCAGCCATCTCTTCATTATTCCAGTCGAACTTATTTCTTTCTGCCTCATACATCCTTGCACTCAGTTCAACTCTGATCCAGGATAATCCCAGCCAGCTGGCATGACTACAGATCTGGGCCCATGCTGCTGTATCAGTCACAGGCGGATTGCCTCCCCAGGCGCTTCCCCTGGAATTTTTAAACCGAAGAGCCCACTTATATTCCGGTGACTCATCTATACTGTCCTGGCTGATTGCATGCCATGAAGCTCCGATACCTCCAGCCATGGTGTATCTTACCTGGCCGGAATGAATTTTTATTCTTGTGTAATCCTTGCCTGTACAGCCTATAGCGGCTACCATCAGGGCTATCAGAAAAATACTTCTCAATTTTTTCATCTTTATACCGGTTTATAATTATCCAGGAACTTGTGCCTGACAGATTATGAGATATTTGTATTGCAGTATTATTATCATCAGATATACTTGCTGAAGCCCGGAATTTAGAATTTTAACGTCCCGGATACTCAACAAACTGACCGAAGTCAGGCAGAGAGATTTTCCCTGTCCGTTGTCCGGGATCAACTGAAATTATTGCTTTGGTATCCTGCTGGGTATATACCGTAATGATAAAACACTGGATAAATAAGACCAACAGGAGATACTTCATTTTATCACAGCTGATTATCTTATCATGACACTCAGGCTGTCTGTTCCTTCGGCTGTGCCTCTTTACTTCCTTTCTTCTGCGGATAGGTGCCCGGCAAAATGACATTTATAAGTTTTTTACCCCATAATCCGAGCTGAACACCTGCACCTAAGCTTAAAATACTCAGTATTAATGTCAGGATGTAATTATTTTCATTGCGGGCAACAAAGAAGATACCTACTGACAGAGCAAGAATGATAAAACTGAAAATTATTTTTACACGCAGAAGGGGAGTGGCAAGAGTTTTGAACCTGGTAAGGCCGTCAATGATGCCGGTAATTATCGCCATCACAAGTGTAAACGGGAAAACAAAAACTGAGAATATCAGGACATTTTTGA
Source organism: Bacteroidales bacterium (assembly GCA_016715075.1). Taxonomy (GTDB): domain Bacteria; phylum Bacteroidota; class Bacteroidia; order Bacteroidales; family VadinHA17; genus LD21. Next base: position 28,159 of record JADKBK010000006.1, read on the forward strand.
TTACCTCCGGCTGGAAACTGCTAAAGAAACTCCTCAGTATGACAAGAAGCGGAATAGCGATTACCATGGCCTGAGAAAGGTGTATGACAATGGGATGAAGATCAAGATTGAGGAGTATCAGCCTGTTACGTGAGACTTTCTCCCTATATGGCTCAAAAACCTTTCTGGGAAGTCCGCATGCCGGACATACATCTCCCAGCTTATCGGCTTCCATTACAAATCCACATGGGCGGCAACGTACAAGTTCTTTCATATTGATTTAGATATAAGGTTTAACCCGACAAATTTAAAAATTTAAACTGATCAGAAAACATTAAAGCCGGATACGGTGACAAGAAAATAAAAAATTTAACAATTGAATTCATGAATCATTTTTCTGATTTTGTAAGCAGAACATGTTTTGAAAGGAGCTTAAGTTCCTTATAGTTAGGGGTAATTGCCCCATCTTAGGGAAACTCTGCGGCTGTCGTACAAAAGTAAAGAGCAGCCGATTCCTTATAAAATTAGTTGACAGGATTACCTGTGTTGATCCTGGTTGGGGTGACTTAAATGAAAAAGCCTTTCATTCGCTCCGCTCATTGCGGTCTTTTTTATTTGCATCAACCTTCAGGCAAGCCTGGGTTTCTGCAAATAAAAAAGCCCGGCACTTACGTGCAAGGCTTTTTCATTTGTCGGGGTGGCAGGATTACCTGCGGTGATCCTGGTAGGGGGTGATTTAAATGAAAAAGCCTTTCATTCGCTCCGCTCATTGCGGGCTTTTTTATTTCCAGCAAACTCCAGGCAAGCCTGGGTTTACCAGAAATAAAAGCCTGGCACTTACGTGCAAGGCTTTTTCATTTGTCGGGGTGGCAGGATTACCTGTGTTGATCCTGGTTTGGGTGACTTAAATGAAAAAGCCTTTCATTCGCTTCGCTCATTGCGGTCTTTTTTATTTCCAGCAAACTCCAGGCAAGCCTGGGTTTACCAGAAATAAAAAAGCCCGGCACTTACGTGCAAGGCTTTTTCATTTGTCGGGGTGGCAGGATTCGAACCTGCGACCCTCTGGTCCCAAACCAGATGCGCTAACCGGGCTGCGCTACACCCCGAAAATTATTTTTTTCAGCAAAACTTTTTAATCCTTCTCTTTTTTTTATCCCTTTCAATTTCTTCTCGATCGCCAGTGCTTCTGATCTTGTCTCATATTCATTCCACCACTTCAGCTCCCATGGAATATATGCTTTTGTTGAAAGGTTTCTTCCCTTGTTATGTCTTTCTATGCGTTTGTTCAAATTATCTGTCTGACCGATATAGTAACTGTTGTTCTTAAGTGACTCTATAATATAAACATAATACATTTTCGTCTCAAATCTGATGCGCTAATCCCGAAAAACAAAGAATCTTTGATTCTTATGTTTTTCGTGGATCCTCGTTCCGCTCCGCGGAACGGGACCGGGCTGCGCTACACCCCGCATTGTGCTCCGAAGCTTCCGGCGAAGGAGCATAATCTGCTCACGTGCCTCAGCTGTTAAAAGCAGCGCAAAAGTATTACTATTTTTCTAATTTCATAATATTTTGCCTGCAATTTGTTTTATTCTATTAAGCTATTTTGCCAGATTGATAGCTGCACATGTTTTGCCGCCTCCGTTTTTTGACGGTTGACCGGCTGCATATGAGATGCCTGTGGTACGATCAGTATATATCATTACCGGCCAGGCCAGAGTAGCATCCGATCTCTCAACCTTATGTCCCCGCTCTTCCAGATTGCCTATAAGTGAATTATCAGCTGAATTTATTTCAAGGCCCGAGATTTTTCCCATTCGGACAGCCGGATCAGGAGAGGGATTAAATGAATCCTGGATATGTTTTGTAAGAAAGCGCGGCGCAGTGACTGCATCTCTGGGCTTCATCCCAAACTCCACAATATCAAGTAACAGCTGAAGTGATACCTGGTCCTGCATATCTCCTCCTGCAACACTCATAGCAAGGAAAGGATTGCCATCCCTGAGCACGAGGGTAGGGGTGAGGGTTATCCGCGGGCGTTTTCCTGGTGCGAGTGAATTTGGGTGACCTTTCTGTGTGTTAAGGCTGCTCAGCCTTGTATTATGGGCAACACCCAGACTCTCGCAGATCCCATAGTCGGGATTTGCGCTTGGTGTTGCCGCAACCACATTTCCCCATCTGTCGGCAACGACACAGGTTGTGGTGCCCTTTTCACCGGGCCAATATTCGCCCGGCCCGCTGTAAGCAACCATTTTGAGAGGATCCCCTGGCCTGATCTCCAGCGAAGCATGCTTCATATCTATCAGTGGGTATCTGATTTTCGTGTATTCATCAGAGAGGAGAGGCACGATTGGTACATTTTCAAAGGAAGGATCTCCATAATACTTATCCCTGTCAGCATAGGCCAGTTTCATGGCCTCTATCGTCGCATGAATATAATCAGCAGAAAACGATCCCATGGTCTTCAGATCAAAATTTTCGAGAAGCCGTAATGACTGTAACAGCACTGGCCCCTGGGTCCAGGTATTGCATTTATTTACAGTATATCCCCTGTATTGTATTGAAACAGGCTTCTCAACCCTTGTGGTATGTGCCTCTAGATCTGCTTTCCTGAGGAAGCCGCCTGAGCTGATATAATATTTGTTCAGTTCATCGGCTATATCACCCTTGTAAAAGCGATCTCTTGCAGCTGTTATTTTTTGTTCCCTGGTTCCATTAGTTGTCTTCTCAGTGAGAACAAGCCTCCGGAGTGTTTTTGCCAGGCTCGCATACCACTCTTTTCCTCCTGCATCGAGAAGCGACAGTGTTGGGCCGATAACCTGTTCAAATGACATAGTGCCCTTTTGGGAGAGAGCGGCCATAAGCGTACTGACAGCACTGGGTACAGTGGCCGCCTTTATGCCAGTTGAGGGAATCCCGTTATCATAATACCATTTTATAGCTTCAGGGTCAGCCGGAGCGCCTCCCATTCCGTTAAAAACAACAACATCCCTCGTCTTTGAATCGTAAAACATGAAGGGAACTTCACCGCCAATGCAAAAAAGACCATAATCTGATACAGCGAGATTAAAAATAGTGGCTACTGCAGCATCAACCGCATTGCCACCTTTCTGAAGCATTTCAATGCCTGCCCTTGTAGATGCCTGTGCTCCCGCTGCAACTGCTCCTCCGTTACCTGAAGCATGCCACGGCAAATCTTCAGCCATGACCCGGGAAATATTGGTTGCAGACATGATCAGTAATAAAATTAATCCGCAATTGAAGCTTTTCATGGAATTTCATATTTAATAAATGTCCTGAAATTTAATTGTTATTCTTGATGCATCTCACTGAACCCCCGTCACTCATGCCATATTCACTTTTTTTGATCTCTTTAATATTGAACCCCATATCATAACTAAATGGTTTGGCAGTTGTTGCGGAAGCTGTTGCTGACCACCAATACCCGAAGTTACCGAGGTCTGTAAAAGAGCCACCCGCTGAATAAATATTATACCTTCCTCCACCAGGGAGTGCAGTAAACCCGCTGCCGTTTGTGGCTCCGAGATTAGGAGCAGCCCAATGTGCAGTTCCTGCCTCCTTAAGCTTTCCTCCCGCCAGTGACTCTCCTCCAAGATAACCAATGAGAATCGTATAATCCTCTGCAAGGGGAACATGCCATCCGGTTGGACAGAGTTTTCCAGTATTCACGGCATGCCAGTTATATATCCCTCCATATAATGATTTAAAACTTGGTTCACTGTTATTGTACCAGCAAAATGCAGGCGTATCCATATTTGCCCACTCCGTGCCTCCTGTAATATTTGGTATTGATGTGCCATCATTAAATTTAGTTGTCTTCAGGTTCTCACCCATCCAGGTCTGTGTCCCGATAGTAACCACGCTGTAAGCATTTCCGTCATAATCGAGTATAGGCTCCATCTGTATGAATTCAACATCACTTCCATAACCTGTTCCAAGACTGTTTGTAGCATAAGCACGCACGTGATAAGTTGTACCAATTGTCAGCTCAGTAAGTGCGCTGGAAAATAAGCCGGTGCCAGTGCCGTCAGAAGAATGACTGTCGGCTATGGTTGGACTCCCTGTGGTATTCCAGCAGACTCCCCTTGTTGTTATTGGCAATCCACCATCATTGGTCACATCTCCTCCGCTTGCTGCAGTGGTAAGAGTTACAGATTTAAGCCCTGAGGTGACAACGGTTGGCTCAGCCACCTGATCAGTGGTAAAGGAGACCATCTCTCCATAACTGGTGCCTTCACTATTGGTTGCATATGCTCTTACATAATACAATGTACTGGGAGTCAGTCCGGTAATATGGCTCGTGAATAAACCGGTACCAGTGCTGTCGGCTGTCTTGTTGTCACTTAAGGTAGGATCGAAAGAGGTGCTCCAGCAAACTCCACGGCCAGAAATGTGTGCGCCCCCATCGTTTGTCACCTGTCCTCCGGAGTATGCACTTGTCTGCATAATACGGCTTACACTGCCTGTTGTAACACCGGGAAGAGTTGCCTTTTTGCATGATGAAAACAATAGCGCAAATATGATCAGGACTATAGTTATACGGGTGATTTTTAATGTAAAATTCATAGTATCGTAATTTTATATTATCTGAAACAATTTACTAAGCGATCTCAGAATTACAGTTAAACATAAATAATTTCCTCCAAATGTAACTATTTTGAAAGGTTGCACCAAATTCATAAATACTGACAGGTTCAATAATTGCCACTTATAAACACTTAAAACTGGCATCCTTGTTATAGTTTATAATACTGAGATGAACAATTTCCCAAAGCAGGAACATAGTTTGAACCAGGTTCGGTCAAAACCCTACCGTAAGCTGCTGCAAACGATATTAATTGCTGTCTGTGTTTATTTTGCATTTCTTCTGAAAAGAATCCATCAGCCGATGGTATCAGCATAAATATTCAGCGATGTCTATTTGACTTTGATGACAATGCCACTGTATGCCGTCTTGCCCTTGGTACTAATAGATGCCGCACCTGTAATCTCTTTCTTGTCAGAATAGATCTGGATATAATATAATCCGGCTTTATTAAACTGCAGTGGTATTTTATAAGATGTTCCGCTCCTGAAACCAGAAAGGTCCCATGCCGGAATTCTCAGGTATTGTTCATCGGTAAAGTCTTCGTAGCTTCCTTTCCTGCTTATCTGATCTGAAGTAAGGGGGGAAGGGAAATCCTCGCGATAGACAACGAGATAGTACAGATAATTGTCGGGTTTAGTTTTTACTGTAATGTGGAATGGCTTATTAACTGCGACCTCAGATGGTATATCCTCAAATTCAAAGTATCTGTCAATAAATTCTTCATAATATCTGAACTGTTTTCCTGAAAGATAATATCCAAGGCCAACAAAATTATGGGATTTTTCTATTATGGTTTTTTTATGACCATCATATGGGGGTTTTTCTGCCATGAAAGTACCATGACCTGACTTCATCATGGAACCAATAAGTTCCGAAGATACTACGTAATTATCAGTAGACCATTCGCCAAAGGCATTTTCAGAAACATGATCATGTCCTCCGGCAAAAGCATACCTGTGATAGGGCTTTTCTCCCGCCAGATTCCAGTGTCCGAGAAATTTATTTTCAGCAGCTTCCCTGCAGATTTTATTTGCTACCCTTGATGCGAGTATGTCTAATTTAACACTTCCCGCACCGTATTTCTTTCTGCTGCTATTAATAATCTCAAGTTGCTTGAGTTTCAATTTCAGTGCTTCCTCATCATCCTTGAAATCCGAGAGTCTTGGTTCACTGTTATTCAGTTTAATATAATACTCAAAATCTCCGTCTTTTAAATCAACCGTTTGCCTTGGCAGAATGGAATGAGGCAGGCAGATCAGCACTATCCCTATTATTATAAAAAACCTAAGTGTTTTCCATAGTTTTCTGAACATATCTCTTTTCCTGTTGTTTAATGACCTAAAATAGCCGGATAAACTTAAAAACGTCTTTGGCAAAGATAAGTAAGAACTGCCCAAATATAATTACCAAAATCCGGAGTTTATCACTGATTCTTAAAAAAACAGATAAAAATGAAAAAGCAAAAATTAATTCTTCTGTCACTGCTGATGATATTCAGTACGGCAGTTTTTTCTCAGAAAACAAGCTTCTATGATTTCAAAGTAAAAACACTTGAAGGCGATAATTTCGATCTCAGTTCGCTCAAAGGGAAAAAGGTGATGGTTGTAAATACCGCCTCAAAATGTGGTTATACGCCTCAGTATAAGGAGCTCGAAGAAGTTTATGAGAAATACGGGGATCTCCTGGTGATAATTGGTTTTCCTGCAAACAATTTTATGAACCAGGAGCCAGGAACGGCTTCAGAAATCAGGAAATTCTGTACTGAAAATTATGGAGTTACATTTCCTATAATGCAGAAAATTTCTGTTAAGGGAGATGATATGGCTCCTCTTTATAAATGGCTTACTTCGAAGAAGGAGAATGGAGTCCTTGATTCTGAAGTTAAATGGAATTTCCAAAAATATCTGATCGATGAGAACGGTAATCTTGTTGATGTGGTTTACTCTAAGGAAAAACCTGATTCAGACAGGATACTGGCCTGGATAACATCAAAATAACAAGCTAATGCCAGAACAAAAAGGGGAGCAGTAAATGGCATTTGTGTGCCTTAGTGCTTCCCTTTGTGCCCTTCGTGTTTAATTTTGAAATATTGAAACCTTATGGATCAAAAATTAAATCACTAAGGAGCACCAAGGTCAAATCTGCCTTAGGGAACATTTTAATCAGTTCCTCACTGTTTACAGCGATATTGAAAGAATGTTTCCTGAAAGTGAGACAGGATATGATGCCAAAGCCCTTGGAGCCGGACCCTGTATTACATTTCCTGTTGTTGCATAAATTGAACCATGGCAAGGGCACTGAATGTTTCCTGCACCTGAGTTGTAGGCTACTGTGCATCCCTGATGTGTACAGGTACTTGAGAGAGCTACATAGTTTCCACCACCACTATTAATTACAATTATTCCCTGCGATACCACTGATCCTCCGGTACTAGTCAAGGCTGCATTTGCAGGTAAAGTAAGATCCAGATTGATTTTACTCCCTGGTCCTGGCCCTGCAGGATCCGTTGTTGAATCTTTTGTACAGCTGTCCAGCACTGATGGGACCATTACCAGTACTGCTCCCCCAAGCAATACTCTCTGTATTAAATCTCTTCTGTTCATGTTTCTTTTTTAACTATTTATTAAGAAACATTCTAAATTAGAAATTGTTGTGTTGAGCAGGAGATAAATTTTGAGGTTGTCATCAAAGTCCTGCAGGTCAATACGGGGAAGACCACAGGAAAGGGGGATATTACAATACGAACGGAATAAACATTCTTGTTTCTTTCATATACTCTTTGTAATCATCTCCGAATCTGGCTATCATCTCTTTTTCTTCGATCCTTGCAGTAATGTATATCGCCACAAGATTTACAGTTCCAAGACAGAGTTGAAGGATACCCATCTGTTTAATCATCACACCAGTCCCAAGCATAAAAACTGAAAGATACAGGGGATGCCTGATAAAATGGTAAAGGCCGGACCTGACGAGCACTGAGGTATTTTCGAAGTTATTGTCAGGCAAACCTTTCCTTTTTAATGTTATGTAACCGGCTACAGCAATATAGGCAGACAGAATCAGCAGTAGCCAGGATATTATCTGTGGAATGGAAAACGGTTCGGAGAACCAGACTTTGTAATTTAACAGAACAAGAATGAAAATGCTTTCAAAAGCAAAGAACCTTGCTATTCCGTGGTACCTTTTAAATTTTATTGAAAGGAACCAGGAAAAGAGGATTATGAACAGTGTTCCGGCTGACAGGGTGTAATAATTCATAATAAAATCTGTTTGCTGTTACGTTATTTTTCAGCGGGCTTTTCATGTACTTTCCTGATAAAATTATATACCTCAATCTGTGACTGAACACTTTTCTTCCCAGGTTTGACAAAGTTATTTGAAAGTGCAGGATCTATTTTTCTTGCCTTAACTGTGTCACTCCATTGTATCATAAAGATCTCCCTGAGTTCATTCCTGAGGGTCTTATCAAAAACCGGACAGGTCACCTCAATCCTGTGTTCAATATTCCTGGTCATAAGATCAGCTGATGATATATAACATTCTTCGTTTCCACCGTTGCAGAATATCATGAACCGTGTATGTTCAAGATAGCGGTCAACTATACCGATTGCTTTAATATTTTCACTGAAATCCTTTACCCCCGGAACCAGTGATACCATCCCTCTTATTATTAATCTTATTACGACACCTGCCCTGCTGGCCTCATAAAGGTGTTCAATTATTTCATTGTCGGTAAGATTATTTAGTTTCAGATATATATAGGCTTTCTTTCCCTCCTTTGCATTTTTAATCTCATTATCAATCAGAAGGGTTATCTTGTTGCGAAGGAAGAATGGAGAGATGACAAGGTGGTAATAGTTATCTTTTTTGTAATTAACATTAAAGAAGCTGAACGCCTTGAAAACTTCATAAGTAATCTTCTTGTTTGTGGTAAGAAGGAGATGGTCGGTATATATTTTTGCGGTATCCTCATTAAAATTACCGGTACCTATTGCTGCATATCGCTGGGTAATCTCATTTTTAACCCTGGTTATCAGGCAAAGCTTTGCATGAACTTTTAGTCCGGGAACCCCATAAATTACTTTCACACCCTCCTCCATCAGTTTATTTCCCCAGAGGATGTTTGCCTCCTCATCAAACCGTGCCTGTAATTCCACTACTGTTGTGACATTTTTCCCATTCCTGACAGCATTTAGCAAGGCATTAATGACACTTGAATTTCTGGCAAGCCTGTAAAGGGTTATCTGGATGGAAGAAACATAAGGATCAATGGATGCTTCCCTTAAGAGATCAATGAAGTGGTCGAAGGATGATATGGAAAGAAAAGCATAATATCTTTCTTTTTTATTGCTGAAAGGATGCTTTTCTGTGGCAAGATATCCCTGTGTGATACGGGTACTAGCGGCTCATAATAGAATTTCTTTTTTCCAAGGCTGGGAAAGTTCATGAAATCCTTAAAATTGTGGTATCTGTTTGCTGGAATTATTACGTCTGCAGGACCAAAATTGAGCTTTTTTGTCAGAATTTTAAGCAGGTCACCGGGCATCTCCCTGTCATAAATAAACCGGACAGGAGTGCCCCATTTACGCTGCTGGAGACTGCGCGAGAGTTTATCAATATAACTTTCCGAAATATCGTCGACAAGTTCCAGCTCAGCATCTTTCGTAAGCTTAATTGTATAAGCAGAAAATTCATCAAAATCAAATATGAAAAAGATATCCTTGAGACCAAAACGGATAATGTCGTCGACGAAAATTACAAATTTATCCTCACCCTTATCCGGCAGGACAATGAATCTTGTGAGAACATCTGTAGGTATTTCGAGAAGAGCAAATCTTTTCTTTTGCGTCTCCTTTTTCAGCAGATATATTGCAAGATAAATTGCATCATCCTTAAGATTTGGAAGTTCTGTGTCCTTTTCGATCAGGAATGGCATAAGCCTTGTTCTTACTTCCTTGTGGAAATATGCCTGTACAAACTCAGCCTGTTCGGTATTTAGCTGTTTCTCATTGATAATATGTATTTTATGCTTATCAAGTTCCTGAAGCAGTCCGGCATATATTTTTTCGAACTTTAAATTCTGGCTCAGCACAATCTCATGTATGCTTTTCAGAGTGGATTTGGGATTGTAACCGAGAATATCTTTTGATTTTGCACCAAAATGCGAAATTCTTTTGAGGGTTGCTACTCTCACCCTGAAATACTCATCAAGGTTATTGGAATAGATCCCCAGAAATTTAAACCGTTCCAGAAGAGGTACTTCACGGTTTTCAGCCTCCTGCAATACCCTTTCATTGAAAGAGAGCCAGCTTATCTCCTTTGGAATGTAGGTTTTACTCATTATTCTTTTTCAGGTTTAAGGAAAAACAGCTGTTTCCCTGATCTTTGCCTGATCTCATTCCAGGCAGAGACTTCAAACAATAGGCCGATTGCACCACTTTTTGGCATAAAATCGCAACCTTCACTACCCAGGCTGTTTGCCAGTTCGGTGAATGACGGATTATGACCGAAAAGAATTACTGTATCGCAGTTGTCTCCCGCAAGGGCTAATAATTCACTTAAATGACGGAGATTCATCTTATGATAAATGGCGTTGTTCATTATAATCTTTTCAGGTTCAATTCCGAATTCCAGTGCAAAGATCAACGCCGTTTCCAGAGCCCTGAAAGCAGGACTTGTAAATATGGTAACTTTTGACCTCACTGTCTCCCTGACTTTTTTTGCCATCAGTCGTGAAATGACCTTGCCTTTCAGGGTCAGAGATCTTTCATAGTCAGAAATGCCAGCTGCGGAATCTTCTGCTTTCCCATGCCGGACAAATATTAACTTTTTCATTATGAATAATTTTTCGATGAATATAAAACTGAAAAACTCAGATTCCAAAACTGGTGCCCATATCCATCGCTTTTATAACCAGAGGATCCTTTGGTCCGACAAGTTTTAATTTTCCGGCTACTTCCGATAACGGGACCGGAATTATATCGTTATTTTTCAGAGCAACCATCTTTCCAAAATCACGCTGGGCAATCAAATGTGCTGCAGCTGCGCCATATCGGGTTGCCAGTACTCTGTCCATAGGAGAGGGGGTACCTCCGCGCTGTATATAACCCAGAACTGTTTCCCTTGATTCAAGTCCGGTAAGTTCGTTTATTCTCTTGCTCAGGTATTGTGCAGAAGAACAGTCCTTCCCAGGGTTTTTTATTCCCTCCGCCACCACCACAATAGAATAGGGCTTATTGTCATTGACCCTGTGAAGAAGGTATTCTGCAATTTTCTTTTCATCATATTCAATCTCCGGGATCAGTATTACGTCACCACCGCCGGCAATACCCGAATAGAGTGCTATCCATCCCGCATTATGCCCCATTACCTCAATGATCATGATCCGCTTATGAGAGTTTGCAGTTGAATGCAGCCTGTCGATGGCCTCAGTAGCAATATTTACAGCTGAGTCGAATCCAAAGGTGAGATCTGTTCCCCAGACATCATTGTCGATGGTTTTTGGTATCCCGATAACATTAAGCCCTTCAAGTGAAAGAAGATGAGCCGTCTTAAGTGTACCATTTCCTCCGATACATACAAGACAATCCAGCCCCATCTGCTCATAATGCTCCCTGATCAGAACCGGCTTGCTTATTTCGTTCTTGCTTTTCCCGCTGCTCTTGAACGGTTTCTCCCTGGAGGTGCCAAGGATTGTCCCTCCAAGAGTCAGAATGCCGGAAAGATCATGTTCTGACAACTCCCTGAATTCCTTATGTATCATCCCCGTAAAACCATCGCTTATCCCAACAAGTGTCATCCCGTATTTAACTATTGCTGTTTTACCCACACCCCTGATGGCTGCATTTATTCCCGGACAGTCGCCACCCGCTGTGAGAATACCAATCCTTTGTCCCCTGACAGTTTTACCCATTTTCGGCTTTATTTATTTTGTTATAGACAAATTTAACGCTTTCAGTGAGATATTTGAAATAATATTTTGTTACAAATCAGGGGCCTTCCGCTAACCTGACAAACATGGTTGCGGGTACAATATTAAATATGTAACTTTAACTGTCACAGTTTAAAATTTCTGCTGAACAATGGAACCCGCTTATATCAAACTGAAGGAAATCAAGCCAGTACTCTCAGATTATATTAAAGAATCTCAGCTTATCCTGAAGCAGGATATTGTTCCCTGTGAAAGGGTAATACATGATATAAGGGTGTATATGAAAAAATCAAGGGCTGTCCTTAAGCTCATTGCACCTCAACTCGATAAGGAATATGTCACCACCGATATTGTTTCTCTCCGGGAGATCGGGAGGAAAATGTGTTCATGGCGGGAAACTTCAGTCCTGAGGAAAAATCTGAGGGAGCTAAAAAAGGAATTTCCTGATTTGTTTTCTCAATTAGCTGATGATGACAAAATTAATGCGATACTAAAGAAAACTGAATCGGTTGTGGAACCTGCTGAATCTGTGAAAAATGAATTGGATCAGATAAACAGCCTGTTGAGAAAAACAGGCTACCGTATCCGGTTTCAATCCATGAATAAACTTGATCCGAAACTTCTGTTGAGTGAACTGGAACTGACCTATGAAAAGGCAGCCCGCATTTACCTGGCCTGCAGGAATAACCCAAAACCTGAAAAAATCCATGAATTGAGAAAATGTGCAAAGGATTTCCTGTATCAGTTATATTTTTTCAGACCACTTAATCCTTCAGCTGTTAAATCTCTTACGAAAAAACTCGAAAACATGATACAGAATCTGGGTAGGTTTAATGATCATACCCAGCTTATGAAAGCATTGGATTTTGATTATTCTGGCAAAAACAGACTTCCTGCCAGGGTTGAGCTTGTAATAAGGATCCATGAAAAGCAGGACAGATATCTTGCTAAAATCTGGCCCGTGGCATTTAAAATTTTCTGTCCGGGTCAGAAACTCATAACCCTGATGGGATTTAAAATGATTTTAATCTGATTTCTGATCAGGAATGGTTTGATATGTCTGAAAAAGAGGATTTCAGCTCTCTGAACACTATGCTGCTTCCTGTGAAATGCCGGCTGAAATAATTTATATAGATTCTAAATAATCGACATTTGTCAGATTGTTAATTTGTTAACAGTACTCTTGTGTGCTTAATATATCTAGGTATGTCAATATATGCATAAAAGACGATTTTTTTATTTTTATTTTGTGCTTTAATTATACTAATTCAATGACCAGCAGACGCGATTTTATCAGAATTTCTGCGATGGGAGTCGGTGTTTTGGCAGCCGGAACCGGAGCATATAAAGTTATAAAAGCTCTTTCATCAGCTAAAGAGGAAGGAAAACTGGTGGTCGATCTTAAACGGACGCCCACATATTGTGAAGTATGCTTCTGGAAATGTGCAGGTTGGGTTTATAAGAACTCTGAGGGCCGGATATGGAAGATTGTTGGTAATGATGAAGATCAGCACTGCAGCGGTCGGTTTTGTCCCAGAGGTACGGGCGGGGTTGGAATGTATTATGATGAAGACCGCCTGAAAACACCCTTAATTCGTGTTGAAGAGAGAGGTAAACAGGTTTTTCGCGAAGCTACATGGGATGAGGCTCTGGAGCATATTGCTGGCAAAATGAAGGATATTTCGGTAAAATATGGTCCGGAGAGTATTGCACTCTTTACTCATGGATCGGGATCATCTTATTTTACCACCCTCTTTAAGGCCTTTGGTTCCGCCAATATCGCCGAATCTTCATATGCACAGTGCCGGGGGCCCAGGGATGAGGCATTTCTTGCAACCTTCGGAGAGGAAGCTTATTCCCCGGAGATTACAGATATACGCGATACCAGGTGCCTGGTTCTTATTGGTTCACATATTGGAGAAAAGAGATGGCTAATGCAGCCCCTGCGGTTATAGTGCATCCCGGAAGGCATGTTACCTGGTATGGCGATGATACACAGAGGATAAGGGCAGTCGCCATACTTAATGCGTTGTTGGGATCATGGGGACGCAGGGGTGGTTTTTACAGACCGTCAAAGTTTGCCCTGGCATCTTATAGCCTTCCTCCTTTCAAAGCCCCGGCAAAAACCTGGCAGGATGCATTTCCCGGAAAATACAGCATAGCCAGCTCTCCGGTTTCTAATGCTCTTATAGATGCTTCCATACCCGAAAATAATCCCGCCTACACGATAAAAGGGTGGTTCGTAAATGGAACAAACCTCATAAATACAATTCCTAACCAGGCAAATACTCTCAATGCAATAAAAAATCTTGAGCTGCTTGTAGCTGTTGATACCATGCCGATGGAGATAACAGGCTGGGCCGATGTTGTCTTACCTGAGTGTACCTATCTTGAAAGATATGATGCTCTGAGAGCTGCACCACACAGAAAACCCGCCTTAGCTTTACGTATGCCTGCAACAGAGCCATTATATGATACAAAGCCTGCATACTGGATTGCACGTGAGCTCTCAAAGAAGCTCAGCCTTGAGAATTGGTTTCCTTTTGAAAAGCAGGAGGATCTGCTTGACTGGCAGTTAAAAAAAGCCGGCACATCCCTCGAGGAGATGAAGCGGATAGGAGTTAAAACTTTTGAACGCCCAACTGATGATCTTTACTTTTCAGATGATGAACAGGTGGAGTTCTCAACGGATTCAGGGAAAATAGAGTTGTATTCCGCTTATTTCGAAGGCGCTGGTTTCGATCCTCTTCCTAAATATATGGTTCATGAAGAACCTGCGGAAGGATTTTACAGGCTTATTTACGGGCGTGCACCTATGCATACATTCAGCCGTACATCCAATAATCCAAATCTTACCGATCTTATGGATGAAAACAGTGTGTGGATAAACCCTTCTGTAGCAAAAGAATGGGGATTGAAGGCAGACCAGTATATCTGGCTCAAAAACCAGGATAATGTTATCTCTGAATTCTCTGTTAAAGTGAGAGTTACTGAGCGTATCAGATGGGATTCAGTCTATATGGTCCATGGTTTCGGACATTCAGAAAAACAGCTGAAAAGAGCCTTTGGCAGGGGAGTCAGCGATACCCAGCTGATTACAAATGTGCTTGTGGATCCGCTTATGGGCGGAACAGGAATGAGGTCCAACTTTGTAACATTTATAACAGAAAAAGCAGAGCAGGAGGCGGCATCATGAGATATGCAATGGCGGTTGATACCAGAAAATGTGTCGGATGCAGCGATTGTGTTGTAGCCTGCCAGACTGAAAATAATGTCCCGATAGGATTTTGTCGTGACTGGGTGGTTCAAGTAATGGATGGAACATATCCTCAGCTTGAAATGGAGATCAGGTCAGAGAGATGCAACCATTGCGCCAATGCTCCTTGTGTTAGGTGCTGTCCTACCGGAGCCAGCCGGATTGACGAAGGTGGTATTGTAGTAGTGGACCATGGTGTCTGTATCGGATGCGGCGCCTGCATAGCTTCCTGCCCATATGATGCGAGGTATCCTCATCCGGAAGGATATGTCGACAAATGTACATTCTGTATTCACAGGTTAAAGAATGGCATGTCTCCCGCCTGTGTGGATGTCTGTCCGACAAAATGCCTCTATTTCGGAGATCTCGATGACCTGAACAGCGATATTGCAGCTGTACTCAAAAAGAGAAAATCCAAAACTCTTATTCCCGAAGCAGGTACTGATCCTCATTTATATTTTCTCATTTAGATCTTTAACATACAAAATATCAATGAAAGAAGAAATTATTGTCAGCGGAAGGATGAATCAGCTTGTTGATCCTCACCTCCATATATGGCACTGGCAAATCTCACTATACCTTTTTCTGGGTGGAATGGCTGCCGGAATTCTTGCGATTGCGGCCCTTTATTTCATCAGAGGGAGGGAAAAGGATTACCATACTGCTGTCAGGATAACCCCTTTCCTGGCACCTGTATTACTCATATTTGGATTAATAGCCCTTTTTATTGATCTGCGGCATAAATTGTTTTTCTGGCAGCTTTATACTAATATAAAGCTTCAGTCTCCTATGTCGTGGGGAGCCTGGACTTTAATGGTTATAACCCCTGTTTCATTTATATGGTGCGCTTTGCATATAAAAGAAATTTTCCCCAGGTGGGACTGGAAATACAAATGGCTTTTTGAGATTGAAAAATTCTTCAATAAACATAAAAAAACGCTGGCCTGGATTATGCTCATTTATGCAATAATTCTCGGTATCTATACTGGTATTCTTCTTTCCGCATTCAATGCAAGGCCACTCTGGAATACATCGATTCTCGGGCCGCTTTTTCTCACATCAGGATTGTCAGCCGGAGCAGCTGTTACTCTTATTCTTTCAAGGAATAAGGCGGAACGGAAACAGTTCGCAAGAATAGACCTTGTCCTTATCGGAATAGAATTATTCCTGATAATACATATGTTTATGGGATTTCTTGCCAGCACACAGGTTCAGATAGAGGCTGCAGAGCTTTTCCTCGGAGGGCCTTATACAATGTCGTTCTGGATATTTGTTGTGATTCTCGGTATGATTATACCTGCTCTTCTGGAAATAATGGAGCTTGGGAAATTTCATGTTCCGTCAATTGTCCCGGCTGTGCTGGTCATTTTTGGAAGCCTGATGCTGAGGTTTATCGTTGTATATGCCGGACAGGTTAGCAGGTGGCTCTATTAGGGGGATGGACATGATTGCAAGAGGGAAATGATGGTAATCAGTGATCGGTAATCAGTAATCGGTAATCGGTAATCGGTAATCAGTAATCAGTGATCAGTGATCAGGAATCAGAATCTCGATATAAGTATTTAAAGTATAATTCATAAACAGAAACATGTCTAAATCGAAATCATCAAAACCGACCAAGTACCTCAATCCATACGTCGGAGGTGTACTGCTTGGATTAGTTCTTCTGGCAGCTAATTTTGTTTCGGGTCGCGGACTGGGAGCCAGCGGGGCAATAAAGAGCACTGTTGTTACTGCAGTTACAACAGTGGCGCCTTCAGCAGCTGAGAATTCAGCATTTGTAAAGGAATTCAGGGAATCACACGAGGGAAATCCAATGAAAACATGGCTTGTATTTGAGATGCTGGGTGTCCTCGTAGGTGGCTTTCTCTCGGGCACAATTGCCGGCAGACTTAATTTCAAGGTTGAACACTCTCCGAAAATAACTTCCCGGAGGCGACTTATTTTTGCACTTGCAGGTGGTGTACTGTTCGGATTTGGATCACAGCTCGGACGAGGGTGCACCAGTGGGTCAGCCCTCAGTGGAATGGCCGTTCTTTCCCTTGGCGGATTCATTACAATGATGGCCATTTTTGGAACTGCGTTTGCACTGGCTTATTTCTTCAGAAAGAACTGGATTTAGGGAAGAAGGCGGAAGGCAGACGAAGAGCGCAGGGCGCAGAGCGGAGGGCCCAGGGCACAGGGCAGGGCAGGGCTCAGGGCTCAGGGCACAGGGCTCAGGGCGAAGAGTAGTACTAAAGATTAGAGATGGCAAAAGCCGGGAGCCCGAAATTGAATATAAACAGGAAAAGAAAAATTAATAAAACATAAAAAATATAAAAACATGGGACCATTATCAGTGAATGGAATAATTTCAGAGAATACGAATCTCTTTCTTGCTTTTATAATCGGAATCGGATTTGGATTTGTACTTGAACAGAGTGGTTTCTCATCGAGCAGGAAGCTTGCCGGAGTATTTTACGGTTACGATACGGTAGTTCTGAAAGTGTTTTTCACAGCTGCCATAACTGGAATGCTCGGACTTCTTTTTTTCAGTCTTTTCGGCTGGGTCGACCTGAACCTCATTTATGTAAATCCTACATACCTCACTTCAGCGATTGTAGGCGGAATTATTATGGGTGCAGGATTTATCATGGGTGGTTACTGCCCCGGAACAAGCTTCTGCGGCGCCTCGATAGGCAAGATTGATGCACTTGTTTTCATTGGAGGATTGTTTATAGGTGTATTCATATTTGGCATTGGCTACAATTTATGGTCAGGCATGTATATTGCCAAATTTCTGGGATCTCCGAAAATAAGTGAAACACTGGGGTTGACAGATGGTATATTTGCACTAATTCTTATAATTGTTGCACTGGCCATGTTCTGGGTTGCAGAATGGGCAGAGAAAAAATTTCCCAGGGAGGCATATTAATTCAAGTTTAACAACGTTTTAAATCTGAAGAAACAATAATTAATATATTTAATAATGAAATCACGTACTTGGCTTGCAATTTTCATAATACCGATGGGTATTATTATAGCTGCTGTTCCCCAGAACAAAACGAAACCCTATAAGCTTACAGCTGATGAATTGCTGAGTGAGGCTAATACCCGAACCCAGTATGTAACTCCTGATGTTGTCGCCGACATGATTGTTAAAAAGGACCCCAGCCTGCGACTTATTGATGTACGAAGCCAGGATGAATTTGAAAAATTCAGTCTCCCCGGAGCTATCAATATCCCGGCATCTGACCTCCTGTCAGATCAGTATACTGATATTCTGAACCAGGATATAAAAATGAATATCTTTTACTCTAATGGTACTGTTGCTGCCAATGAAGTCTGGATGATTACCAGGCAGCTTGGATATACAAATAATTTTGTGCTTGAAGGTGGGTTGAACTATTGGTTTGATACTATTCTTAACCCCCAGAAGCCTTCATCTACAAGCCCTGATGAAGAGTTTGCAAAATATGACTTTCACAAAAGCGCAGGCATGGCTTTGGGCGGTGGTGGCGCCATACAGGCAACTGATAACCAGGCTTCATCTTCAGCCAAACCTGTTGTGAAGCAGGCAGGAAAGAAAAAGAAAGCAGCCGGAGGCTGTTAATCTCTGATATTTTCTTCTTCAGGAAGACGATAAGGTTCAGGAAACCTTATCCGTCTTCTTTTTTTTTATATTAATCCTGTTCCAGTGATCCTCAAATCGCTGGTATTCACAGATGGTTTTCGATCTGTGCTGCACTTTGTTTAAAAAATATTCCCAACTTTAAAGGCGAATTATTCCATACTCTTCAATTTTATAATTTATGAGACAAACTTTTCTGTTAATTTTGGTCTTCTTTCTGCTGTATTTGCCTGCAAATTCACAGTTGATCGTGAATAGTCCGCTTAGTAAGAGGCAGACTTATTATAAAATCGATGCAAAGCTCGACACATCCCGAAAGACTATTGAGTGCAGGATGGAGACGTACTGGGTCAACAACTCACATGATATTGTCCCTGATGTCAGGATGCATCTGTATATGAATGCTTTTAAAAGCAGTAAATCAACCTTTAACAGGGAAGGTGGAGAGCCGTGACAAAAAAAAAGATCTGACCCTGGCTGGATAAATATTTCTTCTGTTACTGATCGCACCGGAAATGACTTAATGCCCTTTTTGCAATACATCAGACCGGATGATGGCAATCTGTATGATAGCACTGTTGTGAAGATCGACCTGCCAAAGGGTGCAAAACCCGGAGATACTGTGTTTTTGAAAATTAATTTTGAGACAAAGCTTCCTTCAAAAATTGTCAGGACGGGGTATAACGATGATTTTTACTTTGCAGGGCAGTGGTTTCCAAAGTTTGGAGTTTATGAAGCAGCCGGAATGCGCTATGCTTCTGCCGGAAACTGGAATTGCCACCAGTTTCACCATAATTCCGAGTTTTACTCAAATCATAGTGTATATGATGTAATAATTACATTGCCAAAGCATTATGTTGCTGGGTCCGGAGGTATGCTGCTTACTGAGGCGGATAACGGGAATGGAGAAAAAACGCTCACATACCGCGCAGAGGACATCGTGGATTTTGCATGGACAGCATGGCCATCATATGTGGTGTTTACAGAACAATGGAAGCATGTGAAGATCACACTTCTTCTCCCGGAGGAGAGAAAAATACAGGCAGAGAGACAAATGACTGCCGTTAAAAATGCCCTGGAGTACCTGGAGACTAATGTAGGACCTTTCCCATGGCCGCATCTTACTTTTGTTGATCCTCCTTCAAAAGGTGACGGAGCTGGTGGGATGGAATACACAACTCTTTTCACATCTTCATCCTTTAAAGGGGTTCCTGAATTCTTCCATATGCCTGAAATGGTTACTATCCATGAATTCGGACATGCATATTTTATGGGGATACTTGCCAGTAATGAATTTGAAGAGCCATGGCTCGATGAAGGAGTTAATCAGTTCTGGGAGAGCAGAATAATGGATAACTATTATGGCGTTAACTCCAGTTTGGTTGATCATCCCCTTCTCAGTATCTCAGACCAATTCATTTCAAGATCATCATATGTCTATTCGGTCAACCGTCAGACAATTACAAACAAGGAATATTCCTGGAACTACCCACATGGAACCTATAGCATGATGTCGTACTCAAAGACGGCCGTTATCCTGCGTACTCTTATGGGATTGACAGGGGAGGAGACTATGAATGAAATATTCAGGGAATATTACCGGAAATGGGCCTTCAGGCACCCTTCCGGAAAAGACTTTATCAGTGTTGTTAATGAGGTCGTCAGTAAGAGTCATGGCGATAAGTTTGGCCCCGATATGAACTGGTTTTTTGATCAGACCCTTTTTGGAACCGGAATTTGTGACTATAAGGTGTCTCAAATAACAAATAAAAAGAACTATAATTCAGATATTAAGAAAGATACACTTAGTAAGTCATCAATATCCTTTTCTGAAGCCGACTCTTTATATAATTCTGTTGTTGAACTTGAAAGACTGGGTGAAATCATGCTGCCTGTCGAAGTGCTTATTCACTTTAAAAATGGTAATGAACTGCTCGAATCATGGGATGGAAAAAGCAGATATAAGGATTTTTTCTACGATGGTAAGGGAAAAGTTGAATGGGTTAAGATCGATCCTGAATATAAGATTGTTATGGATGTTAATTTTATAAATAACTCGATGACTCTTTCCCCTGACAGAGTGCCAGTTCGACGTATCTCAGGCAAACTGACCACTCTTCTGCAATTATTCATAGGAGCCATTACCCTTTAAACAGATTGATATGAAATTAGCTTATGCGATAAAAACAGGTTTATCCAGATCTCTTAAGGCCTGGAAAGGAATTATTGTGTTCTGGCTTATTTCCATTTTTATGGTCTCATTCCTGGTGGTCCCGTTTAAGGCCGGTATGAAGGCTGTATTAGGAAAAAGCATGATCACTGAGAAACTTACTGAAGGACTTAATTTAGATGTTCTCGGAGATTTCGGAACAAATTTCACTTCAATGGGAGCATCCCTCTTTTCAGGAGTATTAGTGTTAGCCCTGGCAGCTATTCTTGTAAATATTTTTATTACCGGAGGTTTTTTCGATTCAGTTAAGAGCAGTGATTTAAAAGTGACTTACCAGGAATTTTTCAGGGCATCCGCAAAAAACTTTTGGCCTTTTCTTGTAATATCGTCCATCCTTTACATCATTGCTCTGCTGCTGATAATAGTAATAATTGTTGTACCGGTTTCAATTGCAGGAAATGCAGAATCAGCTCCTGAGGGGATAATTTTCAAAACACTTGCTATTTCGGGATCGGTGTTTATCCTGGCAATATCTATTGTATTCCTGGTAGCCGATTATGCCAGGGCATGGCAGGCAGCCAGAGCAGAAAGCGCTGGTTTCAAAGCCCTGGGATTTGGATTCAGACAGACCTTCAGAACATTTTTCCAGTCACTGGGACTGATGCTGCTTATTATAGTTTTACAGGTTCTGGTTGCATGGTGTGTAATGAAAATTATTGCAATATATACCCCTTCTACAGGAGCAGGAGTCTTCCTGTTATTTATTGTTTCACAGCTGTTATTGTTAGTCAAAATTTTAATTAAAGTTTTAAGATATGCGTGTGTTTCATCCCTTATGGAACAAAATCTTGAAATAATACAAGTTCCATCAGCAGCCAATTCAACATCAGATTATGAAATCCCGCATGATCTTTCCCCTGAACTAAAATCTGAAACCGATGTCTGAAAATGATTTACACAAACTGACTGATAAAAATATCATTCCTACAGAGGAGCTGATATTCTCATTTATCGGAGATAACAGGGTATTCTGGCAGCGTATCATGAAGTATGCCTCAGAAAATTATAATGATATCTCGGGAGTCTGGAACTATTATAATGATGGAAAACGGTGGTTATTCAAGCTGGTACATAAAAAGAAAACACTGTTCTGGGCATCTGTTATAAGTGACACATTCAGGGTAACGTTCTGGTTTGGAGACAAAGCTGCTCCATTTATTGAAGCTGCTGTTCTGCCTCCAGCTGTGAAGGATGATTTTGTAAATGCAAAAAAATATGGAGCCGTCAGAGCAGTCTCACTTGATATAAGGGAGCAATCTGATGCAGATATTGTAATAACTCTCTTATCTTTGAAGTATAAAATAAAATAAGATCTTTAATACCAAATATTTATGGAGGAGACATTTTATAGTTTCAGTGCAAAATCACTTCAGGGAAAAGAGATCAGCATGGAGACTTACAGGGGAAAGGTAATACTCGTGGTAAATACTGCCAGTAAGTGCGGTTTTACGCCGCAGTATGAGGGATTGGAAGATCTTAACCGTAAATACAGTGATAAAGGTTTGGTTATTCTTGGTTTCCCGTGTAATCAGTTTGGAAATCAGGAACCGGGCAGTGAAAAGGAGATTGCCGAGGGTTGTCTTGTTAACTACGGCGTCTCATTCCAGATGTTCTCAAAGGTGGATGTAAACGGCAGCGAGGCCCATCCTCTGTTCACTTTTCTGAAAAATAAGCAATCCGGACTTCTCGGAAAAAAAATTAAATGGAATTTCACCAAATTCCTTATAGATCAGAAAGGCCGCCCGGTGAAGAGGTTTGCGCCTGTCGTTGAACCTGTCAAACTTGTCGGGGATATAGAAAAACTTCTTAAATAGCAAAGCTGACATTACCAGGTCTGTCATCCATCTCATCCTTAAGGAGAACTTTGCATCCTTGTTGATTTTTACTAACAAATTGAGGCATGAAGATACTTCTTACAGGATCAACCGGTTATATTGCACAAAGACTATTACCTGTTCTTCTAAACAAGGGTCATGAAGTTGTTTGCTGCGTCAGGGACAAGAAACGGTTTCACACTGAAAAATATCAAACTTCATCTCTCAATGTTATTGAGGTTGATTTTCTTGATCCTGAAAGTCTTGTCAATATCCCCGGTGATATAGAAGCTGCATATTTCCTGATTCATTCAATGTCTTCTTCCAGCGGGGATTTTGAGATGATGGAAGAACAGTCTGCCATAAATTTCAGGGAATACCTGACGCGGACACGGGTCAAACAGGTGATCTATCTGAGCGGGATTGTTAATGATGAGAACCTGTCTCAGCATCTGTCAAGCAGGAGAAATGTCGAAAGAATACTCTCATCTGGTTCATTTGCCCTGACCACTCTTCGTGCTGGTATTATAATCGGTTCCGGAAGTGCATCTTTTGAGATAATACGTGACCTTGTCGAAAAGCTTCCTGTAATGATCGCTCCACGGTGGCTGAATACAGCATCGCAACCTATTGCAATCAGGAATGTTATTGAATTCCTTTCAGGTGTACTCATGACCCCGGAAACCTATAACAAGAGTTATGATATAGGCGGACCTGATGTGATGACTTACAAGCAGATGATTCTGACATTTGCAAGGGTACGGGGTCTGAATCGAAAAGTTTGGATCGTTCCTGTTATGACTCCAAAACTTTCATCCTTCTGGCTTTACTTTATTACATCAACCTCATACAGTCTGGCAGTACGGCTTGTCGACAGTATGAAAGTTGAAGTTGTCTGCCGGGAGAATCCACTAAGGGAGTTTCTGGGTATTAAGTTATTAAGCTATGAAGAGGCTATAAAGGCCGCATTCGAAAAGATAGAAATGAATATGGTCGCATCAAGCTGGAAAGATGCTCTCACTTCTGAAATATTATTTGAGGGAATTTCCAGTTATTCAGAGGTTCCTGTTTATGGCTGTTACTCCGATTCCAAAAAACTGCAAATAACAAATCCCGATTTTGTTCTCAATAATTTCTGGACAATCGGAGGTGATACCGGTTGGTATTATGGTGACTGGCTATGGGGTATAAGAGGATTTATTGATAAGCTTTGTGGGGGCGTTGGATTAAGGAGAGGAAGAAAGAGTCCAACAGAGCTTTCTCCCGGTGATGCGCTTGATTTCTGGCGGGTACTTATCGTCGACAGAAAAGCAAAAAGATTGCTTCTGTTTGCCGAAATGAAGCTTCCCGGTGAGGCATGGCTGGAATTCAGGATTGATGAGAACAATATTCTTCATCAGACCGCCACATTCCGACCCCTGGGAATATGGGGAAGGCTGTACTGGTTCAGCCTGCTTCCATTTCATCTCTTCATTTTCAATGGCATGATAAGAAATATTGCCAGCGGAAAAAAGAAGAGGCTGTCTGATAAGTCAGCTTGAAGTTGTTATGAAGGATATGAGAATATCGTTTGTTTTGGTTTTAATTATTCTTTTAAATGCCAGGCTTGGTTCCCAGAATCCTGACATAGAGCTTCTTCGTGCAATAAATTCACCTGAGGATCTGCCTTCAGATGGTTTTTTCCGGTTTATTTCCAATTCGGAGCCTTATATTATGTTTGCTGTTCCACTGGGTATGTCAACGGCTGGATTTATAAGACATGACTATACATTGAAAAGAAATGGTTATACAGGTCTTGCCGCCATAGCCGTTTGCGGCGGAATAACAATTGTTATGAAATATGCAATTAACCGTGACAGACCTTTTATAACCTACTCCGATATCAAGAAAAAAGCCAGGGCAAAATCTCCGTCTTTTCCCTCAGGTCATACTTCAGGAGCCTTTGCAATGGCAACCTCAGTAAGCCTGGCTTACCCAAAATGGTATATCGTAGTGCCTTCATATGCCTGGGCAGGAACTGTCGGTTATTCCCGTATGCATCTAGGTGTTCATTATCCCTCCGATGTTCTTGCCGGAGCTTTGATAGGATCTGGATGCGCTTATCTTACATACAAAATAAACAAAAAGCTCTTAAGCAAAAGATAATACTTTCCGGCTGAAGCTTCGGAATACACCTGAGTTATGCGTCTGGGAATAAACCCACCCCTAACCCCTCTTGGGAGGGGAATCAAAACCACCCTGAGCCCTGAGCCCTGAGCCCTGAGCCCTGAGCCTTTTGCCCTTCGCCCTTTGCCTGGCCTTCGCCAAAGCTTCTGTCAGCAAAGCCTGCTTCTCTAAGTATAAATACCCCATATAAATAGGCTTTAAGCTTCTTTTGTCTCCTTTTCATATAAATTACCTTTGTGTGAAAGGATTAACAGATAATCTAAAACCCGGGGATGGAGAAGCTGTATGAAATGCTTGAGAAGGACATAAGGTTTGAAGAGGGCCTTAATGCCTGTATGAATTGCGGTGTATGCACTGCAATCTGCCCAGCCGCTGAGTTCTATTGTTATGACCCCAGGAAAATTGTAGATATCGTACAGAGCAAGGATAATAATGAGATAGCAAAACTTCTGAAATCCGAGGAGATCTGGTATTGCGGTGAATGCATGTCATGCAAAACCCGCTGTCCACGAGGGAATGCACCCGGCCTGATAATAATGGCCCTGAGGGGATTATCTCAGGAATTAGGCTATTTCGTTGAATCGGAGAAAGGCCGGCAACAATTGGCCATCAAAAGAACTGTAGGGGATTGGATACTTAATACAGGGTATTGTGTTTATCTGGATGGTATAAGCACAGCTATGCATCCTGAGCAGGGACCTGTGTGGGAATGGGTTCAGGATAACAAGAAAGAGCTGATGAACCGTTTGGGAGGCAATTATAAAGGCGATGGCCCGGGCATTCTCAGGAAAATTCCTGATGAAACACTGGCTGAACTGAGGAAGATCTTTGAAGTGACTGGCGGCCTTGACCGCTATAACAAGATAGAAGAATATTCGAAGCAAAAAGCCGCGGAGATGGATCTGGAACTTGATGAAGGGATTGATAATGAATATTTCAGGCATATTTATAAAGCCAATGACGGTTCACACACCAGGTAAATAAAGAGACAGATGAAGCAGGAAGGTAAACAGGCAATCTGGAGTGAATACCAGAAAGAGATCGCTGATGATAAATACTTCTACGTGAGAAGCTGTATCAGGCAGAATTTTTTCCCTGGCTCAGAAGTGGCATTTCTCAGGATTCTCAGGGATGTTCTTAAAAAAGATGTCTATGAGCATCCATGCCATACAACCTGCTCAGGCATAGGTTATCATAGTGATGTTGTACCGGTGGAGACTGCAATGACCGTTGTTGCAAGGCAGTTTGCCCTGATGACAGAAGCGGGCTACACCAATTATGTTCCTTCATGTATAACTTCATTCGGACTGTATACTGAGATCATCGAAACATGGCACCACTTTCCTGAAGTAGAGGAAAAAGTGAGGCAGAAACTAAAAGAAGCGACCGGGCGTGAATTTGAAATACCGGGGAACCTTGCTCATGCCAGCGATATAATATATAAGTTCAGAAAGGAGATTGCTGCCAAGGCAAAATTTAAACTCATCAATAAGAATACGGGTGAACCACTGAAAGTGGTTGATCATATCGGCTGTCATTATGCAAAAATGTTTCCCTCAAAAGGGGTTGGAGGAGCCGAATATCCTTATGTCCTTGCAGGGATGATCGAGGAGTGGGGCGGACAGGTTATTGACTATCCGGAACGTCGTCATTGTTGCGGATTCGGTTTCAGGCAGTACCTCGTTCAGGCAAACAGGGGATTTTCTGTTGCCTGCTCAAAAGAGAAATTTGAATCAATGAAGCCATTCAAACCTGACATGATAATTACCAACTGCCCGGGCTGTCCTATGTTCCTTGACAGATGGCAATATGTAATTAATGAGATGGAAGGAACACGTTATGGTCAGAATGGCGAAGGAATTCCTGTATTCACATATGAGGAGGTTGCCGGACTGGTATTAGGATTTGATCCATGGGATCTGGGCCTCCAGATGCACCAGACTGATTGCGAACCACTGCTTGATAAGATTGGCATAGAATACTCCCCTGAAGATAAATACAATACTACAGTAAATTCTCTCTCTGAAAAACATTCCAGTCTTATAAATGTCTGATTGTAAATGAGTAAGCACGTTGTTGTTATAGGTGGAGGAGTCGCAGGACTCGAGGCAGCCGGACGGTTATCGAGAGAGGGGCTGGATGTAAGTCTGCTTGAAAAGGACAGTATAACCGGCGGACACCTGAACAGATGGTTCAAACTATTTCCTGACCGCAGGGATAGCTCCGAAGTTAAAGATTATCTGGAGGGGCTTACCCATGCTAATAATGTAAAGCTGTTTACCAATGTAACTATTGAAAAGCTGAATAGGGACAAAGATCATTTTTCCGTTTTAACAAATGATGGAAAAGAGCTGATAGCGGATGCAGTTGTTGTAGCAACCGGATTTGACCTGTTTAAAAGTTCCAGGAAAGAGGAGTACGGATATGGAATATATGACAATGTGATCACCTCGGCAGACCTTGAAGATATGTTCAGAAAAGGAGAGATCACTGCTGCTGATGGCACTGTCCCAAAAAAGATAGGAATTGTACACTGTGTAGGATCACGTGATGAAAAGGCTGGTAATCTGTACTGTTCAAAATTATGTTGTGTGACTGCGGTCAAGCAGGCAATAGAGATAAGGGAGCATTACCCCGAATCAACCTTATTCTGTTTTTATATGGACATGCGTATGGGTGGAGCCTATTATGAAGAAATGTACAGGGAAGCACAGGAAGTCTGGTCGGTGAATTTCATAAGAGGGAAGGTTTCAGAAGCCAGTGAAACGATTGACAAAAAGGTTGTGATTAAAGTCGAAGATACACTTGCCGGAAGGCCTCTTAAGATGACATTGGATTTACTTATTCTCATGGCGGGGATGGAAATGTCGGAGGGAGGAATAAAGCTTGCCGGCCTGGCAGGGTTAAAGACAGGTGATAACAGGTTTTTTGAAGCAACAGACCATCATTTTGGAAGCAACAAGAGTAATGTGGAAGGATTGTTTTATGCCGGTACCTGCACGTCTCCGATGAATATCACTGAAACTATATCGCATGCGCGTGCTGCTGTCTCTGAAGTTGTTGACTACCTGAAAAACAGTTAGATAAGAATGGAGAAATTTGGCTTTTTCATATCAAAAGGACGTCAGATAAACTATGATTCCAATGACAGGAGCATAGCTGAATATATCTATGAAAGAGAGCCTAGCTTCAGAAGATGCATTGAGTGCGGTGGCTGTTCTGCAACCTGTACAACCGGCAGTATGACTAAATTCAGCCTGAGGGAGCTTCATATTCTTATCAAACGCGGCGAAAATGATAAAGTGATGGAGAGCTTAAAGAAATGTATGCTCTGCGGAAAATGCATCCTTGTTTGTCCCCGTGGAGTAAATACCCGGAATATCGTTGTTCTTGCTAAACAGGCATTTCAAAAATCAGCTGCATATGCAATTTGATCCCTTCGTCATACCATTCAATATTGGATTAAACTTTATCCTGTTATATACTGTTATAAGGTGTGTTGTATGGTTTCGCGGACTCTCACGCGCTGATAAGCTGAGGATGCAGAGAGGATTTTTCGGAACTCCCTTTGCACAGAGTTTAAGGGAGATTTTTCTTGAAAGTCTTCTCCATAGAAAAATCCTTAAGACCAACTTTCGGTTAGGTTACATGCATATGAGTCTCGCTTTCGGCTGGTTCCTTCTTATTTTTTTTGGTACAATTGAAGCTGATGTTTTCGGCACCAGACATCTTAACGCTCCCTACAGGGCCATCTTTTTCAGGTTTTTTAATCCGGAGCACGGAAGAATGGGTTTTGAATCAGTGTACGGGTTTTTAATGGACCTTATTCTTGCCTTCGTTCTCTCTGGGCTATTCCTGGCCATAATCAAGAGATTCTATTCCCGGATTGTGGGAATGAAGAAAACGACACGCCTTAAACCTTCAGATAAGGTTGCTCTTACTGCGCTATGGTTGATTTTCCCCAGCCGCCTTCTTGCGGAAAGCTTTACATGCGGAGCATATGGCACCGGAAGCTTCCTGACAGGAACACTAGGCAGCTGGCTGGCATCCTTTCTTCCTGCCCAGCAACTTGCTTATCCTTTCTGGTGGCTCTATTCACTTTCACTTGGTACATTTTTTATCTTACTTCCTGTCACACGGTATATGCATATACCAACTGAACTGTTCCTTATTTTCATGAGAAATTCAGGCATAAAGACAGGCGACAAGACAGGAAGCTATTCAGAGGTCGAAGTTTTTTCATGTTCTTCCTGCGGAATTTGTATAGATACCTGTCAGCTGAATACATCAGCAGGTATAACAAATATACAATCAGCCTATCTGATGAAAGCTATCCGCAATAATAGCAATGTAGCCGAAATAGCGCACAACTGTCTTATGTGCGGAAGGTGTGATCAGGTTTGCCCGGTAGGTATCGAGCTTTCACCCATCAGGATGATACAGAGAAGAGCCGGAGAGAATGATATTGCTTACAAAAACACATATAAAGATTATTTCAGGACCAGGCAGATAACAGCCTCTGAAAAGCCGGATATTTCTCCTGTTTATAATTTTCTGCCGGAAGTAAATCCAGATAAAGCAGATGTATTATACTTTGCAGGCTGTATGACCCATCTGACTCCATCTATAAAGAACTCAATGGTCAGGATACTTGAAGCTTCAGGGTTGAATTACAAATTTATTGACGAGGATGGGGGCGCCTGTTGCGGGAGGCCATTAATGCTTGCCGGACAGGACAGGGAGGCAAGGGAGCTGATTAATTATAATTCCCAGCTGATATGGAAATCAGGGGCTCAAACGCTTGTCACCTCCTGCCCGATATGCTATAAAGTATTCAGGGAGAGCTATTACCTGGATGTTGAAGTACTTCATCATTCTCAGTTCATAAAGAATCTCATTGACGAGGATATTGTGAAGCTGAATTTTTTAAGAAAAAGGGTCGTTTACCATACTCCATGTGATCTGGGAAGGGGATCAGGTGTTTATAACGAGCCAAAAGAGGTTCTGACACATATTTCACGGCTGGAGAAAAGCAAATTTGAGGATGATAAATCACTTTGTTGCGGAGGTAGTCTCGCCAACATGAAAATCGGGTCTCAGAAAAGAAGCCTTATTGCCAGAGATGCAGCAGCAGAGCTGACCCGTACCAGCCCCGATATACTGGCCACGGCCTGCCCGCTCTGCAAAAAAACCTTTTCATCGGCTACCACAACAAGAGTCGCTGATATTGCAGAGTTGGTCGCTGAAGCCTTAATCGTTTCATCTGTAAAACGAAGCACAAACAAAAAGATCTTTTCAGCTAAGGAGCTGGCAGCAATATCCTGAAGACTGAAACCGTCAGCTCTCCCTAATTCAGGTAATCATTATCATCTTTTCTCAAATAAGAGGAAATTTTAGATTTATTTTGCATTTTCTTCTGGATAATATACTGAATACATATTATCCTTCGTTATTAGTAATATTCAATATTTAAAACCCTGTGAGATGAAAAGAAGATATTTTGTGTGGATGGCGTTATTAGGGTTTACCTTAGTCGTTTCCTGCAACAGTGAGGTAAGATCGGATCAGAGGAGTAATATGGTTGCTGAAAACAAAATTTTACAGCAGAAAGACGGGACTTTCTCTCTGAAGATTGATAAGGCCGAATGTTACCACGACATGGTCAATCCCGCAAGCAATACCGCTGAATGGAATATAGTGATTTCCAAGTCAGGCCGTTATGATGTGTGGCTGTCAAGTGCCACCAGGGACACTACAAATCTCAGGTATAAGAATTCCGTACTCCTGAGTATCCGTGATAACCGGCTGGAAGCATTGCCTGTGGTGAACAGGGTAATACAAAACTCAAGGGATGTTTCAAGACCTTATTTTCAGGCTGATTCATTTATGGGTTCGATGTACATTCAGGACACAGGAGTATACAGTGTTCAGGTGATAAGTGACAGGATAAGGCCAATGAATTTCAAACCTACAGAATCATCACCAGACGATCAGACAAAGATTTTATCTGTATCTCTGACACCAACAAAGCATTAATGATTTAAAATTACTTCTGATTATTTTTTCTGTGAACATGAGAGAAACCGTTTTCCTGCCAGTTAACGGTTTCTTTCTTTTATCCATTCACGTGCATTAACAAATGCTTTGATCCATGGTGTTACCTCATCATTCTTCCTGTCGGATGGATAATGACCGCATTGCCATGGAAAATAAGCCCTCTCGAGATGAGGCATCATAACCAGATGGCGGCCATCATCGGATGACAAACCTGCTACAGCAGAATCAGAACCGTTTGGATTAGCCGGATAATTATGGCTGCTGAATTTCATTGGAATATTATAACTGGATTCAGGATAGGGGAGATGAAATTTTCCTTCTCCGTGAGCCACCCAGATTCCAAGCTCCATACCTGCCATATTTCCCAGCATTACTGAATTGTTCTCCTGTATCTTCACCCCTATAAAGCCCGATTCAAATTTATGGGACTCATTATGCAGTAGGAGTGGTTTTTCTTTATGATCAGGATAAACAAGTCCAAGTTCAGCCATCAGCTGGCAGCCGTTACATACTCCAAGTGAAAGAGTATCAGGTCTTTTATAGAAATTCTCAAGTGCTATCCGTGCTTTGTCATTATACATAAATGCCCCGGCCCATCCCTTTGCTGACCCAAGTACATCTGAATTTGAAAATCCACCCACAAATACAATCAGACTAATATCTTCAAGATTCTCCCTTCCTGCGATCAGGTCGGTCATATGCACATCTTTAACATCGAAACCGGCAAGGTACAGAGCGTATGCCATCTCCCTGTCTCCGTTAACACCCTTCTCCCGGATTATGGCAGCCCTTATTCCTGTTTTTTTCCTTCTATCCGGTGATATGCCCTGTGATTTAAATGTTCCTGGAAAATTTCCGAGATTAAAGTTCAGACCATTATTCCTGTAATTCTTAAACCTTTCCAGTGCAAGCTCAGGTCCGCATTGCCTGCGGTCAAGAAGATATGAAGTGCGGAACCATCTATCACGCAGCTGGTCAATCCCGAACGTAAATGTCGTCTCATTGTTTGTTACAAACAGTGTCCGTTCTTCAACAGGGTGACCGATAGAATAGTATGAGATTCCGCTTTCAAGAAGGATCTCAGCAACCTCATCCTCATCCTTAACCTGAATAATTATTCCCGGGTTCTGGCTGAAAAGGACCTTTACTGTATCGCTTTCATCAAGAGCTGACAGATTAATTGTTAATCCTCCTTCTGTGTTGGAGAAGCACATTTCAAGAAGAGTCGTAAGCATCCCACCCGCAGAAATATCATGACCTGAAAGAATTATTCCTTTTGAGATAAGATCCTGAATGGTATTGAATACTTCAGCGAAATATGCAGGATCAGTCACTGTAGGCGCTTCATCCCCAAGTCTGTTAAGTATCTGAGCAAAACTGCTGCCCCCAGGTTTGAAATCATCCCGGCTCATATCGATATAAAGAAGACTTGTAAATGGGTCATTTACAATTACCGGTTCAACGATTTTTCTAATATCATTAACCTCTCCTGATGCCGAGACAATAACAGTGCCTGGCGAAAAAACGACCTCGTCACTGTATTTCTGGGTCATGGAGAGGCTATCCTTTCCGGTAGGGATGTTTATCCCAAGTGCAAGAGCAAAATCACTTGCAGCTTTCACTGCCAGATATAGCCTTGCATCTTCCCCCGGGTTTTTACATGGCCACATCCAGTTGGCGGATAGCGATATGCTTTTCAGTTTTTCAGTCAGCGGTGCCCAGATTATGTTTGTAAGAGCTTCTGCTATTGACAGGACGGAACCCGCCGCAGGATCAATTAGCCCTGCTGCAGGAGCATGACCAATAGAGGTAGCCATACCATATTTACCCCTGTAATCCAGCGCAATTGCTCCAAGATTATTGAGAGGCAGCTGAAGAGGGCCGGCACATTGCTGTTTGGCAAGACGACCTGTCACCGATCTGTCAACCTTGTTTGTCAGCCAGTCCCTGCAGGCCACTTCCTCAATCTGCAGCACCTGTTCCGCATATTCTTTTATCTTCTCCTGAGTGTATACCAGCTTGCTGTAGCCATCTGTTACAGTGGCATCATTCATAACTGTTTTTGGAGGGTTGCCGAAAAGAGAGGCCAGTGCAATATCAATCGGTTTTTCACCGGTTACAGGATTTACAAGTGTAAACTGCAGATCGCCTGTCACCTCGCCGATAATATAAATAGGCGCTCTCTCCCTGTCTGCAATCTCCTGCAGTATGCCAATATCTTTTTTCTTCATCACAAGGCCCATTCGTTCCTGTGACTCGTTTCCAATGATCTCCCTGGCTGAGAGTGTAGGATCTCCAACAGGTAATTTGCTAATATCTATTTTACCTCCTGTTGCTTCAACAAGTTCCGAAAGACAGTTGAGATGGCCGCCAGCTCCGTGATCGTGTATTGATACTACCGGATTGTGTTCTGATTCGCTTAATGCTCTCAGTGCATTATATACTCTTTTCTGCATCTCAGGATTAGCCCTCTGAACTGCATTCAGCTCTATTGAACTGTGAAACTGACCGGTATCGACTGACGATACGGCACCTCCACCCATTCCGATCCTGTAATTATCACCCCCCAGGAGTACTATTATGTCACCTTTTTCAGGAATATCCTTTTCACTGTCTTTCTTTTTACCAATGCCTATTCCGCCTGCAAGCATTATAACCTTGTCGAATCCGAACTTCTTGAGGTTCTCAAAATGTTCAAATGTAAGAACTGAACCACAGATGAGCGGCTGTCCGAATTTATTACCGAAGTCACTGGCTCCATTTGAAGCCTTGATGAGTATATCTTCAGGGGTCTGGTAAAGCCATTTCCTCTCATCTGTCGCTCTTTCCCACGGTCTCGGACCATCTGGCCTTGGATATGAGGTCATATAAACAGCAGTTCCTGCAATTGGAAATGCACCCTTCCCGCCGGCTATCCTGTCTCTTATCTCACCGCCTGTTCCTGTTGCGGCTCCGTTAAATGGTTCAACCGTAGTGGGAAAATTATGTGTCTCAGCCTTCAGTGAAAGAACAGACTCATAATCCTTTATATTGAAATAGTCGGATTTGTTCTGGGTCTGTGGTGCAAACATTTCTACAACTGGTCCCTGCACAAATGCGCAATTATCTTTATATGCAGAAACAACCCTGTTGGGATTTTCCTAGTTGTCTTTTTTAATCATCTGAAACAGGGTGGCATCTTTCTCTTCCCCTGATATAATAAATGTTCCGTTGAAGATTTTATGACGGCAATGTTCAGAATTGACCTGAGAAAAACCGAAAACCTCACTGTCGGTGAGTTTCCTGCCGATTGAAATGCTTAACTCTTCAAGGTATCCAACCTCATCTTCATTGAGCGCCAAACTCTCCTTTTTATTATATTCACTTATATTGCCGATGTAAATTACAGGGTCCGGTTGCTTGTCTATTGTAAAGATATTCTGGTCAAGACCTGTGTAAACCTTCTGCAGCATTGGATCATGATGAGGATTCTCTGATAGAGAGATTGCAAACTCTTCAATTCTTTTAATATTGCTTATACCCATATTCTGGGTTATCTCAACGGCATTTGTGCTCCATGGTGTAATCATCTCTCTCCTTGGACCAATAAAAGTACCCTCAAGCTTCTCTTTTTTTATGAGATTAGCATTTCCGAAGAGCCAGATAAGTTTTTCTATGTCCTTCTCGCGGATAATTTCTTTGGTACCAACTGCAATAATATTTTTAGTGCTGCCTTCGAAAAAGAGAATCATAATATTTAGGATAAGATATTGATTAATAGCAGATTATTCGACATAAGATATCGTAAAAACAAGTATGTAAATATAATTCAAGTTTTGTAAAAATCCTATTTACTCATCTCTGTGTCCTCTGTGCTTTCTCTGTGTTCCTCTGTGTCAGTTCTTATTTGTTTCACAGAGATATCTAAATTAACCCGCTTCTTTGCAGGAATGGCTCCAGCGAAGCCTCTTTTCCCCTGAAACGGATATATAGGGCAAGTGCTTTTTCACTACCGCCCTTTTCAAGAATGTTCTTCCTGAAAGAAAGTGCACTTTCCCGGTTGAAGATCCCTTTTTCCCTGAAGAAGCTGAAAGCATCAGCATCCAGAACTTCTGCCCATTTGTAGCCATAATACCCGGCTGCATACCCGCCTCCGAAAATATGTCCGAAAGATGCACTTATACACGTATCTTCAATAACCGGGAATAATTCAGTTTTACCGGAAACACTGGTTTCAAATTCCTTAATATCAGTTTCAAGCGGGGAGGCTATCGTATGCCAGGCCATATCGAGGAATGCGAACCCCAGCTGCCGGAAACAGCCATATCCTTCATTAAACGTAGAGGCCTTCTTAATCTGTTCGATAATCTCATAAGGGATTTTATCGCCTGTCTGATAATGAGTTGCCCATGAGTCAAGCCAGCTTTTCTCGTACGCATAGTTCTCCATGAACTGGGAAGGTAATTCAACAAAATCCCGTGCTACATTAGTCCCTGACAAACTTTCATAGGTACATCTGGTGAGCATTCCATGAAGTGCATGGCCGAATTCATGAAGGAAGGTGGTAAGTTCGCTGAAAGAGAGGAGCGAAGGTCTGGTTTCAGATGCTCTCGTGAAGTTGCCTACAATTGAAATATGTGGTCTGATATCGGTACCTTCCGATTTTCTCTGATCCCTGTAGCTTGTCATCCACGCCCCTCCGCTTTTACCAGGACGCGGGTGATAATCAGCATAAAAGATTGCCAGGAAGGAGTTATCCGAATCATAAACCTCATAGGTCTTTACCTCCCTGTGATAAACTGGTATTGAAGCTGCAGGGACGAACTTTATTCCATACAGAGTAAAGGCCAGATCAAATATTGCCTTTTCCGCGTTTTCAAGACGGAAATAGGGCTTTAGTATTTCATCATCAATATTATAGAGCTTTTTCTTTAGTTTTTCAGAATAGAAGGGCCAGTCCCATCGTTCGAAGGAGTCATCATGACCACATTCGACAGCAAATTTTCTGACATTTTCAAAATCTCTGGTGGCAGCTTTTTTTGAGGCATTAAAAAGCTCAAGGAGGAACTTTTCAACTGTTGTCTGTTTATCAGCCATCCGGTCGCCAAGAGTCATTTCGGCAAAGTTGGTGAAGCCAAGGATCTTTGCAAGTTCAAGTCTGAGATTGACAATTTTGATAATTATCTCCCTGTTGTCGTATTTATTGGCACGGAAACCGCGGGAAATATATGCCATGAGCATCTTCCTGCGAAGCTCACGTTTTCCGGAATACTGCATAAATGGTACATAACTTGGGAAATGCAGTGTAAAGATCCAACCTCTCTTCCCTTGCGATTTTGCAGCCATGGAAGCCATTTCTATAATATTTTCCGGTAAGCCGGCAAGGTCACTTTTATGAGTAAGGTGAAGTTCGAATGAATTTGTCTCCTCAGTACATGCTCATCAAATTTCAGTGAAAGAGTAGCCAGCTCTTCGGAGATCTCCCGGAATCTCTTCTTCTCATTCACCTTCAAACCTGCACCACCAGGATAAAATTCCTCTGTTTTTTTCAACAAAATTTTTTTGTTCCGTATTCAGATCCGAACTTTCGAGGTCTTTATAAATATGACTGATGCGTTGAAACAGTTTTTTATTGAGGGTAACGTCATTTGAGAACCTTGTAAGCAATGGGGAGATCTCCTGGGCTATGGCCTGAAGCTCTTTTGAAGTCTCGGCACTGTTCAGATTGAAGAGTACAGAGATTATTTTCCCGATAAGCTCACCTGATCTTTCAAGGGCAGCAATTGTATTGTTGAAATCAGGAGGTTCGGTACAATCAGTTATCGCCTTTATCTCTTTTGCTGCAAGCCTTATTGCCTTCAGTATGGCGGGTTTATAATGTGAAAGATCTATTTTATCGAATGGAGGAGTCCCAAATGGTGTATCCCATTCCTGCAGAAAAAGGGTTAGTCATTACAGATATAGTATGTTTTTTCAATCGTTTAATCTTCATCAGGTTCATTGCTATCAGTGCCAGCTAGGTTTACCGGATATGGAACATCTCCCTTTGCGGCGAACCAGAGGATTCTGTTGAGCAGGTCATCATCACCGCCGTCGATACCGTCGAATTCAGGGAGCATGCTTTTTTCTGCAAAATACCTGGCATCCCCTGTAATGGAAACCAGAGGCTTATTCATTTCATCAAGAGGGATCTTATTCGGAATCGCAACATATGGAGTTTTATCTGCCGTTGATTGAAAGCAGTTCACCATAGGGCTGGCAATGGCATCCTGGATATTCATAGGTTCCAGCCCGAGTATCTGTTCTATAGTCCTGACCATTGACGGTTGGGTATAGAATGTCGATACAGTGCTCCTGAGCCTGGAATAAGGGCTTATAACATGTGCCACTGTGCGGAAGGCAGAAACATGGTCCCACCCGTTTTGTGAGTCATCCTCAACCACAAAAATGACTGTATTCTCCCAGAACCGGCTCTTTGAGAATGCTTCAACAATCTTTCCCAAAGCATAATCATTGTCAGCTACCATTGCCCGGGGAGATGGCGAACCAGGCCTCATCCCGGCAGTATGATCATTAGGCAGGGCAACCCTCATAAGTTCGGGAAGCTTGTCTCCAGGCATTGCTTCACAATCCTTCAACTCCTTTATTAGGATATCCGCCCTCATAACATCCGGGAAGATAAGATCACCGACTGATGGATAAGTCTGACTAAGGATATCCCTGACAGGTTCAATTGTCGTATAGTTTGTGAACTCAACCTTCTGACCGCTTTTATATAGTGTATATATATCTTTCCAGTCGAGTGTGTCATTCAGATCAGGTAATGAAGCTTCACCGTAAGTGCGTACTGACCTGCCATGTTTCACTGCATTATCCCAGAGAAATCCTGTAGGAGCGTATACAAGCGCATCAGTCTGGACATGAGGGTAGCTTCGGAACCATGCTCTCATATTTTTTCTATATAGTCTGTTACTATTGAAGCATCAGTCCATTGATGCCCTTCTGCAGAACATTTTCCCGAAACATGGAAGTTATCCAGCAGCAAGAATTCCTCAGCAAGCTTATGCGTATTTGGTGTTATCTCAGATCCGTAAGTACAGATTCCCGGATCGCCGTTTCCCTGCTTCATATCATCAAGTACCTGATCGTAGGTTCTGTTTTCCTTAATTATGTATACTACATGTTTAAATAATGATGGTTCTCCTATCCTGTCAGGAACCGGTTTAGGTTTTACTGATTCACGCGGCTTTTCCCTGCCGGAAAGAGCCCGAGACAGGTCATTGAGAGCGATAACCGTATCTGTATATGCCTTCAGATCCCGAATGCATCCTGAGGGGATCACAGATACAGAAGCGAGCATATTATGGGAATTAAAGATCAGATTTGTTGTTGAGGAATTGTGTATTCCCAGACGTGCAGTGGCAGCCTCAAGATTTGAAACATAAAGGTTCCCGTTACCGGACATGGTTACCGCCGACGGATAGGCGCCTGTGGGAAGAAAACCCTCAACCTTACTGAACAGATTTACATCGGTAGGGAGTCCTCTTTCTTTAAGTTTAATTACTGCAAGTGCATTATCCATACCATTTGCAACAAAGAGAGTTTTTTCGTCTGACGAAAGACATAAGCCGTTCGGGGAATCTCCGAAAAAAGGATTTATTTCAGGCTGCAGTCTGACGCTTATTGTCTCATCTATCTCATCAGTCAGGGTATTTATGACGGTTATATTATCACTGTTGGAATTAGTAAGGTATACATATTTCCCTTCCCTGTCGCTGATTATCTCATTTGGATGAAGCCCGACAATAATTTCCTTCAGTATCTTCCCGTTTGATGGTTTAATGACTGTCACGCTGCCTTCCCTGGTAGAACCTCCTGTTTTATTATTTACCCTTGCTGCACTCCATGGAATACCTGCTATATCCTTATCATCATCCAGGGGATGACGTCCGGCCCAGTTTGTAACATACAGTTTATCTGAAGCCAGTGTGATCCCATATGGTGCTACTCCCGGATCCGTAACCCAGATTGTGTCTCCGGAATTAAGATCCTGTTTTATCACTTTGTTATTTCCGTTAAGGACAACATACAGATATTCTCTTCTGGATTCCTTAGTTATCAGTATTTCGTTAGGAAGGGCAGTTTCCGCATCCTGTTCCGGATGGTATTGAAAGATCCGGCCGAACTCAGCTTTTATGCCATTCCATTTGGCAGATGCAACGTATGACCTGTTATTCCTGCCTACTACACTCCAATATACTTCAGGACCATCTTTAGCTGAATGCCAGATAATTCCGGAATATGTATTCATGCCTCCGATGAGCTGAGGCTGGGCAGTATTTCTTAATACAAATGCCACTTTGTTATCCGCGGTATTTATAAATACTATACTAAATCTCTCCTCGACTGCCAGCCATTTCCCGTCAGGTGATAAAACGGCGTCGAGCGCATGGTTTTCCTGTGAGGCATCACCAAAAAATATCTGGTTTCCGGCAGGCTGGATCAGCCTGTTGTATGGCAGCTGTACCTGTCTTGGATCAGAAGGATTGAGTACTGTGGCGATCTGTGAATGTGCCAGGGTTGCCATCCAAATAAAAAACACACCAAATAAATGTTTCATTGCAAAACTATTATTGTGACTATCCGTATGGTTTAACAGAACAAACTTTATGCCTGAAAATCAGGTGATCATGCTGAACATGGAACTGTTTGTATTTAAAAAGGCTGCCAGATATTCAGACAGCCTTCTTAATTATTTTATTTCAGAACGGAAGATCACTTAATTCATCAATTTCTGGAGGAATATCCTCCGGAGATGTATTTGACGGAATATTCTGATCCCTGCCCTGTGATGATACTTTCTCAATTTTCCAGGCATCGAGGTTTGTAAAATAGTTTACTTTCCCATCGCGTTCCCATCTGTTGCCTTTCAGGTTGAACCAGATCTTGATTTCTTCATTAAGAAATGATTCATTTATAAGGTCACACTTATCCTGCACAAGCTGGAATTTTATGTAGTCGATAAAGACTGCAGCACCGCCTGTCTCTTTTTTTTCAATGACAAATTCTCTTTTTTTGAATTTGTCGCTTACCTGGTTGACCGGAGCGATATCGATAACTTTTCCGGAAATTTCAAATGCCATCTCAGTTTATTCTTCGTAAATTATTATCTTTTCAATCTTGTCTCCCTGACGTATCTCATCGATAACGTCGAGGCCTTCAAATACTTTTCCAAAGCATGTATGCTGTCTGTCAAGATGTTTTGTATTTGAACGGCTATGGCAGATAAAGAACTGCGATCCTCCTGTGTTTCTTCCGGCATGTGCCATTGAGAGAACGCCTCTGTCGTGATACTGATTTGCTCCGGTAAGTTCACAGTTGATTTTATAGCCAGGACCTCCTGTTCCAACCCTTGGATCGCTCATGTCCTTTGAGTAAGGACATCCTCCCTGAATAACAAAATCAGGCAGGACCCGGTGGAATGCCAGTCCGTCGTAATAGCCCTGACGGGCAAGAGTAATAAAGTTCTCCACTGTTTTAGGAGCATCATCTTCATAGAAGCTGACCTTCATGCTCCCTTTTGGAGTTTGTATCTCTGCCTTGATCATATTATTTCACGATTTCAAGAAGCTCAACCTGGAAAATCAGAGTTGAAAAAGGTTTGATAACGTCACCAGCTCCTCTTGCTCCATATGCAAGAGCCTGAGGAATGACGAGATTGAATTTGGAGCCAACAGGCATCAGCTGAAGAGCTTCTGTCCATCCCGGAATAACGCCGGATACAGGAAACTGTGCTGGCTGATTTCTTTTAACTGATGAATCAAATTCTGTTCCGTCAATAAGTGTGCCTACATAATGAACTTTTACTGTGCTCTGAGCAGTAGGTTTTGGGCCATCACCCATTTTTACCACTTCATACTGAAGACCACTGGCGGTAACGGTGACTCCTGCTTTTCCTTTGTTTGTTGCAAGGAAAGCTTCATTCTGGTCAATATAATCTTTGAATTGTACTTTATTTACTTCTTCCTGTTTTTGGGCTTTTTCAGCTTCCCTGGCACTTACGAATTTCATGATAACTTCCCTGGCGACCTCTTCTGTCATCTCAGCTTTACCATCTTTTCCATCCTGCATTGCTTTTGCAACAAGAATTGCATCTAGTGAAAGGCTGTCAGCGGCAAGAGAGTTATAAATATTTGTTCCAAAAGCGTAAGAAAGTGAATCCTGACTGCTTTTTAGTTTTGCATCTTTAAAAGAACTTTGTGCACAAGAGCCTAACATAAAGGCTGTTATGACGATCATAGTTAATAATCCCTTCATTTTCATAAAATTCATTTTTAATTTTTAAAATTTCCGCTAAGATAATACTTTAGGGAAAGCAAAAAACTCAGATCATAATATATTTTAGATTTTTACTGCCCTAATAATCTGTCTCTTTCCCGGCGGGCCGGGAAGAAGTGTTACTTCAAACCCGGAGGCTTTCAGATTCCTTTTTACCTCCCCTTTAGCGGAATAAGTTACTAAGATCCCATTCTTTTCTGTCATTGAAGCTATGGCGGAAAATACATCAACTGTCCACATTTCAGGCTGCTTATCGGGTCCGAAAGCATCAAAGTAGATAAGGTCATATTTTCCGGTGAGTGGACAATTTAACAGATCTCCCTGTATCTTCCTGAGATTAAAGTTTTTGGATATTTTTACCCATTCATCCCATGAAGAGGAATGAATCTGCTCAAACAACTCTTTCCCCGATTCCCCCGCAAATGAATGATGGTTGAGAGCTCTGACAATGTTCTCTTCCAACGGAAATTTTTCTATTGAGGTATAATAAACCTGCCTGTTTTCATTATTGCATTTCAGAGCAGTAAGCAGGGCATTGAGGCCAGTACCGAATCCTGCTTCAAATATCCGCAGCGGGCTTGCTTCACATTTGTCGTACCCGCTGTTTATGAAAATGAAATTTGACTCCTGAACAGCTCCATGGATTGAATGGTAGTGTTCATTCAATTCAGGCACATAAATTGTATGTGAGCCATCGGAGGTTGTAATAATTTTGCTCAACTAATCCTTTTTAATTTGTAATGATAATGTTTTTTTGAAGCCTGGTATTCTTTTTTTTATACTAATTTTAACCTGTTTTTCAAAATGGAATCAAAATTATTTACTTATAATCTATAACATGAAAACAAAACAATCGAGGAGAGATTTTCTGAGGATTTCCTCAGTCGGGGCAATGGGAGCTATAGCGGTTTCACATATGGGTTTTAAAGCAGAGACCATTCCTGCAAGCGCAGCAGCAGCTGCTAAAGACCCGAAATCATTTGGATTGGCGCTTCAGCTATATACGATACGTGATGCAATGGCAACAGATGTGCCTGGTTCACTTAAGAAGGTCGCCAATATGGGTTATAAATACCTGGAGCTTGCCAAATATGCTGATGGTAAATTCTATGGATATGAACCTGCCGAATTTAAAAAAATTGTAAGTGACCTGGGAATGGAAATACTAAGCAGTCACACCCAGGTGGAAGCTCAGGGTATTACACTTGAGAATGCAAAAAAAATGACTGAAGACCATGCAAAGCTTGGAGTTAAATACTGTGTGCAGCCATGGGTGGTTGAAGAGGCACGTAAAACA
The DNA here is from genome assembly GCA_016715075.1 of Bacteroidales bacterium. GTDB lineage: Bacteria > Bacteroidota > Bacteroidia > Bacteroidales > VadinHA17 > LD21. Next base: position 70,425 of record JADKBK010000006.1, read on the forward strand.
GTTGCAAGCTTTCAGAAAATGGCAGCCGACTGGAATAAGGTTGGAGAGATAATGAAAACATCAGGTATTCAGTTCGGTTATCATAATCACAACTTCGAATTCGGAACTGTTGAAGGTAAAATACCTTATTACGATATCTTCATGGCAGAGCTGGATAAAAATCTGGTTACTTGGAGATAGATTCTGTTCTGGGTTTCTAAGGCAGGACAAAATCCTGTTGAGATATTTAAAAAATATCCTGGCAGATTCCAGTTGTGGCACATGAAGGATATGTTCACAAAACAGCCTCCTTTCTATACAACAACTGATGTTACTGACTTCGCTCCGGTGGGAGCAGGTGTCATTAATTTCAAAGAGATCCTTGCTGCAAAAGAAATTGCAGGAATGAAATATCTGATTGTAGAACAGGACAGGAGCCGGGAAGGAAAACCATTTGATGATATCCAGACAAGCATAACAAACCTTACTACAAAAATCCTGGTTTAATTAATGCTCCGGGTATTATCAGAGTTAAGGATGTTGAAATAGTCTGACTGCAAAGGACCAGGGTGTTGAAAAAGCCCTGGCTTCCTGATTATTTTTCTCTGTGTGACTCTGTGTCTTCTCTGTGTGACTCTGTGTAACGAAAAATAAAAACTAACACAGAGGGCACAGAGGAGACACTGAGTTCCACAGAGGATTTTTCAACTGAACTCCACTCGACGGTTTTGGATTTTTCTTGCTGAAAGTAATTGTAATGGATTCCTTTTTCAGATCATTAAAAGGAATCTGCAATTATTTGAATTAATATAATATATATATTTGCACCAACATTTTAATTTTGTTCATTGCTTCTGATTTTGAGAGCTTTTAAATTCATACGGTCTTTATTACTGCTGGTTGCCGGGATGGCAATAGTGGCTCATATGATCATTCCTCATGATCATCATCCTGCAGGTCCTGTCAACGGACACAAAGACATCTGTCCCATCTCAAAAGGAAAAGCTGATAATCATCCTTCCTTCCCTGTACACTGTCATGCTTTCAATGATCTGCCTGCAGAAAAGTTTTCGAGAGGGATTATAAAACATGAAATTCAGACGAGCAATGTTTTTGTCATCTGGAGGACTGATTCTTTTGTCCCCGGATTTCACCTTTCACAAAATTTATCAAAAGATACGGGAAAGCCATTTCCTGATATTTATCTGCCTGATTTTTTGCCGTTAAGGGCGCCTCCATCAACAATCTGAATTCTTCTCTTTTCCGGTATTTTCATATAAAAAGAAGCAGTTCTTTCTATATGGTCTGAAAATTTATGATAAGAGGATCACCGGAAAAACAAATTTCATTTAATCAGGTATTAACAATAAAAAATTCCAGAATAATGATAGATGGAATCATCTCGTTCTCAATCAGGAATAAATTCATAGTTGGTCTGTTTGTATTGGTTTTGATAGGCTGGGGGACCTATTCATTAACCAGGTTACCAATCGATGCTATTCCGGATATCACCAATAACCAGGTTCAGATTATTTCACTGGCACCCTCACTGGCAGTTCAGGAAGTCGAGAGTTTTATTACGGCACCCATCGAGGTTGCTGTGGCCAATATTCCAGATATAATTGAACTCCGGTCAATATCAAGATTGGGTCTTTCAGTAATAACGGTCGTGTTTGAAGATGATATTGACATATATTGGGCCAGACAACAATTAAATGAGCGGTTAAAGGAAGCCGAGGAATCTATTCCTTCAGGACTTGCACAAATTTCCCTTGCACCGATATCCACGGGCCTTGGTGAAATTTACCAATATCGTCTGTCTGTGAAAAAAGGTTATGAAAAAGAATATAATCCTATGGAGCTCAGAACACTGCAGGATTGGATTGTACGTCGTGAAATGCTGGGTACGGCAGGAGTAGCTGACATTAACAGTTATGGAGGGTTTGTTAAACAATATGAGATAGCGGTGAATCCTGAAAGACTAAGGGGAATGAACCTTACACTTACCGAAATATTTACAGCACTTGAGAAAAATAATGAAAATACAGGCAGTGCCTATATTGATAAAAACCCGACTGCGTATTTTATCAGGGGAATAGGATTGGTCAAAACGCTGGAAGATATTGAAAAGATCGTTGTCAAGACCACCAGTACAGGAATCCCTCTGCTCATCAGGGATATTGCAACTGTCCGGTACGGAAGCGCAACTAGGTATGGAGCTTTTGTTGTAGATACCACCGAAGCTGTTGGTGGTGTTGTTATGATGCTCAAGGGAGCAAATGCCCATGAAGTAATTGATAATGTTGAAAACCGTATTCAGTCAATTCAGAAATCATTGCCGGAAGAGGTTAAAATTGAACCTTTTCTGAATCGAACTGATCTTGTCGGCAGGTCAATCGGTACTGTTTCCCGAAACCTTATTGAAGGCGCTCTTATTGTCATTTTCGTTCTTGTATTATTACTTGGGAATTTGCGGGCAGGACTTATAGTGGCCTCAGTTATACCGCTTGCTATGCTTTTCGCAGTTTCTCTGATGAATATTTTTGGAGTCTCAGGCAACCTGATGAGTCTGGGCGCTATTGACTTCGGACTGATTGTGGATGGGGCTGTAATTATTGTTGAAAGTGTTGTTCATCGTATTTCAATGAGCAAAAATCACCATCCCGGTATTATGAGGCTCAACCAGGAGCAGATGGATGAAAATGTACTTGATTCCGCCAAGCGGATGATGAGTTCGGCAACTTTCGGGCAGATAATAATTCTGATAGTCTATCTGCCGATTATGGCTCTTGTTGGGATAGAAGGGAAAATGTTCAGACCAATGGCACAGGTAGTTACCTTTGCACTTATAGGGGCTGCTATTCTTTCCCTAACCTATGTTCCCATGGCTTCCGCTTTATTTCTCAGTAAAAATACCGTACACAAAACAAATTTCTCCGACAGGTTTATGGATTGGGTGCGAAGAGTGTTTAATCCTGCAATTGTATTTGCACTGAAAAGGAAAATTCTGGTTTCGGTTTCGGCTATTCTTTTATTTCTTTTCAGTATTATTTTATTCACCCGTCTTGGCGGTGAATTTATACCCCAGCTTGAGGAAGGCGATCTTGCGTCAAGTGTCATAACCCTTCAGGAGGGTCACTGACCAACACTGTCAATGAGGTTATTAAAGCCAATAAAATTTTGCTTGAGAATTTTCCGGAGATAAAACATGCAGTATGTAAAATTGGTGCCGGAGAGATACCCACTGATCCTACCCCTATGGAGACAGGCGATTATATCATTACCCTTAAAGATAAGAGTGAATGGATTTCAGCTGCTTCAAGGGAAGAGCTGGTGAGTAAAATGGAAGAGAGTCTTATACCTCTTGCCGGTGTCAAATTTGAATTCCAGCAACCGATAGCGATGCGGTTTAACGAACTTATGACCGGATCAAAACAGGATATTGCAATTAAAATATTTGGTGATGACCTTGTTCTGTTAGCTGAAAAAGCTACTGAAGTCGAAAACGTTATTCAGTCTGTTACCGGGGTTCAGGATATTAATGTTGAAAAGGTCACAGGCCTTGCCCAGATCCAGGTTGAATATAACCGTGATCGTCTGGCGCAATATGGCCTGTCTGTTGATGATGTGAACCAGGTTTTGCGGGCTGCCTTTGCAGGGAGTCAGGCTGGTGTTGTATTTGATGAGGAAAAACGGTTTGGCCTGGTGGTTCGTCTGGATAAGGACTACAGACAAAACCTTGAGGATGTAAAAAATCTTACTGTTGCCCTGCCTGACGGACATCAGATACCGTTTGACCTGGTGGCTGATATTTCTATTAAATCAGGGCCTGCCCAGGTATCCAGGGAAAATACCAGGCGAAGGATAACCATAGGCTTTAATGTCCGTAACCGTGATGTAAAAAGCGTAATTAATGATGTAACAGCTCAGATAGAGCAGAAGATACAATTGCCTACAGGTTATTACATTTCATACGGCGGTCAGTATAAGAACCTCGAAGCTGCACAGAAGAGACTTTCCATCGCTGTGCCGGTAGCCTTGCTGCTGATATTTGTTCTGCTTTACCTTACTTTCAACTCTGCAAAACAATCCCTTTTGATTTTCACAGCAGTTCCGATGTCGGCAATCGGAGGCATTTTCGCCCTTTGGATACGTGGAATGAACTTCTCAATTTCTGCCGGTGTCGGATTTATTGCATTGTTTGGTGTCGCTGTTCTTAACGGAATAGTGCTGATTGCGGAGTTTAACCGGCTCGAAAAGGAGGGAGTTACAGATATTACAGAGAGAGTGCTGAAAGGCCTCAGGACAAGGTTACGACCTGTTATTATGACCGCTGCAGTTGCTTCATTCGGATTTCTGCCAATGGCTTTGTCGACTTCCGCCGGAGCAGAAGTGCAAAAACCTCTCGCTACAGTGGTAATTGGAGGACTGATTTCTGCCACATTGCTTACACTGATAATTCTTCCCGTTTTTTACATCTATTTTTCTACAACAAAGTTCAGATTCAGATTTACAGGCAGACTGGCTAAAAAACTTGCTGCTGTTCTGATATTTTCCGGTATTGCTTCAGTTTTAAGTACTGTGAACGGACAGCAGCCTCAGACAATTAATCTGCATGATGCAATTAAGATGGCTTTGGACAGTAATCTTTCAGTCAGGTCTGCTTCTCTGTCAATAGATATGCAAAAGGCTCTCAGGGGATCTTCCCTTGATCTTCCTAAAACAGTTATTGACGGACAGTATGGACAGTTCAATTCATATACCAACGATAACAGTATCGCCATTTCCCAATCATTTGCGTTCCCTTCAGTGTATGTAAACCGGTATAAGCTTGCAAATGCAAATATTAAGAGTACTGAACTACAATACATGGGTTCCCAGGTGGAAATAGCAACACAGGTAAAACAGGTTTACTGGCAATATGTATTCCTGGCCTCAAAGCAAAAATTGCTTATCTATCAGGATAGCCTTTATTCAGGCTTATCAAGGGCAGCGGAATTAAGAGCGAAGTCAGGCGAAACAAACAGACTGGAAATGATCTCTGCCCGTTCCCAAAGCCTGGAAATTAAAAACCAATTATACCAGGTTAATTCAGATATCACAATCAGCGGCCGTAAGCTGATGACCCTGTTAAATAGCAGTTTACAATTAATCCCGTCTGTAACAGAATTGCACAGGATCGATTTTGCTCTGTTATCTGACACGATTTCAATTGAACAGAACCCATTTCTAAGTTATATAAAACAGCAAGTCGAAATTTCCCAAATTACCAGGAAACTCGAGCGGAGTCAGATGCTCCCTGATTTTAATGTGGGTTATTTCAGTCAGACAATGATAGGGATTCAGGAGGTTAATAACGTTCCGCGAAATTTCGGAAGAGATAACAGGTTTACAGGTATTCAGGCCGGAATATCAATACCGCTATGGTTTCCTTCCTATACTTCAAGAACCAAAGCAGCTAAAATATCTGAAAACATAGCGAGGAATAATGCGGAAAGTTACACTAAATCAATTACCGGCGATTTCCAGTCATTACTCGATGAGTATAATAAATATGGTTCAAGTGTCGACTATTACGAAAACCAGGCAGTTCCTGAAGCCGACCTGATAATTGATCAGGCAACCAGGAGTTATAAAGCGGGAGCGCTTGATTACCTTGATTATATAGTGACACTTAACAGGGCATTGGCTATCAGGCAAAACTATCTTGATGCCCTTAACAATTTCAACCAGACAATAATATCAATAGAATTTATTACAGGAAAAATATTTTAAATTATTTAAATCATGATAAAATCAAGTTTCAGATTATCAATAATAATATCGGGCTTCATTATTTCCACTATGTCATGTACAAATGGAGATAATAAGCCTGACCTTAATGCTGCAGAGGCTGAAGTTCTGCCTGACAACATTGTTGAACTGCGCGATGATCAGATAAAGCTTGCAGACATTCAGACAGGGTCGGTTGAGATGAGATCAGTAAGTAATACTCTTAAAGTCAATGGAATTGTCTCAGTGGCGCCTCAAAGCCAGGCAACAGTGTGTATGCCTTTGGGAGGATTTATTAAGAGCACTGCCCTGCTGCCGGGAAATACCGTTAAAAAAGGGCAGACGCTTGCAGTAATTGAAAATCAGGATTTTGTTGATATTCAACAGAATTATCTTGAGGCAAAAAATAAACTTGTATTTGCTGAGGCAGAATTTAAACGTCATACTGATTTGTTCAAAGATGATGTCTATTCAGAGAAAAATGTTCAACAAGTCACTGTCGAGTACAAAAACCTTAAGGCATTGGTAAGATCCCTTGAACAAAAACTGTTCCTGATAGGAATTAGTCCCGATCAGCTAACAGAGGAGAATATAAGTAACAAAGTAAATCTGGTATCTCCGATTAATGGCTTTCTGAAAGCAGTAAATGTAAATATCGGGAAATATGTTTCTCCAACTGATATCCTCTTTGAAATCGTAAACAGTGAGAAACTGTTTCTTGAACTTACACTCTTTGAAAAGGATGCGGATAGAGTGGTTTCAGGTCAAAAAATAAAATTCTTTATAAATAATGAAACCGATGAGCATGAAGCATTGATCTCGCAGACCGGCAAATCAGTAAGTGCCGATAAGACCTTCAGGGTTTATGGAACCGTTACAAGCTCCTGCAAAAACTTATTGCCGGGAATGTATGTTAATGCTTTGATCGAAGAGTCGGAATTAAAAGTTACTGCACTCCCTGCAGATGCTGTAGTGAGTTTTGATGACAAAGATTATATTTTTGTGTATGAAAAAGAGAAGGAAGAAGCAGGTAAAGCTATGACTGAATATCGGATATTTGAGGTTAAAAAGGGTGTTACTTCATCAGGCTATACTGAGATAACACTTCCGGACGGATTCGATGTTAATTCTGCAAAAGTTGTTGTGAAAGGAGCTTATAAGCTGCTTTCCGCTAAGAAAAATGCAGGAGAGATGGCTTGCTAGGGCTCAGGGCGCAGGGCTCAGATTATGGCTGACAAATAGGAGATAAAGGATAATGGGGGATGAAAGAAAACTCATAGAATTCATTGAAGTGATGAACAGGTACAGCTTTGAAAAAGAGCCTTACCTTTTTATTATCGATTTTGAGATGAAATATCCTGAGATCTATAAGCTGGATTCAGTTCCTGCCGGAATAAAGTATCAGACTCCGCTCTGTTCAAATATGGAACAGGTTCCAGGGAAAACCAGGAATCTCTCCCTTGTTAAATATCCTGTTTCCTATGAAACATATTCTGAAGCCTTCAGCAATGTTTACAGGAATATTTCCATCGGAAACAGCTACCTTCTGAACCTTACATTTCCATCGCTGATAGAAACTGATCTGACACTGGCAGAGATATTTTCCTCCAGTATTGCAAAATATAAGCTGCTCTATAAGAATAAATTTGTCGTTTTTTCACCGGAGATCTTCGTCAGGATCAGCAACGGTGAAATACAATCATTTCCCATGAAGGGGACCATTGATGCCTCCATTACTGATGCGGAAGAGGTTATTCTGAATGACAGGAAAGAGCTGGCTGAACATAATACAATAGTTGATCTGATAAGAAATGACCTTAGCCTTTTCGCAGATAATGTTATAGTTGACCGTTACCGGTATATTGATAAGATCAAAACAGAGGCCGGCGTTTTGCTGCAGGTCAGTTCTGAGATAAAGGGAAAGCTCAGACCTGATTACGAATGCCACATCGGTGAGATTATCACGGGAATGCTTCCGGCCGGTTCTGTTACAGGTGCACCCAAGAAACAAACCCTGGAAATAATAAGGGAGAGCGAAAATTATGAAAGAGGCTGGTATTCCGGCGTTTTTGGCGTCTTTGACGGAAAAAGCCTCGACAGTGCAATTATGATACGGTATATTGAAGAGGAATCAGGCAGATTGATTTACAAAAGCGGCGGAGGTATAACATTCATGAGTGACCCGGAAAAAGAGTATCAGGAATTAATATCAAAAATTTATGTCCCTGTTGGTTGAAACAATCAGGATCGAGAATGGCAAAATCGGTAATATCAGCTTTCATAATGAAAGAATGATCAGGACATTATATTATATATACGGAATAAAGAGGGAGCCTGTCCTGGAAAAAATTATCGAAGTACCGCCCTCTGCCTGCAGCGGGATCTTCAAATGCCGTGTTTTATATGATGACAAAACCACCTCTGTAGAGTTTTTGCCATATACTTTACGTCCGGTCAGATCACTGAAAATTGTTTCCAGTGATGACATTTGTTATCCTTATAAGTATAGCAACAGGGACAGGATTAACCGGTTGTTTGAACAGAGGGGTGATTGTGATGATATCCTGATTGTGAAATTTGGAAAGGTTACCGATTCTTCATATTCGAATCTCATTTTCCGTGATAGCGGGGGAGAGTGGGTAACTCCATCATCATTTCTTTTACCCGGAACACGCAGGGCGAACCTTTTGAATAGCGGAATTATTAAGGAGTCATCAATTTCATTCAGTGATATAAAAAAGTACACCGAGGTGAAACTGATAAATGCAATGATGGATATTAATGAGACAGAGGGAATACCGATCAGCAATATTATCGCAGCTTCGTGAGGTTACCAGTTTGAATCATACCAGGACCGTACATCAGTGACCTGCATACCTGCAACTATTGCTGCTTCAATTCCAAGATCACCATCCTCAAAGACTTCAATATATTCAGGATCAATTTTCATCATTTCAGCGCATTTCAGAAATGTCTCAGGATGAGGTTTGAAATTCTCCACATCGTTGGCTGTAATAATTATATCGAAATATTTTCTCAGGTCTGTTACCTCCAGGGTACGTTCAACAGCTTCCCTGTGGCCACCTGTGCCTACTGACATTGGCAGAATTCCGTGATATTTCTTTACAATCTCCACTACCGGGGTAATAGCCTTAACCAGGTACTGCTGTTTGTAGAACTCCTTCATTTTTTCACCCATGATTTCCTCAACAGAGACACTGCCATTAAGCTTACAGGCCTTGATAATCTCAGCGGCAATGATCCATCCCGGACTACCGGTATGCTTCCTCAGGAAAGCATTATCTATTTCAGCGCCATACTTCTTACAGGCTATTTTCCACCCGTTGAAGTGATAGGGCATGGTGTCGGCAAGGGTTCCGTCAAGATCAAAAATAAGTCCTTTGATGCCAGGTTTAATGTCGTGGAGCATATCTTAAAATTGTAGCCGCAAAGGTAAAAAGATTTCCGAATCTGATTCCCTTGCTGTAAACTTAGTCGGTAAACACCATATCTGGTCATGTACATTCAGGAAACAGGCAGTATTTTGATTTGTCCTCTGACGGATGGCAGTTTCTTTGCCGGCCTGAGGCATTATTACTTTTTAAGGTAAGCTTTTGCCTGATTATAGACATTCTCAGCGGTAAAGCCAAATTTCTCATCCAGTACTTTATAAGGCGCCGAATAGCCAAAGCTATTCATTCCCCAAACAAAGCCTGCCGGACCGACAAGGCCCTGTAAGGTAACAGATAATCCTGCCGTAAGTCCGAATACCGGTACTTTTTCAGGAATTACATATTTTCGGTACTCTTCGGTCTGATTTCTGAAGAGTCCTTCAGAAGGCGCTGAAACAATTCTGACTTTGAGATTGTCTTTTCTGAGAAGGGCAGCCCCTTCAACGAGTGTTGCAACCTCTGAGCCGCTGGCTATAAGGATTATATCTGGTTTTCCGTTGCAGTCAGAAACTATATAGGCGCCTTTCTCTGACTGGAGTGCATCACCATATCTGTCGTTTTTCTCAGAAGGGAGGTCTTTGATATTTTGCCTCGAAAGTATTAAAGCTGTAGGAGTATTGATATTTTCCATAGCGATTTTCCAGGCAACTGTTGTTTCGACAGCATCTGCAGGCCTGAGAACAATCATACTGTTTTCGCCATGGTGATTTTTAAGATGTTCCATAAGCCGTAACTGAGCTTCCTGTTCAACAGGCTGATGTGTCGGGCCGTCTTCTCCCACACGGAATGCGTCATGAGTCCAGATATATTTCACAGGCAAACTCATTAAACATGCCAGTCTTACAGCAGGTTTCATGTAGTCTGAAAAGACAAAGAAGGTCCCACAGGCAGGTATAACACCTCCGTGAAGTGCCATTCCGTTCATAACGGATGCCATTGTAAGTTCTGAGACACCGGCATGAAGAAAAGCTCCTGTGAAGTCGCCTTTAATAAACGGATGAGTATTTTTAAGAAACCCGTCTGTTTTGTCTGAGTTGGCAAGGTCTGCTGAAGCAACTATCATATTTCCTATTTTGGAGGCGAATAATCCGAGCATAGCGGCAGAAGCTGCCCTTGTAGCGGATCCCTCTTTTTGCTGTACCGCTTTATAATCGATATCCGGAGCTATACCTGAATAGTAGGAGTGGAGTTTACTGTCAGCTTCAGGCTGGTTAGCTGCCCATTCTGATTTTTTTCTCTTCCATTCACCTGCATTATTCTGCTTTTCAATCAGGATTTTGTTATAGAGCGCTTTTACATCATCAAAGATAGTGAATGGCTCAGCCAGGTTTCCGCCCAGGTTGGCAAGGGATTTTTCGAATGATCCACCGGCCTCGCTGACGGGCATTCCATGTGTCGATGTCTTCCTTTCAAAGGATTTTCCATCATTATCCAGTAAACCTTTGCCCATTATTGTTTTCCCGATAATTATTGTTGGTTTCGCTTTCTCTGCAACAGCCGCTTTAAGGGCAGCTCTTATCTGCAGATGATTGTTGCCTTCAATACTTATCACGTTCCATCCCCATGAAGTGTATTTCATTGCAGTGTCTTCAATGGTAACTGATTTTGTCTCAGTTGATAGCTGTATATCATTGGAGTCGTAAAACATTATCAGATTGCTGAGGCCAAGAAAACCAGCCAGTCTGCCTGCTCCCTGAGAGATCTCTTCCTGTACTCCGCCATCGGATATGAAAGTATATATCTTATGTGCAAATAACTCTCCAAACCTTGCGGCCAGGAATCTCTCTGCTATTGCCGCCCCTACAGCCATTGTATGACCCTGTCCCAGCGGACCTGAGGTATTTTCAACTCCTCTCGTCACATCGAGCTCGGGATGTCCGGGGGTTGGGCTACCCCATTGACGGAACTGTTTCAGCTCTTCAAGGGTAAAATGACCTGTCAGTGTAAGAATAGAATATAGCATTGGTGACATATGACCTGGATCAAGGAAGAACCTGTCACGGTTTATCCAGCGTGGATCCTTAGGATCGAAATTAAGGAATTCTGAAAAAAGAATGTGAATAAAATCCGCACCTCCCATTGCTCCGCCAGGATGCCCGGATTTTGATTTTTCGACCATTGCCATTGCCAGTATGCGGATGTTATCTGCAGCTCTCAGGTTTACTTCTGTATTCATAGAATTAGTTATTATAGGATCATGTGATGCAGACAAAAATAAGATTATTCACCGAGAGTAAAAAGCCCGGGAATACATTTGATTCTTATTTAGTAATTATATCCGGGACATAGTGAAAACCGGAGATGGGTTTGACCGGTTACTGAAACTGTGCCAGCAAATCCCCACGGTTTAAGTTGTGTTTAAAAAAAATATTTAAACCTTAGTCAGGAAGGGATATTGAATTACTTTTTGTATTTTTATCAAGCAAAGTCAAATCTGCTCATATGGAACATAAACTGAGTGCTTTAATCGTTGATGATGAGGAGAGTGCCAGAAGATTGATGGTAAAGCTTCTTGAGGAAACACTATATTTTTCTGAGATAAGATTAGCTAACTCTGTGGATTCTGCTTTAATAGAATTGAACAAATTCAACCCTGACCTTATATTTCTGGATATAAAGATGCCTGGTAAATACGGGATTGAATTCGTAGATGAACTGCATTTTGTTGATGGAAAACCTGGCATTGTTTTCGTTACCGCCTATGATCAGTACGCTATCCAGGCAATAAAGATCCAGGCTTTTGATTATCTGCTGAAACCTGTTAACAGGAAGGAATTGAAAAATTGTATCGAAAAATATGCCAGCAGGCAAGAAGAAGTTCCTTCCATGTTAGTGTCAAGAGCTGAATCTCTAAAAAAATTTTCCAGGATTAAGGTTAATACGCGTACAGGAACAGTTTTTATTAATCCTGCAACCATCCTTTTCTGTAAAGCGGAAGGTAATTATACTACCATTTGTACCGGGGAAAAGGAATACTTATGCTCATTGAACCTGGGCAAACTCAAGGAACAACTGCCTGTCAGCGGATTCATCAGGATCGGAAGATCGCTGATAATAAACTTTGAATATATCACTCTGCTTGACCGGAAAAAAAGTGCAGTCACTCTTGTCAGAGAAAATGAGTCTGTGACAGTGAAAATTCCTCACCAGCATCTTAAGGACCTGGATATTTTGTAAATCATGAAATTGGGTCGCAGTATCAAAAAAATCATCTATTCATCATGGTTTCTGGCAGCGATTCCTGCATTGGCTATTATAATGTTCCTTCCTCCGATTGGTTCAAAATATAAATTTGAAATTAAGGAGGGTCTTAAAAATGACGGAAAGTATATTTATTATGATCTGAATGCTGACAGTATCTCTGAATTGATAATTGCAGGTAAAGGGAACCCTTTGTTTTTTGTAACTATCAGAAATAAAGACTACCAGATTTATGATCAATGGAATTTTAAAGATAGTATCGCCCCAAGCATATCTGAGGTCTTTACAGGTAATTTTGATCATGATAAATTCAGTGAGATTTACTTTTTAGTTCAAGAGAGATTCATTGTTCCTAAATGTAAATGAAATCCTCCAGCCTTCAGGCACAAAAATGGAAAGGATATTTATTACAGGGTAGGCGTATTCCAATGGTCAGGTGGCCGCTGTCCTTAAACCTGCAGGATTTTATGATGAAGACAGTGATGGAAAGGATGAGGTATATTTCAGTATTTCATCCGCTTTTAAGTTAGGACCCAGAAGATTGTATTGTTTTGATCTTAGTCACAAAAATCTTACTTTAAGTCAGAAATGCGGTTCCATATGTCTTGATCCAAAAATGGAGGATAGCGATGGCGATCTCCATCCTGAAATATTCGGAACATCTTCAGCCTCAGGAAACTATAACAGAAATGTTCCTTATTCGGATAGCAGCACCTGGCTGATGGTATTCAATGACAGGCTTGGATTTGAATTTCCTCCCGTCGAATTTCCGGGATTTGCGAATAGCCTGGTATACCTTCCTTATAAAAATGAAAATTCAAAGGATATGTTTATGCCACATGTCAACGGGACTGATACATCAGTCCTCAAATCCAGGATAATGCTTTATTCAATCAATGGTAAGCTTGTAAGGTATCGCCTTCTCGATAAATTTAGATACCCTAATCAAAGTAAAATATTTATTATAAAGTCATTGCCAGCAGACAGAATTTACCTTTTAGCCGATAAATTTTTTGAATTGAATGACAGACTTGATGTGATCAGAACTGTAGCACTGCCATTTGGCAAACCTGTGTCTCAATATCAGGTCGATATTAATGGTGATGGTGCGGATGAATTCATCTTTTATTCTGAATATGAGAAGAAAATGGTGCTATATAATTCAGATTTGAAAAAACTTACTGAACTTGAATTCCCTACGGAAGATATTAACTGGAAAATTTTTCCCTTTTTTTCCAGCAATCATAAATATGGATTATTTGTCTGTTCGGGTAAAGATGGTTATATCTTCAGATTCACGAGAAATGATTATTTTATTTTTGGAAAACTCCTGCATCCAGGTATTTATTTAGCAATGTTCTTTTTCATTGTAATTATTAAAAAGATTGGAAATTTTCAGATGAAAGCTAAAGAGGATCTGAACAACCGGCTTATTAATCTGCAGCTGCAAGGTATAAAGTCTCAGCTTGATCCGCACTTTACCTTTAACACACTTAATTCAATAGCTTCTTTAATTTATCTGGAGGACAGACATACGGCTTATGATTACATGCGTAAATTTACACAGCTGTTGAGGTGTATGCTTAACGACGCCGAAAAGATCTACAGGAATCTTGGTGATGAATTAGAATTTGTGACCACATACCTGGAACTCGAAAAACTTAGATTCGGCGATAAATTCAATTTTGAAATCGATGTGAGTGAAGATGTGAGCAAGCGTGAACAGGTTCCCAAACTTGTCCTGCAGACCTTTGCAGAAAATGCTGTTAAACATGGAATTATGCCATCTGTGAGCGGTGGTCTGATCAGAATATCCATAATTAAGGAGAAAGACTATCTTAAAATGACGATTGAAGACAACGGAGTAGGCAGGATACGTGCCGCGGGACAAAGTAATTCGACCGGAAAAGGATTGAAACTGACAAGAGAGTTCTATGAGATATTAAATCAGATAAATAAAAGGCCAATCACATATCAGATTACTGATCTGTATGACAGCTCATCTGAGCCAACAGGCACCAGAGTCGAAGTATGGGTTCCTGTCGACGACTTTTCTGATTACATCAGGAGTTGAAAATGAATATCCGGGGATTCACTGACCTGATATCCGGATTAAATTTGGGATATATATATTAAAGGTACTTCCTGTCTTCCAGCGGGACTTCAAAATATTTGTTGTAGATTTTTACGTCAGGCCCTTTCTTCTCTTCTATTTTATTACCTCTTATCTTATATGTGCACTTTTCACCGGCAATACCTGAAAAATAGATATTGAACTCCTTTCCATTCTCATCAATCATTATTATCCTGACCATATGAAGGTATTTCATACTGTTTAGCTGTGCCGAGCAAATGGGGCATGTGTAAATGTACTCCTCTCCCTTTTTGATCTCAAATGTAGGATGGGTCGTTGTAGTATAATTCCCGAGGTCAGGATTCAGTAAAATCAATCCTCTGTGAGAACGGTTACTAATTTTCGCGGCAGCAAGGATTATAGAGATTTTAGGATTCAGATGACCCCTGCAAACTTTACAAAGATATTGTACAGCCATGATATACCTCCATTTTGTTAATTGTTTAATACTCTTATTTGCAACAGTTCATCCAAGATAATCAAAATTTTCACCAATGTCAATTTTTCCGACCTGTTTTGATGTGGTTTAATCCCGGAATCAGTGAATTTTTCAATGATGCGATTTAAAGTAAATTCCTCTAAGCCGGATAGTCAGATAGTCCCTGTGGGTTTAAGAATTACCATTGTCCCTGGCAATTTAGACTTTTGAATACGTTAAACGTCTGTATGACAATAGTATATATTGTAAAGATTTGTTTTTTTACAACTATCATTCTTTCTTTATTTTCATTCTAAATTAGCAAGAATGATATTTTTAGGTTTTTTTTAAAAGTATTGTTATTAAATTAACAGCACTTTATAAACCCAGGTTTAAAAGCTAACTGATCTATTTAATTACTTAAAAATTGTCAAGAAATGTACCAGGTAGGAAATCTAGTTAAGGAGTTGTCTGATAAACATGGCCACACACGTGAGAACCTTATTCCGATTCTTCAGGATATCGTTCATAAGTATAATTATCTTACTGATGAGGCTATGGTTGAAGTTGCAAAAGAGCTTGATATTTCAGCAGCAGAAGTTTACGGGACAGCTTCATTTTACACTTTTCTCGATACACAGGAGAGAGGAAAGTATGTTATAAGAATTTGTAAGACAATCACATGTTCAATGAAAGGTAAAAGTGATATTATTCATACTCTTGAAGATATACTTAAGATTAAAGTTGGCGAGACAACTGCCGACAAACAATTCAGCCTTATTGAGACAAATTGTATAGGGTGGTGTCATAAAGCTCCTGCAATCCTGATAAATGATATGCCATATACTGAGCTGACACCAGAAAAAGTAAGTGAGATTATTAAAGATTATATGAAAAAATAAAAATCCGGATTAAGATGGAAAATAATGGATTAAACAAGGTTGACCTGATATTCGAGAAAATAGATACGAAAGAGGTTTTGATAAAGGCTTTTAAAATGAGTAATGCTGAAATTATCCAGCACATGCTTGATTCCGGTCTGAAAGGACGAGGGGGGGCCGGTTTTCCGACGGGCTTAAAATGGAAATATACTGCCGCTGAGCCCAGTCCTGAAAAATATATTGTATGCAATGCTGATGAAGGTGAGCCAGGAACATTTAAGGACCGGGAGATCCTTGACAGGGTATCAAATAAGGTTCATGGCGGAATGGCAATAGCAGGAAAGGCTATCGGTGCCAGAAGCGGTATAGTATACCTCAGGGGGGAATACCGGTATCTGCTTCCAAAACTGATGATTGAACTCGACTCTTTTCATAAGATGATACATGAGATAGGTTATGATTTTAATATTGAATACCGTATGGGAAGCGGGGCATATATCTGCGGTGAGGAGAGCGCCCTTTTTGAATCCATTGAAGGAAAAAGGGGTGAGCCAAGAAATAAGCCGCCCTATCCGACAGTCTCGGGTGTGTTCGAGAAACCTACCTCTATAAATAACGTTGAGACTCTTGTTACTGCCGTAATGATCATTTTTCACGGATCAAAGAACTTTACTCAGTACGGAACCAAAGATTCAAGAGGATCAAAAGTTTTTTCAGTATCCGGAGATACACCCACACCTGGTATTTTTGAACTCGAACTCGGAATGACAGTTCAGCATTTCGTAAATGAGTTCGGGGATGGTGATACAAAAGCTGTACAGGTTGGAGGAGCATCAGGTTTTTGTGTTCCAAGAAAAAAATTCGCAGAGACAATAATAGGTTTTGAAGGTGTTCCGACAGGTGGTTCAATGAAGCTTTTCAATAGTTCCCGGTCGATGTATAATGTTCTTCATAATTACCTTGATTTTTTCGCGGAGGAATCCTGCGGACAGTGTACTCCATGCCGTGTCGGCTGCCAGCAATTGCTTAAAGGAGTTGAAAAGGTTAAAAAAGGTGAATCCAAGTCAACGTACCTCACAGAGCTGATGAAACTTGCCGATACCATGAAGATTGCTGCCAAATGCGGTCTGGGGCAATCAGTAGGCAATGCATTTAAATCAATTGTCAGCAACTTTAAAGAGGAGATCATTTATTAACAATCCAATCAAAAACAGCGAATCATGATAAATCTACTTATAAATGACCAGAAAGTATCTGTTGAGCCGGGAACTACAGTCCTGGCTGCTGCCAAGAAACTGAAAATAAACATTCCTACCCTGTGTAACCATGATGACCTCTGTGTTGCAGGCAACTGCCGCGTTTGCGTTGTTGAACAGAAAGGTGCCAGAACACTCGTGGCATCATGTGCGACTCCGGCTGCAGAGGGCATGGAAATCCACACCAATACCCTTAAGGTAAGAAATGCCCGCAAACATATTGTAGAGCTGCTTCTTACAGAACACAGATCGGATTGTACAAAATGTTATAAAAATCAGAATTGCGAACTTCAGTCGCTGGCCAATGAATTTGCATTCGGTGATACTATTTTCCTTGATCTTGTTGAAGACCATAAATATAATATTGACAGATCCTCTCCTTCATTTACGAAGGATGACAGTAAATGCATCAGGTGCCAGCGCTGCGTAAGGACCTGTTCAGAACTTCAGCATGTGTCAGCAATTGCTGTTGCTAACAAAGGAGCACACCAGAAGATATCATCATTTCATGATAAACCGATGAGCCATGTGGTTTGTACCAACTGCGGTCAGTGTGTAAACCGTTGTCCGACAGGAGCGCTTGTTGAAAAGACATATATCGATCAGGTATGGGATGCTATTTATGACCCTGAAAAACATGTGGTAGTTCAGACAGCTCCGGCTGTCAGGGTTGCCCTCGGTGAAGACCTTGGATATGATCCCGGGCAGAGAGTGACAGGAAAGATGGTTAATGCCCTGAAGCAGCTTGGATTCAATTCAGTTCTTGATACTGATTTTTCAGCTGACCTTACAATTATGGAAGAGGGGACAGAGCTGCTCGTCAGACTGAAGAAGGCTCTCGTCGACGGCAATAAGAAAATTTCCCTTCCTATGTTTACCTCCTGTTCACCAGGATGGATTAAATTCATAGAGCATAAATATCCTGAATTCCTTCCTAATCTGTCATCCTGCAAATCACCACAGCAGATGTTTGGAGCACTTGCCAAAACATACTATGCCAAAAAAAGGAATATTGACCCTTCGAAAATAGTCTCGGTATCTATCATGCCATGTACAGCCAAGAAATTTGAGGCTGACAGACCCGAGATGAGAGCCAGTGGCTTCAAGGATGTTGATTACGTTCTGACAACAAGAGAACTTGCCGTGATGATCAAACAGGCCGGTATCGACTTCAGAAACCTTGATGAGGCAAACTATGATTCAATAATGGGAGAATCTACTGGTGCAGCTGTGATTTTCGGTGCAACAGGAGGGGTTATGGAAGCCGCCCTGCGTACGGCATACGAGATTGTTACGGGCCGCGAGGTTCCGTTCGGAAACCTGAATATCACTCCTGTGAGAGGCATGGAAGGCGTTAAAGAAGCCACCGTGAAAATTGAAGGATGCGTGGAAGCATGGAAGTTCCTTGAAGGAGCTGAACTCAAAGTTGCCATTGCACATGGCCTGGTAAATGCCAATAAAATAATGAAGCTGGTACAGGCAGGTAAAGCTAACTACCATTTTATTGAAATAATGGCATGCCCGGGTGGATGTATCGGTGGTGGAGGCCAGCCTATTCCGACAAATATGCAGATAAGGAAAAACCGGATGAAAGCCATTTACTCGGAAGATGAACATATGGTACTAAGGAAATCACACCTTAATCCTGATGTTATTGCTATCTATAAGGAGTTTCTGGATGCACCTAACAGTCACAAGTCACATGAACTGTTGCATACAAACTACGTGGAACGAGAAAACTATTAAATTTAACTTAACCTGAACCTGACCTTAATGAGAGGAGCCGTTGCATGCAACGGCTCTTCCTGTTTCCGGATACTTTTGATTACTCAGATTGATAAAACAGCTGTCGTTTTGATTCTATTCATACATTTGTATTGATATTTCAAGCGATACAACTATGGCAGAATTTTTAACCAGGGAGGAAATTAAAACATACTATGATAAACTCCTCCACAAGACCGGATACATTAAAACTCTGAAGAAAAATATAAATGATGCTAAAATCGAGCAGATTTTAAATTATGCAAGAGAGGTCTATATGGAATCAATAATCAGGATTGAGCGTGAGGAGGGGGAATTCCATCCGGTCACTCCTATATTTTCCCTCCATGTCCCTTGTCAACAGATATTTTTGTCTTGCCGAATGGTATTAAACTCGATGCCTTTACTTATCGAGATCAGTTAAAATACTGGCTCCTATCCTCAAAAAGAGTAATGCAGATTATAGAGGATAATAAAAAGCCCGGCGACAAAAAAATAATCCCTGCCGGTGATTTAAGATTAGAAGATGTATTAATAGGAAGTGAATCAGTTGAAGAGGTTAAAAGTTATTATAATTTCAGACGACATAAATATAGCTACCTGTCAAAATTTCTAAGGATCCTTCAATCAATGGGATATTTTAAAAGGAGGCTTTCGAGCCCGGAATTTCAGGCTATTGGAAGGAACGATTTTGATGATCCGACATTTAATGACAGGAATGATTATATCCCCCCTCCATTGAATGAACTTTATAAATACCCTGAATTCAGGGATATTCCACACCCAAAAAAGTAGAGACGTTGCATGCAACGTCTCTACTTTATGTTTATCGGTATCCATCCTGGTCGGTCCGGAGGGGATCGAACCCTCGACACCATGATTAAGAGTCATGTACTCTACCAGCTGAGCTACGGACCGGGGTATACCTAAAACCAGCTTGTTCTAATTAAGTTCACTGATTTTTGTGTTTTTTACTTTTCTTAACAACATTCAGGTCTAAATCATCGCCTGGCACCCCTTTTATCTTTTTCAGAAGCCATGCCATGTTTTCACCAAGAACCCTCATTGTTGCCATTCCCTCCTCATCCTTCAGCACATCACCTTTTTCTCTCCCTATGGCTATATTCCAATAGGATGATCCGGGAATTATCATTTCATTTATCAGGAAGAAATGGTTTAAGCTGTCAAAAGCATGGATTGCACCGGCTCTTCTCACGGCAATAACAGCAGCGCCCGGTTTTCGTCTGAGAGGATTGCCTGCAGCACGAAGCGAATAACCTGCCACATCAATAAGCGCTTTTGCTTCAACTGAGAGATCTGCAAAATATACAGGAGAACCTATAATTATTGCATCAGCTTTCACCATTTTATCAATACACTCGTTTATAACATCATTCTTCTGATGACAGCGCCCGTCTTTCTTCTTCCTGCATTTCATACAGGCTATACATCCTGAGACATTTTTACCGCCAAGCTGAAAGAACTCAGTTTTTATACCCTCTTTCTCAAGGGCTTTAAATACTTCATTGATAAGTATCTCGGTGTTTCCACCCTTCCTGGGACTGCAGTTTATGCCTAATACTTTCATCGTATTTTTTTCTAATTCAGATATTTACAAAGATATTGATTTCTTCTTTTTAACCGCAAAGTCCGCAAAGTCTTTACGCAAAGTGCCCCACCTATGAAATATATGAACTTCAAGATTAATAACTTAATAGAGAATTGAACATTCCTTCTCATTTACCCTCTTCCCCCTAAAGAGGGTTCAAGAACTTCCATTATCTTGATTTCAAGCCCCCTTCAGGGAGTTGGGGGTTAAAAATGATGAATGAAAGATCTGGTATTGAAGTAGAAGAGTTATAAAGTAGTTCGCAAAGGACTTATTAGAGATTATTTTTCTTTGCGTTCTTTGCGAATTTCTTATAATACTTTGCGTTTAAAAAGACTTTATAAATACTTCCAAAAATGCGAGATTTTTATCCAATAATATCAAGTATCTGTTTGATATCTATATCTTTTATTGGGTTGTTGCTTGAAATAAAAGTATCGGCCAGCTTTGATTTTTTTTCCTGCAATCTTGTTATTTTTTCTTCTATGCTATTGGTTGTTATATACTTTAGCATAAATACATTTTTATCCTGGCCTATTCTGTGTGCCCTGTTCATTGCCTGCATCTCTGATGCCGGATTCCACCAGGGATCAAGAATAAAAACATAATCGGCAGCCGTCAGATTGAGCCCCACACCTCCTGCCTTAAGTGAGATAAGGAAGATCCTGTTCTCCGGATCATCCTGAAAATTATTCACTATCTTCTCCCTGTTGGTACTGGCACCGGTAAGCATTGAGAACCTGATTCTTTTTCTGGTCAGTTCAGCAGCATAAAGGGCAAGATGTTTCACAAACGATGAGAAAACCAGAATTTTATGTCCCTCCGAGATAACACTCTCCATATCCTGCAGTACAGTCTCGAATTTACCCGATCCTGATTTGTAATCTTCATATGCCATCACAGGATGATTCGATAACTGTCTCAGCTTCATAAGCCCCTGAAGGACCACGATAGCTGATTTTTCGAGACCTGTTGTCTCTATGCTTTTGAATATGCTGTTTCTGACAGATGACTTTTCTTCTTCATATAGTTTAAACTGCTCTTCAGTCATATCGCAGAAGACAGTCTGTTCCGTAACAGGAGGCAGATCGCGGGCAACCATCTCCTTTGTCCGTCTGAGTATAAAAGGCTTGATGATTTTTCTTAATTTCCCCTCCTGCATATCATCACCCGATTTTTCAATCGGCCTCGCAAATTCTCTTCTGAAGAAGGAGAGGTCACCGAGTAGTCCCGGATTAACAAAGTTGAGCTGTGACCACAGGTCAATGAGTGAATTTTCCACAGGAGTTCCTGTCAGAACAAGTTTAAATTCTGATTTCAGCCTTATCATTGTTCTGTAAACGGCTGACCCAGGATTTTTTATCATCTGGCTTTCGTCCAGAATAATATAGTGAAAAGGATATGAGCTGAGAAATTCAATATCCTGCCTTACAGTATGATAGCTGGATATTATTATGTCAAAATTACTGAACCATGAGGCAGTTTTTTTCCTCTGGTTTCCCTTGTGGCTGTAAGCGGTCATCCCAGGAACAAATCGCTTAATCTCATTCTCCCAGTTATAAATGAGTGAAGCCGGGACTATAATAAGTGAAGTTAATTTTGATTCGCCAGGACCAAAAAGGGTCAGTTCTCTTTTTTCTCCGGACAATATCCCCGGGCTTATATTTTCTTTATTATGCTGAAGCAGGGCAAGTGTCTGAATTGTTTTTCCGAGCCCCATGTCATCGGCCAGGCATCCGCCAAGCCCTGCTGTCTGCAGGAAATTGAGCCAGCTGAGACCTTCAGCCTGATATTTCCTCATATTGCATTTTAGTCCTGCCGGCGGATCAAGCTCGGGCAGGTGTTCCGGAATTAAAAGTTTTTCGAGCTTATCAAAGGCAGGCTTCCCCTCTTCAGACAGAGTATCTTCAAGCAATGAAAAATGCTGTTTATGAAGAGTAAGCGAATCTTCAACTGTTTTTCCAAACTCAAAAATATTTTTATACTTTGAAAACCACGCTTCCGGTAAAATTGCTATTGTCCCGTCAGGTAACTCAAACTCACGTATCCCGGAAATAATATTTTTCCGGAAGCGGGGAAACGGAATCTCCCATTGCCCTATCCTGACAGTTGCTTTCAGATCAAACCAGTCATTAATGAGTTTGCTGCTTAACTCAATGCTTACAGGCTTAAAATTGACATTCATACTAAGCCTTGAACTGAGGATGAAACCTGCATCAACTATGTCTGTGTAGTTCTTGTTTATAGACTCAATCATCAGGTAGAGCTCATTATTGCCTTTTTTTTCTGATGAAACAGTAAAATAATTTATCTCGTCATCTGAAAAGAATCCCATTTCCTCAAGCCTGATGCGGCAATTACTCTCCCAGTCAGTATCTCGCTGATATTTCCTGAAAATGAATCTGTCACCGGTATTCTCAAATAATGTGAATGTTTGCTGGGGTTCATTAGCAAAGATCCTGTTGCCCTGGTAATTATAGGTCAGAATGAGTACAGGTGATCCTTTCAGTCCTGTTTCAAGCTGAAGACAAGCCTCTTTACGTGGAATGAATTCAATTATGTCAAATCCTGTACCTTCAACCTTATAGTTATTAATTGCATTCAGCACAAAACTGCCAAAATATTTTAACTCTGTCTTTTTTGGGATCTGAATAAATGATTTGGAGATGAATGGTTTGAGTTTCGATCCATCCACATCTGACACGAAAAGGATGCTATGGTCATCCCTTAACAGGCATGGTGACATGCAGAGAATATCCGTGGAGGCTTTTTTCATATCAATAAGCCTGCCTCTTGTTTCCAGACTCAGGTTATATGTGCTTTGTTCTTCATCACGGGTAAACCTGAAAACCGGCTCCGCATTTTCCTCATTCAGCTGCAGAATATCTTCAGAATGAAGTGCGGCAGATTTTGTCTTCTGGTAATACACCGGTATGTTTTCATCCCTTGCAATTGTAAAACATTTGTAGAGCCTTCTTTCAATATATGGTCTGATGAAGTTCTCAAGTTTTTCAGGAGTATTATTTACCAGGAAATCTTTTACAGATTTGTCTTTTGAAAATAGTTTGAAGAGGTTTCTTTCATTATACTCATTAATTATGTTGACAACATCTCTTTCCTCAGGGTTCAGAGTACTAAGGATCTCATCACCGGGGTAGGGGAAGAGGCATTCTGATAACCTGTAATAGCTTCTTCCGGTTTCTTTTTGAATCAGATAGGGAAGTAGTATAGATCCCCATAGTCTGTGGTTGGTTAAAATCAGGGAAAATATTTTTATCTTTTTTTCTTTCTCTTTCACGGTTCCGGTCACTCTCCTTTTTACTTTAAAGTGCAATGATGCTCAATGTTGACCAATTATCAAAGGATTTTCTTATTAGATTTGTTCTTTATAAGTGACTAAAGTGACTAAAGTGACTAAAGTGACCAGAGTGACCGGAGTGAGAAAGATTATACATATAGACATGGATGCTTTTTTTGCATCCGTAGAGCAGCTTGATAATCCGGAGCTTCGGGGGAAACCGGTTGCGGTTGGGGGGAGCGGACCGCGGAGTGTCGTTGCAGCGGCGAGCTATGAAGCAAGGAAATATGGTGTAAGATCTGCAATGCCTTCAGTGACTGCCAAACGCTTGTGTCCTGAACTCCTGTTCGTAAAACATAATTTTGAAAGGTATACGGAAGTGTCATCCCAGGTTTTCGGAATTCTCAGGGAATACACCGATCTTGTAGAACCCCTTTCAATTGATGAAGCCTTTCTGGATGTAACTGAGGATAAACGCAAAATAGGATCGGCAACCGTTATAGCAAAAAAGATTAGGAGCGATATCAAACAACAAATCGGACTCACTGCATCAGCTGGTATCTCGGTGAATAAGTTTCTGGCCAAGATCGCCTCTGAAATAAATAAACCTGACGGGATGTTCATCATAAAACCAGGCGATGCCGAGAAGTTCATTGAAAATCTTAAAATCGAAAAATTCTATGGTATCGGTAAGGTGACCGCCCTTAAAATGCATAACCTTGGAATACATAACGGTGCTGATCTTAAACGATGGGATCTTTTATCACTGGTAAGGAATTTTGGAAAGGCGGGTGTTTTTTTTCATGACATAGCCAGGGGAATCGACGATCGACCTGTTGAACCATCACAGGAACGTAAATCGGTAGGGACTGAACTCACATATGAGAAAGATCTGACTACATCATTCGAGATAATTGCAGAATTGTATAAGCTTGAAAAGGAGTTGATGGAACGTCTCGAACACTCAGAAGCAGCCGGCCGTACTATAACCCTTAAGATTAAGTTCTCTGATTTCAGGCAGATAACCCGAAGCAAAACCGTTCAACATTTTATCAGGGATTTTGACACTTTGCACAGGGAGGTGACAAGCCTGAGGAAATCAATTAAGCTGGATAATCCCCGGATCAGGCTTCTTGGCGTTTCTGTCACCAATCTTGATAGTGACGATTGTGAAGACCGGCAGCTCTATCTTTTTGATGAACTCCTATAAATAAAAATGGGGGTGATTTTGGAAAAAAACATCTCACCCCTGGCAAAAAAACTTATTCCTTCGAATTATTTTCAGAACAAGCCCTCAATTGACAGGTACCTTTCTCCTGTGTCGTAGCTGAATGTAAGTATTTTCGATCCCTTGGGTATCTCACTTAACTTCTGGTTAACAGCAGCGAGAGATGCTCCGGAAGATATTCCAACGAACAGACCTTCTTCCTTTGCTGCCCTTCTCGTAAATTCAAATGCATCATCTTTGCTGACTTTAATTATTCCATCAAGCAGATCTGTTTTTAGTATGGAAGGAACAAATCCGGCTCCGATACCCTGTAAGGGGTGAGGGCCAGGCGCTCCGCCACTTAGAACAGGAGACAGCTCAGGCTCTACTGCAAAAACCTTAAGCTTTGGAAATTTCTTTTTCAGAACTTCAGCACAGCCGGTAATATGTCCTCCGGTACCTACACCGGTAATAAGATAGTCTATTCCATCAGGGAAGTCTTTAAGGATTTCCTGTGCAGTAGTGTTCCTGTGAATAATTGTATTAGCTTCGTTATCGAACTGCATAGGCATCCAGGCGTCTGGTGTTTCAGATGTTAATTCCCTTGCGCGTTCAATAGCTCCCTTCATACCTTTTTCACGCGGAGTGAGAACAAATTCTGCTCCGTATGAGCTCATGATTTTCCTTCGTTCAACCGACATTGATTCGGGCATCACAAGTATTAGCCTGTATCCTTTTACTGCTGCAACCAGTGCAAGTCCGATCCCGGTATTGCCGGAAGTCGGTTCAATGATAACACTACTTGATTTGAGCAGACCTTTCTTTTCTGCATCTTCAATCATTGAGAGCGCAATCCTGTCTTTTATGCTGGCTCCCGGATTGGTTCTCTCAAGCTTAACCCAAACTGAGTGATCCTTGCCGAACAGCCTGTTGATCTTAACATGGGGTGTATTTCCTATTGTATCAAGAATGGAATTTGCTTTCATTTTTTAAATTATTAATTGTGTTTCAGATTATAAAATTTATCGGTTCCTGGTAACCGGTCTGGTTTCTTACTATTATCTCACTTTTATGATAGACAACTGAAAAAGGTGCTATACTCTCAGTCAGCCAGACATTACCCCCGATGATGCTGTTTCTCCCGACCACTGTTTCTCCTCCAAGAATAGTGCAACCTGCATAAAGAATAACATTATCTTCTATAGTCGGATGTCTTTTAATTGAAGCCTTGCTCTTATCCACGCTTAAAGCGCCCAGAGTAACACCCTGGTAAAGTTTAACATTATTGCCGATATTGGCTGTTTCTCCTATAACGATCCCTGTTCCATGATCAATTGAGAATGGAACGCCGATCGTCGCTCCGGGATGAATATCAATTCCTGTAACCCTGTGAGCATATTCGGTTACCATTCTGGGATAAAGGGGGACTGATAATTTGGAGAGGAAATTCGCCAGCCGATAGCAGAAAATAGCGAAAAAACCGGGATAGATTGCAATTACTTCAATCTGCTGTGTTGCCGCCGGATCAGATTCAAGAATGAAATCGGCATCCCTGAGCAGTACTTTTTTTATATTGTCAAGATTGTTGAAAAAACGCTTTGTGACCTCCTCATTCTTATCTGTAAGTCCTTCAAGTATCTCGTGGATCTGGTCCTGAAGGTTTTGACGGTTGCTTTCAATTTCTGCATCCGTATAAGAATGAGTTGTAGGAAAAAGCATTTCAAAGATTGATTTTATTGACTTTTCAACGGCTCTTTGATTGGGTATTGTAATAGCTGACATGGCAAGGTTCCTTTATGAATTTTCTAAATACTTTAATAAATTAATGACCATATGACTATTCTTGTCATGCCAACTAAGTTACATTTTTTATTCAAGACTACTCTCAGATAAGCTCAAGAGCCTGTTCAAGATCTGCTTTTATATCAAGGATATTTTCAATACCAACGGAAAGTCTTAGCACTCCGGGTACCACACCCGTGCTTAACTGTTCTTTTTCAGAGAGCTGCTGATGGGTAGTTGAAGCGGGGTGAATTATAAGTGTCTTAGCATCTCCCACATTGGCCAGATGGCTGATGAGCTTGAGATTATTCACTAACTTATCGGCTGCTGCTTTTCCGGCCTTTACCTTGAATGAGAGAACTCCACCGAACCCGTTTTTGAGATATTTTACAGCAAGGCTATGATATGGACTTGATGTAAGACCAGGATAGTCAACATATTCAACCTTAGGATGTTTGGCCAGCCATTGCGCCAGCCCAAGAGCATTGTCAACATGTTTCTGGACACGGAGTGACAATGTCTCAAGTCCCAGAAGAAGCAGAAAGGAATTAAACGGACTCAGGGCAGAGCCGTAATCACGAAGCCCTTCAACGCGGGCACGTATTATGAAGGCGATATTGCCGAAGATGCTGGTACCATGTCCGCCAATCCATTTGGTGGCAGATTCAACAACAATATTTGCTCCATGTTCTATTGGTCTGAAGAGATATCCGCCTGCTCCGAATGTATTATCTACAACAAGTGGCAGATCATGTTTTTTTGCTATTGCAGCTATTGCATCGAAATCGGGAATATTGAACCGTGGATTTCCTATTGTTTCAAGATAGATTGCTTTTGTCTTGCTGTCAATCAGCTTTTCAAAATCAGCAGGCTTGTCACCGTCAACAAACTTAACTTCTATTCCAAGACGTTTGAACTGAACCTTGAACTGGTTAAATGTACCTCCATAGAGATAAGATGTTGAAACAAAATTATCGCCTGAACCAAGAATATTTGTAAGGGCAATAAACTGTGCAGCCTGCCCTGATGAGGTAGCAAGTGCTGCAACCCCACCCTCAAGTGCAGCGATCCTCTTCTCAAATACATCCGTTGTCGGATTCATCAGCCTTGTATAGATATTGCCGAATTCCTTCAGTCCAAAAAGATTGGCAGCATGTTCAGAATCATTAAATACATAAGATGTAGTCTGATAAATGGGAACCGCCCTTGAATTTGTAGTAGGGTCTACAACCTGTCCTGCGTGTAGCTGCAGTGTGTCAAAATGTAAGTTTTCAGATGCCATAAATTTATTTTTAGATATTGATAATTATTTACCTGGTTATTGTTAAACAGTTTTAACGGCTTTTAGTTAATCCCTGCTTCAGTTTACACCTGATTTCTTTTATGATAATCAGTGATACAAAGATGCATCCGTCTCAGATTATGAGGAATACCCTGTTTAAGGCATTTTATATACCACAAACATGGTATGATATTTAAATATGGAGTCCGGTCAATATACCACAGATATGGTATCGAAATCAGATATGATACTCAATAAGGTTAATCCATCCCGCCTTAATGGCATACATAATGAGTTCGGAGACACTTGTAACACCAAGCTTCCGGAATATATTCTTACGATGTGTTATCACGGTATGAATGCTGATATACTTTCTCAGCGCAATCTCTTTGGTAGTCAGTCCATCTGCAATAAGCCTGACAATGTCCATTTCGGAATTTGTAAGCTGACCAGCCTCTTCTCCAGAACTCTTTTTATCATTTGGTTCAAAAAGGAGATCGAGCAGTTCATTTGAGTAGAATTTTCTGCCTTTCAGTGTAGCAGCAAGAGCTTCAAAGAACTCTTCCTTACCAGTGGTCTTAAGTATAATATTGTTGATGCCAAGATTATTCAGTTCAAGCATCTCGGCCCTGGTCAGGCCGTTCGTCATAACAAGTATCCTAAGATGAGGGTGATTGGCTATTATCTCCTTTAACTCCGACAGGCCCGACAAATCAATAAAAGAGGGATCTGTGATCAGCAGTGAGATGTAATTCCCTGCCAGTTCTGAGGCGAGATCTTTTTTTTCTGTTACTACTTTGCTTACATAGAAACGACTGTCATTCTGAAGAATCATATTCAGGGATTCCGTGATAAGGAACTGGCTGTCGGCAATCAGAACCCCGATATTATTCTCAGTGCTGGTCATTTGTTAATTTTTTTTCAGGAAAGTGCATTGCCCAGATCTGCAAGCAGATCATCAATATGTTCAATGCCAATTGAGAGCCGGATAAGGTTTTCAGTGACACCTATTTTTTTCCTGAGCTCCTCAGGAAAGGCCTCATGTGTCATCAGGGCCGAATAGTTAGCAAGAGATTCTACTCCTCCAAGGCTGTCAGCCAGCTGAAATACCTTTAGTTTCCCAAAGAAAGTGTTGGCCTCCCTGATCCCGCCTTTTATCTTGAAAGAAACAACTCCTCCGAATCCCGTCATCTGCTTCTTTGCTATTTCATGACCCGGATGGTCATCCAGGCCAGGGAAATAGACCTCTATTGCATTAGGCTGCTTCTGAAGAAACCGGGCAACTTTCATTGCATTTTCTTCATGCTGTTTCATTCTTATTGCCAGCGTCTTAACTCCTCTAAGGGTAAGCCAGGAGTCGAAAGGGGAGGGAACTGCACCGACAGATTTCTGTACGAGTTTGATTTTTTCATACAGATCGTCATCATTGAGGATAACTGCGCCGCCGATAAGATCAGAATGGCCGTTTATATACTTTGTTGTGCTGTGTATTACTATGTCAGCCCCCAGAAGAAGCGGTTTCTGAAAATATGGTGTGGCAAAAGTGTTATCGACAACTGATATGGCCTTTCTTTTTCTGGACAAGTCAGCAATGGCTGCGATATCAAAAAATCTTAAGAATAGGATTTGTGGGAGTCTCGATCCATACCATCTTCGTTGAAGGAAGAAAAGAGTTCTCTATTGCACTGAGATCAGTAAAATCGGTAAAGGTGAAGTTAATGTTAAATGGTTCCAGTATCTGTTTGATAAGGCGGTATGTTCCTCCGTACATGTCTTCTGGGACAATAACGTGATCACCCGGGCGAAGAATTGAGAATATCGCATGTTCAGCTGCAAGACCTGATGAGAAAGTCAGTCCGTGCTTTCCCTCCTCAAGTGAAGCAAGACATTCATCAAGGGCTGTACGTGTGGGATTGCCAACGCGTGAATATTCATAACCCTTATGTTTGTTAATCTGTTCCTGGGTGAATGTTGATGTCTGATAGATAGGAACAATAGTAGCTCCTGTCGCCTCGTCAGCTGCCTGTCCTACCCAGATTGCTTTTGTCTCAAATTTCATTGATATAAAATTAAAATTTTCTAAAATTAAATATTTTTTGAATATTCATTCAGTTAGATTCCAAATATCTTCATTTCAAATAGTTAATCTGTTTTATGCTGAATTTTAAGCGTAAAATTAAATTTGTGCCTTTTAAAATTAAGGCATATTAAGAATATAACCCATGCTGTCTGAATATTTTTCAACCAGAGCCTGCCAGTGAAAGCTGTCTTAATAATGATTACCTGGCGGAATTTATAACAGCTTCTTTTACTGAATCAGAGAGCATCTCGTTCATGGAACCTGAGCGGTAGCCAATGAGATCTATCGTGACAAATTTGAATCCTGATTTAAGACAAATATCAGTCAGTTTTTCTTTCATCTTCCAGGCTTTGTCCATCTCTGATGGTATGAATTCAAACCTGGCCAGGTTTTCGTGGCTTCTTATTCTAAACTGACTGAATCCCAGGCTTCTGACAGAATATTCAGCCATAGCAAGCCTGTCAAGTTTCGGTTTTGTAATCTGTTCCCCATAAGGGATGCGTGACGCAAGACATGCATATGATGGTTTTGAAGCAGTCGGCAAATGAAATTCTTCTGAATAATGTCGAATATCGCTTTTTGAAAAACCTGCCTCGGCAAGCGGGGAAATTACACTTTTTTCCTTCTTCGCTTTCATCCCAGGTCTGTAATCCTTCATATCTTCAGCGTTGCTTCCATCGAAAACAACATCGAAGCCTTCCTTTGCTGCAATGAATTGAATTTTGCCGAAGAGTTCACTTTTACAAAAATAACACCTGTCTGGAGGATTGGCAGCATATTCGGGATTATCTATCTCCTCCGTAATGATTATTCTATGCTTGATTTCCATCATCTCTGCAAGAGCCTTTGATTCTTCAAGTTCATAGAAAGGATTTGTACTGGAAGTAGCAGTAATCAGTAAAAGGTTGTCTCCATAAACATCTTTAGCCACCCTGGCCAGAAAAGTACTGTCAACCCCACCTGAAAAGGCAACTACTGCATTCCTATATTCTTTGAGTCTGGCTTTTAATAGATTTAGTTTATTCTCCATTTGTCAATATTTTTTATATTCTTACTTTCTGTAAAGACAGCATTCAGGCAATGATTTATATTTAACATCATCGGCTTTAAAAAGTTCGTTATCATGTCCAACTTTCGCAATTGCCTTCCCTGATAATTTTATCATTTGTTCTGGTACTGTCAAAATCTAATGAGAGCCTGCCTGTTTTTAGCTCCCATACAGCATTGATGACACCTTCCACTTCCAACGCGGCTTTTTCAATCCTCGTCTTGCACATATCGCATTTCCCCGATACACTGAAGACCGAGTGAGTTATGTTCCCTTCCGGTGTTTTTGTACCGTTCATCATACTTGGCTTTCCGGCAAGCTGAGCAGCGGCATCAACACTGAATGTACCGCTGGTTACAATTTCTTCACCTTCGGAAAGGCCGTCAGTAACCACATAACTCTCTCCAAGCATCGGGCCAAGACCTATCTCACGTACTTTAAATACCGGTTCATCCATCAGAGGCTGTTTAACATAAACAATTGATCTCTTTCCTGTCCATAAAACAGCTGATTTTGGAATTATAAGACTGTTATCGTAACCTTCGAGTAAAGAGGTGACAGTACCTGTCGCAAACATTTCAGGTTTTAGCTTCCCTGATTGATTGCCTGTTTCAACCCTTACTTTAGCCACCCTTGTAACAGGGTCAATGACAGGATCAATGAAGACAATAATGCCTTTAAAGTCAATACCTGGCATTGCCTGTATGGAAAACGAGATTTTTGCATTAATTTGCAGGAACTGGAGATCGCTTTCGTAGGCATCAAACATGATCCAGACTTTCGAAAGGTCTGCAATTTCAAATAAAACTGTACCCTGTGAAACATGATCACCGGAGTTAACCCTTCGGGCAGTCACAGTTCCGGCTGTATTTGAAACCACTTCAAAATTGTTTATGATAACACCTGATTGTTCAATTTTCCCTATCTGTTCATCTGTGAGTTTCAGCTGTCTGAGCTTTTCCCTGGCAGCTTCATATAATTGAGGTTGCAATTGTTTGGTCTTAACAGTTTCCAGTAATTCCATCTGGGCAGTTATAAGTTCCGATGAATAGATTTCTGCCAGTACCTGGCCTTTCTTCACTGATTCCCCTGTAAAGTTTACGAACAATTTTTCAATCCGGCCAGGAAAATGGGCAACCTGACTCTGGAACAGTCTTTCGTCAGCCTGTACTTTTCCATATAGGCGCACATCTTTTACAGCCATTTGCTTTTTAACAACTGAGGTAAGTACATTGGCTAACTGAGCCTCCTCTTTGCTTAGATGAATACTCTCAGGATCAACCAGCGCAGCGCTGCCTTCTCCCAGCGGAATTAATTCCATACCGCAGATAGGACATTTCCCTGGTTCTGTCATTCTTATGTGGGGATGCATGGAGCATGTCCAAATTGAGCTTTGTACAGCCTCTGTTGACTGAGCTGCGTTTTTAACGCTTTGTGAGGAATGAAATATGAGCCAGCCGGCAAAAAATCCTGCAAGCAGGGATGTAATTATAATTATTATTCTATTTTTCATTTTTCAATGTTGTAATAAGTTGATATGCTTTGATATATGAAATACATTGAGATGCAATTCTTTTCATCTGTTTCTTCGAATTTCTATCTGATTATGCCAATTTCCATATTTCCTAACCTTTTTAACCATGCCACAGCTATGTTGAAATCAGCCATTGCCTCTGACTGTTTAAACTCATAATCGAGTGTTTGCTGGCGGATACGCAGAACATCGGTAAGTCCAGCTGATGCAACAGTAAAGTTTTTTAGCATGAGGTCGAATGATTTGGATGCCAGTGTGTATTGATTATCATATAGTTTAACTCTCCGGCTGGCATCCTGATAAAGCTGAATGGCCTGATAATACTCTGTCTGCAGTGAATTGGAAATGAACTGGTAATTGCGGGAAGAAGCATCCTTCAAAAGATCGGCTTCTGTGTTCATCGCATTGTAGTTGCTCCTGTAAACCGGCAATGTAACTGTTAACATTGGCATCATCATATCTTTACCATTCATAGAAGGTTCAGCCATACCACTGTTTGATTTATCTATCAGGGAATAATTCAACCCAATACCAACCATCGGATAGCCCATTCTTGTTACCATTTTTTTTCTGGCATCAATCGACTGCATCTCAAAATCCAGCATATCCAGCATTGGGTTATTTGCCAGCATACTATCAGATACAGCAATCAGTGAAAAATCAAGTGAGTCGATGGTGATAGTATCAGGAATATAAACCGGTGAGCTTACTGGTCTGTTAAGATAGCTGTTAAACTGAGCTGTTACTGTGCTTTGCCGATTCTTGAGTAAGGCAATATTATTCTCCAGATCACCTTCCTCAATCTGTATCGTGTAAATATCCGATAGTCCTATACTGCCGGATGCCTGACCCATCGAACTGCTCTGCATTGATGAAGAGGTCTGACCTGAAATCGAAGAAGCGGAATTGTTCTGATCTGCAGACATTGTTTGCATCCCGGAAGCGGCTGTGGAAGTATTCTGAGCAGGGGAGGAGGATACTGGTACTTTGGCAGAAGCTGTTCCCTCATTTTCTGTTGGCGCTGATTTGAACCTTACAAGGGCGAGTCGTTCAATTATTTTTAGAATTTCAACATTCTTTTCCGAGATACTGATATTTTTCCGGAGTTTATATAATTCATACCAGGTACGTTGTATGTCATAATAAAGCTGAATCTTGGCATCACGGAAAAGCTCGAATTTTGCTTTTGCCATAAGGCTCATTTCATCTCTGGCTGATTTCAGAACACCAAACCAGGGGAACATCTGCATTAATCTTAAGTCGGCTACCTGGTTCCCGTTAATGAGTTCCATTGGTTGCAGGAATACGCCGAGGCTTAACTCCGGATCTGGCAGGGTTCCGACCTGTGGAATTTTCTGGAGGCTTGCCTGATATTCACTGAATTTTTGCAAAACCAGGGGATTATTCTTAGCAGCAATCCCGAGATATTTGATAAGAGAATCAGGATATTGCTGACTGTTTCCGGTATGCCAGAAACATGTTGCAACCAATGTCAAAAATACTTTAATGCAAGCTGATATTTTCATCTGTTTATTGACTGTTTAAGACTCTGGTATTGATTTTATTGGTATGATTTACAGATCCTTCCCTCCACATAGACTGTAATAACGGTACTACGAAGATCGTCATTACCTGGATTAGCATTCCGCCAAAAGCCGGGATTGCCATTGGGACCATAATATCAGCTCCTTTGCCTGTAGAAGATAGAACTGGCAACAAAGCAATTACAGCAACAGCTGTAGTCATCATTGCCGGGCGGACACGCTTCTTACCGGCAAGTATTACTGCCTCACGTACATCATGTACAGTGGCTGGCTTTTTATCCTCGAATACCTGGTGAATATAGGTTCCCATAATTACTCCATCATTTGTAGCAATTCCGAATAGGGCAATAAATCCTACCCATACAGCCACACTGAGGTTCACTGGGTGCATCTGGAACATATCCCGCAGGTTCATACCGGAAACTGAAAAATTCATAAACCATTCCTGCCCATATAACCATAGCATTATGAAACCTCCTGAGAATGCAACAAACACGCCGGAAAAATGTATAAATGATGCGGTAATTGTTCTGAATTGAAAATACAAAAGCATGAAAATCATAATCAGGCTTAAAGGAATGACGATAGACAGTCTTTTAGTGGCACGGAGCTGGTGCTCATAATTTCCTGCAAATTTATATGTAACTCCCTCTGGCAACCTTATTGTTCCGGATTCCAGTTTCTGTTTTATAACCTTTTCGGCATCCTGCACTACGTTGACCTCAGCTTTACCCTCAATCTTATCGAAGATGACATAACCCACGAGGAAAGTATTTTCGCTTCTGATCATCTGGGCTCCGCGGGCATAGTCAATATCAGCAATATCACCCAGAGGTATCTGAACGCCATTCATTGCCGGCACAAGAATCCGTTTAATATCTTCAGGATTATCACGCAGCTCCCTGGCATACCTCACGCGCAGCGGAAACCTCTCACGGCCTTCCACTGAGGTAGAAAGTGTCATTCCGCCAATGGCAACCTGCAAAACCTCCTGCACATTGCTGACTGACATTCCGTAGCGTGCCATGGCTTCACGGTTAAGCCTTATCTCAAGATAGGGAGCTCCCACTGCACGATCATAGAAAACCGCTGAAGATTTTATTGATGGAACTTCTTTTAATGCCTGTTCAAAAATCATCCCGGCCTGTTCAATTGAATTGAGGTCAGGACCAAAGACTTTTAATCCCATAGGAGCACGCATTCCTGTTGACAGCATTACAAGACGTGTTTCAATAGGCTGTAATTTGGGTGCAGATGTCAGACCCGGAATATCAGTTACTTTCACTATCTCTTTCCAGATATCGATTGGTTTTTTGATATGCGGGCGCCATTGACGGAAATATTCCCCATTATTATCTGGAATAAGACTGTCAGCCGGAATAACTCTGAATGTCTCACTATTCAGATTGTATGTGGAATTACCTTTAAGAATATAATTACCCTTCCTGTCAACTTTAAACTGCATACGGTGCCCGTTTTCATCGAGAATATATTCAGACCGGTAGTTAATTGTATTCTCAAACATCTGGACAGGAGCAGGGTCGAGGGCTGAATTTACACGTCCCCATTTACCCACAGCAACTTCCACTTCGGGAATGGCAGAGAGACGTTTGTCGAGAGTCTCAATATATTCCAGATTTTTTTCGATGCTTGAATGAGGCATACTGGTGGGCATGAGTAAGAATGATCCCTCATCAAGTGACGGCATAAACTCCTTACCTGTACCCGGAAATGTCTTAATTGCACTCTGCCAGAAAGTTGTTTGCCGGAATGTTTTCCATCCTGCCTTTTCAGCACCTGCTGAAACAACCCGGAATATCTTGTCAAAACCGAGCCAGACAAGCAGACCAAAGAAAAGGGTGAAAGCTGGGATCATCAGAAACTTCCATTTATTCAGTAAAGCCCATCGGAGTATAGTCTCATAATAATGGACCATAGACATAAGTGCAATGAGAATAACTGAAATAATGACTGTGACAAAAATGAAATTGCTGAATTCGCTGTTATGAGCTCCCAATGGCAGCCATTCAATTGAAAGATACCATGTTGCAAAAAGTACAGTTATAAAGATGTTAATATTGTTGGGAAAATCTTTACGTTTTTCATGCCACCTGTAATCATATAGATTGTTTATTCCGACTCCAATTAATGCCAGTGCGGGCCACATATGCCAGAAAAACATAAAAAATAACCCCGCAGCTATCAGCAAGCTATTCCATATTTGTTTGATTTTTTTCCTGTCGAAACTGATATTGAAAATTAAATGGACAAGAGTTGGCAGTGCTACAATACCCAGGATAAATGCGGAAAGCAGGGCAAACGTTTTTGTGAAGGCAAGCGGATGAAATAGTTTTCCCTCTGAGGCCTGCATGGCAAATACAGGGAGGAAGCTTACAATAGTCGTTGCAATAGAAGTTACGACTGCAGCTCTGACCTCTGTTGTTGCCTGATAAATAACTTCCAATAATCTTTTTCCTCTGATGCCTTTGTTTTCCGGCATCTCAAGATGACGCAGAATATTCTCCACATCTACAATGCCGATATCAACCATAACACCAATGGCAATGGCAATTCCTGAGAGAGCAACAATATTTGCCTCAATCCCGAAAAGCCTCATCATAATAAATGTCATTAATACACCAATGGGCTGAATTTCATGTGATAGAGCTGATTCAAGTGTACCAATAGTCTCCCTGATCAGACCTGTCCTGTCATAGAAGGGGACTACTGTTACTTTCGAGACAGTCCCGTCAGGTAAAGTTTTCTGAGGCAATCCAGCTTCAATTTCCTTAATTTTCTCCTTAACATTGTTAATTACGTCCATTGGATTTGAGCCATACCTGGCAACTACAACAGCTCCGACTGCTTCGGAACCCCATTTGTCGAGACCACCACGGCGTGTAGCAGGTCCATAAGCAACCTGAGCCACATCCTTAATCCTTACCGGAACGTTATTACGGACAGCAACTACTGAGATCTCAAGATCATTCAGGCTCTTAACATAACCCAGTCCGCGAATAATATATTCTACATTATTAAGCTCAATTGTTTCGGCGCCGATATCAAGATTGCTGTTCTTCACAGCATTCATCACATCCATGACCGAAACATTGTACGCCTTCATGGCATCAGGGTTAAGATCAACCTGGTATTCTTTTATGAATCCCCCGGCAGATGCGACTTCAGCTACCCCTTCAGCAGATGAGAGACTATATTTAACATAAAAATCCTGTATAGTACGCAATTCCTGAGGATCCCATCCGCCATTAGGTGTTCCTGTTTTCGGATCACGGCCTTCAAGAGTATACCAGTATATCTGGCCAAGAGCCGTCGCATCAGGCCCAAGCGAGGGTTGTACTCCATCCGGTAAAGTCCCGGGAGGAAGGGAATTAAGCTTTTCAAGAATCCTTGACCTGCTCCAGTAAAACTCAACGTTGTCCTTAAATATTATGTAGATGAAGGACATACCGAACATTGAAGTACTCCTGATTGTCTGAACACCCGGAATACCAAGCAATGCCGTTGTCAGCGGGTAGGATATCTGGTCCTGGATATCTTTCGGCGAACGTCCCATCCACTCTGTAGAAACGATCTGCTGGTTTTCGCCAATATCAGGAATTGCATCCACAGGCACCGGATCCCTGGGCAAAAATCGTGATGTAAGATTGAAAGGCATGGTAACCAATCCCATCACCACAAAGGCAAGAAGAAAGATGAATGTGATCAGCCTGTTTTCGAGAAAATATTTTACAAGACGGTTGAACATAATGGATAAAAATTATCCGGGTCATGAAAAATGATTAATTCCTGACCCGGAAGCTATGGATTGGATTATTTTGATCTTTCATAATGGCAGCAACCAGGTAGTTTGGTGTAAACATCATCCTGTGCTTTGTATTTTTCAGTATCGTGTCCAACTGCAGCAAGTTTTTGCTGAGTCCATCCTTGCTTGTTTTGGAAGGGTCATAAGCAACTGTTAGAATCTGTGTTTTTTCAATCCACGAGGCAGTCGTTGCACCATCAGCTTTAACCGCTGTTTCAATACGCTCCTTGCACATGTCGCATTTACCCCATACCTTGAAGGATTCTGTCTTCTGCTGGACGGCGGCTTTGGCACCTGACTGGGCTGAACTGTTAATTCCAATAACAGTCAGCATTACAATGGCGATAAATAAAGTAATGGTTTTCATAATGAATTATATATTAAATGATTAAATAAGAAATACTACATCCTGGAGTTGATCTTGGTAAGATTTCTAGTATTCTTTAATCTGTGTTACTTTGTGAGATACTTTGTGCCAGCAGAAAAAGTAGTTTTTACCCCCCAACCCCCCAGGGGGGGCTTTAAAACTTATTGGTTTTAAATAAGTCCCCCCTGGGGGATTTAGGGGTGTCACAGAGAAAATCGACTTTTTCTACAGCCACCAGGGATACCCAAAGGTACACCAGAGATTTAGAAGAGTAATCCCTGTTAAATCAGAAAGTAAAATCAGATTTGGAAAATGCAGATTACCTGCTGTTCGACACAGACAGGAGTGTATACTCCAGGTGGTCTTTTTGAACCTGATACAAGTGAGCCAAACATCTCCATACCGGAGAGTTGAATGTCGTTCAGGATAAATGAATGGATTAATATCTGCCCGGGCTCTAAAAGCTGGAAACAGACAGAAGGTACATAGATTGAACTTATTTTGAATGAATGAATTACATCTTCACAGCAGTGTCTCGAAAACAGATCGATTGTTGATTTAGATCCCGTCTGGTGTTCCATACCACATGTAGCAACCTCACCTGTCAGTGATACTTTTGCTGCTGAAATCTGTCCTCCGCAATAATGTGAAGCGATCTTAACATTTAACCCTGTTAAGAGTATCAGCAGTGTCAGCGATATGGAGAGTATGTATTTCATCCAGTTGAGAAACAATCCTGTGACAAATAAGTTCACCTAAACGACCATTCCGGCTGCTACGGTCTCATTTGTTCCTTCGTCAATGAATATCATACTGCCTGTGATATTGTTCTCTTTATATGGGTCAAAAAATACCGGTTTGGATGTCTTTATGCTGATGTATGCAAGATCGTTCATATTTACCACCAGATTTTCATAATCATGTTCAAGGGTATCAATGTTCATCCTGTAGCCAACAGATTTTACAATGCATCCTGCTTCATTACTGTTCATGCGGATAAGATATTTTCCGCCAACCTTCATAGGCAGTTCATTGAACCAGCAGATCATAAGGTTGATATCCTGACTGATAACCGGCAGATCATTTGAACCTGCCAGCATGTCACCGCGGCTGATATCTATCTGGTCTTCAAGGGAAATTGCGACAGAATCTCCGCCGATTGACTCAGATATTGTTTTTCCGAACATATCAATGCTACTGATTTTTGATTTGCGCAGTGACGGGAGCACAGTAACCTCATCACCCGGTCTGAATACTCCTCCGGCAACTCTTCCTGCATAGCCCCTGTAATCATGAAATTCGGAGGTATGGGGGCGAATTATTGTCTGAACGGGAAAGCGTTGATGCAAAGGATTCTTATTCTTCCTTATTTCAATTGTCTCAATAAGGTGAAGGAATGTTTTCCCGCTGTACCATTTCATGTTTTCAGAATTGTCAACAACGTTATCTCCATATTTGGCACTTATCGGAATATAATGAGGATCTTCAATTTTAAGTTTTTTAACAAGCGCTGACAGTTCCGTTTTTATATCGGTGAAGACAGATTCAGACCAGTTCACCATATCCATCTTGTTAATACAGAATATTATGTGCCTGATGTCAAGGAGCGAAGCTATATAGGAATGCCTCAGAGTCTGTTCGAGTACACCCTTTCTTGCATCGATAAGT
This sequence comes from Bacteroidales bacterium, assembly GCA_016715075.1. Lineage (GTDB taxonomy): Bacteria > Bacteroidota > Bacteroidia > Bacteroidales > VadinHA17 > LD21. Next base: position 110,524 of record JADKBK010000006.1, read on the forward strand.
ATTACAGCAAGATCGGCAGTGCTTGCTCCTGTAACCATGTTCCTGGTATACTGGATATGACCCGGTGTGTCAGCAATAATGAACTTTCTGGCAGGAGTTGCAAAATATCTGTAGGCTACATCAATTGTAATTCCCTGTTCCCTTTCTGCTCTCAGTCCGTCTGTCAGGAGTGAGAGATCAAGTTCTTCCCTGCCTAGCCTCTTTCCAGACTGAACTATGTGCTCCATCTGGTCCTCAAAGATTGATTTGCTGTCATACAGAAGCCTTCCTATGAGCGTACTCTTTCCGTCATCCACACTGCCAGCTGTAGTAAATCTCAGAAGACTCTTGTTTTTGCTTTTACCGTTTATTGTCATTTGAATCTATTTCCTTAAACTTTGAACCTTAAACCTTAAACCTTAAACCTTAAACCTTGAACTTTAATTACCCACCCCTGGCCCCTCCCAGGAGGGGAACCGGATTCCACTGCGCCCTGCGCCCTGCGCCCCGAATTTACCCACCCCTGACCCCTCCCAGGAGGGGAACCTGTATCCATTGCGCCTTACGCCCTCAGCCCTGAGCCCTACGCCCAGCCTTCGCTAAAGCTACGGCTGGCACTGCCTGAGCCTTAGAAATATCCTTCCTTCTTCCTGTCTTCCATTGCTGCCTCTGACCGCTTATCGTCATATCTGCCACCTCTTTCGGTGACCCTGGTTGCTGCGATTTCAGCAATGATCTCTTCCAGTGACTGAGCTTTTGAGAGAGTTACACCGGTACAGGTTATATCTCCAATAGTACGGCAGCGGACATCAGCCTCGAATACCTCTTCATTAGGTTTTAACTGCATAAAAGGTGCCCATGCAAGATAAGTGCCGTTTCGGCTGAATATTTTTCTTCTGTGGGTATAGTAAAGATCCGGAAGCTTTATGTTCTCAGTTAGTATGTATTGCCAAACGTCAAGCTCAGTCCAGTTACTTATCGGGAAAACCCTGAAATGTTCTCCCTGGTGTTTTTTACCATTGAATATATTCCATAGTTCAGGCCGCTGGTTTTTCGGATCCCATTGTCCAAATTCATTCCTGTGAGAAAAGAAGCGCTCCTTGGCCCTTGCTTTTTCCTCATCACGCCTGCCACCTCCTATAGCTACATCGAGTCTGAGTTCTTCAACTGCATCGAGCAATGTTACTGACTGAGCCTTATTACGGCTGGCATTTATTCCCTGTTCCTCTTTTACTCTTCCCCGATCGATAGAGTCCTGGACATAGCGGACTATGAGGTCTGCCCCGAATTCTTTCGCCAGATCGTCCCGGAATTTGAGTGTCTCCTCAAAATTATGGCCTGTATCTATATGCATCAGGGTGAAAGGTATTTTGGATGGCCAGAATGCCTTCCTTGCAAGATGTACAAGCACTATGGAATCCTTTCCTCCCGAAAACAATAACACCTTGTTCTCGAACTGGGCAGCTACTTCCCTCATCACAAAAATTGCCTCATTTTCAAGCTCCCTGAGGTGTTCATTATTAATATCCAACATTGTTGTATTGATTTTTTCCGTTCAATTACTTAACATGACAACCGCATTCCTTATTGCCTTCATTTTCCCACCACCAGCGGCCGGAGCGAAAATCATTTCCCCTTAAGAACTGGCCTTGTGCATGGCTCACAGCCTATGCTCAAATAACCCTTGTCATACAATGAATTATATGGAATACTGTTTTCCTTGATATAGTTATCGACATCTTCCAGCGACCAGTCAAACAGGGGATGAAAATTGAAAAGCTTCTTGTCACTGTCATATTCCAGATCACTCATCTGGCTCCTGTTACCGGACTGGTCTGCCCTTATCCCTGAGATCCAGCAAGCCATCCCTGCCAATGCTCTGCTAAGGGGTACAACCTTTCTTAACCTGCAGCATTCCTTGCGGTTATCTATTGACTCAAAGAAACTGAAGGGCCCTTTTTCCGTGACCAGCTTCTCAACTGAAAGATAATCCGGGAAATAGACCTCAATTTTTTTCCTGTATTTTATTGTGGTCTGTGAAAACACCTCATATGTCTCAGGGAATAATCTGCCTGTGTCAAGCGTTACAACCCTGATTGGCAGATTGTTGGAAAATATTTTCTGTGTAATAACCTGATCTTCGACTCCAAAACTTGTAGTAAATATTACCTGGCCGGGAAAAAGAGTAGTAAGGATCTCAAGTCGATCTTCAATCGATTTACCTGACAACTGATCCCTCAACTCCTTTAACTTCATATTGTTTGTCATTTTGTTTTGCATTCGATTTTGTCCAAAGTTTTAGTTTAATCTTGTGTATGTGAGCCCATAGCCGCTCATGGAAATAGTAGAGAATTGTCTTGGTGAGTACTTCTACACTGCCTATTGAAAGTGCTATTGTAACTTTCCCGGTGATAAAATAGCTGATTATCATTGTGTCGATCGTGCCAACAATACGCCAGGAAACAGATTTCATGATGCTTTTAATCGGTTTATCGGCCCGGTCGCTTACTTTAAGGACAGCACCCGGAACAAACTTTTCTTCAGGCTGGTTTAACAGTACATCAAGCATAGATTAATTTTTGAACAAAGATAGACTCTAGAATTATATGATTCAATGGCAATTATGCGACAAACAAATGAGTATTTATACATATCGGGCTATATGTACTTAACTCCATTTTAACAATTAAAAAAGGAATTCTTTTTATTAATTGGCAGTTTATCAGAAGTAATTTGTCATTTCTGCCCTCAGAACAGACCCGGGAACCGGAATGAATCAGAGGCAATAATACTAAAGTGAATCAGCTGGTTTTTTTAGAGGCTATCTGCTTAATCCGCCGGACCAGATTTCTGAGATCATTCTCTGTTGTTACCGGATTTATAATTGTTACTCTTAACCAGATTTTATTTTCAAGTTCCACTTGTACAATATAGAACGATCCCTCTTTGACTATGCTCTCCCTGATTTTTGAATTCAGACTATTCAGCTGATTATCATTATATTCTGTGGGAGCATACCTGAAACATACTATATTACTCTCAGGTTCTGCAGCCAGCTCAAAATCGTCAGCGGACTTAATAAAAACAGCGAAAGATGCTGCAAGATCGTACCTGCTATCGATATATTGGCGATAATAACTTTCCCTGTAATATTTCAGTGCGGTATATGCTATTATTCCCAGGGAACTTTTGGTGCATTCAATAGTTCTGATTGCGCTGTCATACCAGGGCAAGCTCTTTGATTTCTGAAAAAGGTAGGAAGCTTTCTGCGCAAAAGTTTCGAATGACCTTTCTCCGTTCTTAAACATTATAAGTGTATTGAGTGCAGGTACTAGAAGCATTTTATGAAAGTCGATTACCACCGAATCGGCTCTTTCAATTCCCCTGACAAGGTTTCTGTATTTTTCAGAAAACAGAACCCCCATTCCATGAGCTCCATCAACATGCATCCATAAGTTATGTTCCTCACAGAAATCTGCGATGGAGCTCAGGTCATCATAGGTCCCTGTTGCAGTGGAGCATGCGTTTGCAACCACCGATATCACATTCAATCCTTTCTGCTCGGCTTCCTTTTTCAACTTGAGGAGAAGAGCTGTTTTCATCCTGTAACCTGCATCCACCGGAATCCGGATAACGGATTCATTTCCAAGTCCATGATTCTGACATTTCTGCCGATACTGTAATGTGCCTGGTCTGAGATCATATATCCGGGTCTTTTTGCATCGTGTATCCCTTCCTCCCAGATATTGTAGTCAGTCTTTGCCTGTCTTGCTGCCAGCATTGCTGTCAGGTTCCCCGCTGTTCCTCCGTGCGTGAAGATCCCGTCATATCCCGTGTTATATCCAATGAGTGAACCAAAAAGTTCGATGATATTCCTTTCCATTGCCATTGAAACAGGTCCCATTTCATAAATTGCAGCACCATTGTTCAGAAGCGAAGTGCAAACCTGAACAAGGGCAGTAAGGGGTAGGGGTGAAGTGACCTGATGGCCTATGTAATGCGGATGATGAAGGTGATTTGACATCGAAATGATCCTTCTTATAAACTCGTCAAACGGCTCTTTGTCACCACCACCTGAGGTAAATGAAAATACCCCTGAAAGATCATCAGGTTCATTCCAGGGAAGGACAGCCATCTCTTTGCCAGAAAGCGCTTCGCTCAGGTATTCTGACAGTGTATCAATTACCTGATGCCCCAGTTTTCTGAACTCCTCAGGATCAAAGGGCTTTGGAATTACAGATTCAGTTTTATTCATTCTTTTTGTTTAATAAAAGTTCTGTTTTCAATCCCATCACAAAGGATCCGATTATTATGTCGTCAGGATAAATTTCAAGTTCGGTAAACAGCTCGTTTAATGTCAAATTATTCTTCAGCATCAGCATGAAAAGCTGTACAATTCCGCAATAGCCTTCGGGTTCATCTGTGCCGAAATCATAAGAAGTGACCTGTCTGTTGTAGTGCCTGAAGAAATTAATAAGGATCTCAAATCTTTTCCTGTGAAGCTGAACATAATTATTGCCTGTGCCAAATATACTTTCGAAGTTTTCAAATCTTCTTGCTGCGTTTGCAATAATAAGATCTCCAAGCTTATCAGGTCCTATATTTCGGGTGAGGTATATTTCCGAATACCTGTATATCCCCGTGAAACCAAAGGCATCAAGATCATCAGCTACTGAGAGTACCGTCAGAAGATCATTTCTGTCACTTTCTGAAGGATAATCCTTCCTGTCGTGATTCTCTACGGTATCCAGTACATCTTTATACTCCTCAGCGGAGAGGTTGTTGTTTTCAAGGAACCTGATACAAAATTCCCTGCTGTGTTTTCCGTGACGCGGTCCGGTTTCTACAGACATCCCTGAATCGTGGAGGTAACAGGCAATAATAAGTTTGGAAGGCAGACAGGCTGGTTTGCTGTTATGCTGCTTTAGCGGGATATATAGTAATTCTCTGGCATAGCTCCATACCCGGCGGTGATGGTCGATGCCGTGAGAAGGAAGAACTTTTTCATCATAAACAGAGACAAAAAAATCTTCAAGGATCTGCCTGAACATTAATTCAGCAGATTCTATATTTTCAGTCAGATTCATGTCGGGTCAAAAAAAAAGCAAAAGACGAGCCTTTTGCTTTTAAACAGGCTGTCAGGAGACGAATCAATAATTGATCATCTTCTTGGCTAAATCCAGTATTGTAGTGTCATCAAATGTTACAATACCTCCGTCCGGCCCCTGTTCAAAATGTATTCCAACGCTTTGGCCCTTATCAAAGTTTCTCCCTCCGAAGTAGTTTCTGACTGTCTCCTCGTTCAATTCCAGTTTATCTGCAATCTGTCTTATACTACCGGAGGGTAACTGGTCTTTAATCTTCCGGAGTTCATTAAAAGTGATTGTGTTAGACATGTTTTTATTGATTAGTTTGTCAATATAATTGAATAAATGGCATCAAGACCCAAAGTTAATCATTAAATAGGTAACTTGAAAAATCAGCTTAACAATTTTGTAACAAATGGAATAAATTTAACTTTTTATTCAGGAATCATTTCTTACTGAAAGCTTTGTACCAATCCGATTCAGAGATTCAGAGTTTCTTCATCAGATCGAGAAACAAATCCAAACCTTTTCTCTTTGGTTCGTCAAGGTTATAATCTATATTGTCAGTGAGGTATTTATGAAGGATATCACCGGTTATTGTTCCAGTGTTGCCAAACTTTTTTACAACTTTTTCAATATTGTTTACTCCCAGGCCCAGCGCCTTATTGAAATCTGAAACAAAGTCTATATCCAATTCCTTGTTGGAGGTCCAGCAGGCAAAAACAAAAGGAAGACCTGAAAAGTATTTCCATTCCAGTGCAAGGTCAATTTTGAATCTGAAACTTTTTTCGTAATCAAAACACTGGTCCCCGATAAGCACCACAGCTTCATGTAATCCAATATTTCTGAAATCAAATCCCTTTGATGTGTTCATCCATCTGAATTCCCGGTTCCAGAAATTCTTTGCCAGAATTTTAGAGAGGGTCACTGAAGAGCGGGAACGGTAATCCAGATAAATAGTCTCTATTTCCTCAAACTGGCAGTTACTAAGCAGAAGGACTGTCCTTACATTCCCGTTTGCTCCGATGCAGTAGTCGCTGATTATATGATATTCCTTGAGCGAAGGCAGAGCGGCGACAGGGATCAGGCCGATATCAGCTTTGCCATTTATCAGTTTGGCGGCACAATCGGCAGGATGATCTGTTTCAAGAATGACATTCTTATCAAATCCGCTTTCCGTCAATCCATAGATAAACGGATAGGTGTTTGCATATTTAACAGCCGAAATTCTGATTTTTTCCATTCCCTTTTTTCCAACGTCTAAAAATACTACTTTTGTAGATATGTTATATCATATTAATATTCAATCTGAATAATAATGGAATTAAATTTTCTTACTGCCATATCTCCGCTTGATGGAAGATACAGACAGAAAGTTGATGAACTTGATTTATATTTTTCCGAATTCGGTCTTATCAGGTATCGTCTCATGGTGGAAGTTGAATACTTCATTTCCCTGTGCGATATTCCTCTTCCTCAGCTTACCGATTTTAAGAAGGATAATTATAAGGTACTGAGGTCAATATATGAAGATTTTGATTTGTCGGATGCTGAAAAGATCAAAGAGAGAGAGAAGATTACCAATCATGATATAAAGGCAATAGAGTACTTTTTAAAAGAGAGATTCTTCCAGTCAGGATGGGGTAAATGGTCTGAGTTCATCCATTTTGGCCTGACATCCCAGGATATCAATAATACTGCTATTCCTTTATCAATCAAAGATGCACTTATCAATGTATATTTCCCAATACTCTACGAGGTTAGGGAGACACTTGCTACTTTTGCAGATGAGTGGAAAGATATTCCGATGCTTGCCAGAACGCACGGACAACCCGCGTCTCCCACAAGACTGGGAAAGGAGATTGAGGTGTTTGTATCGAGGCTGGACGGGCAGATCAAATATTTCGGACAGATACCATACAGCGCCAAATTCGGAGGGGCAACGGGCAACTTAAATGCACATAAAGTGGCCTTTCCTGAAATTGACTGGATAACTTTTGCAAATAACTTCGTCAATGAAGAGCTCGGATTACAGCGATCGAGTCCCACAACACAAATAGACCATTACGATAATCTGGCTGCATTATTTGACAATATGAGAAGGATAAACGTTATCCTTATTGATATGGCACGCGATATCTGGTCATATATTTCAATGGAATATTTCAGGCAGAAGATCAAAAAAGGAGAGATCGGATCTTCGGCAATGCCTCATAAGGTAAATCCAATCGACTTTGAAAATGGTGAAGGAAACCTTGGCTATGCTAACGCTATATTTGAGCATCTTGCAATGAAACTGCCGGTATCAAGGCTTCAGCGCGACCTTACCGATTCAACTGTCCTGAGAAATATTGGCGTCCCCATCGGACACTCTGTTCTGGCTTTCAATTCACTTCTGAAAGGACTAAATAAGCTTATTGTCAACACAGAAAAGATAAACCTAGATCTCGAAAACAACTGGGCTGTGGTATCGGAAGCAATTCAGACAATCCTGAGACGTGAAGGATATCCAAAACCTTATGAAGCGCTTCTTGATCTTACAAGGACAAATCAGAAAATCACAAGTGATTCTATCTCCGCTTTCATTGATAATCTTGAACTTAGCTCTGAAGTCAAGGAGGAGCTGAAGGCGATCACTCCATTTAATTATACCGGTTTTTAAAACATTACAGAATTCATGAAAAATTTAAGGGTGCTGATTCGGTACCTTGCACCATATAAGTGGGCGGCTGTCCGTAATATTCTTTATAACCTTTTGAGTGCACTTTTTGCACTGCTCTCCTTTACTCTGGTAATTCCTTTCCTGAAGATCCTTTTTAACAGAGTGGAGACAGTCAGCCATCCCGGAGATTTTGAGATGTCTTTAAGTTACTTCTCCGATTTCGGAAGGTATTATCTTTCTGATTTCATTGCGGTAAACGGGCAATCAGGTGCTTTGATACTGGTGGTTATTATCGTTATAGTGGCGAGCCTTTTTAAAAACGGTTTTATTTTTCTGGCCTACAGCAGCATGTCGTTTATCAGGGCCAGTACTGTGCGGGATATCAGAAGGAACCTGTATCATAAATTATTAAGACTTCCATTGTCATTTTTTACGGAAGCAAGGAAGGGCGACGTAATGACAAGGATCTCAAATGATGTCCAGGAAATTGAAGTCTCGGTAATGGCTTCACTTAATATCTTCTTTAAGGATCCTATGTACATTATAATCTATGTGATTTATCTGTTTGTCAGCAGCTTTGAATTAACTCTTTTTGCCCTGGCCCTGTTACCCATCAGCGGGTGGCTTATTGGACGGGCAAGCCGGACCTTGAGGTCATCTGCATTTTTAAGCCAGCAGTATCTTGGCAGACTTCTTTCAGTAGTTGAGGAGACTCTCACAGGGTTACGGATTGTAAAGGGTTTCAATGCCGAGGAAAAGATGAAGGTACAGTTTGCCGAATCCAATGACAGGTATTCCAAAGTTTTTAAGCGAGTGATAAGGAAAGCCTATCTTGCAACTCCATTGAGCGAATTCCTCGGAACGATAGTTGTAATGGTACTTATGTATGTCGGTGGCAAGCTTGTTCTGAACGATTCCAGTAGTATGACCCCGGATAAGCTGATTGCCTACCTGATTATATTTTCCCAGATAATACCTCCTGCCAAAAGCATAACCACCGGTATGTTTGCTATTCAGAAAGGCATGGCCTCTATTGACAGGGTGGACCATATTCTCAATGCTGAAGAGAAAATTATTGAGAAAGAGAATGCTATTGCAATCGACGGCTTCAATGAGACTATTGAATTTCGGGGAGTCTGGTATGCATATAACAGTGAACCGGTACTCCGTGATGTAAGCCTTAAGATAAAAAAAGGACAGACAGTAGCAATTGTTGGAAAATCAGGAGCGGGCAAATCAACACTTGCCGACCTTCTTCCCCGGTTTATGGATGTTGATCAGGGAAGTATCCTTATTGACGGGTTGGATATCCGCGATCTTAAGGTCAGGAATCTCCGTTACCTGATGGGTATTGTAAGCCAGCAACCATTGTTGTTCAATACCTCCTTCAAACAAAACATAGCATTCGGTGTCGAAAACTTTAATATGGAACAGATCGAATATGCAGCCAGGATTGCCAATGCCCACGAATTCATCATTGAAACTGAAGATGGATATGAGAACCTTGTAGGGGAATCGGGCAATAAGCTCAGTGGCGGGCAGCGGCAGCGGATCAGCATAGCGAGAGCGATAATGGCTAATCCCCCCATACTTATCCTTGATGAGGCAACTTCGGCACTCGACACCGAATCTGAAAGGCTGGTGCAGGATGCAATAATTAAACTTATGAAAAGCAGGACATCCATAGTTATAGCACACAGGCTTTCCACAATACTACATGCTGATCTTATCGTTGTTATGGATGAAGGGAGAATTGTCGAAACCGGAACTCATGCCGAACTGATGGAAAAAGAAGACGGATTCTACAAAAAACTTCATAGTTTTCAGGCTATCTAGAAAAAAAATAATATGCGTTACAAACTTAAGATTCTTATAATATTTGTTTTTATATCAGGTTCAAACCTGATGGGACAATCCGGGAAACATGCATTTTTCCTTACTTCGACCGATTTTATCCTCGACGGTATGCCATTTCAGATTATCAGCGGAGAAATACATCCTGCAAGAATTCCTGCAGAGTACTGGAGGCATCGGGTGCAGATGGCAAAAGCTATGGGATGCAATACCATAGCTGCCTATATTTTCTGGAACTATCATGAATCGGAAGAGGGGAAGTATGATTTTACAACGGGCAATCATAATCTCCAGGAATTCTTTAAGATCGTTCAGGAAGAAGGGATGTGGCTTATTGTACGTCCGGGGCCATATGTCTGTGCTGAATGGGAGTTCGGGGGTATTCCTCCGTACCTTCTTCGTATTCCCGACATTAAATTAAGATGCATGGATCCAAGGTATATGACTGCTGCGGAAAGGTATATTTCAAAGCTGGCTGAAGAGATCAAGCCATTTATGGTTACCAGGGGAGGTCCAATACTCATGATGCAGATTGAAAACGAATATGGCAGCTTCGGAAATGACAGGAATTACATGCATCGTCTGAAAGAGGTATGGAAAGCGTCGGGTGTTGATATTGCAACATTCACCGGTGATGGCCCTACGGAATATATGCTTGAAGCCGGTTCTCTTGAGGGAAGTGCAGTAGGCCTCGATCCAGGAAGTTCACAGGCTGATTTTGACCTTGGAGCCAAAATGAATCCTGGAGTTCCTGTTTTCAGCAGTGAAACGTACCCTGGCTGGCTTACACACTGGGGAGAAGAATGGATCAGACCTGATACTACACAGTTGTTGAAAGACGTGAAATTCCTTATGGATAATAGGAAATCATTTAATCTCTACGTCTTGCACGGGGGGACCAATTTTGGTTTTACGGCGGGTGCAAATTCGGGTGGAAAAGGGTATGAGCCTGATGTTACAAGCTATGATTATGACGCCCCAGTAACAGAACAAGGGCAGATCACACCAAAATATCTTGCTCTCAGAAAACTTATCGGTTCATATCTTCCCAAAGGGAAAAAACTACCTCCAATTCCTGAGCCTGTTCCGGCAATGGAAATTGCTCCTATCGGATTGCAGCCATTTGCAAGTGTCTGGGATAAACTTCCTCAGCCGGTAATGACTGTCCAGCCAAAGCCAATGGAGGCATTCGGCCAGGATTATGGATTTATTCTCTACAGTACTGAACTTATAGGACACAAATCAGGAAAGCTTGTTGTTACCGACATACACGATTATGCAACTGTTTTCCTTAACGGGGTTTATATCGGTAAACTCGACAGGAGGGAAGGGATAAATTCAATTGAGATCCCTGCAAGCAATGTTAAGAATCCGGTTCTTGAAATCCTGGTTGAGGCAATGGGTCGTATAAATTTTGCACAGTACATGATCGACCGAAAGGGAATTACCGACAGAGTGACACTGAACGGAATGACTCTCATGAACTGGAAGGTCTATAATCTTCCTATGGATAAGAAATATGTGTATGATCTCAGATCTTCAGGTACAACACTCAAAAAACCAGGCATATTCTTCAGAGGCACCTTTTTCATCCAAAAAGGAGGTGATACCTATTTTGATGTCATCAACTACACAAAAGGTGTGGTCTGGATAAATGGCCATAACCTGGGCAGGTACTGGAATATTGGTCCCCAGGTTAGGCTTTACTGCCCTTCATCATGGTTATATGAGGGCGCGAATGAGATCCTGATCTTCGACCTTCATCTGACAGAACCAAAGCCGGTTCTTGGAATGAAAACCCTGCAGTAAGAAAATCACATCGCTGGGTTTTCAGATTTGCCTTTCAGGTAACAGTGATCTTAGGATATACATTTCCAGTTCCTCATAGTCACGTCTGTCAGTGCAATCTGCTATGAATTTTTCATCAATATCCCTCGATATTTCCAGAAGGCGCAGAAACATCTCCCTGCTGTTGCTAAGGTGTCTTGTAGCTGAGTCGTCTTTCTGGCTCCTCATGGCTTTTACATCCAGGCCAACCCATTCTCCGTTTTTTCCATAATCATGCTTATCAAGAATACGTACCTGGTTGAATGCCCTGCGAATGTCAACAGATCCGAAAGTCTTGTCCTGATCGAATTTCAAGCCATTTTGATCATTCAGGTGGACTGTCCATAGTTTATTGAATGACATTGCAAAGCCCATTTCATCAGATGGATCCAGACCGGCAAGAATGGCATGAGCGCTTTCAATATTCACACCCACTCTTTTAGGATCGGAACAGAGCAGTGCTAACGCCACTGCATGTCCCGTTGTTGGTATATAAGTATGATCCATCGGCTCATTCGGCTTTGGTTCAACACATACCCTTATGGCAGGATCATATTCCAGCATCTGATTGATGGAATCTACTATTCTCTCAGTGGCTACCTTACTGTCTTTTGATTCGCGTATATAGGTGCCTTCCCTTGCCAGCCAGAGCACCAGCAGATCTGTTCCCAGAGCTTGTGCAATATCTATGGCGCGTTTACTCCTGTCGTTAGCATATTTTCTGCAAGAGGGATCATTTGAAGTATAACCTCCGTCAATGGTTCTCTCATCTTCCCATAACCTGGGAGCGACAAATTCAGCAATCAGTCCATGATCATCTAGTATTTTTTTGAGCTCTTTCGCCCTTGCTGATATCTGTTGAGGAGTGAGATCATTCATTTCAGGCACAGCATCATCATCATGAAACTGCACTCCGTCAAATCCCAGCTTTTTGTAAAGCGGAAGCTTATTTGTGAAACTTAGTGATTTGCGCACTGAGGGACCAAAAGGATCGGCACCTTCATGTATGTTCCACGGCCCGAAGGTAAATCTGAAAATTCCTGCCATATTTTTATTTTTTTTAGGTTATTTAAATTTTTACCGCTCTATACTTTAGATACCGGATTATTCCATTTAAGAGTTGTTATTGAATGTTTCTTCAGTTTCTGGACTGCCATCCTTCCTTTCCATACAATTTTGCAGTCAGTCTCATCTCCATTGTTGATTATATTCAGCACTATACTGCCATCCGGATTCTGAAATCCTGCAAAATTCAGCTGCTGTGATCCTCCGGCAGAATTTACGCGATATGCCCCAGGTTTTATGAATTTGCTGAAGTGACCAAGGTAATAATATAAACCTGTGTAGGTAACTTTTTTTGTCTCACGTTCTATTATGACTACAGGATGCTGCTGATTCGGATCAGGATCGCCGTGAGGCACTGAAATCAGCCACGGGCCTCCGTTCTGGTCAAGGATCATATTCCAGTAGATCCATCCCGAAATCCAGTTCTTCATATCATTCATTATCATATTGCCCCAGAACTCGCCATCCGAAAATTCATATACAGGTGACTTCGCCGGACCTCCCGGAGGAAAGAGAGTTCCTGTGACATAACATACTTCTGTCATCCATATGGGAAGGTCAGGAAATTTGTTATGCAACTCCGCGACTGTAGAAAATTTGTCCCAGTCGTAACCATGGACGGTCAGTGAATGAACATTCTTTTTGATGTCAGGATCACTGAGAACAGGCAGGGAATTTAGTTAATGCTTCCGGGCGGTTCGATGTTTCCCCAAACTGGATTTTGGTTGAGAGACCATCAGCCTTTAACTGTGGGGCGACATAGTTTTTAATCAGTTCACCTATTACACTGTAGGTCACATTCGAGTACCATGGATTATGGGCCTCATTAAATAAATTAAGGTAGTTTATTGTTATGCCCTGGTCTGCATAAGCCTTTATAAATCTCGAATAGTACTTTGCCAATGCCCTGTAGTATTCCGGCTTTATGTGTTTCTCTCCATCCTTTAGACTAAAGTACATCCAGTCAGGCGCAAAATCCATAGGAGATTCAATTTCAAACTTTCCGAATCTTGCAGCCGCTTTTATGAATGCCACAAGTCCATCCGGTCCAAGATCACGTTCTATACTGAAATGCGTCATTGCAGTATCTCCGGGAGTATCATTAAAGGTATACCAGGGTCCTGCAGAGGCAAAGTCGCATGCAGTGATCGGGGATTTCATCAGAGTGTACCCTGAGCCAGCTTCAGGATCAAAGAGATTTCGCAGAACGCTGTCTTTTGATTCGGTATTCAGAGAGTTTAGACAAATCATTCCAGCCTCATTGAATGTGGCGCCAAAGCCATCTATCCTTTGGAAGCGGGAGGCTGTGTCAATTTCAATAACAGGCATATCAGATTCTGTTTTCTCTGTAAAAGATAACCCGGGCAGCTTAGTCAGCCTGTCTCCATCCTGGGATGAGGAATAAACTGTAATATCAGGTTCTTTCTCTCTCTGGCACTGAATACTAAATAGCAGAGTGGCAGCGATAAACCCTGTAACTGCATAGCGTTTTAACTCAGAGGTGATTTTTTCTTTCATATTTCAAATTATTTTTGATAATTAACTGATTAGCTTGCCAGGCACTTTTTCCAGACAATTCCGGAAAATGTTACTTAATTTCCAGAATAGTACCCGCTATATGACGTGTTCCATTTTCTTTATTGAAATAGTAGGTAACCAATACCCTGTTGCCATCCATCAGAACAGGCCATGAATAACCGATATCGGAATTCCCGCCATCCTCCCTTAGTACAATTTCCTGTGCAGTTGCAAAGTCGGTACACTCAGGATTAAGAATCCTGGCACGGATCCCAAAAGGTTTGTGCCTGTAGCCATAAGTCAAAAGCACGCGGTTATCAGGTAATCGTATCGCATTTAAAGGATGTCCCTGGAAGCCCATTGATTTCCATCCTGTAAAAGATTTTCCTCCGTCGGTTGACCTCGCAATACAAGCCATATCATCATAATCAGCAGTCCTCAGGAATGCTACAATGTCTCCTTTAGGAGTTTCATAGACTGATGTTTCATTGAAAGTTACTTTGGGATCTGCTGCAACAGGACATGAATATTTCCAGGTCATGCCTTTATCAGATGATATAAGGAGATGTGTTGAACTCCTGTCTGAAGTGTCACCTGCAGCCACAACCCATAGGATTCGTCCATCTGCTGCCTCATATAATGCTCCCCTGTTAAATGCAGGTATAGGGTCTCCAAGCGCATTAAAATATATTTCAGGGGTGATATGCGGAGGGTAGAGCGGTCCCTGCCAGCTTTTGCCAAAGTCTGAAGACCGAAGAAGATATCCTCCGAGAAATATTGCTCCTCCGGCGTCAGCGTAGGGTTTTTTAAGATTGGGCAGACCATCTTCACGCACAAATGCCCATCCGTAACTGGTGCAAAGAAGTGTCCCATCGCGTAATTCCAGCAAACAGGGATCCTGTGATCCGCCAAATGGGTGAGCATAGATCAGTTGAGGTTCTGTTGTCCAGTTCTCTCCGTCTTTCGACTTCACACTCATGAGGTAGCTGTTCGGGTCAACATGGCTGGTGCCATTTTCTCCGAAAATTTTCCGGTCCGGAGCCCGCCTGAAGGCAACGAGGTAGTCACCTGACGGAAGTCTTACAACAGATGGGAATGAAGAATAAAAGATGGGATCCTCATATATAATGATATCTTTTATTTTCCGTACACCCGGATCAGCTCCCGGAGGATCATGATCACCACCCTTTGCGGTAAAGGAAGAAATAATACATGCTATTGTGATTAGTGAGTATAGTCTGAATATTTTCATAGTATTAAAAATGATCATCTTTTAACACGGGCATTACCTTTCCAGATACTCCAGATCTGCTCTTCATCGGCAGGTTGTGCATAGTCTGTCATTGAAGTGGTGGCGAGTGCACCGCAGGCCCACCCGAATTCCATCCATTTTGATGGATCCCATCCCTTCAGTATAGCATAGAGCATTCCACCCACAAAGCCATCACCGCCTCCAATCCTGTCGAGTACATATATCTCTCTGGGTTCTGCAACATGCCAGTTCTCACCCTCAAGCATTATAGCGCCCCAGAGATGATTATTGGTGCTGATCACCTGCCTCAGTGTGGTTGCAAAGACAGATGCTTCAGGGAAGGCTTGTTTTACCCTGCTGATCATATCCTTGAAACTGTCAATATGACCGGAAAGATCTTGCCCCCCTTCTTCAGGACCCTTGATTCCCAGGCAAAGCTGGAAATCCTCCTCATTGCCAACAAGTATATCAGCTGAGGCGGCAATCTCAGTGAAGATCTCCCGTAACTCATTTGCACGTCCCTTCCAGAATGATGCCCGGTAGTTCAGATCGAATGAAATTTTTGTTCCGCATCTTTTTGCGGCTCTTGCGAGTTCCAGACAGAATTTGCCGGTCTCAGGAGAAAGTGCTGATATCAGTCCTGAGAGGTGCAGTATCTGTACTCCTTCAATGGCAAAGATCCTTTCAAGATCGAAATCCTTGACGTTCAGAGTTCTTCCAACTTCTCCAGCCCTGTCATTCTGGACCCGGGGTCCACGCACTCCATAGCCGCTGTCAGCAATATTGAACTGGTGGCGAAATCCCCATGGTCCTCCCTGTTCTACCTCTGCTCCCTCATAGTTCATATGCCTGCCGGCAAGACTGTCCTTGATGAGCCTGGCGATCGGACTGTCCTTCACAAATGTCGTTAACACTTTTACGGGCAGGCCAAGATACGAAGAGATGCTGGCTACATTTGTTTCAGCACTTGTGGCATGCATGTAGAAAGTGTCGCTGCTGTGAGTAGGCTGTCCGTTGACGGGGGTTATGCGAACACCCATACTGGTTGGCACCAGCAGGGACCATGCGCAATTATTTTTTATTTCTATTTTCACAGAAACTAATTTTAAAATTATTATTATTAAGTATTAACTGCAAGCGCTGACAAATGCCTTTGCTGCAGCCTCAATTTCACTATCTGTCGAATTAATATTAATTCCCCATCCGGCCCCGAGTCCGCCGTCAACCACACCTACACTGATATTCATACTCCTGCTGAGAATATCATCAGTCTTCGGATATGAACCCTTAGTATGAGGCTGTCCGATTTTTTTCAGGTGCGCGAGAACATGTTCCATATTGGCGTATACATGCCATCCACTCTGATCCACCGTTTTTGATCCCAGTGCTTTGGATACTTTTACCGCCTGCTCCCTGGTATCAAAAATTACAGTACAAAGTGTAGCGCAATCACCATCCGGATCGTTGAGAGTTCTGAATCTGAATCCTCCGGCCTTTGAAATGAGATTTTTCAGAATGGCTCTCTTCTCACGTAATGTGGAAACTATCCTGTCAAGCTTTCCCAACTGAGCAATGGCTACTGCCGCCGACAGTTCATTCATCCTGAAGTTCAGACCAAGTAAGACCCTGTTCCCGACTTCAACACCCGTTCTGTTTGGCTTATGACCCTGATCATGCATCCCAAAGGCAATTTCATACAGATCTTTGTCGTTTGTTGCTACAAGGCCGCCATCACCGCTGTTAATCGTTTTAAAAATATTAAGTGAAAAAGCACCTATATTTCCAATAGTCCCGATCTTTTTCCCCTTATAGGATGCACCGGCAGCCTGGCAGGCATCTTCAAGAACGTACAACCCATGTTTTTTGGCAATTGCCATGATCCTGTCCATATCACAAGGATTACCAAGCATATGCACCGGCAATATCGCTTTGGTACGCTCTGTGATCCTGTGTTCTATGTCAGAGGGATCGAGACACAGACTCTCATCAATTTCAGCCAGAACTGGTACTAAGCCCATGAAAATAAGTGAAGAATAGCTGGCGACAAAGGTATAAGCCGGAACAATAATTTCATCACCCGGCTTTAATCCCAATGCAGCCGCTGAAACCAGCAATGAGGATGTCCCTGAGGAAGTTGCAAGAGCGTACTCTGCATTGCAATACTCAGCAAAAGCCTTTTCAAGAGTATAGACTTTTTTCAGAAACCTCGGATCTTTCTCATCCCCGTAGCGAAAGAGATAGCCACTTTGCAAAACTTCAAGAGCAGCATCCAGCTCTTCTTTACCAAACCAATAAACTCCTGGCCCCGGCATAATAACCTCCTTTTATATTATTGTTAATATTTCAAATTACCACTGTTTCCAAATTTAGAAACTTTAAGTCTATTTATATCCCGAAAGAGTGATTCATTTAATTTCCTCTTTGAACACCCTGGAGATCCAGGGTGTTTTAACCTCTATATATTCCCCTGGCTGAACGGCTGACATGCTCAAAGTCATACTGAGGTTTTTATTATGGTATACAAAGGATTCACCAAAATCCGGAACCTGTTAGCTGAATATTACTTTATATCAAATAACCTGCATATATGCCTGCTGAAAATGTTTTCATAAACGGATTCTGATACTTTATCTTCATATTTGTCAAGCAGGCTGAAATATGTATCCATTTTATGTGCAGCCAGCTTATATGCCACGTGAAGCAGCTGCCTCATATCCGGATTATAGTTACTGTTACCCGGGATATGCCTTATAGCTGCAGCAAATCTTTCCTGATTCCATACCGCTACTTCCTTTTTTGAAGGGAGATGCGAAATCCTGATGTCAATCACATCCGCATAAGGGGCACATAATTCTTCAATCATATCAAGCGATTCAAAATAGATCTCCTTAACAAAGTCAAGGGCTTCTCCTCCGGATACTGCCAGGCCAATGACTTCTTCTAGCCAGGTAGTTCCTGCAGTTTTAATATGAATGCCTTTATTGAATTTGCGGACAATTGATCCTATGGATGGGTAGATCGCAAATTTATCTGAGCCTGAGTGAATACTCATTTTGAGGTTTTCCGGTAATCCGAATTCCCTGACCGCATAATCAATTACCTTAAGGTCTGATTCAAATTCCAGATTAAAAGCTTGCGGGTCACCAACATAATCAACTCCTTTATTGAATCTTCCCGAGAATTTGGGAGCTATTGTCTGAACAGGGATATTTTCCAAAGCAAGCATCCGGAGAATGAAAAAGAGCTCTGCCGGCGTCTGTGGCTCAGGAACTTCATCCATTGAGACCTCAGTAATAAAATTGCCTCTTCCTTTGGCTTTTTCAATTTTCCGGTAAATATCCCATGCCTTAAGGGCTGCGAAAAGATACTTCTCAGTTATATTAATGATCTGCTGTTTTGAGATGTTAAACGACCTTGCAATGCCGGGAATTTTAAGCTCCCCTTCATATTTTAATGCACCTGAGAGGAACTCTTTTATCTCATTATCATCCGCTTTACTCCCAATATATGAGGCCACATCAATTGTGAAGAAATCAGAACTATCTATGAACCTGTCCACGGTATCGAAATTTATATGATCAGCATCAACAAAGTATTCTTTAAGGAACCCGGCTTTTTTTGTTGCGTGATCGGCCTCTGTCCTTACATCTGAAGGTTGAGTGCCAATTGTCATATGCTCCCTGTTGGATTTATTCCAGACAGGGGTTATTTCTATTCCATGCTTTGAGGCTTCAGTAATTGCTTTCAGCTGTGCTGTGCCCTGATGGCCAAACCTGTCACCAAGTCCAAAGGAATATTTTCCAAGTGTTTTCATATGTGTCGTTTGATTTTCGTATTTATTTACATTATGCTAAACAAAGAAGTCAACATTTTCAGATGTGATTATATCTACAGGAAGGTACTCTATTTTTTCAGGCATCTTATTGAGTGAAAGGAATTCGAAGAGCTTCTTAACTGCCTTATATGTCTGTTCTTCCGGACGCTGTCCGATAAGGAAGCGTATATTTCCTGATTGCAGATACAGTACATTTTTATCCAGTAGGTCATATCCGATGAGGTTAATGGTTTTTAATCCTTTTTCCTCGAGACAGGCAGCAATCAGATAGGATTTCGACCCCGACATGAATATTGAACCTATTCCTGGATTCACACTGAAAGCTCCATCGATAGCGTTTCTGATATTGTCCTGAGTAGGGTCGGCTATGCTGATTTGAATCTTTTTACCCCTGTTGCGGCCCGATTTCCCGAAATAGCCAAGAAAACCCTGCATACGTTTGTTAAGGTGAGGTACATTCTGGATGTTTCTTGCGAAATTGATAATTAAAATGTCGCTCTCAGCCGGAGTAATCATATCAGCAAGCTGTCCGGCTACTCTTCCACTTCTGTAAATATCCTCCCCGATATATGCCAGGAAATTTGTATTTTCAATAAATCCGTCAACAAAAACAAATGGAATGTTTATTTCATTAAGTCCCGAGCAGAAGACTACTGATTCAGATTTGAATATAGGAGCGAGCAATACCCCGTCAGGTTTTCATACTAAGAATATTCCTTGACTTTCTCTGAAAATCTTCCTCATTGAACATATCAAAAGTGATCTGAGTGAGACTTACACGGAACAGGTCAAGCTCTTCGATAGCCCTGTTTATCCCTGCTGAATGCTTTTCCCAGAAAACGTTATCCTTAGAAGGCTCGGGAAGAAGTGATATGAGATGATAGCCTTTTCTTGATTTTAATACCTGGGCCATAACATCAGGGGAATAATTTGTCTCTTTCAGTATCTGCCTGACCTTTTCCCTGGTTTTTGCAGCAACCCCATCCCGTTCATGCAACACCCTGTCGACAGTCCCAATCGATACTCCGGCAAGCCTTGCAATATCTTTTATTCTGCTTTTCTTCGGCGTCATGAACGGTTTATCAGTATAGTGAGATTATGCACAGTTTACAGCTTTTAATTTCGGACTTCGGTCTTCACTTGTTTTAACCCACCCCTAACCCCTCCAGGGAGGGGAATCAGGAGCATCGGACTTCGGACTTCGGACTTCGGACTTCCGACTTCGGACTTCCGACTTCCGACTTCGGACTTCCGACTTCACCTTTTATTTAATAATCGGTTTAAGATCATCACCCAGGGGAGTCATAGTCGGCATCATCCAGTGTACTATTCCAAGAATGACAAGATATAAAGTGCCGGCGATCAGGAAGGCAAAGAAATAGCCCTCTTTTCCCTGGGCATCGAGTACTGAACCCAGGCTGAAATCGGCAATAATTCCTGATATAGCTCCGATCATACCTCCAATACCTACGACAGAGGCAGTTGCCTTTTTCGGGAAAATGTCACTCGCGAAAGTGAAGACATTGGCAGACCATGCCTGGTGTCCTGCGGCAGCAATTCCTATCAGGACAATTGCAATCCATTGGTTATCAGTTTTTGTAGCGAAGGAGACAGGTAGTATTATTATTCCGCACAGGAGGAGGGTTATTTTACGGGAGAAATTAATGCTTCTTCCGCTTTTTATCAGTTTTGATGAAAACCATCCGCCCAATACACTTCCAAAATCAGCCAGTACATAGATTATGATGAGCGGAAGGGCAAGTGTTTTAATATTTATGCCAAACTGGTCGAAGAGGAATTTTCCTCCCCAGAAGAGATAGAACCACCATACAGCATCAAGGACCTTTGTAAGGAGAATGCCCAGGTTTGTTTCAGGGGCAAGACCCTGGCCCAGGGGATCTTCTCAGTTGTTTCAACGTCAGAGTCACTTAGTATGTATTCCAATTCAGCAGCTGACAGCTTGGGGTTGTCCTCGGGCTTCTTATATATCTTAAGCCACATAAAAACCCATAACCCTGACAGGACTCCTGTAAGCAGAAAGGGATATCTCCATCCGTCACCGTTATCGGCAACAAGGAACATAACAACAATGGGAGCGAGGATAGCGCCAATACTTGTAGCTGCATTAAATATGCCTGTTGCCAAAGCTCTCTCTTTTTTGGGAAACCATTCTGCAACGGTTTTTATGCTTGCAGGAAAGTTACCAGCTTCACCGAAACCGAGACCAAACCTGGCCAGGATGAATCCTATAAGCGCAAAGCTTTTGGATATAGTGGCGTGCAGCATTCCAAAAATGCTCCAGATTATTATTGAAAGGGTAAAGCCCTTCTTGGTTCCGAGCCGGTCGATAAGGCGGCCCATAAGAAGTAGTCCTATTGCATATGCCGTTTTAAAAGACATGTTTACAAGTGCATAATCCTTATTGGACCATTTGAAAATCTCCATTAGCTTGGGAGCCATTACTCCCAGTAAACTTCTGTCGAAGTAGTTAATTGTCAGAGCGAAGAAGAGCATTGCCAATATTCGCCAGCGATAGTTTCCGGTAGTACTCATAGGTTTGTCTTCAGGTTATATTAAAAGCTGTTTTATACGTTGTAGGTTGTCGAAGCTGTTGTTCCTCCTCTTCCTGTCCAGTTGGTATGAAAAAACTCTCCCCGCGGCTTATCTGTCCGTTCATATGTGTGGGCGCCGAAGTAATCCCGCTGCGCCTGCAGAAGGTTTGCAGGCAGCTTCTCGCAACGATAGCCGTCATAATACCCAAGTGCAGATGATATTGCCGGTACGGGGATCCCGTTTGTAACAGCCGCAGAGACCACTCTTCTCCATCCACCCTGTGCCTTCTCCACCTTCCCGTTGAAGAAGGGATCAAGAAGAAGATTGGTTATTGAAGGGTTATTATCAAATGCCTCTTTTATCTTTCCGAGAAACGCCGATCTGATTATACAACCGCCTCTCCACATAAGTGCTATTCCGCCATAATTGAGTTTCCATTTATACTCTTCAGCGGCAGCTTTCATGAGGGCGTATCCCTGAGCATACGAGACCATTTTGGAAGCATACAGTGCATCCCTTATATCATTAATGAATCCTGCCTTATCGCCTGTGAAAACCGGTACCGGGCCCTTAAGTATTCCTGAGGCCTGAACCCTCTCATCTTTAACAGCAGAGAGACATCTTGAAAAGACAGCTTCCCCTATCAGTGTCAATGGAATTCCAAGATCAAGAGCTGCAATACCTGTCCATTTGCCGGTCCCTTTCTGCCCGGCTGTGTCAAGGATCTTATCTACCAGTGGTTTGCCGTCAGTATCTTTAAATCCAAGGATATCTCGCGTTATTTCAATGAGATAACTGTTGAGTTCACCTTCGTTCCATTCCCTGAAAATTGCATGCATCTCATCGGCTGTAAGGTGGAGCAGATCTCTCATAATCTGATAAGCTTCTGTTATGAGCTGCATATCACCATATTCGATACCGTTATGAACCATTTTTACAAAATGACCGGCTCCATTTTCACCAACCCAGTCACAGCAGGGAGATCCGTCTTCAACCTTTGCTGCAATTGCCTGAAAGATAGGTTTGACATATGGCCAGGCTTCTTTTGATCCCCCGGGCATTATTGAAGGTCCCAGGAGAGCTCCTTCTTCGCCTCCGGAAACCCCGGTTCCTATATAGAGGAATCCCTTCTTTTCTACCATTGCTGTCCTTCTGTTGGTATCCGGAAAATGAGTGTTGCCACCGTCAATGATTATGTCACCCGGAGAAAGAAGGGGGAGAAGTGTTTCAATCATCTCATCAACAGCACTTCCGGCTTTAATCATAAGCATAATTTTCCTGGGTTGTGCGAGAGAGCCAACCAACTCTTCCACCGAGTGGGTTCCTGTTATATTTTTCCCTTTTGCCCTTCCCCCAAGAAAGTCGTCAACCTTCTTTGTGGAACGGTTGTAAACGGATACCTGAAATCCCTTGCTCTCCATATTGAGTACAAGATTCTCACCCATTACTGCCAGGCCTATTAATCCAATGTCAGATAATTTGTTCATGATTGATTAGTTTATTTATTAATGTTTCTTTTTGACCATATTTGGTTCTGGGTACTGGTTTCTGGTTTCTGGGTTCGATCACCCAGCACCCAGCACCCAGCACCTATTTTCAGCGTAGTCCCTTATAGTATCCCTCCACCACTTCATCCATCACCCTGCTTGTCCGGGCCCCGCTTTCTCCGGTACTGGGAGAAACGCCTTTTCCTTCCAGTGCCCTTACTATTTTGTCAATAAGGAAGTACTGGACATGCTCGGGGCGTTCATTGATAAATTCCTGCCGGCCTGATTCATTTACTAAAACAATCGGTTCAAAGCTGAAGGTTGAGAATCTTATTGATCCTGTTGTTCCGGTTATTTCAATAATATCTCTGTTACTCTCTTTTGAAGCATTGAAGCACCAGGTTCCCACCCCGGCAATATCTCCGGGAAAAACAAACTCGGCGGTAACGAAATCTTCAGCTTTATAAAGTCCTCCCTGGTTCAGAGCTAACGATCGTATCTTCTGTACAGGTCCGAATAAATAATCAAAATAGTCAAGCTGATGGCTGGCAAGATCAAAAAAATGTCCGCCGCCTGATATATCCGGGTCAACCCGCCACGGCAACCTTCCAGATTTCTCATCATCTGAAGGAGACTTAAAAAGCTGAGTCTGAAGCAGACGCACTTTGCCGATACTGCCTTTTTCGATAAGATCCTTTACTTTCAGAAAACCAGGAAGTGCCCGTCTGTAATATGCCACAAAAACAGGGATCCCTGATTCCCGGGATGCCGTATTGATTTTTGTACACTCAGCATAGTTAAGCGCCATTGGCTTTTCTATATAAACCGGCTTGCCTGCCTTTAATGTGGCTATTGCATACTCCATATGGCTGGAAGGAGGTGTTGCAACATATACTGCGTTTACATCTTTATCATTAATGAGATCACGGGCATCAGAATAGAACTTTGGAACGTTATGTCTGGACGCATAGTCTTCAGCCAGCGAACGGTTTCTTCTCATAACCGCTATCAGTCTTGAGCCCTCAACCTTACTGAATGCAGGACCGCTTTTGACTTCCGTTACATTGCCGCAACCTATAATCCCCCAATTTATCATATGATTCTCCTGTTAATTTCAGTTCGTTAATCTTTCCCTGGAAGTCCATAATCCAAGGGCAGGATTGGAAATATAAAATATCTCCTCTCCGTCACTCATTATGTTTATTCCATCTTTAAGCTTTTCGGGATTATATTTTCCGATCATGGAACCCAGGTCGTGATATTTGAAATTGACGGATTCTATTTCGTCGCGGCTCAGATTTCCCGGGCAGTATGTTACAGAGAACCTTCCTTCGGAACTACCGTGAATAAGATGCGCAGCTGCACTAAGGTTATTCCTGAGTTCCTCATTTTCCTTAAGTGATTTAAGTGTGGCAGGAGTACCACGGTAGCCATATTTCCTTATTAACCGGTCAATCTCCCTGTCTTCCCCAAACTCTTTTAATCCAGGTGCAAGTACAATTAATTCACCATTGTCAGCCATAGCCATTCTTGTCCTGTAGATGCTCTTGTTTCCAAGCCATGTGCTTTTAAATTCGGCAGGATCAAGATAGACAACCACTTTCTTCAATGGTTTATCGAGAATTCAGAAGTTAACCTTAAGTGATAATTCAGCAGCAAGCCTGAATACCTCTTCGTCATCACCTATAAAAAGACCCCTGATCACCAGCTTCCCTGTATCATCCCGTCCAATAACCGTATGAACATAAACAACAGGCAGATGCTTCATAAACTCAGCTGCAGCATGATTAAGGAGATTCCTTACCGGGTTGCTGTATTTGCCCATGATCTTCTCCATCCCGCAAACAGCACCTACGAAATGGCTCTTATTTATTCCTTCCGGTCCTCCGGTACCGATAAGAAGATTCTTATTGAAATTAGCCATTCCGATCACTTCATGAGGTACAACCTGACCCACTGAAAGTATCAGATCATGGCCGCCATTATATACCAGCTTATTGAGCTGAGCAGGCCACGAATAATCAAGTGCCCCGTTTGTAATTGCCGAAACGTACTCTCCTGGTACAGTACCGATTGTGACAACGTCATTTCTCCAGTCATGGATCCGGAAAAGATCTTTCGGTACCCCCCGGAACATCTGATCAAGCTGAGTGTCAGTCATTGGGGCATGTGTCCCCAATGCAGGCAGGATATCTTTAAGATTGCTCTTATAGTAGTTGTAAATCAGGGTTGTCAGATCGCCTGCTCTTGAGTGGTAACGGGTAAAGTCCGGAGGAACAACAAGCACTCTTTCTCTTTTTCCAAGCTTATCCAGGGCAGACCTGAGGCCATATTCCAGATCACTTTGCCCGATTACAGTATTTTCGGAACCAGACTTGTAGTAGATCATTATTTAACTTTTATATTGTACATTTATATAAAACAGTTCTGTTTTTTTATTTACAGGTTCTGGGTTCTGGGTTCTGGGTTCTGGGTTCTGAGTTCCAGCACCCAGCACCCAGCACCCAGCACCCAGCACCCAGCATCCAGCACCCCTTTTCACACTCCACTGTATGCACTGAATCCACCGTCGACCGGAATCACGACTCCCGTAACGAATTTGGAGAGGTCGGAGATAAGGTATAACAGAGTCCCGCAAAGCTCTTCAGGTGCACAATATCTTTCCATCGGGGTTCCCTTGAGTACCTTAAGTCCTCTGGGTGTTGGACCGCCAGTTTTTTCATCAATCAGCAGGAAACGGTTCTGGTTGGTGAGCAGAAATCCCGGTGCAATGGCATTTACACGTACTCCCGTTTTCGAGAAATGGACAGCAAGCCATTGGGTGAAATTATTAACCGCTGCCTTGGCAGCTGAATATGCGGCAATTTTTGTGAGCGGCCGGTATGAATTCATGGATGAAATATTTATTATTACCCCTGACTTCTTTCTGACCATATCCGTGGCAAACACCATGGTAGGTATTAATGTTCCCTTGAAATTGATATCAAAAACCTTCTCGAAGCCTTCTATCTGAAGTCCGAAAAATGTGTCTTCAATATTCTCGTTGTCAGTCCCTTCCATTTTTTCTACTTTGGTAGTACCGGCAGGCGAATTACCTCCGGCACCGTTAATGAGGATATCGATCGGACCTAATTTGTCATTGATTTCAGTTTTTGCTGCCAGGAGAGATGCTTTATCAAGGACATTTGCCGACAAACCTATTGAATGTATTCCGAATTCCTTTTTAATTTCTCCGGCTACTTTATCGGCTGCCTCCCTGTTCAGGTCAAGAATGGCGCATTTGACTCCCTGATCAGCGAGCGCTTTCGCCATGACGGAACAAATTACACCACCGCCACCGGTTATAACCGCAACTTTGTCCCTTAAGTTAAACTCATTCATTTCAGTTTGTTTTTTTATAAAGTTAAAATAGTTCTTTGCATTTGTATAGGATATGCCTTCTATCAAAGGCTTCAGTAACTCCTCTTCATCCGGAATAAGTCCTTTCTCAACCTGGTCTCCAATAAAATTGCAGACCAAACGTCTGAAATATTCATGGCGTGGATAGGAGAGAAAACTTCTTGAATCAGTCACCATTCCGACGAACCTTCTCAGCAGGCCCAGTGATGTCAGATCTCTGAGGTGTTTTTCCATGCCATGCATCTGATCAAGAAACCACCATGCAGCACCATACTGAACCTTCATGGGATAGCTTCCGTCATTGAAATTGCCCGCCATTGTGATCATCATCTCGTTATCTGAAGGATTGAGATTATAGAGGATAGTCCTTGAAAGCTGATCGGTATTGTCGAGCGCATCCAGAAATTTGGACATCTTAAAGGCATCCTGTGATACTCCTATAGAATCCCAGCCGGTATCAGCACCCATCTGCCTGAATTTTCTTGAATTGTTATTTCTAAGAGCTCCGACATGAAATTGTTGCGTCCAGCCCTTTTCATGATTCATTTTGCAGAGCTCGATCATAATGGCTGACCGGTACTTCTCAGTCTCTTCTGATGATAAGGTATTTCCCCTGAGAAGCTTCTTGAAAATAGCATTCACCTCCGAAGGCGTGCATTCAGAATAATAGAAGCGGTCCATACCATGATCAGATAGCCGGCATCCTGCTTCATGAAAGAATGAATGTCTTCTGTGAAGTGCTTCAATAAGGTTGTAAAATGTCCTTATGCCTGAACCACTAGAGTGTGCAAGATGCTGAACATATTTTTTGAATTTTTCCGGATCATCAGTTTTGAGGACATTATCCGGCCTGAAGGTGGGCAGTACTGTCGTCTCGAAAGTTTTTTTAAGCTTAATGTGATGTTCAAGTGAATCTGCCGGATCATCAGTGGTGCAGATGATCTCTGCATTCATTTTTCTTATCATTGATCTGGTAGTGAACTCCTTTGTCCTGAGCATGGCTGATGCTTTTTCATATATCCCTTCAGCAGAAGAGGGTGAGAGGAGTTCATAAATATCGAAATACCTTGCCAGCTCAAGATGTGTCCAGTGATATAGCGGATTTCCCACAGTTGCCGGGACTGTCTCAGCCCATTTCCGGAACTTCTCAATGTCAGAAGCATTTCCAGTGCAGTATCTTTCGGTTACTCCATTGCCCCGCATTGCCCTCCATTTATAGTGATCACCTTCAAGCCACGCCTGCGAAAGATTGCTGAAATGACGATCATCAGCGATCATGGCAGGGGAGAGATGACAGTGAAAATCTATTATAGGTTGATTTTCAGCATATTTATGATAAAGCTTTCCGGCAGTTTTATTCCCAAGCAGAAAATTCTCATTAATAAATGACTTCATATCTTCCAGAGGATTGTAAAAATATTTAAATTTGAAGATTATTGTTTCGTTAACGATCACGAAATTATGAAATTCAATCCAATTATTCAAGAAATATGTGAAATGTCATTAATAATAGCGTTTCAGTTTTTCAGAGTTAGAATGATTATAGCATAGAATTATTATAAAATTTAACTATAGGTTTATTCCTGAACCATTATTCAGTTTTCATTTGACATCAATTTTAAAACGAAATCCATGAAAAATCCAAAACCCATTCTTCTGTTTTTACTCATTCTGACATTTTTTTCATCATGTTCCAATAATAAGCCAGTAGCTTCTTTCAGGGACGATCTCACAGTCAGTGACGTTAAAAATGTTCTGAAAGCAATTGCAGACTGGCAGATCAAAACACCCCTTACCCATCATACGGCTGACTGGACAAATGCAGCTCTGTATGCAGGAATGGTGCAGTGGGCCGGAATAGCAGGTGATGATACTTATTATGAATGGCTGAAAGGTAAAGCTGAGCTGAATGCATGGTCAGATAAAAAACCTGATACTCCGCTTGGCAGATATCATGCAGATGATTATTGTGTTGGCCAGACCTACATAGAACTTTACAGAAAGTATAAGGATATTAAAATGATTGAACCGGTGAGAGCACATCTGGATAGTATTCTCCAGGATCCGGCAACCGGCTCACTTGAGTTTACATATACAGACACCTATTGGCCAACTGAGCGCTGGGCCTGGTGTGATGCTCTTTTCATGGGACCGACAGTTTGGACTAAAATGGCTAATGTGACAGGAGAGAAGAAATACCTCGACTTTATGTTCCAGGAATTCCAGTTAACGACTGATTATCTTTATGATAAGGAGGAATATCTATATTACAGGGATTCCAGATATTTCACTATGAAGGAAGCTAATGGAAAAAAAGTCTTCTGGGGACGCGGCAACGGATGGGTATTTGCCGGCCTTCCTGTGATATTAACTGAGCTACCGGCAGGATATGAAAATAAAGAATATTTTGTGAAAATTTATAAAGATATGGCTGCAAAGATTCTCTCACTTCAGTCAGCTGATGGTTTCTGGCATGCAAGTTTGCTGGATCCTGCCAGTTATCCCAATCCGGAGATGAGCGCCACTGCATTTTTTGTCTATGGCTTTGCCTGGGGCATTAATAATGGTTACCTTGATAAGGAAACTTATCTGCCTGCTATAATTAAAGGATGGAAATCAATGGTTACTAATGTGGGACCGGATGGAAAAGTGGGCTTCATACAGCCAATTGGAGCAGATCCCAAAGCCGTCACAAAAGATATGACTGAAGTTTATGGTGTCGGAGGATTTCTCATGGCCGGGACAGAAATCACAAAGCTTATAAATAACGGGATATTGTAAGAGGGAGGCCTCAGACTCCACACGAAAGTTTAAATCAAATTCCGAATTATTATGAAAACAGAACTAAGATATGCATCACATCCGGATGATGTTAAAAGCTATGATACAGGAAAGCTCAGGGATCAGTTTCTTATTGAAAATGTCTTTATACCTGATGATATTTCACTTGTTTACTCACTTTATGACCGCTACATGGTAGGAGGGGCAATGCCTGTGACCAGGGAGCTGGCGCTTGAAACTTCAGAGCTGCTTAAATCAGAACAGTTTCTTGACCGCAGGGAGATGGGAATTATCAATATTGGAGGCGATGCCGAGGTTAAGGCAGGTGATCTGCTATATAAAATCGGGTTCAAAGAGGCACTTTATCTTGGAATGGGGACAAGGAACGTTGTTTTCAGATCTGCCGATCCTGCTAATCCGGCCCGTCTGTATATTAACTCAGCGCCAGCACATCATGCTTACCCTTCACGAAAGATCACCAGGGCTGACGCTGAGATAGTAGTGCTTGGAAATCCTGAATCCTCAAATCATCGTACTCTTAATAAATTATTGGTAAACAGTATTGTACCCACCTGTCAGCTTCAGATGGGGATGACAGAACTAAGGACGGGCAGTGTTTGGAATACAATGCCGGTTCATACACATAACAGACGGATGGAGGCGTACTTCTATTTTGAAGTCCCGGAGCACCAGGCTATATGTCATTTCATGGGAAATCCAGATGAGACAAGGCATATCTGGATGAAGAATGAACAAGCAGTCCTCTCGCCTTCATGGAGTATACACAGCGCCGCGGGAACGTCGAATTATACCTTTATCTGGGGAATGGCAGGAGAGAACCTCGACTACGGGGACATGGATGTGCGGTACCCGGATACACTGAAATAGGCCAGTCTATGTGACTTGCACCCCCCCCCGGCCCCCCCCGGAGGGAGGGGGTAAATCAGTGTTATTACCAGATTTTTACCCCCCACTCAGGGGGGGCCGGGGGGGTAAGAAATAGCAACAAAACATTTGAATTACACATAAACATTTCTATATATGACTGATTTATTTGATCTTACAGGTAAGGTAGCTCTGGTTACCGGAGGTACTCATGGCATAGGTCTTGCTACGGGTATCCTGCTTGCAAAGGCCGGAGCAAAAGTGTGTGTTAACGACCTGAATGAGGTGAAACTCCAGGCATGCAGGGAGAACTACAAAAAGGCAGGACTTGATGTCTTTGTTCTCAGATTTGATGTCACTGACGAGGCTGATGTTGACAGGGGAATTGGCATAATTGAGAAGAGCGTCGGATCAGTCGATATACTGGTGAATAATGCCGGAATAATAAAGAGGATCCCCATACTTGAGATGGCAATATCTGACTATAAGCAGGTTATTGAGGTAGACCTGGTCGCACCCCTGATAGTCTCGAGGAGAGTAGTCCCGAAAATGATTGAAAAAAGGAGCGGGAAAATCATAAATATGTGTTCAATGATGAGCGTATACGGTCGAAATACGGTCTCCGCTTATGCTTCTGCCAAAGGCGGTTTAAAATTACTTACTCAGAGTATGACATGCGAGTGGGCAAAATATAATATTCAGATAAACGGCATAGGACCAGGCTATATTGCAACCGCGCAGACCGCACCGATACGGGAGAACGGTCATCCTTTCAATGATCTGGTTATGACCCGAACGCCTGCAGGGCGGTGGGGCGAACCGGAAGATGTGGCAAATGCAGCCCTGTTTCTTGCATCAAAAGCCAGTAATTTCGTAAATGGTCATATCCTTTTTGTGGACGGAGGGATCCTTGCTAACTTCGGATATGTTAAGGGGGAGAATGATCTCTGATCTCCAATCTCTAATCTGAGGTCAGAGTATTAAGAAATTTATTGCTAATGTTAAAAGTCAGCCCGAAGCCAATGACTTTTAACCTTTATTGTCCGGATTATCAGGATGATCATCTGAATAGGGCTTTGCATAAAGATCCTCAACTCTCACCCTGTCTTTCTCAGGTTCAATGATAGTGACCACCTCACTCATCTCCTCCCTGGCTCTCGCATTGAAATAAAGAATGCAGGAAAAGAGCGGTATTAGAGGAAGTGTAAGGGCCCCGACAAGAGCAGACAGTATAATAAAAAGAGGATTCTGCGTCATATTGACAAGATCAGTGGTCTCTCCGGGGTTCGCAATTGTCTTGATGAAGCTGCCCGTAAACGGCAGAAGGATAATACCCGAAAAGATTAATGTTAAAACAACTAAAATTATAAGAAATACAGCAACCCAACCAATGTTTGACCAGAAGTTCCTGTGCGAAAGTTTGATTGTCCTTGTAATAGTATCTGCTATATTGGCTTCCTCAGCCATCATAACAGGAAGAATAAAAAGGTAAAGGGTCATCACATACAGAATTGAAAAAAAGACACCAACCACGAGAAGCAATATACCCAGAATAATAGCCACTGAGGCAGCAATCGCCAGCAGAATCATTACAATAAGATAGGGTACAAAATATTTCATCGATTTCAGTACTGCAACTAAAATATTATTCTCGCTGCTGAGTGGGTTATATAGAATATAATACTGCAAAACGACACTAAACAGAAGATTTATCAGGGAAATGATCAATACAGGAACCATCATCTCTTTCATTTTTCCCAGCATTAACATCGGATCTGTTATTGTGGAAAGTTCCTGAATATTGACGTATGTGGAGATATACTGAAGCGCCAGCGACATTACGAAGGAGATCAGAAAAAGAGGAATAAACCTTTTCTTGTAAAAGTCCCACAATGAACTCATTGCGGTATCTATATTGTGTTGCATATAAAGAGGGTGATTCCTGAACTGGTCCATGGCACTTATTTTTTTCCAAATCTACTAATTATCTTTAAATTTATTTATTTAATTGCCAGTATCCCTTCTTTTAATGAATTTTAAAAGCTCACCCTGGACGCCGGTCAGAGTATATATAAATCTGTCTCGCTGATAATATTCAGCCAACTTAATATTATAAATTAAACTTTTTTCAAATTTTCTTGTTAATTAGTTGATTCATATGTTTTGGCGCATCTATAATAATAATTTTACAAATAATTAATACTAAAAAAATCACAAAATGGGACTTAGAAAAATGATTATTCCTGTAGTACTGGCCGTTATTATTGGCCTTGGTCTATCGTCATGTAGCAGTAATTCAGAAAAAAAAGGTGGGCAAACCGGTGTGGAGTATTACAGATCTCTGCAGTTCAGCGAGACACCATATGATATTGAGAAAGGTACTCATCCTCTTACTGCAGAGCAGGCTGCTGCCGTAAATAATTACAAGTTTACTTATGACAATACAGGACGGCTTCTTTCAGTAGAATTCGGACGCAATAATGTTCTCCTAGACTATTCATCATTGGGGGGGGCTGCAAAAATCACCTATGAGTATGCGGATAACAAGCAGCTTAAAAAGTATTTTAACAAGAATAATGAGCAGATTGAGTCGTCGGGAGTATATACAGCCGAGTATACTCTTGATGATAAAGGTATCAGAAGCTCACTTAAATTCCTTAATAAAGAAGGAGCACCTGTTGAAAACAGGAATAAGATTCATTTATACAACTGGAATATCCTGGCAGACGGAATGGTAAGGGAGCTCAGATATAATCTGGCTAATGAGGAGGTTGTGATGAATCCCTTCTGTCCCTTCTTTGAACTCAGATTCAGCTATAATGACAAAGGGTATATGACAAGGATGGCGAACTATAAGGCCGATACACTCTATAACTGTACAGCTGAAAACTGCGGTGATATAGGTGTTTCTTATTTCACCTTCTCACCTAATGAAAATGGTGATGTCGAACAGTTTTCCGTATTCAATGTATTCGGACAGATGTCAAATCTCTACTGGGGCTGGTCAAAGCGCGTAACAAAAGTTGATGAAAATGGCTATTCCCTTGAAACAGAGGTTTATGATCAGGATAATGAATTTGTCACAGGAAAGCTTATTCCTGTTGAGCAGAATAAATATGATGAACACGGAGCTTTGATTGAGAGCAGAAATATGGATAAAAGCAGGAATCTGATCAACGATCCGGAGAGTGGCATTGCAATTACTGAGTATAAATATGATGATCAGGGCAACCGTACAGAGACACTTACCTTTGACAAGGACAGGGTTCCTGTAAAAATTTAACAGTTCTCTGATATGAATATTAGATATACACAGGTAGTTGCTGCAATTAGTTTATTAATAACTTTTATTGCGGGGTGCAGCGGTAATAATACTGCCATTAAGCCGGCAGCCGAGGCTCTTCCTGCTGAAAAAGTAACAGCTGCTCCTGTAATTGGAAATGAAACAGCTTTGCTGCTTAAGGATCTGATCGACAATGGCGATTACGTCAATAGTCAGGTTTTTCCTTCACTCATAAAGGCTTCAATAGTTCATGAAAATATTGGAAAGAATATTCTGGTAGTAGACCTGAGACCGGATGACCAATATTCTGCCGGACATATTAAAGGTGCCGTAAATAAACGATTTGAAGATCTGCCGGGCTATTTTGAAACGGGTATAAAGCCGTTTGAGTACGACAAGATAATAATGGTTTGTGCTGACGGACAGCTTTCAAGCTATACGACCTGCCTGTTAAGGCTTATGGGCTATGGTAATGTATATGCAATGAGATGGGGAATGAGTGCATGGAACAAGAGCCTGGCACAAACGGCATGGCTGAAAGGTGTTTCTGGGAAATATGAAGCTAATCTTGAAACCATAGTGAATGAGAAGCCCATTGCAGGTACCATGCCCGACCTGGCTACAGGAAAGAGTACCGGAGAAGATATCGGAGCTGCAAGATTTAATAAACTTTTTGAAGCAGGGACCGGAGATATTATGATTTCAGCTGATGAAGTATTTTCCCATCCTCAGAATTACTACATCATCAATCTCGAGAGAAAAGACAAATATGAAGACGGGCACATTCCCGGTGCAATACGGTATAAACCTGAAGCAACTCTTGGATTTGCTGAAGAGATGGCTACTATTCCATCAGACAAACCAATAGTTGTTTATTGTGGTACCGGACATAATTCCGGATTCGCAACAGCCTTTTTCAGACTATTCGGATATGATGCCAGAACCTTAAAATATGGTAACAACAGCTTTATGTTCGATAAGATGTCTAAAGAGAGAGTGAGCCTGTCATGGCTTCCCTTCGGTGAGGCTGATATTAATAATTTTGAGACTGTAAAATAAACGTTCTCTTTAAATTAAAATTTCAGAATTCCGGTTTGGTCACTGTATCAGGCCGGAATTCGCTATTAAAAGCTTCATTGTAGTCATTGCCAGTGAGGATATACAGATTTCTGCAACCAGTCTGACTTATCACCATCCAGATCCTGGCTGAAAGCGAAGGATCGGCTGAAGAAATGACAATAGCTCCCTTATGATTTTTAAGAATATCAAGATACTTTCTTTCCAGAAGTGAGTCAGGTGAAATATTTATTTCATCAACTGAAGTACCTGCCAATCCTGTATTGCTTTTTTCAAGATTCACTATGAGCTTTTGCCCAGGCAGGCTTACAATTTCTGCAGGGCTTACTAAGTTAGCTCCACCGAATGAAGGTTCAGCCCATTTCCTTGCATCATATTTAAAGCTTCCGGGGGTAAGTATTCTTGCGGCCAGAAGCATCAAAACCGGTATGGTTATAATGAGAATTATTCTGTATCTTTTAATCAGGTTCATCAGTATGTGGTATTTGTCCTTTTATTCACATCCGCCATCAAGCTTTTTCGCTGCAATACGTTTCGACTCCATGAATTTCTGCTTCAGACTGTCAGGGAGAGAGTTAATTTCGCGGAACAATTTCCTGGCCCTCAACCTGTTTTCATACAGAGCATTCTCCCTGGCTGATATCTTCTCACCAGAGAAACTGCTGTTCATCACGGTGGTGAACCATTCATTCAATCCGCCTTTCATTACATAGGTGTTATTGTATTTTAACCCTCTGGCTATAGCAAGAGCATAATTTGAGTTGAGATCTCCATTGGAATAAAAGATATATTTTGTTTTCCCGCTGTTTAATATCCTGTCCGGATCATTGTCCAGAAACTGATCGTATGGTGCATTAATCGATCCGGGGATATTGAATGCATTGAATTCTTCTTTTGATCGGACATCAATCAGCTGCACAGTATTATCCTCTGATGCAACATAACGTGCCACCTGATCTGTTGTAAGATAACTCTGCTGATCAAGTACTTCCATCAGTACCTTATCAGGTCTGCTGTTAAATGACCGGTTTGAGGACAGAGGCAGCAGAGCGAGAATAAGGCCAAGGCTTAAAAGTATTGCTGAAAGTTTTTCTCGTGAATTCATTTTTCTGAATTTTAAAGTTCGCTGGTAATATCAGGACGGGAAAATCTCTTTTCAGCCATTTCCCCTATCCAGAACATGACTGCTGCTGTGGCTATCAGGAGGAATATGAAAAGCCCTTTCGGTATTCCCAGAGCCTCATCTATTTTTACCGGTCCCCTGTATGAACCATTTGCAAGGTTTTGTATCAGGGGATAGGTTTCAGCAAAAAGAATTGCTCCTGTCACTCCTCCGGCAACATAAACTATTGCATCAATCTTACCTATTGACATTGCGCTTAGTCCTGTTCCCGGACAAAACCCTCCCATAATAAATCCGGCACCCATGATCACTCCCCCAACTATTGAAGCATATACATAAAACTCGTTTACAAATACCTGATTAAGGTTCAGTAAACCGAAGAAGCTAAGGAACTGAGACCCTACAAGGGCTACTATGGCTGCTGTAAAAAAGACCTTTATTACAGTGGTATCATAACCGTAGAACATGCCGACCAGTTTACGGCTTGATGAAAATCCCGCCTGTTCCAGTGCGAATCCGAAGCCTGTGCCTATCAACAGGGCAATTAATATATCGAGCCACTCAGGTATTGTTACAAGTGATGAAATTGGTCCCATTATATCCAGTTTTTTCTGAAGAAGTAAGCAAAACCATATGCTGATCCGAAAATTGCAATCATAGTCACAAATCCGGCAACTGACAGAACAGCCATTCCTGACAGGGCTGCACCGCTTGTGCATCCTCTCGCCAGCTGGGCGCCATAAACAAAGAAGAGCCCACCTGTAAAAGCAAATACCAGACGCCTGACATTTGAAATTTTGGGAGATTTTTCAATTTTAAATTTCAACCTGTTAGAAACTGCACCTGAAATAAACCCGCCGGCAACAACCCCCAATATTTCGAATGTGAGCCAGTTATTTAAAGGCTTTTTTCCATTTTCAAAGTATTTACTGTAGTAGATTGAATCTTCTGCATGCTGCCTGTCTACTGCTCCTATAATTGCAACCGCACAGTATTTCAATCCTCCGCTGGCGCCCAGACCTCTCCCTGAAAGAAACATAGCCAGGAGAAGAACTATCCCAAGCATTGTTCCTACTAAATATGGATTCATGTATCCTTTTTTCATTTGTATGAAATTATTTCATTAACGGGTTCCCAATAGCACAAAAATAGTAAAACCCTGTTACCATTCAAACAAGTGCAAACGATGGAAAGTTCATCTAAAATAAATTCTTGTAGATTATTAATATGCAATTGCATTTAAGCTGAGATCTGAAGCCGTTAATATGATTCTAAGATTAGAAGGAGGAAGGCTAAGCATCCGGAATATCACTTAATTTTAAACTCGATGAATAATTGTACCTTTGTGTAATATTTAATAAAGATAAGATGAGCCGGTTCAAACTTACAGTGGAATATGATGGCACCCGTTATTCAGGATGGCAGATGCAAAAGGGGGGCAAGACAATACAGGGAGAACTGCTGGATGCCTGCAGGGAATTATTCGGTACCGGGGAGATTGATTTATTTGGTGCCGGTCGTACCGATGGAGGAGTGCATGCCCTTGCACAGGTGGCTCATCTTGGTGTGGATACAGATCTGGAACTGCTTCGTATAAAGTATGGAATAAACGACCGGCTGCCGCCGGATATAAGCATTATAAAAGTTGAAGAGGCTCATCCAAAATTCCATGCAAGGTACGATGCCAATGCGAGGAGTTATATTTATCAGATCAGCAGAAGGAGAACTGCATTTGGTAAAAAATTTGTCTGGTGGATAAAAGATCAGCTCGATGTTGAGAAAATGAATGAAGCAGCAAAGATTTTTCCAGGGCTTAAAGATTACCGGTCATTTACTGATGATGATCAGGAACAATCTTCAACAAAAGCAGAGGTCTTGCATGCATCTGTCACTGAATTTGGTGATTTGATAATTTTTCATGTCATCGGATCGCATTTTCTTTGGAAACAGGTCCGTCGTATGACTGGTGTCCTGGTTGAAGCGGGACGTGGCAAACTCTCCTCTGCTGACATCGGCTCATTCTTCAGGGCTAAATCGGATATTCCTGCCAGGCTTACAGCACCGCCGAGCGGCTTGTTCCTGGAAAGAGTCTATTACAAGAACGAGGAGGTTGTTTACAGCACAAAACCGGTTATACATATATAATTAGATTTTTTTGCAGATAGTTTTAAAAGAAGCAGCTTTTAACATTTGAAAAAAGACAAATATGAAAAGACGTGATTTTATTAAGACATCGGCCATTGTTGGTCCAATGGCGAGCCTGTTTCCTGCAGATCTTACTGCAATAGTCAGGGAATCGCTTCCCGGAAAGGTAGAGAAAAGGTCACTTGGACTTACAGGGGAAATGTTATCTATGATCGGATTCGGCGGGATAATTGTAAAAGATGCAACACCTGCTGAGGCATCAGACGCAGTAAAACTTGCAATTGATTCAGGTGTTAATTACTTTGATGTTGCTCCGACATATGGTGATGCTGAGATAAAGCTCGGGCCTGCGCTCGAACCTTACAGAAAGAGTGTTTTTCTTGCATGTAAAACCACAGAAAGAGGCAGAGATGGCGCTCGTAAAGAACTTGAACAATCTCTTAGGAATCTACGTACTGACCATTTTGATCTCTATCAGTTTCATGCAGTTATAACTCCTGAAGATGTTGAAAGTATTTTTGCACCTGGCGGAGCAATGGAAACCTATCAGGAGGCAAAGAAGGAGGGCAAAATCCGTTTTCTGGGATTTTCAGCACACTCTGTGGAAGCAGCAATGGCAATGATGGACAGATATGATTTTGATACTATCCTGTTTCCTGTAAATTATGTTACGTGGAATGCAGGTAATTTCGGTCCACAGGTGCTTGAAAAGGCACATCAGAAAAAAATGGGCATTCTGGCACTGAAATCAATGGCAAAAGCTCCGCTGCCAAAAGGTGTTGAGAATAAGGAATACCCAAAATGCTGGTACGAACCACTGGTGACACCTGAGGATATTAAAATGGGACTTAGTTTTACCCTGTCACATCCCGTAACGGCTGCCCTTACACCTGGTGATATAAGATTGTTCAAAACAGCATTAAATGTAGCTTCATCCGTTAAGCCATTAAAAGATGCTGAGATTCAGGCGATAAAGGAAAAAGGTATCGCAGGTCAGCCTTTATTTAAATATCCAAGGGCTTAAAACGATAGCACAGTCTAATTAAAGTACTTTAACTTCAGGTTGCATTTGGTATCATACACATAAAAGCACTCTTCCTCGCACTGTGCTTTTTCATATTTGACCCTTGGAGTTGCAGAGTCAACTGCAATAAAGGTTCCTTTGCTAGTAATATATGTTGCAGTGATGGTATACTTCTTATTAAGTATTACTGACTGGGTGAATGTCCTGCTGTAAGCGGGATAGCTTCCAACAAGAATGCTGTCCTCCAGGTTGCCTTCCCAGATCTGTACAAGTGATTCGTAATAGTAATCGGGGTCCAGATCTGCAAATAATTCGGCATCAACCGGCTCATCGGGTTTGCAGTCGGAACATTCTATAATAAAAGTCTGATCCTCGCAGGAGAAAGAAAAAACTAATATTAGAAGAGTCAGGATCCTGATAAATTTTCCCATGCTTTCAATACCATTTTAAAGGTTTTACATCTGTTCTGATCCTGTCGAAAAACAACGTATACGACATACCAACCCTTAACCATACCGGTCCTATATGGTAAAACTGTGATTTTATATATTCCATTCCTGTCAGAATTGAGAAGTTCTTTATATTCCATTTTATTGCAACATCGGGTATCATCACAAATTCATTGGCAGGAAATAATAATGTTCCTTTCATTGTATGTCCAAAGGAATAACCTGCTTTGAGGGAGGCAGACAATAAAATATTTGATCTGAATGGATTCTCATAGAGTGTAAAGTCTTTAAATACACCTGCATATGCAAGATATCCTTTGTCAAAGTACTGATGAAACAAATTTTCGGAGTTTTGAACCAATACCCTGGTGTACCATAATTTCATATCTGTCCCGGCAATAATCCCTCCGTTGAGAAATGGTTCCTTAAGTGACATGCTGAAACCGGTATAGTAATCTTTCATTGTAAACCGGGAAGATATTGTCACTGATGCCTGGTCGATCCCGTATCTAATCTTTCCCGGGACATTATGCTCCTTCAGAAGGGGTATTAATTCCTTTCTCCTGTATTTTGCTGCCACCAGATAAGGATTTACTGCATTTCCTGAAGTGATGTTCCACTTGTCTCCAATTTTGAGAAGATAATTTACCGCTTCGGTCTGGTTTGCTGATATTGCAAGGTCGAGGGCAGTATAATTCTCTTTATTCGTGGTATAAATGTCGACACCATGTTTGTACAAAAGATCCATTATCAGTGTATCGCCATTCAGTGCGGCCATCAGAAAGGGAGTATCTCCGTCATTGTTCCTAGTTTCCATGTTGGCTCCGTTCTGAACAAGCAGGTCTGCTACATTAGCAAACCCGGCTATAATTGAAGCAAGCAAAGGAGTAACCCCTTCATCTGATTTTTGGTCAATGTTTGCATTATAATATAACAGCATATCTGCAATATCGAGATAGCCGTATAATGCGGCATAGTGCAGTGGTGTTGCCCCATGTCTGTCCGGCAGGTCAACATCTGCCCCTGCTCTGATCAGCTCTTCACAGATATCCGGACTATCGTTTTTTACTGATATGAGAAGAGGTGTTTGGTAATCTGAAGTTACTTTATCAATTTCAGGTTTATATTTCAGCAAAGCTTTAACAGCCTCATACCTGTTGTTGATTACTGCGTAAATCAAAGGGGTGACTCCTTCATTTGTTGTACTATTGATATCAGCGCCAATCCTAATAAGACGATCAATCTCTGAAATATATCCGCGGGAAGCTGCAATCATCAGGTTTAAGCCGGATGAGCCTTCATAAAATGATGGAACATAATCAGATGTGTCAATCAGCTCAATCCCATAATTATAAGTTTCAATTGTATCCTGCTGAGCTGAAATAGCAGCGGAATGGCACAAAACAAGGCCATAGATCAACATTCGCAGTATATATTTCCTGTATACCGGCATATCGCAAAGTTAATTTTTTGATTCTTTATTATTTACATATTCTTCCACAGAATCAGGAAATTTATTAAAAAATGTTATAATTAGCATCATTATATCAAATTTTGTAAAATATATGCACTCTTAATGAAATACTTTCTATTTTTACCGGATTAAAAAATAAAATAATTGACCAGGTCTGCAAAAATAATTTTGTTTATCACCTTGCTTTTATTAGTAAGTATACATCCCGGAGCTCAGGAGAACAATGTGGTGATAGCTGATAAACTTGTACCGAGCAATGTAAGGATTACGAACAATACTCCGGGAGTTCAGGATTATCCGGATGCTGAAAAGGTGATTAATTCATTTATGCATAAATGGTCAATTGCCGGAGCATCAGTTGCAGTCTCCAGGAATGGGAGGCTTATTTTTGCGAGAGGCTTTGGATATGCCGATACCATAGCCAGGACCCCGACTCAGCCATATAATCAGTTCAGAGTTGCAAGTATATCAAAACTTATTACGGCTATTGCAGTGATGAAACTTCAGGAGGAGGGAAAACTTTCACTTGAGGCTAAAGTTTTTGGTCAGGATGGTATTCTGAATGATCCGTATTTCTCAGGACCTAAAGATAGCCGTGTAAATGATATTACTGTAGCTCAGCTTTTAAGTCATGAGGCCGGGTGGACGCAAAGATATGGAGATCAGATGTTTATGCCAATTGTTGTTGCAGAAGCCATGAAGGTCAAGCCACCGGTGGATACAAAGACAATTGTCAGATTTGCTTTGGATAAAAGACTTCATTACACCCCTGGCATGGGACGGGCATATTCTAATCTGGGATACAGTGTCCTTGGTCTGGTTATTGAAA
Organism: Bacteroidales bacterium; assembly: GCA_016715075.1. Lineage (GTDB taxonomy): Bacteria > Bacteroidota > Bacteroidia > Bacteroidales > VadinHA17 > LD21. The sequence continues at coordinate 152,112 of JADKBK010000006.1, forward strand.
AAGTCAGCGGAATGTCATATGAAAAGTATTGTAAACATTCAGTTCTGGAACCGCTGGGCATATATGATATGACTATTGCAGGGAATCTTCCAACGGAAAAAGCTCCTTTCGAGGTGACATATTATGAGCCATCTGATGTAGTTCTCAAACCTTCTATTTATGGAACCGGTGAAATGGTTACTCCAAGGTATGGCGGTAATGATATAAGAGCTCTTGGAGGTGCAGGAGCCTGGATAGCTACAGCTCCGGATCTGATGAGATTATTGCTTGCTGTCGATGGATTTCAGACACGCCCCGACATTTTAGGCAATCAGAGCATACAGTTCATGACCGACTTAAGCAATGGCTTTGCACCAGTAGGATGGAAAGGAACTGTGATGGACGGAAACTGGTGGAGAACAGGTTCATTCCCCGGAAGTGCAGGTATGCTTAAAAGACAACCAGACGGAACAGCTTGGGTGGTGCTTCTTAATTCCAGCGCCTGGAATGGTCCTGAAATCTATTCCTATATAAGTAATATGATGAACAAGGTAGTTGCCCGGATCGATCCTTTACCGGAATATGATCTGTTCAATAATTCAATCCCACTGCCTTTAAATTCTGCGTTAACAGAATATACAACAAGGTAATAATGTGTTTCACGGTTAATGTTAATCTTATTAAAGAGGAGCTTGAAAACCGTTATGGTGCGACCTTGATAGATCCTGATAAATACAGGCCTAGTTATTATTATCACGCATACGCACTTCCGTCAATACCGTCAGTTTGTTCCCCGGAACCCACAAAGATAAGAGTTCTGAAATGGGGCCTCATACCATCATGGACAAGGAGCCCTGAGGATGCTGACATAATACGTTATAAAACATTCAATGCCAGGTCTGAGAGTATAGATACAAAACCCTCATTCTCCTCATCGGTAAAATCAAAACGTTGCATTATTCCGGTTAAGGGGTTCTTTGAATGGCAACATTCAGGAAAGACGAAAACCCCATTTTATATTTTCCATTCAAATAATGAGATTTTGTCATTAGCCGGGGTGTTCGACGATTGGGTCGACAGCAGTACAGGTGAGCTTTATCTACTTTCTCCATTATTACAACTGATGCAAATGACCTTATGGCTGAAATTCATAACTCCGCTAAAAAGAATGCCTGTTATCCTCGATAAACAATCAGAGGAAATCTGGATAAAACAATCCTCAACCCTCTCTGATGCTCTCTCAGTTCTCAGGCCTTACCCCTCTGATCTTCTTCAGGCCCATACTGTAAGTCCGCTGATAAATGACCGGGGAGCTGACCGCAATACACCGGAGGTTATAAAGCCATATACCTATCCTTCTGGGAATACACTCTTTTAGGTAGCCATCAGGATGTCATTCAATAGTCATTTATGTCATTGCGCAGGTCATTAGTGGTCGTTAAGTGGTCATTAAGTGGTCATTAAGTGGTCATTAAGTGGTCATTAAGTGGTCATTGGTCAGGTCTAGCAGTACTTTACAATAAATGACGGCCGCAGGCCAAATGACCATCGAATGACGGCCGCAGGCCGAATGACTATGAATGACGCGGATTTTATACACTGTAGCCTTGGCGAAGGTGTAAGGCCGGATGACCATCGAATGATGTTGATTGCGAATATTGTTATTGAGCCACAAAGTGATAGGAGAGGGTTCCTGTCTGTATTTTGGGTGAATTTATGTCGGAATTAAACCTCGAAATTCCGGCTGTTGTTACTGCCGTCTCAATAAGGCAGGGATCGGAGGTGCTGCTTTCATTCTCCAGCACCTGTACTTTTTCAACAATACCTTTCTGATTTACCTGAATCGACATCACAACCTTACCTTCACCCTGGCATTTATATATTGGAATAGGAAGGTAAGTGTGTGTCCTTCCTGCCAGATCATAATAAATCCGGGTTGGTCCCTTGTAATTGGCTGCCATCTCCTGTGACTTATCAGGACTATCAGGTTTATAGCGGGCAGTATCTTTCTCGCCAGTTGTTATGCTTTCATCATCTTTCATAGCGGTTGCCCTTTTCTGCTCGTCGATATAATTATCCTTTCCAAGCTTTCCGCTCTTTATAAGTTCCTCCTTGACTTTGTCAATATAGTCGTCAGGATTGATCCGGGGATCTCCCTTGTTTGCGAGGTTCCTGGCTATGTTGAGCATCTCTTTATCTCCCTGAAGGATCTTTTCAACCGTAGTAGCTGGTACCTCTATCAGCTTTGCCTTATCTTCTTGCTTTATCTCATCCTCAGGTGTAAACTCTACCTGAAATACTTCCTTTATTTCATTACGCAGCGAACTTATCTGGAACGACATGAATATTATTCCGGCAATGAGATGGATTATCACAGTTCCGAGTATCCCCACAAGTTTCCCTTCATACTTTTTCATGAATGCGAAATTATAAATTATTACTTTTGTATACCTATCTGATCACTCTAATAATTTATTGTAACTCCAGTTTTTGCCTGTCAGATAATCAGGAAAGATTTATTAAAACATAGAAATGAAATGAAAACAGAACTGATTCTCGAGATTATACAGGAAAGATGGAGTCCATACGCCTTCTCTCCGGCTCCGGTAGAAGAATTCAAGCTGAAGGCGATGTTTGAGGCTGCAGGCTATGCTCCATCGTGTAATAATGAACAGCCATGGATATTTGTATATACCACACAGAATGACGGAAAAACATTCAGTGATTACGTTGATTTCCTGAATGAGTCTAACCGGGTTTGGGCAAAAGAGGCCTATTCACTTGTGATAAGTATGGCAAGGACCCGATTCTCTAAAAACAACAAGATCAACAGATATGCTTTCCATGATACGGGCATGGCCGTAACAAATATGCTTATGCAGGCGCTTGCGCTGGATATTTATGTTCACCAGATGGGCGGTTTTTCTGCTGAAAAGGTTAAAGAGTATTTCAGACTTGATGAAACTATTGAGCCTGTTGCTGTTATGGCAATAGGTTATATGGGTGACGGAAATAACCTTTCTCCTGAACTGTTAAAAAGAGATGAACAAAGACGACCCAGAAAATCGGTAAATGAGTATTCCTTTAGAAATTCACTGTCAAATTCCGCTTTCTGATCGCGCCTATCTAAACTGCTATTTATTTTTTGTTTTTGCCTTTTTCCTGACCTTCGCCTCGGCAGGTTTATTAAACTTCTGATTTTTGAACAGCCCGTGTTTGATCCCGCTGACAAACTTTGCCCACGCGAAAGGATTAAGCAGGTTATTTACCGGATACTGCTGATGGGTTGCCATGGCATCAAAATTCTGATTCATGGCATACCTGTAACCTGCCTCTGGTGAGACTCTTACACCAACCTGATTAGACATCGCCACATAGATTGAAGCCAGGTTATCATTCATGTTTTCAATGATAGGATCAACCGGCTTTTCTTTTGTCATATCCTTGAGAAAATCATTATAGGTCTTCCATGGCAGGATCGTTACCTCACGGATTGTAATTGTATCAATATCAAGTATAATGTCGACATTGCATTGCCTGCCTTCGAAAGCTTCCGGGATGATGGTATGGTATCTTTTAAATCCGAGGGCCCTGAAAAATATAGTATCATCAGCCGTACTAGGTATGGAATAGATGCCGGTTCTTTCACTAACTGTGCCTCTTTTAAGCTTCTTGGAAATTACAGCAACGCCTGATACAGGTCTGTACGACTCATCGACAATTAATCCGCTAACCTGAATGTATGCTTGTCTTTCAGTTGTCTGACCGTGAACGGCGAGAAAAGTGACAGTTGACAATAAAATAGTATAAATAACTCTGTTCAATTAGAACCCTGTTTTCTGATGCTTTTGTAATTCGTCTGCAAAATAATCATTATTGAGTGTAATGCTAAAACATTTAACCATTTTTTAACGTACTGACGGATCTTATATTTTCAACCTCATAAACTGTTTTCAATAATTTAGATCTTTCATCATATATTAATAATGAAAATATTCCAATATTTGTTTACTTGATTTTTACGATTATCACATAGCATACAATTACTATTATGATTCTCATTTTGTACCTCTTTATTATCTGATCCTTATATGAAAAAGCTACTGTTGCTTGGTGATGAGGCAATTGCCCAGGCTGCGCTGGATGCGGGATTAAGCGGAATGTATGCTTACCCCGGTACTCCTTCAACCGAGATTATGGAATATATTCAGGCTTCACCTGAAGCTGCTGACCGAAAAGTTCACAGGGAGTGGTCATCAAATGAAAAAACTGCCATGGAAGCAGCTCTTGGCATGTCATATGCCGGCAAAAGAGCAATGGTGGCTATGAAGCACGTGGGACTTAATGTTGCAGCCGATGGTTTTATTAATTCAGCGATGACTGGTGTTAATGGAGGGCTGATAGTAGTATCGGCTGATGATCCTTCGATGCATTCATCACAGAATGAACAGGATTCGAGATTTTATGGCCGTTTTGCCCTTGTCCCATGCTTCGAACCTTCAAATCAGCAGGAGGCATATGAGATGATCTTCGATGCCTTTGAGCTTTCGGAAAAATTCAGGATACCTGTATTGTTCAGGATCACAACCCGGCTTGCCCATTCAAGAGCCAGTGTGTCAGGAAGAGAGCCTGTTCCTGAGAAAAAGCTGACTCTTCCTGAAGATCCGGGTCAGTTTGTTCTGCTTCCCGCCATTGCCAGGAAAAAATACAAGAACCTGTTATCAACATTTGAAACTGTAAAGTATGATTTCAGACTTGGTAAGTATAATAATTTCAGTGATGGAAGGAAAAGAGAGCTTGGTATAATAGCATGCGGCATTGCCTATAACTATCTTATGGAAAATATCAGTGATGCAGCCGATGATTTTCCTGTTCTGAAAATTTCTGCATACCCTTTTACAAAAGAGCTGATAGTTGATATTACTTCACGTTGCGATGAAATTCTTGTTCTCGAAGAAGGGGCGCCGGTTGTTGAAGAAGCACTCAGGGGAATCCTTGACAACGGGATAAAGATTTACGGAAGACTCGACGGTACTGTGCCTCGCGACGGAGAGCTTAATCCCTCCATTGTTGCCAGGGCTCTGGGATTACCTGTCAGTTTTGGTGATAACGTGCCAGCTGTGGTAAAGATGAGACCTCCTTCTTTTTGTAAAGGATGCGGACATGCTGATATGTTTACAGCTCTGAATGAAGCGGTTAATCCATTTGGTCCCGGAAGAGTTTTTTCTGATATCGGCTGCTATACTCTGGCAGCACTTCCTCCATATTGCTCAATAATTTCCTGTGTCGACATGGGTGCATCAGTTACTATGTCGGTCGGTGCTGCAGATGCCGGGTTATTTCCATCCATTGCAGTCATCGGGGATTCCACCTTTACTCATTCCGGGATGACAGGACTTCTTGATGCTGTAGTTAAGAATTCACCTGTAACAATAATTATCACCGATAATTCAACCACAGGTATGACCGGCGGACAACAATCACAGGCAACAGGGAGATTAAGACAGATATGTGAGGGTCTGGGAGTCGCTTCTGAACATGTTATTGAGATCGTTCCTCTGCGGAAGAATCACGATGAGAACGTTCGTATTATGAGGGAAGAGTTTGAATATAAAGATGTATCAGTGATAATCGCCTCACGTGAGTGCATTCAGACTGCAACCAGGAGAAAGCGGACAGAAGCATCAGCTGAATAATTAAAAAATGAAAAAAAATGAAGAATGACATCATACTATCCGGCGTCGGAGGTCAGGGGATCTTATCGATCGCTGCAGCAATAGGTCTGGCAGCTGTTGCCAATGAACTCTTCCTTAAACAGTCTGAGGTGCACGGCATGAGTCAGAGAGGCGGTGATGTTCAGTCTCACCTGAGACTGTCCGATAAGCCTGTATCCTCTGACCTGATCCCTCACGGGAAAGCAGATCTGATAATCTCTGTCGAACCTATGGAATCTTTAAGATATCTTCCCTGGCTTTCCGGAGAGGGATGGCTGGTGACAAATTCAAACCCCTTCATAAATATTCCGGATTATCCGCCTGTCGAAGATATAATCACTGAGATCAAAAAAGTGAAGAATCATATTATTATTGACGCAGACACTATAGCAAAAGAGGTCGGATCAGCCCGTTCAGGAAATATGGTCATACTGGGAGCTTCCTCATGGTTTATTGATATGTCTGAAGGTAGTATCCGTGAGGCAATAAAAAATCTCTTTGGAAAAAAAGGGGAGGAGATCGTTGAAGTCAACCTGAAAGCTTTTATGGCAGGACGAGCCTATACGGCTGGTATCAGATCCTGAACAGCGCATTCAGGAAAATAAAGCCTGATGTGGGAAGATTAATTGAATAAGGAATAGAATTCTGATAATCGATAGCTAGTTTAAAATTTTCATTAAAATTCTTCTGAAGCCCGAATATCACAAGGTTCCCATCTTTGGCAAAATTCCAGGGTTGGGTTTCACCGGGAATAGTTACAGAACCGGAATAATCATAACGGGCAAAGATCTCATATTTCCGTGACAGTTTGACTGATCCTGTGGAGGAGATACCCCACACATCGTGTCCCTCAACTTTATCAATGCTGGTTTTATAGTGAAGGGATACTCCAAAATTGATCCATTTGTTGTCAGTTCCTGCAAATGATGACAAAGTATATTGGAAAATTCCGTCGTTGTTGTTCAGATCGTTGTAAAACCTGAATGCGTAATGGTTGGTTGGCCTGTATGTCAATCCTGCAGCTGTTTTTACTCCGTTGTCAAGCTGGACTTCTGAATAACCCTCACCATTTGTTACTGCAATATCTGCGGAGAGTTTATCACTGATTTTGTAATCAAGTACCACACCAAGATCAGCAATATAGCCGTACTTGTTCCGTACTTCAAACTCATTTGAGATAAATCTTTTTCCCCAGAACTGCTGAAGATAATCGAAGTGCCTGGTTGTGGTCAGCCCGAATGAGACCTTAACCCTGTCTTTATCGTAGGTAACAGAAGCCTCTCTGAAAAATGCATATCTCCGAGGTGAAGCCTGCTTTGGAAGATCTTCCGGAGTACCTATGTTTAAGACTACTTTAAAGGAGAAATTGTTACCGGGAAGGTAGTTGTATCCGAAGTAGGCTCTGCTGATACCGAAACCGGTTGTTTTGGCAGTATCATTTAAATCGATATGAAAATCGGTGATAATCTGCATTATCGGTTTGCCTGATGTCGCCAGATCCTGAGAATGAGCGAATCCATGAAGAAAAAGTATAAACAGAAGGAAGGGCAGGATCCTTTTCATTGAAATTTGCAATCGATCAGGTTGATTCCGGTTTTAGTTAAGTTAAATCTCTCAGTTTGGTGTAGGCTTTCAGAGAATTTGGCTCAAAGATATCAACAAATGATATTTATGCAAATTTTGCAAAGGCGATATTATTTGAATTGTTGTGTACCCGGATGGAATGTCTGCCAGCTATGCCAGAACTCCTGGTAGGTTTTTATTCTATTCAGACGGGAAGTTGCCTGTGAAAGACTTTTACCAGTCAGATCAAATTCTGATCCTGAAGCAATAATTGTATCATTCCGGAATTTGAAAATTATTGAATCAGCTGCTCTTTCAAAAGCTGCAAAGCTCTGTTCGTCATTCGATAATACCAGTACAATTGGTTTTGTCCCGATAACATCATTTATAATATGCTGTTTTTTAAGGATATTCCAGTCATAGGCTTTGCTTTCTGATCCTGTCTGTACACCAATAACCCATGATTTTTTTCCCCAGGACAATGTGTCGGTCCTTGTGAGTCTACTGGTACTTAGTCCCTTTTCAAATTTGCCGAGTGAATCATATTCCATTTTTGATGCATCATCGGCCTGCATAACAAGGGCATCAGGATAAAGCTCAAAAAGCTTTTTCACAGTCAGCTGCATGGATTCTGCTTCATCCAGCACCTCGCCTTTCAACCGACCTGCGATTGATTCGCCTGTTGATTGTCTCCACCAGCTTCCGGTTGATTCATCTTCAAACATTGCATTATAGTGATCCATGCCAACAAGCCTGAATTTTTCGTGATGTCCTTTTACCACCGGATGGAAGGCTCGTCCTGTCCGGCAAACATTGCAATAGGTGATAATCAGGGGTAATCCACCTATAGTGTCCTGAACCTGGTGATGATAGGACATGAATCTTATGGGGTAAGCTTTTACATTTCCATTGTTTTCAACGCATATTGCAAGGCTGCTGTCACCTACTGTATTTTCTGATTGAGATCTGAAAGTCAGTGTTTCCGGTTGTTTGAACATGCAATCGGCGTTCATCCTGAAATTGAACAGGTAGATAATAACTAAAGCTGTAACCAGGGAAAGAGCCGGCAAGACTTTTCTCTTAGTATTGAAAGCATTTGTCATTCCTACCAGTATCATGATCCCGGAAGCTATCCTGAAATACCACCGGTGCCCATATAGAAAATAGGCCAGATCTATGCTCTTAATCTCCTGGCTTCAGGCATTGGCATGATGAAGTATACATTAAGGATTTCAAAAAGTACAATAATGATTATTCCGTAATAGAATATTCCTTTAAGCAATTTATTCATAGCCATTGCAATCTTTAGACAAGTTACATTTTAACAGATTACCTCCACGGATGAGGAATTTAAACTGTTCTGTATCAACGGTTAAGGAATTGATCAAAGACTATGGATACATAATATACAGCTCCAATTGTTGGCGACCCATAAGCCTGGTAAACCTGATTGTTTAAGAGGTTATTGGCTCCGATCTTCAGTACCGATTTCAAAGAATGCAGTTTATATGATACCTGGGCATCAATGATTGAGTATGCATTGATCTTTCCAGGTACCATCTGATTGAAAGTCCCGACCCAGTCAAAAGCATTCTGCCAGCGCCATGCAAGATTAAATCCAATTTTCTGTGAAGCTGAATTTTTGCCAAGGGTGACTGTTGTTCTGAAATTTGGAGTATTAAAAGCGGGAATGTCATTAGGGTCTGCCTTAAGCAAATTGAATTCAGCCCAGGTTACATTACCTCCGAGTGTAAAGCTCTTAGGAAGTAAATAAGTAAGTCCGAGTGTTGCACCCTGTGAAGTGACTTTGTCTGATGCATTAGTGTACAACTGGAACAGATGGCTGTTGCCACTCAGCAGATCAGCTGCAGCCTGGGGATTTATCTTACCATCAGGTCCGAGTACATCACTTTCCGGCTGCATAACCACCTGGTTAAGGATAAAGTCGTTATAGCTGCTGAAGTAGTAGTTTGCATCAACCAGCAGTTTGCCTGATAACAGAGTTTTATATCCTATTTCAAATGTCTGTACCCTTTCAGGTTTAATATATGGCACATCAGATTTAACCAGCAGATCCTTTGATTGCATTATTGCCTCTTCCGGAGAAGTACCACTGCCGACTGCTGCTCCAAAGGCTCCGAAGAACGGCCCGAGAGAAGTTGACGTAAATGAGTTCTCATATACATTCATCCCCTTGCTGTTGTCGGGAACGCCGCCCAGTATAGTAATTGGTCCTGCATTTAGTTTAATGTACTGATCGCCGGGAGTGGGATTACGGAAACCGCTCTGGTATGAAACCCTGATATTGTGGTTGCCGGCAATTGTATAAACTGCAGATGCCCTGGGAGTCAGACGGCCGGTGAAGTTCTGGTTCTTATCATACCTGAGGGAGGCTGTGATTTTGAGTTTTTCTTCAAGTAATCTTTTGGACAGCTGGGTAAAAGCGCCCCCTTCCTTAATTTTGATACTATTCTGTAGATCATCAAATAATGTCCCGTGGGTGTACATATCATACATTCTGAAATTCCCCCCGACAAGGATATCGACTACTTTAATCTTATCGCTGAAGTCGTACTGCCCTTCAGCATGGTAGAATTTGCTCTGGCTTATGATCCCGGCGCCATCCATACTCTGTTTTGCAATCAGCAGATCTTTCTGTTCATTAAAATCTGCAGTACCCGGCATAAATCTTCCCTGGTCAGCAAAAGCCCGTGCTGATGAATGATCTCCGGCAGTTACTCCGCCGATTGTGCCATTGTAAGCAGATGCATACCTGTTATACCACATATCGTCAGCCTGATCTGGGGAAACTACATTCCCTGAAAGGTCCTGGACCCAGGTATTATTGATCAGCTGGCCTAACGCCTTTCCGTTATATGAATCTTTTGAATTTTCAATATTTGCATATGCCCGTATGAAATAATTACTTCCTTTCATTTCAATACGATGCTGCTGGAAATTGAAATTATTCAGCTGAAAACGGTTGCTTCCGGTATAGGCTGCTCTACCCTGGTTATAGTTGTACTGATAGATAAGTTCGCTGTTGTCACCAACCCTGTAATGCAGGGAGCCATTACCTTTGAAACTGTAAACGTTATAATCAAGAAGATCACGTTCCTCATACCCTGTCCTTGATACACGACCAATACCCTCGAGAGTACGAGTATTGTCATCACCATAGATATTGAGTGCATTCCTGGCCGGATTGTTATCACCACGCTGATTTTCCGGTGTACCCTGATCAACATCAGTATAGTTGGTGGCATACCAGTCGAGACCCTTGAAATAACTGAGATTCAGTTTGAACGCGAAGCGGTTATTTATGGCTTTTGCATATCTAACAGAAAGATCATACAGTGGCGTCGGATCTGCATATTTCTCATTGAGGTGGTTGACTCCGGTTTTTATCTCGGCGCTTAGCCCCTGGTACTGGAACGGATCCTTGGTCCGCATCATCAGAACACCGTTAAAAGCTACAGGTCCGTATAACGCTGATGCTGAGCCTGGTATTAATTCAGCGCTTTCCATATCAAGATCGGATGAACCAAACAGGTTCCCAACAGCAAAACTTAATCCGGGAGTCTGATTGTCAACACCATCAACAAGCTGAAGAAACCTGGCATTGCCAGTATCGTTAAAGCCCCTGGTGTTAATTTGTTTGTAAGTTATTCCGCTTGTCACCATTTCCAGGGATTTAATATTCTGAAGCCCGTCGTAGAAATTTATTGACGGGGATTCACGGATGGATTTTAAATCCATCTTCTCTATACTAACCGGTGATTTCAGAATATTCTCTTCCACACGCGAAGCCGATACAACTACCTCATCCATCAGTTCGCTTTTCTGCTTTAATCCAACTGAAACAGTCTCATCTGCATCATTTACTTTTATCTCCTGTTTTTGAAATCCCAGGCTTGAAATAATTAATTCAAGAGGAAGCTTTGCCGTAGTGTTAAGAGTGAAATTTCCTTTATTATCTGTTATTGTTCCGGTCAGTTTTCCCTTCACGGTAATATTTGCACCAATTACAGGTTCCTTTGTATCAGCGTCCGCTACAGTTCCTTTTATTGCGGTTTTTTGGGCATGGGATTGCATGGTCAGCATTAACAAAAAGAAGAGTAGATATTTTTTCATAGGATAAGAGGTTAGTTAAAATTATTATTTATAATAAATCTAAATAATGAATTGGTTGTAAAATAAGCTTTGCGGTAGTTAAGAAGCTGTTAATGAAAGTTAAATTATAGATAAATAAAATTTCAGAAAAAACCGGACAGTTTCAGGTTACTCTTGTATTAACCTGCAGAATGTCTGTGATATGCAGAAAAGGTACAGATTGAACGGCTCAATGGTTGTCATAAATCCCTAACAAAGTGTTAAATTTGCCGGGCAAAAAAATGATAATATGTCACTCAATTCTGATAAAAAAGCGGAAGAATTTCTTGCTATCTCAGGTCAGTACAAACTGGGCGGACTGGTAACAGAAGCTCCTCATCCTGCTACAGCTGATCTCTCCTCACTGGCTTCAAATGACCTTCATAAGGCTGTTTCAATACTTAAAGACCTTGATGTAACTACATTAAAGGTATTGTCCGGGAAAAAAGCCGAGATATGTTACCTGAAAAATGCTATACTCGATACATTAAATACGGGTAATAACATCTATTTCTGTGGTTGTGGTGCGACCGGAAGGCTTTCACTTACGATTGAAACATTATGGAGGCAGGTTCATGAATTTGATGATTTGAACGGGAGGGTCTTTAGTTTTATGGCAGGAGGTGATGTTGCACTTATAAGGTCAATTGAGAATTTTGAAGATTTTCCTCATTATGGTGCCAGGCAGCTTGCAGAAGCCGGATTTAAGGATGGAGATCTTCTGATTGCGACCACAGAAGGAGGGGAGACTCCATTTGTTATCGGAGCTGCGGAAAAAGCTGCAGGTATATCGTACAGAAAACCGTTTTTTCTCTATTGTAATCCGGATGATCTGCTTTGTATCGCTGCCGAACGATCGAGGCTGGTTATTGAGAACCCGGCTATCGAAAAGATTAATCTTACTGTCGGACCAATGGCAGTTACCGGCAGCACAAGAATGCAGTCTTCCACTATTCTGCTTGCGGCTGCAGGAATAGCACTGCTGTGCTATAATGAGAGCGATGAATATATTTCTGATTCAATAGATGAGTTTTCTGAGTTCTGGGAAAGTGCGGATATTCATTTTATTGAGAATTTTATTATAAAGGAGACAGAATGTTACAGGCGTGGTGAATACCTCCTTTATGAAGCAGATAACAGGCTGGGTATTACCATTATTACCGATACAACCGAGAGATCGCCTACTTTCAGCCTGTACCCTTTTGAAAATGAGAACGAACCCGGACAGCCTCCTTCTCTGTGCTATATTTATATGCCTTCTTCTGATAATAGTAAAGAGGCCTGGAACAGTCTGCTGTGGAGAGCCCCACGGACACTGGAATGGCCTGAAATAGATGGTATTGCCTCGATGCACCGTTTACTTGGATTTGATTTCAGTACTGAATTAATCAGAAGAAGGGAAAGGTCACTTAAGGAAGCTGTGCATCACCTTTTTAAAATCAGTCTTGACAAATCCGAGATTCATTTTGTACTTGATGATGAAAAATTCATTTTTTCAGCTCCTTTCAGGAACCCTCTCTTCATTCACCTGCTGCTTAAGATGATATTAAATACTCATTCTACCCTTGTTATGGGCAGACTCGGCAGGTATGAGGGAAATGTAATGACATATGTCAGGGCCAGTAATAATAAATTGATTGACAGGGCAATAAGATATATCGATCTGATTCTGAAAAACAAGAATATCAATTTATCCTACGAAGATCTTGCCCATATCCTTTTCGGGATGATTGAAAGGACCCCTGTTGACCAGGCAATTGTACTTGCTACTGTTGCGGAGATTGAAAAGCAGAACCCCTAGAAAACAGGGACACTTCTGAGGGTGTCCCTGAATCACACGGAATGCAGCGGTCTTATAAGTGCCGGAAGGTTCAGAGTTCACCTTCCTTGTCCTTTCCGTTTCCGTTGGCTTTTCCCGATCCCAGCATTACAAGTTCATCCAGTACGATCTCGGTGATGTATTTCATCACTCCCTTTTTGTCTTCATAGCTGCGATAGGCTATTCTCCCCTCGACAGCAACCTGCTTTCCCTTCTTAAGGTATTTATCAGCCACTTCTGCCAGACCATTCCAGGCAACTATATTGTGCCAGGTTGCTTCACTTATCTTCTGACCTTCTGCATTCTTGAAGTTTTCATCGGTAGCAAGTGTGAAGCGGGTCACTTTTTTTCCGTTGTCAATTGTTTTTGTCTCCGGATCCTGTCCGAGATGGCCGATCAGGATTGCCCTGTTTTTTAATGAGCTCATGATGTAAAGATTTGGTTTGACAATTATTTAATTTCATATCAAACTTACACCCGCTTCAGCAACTGTTCCGGATTTTAATCATTTATAGACGGTTCTGAATCATTTATAGTCATTTGTACCCGTTTGAAAACGTTTTTTTATATCATTTTCAAATTGATATACAGATTTTGTATTTTTCATATCTTTATGAAAACATTAGTGCTGTGGAAAAGAAATGTCTCGATTGCGGTGACACAATACGTGGCCGTACCGATAAAAAATTCTGTTCTGACCAGTGCCGTAACAATTACAACAACAGGCTCAACCGCGATTCAAACAATTATGTAAGGAATGTGCACGGCTTGCTCAGAAAGAACAGGCGGATCCTTTCTGACCTGTACTCTGAAAAAATGATCAGGGTTCATAAGGATGCCCTCTTTGCACTTGGCTATAACTTCAGCTTTTTTACCCACATAATCGAAAACTCAGGCGGACAGAAGTTTCATTACTGTTTTGAATACGGTTACCGCGAAACCGGTGATGATTTCCTTGAACTGAGTATGAACAGCCAATATCTTGAATATCAATGAAGGGGATACAGTTGCTGCGGATCAGATAACCACTATTTCGGTATCAATCTTCTCCATCTTTGGCTTAAGAGGGATGAAATTTCCGGTATACCTGACGTGATCGATTTTGTAACTTGCCAGGGATGTGTCACAATACCCGCTGTTAGTGATAGTTACAAATACATCAAAGGTGTTTTTGTCATTTCTGACTTTCATTTTGATCTCGTATAATCCCTTTTCTGTTTTATTCTTCACCTCGAATGAAACTGCCCTGCCAATCATATCAATTCCGGCAACCGGACGGTAACTGTACTGCCTGCCCGCATATGCTGCACTTATTATTACCTTGTCGCCGTCGAGTATTAAATAATTACTTTTTGGTATAAGGTCAATTGTTCCGCCATGGGAGATATACAGGCGGTCAAATTTGATCAGGAATCTCCTCATTTCTATTGCATGCTTTATTTCGGCCTGCAGGAAAATATTTTTGGTGCCCGCTGATTCGTTTTTGGCCGACTCTTTCACTTTGGAGGTGGCACAGGATGTCAGGATCACAAAACCAGTAATAATAAAAATCAGTTTTTTCATGGCATACTGTTTATTAATAACTATTCAAATATCATGCCATTAAGGGGCTGGTTTTTCAATGGCTTACAAGGAACGGGAAATAGTAAGCTGTATTTTCCTTTGTCAGTTTTGTTCCATAGCCGGAATCCTGGAATGCCTCACAATACTTTATTTTAGCTCCGGCTTCCGCTCCGTAAAGTTCAACAAGTTTTTTCCTGTATGGATTGGCATCGAATGCTTTTTTTCGGGTTTCCCCGAGCCAGATTCGCCGTTCAGCATCAGTTGCGGGAACCTGGCTTAGTGTGCCCCTGTTATAGGGAAGCCATTCATACATCTGTGTCTTATGCTGATGGTACATGTCCATTTTCCTTTCAATAACATCATCTATATCGATGCATACATCGGCTTTAAAGGGTTCCGGATGAATAAACCCGTCACTCATAAACAGAAAAAGAGGGTTTTTCTCAACAATAGGCACCTTAGGCAAGACTGTCGGAACAGTAACCATATATGCTGCGTCCAGTACCAGAACCCCGGTGTATCGGTGGTCCGGATGGTAATCGTAAGGGCGTGGACATATAACAATATCAGCTTTCTGTTCCCTGATTATCTTTATTATCTGCAGCCTGTTCTTATATGTGGGCATTAGTTGTCCGTCATGGTTGTCGAGGGTTATATACCTTACACCGATCACTTCACCCGCTTTCCGTGCCTCTTCCCGCCTTAACCTTGCCAGTTCCTTTGCCTTTATTGTCTGATGCCCGGCATCTCCGTTTGTTACTGAAACCATCAGTACATCATATCCAAGCTGTGCCCATTTGCAGGCTGTTCCTCCAGCCTTGTCAGGATCATCGGGATGGGCTCCGAAAATAACTATGCGAAGTTTCTTTTCCTGATTATTCTGACAATTTGCAAAAGGAGAGAGTACCAGAATAAAGAGCAACTGAAATAGAATTATGGAAGTTTTCATATGAATTATATTTGATTATCTGATTGGATAATAGTTATCTATATATTTTTATACACGAAGAACTCTAAGGTTCCCTGAAGGTGATTTTACCCACCCCTAACCCCTCCCGGGAGGGGAACCTGGATCCATTTCTCCCTGAGCCCTGCGCCCTGAGCCTGGCCTTCGCCAAAGCTTCGGCCAGCAAAGCCTGAGCCATGAATTTACCCACCCCTAACCCCTCCCAGGAGGGAACCCGGCACCCGGTACCCAGTACCCGGTACCCGGTACCCGGTACCCAGCACCCGGCACCCGGCACTTACCACTTCTCATTAGCCAGATCCCATGTATCAGCAAAACAGATCTTAATGATCTTCTCCATTATATCCCAATCAACAGTTCCTGTTTCATCTTCCGGAGTATGATATTCTTCCCTGTGGCCTGGCTTGAATCTGATTACAGGAATGCCTGCCTCGACAAATGATCTGTGGTCAGTACCTCCCGGAGGATTAGCTGAAGGCTGATAGTCTATGAGTAGATCAATGCCATACTTTCCAATATTGCCTGCCGTTATCTCCCTGAACCTCGGGAAGGAGCTTGTATAGGTCATGGTAACTTTTTTTGGCTCGTCATCAGATATATATCTTGAGATCATATCAAAATTCATATTTAATTTTACTCCGGCGAGAGGGAACTCAGGATTTCTGACAAAATATCTTGAACCCAGTAACCCTTCCTCTTCAGCTGTCCAGAAAGCGAATATTATATTGGTTTCGGGCTTTGCACCGGCTGCCATTACAGCCCTGGCAATAGTCAATACTCCTGTGGAACCTGATCCGTTATCGTCAGCACCATTCCATATGTAGCCGTTTCCCATGCCAATGTGATCATAATGGGCACCAAGTATTATATACTTATCCGGATTTTTACCCTCAACGATGCCAATAATATTCCTTACAGCAACCTGAGAGGTTTTCACACTACTCTTTAAATAAACTGATTTGCCTTTCATCTCAGGAATTAAATATTTCTCATTTCTGTCGGCTTTTGCTTTATAGGCTTCCAGATTTATTCCCGTTCCATTCAGTATTTCATTTGCGCTTCTTACCGAGACCTGTATTTTAGTAAGATTATCTGCATACTGTTTTCCCGGTATTGAATACCGTGCCCATGGCTTTCCCTGTTGTGCTTTTCCCTCGGAAGGCGACATAGTCATGAAATCTTTTCTATCTGGTCTGCCTGCAACAGTAATTTCCTGATCAAATTCAAGAACGCCGATTATACCCATGGCCTTGTATCTTGCTTCCAGTGCACTTCTTAGTGAGGCTGCCTGCTCTCTCTCCTGATTTGCCTTTACGAACTTCGGGGAAGCCGGCAAGTTTAAGAATGTATTTTCCCCTTACCTGCAGTTTCTCAAAATCGTTATATTTTAAGGAATCGTCAATATACCCATAGCCGGCAAAAACTACAGGTGCTTCGGTCTCTGAAGTCTGATCATAAGGCCGGCAAACAAAATCGACATTATAGGTCAGGTTAACTGATTTTATCATATTATTATCTTCAGATTTGATTTTAAGAATCTGTTCATCCCCTGGAAGGGTTCTTATGAGAACAAAATTCTGAAAATATGTCCTTTCCTTGTTTTCTCCGGCAGTTACTGATAATCTGTCATTTATATAGTCTCCTCCTGGTTTTATGCCGTAAAGTTGAAGCATACTGGCGATATAGTCGGAAGCAAGGAATTCACCTTTTCTCCGGCCTCTCTGCCTTCCATCCAGTCGGATGAGAGGAAGCCAAGCTGCGCCCTTATGGCATCACCTGTAATTGCTTCAAGACCTTTTTCGACTGGAGTGTTCTGCCCTTCGAGTGTGGATATTGTCAGAAGGATGAAGACAATTATCATGGGAATATGATATTTCATAACTGTATTTTTAGATTGTTGTTTCAGATGCTATTGATTTTACTAAGGTAATTATTAATTGTTTTTTGTCTGACAATTATATCTTTGAAAAAAATAATAATCACATTTTAAAGGATAAAAAGGTATATGACAATGGATATCTGGTGAAGGTTGGAGATACGGCGCCTGATTTTACTATAAATGAAGCCACAGGAAAATCATACAGATTATCTGATCTCAGGGGGAAAGTGGTAATGCTTCAGTTTACTGCCAGCTGGTGCAGTGTCTGCCGTACTGAAATGCCTTTTATTGAGAAGGAGATATGGCAGGAGAAAAAAACTTCGGGTCTGATTGTTATTGGTATTGACAGGGATGAGCCTGTTGAAAAGGTATTGAAATTTTGGAAGGATATTGCAGTTACATACCCGCTGGCGTTGGATCCGGATGCAGGTATTTTCGGATTATATGCGTTAAAGGAGGCCGGTGTGACAAGAAATGTGATAATCGACAGATCAGGAAAAATTATTTTTCTCACCCGATTATATGACAGGGTGGAATTTGAAGCAATGAAGAAAAAGATCTTTGCTGAACTGGCTGTTAAATAATATATTGCCGTTAGTTCTTCACTATAAATGTGGAGAGAGAAAAATCCTTTTATAGTTTTGTGAATGAAAAAAGGCTCTCTCAAAAGTCTGAATTTTTATAATTCTTTTCTCTGTGTTGCTCTGTGGCTTCTCTGTGTACTCTGTGTAATAAAAAATTAAGAACTTACACAGAGTTCACAGAGTTATCACAGAGATCCACAGAGGACTTATGAGAGAACCTCTTTTTTCAGAAATAAATCAATTATGTATTTATACTTTTACTTTGCTCCCAAAATTGTCCAGCCTAAATAGATCTGCAAATTGCGGTTCTTAATGCTCATATCAGACACAGCTGATATATCAGAAAAACCAAGAAGATACCTTGCACCTACATTGAATCCAAGTGGCAGATGCAAACCTGCACCGAAAGCGAGGCCAAAATCGTTGCTTTTCAGCTGATCCTTGATATCCCCAAAATTCTCAACATTTGCCTGTGTAAGAAAACTGAACTGAGGGCCGGCTTCAAGGCTCAGTAAACTTATTGGCTTGAACCTCAGCATGACAGGAATTGCAATATAATCAAGATCTACCTTTACATTATCCCAGGTGCTCCCGTGGGCAGTATATAAAACCTCAGGGGTTATTCCGAATTTACTTGTGAAATTCAGATTAACATAGGCGCCTACATGGAAATCAGCTGCTGTTTTTATGCTGATATCAGTAACGGCCTGGTCTGCAAAATTTGCACCGGCTTTTATGCCCACTCCGATCCCTTGTGCATGAATTAGCACTGGTATCAGAAATATTACCAAGAATAATAGCGATTTTTTAATTTCCTAGATTTTTTATTAGACAATAGATGTAAAAATAGAAATTATTAAATACACTCATTCATATTACCGACAATATTGTGTCAGATATTTTTCAAACCAGAGCTGATAAACCTGTCAAATTATTCAAATAAACTGAATATTATTTCGTGAAAAGCATTTTCACTGCAACGAGCATCAGGAGAATACCAAAGATTTTCTTTAAGGCAGCCTGTGGAAGAGTTAGTGCATATTTAGATCCGAAATATGAACCTACCAGGAAGGCTCCAGCCAGGATAAGGGCAAATTTTACATCAACATGTCCGGCTTTATAGTAATTATAAGCTGCTAAAATTCCGATTGGAGGCAGCATTACTGCAAGGCTGGTACCCTGAGCCATCTGCTGGCTGAATCCCATGAAATATACAAGGGCAGGGATCATTATAATTGCCCCCCCTATACCGAGCATTCCGGCCATTATGCCGGTGATTATCCCTATTCCAAGTAAGAGCAGTAGCATGGAAATTGACATTTTCATCTGTTTTTAATATGATTATTAATAAATGCAAATGTAGAAATTTCAACCTGATTAAATAAAAATTTGTCGTGCAAGTCGTGCAAGTCTTGCAGGTCTTGCAGGTCTTGCAGTCTTGGTCTTGCAGGTCTTGCAGGTCTTGCAGGTCTTGCAGGTCAGTAATTATATGATCAGTTACCTGAATGCAGGGCATCAGGACTTTGATACAATAACAAAAACCTTTTGCAGTTCTAACATTATATCTAAATTTACAGCCGGCTCAGGAGAATGAAAAAAAAGAGTATCATATATATTTTGTCGGGTGCAGGATTGCTTATTCCAGTTGCAATCTTCCTTGTTTATAAAAGTATATTCGGAATTACTATATATCCTGAAAATCCGCCAAGGATACTTATTATTCCTACAGGTGCGACATATGAGCAGGTCATCGATTCATTGGTATCAAATCAGATAATTAATAAGATAAAGATCTTTGACTGGGTAGCTAAGAAAAAAAACTATCCGACGCTCATAAAGCCAGGTAGATATGTCATCGATAAAGATTTTAGTTACAATTGATTAATTAATGTACTCAGGTCGGGTCATCAAAGCCCGGTCAGAATAACGTTTCAGAATATCAGAACTTTAAATCAGCTGGCCGGTAAAATTGGAAAGCAGATAGAGGCCGATTCAATGCAGATAATGACTTTTCTGTCGGATGAATCGAACTATATTGCTGACGGTTTTAAAAAGGAGACAATAATTGCTGTTTTCATTCCGAATACTTATGAGATCTACCGGAATACCGATGCCCGTGCACTGTACATGAGGATGCTTAAGGAGTACCGGAAATTCTGGAATGATCAGCGGGCAGCAAGTGCAAAAGAGAAAGGACTCACTCCGATTGAGGTTGCTATTCTGGCTTCCATAATTGATGATGAAGTGGCAAAGCCTGATGAGAAGCCGCGAATTGCGGGAGTTTACCTGAACAGGCTGAAACAGGGAATTCCCCTGCAGGCTTGTCCGACAATTAAATTTGCACTGAATGATTTTACAATTACCAGGGTACTCTATGCTTATCTGCAGATAGATTCTCCGTATAATACCTATAAACACAGCGGCTTTCCTCCCGGGCCAATAGCTTGCCCTTCCATTGAGGGAATTGATGCTGTTTTAAACGCAGAAAAGCATGATTATCTGTATTTTGCAGCCCGCGCTGATTTTTCAGGGTATCATAACTTTTCACGGACCCTGGCTGAGCATAACCACTATGCTGCTATTTACCAGAAGGAGCTTAATAAGAGGAGAATATTCAAATAGAGGAGATAACTTCAACTTCGTTTTCCAGTTCGACCTCGAATCTGTACCAGACTGATTTCCTTATCTCTTCTGCCAGATTCAGAATTTCTGTTCCGCTTGCACCACCACAATTCACTATTACAAGCGCCTGCTTGTCGTGCACCCCTGCGGAACCCGATACTTTTCCTTTCCATCCGCACTGGTCGATAAGCCAACCGGCTGCAAGTTTGATGCCTCCGGATGGATCTTCATAACAAGGCATTTGGGGATATTTTTTTCTCAGAGCTTCTGCGGTGCTGAAGTCAACAACAGGATTCTTGAAAAAACTTCCTGCATTTCCAATAATTTCAGGATCAGGCAATTTGCTCTTCCTGATTTTAATAACTGCAGCTCTGACATTTTTAAGATCAGCTCCTCCAAGTTTAGACACTTCATCAGCCAGTGATCCATAGATCAGATTCAGTGCAGGACTTATTGCTAATTTAAAAAATACCCTCGTTACCAGGTATTTTCCTTTCATTTCAGTTTTAAATATACTGCTCCGGTATCCGAAAATACAGTCATTTTTATCGAATTCTCTTATTGATCCGTTCTCGGTTGAAACAGCTCTCACCTTTACTATTGTATCTTTTACTTCAACACCGTAGGCACCGATGTTCTGAACAGGCGCCGCACCTACTGTCCCGGGTATTAATGAAAGGTTCTCGAGGCCGCCAAAACCGTTATCAACAGTCCAGCCTACAAATTCATCCCATTCCTCACCCGCTCCGGCTGAAATGACAACATATTCGTCATTTTTTTCTTCAATCACAATGCTTTTTATCTCAGGGTGAATTATTGTTCCCCTGTAATCACCAGTGAAAAGCATATTGCTGCCACCACCCAGAATCAGCAGCGGCTGCCGGATCGTTCCGGCGGATTTAAATATTTTTATTGCCTCACCTTCCGTTTTGACTGAAACAAAGAATTCAGTAATGTAATTCAGGCCAAAAGTGTTGTAACTGCCGAGTGAAATATTTTTCAGAATCATAGAACCGGATTTGCTGTAAATTTATAAAATAGGTTTTATAAGCAATCCATTTTTCAGATAATAAACCCCGGACGATGCCCTGAATACCATCAATTCCTGGTTTTTTTTGTAATTTTAGCCGTCAGGATCAGGACAACTTCCTGTGTTTAATAATTTCCTTTGTGATTTTCAATGACAGTCAGATTTAATTAATTTTTTTAAAATGCTTACTATCAGATTTATAAGAACAGTGAATATTTTCATTTTACTGATTTGTTATTCTTCAATATTGTCAGGGCAGACCATCGGAGTTTCAGGGTCAGTTGCATTTACTATTGGTGAAAAAGATCTTATCCCTGAAGGAATCACCTATGATCCAGCTACCCGACAGTTTTTTATAAGCAGTATAAATAAGGAAAAAGTTGTCGCAGTCAATGAAAAAGGAACGGCCAGAGACTTTATTAATTCGGGACAGGACGGGATATTACAAACACTTGGGATGAAGGTGGATTTGCTGACAAGAAGACTATGGGTAGTTTCCAATAAAGATGCCAGCAACAGCCATCAGTCTGCTGTACACGTCTTTGATATTGAAACCGGGAAACTGATAAAAAAATTCATTCTTAAAAAGGATACCGCTCATCTGTTCAATGATATTGCACTCACAACCAGTGGAGATGCCTTTATCACCGATTCATATTCCCATACGATTTATACTGTACAGGCTGATCTTACACGACTTGAGCAGTTTGCAGAATCTGAATCCTTCCTGGGAGGGGCAAACGGATTGACAGTTTCACCCGATAATACAATGCTATACATTGCTACAGGTAATGGCATTACAACAATAAATATTAAAAATAAGGATATTAAACCAATCCGTCAGGCAAACAATATAGCTGCAAAAGGAATTGACGGACTGGTTTTTTACCAGGGATCCTTGTACGGTATCGTTAACAGTGTGGAAGATGAGCGTGATATGTTTGTCGCCAGGTACATGGTAAGTAAAGATCTGACTGAAATCATAGGAATGACAATTATTGACAAGGGAAATCCCCTGTTCAATTTACCAACTACCTGTGTTATTGATGATGATTATTTATACTGCCTGGCAAACACTTCCCTGAGGATTTTCTTTCAGGATAAAACAAATTCAAAGGATATGATGCGTGATCCGATCATCCTGAAATATAAACTTTCTGAATGAATTGTTGTTGTATTACCTGAATCATGGAGAAATATGCCATATGTCGATCAGAATTGCACTTTACATCTAAATAAAATATGAAAGAGTTTATCAGAAAACATCTTATTTCAATAATCTTTGCAGTTGCAGGGTCAGTTGCAGGGTTTCTTTACTGGAAATTTGTCGGTTGTGTATCCGGAACATGTATAATTAAGTCAGTGTGGTATTTCAGTACTCTTTATGGGCTTATTCTTGGGTGGGTACTGGGAGGACTGGCTGAAGATCTTATATTAAAATTCAGAAAGCCAAAAAAATTAGAAGGAGAAGTTTGATAAGCTCATCAGCTGAATGGTTCCGTACTGTTTGATTTTTCAGATGAATGGTGCGAAGCATATAAAATAGGTGCCTGTTCCGGTGCTTTACAGAAGAATTAATATTTTAGTTCTAAATAAAGTATTAATTTTCGGTGTTGAAATAAAAACCCGAAAATATAACAGAAATGACAACCAATCGACGTAATTTTTTAAAGGCTGCAACATTCGCCGGAGCAGGTGCAATGACCGGCAGTCTTATTACAGGCTGTTCAACTGAACAACCTGTATCAAACCTGGCCACAATTCTTGAATCAACCAGAAAATCGCATGCCCAGAAGTTTAATATGTCAGGATATGCAGCGCCTGCTATTCCGGTTGTCAGGGTAGGATTTATAGGATTAGGCGACAGGGGTAGTGAGGCTGTCAAGCGTTTGTCATTTATTGATGGCGTTGAAATAACAGCTATATGTGATCTGAGAAAGGCAGCAGTTGACGGATCTCAGAAGTATCTTCAAAGTACCGGAAGACCTGCGGCCCGTGAATTCTCAGGTGATGACACTATATGGAAAAAGCTGGCTGAGCTTCCGGATCTTGACCTGATCTATATTGTTACTCCCTGGATATGGCACACTCCAATGGCGGTCTATGCTATGGAAAACGGAAAACATGTATGCTGTGAAGTTCCAATTGCGCGTACTGTGGAGGAAGCATGGCAGCTTGTTGAAACATCGGAAAAGACAAAGAAACACTGCATGATGCTTGAGAACTGCTGCTATGATTTCTTTGAACTACTGACTCTCAATATGGCCCGTCAGGGGATGTTCGGTGATATCATTCATGGGGAAGGTGCATATATTCATAATCTGCTGGAGATGAACTTCAGGAAGCCAGTTGACAGTCAGCAGACAGATGATGCATATACAAATATGTGGAGACTCAGGGAAAATGCCACCAGGAATGGTAATGTCTATCCGACTCATGGTCTGGGACCAATTTGCCAGGCTCTTAATATTAACCGTGGAGATAAAATGGAACATCTGAGCTCAGTATCGACAGGTGATTTCTCAATGGGTGCAAAGGAAAAGGAACTTTTATCAGATGACCAGTTCTATGCAGAATGGAAGGATTCCAAATTCAGAGGCAATCTGAATACCTCCATTATTAAAACGGCACTTGGCAAAACAATTATGGTTCAGCATGATACTTCATCCACACAGCCTTACTCCAGGATACACCTTGTTAAAGGTACGAAGGGAATGGTCTGCAAGTATCCGATTGAACATATTGCTCTGGGCGAAAGCTGGGCGGATGAGTCTGCTATGAAAGAGCTTTATGAAAAATATACGCCCGAAATAGTCAAAAGGGTAGGAGAGATGGCCAAAAAGGTAGGCGGTCATGGAGGAATGGATTTCATAATGGACTGGAGAACGATAGACTGTCTCAGAAATGGATTACCACTCGATCAGAATGTCTACGACGGAGCCCTCTGGAGTTCAATTGCGCCTTTAAGTGAATGGTCCGTTGCTAATAATTCCCAGTCAATAGTTGTTCCTGACTTCACCGGCGGATCATGGAAGACGAATAAACCCCATGATATCAATCTTGAAGCCGGCGGGAATACCAAAGTTCTTGAACTGAAAGAGGCTGGAACGATAATCTAGATACCGGGTCCCCGGTTCTGGGTCCTGGGTCCTGGGTTCTGGTTCAGCAATCCCAGCACCCAGTGCCCAGTACCCAGTACCCAGCACCCATAGTTATTCTACTTTGATCAGATTTTACGTCAACCATTTTTTTATTTACTTTGCACTCTGTTTAACACGGACAGATGAACTAATTACAGAATGATGTTTCTTTATGAGAGTAATGTATTAGTTGGTTTTCTTCTCAAAGCATTCGCAGCACTGTTTTTTTCAGGAATAGTGACAATTCCATTCCTCTCTGCCAGAATAAAGCCCATAGCAAGTGTAAGCATAGTTTTTATTATCGCCTTACTTACCAGTGTTTTAGCCATTATAGGACTTAAGGAAGGTGGAATTGAATATCCCGTGAGCGGAGGATCATTCTTTGGCGAGATCCCTCTTCGTATAGACGGCCTGTCAGCCTGGTTTATCCTGATAATTAATTTCACCTCAATTACAGGCGCCCTTTATGGTGCCGGCTATCTTAAATCTACCAGGGAGAACCTGTCTCTGATAACTTTTCACTGGATCCTTTATATTATTTTTCATGCTTCAATGCTTATAGTTACCATGGTTCAGAATGGCATGGCATTTATAGTTGCATGGGAAATAATGTCTCTCTCATCGTTTATGCTGGTCTTATTCGATTATACAAATCCAAAAGTTCTGAAAGCGGGGATTAATTACCTCGTTCAGATGCATATTAGTGTCGTTCTGCTCACTATGGCTTTTATCTGGGTTTATTTTAAAACAGGTTCCTTCGACTTTAAAAAGATAGAATTGTTTTTTGGCACCAATGTTAATACCTGGCTGTTCCTGATATTTTTTGCAGGTTTCGGTCTGAAAGCAGGCTTTCTGGGCTTTCATACCTGGTTACCTCTTGCTCATCCTGCAGCTCCTTCTCATATATCCGGTGTAATGTCAGGGGTAATTGTTAAACTGGGTATTTATGGTATTTTCCGTATAATTACTTTCCTTAAAGCTGATTATCTGGTCATTGGAGAGTCAATTATAACACTGTCTTTGTTAACCGGCTTATATGGGATTATGAATGCTGCCATTCACAGGGATTTCAAGAAGATGCTGGCTTATTGTACAATTGAGAATATCGGGATTATTGGAATAGGGACAGGGCTTGGACTTATTGGCATAGCAAAGGGGCAAAGCATGCTTATCTTTCTGGGATTTGGCGGTGCACTCCTTCATGTTCTTAACCACTCATTGTTTAAGTCACTTCTTTTCTTTTCCGCCGGATCAGTTTACAGGCAGACCCATACAAGGGATATGGATAAGCTGGGAGGTCTCATCAAATCAATGCCTGAAACAGCAGGACTCTTTTTAATTGGTTCAATAGCCATAGGAGGTATTCCGCCTTTAAACGGTTTTATTTCTGAGTTTCTTATTTATTGTGGAATACTTAAAGGGATTAGCGCTGCCGGAATTGCCCAGATAACTCTGATGATAATCACCTTTGCAGCAATGAGTATTATAGGCGGGATCTCTATCTTAACATTTACCAAAACATTCGGAACTGTTTTTCTTGGATCTCCCAGACAGAAATTAACCTCTGAACCTGCTGAAGTATCTTTTCTGATGCTTTTCCCTCAATACCTGATAGTGCTTCTCATGATAGTTATAGCCTTTTTCCCCGGCTATTTTGTTAATATTCTCGGAATGATTCTTACTGTTAAAATATTCCCAAACACTGGTATCAGTGCACCGGACCTTAGTGGATATCTTGCGGTATTGAGAAATATCAGTCTTGCTTCGTTTATTTTCGTACTGTTAATCAGCCTTGTATTCATTATCAGATGGGTTGTCATGAGAGGCAGTGCCAGCAAATTGTCTGCAACCTGGGGATGCGGGTATACAGCTCCCGATTCACGTATGCAATATACAGGCAAGTCATTTTCCAAGTCTTTCGGAAAAACATTCAACTTTGTTCTTATCGAGAAAAAGCGATACGAAGAGATCGAAAGGGAGGATACCTTTCCTGAAACACGAAAATACCAGTCATTTTATCTCGATCTCTTCGAGCATAAGATCATAAATCCCGTCATATTGATAGTCACCCGGTTTATTAATGCATTTCAGTTTGTTCAGAATGGTAAAATTCAGGCATATGTAATTTATGGTATCGTTTTTATTCTGACTATTTTTATAGGAACTATTTTAAATTTCTGGCATTGATCAATATATTAATAGCCATATTAATCGCCTCAGTAATTGCTATTCTGTCAGTTAACGTAAAAGCTAAAGGTATAGTTACATTGTCTGGTGTAATCCTGATTGCCTTGATAAGCAGTATAGTAGCAGTAAAGGCTCTCCTTGGACACAGTTATGGGATTCTTCTGTCAGGACCGGCCCTCTTCGGAAATGTTATGGTCAATATAGATCCTCTTTCTGCCTGGTTTATTCTTACAATTAATTTTACAATACTGACCGGAGCTATCTACGGTTTCAATTACATGCGTAAGTACATTGAGATGAAGAGTGAACTTACCCTTCATTGTATAGCATATCTGTTAGCTTATTTTGCCTTGCTGGGGATCTGTTCGGTTCAGAATGGTTTCATTTTTCTGCTGTTCTGGGAATTGATGGCACTTTCGCTTTTTATTCTCGTGATATTTGAACACGATAAACCGGAAACACTCAGAGCCGGTCTGAATTATCTGGTGCAGTCGCATATAAGCATTGTATTCCTTATGCTTGGCTTTATCTATGTAGTGTATAAGACCGGCAGTTATAGTTTCGAAGCAATCTCTGACTTCTCAAGTCAGCAATCGACCCTTGCAGGGACAACTCTTTTCCTCTGTTTCTTTATCGGTTTTGCAATAAAAGCTGGTTTTGTCCCTTTTCACACATGGCTGCCTTATGCACATCCTGCAGCTCCTTCCCATATATCTGGTATTATGTCAGGAGTAGTAATTAAGATCGGCATTTATGGTATCCTCAGGATGCTTCTCTTAATTAAAACTGACTATACCACAATAGGCTTCATAATCCTGTTTATATCGCTGATCACAGGAATATATGGTGTTATGTTAGCCACTATTCAGCATGATCTGAAAAAGCTGCTTGCTTATCATAGTGTGGAAAATATCGGAATAATTGGAATAGGAATCGGATTAGGCTGTATCGGGCTGGGTGCAACCAATAAATGGATGGCTATCCTTGGATTCACGGGAGCTTTACTGCACACCCTGAACCATTCACTATTTAAATCCCTGCTCTTCTTCAGCGCAGGCAATGTATTACAGGCTACTCACACTGTTAATATTGAGCGTCTTGGAGGAATTATTAAGAGAATGCCTCAGACCTCATTGCTCTTTCTTGTCGCAGCACTCGCTATTTGCGGACTCCCGCCACTTAACGGCTTTATCTCTGAATTCCTCATTTTCGGAGGATTGTATAACTGGCTTTACAGCGCATCTCTGCTATCTCTCATTGCAATTGTTTTCTCTTTGGGAGGACTGGTACTTATCGGAGGACTGGCATTGCTCTGTTTTACCAAAGCATTCAGTGTGGTATTTCTTGGTAATCAGCGCTCAACATTCAACAGTGAAATAAATGAAACAGGTTTCTGGCAGCTAATCCCAATGTATATGACTGTCATTTTTATGATGTTTATCGGTCTGTTCCCGTCAATCTTTATAAATGCCCTCCAAATACCTGTTAATCAGTTTACCCATGATGTTGTTTTTAATCTGAATCTGATAAAAGTAGGAGCATTAGATTCCCTGAAGACACTAAACTGGCTGTTCCTGGGATTTATTCTTCTGGTTCTGCTAATCCTGTGGCTGAGAAAGATCCAGAGCAGAAAGAAGCTCATTGAAAGAGGACTGACCTGGGGGTGCGGGTATTCCCCGTCCGGCGTAAAACTTCAGTATACTGCAAATTCGTTTGTCCGAAGTTATTCCAAGCTTGCAAAACCAATCCTGGATATTGAAAAGAAAGAAGTTGAGGTTGTTGAGGTATTTCCATCAGGGAAGCATTATGAAACTCATTCATATGATAAAATTGAGCGCATCCTTATTGACAAACCAATCAGATACATGAGCAGATTTGCAGAGCTCTTCCTTTTCCTTCAGAACGGACAGTTGCAGCAGTATATTTTATATGGCATTATCTTCATTACTTCCATTATATGCCTGCCGCTGATTATAAGTAAAATTTTATCGATTCTTCATTTCTTAAATAACCTGTAAAATGCTGAGCATAATACTAATATTATTTTCAAGTATCTTTTTTGCCGGGTTTATTCTGCGCACCAAAAGTATTGCCTCAGGCAGAAAGGGTCCTGGTATCATGCAGCCTGTGAAAGATGTGATCAGGCTATTTAAAAAAGGAACCATATATAGTGAAACTACTAGTATTATTTTCCGGATAGGCCCGGTAATTTATTTTTCTTCGGTGCTGATGGCATGTATGGTAATACCATTTGGTCCATATAAAGGTATCGTCAGTTTTGACGGCGATTTTGTTTTTTTTGCATACATCCTTGCCCTGGGCAAGTTTTTCAGCATCATATCGGCAATGGATACAGGAAGCAGTTTTGAAGGGATGGGAGCCAGCCGCGAGGCATTATTCTCAATGTTTGCCGAACCTGCCTTTTTTATTCTGATCGGCTCCTTTGCCCTGCTTACAGGAAATACTTCCTTCTTTGATATTTTTTCAACATTGCATCTTGGCTCCTCAATAACATATACTCTTGGAGGGCTTGCTGCTTTTGTACTTGTTATGATCGCAATGATTGAAAACAGCAGGATGCCTGTGGATGACCCAAAAACCCATCTTGAACTGACCATGATCCATGAGGTGATGGTTCTTGACAACAGCGGATTCGATCTTGGATTGATCCTGACTGCCGGATATCTGAAATTTGCAATGTACGGAGCTATTATTGCTGATTTTTTTATTGGTGGCTTATCTGTATCATTTGCCCTGCCTCTTTTTCTGTTTATCCAGCTACTTTTTGCCGTGACAGTAGGATTAATTGAGTCATTTATGGCACGGTTCAGGATGAATCACAATCCTCAGTTTATACTTGCTCTCTCCTCTGTCAGCTTTTTGATCTTTCTCGGTGTGTTGCTCGTTTTGGAAAAATTTTTATAAATATCCCGCTAATGACAAACGTACTTCTGATAATCTTCATTATAAGTCTTTTATATGTTTCAATTGCTAACAGGATAATAACTTATGTAAGAGTCCTGGCCCTTCAGGGAGTCATTCTCTTTGGTGTCACTTTTCTTCAGCTCAAGGATATTCAGACCTGGAACCTTGTCCTTATCCTTCTTGAAACTGTTGTTTTTAAGGCTGTCGCTGTTCCAATGTTTCTAGGTTACCTGATTAAAAGAAACAAAATAACCAGGGAGACTGAACCCTATCTGCCACATTTTATATCCCTGATTATTATCACAATGATCGTTGTGATAACAATACTGCTGGCCAATTCAATTCAGGACACTCATCTTGACAAAATCTTTTTTATTGTGTCACTCTCAACTCTCTTTACGGGATTGTATTTTATTGCTTCAAGAAAAAAGATAATTACTCACGTGATGGGTTATCTGATGATCGAGAACGGAGTATTTGTCCTTTCACTGGCTGTCGGTAATGAAATGCCTAACCTTGTAAACCTGGGAATTATGCTTGATGTGTTTGCCAGTGTCCTCATACTCGGTATCTTCCTGAACAAGATAGGCGATGTTTTTAAAGCAGTCGATGTTGACCAGCTAAGCAATCTGAAAGATTATTAATAAAATTTAAGATGACAGGTATCTACCTAATAAGCGCCTTTGTTATTGCAGGTTTGATCTTTGCAAACAGGAATAGTCTGATCAACAATATTCTGATTGTCATTTTTGGCATACTTCAGACCGCCTTTACAATTTATTCATGTTACCATTATAAGAGCACGGTACTCGAGTATTTTACTTTTGATTCACTCGGATTACTGCTTCTGATGACTCTGAGTGTAATCACCATACCCGCCTTGCTGCACAGCTATCTGTATATTAAGCGCCACGACGAAACACCTTCATCGAGAGCAATCTATTTTGCAGCACTTATCTTCCTGATAGCATCTATTACTGCGGCCTACCTGGCTAATCATATTGCCGTGATCTGGATTTTTACAGAGATGACAACCTTGTCTGCTTCAATGCTTATATATCATCACAGGAACAAGCTTGCCCTTGAAGGAACATGGAAATATGTATTTATATGTGCCATAAGCATAACTTTTGTCTTTATAGGGATTCTGTTTCTCAGCCTTTCGCTGCAGCATGCCGGTTCAAATGACCTTTCCTTTTGCAAACCTGATGCTTTATAAAGATCAGCTGAATCCATTCTGGCTCAGGCTGGCTTTCCTGTTCATCTTCACAGGATTCACTGCCAAACTTGGTCTGGTGCCAATGTATACCGCCGGTATTGATGCTAAAGACAAAGCTCCTGCACCAGCAGGTGCATTGCTTGCAAGCGTGCTTATGAATCTTGGCTTCACAGGGATATTCAGGTTTTATTCAATTGTTGCCCAGACATCATTGTTTCACTGGGCTAACCTGGTCATATTTATTGCGGCAATACTATCTGTCTTTGTAGCAACGGTGTACATGACCAAGGTAATGAATATTAAAAGAATGTTTGCCTATTCCGGTATCGAGCACATGGGAATTGTGATGCTTGGAATTGCTGCAGGAGGAGTCGGATATTATGCCGCTGTACTCCATATCATATTGCATGCATTTGTCAAATCAGGCCTGTTTTTTCAGTTTAACCAGTTATACAGGACGTTTCAAAGCAAAAGCATAGATCATGTGGGTAACTATTTCAAGTATAATCCGGCCGGGGCTATTGTCCTTCTGCTTGGATTCATTAGTGCAACAGCAATGCCACCATCAGGGTTGTTTGTCAGTGAATTTCTGATCTTCAGAGCTCTCTTCGAGGGTAACTATATAATCATTCTGGTGGTTGTTTTATTACTCCTTACAATTGTTATCTGGGCGTTTGGAAGAAATATTCTAAAAATTTTGTTTCTGCCTGTTCCCGGACTTGATGAATCCAGGATACCAAAGATAAACCCATGGGAATCACTGTCTCAGTATCTCCTTATGTTTACTGCTATCTGGCTAGGCCTTAATCCACCTGCCATCTTTGTAGAAATGATCAGGGATGCTGTTAAAATCTTACCAGTTTAATATGAGCTATTTAACTATAAATAACCATCAATCGGTTCCTGTTGCCAGTATACCGGAACTTAAATATGATCACTTCCTTGATCAGAATACAACTTTTCTTAACGATAATTCTGCAAGGCATTGTGTTACGTATTTTGGGTACATGGCAGGGCAGGAAATCAAACTTATCTGCTGTATAGCTGATGATGAAAATCATAATATACTTATTTCGTCTTCAACTGTAACTAAGGAAGCTTGTCTCAACTCATTTTCTGCGAAGAACCTTTCATTTGAAAAATTTGAAAGGGAGATTCATGAAAACTTTGGAATTGCATATAGCGACCATC
This sequence comes from Bacteroidales bacterium, assembly GCA_016715075.1. GTDB lineage: Bacteria > Bacteroidota > Bacteroidia > Bacteroidales > VadinHA17 > LD21. Next base: position 184,646 of record JADKBK010000006.1, read on the forward strand.
CCTGGTTAAAACCTGTAAGATACTCTGAAAACCGGGCAGACAAATCGAAGTTAATACCTGATTACCCGTTCTTCAATATCACAAGCGAGGAATTGCATGAAGTAGGAGTAGGCCCTGTACATGCTGGTATTATTGAACCAGGCCATTTCAGATTTGTCTGCAATGGGGAACAGATCCTGCATCTTGAAATTCAGCTGGGATACCAGCACAGGGGGGTGGAACAATTGTTTCTGACAAGGAAAAAGCTTCTCCAGAGAACCATTCTGGCAGAATCGATTGCCGGAGACAGCGCTATTGGTCATGCGACTGCTTTCGCCTGCTTATGGGAATCCCTTTCCGGTATTTCACTTAGCCGGGATGTTCTTTTTTCACGAACACTTGCTCAGGAGATCGAGCGTATTGCCATTCATACTGGCGATCTAAGTGCAATATGCACAGATATTGCATACCAGCTTGGCAGTTCGGTTTTTGGAAGGCTCAGAACACCCATTATCAATTTTTTCCAGGAATGGTGTGGCAATCGTCTGGCAAAGAGCCTGATCAGGGTCGGCTTTAATCCCTATCCATTCACTAAAGAGCTGGCTGACAGACTAAATGAAGTTTTAGATGCTTTCGAGCCTGATTTTATAGAAATAAACAGTGAGCTGTCGAGATTGCCCAGTTCGCTTTCGAGATTTGAGAGGACAGGAACAATGAAATATGACCAGTTGCTCTCTATAGGTACGGTGGGACTGTCTGCCAGAATGAATGCACTACCCAGGGATATCAGAAGTTCCCATCCCTATGGTTTATACCCTGAATTTAACCATGAGCCCTTTCTGAAACACCATGGGGATGTTTATTCCAGAGTACAGATAAGAAGAGAAGAGGTAAAACAATCGATAGCATATATCAGGCAATTACTTGCCAGTTTACCGGAACCCGGGATTCCTGATCAGAGGGAACTTCATCCAAAAAATAATTCATTTGGTATTTCACTCACGGAAGGGTGGAGAGGAGAGATCTGTCATGCTGCAGTAACTGATAATAACGGCGAATTGCTGATCTATAAAGTGAAGGATCCTTCATTCCATAACTGGCTGGCGCTGGCCCTTGCCGTCAGGAACAATGAAATTTCAGATTTTCCGGTTTGTAACAAAAGCTTTGATCTTTCCTATTGCGGACATGATCTTTAATATCTAATTACAAAATACAATGTTAAGGACACTTAAAATATTATATCACCAGGGTAAACAGTTTATACCTGACCCGACCAGGGCAAAAGTGCCTGGAATCTTCAGGGGGAGACCTGAAATATCTGGTCAGGCTGTTGATGTCGCAGCTCTGGCTGATCTATGTCCCACAAGGGCAATAAATACTGATCCGGTGAGTATTGATCTCGGGAGATGTACCTTCTGCGGTGAGTGTTCAAGGCTCTATCCAGGGAAAATAAATTTTACTGCTGATTACCGTTTATCTGTTAATGACAGGAACAGCCTCGTAATTTACGAAGGCACTACAGCACCTGTCGCTCTTAATTCTGATCTTATACGGAAAGAAATCCGCAACTGTTTCAAAGGTTCTCTTAAACTGCGTCAGGTCTCTGCCGGCGGAGATAATAGTACCGAACTTGAGCTTAATGCATGTGGAAATGTGAATTTTGATATGGGAAGGTATGGTATTGAATTTGTTGCCTCTCCCCGTCATGCTGACGGAATAGTCATTACAGGACCTGTCACAAAAAATATGGCTGAACCGCTTCAGATAACCTATGACGCAACCCCCTCACCAAAAATCATTGTTCTTGCAGGCACCGATGCTATCAGCGGAGGAATATTTGATGGAAGTCCTGCCCTGGACAGACAATTCATAGAAAAAAATCATATCGATCTCTATGTGCCTGGTAATCCTGTTCATCCGTTAACATTTATTAACGGACTCGTTGATTTACTTGGTATCAAACACTGAGCCTTGACTTCACCAGGGCTTAGTCAGGCCTCGCCCTTACTCTGCTCTCTACACTCTATGCTCTACGCTCTCTGCTCAACTCTCAACGCCCTGCGCTCTCCGCTCTACGCTCAACTCTCTACGCTCAACTCTCTCCGCCCTCCGCCCTACGCCCTGCGCCCTGCGCCCTGCGCCCTGCGCCCTGCGCCCTGCGCCCTGCGCTCTCCGCTCATCAGTACCCGGCAGCCTGACCATCTTTCCTTGATTCGGAAGCTCCGAACCAAACCTTATTTTTAGGATCCCACATAATTGCCTGGTAACCTCCGTAACCTCCGAGGTCCCATTGCACCTTATGACCCAGGTTGATAAGCTTCTGGATAACCTCCCACCTGAAGCCATTTTCAAGCAGCAGAATTCCCCCGTCGGTCATTTGCTGTCCTGTCGGTTCCGAGGAGCCAATATGGTGAATTCTCGGGGCATCACCTGCCTCCTGCAGATTCATCTTGAAATCAACAATGTTAACAATAATCTGCACATGTCCCTGCGGTTGCATATCACCCCCCATTACACCAAAGCTTATCAACGGTTTTCCACCTTTGGTTATGAAAGCAGGGATAATGGTATGAAACGGTCTTTTCCCCGGAGCGTACATATTGTTGTGGCCCGCCGAGAGGCTAAACATTTCACCCCTGTCCTGCAATACAAATCCGAGGCCTGTTGGGCACATACCTGATCCCATACCCCTGTAATTGCTCTGGATAAGTGATACCATATTGCCAAATCTGTCAGCCACTGTCAGGTAAACAGTATTTCCTGCCTCTATTTTCCCGCTGTCATAGATTTTTGCGGCCTTCTCAGGATTGATAAGTCTGCGTCTTTCAACAGCATACTTCTTTGATAAAAGCTGGGTTACCGGTGTTGCACTGAAAACAGGATCAGAATAATATCTTGCCCTGTCTTCAAAGGCAAGCTTTTTCGCCTCTGTGAAAACGTGAATATATTCAGCAGATCCAAATCCCATAGCAGAAATATCAAAGCCTTCGAGGATATTCAGCATCTGAAGGGCAGCGATTCCCTGTCCGTTTGGAGGCAGTTCCCATACAGTATAGCCCCTGTATGTTGTACTGACAGGATCTACCCATTCTGAATGATGTCGCGACAGGTCTTCGTATGAGAGAAAGCCCCCCTGTTTTTTCATGAAAAGAGCAATATCCCTTGCTATACTTCCGCGGTAAAACTCATTTCTGCCGCCTCTTACTATCTTTTCAAGGGTGCTGGCCAGAAGAGGATTTTTGAAAACTTCACCCTTTGATGGTGATTTACCACCAGGCATATAAACTTCTTTGATATTTGGAAAGTCTTTCAGTAGTTCGCTGTTTTTTGCGAGGGAGTAGGCTATTACTTCAGTAACCGGAAACCCATCCCTTGCATAATTTATGGCTGGCTGCAGTATATCCTTCATTGAAAGATGTCCGAACATTTCATTCATCTCGTACCCACCGTCTACGCATCCCGGAACTGATACTGGCAGAGGACCGTAAGAAGGGATGAATTCAAATCCATTATCCTTGAAATACTCCATCTTAAGTGAGCGGGGGGATCTTCCGCTTCCATTCAGCCCGTAAAGCTTATCTTTTTCACCGCTCCAGATCAATGCAAAAATATCACCACCGATACCTGCACCTGTTGGTTCCACAACCCCCAGTACTGCATTGGCCGCGATGGCAGCATCAATGGCATTGCCTCCTTTTTTTAAAATATCCAGTGCTGCCTGTGTGGCAAGTGGATGGCTTGTAGCAGCCATTCCATTCCGTGCAATGACTTCTGACCTGGTTGCAAAATCCCTTCCGGTAACTCTGTCCTGAGAGAACAGCCCGGCCGGAACCATTACTAAAAGAAATATTATTAAAACTCTTGGCATTACAGAACTAATTTAAAATACAAAGTTAAAAAACTGGCAAACTATTTTGCCATTGCTTTTGCTTTTAATTCCACAGGCATTTTCTCTATGGCATATCTCAGGGATGTTCTTGGCATTGTTGCCTTTCTGCTCATGACATAGCCGAAAACCTCTTCCTGGTGCGCCTGGCTTGCTGCTTTTAGCATCCATCCATATCCTTTCTGAACCATATCGTCACTGTCAGAATGCATTATATCTGCTATTTCAAAGATCTCCCGCAGGAATTTCCCGTTTCTGGCAGGTACAATAAGAGATACTGCAGCAGCCCGCCTGACCCAACGGTTCTCAGATCGGGCCCATATAATAAGTTCAGTGAGAAGATCAGGGTACATTTCAACAAGAGTTCCTACTGAATGGTTACACATTGTATCGCATGATGCCCAGTTGTTGACATAGGTGCTGACCCACCTGTTAAAAGTCGTAAAATCTGATGATTCATATTCCTTTCTTACGTAATAGGACCAGTTGCATGCAATAAACGATTCCTCCATCATGCCCGATTTCCACAACTCTTCGCACAGGAAGAATATTTCAGCTTTACCCGAATCCTTTATATTTTTGTAGTGTTCTTTTCCAATCCTTATCACTTCTGCCGATCTGATACCATACATTCGAACATCCTCTTTGAAAAATCTTTCTCCCGACTTTTTTACTTTTTCATCGGCAGCGCCAGACAATTCTTCCCTTAAGTTCTCAATAATTCTGTTCATATTTTATAATTTTCTGATAATCTGATCCCTTGCTGAAAATACTCTGTTATGTCCTGTACAGCCGGGTAAAATTAGCTTTTTCATCCGTTTCACGGAAAGATTTTAGTCAAAGTTTTGGAATCTCCTTCACCGGTAACATATTGTAATTAAAGTACGAATTTGAATTGCCGGATATTGCCTTACTTTTTATAATTTAGCCCTTTATTCACAATCAAATTTTCAAGGCCATGAAAATATTGACCGGATTTTTTATTCCATTATCTATGATGACTATAAGCATTATTTCCTGTAAGAACGAAATGCAGCCTGCACCCGAAGTAAAGGATGATTTCAGCTATTTTGTTGAACAGTTTGAAGATATGAGGGTTTTGAAATATAAGCTGCCAGGATTTGAATCTCTCTCCCTTCAGCAAAAGGAGTATATCTATTATCTGAGTCAGGCAGCACTTGCTGGCAGAGATATTCTCTGGGATCAGAATTTCAGGTTTAATCTGCGCATCAGAAAAACACTTGAGGCAATAATTGACAGCTATTCAGGTGACAGGGAGTCATCTGATTTTAAATCCTTTCTTATATACTCAAAGAGGGTATTCTTTGCAAACGGAATTCATCATCATTACTCCAGTGATAAGCTGAAGCCTGGTTTTACGGCGGAATATTTTGCCATTCTTGTAAAAAGCACTGCTCCTGAAAAACTGCCGCTTGCTTCCGGGCAAACTGCAGAAAAGCTTATTGAAGAAATATCCCCGGTTATTTTTGATGAGAAGCTTTTTTCGCGGAAAGTTGAACAGAGGGAAGGTGCTGATATGGTATTGGAATCGGCTACAAACTTCTATGAGGGGGTAACCCAGAAAGAGGTTGAAGAGTACTATGCTGCCAAGGCCGATACCAACGATCCTCAGCCTGTATCGCTGGGTTTAAACTCCAAACTTGTGAAGATAAACGGCAAGGTTACAGAAGAGGTATATAAATCCGGCGGGAAATATGGACAGGCTATAGATAGTGTTATTTCATGGCTTGGCAGAGCAGCTTCAGTTGCTGAGACTGATATGCAGAAAAAAGAGATTGGCCTTCTGATAGAATACTACAGAACAGGTGATCTTAAGAAATGGGATGAATATAATGTGGCCTGGGCCCGAAACAGTGATTCCATGGTTGATTATATAAACGGTTTTATTGAGAATTATGAGGATCCCCTTGGAATGAAGGCTACATGGGAGGCAATAGTTGATTATACAGATATGGAGGCCACCAAAAGGACCTCTACTATTACAGCCAATGCCCAGTGGTTTGAGGATAATTCGCCGATACAGTCTGAGTACAGGAAGGAAAAGTTACAGGCGTTGCTGCAAAGGTAATTAACATTGCCATGCTTGGAGGAGATTGCTATCCGGCTTCACCTCTGGGGATAAACCTGCCGAATGCTGACTGGATCAGAAAAGAGGTGGGCTCAAAATCGGTCACTCTGGCCAATATTACCAATGCCTATGATGAGGCATCCAAAGGAAACGGTTTTCTGGAGGAGTTTGCTGCCGGCCCTGAAGAGGTGGCAAGAATTAAAGAGTACGGCACTATTGCTGATGCTCTGCACACTGATCTTCATGAATGTGTTGGACATGCAAGCGGTAAACTGGCAGCAGGCACAGATCCAAACGCTCTTAAGAACTATGCCTCTCCCCTGGAGGAGGCCAGGGCGGACCTTTTTGCCCTATATTTCATGATGGATAAGAAGATTATTGATCTTGGTCTTCTCCCTGCCAGGGAGGCAGCCGAAGCTGAATATGATGCATACATTAGAAACGGCCTGCTCACCCAGATTGTAAGGATAAAGCCAGGGAAGGATATTGAACAGGCGCATATGAGATGCAGATCCACAATTGCCCACTGGGTGTATGAAAAGGGAAAATCAGGCAATGTGATTGAATTCATCAGCCGCGATGGAAAGACCTGCGTCATGATCCGTGATTATGGGAAACTAAGAACTCTCTTCGGGGAATTGCTGAAAGAGATACAGCGAATTAAATCAGAAGGCGATTTTGAAGCTGGTAAAAAACTGGTTGAGGATTATGGCGTGAAGGTAGATCCAATGCTGCACACCGAAATACTTGAGCGCTATGCTAAGCTCAACCTGGCACCATACGCCGGATTTGTGAATCCCTATCTCTTCCCGGTTTATGATGGAAATGGAAAAATAACTGATATAGTTGTTGAATATACAGACGATTACCTTGCGCAGATGATGTATTACGGAAAAAATTATTCATTTCTTCCTGTGAGGTGAAAAGCTGAGACTGAATCACTACTTCATATTCTTCCAGAATCTGGCCTCCGATTTTTGCATCTCCCTTCTTTTTTTGTTTTCAAGAAGGATGTAATATGCAATTCCAAGGGCACCAAAGACAAACAGACCAAAAAGAAGATATTTAATGATATCTGAAATATTGGACTGTCCAGCCATCATTGACTCATTTATATGGGATGCTACGGCTGAAGGGTCATTATTGTTATATCCAACATTAAGACTGAATATATTCTTCATGAAAAAGAGCATGAAGAATGTCAGCAGCCCTGAAGATAGTGGTGAAATTATCCAGCCAAGTCCGATTTCACCAAGTACCTTGAAATTGATATTTCTTGCCCCTTTGAGTAATCCGATTCCAATTATGCATCCCACAATAACCTGGGAACTGGAAACAGGAACCATGGGAATGGCAGGAAGGCCATGGTGAACAAAGAACATCGATAATCCTGATGAGGAGAAAATAAATAAAACAAGCGATTGTGCAAGGACGACTACGAGAGCAGCTTCAGCAGACAGTTCCAAAATGTTGTTCCCGAGGGTGTCCATCACTTTCCATGAGTATGTTATTATTCCTGTGGCAATTGCAAGCCCTCCCAGGAGAAAAGCTGTTGTGCCGATGTGAGGGTAAAGATCCCCAGGTTGAGATCATTCAGATTAAATGCAGGCAGGAAAACACCCATTACATTGGCTATATTATTGGCTCCCAGGCTGTATGAACCGAATGCGCCAACAACGATCAGCCCTGTCTTTACATATGATTCAAATCGTATAAGGTGAATCCTCAGGCGTTTCTTGAATAGCTTGACAATAATGTATAGCAGTACAGCGAAGATCGCTCCCATAACCGGGCCGGCAACCCAGGCAGATACAATAGTTGAGAGAGTCTTGCTGTCGGTATGATTCCCTGTAAAAAAATTCCATCCTATTATCGCTCCGACAATTGCTTGTGTTGTTGATATCGGGAGGGCGAACTTGGTCATCATATATATTGTAATCGCGGCAGCAAGTGCGACTGTAAATGATCCGCCAAGGGCATTCACCGCACCCAGCTTTCCAAGAGTATGGGATGTTCCTGATCCCTGAAGAACTGCTCCAAGAATGAAGAATACAGATGCCACGATAGCCGCCTTTCTGAATGTCACCATTTTTGACCCTACCGCAGATCCGAATACATGGGAAGCATCATTGGCCCCGAGAGACCATCCCAGGAAGAGCCCGCTTGTAAGGAAGAATAGAATCATGCGCTATAAAATTAATCTTGTTTCGGACTAAAATTCCTCTGTTTAAATCTTAGGTTCTGGGTACTTGGTTCTGGGTACTTGGTTCTCTGGGTTCTGGGTTCCTTGTATTCAGTGCTTCTTTTGTCTACCCAGTACCCAGTACCCAGCACCCAGCACCCAGCACCCAGCACCCAGCACCCAGCACCCGGTACCCGGCTCACATCAAAATCTTTATCGCCATACCTGACAGCAGATCTGCTGCCTTCTGTGCAAGGTCGGAAATATTTTCTATATGATGTATTATATATCTTAAGTGGGCCTTATGAGCAAGGTCCAGCTCCTTCATCTCCTGAAAGATAATCTTTTTGGTCATGAAGGATATTTTATCAGTCTCGGTTTCAAAATAGTAGACCTTCAGAAGCTTTTCCCTCACAGTGTATGGAGCCTTAAAGTAAGCCCTTGCGGCAGGCATCAGCTCCTCTGCTGAGCTGATAGAGGTTTCCGTAAGGCTGATAAAATTCTTATTTAAGGATGTCGGAATATCCGGGACTTCTATACAGATCTCGTTCAGTGTACTTTTTAATGCGTCTATTATCTCGTCAAGGTGATCAATGAGAGTGGTAACTTCAGCTCTGTGCTGCGGCAATATTGAGTGGGTAATCATCTCATTACCGATAGCACGCTGCAGTTTATCAGCATTGCTTTCCAGTGAATCCACCTTTTGCAGATGTCGCGCAAAGGCTTCCATATCCTTATCCAGATAAGCCCTGATACCTTCTCTGAATACAAGAAGTCCGATATCAATATTGTCAAAGAATTCTTCAATCTTGAGAATCAGATTTGTTGTGGTCCTGGTAAATACCGCCATAGTAAAGAATTATTGGTTTGATAAACAAATATATAAATATTAATTCATTGGAAGGGACGTTGCACGCACCGTCCCTTCTGAATTTTGAAATCCGCAGCAGTCTTTATAAAATCTTTACGGTTTGACTATAGTCTTTTACAAAACCAAAATAGTTTCCGGTTTAATTTTGCATTGTAAAAAACTGTTTACCATGAATGTAGCATTGTTATCGGCAACATCAGTCATATCGGAGGCAAATCTTTCAGCAGGATATATTGTCGGAGGAATTATTGCACTCTTAATCCTGGGTTATTTAATATATACACTATTGCATCCTGAGAAATTTTAAGCCGGAAGCCGGAAGTCAGAAGTCGGAAGTCGGAAGTCAGAAGTCAGAAGCCGGAAGCCGGAAGCCGGAAGTACGAAGTCTGAAGTCCGAAGACCGAAATAGTTTTCATCTATTACTTCGGTCTTCTGACTTCCGTCTTCCGACTCAACGAAACAGTAATTTTATTTTATACTAAATAACCATGAATGACGCTATCCAATTAATTATTTTTCTGTTAGTGCTTATTGCCATTGCTCCTTTGATTGGGAAGTTTATGGCCAAGGTCTTTATGGGTGAAAACCATATTATGAAGCCTGTTTTCGGATGGCTTGAAAAAATGATTTACAGACTGACAGGAATTGACAGTAATGAGGAGTGTAACTGGACGACCTATTTGTTTGGAGTCCTGCTTTTCAATCTTTATGGCATTGTATTTCTGTTTCTTTTACAGATGCTTCAGGCATTTCTGCCATTGAATAATGAAAATCTGCCCAATGTTTCCTGGCATCTTTCAATTAATACAGCTGTAAGCTTTGTCACAAATACGAACTGGCAATCCTATAGTGGTGAGAATACCATGAGCTACCTGGTTCAGATGCTGGGTTTGACTGTACAGAATTTTGTAAGTGCAGGTACCGGTATTTCTGTTGCCATTGCCCTTATCCGGGGTTTGACCAGGAAGACAGCCGATTCATTGGGCAGTTTCTGGGTAGACCTTACCCGGAGCGTCATTTATGTGTTACTGCCACTTGCAATTGTTCTTACCTTTTTATTAGTGGGACAAGGAGCGATTCAAACCTTTTCACATTCTATCAAGGCAACAACGTTGCAGGGTACGGAGCAGATTATTCCTCTTGGTCCGGCAGCATCCCAGATTGCAATAAAGCAACTTGGAACTAACGGTGGAGGTTTCTTTGGAGCAAATAGTGCTCATCCGTTTGAAAATCCAACACCCTTTTCCAATTTTCTGGAAATGCTTGCACTTATTATCATTTCTGCCGGATTGGTGTTTACCTATGGGCACTATGCCAGGTCTAAACGCCAGGCATGGGCTATCTTTCTAACAATGTTTATTCTGCTTGCCATCGGCCTTGGCGTATCACTATGGTCTGAATACTCCCATAATACTGTGCTAAATATTTCAGGTAATATGGAGGGAAAAGAGACTCGTTTTGGTATTGCCAACAGTGTATTGTTTTCTGTAATTACCACAGTCACTTCATGCGGGGCCGTGAATGCTATGCACGATAGTTTGTCCCCGTTATCCGGAATGGTTTCAATGTTCAACATAATGCTTGGAGAGATTATTTTTGGAGGAGTTGGTTCGGGATTGTACGGGATAATTATATTTATTCTGCTGACTGTTTTTATTGCCGGATTAATGGTTGGCAGGACTCCGGAATTTCTAGGCAAAAAAGTAGAGGCTTTTGAGATGAAAATGACCATTCTTGCTATTTTAGCTCCCAGTATAGTAATAAAATTATTTACCGCGATAGCCTGTTCTGTTCCTGCTGGTCTGGCTACCCTCACCAATGCCGGACCTCATGGATTTTCAGAAATATTGTATGCCTTCAGTTCCGCAGGAGGAAACAATGGAAGTGCTTTCGGAGCCCTGGGGACCAATAATATCTTTTATAACATGATGCTTGCATCAGGCATGATCATTGGCCGTTTTGGCATAATCGTGCCGGTAATGGCTATAGCAGGAAGTATGGCCAAAAAAAGGATCACACCCGAGTCGTCAGGTACTTTCAGAACTGACAACTGGCTGTTTGTGATGATGTTAATAAGCATAATACTTATTGTTGGCGGTTTGACTTTCTTTCCTGCTATGGTATTAGGTCCCATTGTTGAGCATTTCTTAATGAATCTGGGTGTTGGATTTTAATTTATTAAATAAATAGTATGGAAAAGCGAAATACGAGTCGTTTGTTTACAAGGGAAATAGCAATACAGGCATTCTTCGACTCTTTTAAAAAACTGAATCCGCTTCTCATGGTTAAAAATCCGGTAATTTTCATTGTCGGTATCGGAGCACTCATGACCACAGTCATTATTTCTGTTGATATTATGAACGGTCATTTCTCCAGCTTTAATTTTCAGATTACTCTATGGCTTTGGTTTACAGTATTGTTTGCCAATTTTGCAGAAGCAGTAGCTGAGGGCAGGGGTAAGGCTCAGGCTGATAGTCTGCGTAAAAGCCGTACTCAGACAAAAGCACGCTTGCTGGTTCATGGTAAAGAAGAAATTGTACTGGCAACAGATTTGAAAAAAGGTGATATTATCATCTGTGATGCTGGTGATATTATAGCTGCAGACGGTGATGTAACTGACGGTATTGCCAGTGTAGACGAATCGGCTATTACAGGTGAATCCGCACCGGTAATACGTGAAAGCGGCGGTGATCGCTGCGCTGTTACTGGTGGAACAAAGGTGATCAGCGACAGGATTACTATTAAAGTAACTTCAGAACCCGGATTTACTTTTTTAGACCGTATGATTGCTTTAGTCGAAGGTGCAAAACGTCAGAAAACACCAAACGAAATTGCACTAATCATTCTCCTTTCAGGTCTTACAATTATTTTCCTTCTTGTGGTTATCTCGTTACCGGCATATTTTGGCTATAGTCTGAAAGCATCAGGCATTTCCTCAAGTCACAACCTTACCCTTCCAGTGCTAATCTCACTTCTTGTCTGTCTGATCCCTACAACAATTGGAGGACTGCTTAGTGCTATCGGCATAAGCGGTATGGACAGATTGTTAAGAAAAAATGTTATTGCAACGAGTGGAAAAGCAATAGAAGCAGCTGGTGATACAGATGTTTTACTGCTTGATAAAACAGGTACAATTACTTTAGGAAATCGAATGGCGACCGAGTTTATTCCGGCGGATGGGTTTACGAGTGAAAAATTGGCTGATGCGGCACAATTAGCATCGCTTGCTGATGAAACGCCCGAGGGCCGTTCAATAGTTGTATTAGCTAAAGAGCAGTTTAATCTACGAGCCAGGGAAATGCAGTCATTGGATACTGTATTCATCCCATTTGCAGCACAAACAAGTATGAGCGGTATAGATTTAAGAACGCCTGATGGTCATTTGCGAAGTATAAGAAAAGGCTCATCTTCAGCCATCAGGAAATTCATAGAAAACAACAATGGTTTTTTTCCTGAAAACGTCGAAGAGATTGTATCAGATCTGTCAGGGAAGGGGGCCACTCCGCTGGTTGTTGCAGAAAACGGACAGGTAATGGGTGTCATTCACCTTAAAGATATTGTTAAAGGAGGTATCAAACAACGTTTTGCCCAGCTTCGGTTAATGGGTATCCGTACGGTAATGATAACCGGTGATAATCCGCAAACTGCCGCTGCCATTGCTGCTGAAGCCGGGGTTGATGATTTCCTGGCCGAAGCCAAACCGGAAGATAAACTGGCTCGTATACGTGAAGAACAGGCTAATGGTCATCTGGTTGGTATGATAGGTGACGGGACCAATGATGCGCCTGCTCTTGCCCAGGCCGATGTAGGCTTAGCAATGAATACAGGTACACAGGCTGCACGTGAAGCAGGAAATATGGTTGATCTTGACAGTAATCCCACCAAACTCATTGAAGTTGTTGAAACAGGCAAACAATTGCTCATGACAAGGGGTGCCCTGACTACATTCAGCATAGCAAATGATGTGGCTAAATATTTTGCGATAATTCCCGCTATTGCAACATTCCTTTATGTTACATCCAGTGGGGCAGCTCCTTTAGGTGTCCTGAATATTATGAGACTCAATTCACCGGAGAGTGCAATATTAAGTGCTGTGATTTTCAATGCGCTGATAATTGTTGCTCTTATACCTCTTGCCCTTAAGGGGTTAAATACAGACCGGTTTCAGCTAACAGGGTACTAGCCATGAATATTGTTATTTATGGCCTTGGAGGAATAATTGTTCCATTTATAGGAATCAAACTTATAGATATGCTGCTGGTTTCAATCCATTTGATTTAAGATTCAGCTAATTAATAATATATGAAGATTTTAAGATGAAAGCACAATCAATTATAGCCCTGAAATTTCTAATTGTTATGATCATCCTTACAGGACTTCTTTATCCTGTGGTTATGACAGATATTGCACAATTAACTTATCCTTCGAAATCTAATGGCAGCCTTATATTGAAAAACGGCAAAATCATAGGATCTGAGCTGATTGGCCAGAAATTCGACAGCTCAGTTTACTTCTGGTCAAGACCCTCAATCATAGGGTATAATCCAGTTCCCTCCGGAGCTTCAAATTATGGACCTACAAGTGATACGCTGAAAAAGCTGGTAGAGTCGCGACGCGAATCTTTTGCAGGAAATAATTCAATAACCGATATATCAACAATACCCAAAGAAATGGTTTTTGCATCTGCCAGTGGTCTCGATCCTCATATTTCACCTGAGGCGGCTTTAATTCAGGTGGATCGCATTTCAGAAGCCAGAAAATTCAATACTAATCAGAAAGATAAACTTTTTGAAATCATCAGAGAACTCACTGAGGCGCCCCAGTTTTTTTTCCTGGGGCAGGAGCGCGTAAATGTCTTGATGCTGAATATTGAAATAGATAAAATTGACGAAAATAACTAAAAAAAAAAAAAACCCTCCCTCCCCACACCCTTTTTCCCTAGAAAAATTTTTTTTTTTTTTTTTTTTTTTTTTTTTTTTTTTTTGGTTTTTTTGGTCCAACACCACAAAAAAAAAAAAAAAATACCCGGGGGAAAAAAAAATTCCTCCTTTTTTTTTTTGGGGGGTCAAAAGGGGGAAAAAAAAAAAAAAAAAAAAAAAAAAATTTTTTATTATATTAACAAAAAAAAAAAGGGGAAAGAAAAAAATAGGGGAGGAATTTTTTTTTTTCCCCCTTTTTTCCTCCCGGGGGGGGGGAAAAAAAAAAATAACCCGGGAAAAATTGGTTTTAGGGATTAAAAAAAATTTTTTTATTTAAAAAAAAAGGGGTTTTTTTTTTTTTTTTTTCTTCCCCCCCCCCCAAAAAAATAACAAGGCCCCCCCCCCCTCCTCCTCTTTCCTTTTCCCCCCCCCCCTTTCCCTTCCCCGGGAAAGGAAAAAGGATTAAGTTTAAAAGAAAAAAAATATATTTTTTTTAGGAATATACAAAAAAAAAATTTTTTTTCCGTTTTTTTTTTTTTTTTTGGGGTTTTTTTTTTTTTTTTTTTTTTTTTTTTGCCCTTTTTTTTTTTTTTTTTTTAAAGTTTTTTTTTTTTTTTTTTTTTTTTTTTTTTTTTTTTCCTTGGGGATTTTATTTTTTTTTTTTTTTTTTTTTTTCTTTTAAGGATAAATTAAAGGAAAACAAACAGAAATTGTCGGTAACTTTACAGAATGATAAGGTGAAAAATGATACTTCCGATGACCTGGATGAACTTAAAAAGATGTTATTCATGATAAAAATCATTGAAGAACAGGCAGCAGTTTTAATATAAAAGATTGAAAAAAACTAGAATATTATGGGCTATAACGATGATCGCCCGGATCCTGATGAACTTTTAGCTTCTCTTAAGCTTGAGGAAGAAAAAGGCAAAAGGGGGAAACTGAAAATATTCTTTGGTATGTGTGCCGGGGTTGGTAAGACCTATACAATGCTTCAGACTGCTCAGGCGGAGAAAAAAAAGCAGTGCGATATTATTGTCGGTTATGTTGAAACCCATAACCGGAAAGAAACTGCGGACCTCCTTCAAGGCCTTGAAGTGATTCCTCGTTTGGAATACCATTATAAATCCACCCAGGTGAGTGAAATGGATCTGGACAGGATTATTGCCCGAAAACCGCAGATTGTAGTGGTTGACGAACTTGCCCATACAAATGCTCCAGGCAGCAGGCATGCTAAAAGATACCAGGATGTTTTGGAACTTCTCGATAACGGAATAAACGTATATACAACAGTCAATGTCCAGCATCTTGAGAGCCGTTCAGATACCGTTGCTCAGATCACTGGTGTAATTGTAAGGGAGACACTGCCTGACGAGATATTTGAAAATGCTGATGAAATTGAAGTTGTTGACCTGACTCCTGAAGAATTACTTCAACGGCTTTCAGAAGGCAAAGTCTATGCACCAGAGCGATCCAAAGAAGCAATAGAAAGTTTTTTCCGCAAGGGAAATATTACCGCTTTAAGGGAGATGGCATTACGGATGGTTGCCGATAGGGTAGATAAACAGCTGCATGAATATATGCAGTTAAAGAGGATTAAAGGTCCATGGAAATCAGGATTGCATCTCCTGGTTGCTGTGAGTCATACCCAGCAGTCTGCCAGGTTATTGAGATGGGCTAAGAACCTTTCTTACACTATGGGCGCGGATCTTCAGGCGATCTATGTCGAAACTTCAGATAAGCTTGATAATAAGGAAAGTGAGCAGCTTAATAAGAATATCAATCTCGCCAGACAGCTGGGAATTAAATTCAGGATTATTACAAATCGGGATTTGGTAAAAGCAATTGTGGATTTTGCTCAAAAAGAAAACATAACTCATATTGTAATTGGGAAACCCCGCATTCGTAACTTATATACACTCATAAAGCTTGGAAACATAGTGAACCGGCTGATACGATATAGCGGAAATATAGATGTTTATATTTTAGGTTCAGATATACAGTCTAAAGACCGGTACAGGAAGAATGCATCTCTTCCTTCATTCACCTCTAATATTAGCCAATATTTTACTGCAGCTTCTGTAGTTATACTCACAGCTATTGTCTGTTTCTTTATAAAAGGTCTTATCGGTTACCAGGTTGTTTCTTTTGCATTATTATTCGTTGTTTCAACCCTTGCATTCTTCTTTGGAACAGGTCCTATTCTTATGGCAGCGACAATGAGCGCCCTTATCTGGGATTTCTTTTTTCTACCGCCTCCCTATACTCTTCATGTGGATAAACCTGAAGATATGCTTATGCTCATAATGTTTTTTATCATAGCATTGCTTAGCGGGGTTCTGACCTCACGGATCAAAAGGCAGGAGATGAAGATAAGAGTCAGAGAGGAACGGACAAATGCCCTGTACCAGCTCACAAGGGAACTCTCAAAAGCGACCGGTATCGACGAGGTAATAAATATTGCCAGAAACGATGTAAAAAAATATTTTAATCTTAATGCCAGTATCTTATTGAAAAATGATGCAAACCAGCTTGACTATCCACAACAAAAAGACTCAGGTTTCACAATTTCAAAGAATGATATGAGCGTTGCTGTATGGACCTTTCAGCATTCTGCCAAAGCTGGCAGGCTCACTGATACTTTACCGTCAGCCAATTATACATTTTACCCTCTGAAGGGAAATCAGATGAATCTGGGGGTCATTGCAATTCAGCAGGATATTGTTTTTACACAGGGTGAGGAACAATTCTGGGAGGCATTTATTTCCCAGATATCAGGAAAATTCGAACGGGAATATCTACGGAATCTTGCAAAACAAGCCTTTATGCTAAATGAGTCCGACAAACTTTATAAAACGCTTTTTAATTCAATATCGCATGAGCTGAGAATTCCTGTTGCAACAATTATGGGAGCTTCCGATTCACTGCTCACAACAAAGCACTCTGAAGATATAAGCAGGGAACTCTCCCAGGAAATATTCAAAGCATCCAAAAGATTAAACAGGCTTATAGAAAATCTACTGAATATGTCGAGACTTGAAAGCGGACGTATTACTCCACGACTTGATTGGTATGATATTCATGACCTGATTAATACTGTACTGGAAAACCTCCGGGAGGAACTTAAGCCCTTCAATCTCCATATTGTTGTTCCTGATGATATGCCGCTTGTAAAGATAGACTTCGGATTGATGGAACAGGTACTGTATAACCTTATCTTTAATGCCACCCAATATGCTTCAGTTTCAACAAATTTGAGAATTAAATCTTTCTGTGATAATGGGATACTTACAATGCAGGTGATGGACAGAGGGCCGGGTTTCCCACAAAAGGAGATTTCCCTTATATTTAATAAATTTTACAGACTGGAGGGTTCAGAAGCAGGCGGTACAGGCTTAGGGCTATCTATAGTAAAAGGGTTTGTAGAAGCACATAATGGAACAATAGCTGTAGAAAACCGGCAGAACGGAGGGGCAAAATTCACAATTAAAATTCCGACAGAAGTCTCCGGAGTTGACTTAAAGGGTTGAAAAACTGAGGATCATGGATATATCTGAAACAATTCTGATTATTGACGATGAGGTACAGATAAGACGTTTGCTTGAGATTACCCTCTCATCAAATGGGTTTAAAATAACGGAGGCTGCAACTGGAAAAGAAGGACTAATCGCAGCAGCTACTAATAATCCGGCGCTGATAATCCTTGATCTTGGATTGCCGGATGCTGATGGAACTGATATTCTCAAAAAACTGAGGGAATGGTATCAGAAACCGATCATCATCTTATCCGTGAGGAATTCGGAGGAGGATATAGTGAGCTCACTGGATAACGGCGCCAATGATTACCTCTCAAAACCTTTCAGGACCAGGGAGCTGCTTGCACGGATAAGGGTCGCATTAAGGCACAATCAGGGCGAAGAGGATAATCCTGTTATGGTTTTTGGATCTCTTGCAATTCACCTTCCGAATCACACCGCTAAGAAAAACGATATCCTCCTGAAGCTTACTAGTACAGAATTTTCTTTATTGGCACTCCTTGCAAGACATTCAGGCAGGGTATTGACTCATCAAAGTATCCTCAAAGAAATCTGGGGCTACGGTTATATCGGGCAAACGCAATATCTGAGAGTTTTTGTTGCTCAGCTCCGGAAAAAAATCGAGGATAATCCTGCCCGGCCAGAATTGCTTATTACCGAATCAGGAATCGGATACAGATTTCATGAATAATTTCAGATTTCGGATTGCCGATTTCGGATTTTGTGGTTATGGAATAACCTATGTCTCAATTCTGCTTCCGAAATCCGAAATCAAAAATCAATAATCTTCTCCACCCTGTTGTTTTTCAGATACTGTTTCAGAATGACCTGAATATCCCTGTTGTCGGCTGAGTGATTGATGCACTCGTGAAGTGCCAAAAGTCCGAATCCCATCTCATTGATATTGAAATATCCATATCCGGCATATTTCCCGTTTACAATTTTAACCGCACATCTTTCTTCCGGATCCCGTCCTTTATCTATTACAAAGAAATTCCGCCTTGTAAAGACAAACTCCTCAATAGATTTTAATGCCCTTTGATTGTATTCATCTGCCGGTTCCTTACCACAGCATGCCCCCCTGCAGATTCCAACCTGGTGATGGAAGCAAGCTCCGTCGGTTTCATAGAGACCTGATAATTTCTGACAGAGGTTATATTTTTCAATTATCGATTCCATCTTTCCCCGCGCTTTTTCACGGGAAGAGAAAACTGAAACAGGGGAATCATCGTTGTCAAGGTTTCCATACCTGTAATTTAAATAGCCATCCTGATCAAAAAAGCTGAATATGCCCCAATGGAAGCTTGTTCTTCGCTGAGCCCTGTTATAGACGGGCTTGTTTACCTTTATTTCAGCAGATTCCTTGAGAAGCGCAATCAGTTCACTTCCTGTTACTTCCCAGTCAATGTCAGCGATCATATCGCGCATCTCCATGGCACGATTGGTCGTATTATTTGAAAGATGAGTGCTTATCCGTTGTTGAAGGTTACGGCTTTTCCCGATATATATAAGGTCTTTTTTTTCGTTATAGAAATAGTAGATTCCAGGTTCTTCAGGGATATTTTCAATCTTTGATACATCGAGACTGGGATGTAGCTTCGATACCTGTGTTCTTCATAATACCTTGCTTACTGCCGCTGATCTCCCTGTCACGTTCCAGAAGCATTTCGAAGAGTTTCACTGTTGCCAGCGCATCACCCGCAGCCCTGTGTCGGCCGTTTATGTTAATATTCAGATCTTTACATATATTGCCCAGACTATATGAAGGGTGCCCGGGGAAAAGTTTCCTGCTCAGGGTGACTGTATCAAGCAGGCTTCTCTTAAAATTGAACCCAAGTGATTTAAATTCCTCACGGATAAATGAATAATCAAATTTTGCATTATGAGCAACAAATGTTCTGCCTTCTGTAAGTTCAACAATTGTTTTTGCTACCTCATAGAAGCGAGGGGCATCTTCAACCATCTCATTGGTTATCCCGGTGAGGTTTGTAATGAAATAGGGTATATTCCTTTCCGGGTTTATAAGAGATGAAAATTCTCCTGTTATCTGTTGACCGTCATGCAGATAGATAGCAATTTCAGTGATTTTTTCGATCCTCGAACTTCCTCCTGTTGTTTCGATATCTATTATCGCATACATCCCCTGTTCTCTCTTTTCCGTTTACGAATATACTTAGAATTGGCACCAGATTTGTCTATAGTTTGTACTTTTGTTTGTTAACTGTTTAATGTGATGAGCGAATGCTTCGGTAATAAATTCATCCTTAATGGAGAACTCCTTCCTTCTGATCTTTTTGATAATGCTCTCGTACTTGAAGGAGATTCAGTTTATGAGGTAATAAGGATGGTAAAAGGCAATCCTGTCTTTTTTCATGATCATATCGAACGTCTTTCGTCAAGTGTAAAGTTCCTGGGAAAGGAGATGCTTGCTGACTTAAATGATTTACGTTCTGCAATTATCAGTCTTACAGATTCAGACAGGAAGAAAGAAACAAATCTTAAGATAGTATTTAACTATAACGGAGTTGCAAGGAATTTCCTTGTCTATAATATTGAACCGTCATATCCATCTGCTGAACAGTATAAAAATGGGGTAAAGGGAATCCTTTTTCATGCTGAACGTAAGGATCCACAATCCAAGGTTATAAACCACAGGCTGAGATCAGAAATTTACCACCGGCTTATTCTGGAAGGTGCCTATGAAGCAATTCTGGTTAATCAGAAAAATATGATAACAGAAGGAAGCAGGTCGAATATATTTTTCCTGAAAGACAATACGCTCATCACCGCTCCGGAGAACGTAATTCTGAGTGGAATTACAAGAAAACATATCATTGAGATCTGCAGAATGGAAAATATTTCCATTGGGTTCAGATGCGTAAATGCTGATGAAATTAGCGATTATGAGTCAGTTTTTATGACCGGTACTTCTCCAATGCTCCTCCCTTTTTGTTGCATTGGGGCCAAATTTTTTAATGTTCAGCTCGCACTTATGGACAGAATAAGAGAACTATATAGGAAAAGAGCTGAAGAGAGCATAAACAGATTTAGATCTGAATAATGGAATACCTTCAAATTTACTGAAGGATAATTTACTATCTTTGCGGCAGGTTTTAATCTAAACAATATTGTATGGCAAGCGTAAGAGAACTTAAAAAAGATATCGACTACCTGATTTATGAAGTGATTTCTGACTGTTTTGTCTTTTCAGAACTTCATCCTGAAATTAAATCTGACGAATTGTCGGCATTAATATCAGAGGCAGTGGATTTTCGTAATGATCTTATTGCCAGGGTTAATAATCCTGACGGTAAAGACAATCCCAAAATTGTAAAAGCCTATTATAAGACGCTGCAAAAAGATCTTCTGACCGGGGTTGATAAACTTTTCACAAGGCTCAGCGACCTTACAAAGAATTAGCAGAAAAGTATCTGTAGATAACATTTCCGCATCCTGTGCATCTTCCCTGATCATCAAGGTTTAATATTTCTGTTTTATACCCTGATCGTTTTGTGACTGTTGTACCGCATCCCGGACATATTGTATTCTGTCCTGATTCGGAATTGATGTTGCCAATGTATACATGATCAAGGTTTTGTGAGGCAATATGAGCCAACCTTTCAATTGTTTTCTGAGGTGTGGCAGGATCTCCTCTCTTATACACCGGAAAATACCTGCTGAGATGAAAAGGTACATTTCTTCCCAGTTCACCGGCAATCCATTCACTCTCTTCTGCCATTTCCTTTTCACTGTCATTCTGACCAGGGATTATAAGAGTTGTTATTTCCAGATGCTTCCCCGATGAGGCAATCTGTTTCAATCCGTTCTTTACCGGTTCTATATCTGCACCGGTAAGTTCTCTGTAGCATCTGCTGCTGAACGATTTGAGATCAATATTAAAACCATCAATGAATCCTGTTATTTCGCTGAGAGGAGCAGGGTTCACATATCCGTTGCTCACCATTACCGTGTATAATCCTGCTTCTTTTGCAGCAACTGCAGCATCTCTCATGAATTCAAACCATATTACAGGTTCATTATAGGTGAAAGCCAATCCGATATTTTTGTCGGCTGATAAGGCCTCCCTGACAAGTTCTTCAGGCTTTATCTTCCTTAACTTTCTTTCCGGGATATTCTGGGAAATATGATAATTCTGGCAGAAATCACATCTCATATTGCACCCGTATGAGCCCGCAGATAAAATATTATATCCGGGGAAAAAATGGTAGAGTGGTTTTTTTTCAACAGGGTCGGGTGATAAGCCAGACAGTACTCCATAGGTCTGAAGGACTATCTCACCTTCCACGTTTTTTCTAACGCCGCAGATGCCTGACTTCCCTGGCTCCATTTTGCAGAAATGAGGACATAGCAGGCATTCCGATTTGCCCTTGAGGGTTTTATAAAGAGGTACCATTACTTTCAGTCTCCTTTGGCAAAATTAACACAATAAGCCGGGTTATATACCCGATACTGCCAGTCATTTTAAGACTCTTTTTTTCTGATATAATCATAATCTGTCAAAATAGCATTAATGCTTGCTTTTATTTATCCAACACCATAAATTAGCGTTTTGAAAATAAAAAGGAAAAAATGGATAAACCGGAGGAACAGATAAGAATTCCATCAGACCAGATGAAAGCCGAGTTTTTCAGAATTCTTTTAAGGCTTGGCTTTGCGACTGAAAGGGCGTATAAATGCGCTGAGATATTTACACTTAATAGTCTGGAAGGAGTCTATTCCCATGGGGTTTACAGGTTTCCTCGATTTGTAAAGCATGTCAGGGAAGGTTACATTAAGCCTAATGGTGTGCCATCGCTTGTGCACAGGAGCGGAGCTGTTGAGCAATGGGACGGAAATCTTGGTCCCGGACCACTGAATGCATCATTCGCCACTGATCGGGCCACTGAGATTGCTGCAGAAAATGGTATTGGCCTTGTATCGCTTGCAAATACCAATCACTGGATGCGCGGTGGAACATATGGATGGCAGGCTGCCAGAAAAGGTTATGTTCTGATCTGCTGGACTAATACCTGTCCGAATATGCCTGCCTGGGGAGCCAGAGATCCGAGGCTCGGAAATAATCCATTAATAATGGCTGTTCCATACCATAACGAAGCTATTGTTCTGGATTTTGCCATGTCCCAGTTCTCATACGGAAAGATGGAGACATACCGGAAAAATGGAAAAAAACTTCCATTTAAAGGTGGTTTCAATGCGGAGAATAAGCTCACGGATGATCCGGCTGAGATACTTAATACCTGGAGACCTCTTCCTGCAGGATACTGGAAAGGATCAGGACTATCGCTTGTTCTCGATATCCTGGCTGCTGTTCTCTCGGGAGGACTCTCTGCACACCAGATTGGTTCATGTGTCTCTGAAACAAATATCTCTCAGGTATTTATTGCAATTCAACTGAAAAGCCTTCACAACTTTCCTGCCATTGGCCAATCAATCGATCTTATCATAGCAGATCTACATGGCTCTGAACCAGAAAATAAAAATTCGCAGGTACGATACCCGGGAGAGAACATTGTAACACTACGAAATGAAAACCTGAAATTGGGAATCCCTGTTATCAAGGATATTTGGGACAGGATAAAAAGTCTTTGAGAAAATGACTAAATCTCCTCCCTGATTGTTTCAATTTCAATTTTATTCAAAGAAGCAAATTTCTCAATTTCATTTTTGACCGGGTCGATATTGTCAGTAAAGGTGGTGCCGAATCGCAGAATTGTTTTTCCTTCATTATGAAAATAGAAAATCAGGTTGAGCGGATAAACTTCAATTTTTTTTAGCTCCGCGCCTGATATCTCCTTAACCGGAAGAAATGAGTTCTTCTTAAGGATTATCCTGTCGCTTGCTATACGAATAAATCTTTCAGCCCGGCCAAGTCCGGCCCAGATCTGATATAAACCAAAACCTGAAAGGAATACTACAGTGATCCAGACTGACCTTTCAGCTCCGGCTGCCCTGATATTGAAGATGATCCAGAATACTGCAATAGCAATACATACCAAACCGAATAGAATTCTTATAATTTTTATAATGGTATTTGTCTCACTGGCGCCAAGGGAAAAGTACTTAGTTTCCATAAAAATTGTTTTCCGCAATTTATTCTTTTTCAATTCATATTGACAACAAGGCATTCAATGTCTGACAATTTCACGGATCTTTGATGGAAATAATTTGATTTTATATTGGCTTAGAGTAATTCAGAAGTGATAAACCCGGCAAAAATATTCTTCTATGAGAAAATTCAGCTTGCATGACATTTCTCTCTTGATCATTATTGTGATAATGATTCTTTTAACGACTGAGTCGGGAGCTCAGCCGGCAAACAAGGATATATGGCAGGAACCCTGGGAAGGAGTTCCTGAATATTACAGGCAATGGCCTTATCCGGATTTTCAGTTTCCTGCAGATTTGCCGGAATGGAAAGATAAGAGGTTGAGTGTAAGGGAGACATTGATGCTATTATTGGGAGAGATTCCAACCCGCCCTCAGAATCTGAAGATAAAAACTCTCCTGCGGGAGGAGCGAAACGGGTACATATTTGAAAAATTTCTTATCGATAACGGAGTAGATTCATGGATCCCGGGGTACCTTGCGATTCCTGCCGGTGCAAAAGGAAAGGTACCTGTTATACTTGGTATGCATGGTCACAGCAGCAGCAAGGATAACATTTTTGGCTTTGACTCCAACACCGCGCAGGATGTACTGGCGCTCTTTATCTCAAACGGATATGCTGTTATGGCAATCGACAGCTATTTTAACGGTGATAGGAGAGGTACTGGTCCATCAGGAGAAACAGAAACACAGCAAAATGGATCGGACCAGGAATCATCCCTTTTCAAGATAAATCTCTGGTTTGGACGTTCCCTCTGGGGAATGCAGCTGCGTGATGAGCAGATCGCAATTGATTATCTTGTCTCCCGAAAAGAGATAGATGGTGAAAGGATAGGAGTAGAAGGAATGAGCATGGGAAGCACACGCGCATGGTGGCTTGCCGCTCTCGATGAGAGAGTAAAAGCTGTAACCGGGATCGCCTGCTTTACACGTTACCGGGAACTGATTGAGCAAAGGCAGTTGAGTGCTCATGGAATATATTACTTTGTACCCGGGATGCTAAACCATTTTGATACAGAAGCGGTAATGGGGCTGATAGCCCCGCGGCCCTTCCTTGTTCTTACCGGAGACAGCGATCAGGGGTCGCCTTTAAGCGGTATCAGGACATTGGAGAATAAACTGCAGTCCGTCTATTTACTTTATGAGAAAGAGGAAAACTTCAGGAGTATTGTGTATAAGAATACAGGTCACGTTTTTACAGATGAAATGAAGCTTGAAATGCTTAATTGGTTTGAGAAGTTTCTTAAATGAATTATTTTGTCAGTATATTCGGCATTGTTAATCAGAAAGGGATGAGATAAAATTGTGATTGAAATCTATTGAATCAAACCGATGTAAATTGAAATAAACAGAAATAAGCGTAAATAATTTAAGATTAATCAATTAAGTCATAAATAAATAATCAGACAGGAATTTTAACTAATATTTAAATTTTAAAAGAATGAAAAAGTTATATGCTATCAGCTTAATACTGTTATTATGTTCCTCAACATTTTTAAAAGCCCAGCAGGCAGTACTTAAACCGGTTGATGAGAAAATTACTCCGGGGATGACAGAAGTATGGGATCCGGAAGTAAAAATAATCCAGCCCGGTGAAAAGCCTGGCGATGCTCCTACTGATGCCATCGTTTTATTTAATGGTAATGATGTTAGTGCAGAATGGACGGATAATGATGGAAAACCTTCAAAATGGGTGGTGGAGAATGGTGCTCTGCTGAGCGTTAAAGGGGCAGGGGTAATAAAAAGCAAGCGTAAATTCACCAATTTTCAGCTGCATATTGAATGGAAGACTCCATCAGAGGTATCCGGGGAAAGTCAGGGCAGGGGTAACAGTGGTGTATTCCTTCAGGAACAGTATGAAATTCAGGTACTTGATAGTTATAATAACCGCACTTACCGTAATGGTCAGGCTGGCAGTCTTTACAAGCAGTATGCACCTCTTGTTAATGTTTCAAGAAAACCAGGTGAATGGCAATCATACGATATTATCTATACCGCACCGACATTTAATAGTGATACTGTGACATATTATACTCCTCCTAAAGTCACGGTTCTTCATAATGGTGTTCTGGTACAGAATAACGTAAGTCTTAGGGGGCCAACTGTTTATATTGGGGTGCCTGAGTATTTCGTTAAAAAACACGGACCGGGAAGCGTTGTCCTTCAGGATCACGGAAACCCTGTTGCATACAGGAATATCTGGATCAGGGAATTGTAGGGATGAAGTCCGAAGTCCGAAGCCGGAAGTCCGAAGACATGAAGTGATCATTTGGCTGCGCCGTCATTCAATTGTCATTTGCGCTTTGCGCGTCATTAGGCCTGCGGCCGTCATTCAATAGTCATTTGGCTGCGCCGTCATTCAATTGTCATTTGCGCTTTGCGCGTCATTAGGCCTGCGGCCGTCATTCAATAGTCATTTGGCTGCGCCGTCATTCATTGTAAATGACTACTTAATGACAAATTATGACAATTAATGACAATCGACTTCGGACTTCGGACTTCGGACTTCGGACTTCGGACTTCCGACTTATGTTAAATATTCTTACACTTTACCTGTTTTAATTTTTAATTACTAATTTTAACACACTAAATATTAAATTTTAATCTACCTGACAATGAAAGAAAATTCAAAAAACCTTACACGCCGGTCATTTATTGAAAGAACCGGTGCTGTTGCTGCAGGTCTGACAATACTTCCGGGCTCAGTTATGAGTGGGTTTGGTCACAAAGCTCCCAGTGACAAGCTCAATATTGCTGTTATTGGTATTGGCGGAATGGGGAATTCAAACCTTAAGCATGTTTCACCTACTGAAAATATTGTTGCACTCTGCGATGTTGACTGGGGATATTCCAAAAAAGTATTTGAAGCAAATCCGAAAGCAAAAAAATACTGGGATTGGCGGAAGATGTATGATGAAATGGGAAAATCAATTGATGCTGTTATTGTTGCCACAGCCGACCATTCACATGCCGTTGTAGCAGCCAATGCTATTGCAATGGGCAAACATGCTTTTGTTCAGAAGCCTCTGACGCACACTGTTTATGAATCAAGGTTATTGACCAAACTGGCTGCTAAATACAAAGTAGCAACACAGATGGGTAACCAGGGTTCATCAGATGAAGGTGTTAATCAGACTATTGAGTGGATTCAGAATGGAGAGATTGGTGAGGTAAGAAAAGTTGAAGCTTTTACCGACCGTCCGATCTGGCCGCAGGGATTAAATGTACCAAAGGGTGAATGGGTACCAGATACTATTAACTGGGATCTTTTTATAGGACCTACAAAGATGCGTCCATACAACAGCATTTATACTCCATGGAACTGGAGAGGCTGGTGGGACTTTGGTACAGGCGCTCTTGGCGATATGGCTTGCCATATTCTTCACCCGGTATTTAAAAGCCTGAAGCTTCAGTATCCTATCAAAGCTCAGGGAAGTTCAACACTGTTGCTGACAGACTGCGCACCAAATGCACAGATGGTTAATCTGGTATATCCTGAAAGAGTTGCACCGAAAGGTTCAAAAATCAAATATCCTCAGGTAGAGGTTATCTGGTATGATGGCGGTTTACAGCCAGCAAGACCTACAGGTTGGCCAGCCGGTAAGAACATGAATGATGCAGGTGGCGGAGTTATTTTCCACGGCAGCAAAGACACTCTTATCTGCGGTTGTTATGGTGTACGTCCATGGTTACTGTCAGGACGCAAACCGGTAGCTCCAAAAACGGAAAGAAGGATCGAAAATGCTATGGACGGCGGTCATGAAATGGACTGGGTACGCGCATGCAAAGAGAGTCCGGAAAGCAGAGTTAAATCAAAATCAGATTTCTCAGAAGCAGGTCCATTTAATGAAATGGTTGTTATGGGAGTCCTTGCTGTCAGACTTCAGGGTCTGTACAAAGAGCTAGAATGGAATGGCGAAAAAATGGAATTCACAAATATCGGAGATACCGAAACAGTGAAAATCTGTATTTCAGATAACTTCACAATCACTGACGGAGATCCAAAATTTGATAAGAAATGGACTGAACCAATGAATGCAAAACAGTTTGCAGCCGAGATGGTTAAGCATACTTACAGGGCAGGCTTTACTTTACCTGAAATGCCTGCTTAGTCAGTAATATAATTATTGATTAAAAAATTAAAGAGGGAGTCCAAAAGGCTCCCTCTTTTGTATTCTTTTTAAACTACCTCCAGAGAATAGAAGTCATCCTTCGAAAAAGAATGTAAAAGCGTTGTTTATAAAAAGTTGGGGCTGAAGCAAAAGTCGAATCTAAAAACTGTTTTTCTCTGTGAAACTCTGTGTCTTCTCTGTGCCCTCTGTGTAACCAAAAAATTAAAAACTTACACAGAGATCCACTGAGAATTCACAGAGACACACAGAGAAAATCCTACCTGAATGTCAGACTTTTAAGAAGGCCTCTTTGTATTCTTTATTACAATCCTTTAGAGGGAAAAAGAGGGTCACTGTTGAGGTGCAATTCCTTTTAAGCCTATATCTTCTGCCACCGTTCTCATGCCCAGTATGCAATCGGAAATGAGTTCATCAAGAGATACTCCCAGCATAGCTGCCCCTTTTTCTATAATTGTTCTGTCGACCCCTGCAGCAAAACGTTTATCTGTCCACTTTTTCTTTACTGATTTTGCCTCCATATCCATTACACTCCTCGTTGGACGAACAAGAGCGCTTGTTGTCACCAGACCAGTGAGTTCATCCATGGCAAAAAGAGTTTTTTCCAGTTGTGTTATCGGTTCAGTATCAGAAACTATACCCCAGCCATGACTTACCACTGCCCTGATATATTCTTCAGGCCAGTTATTATCTGTCAGGATTTTTTTGCTCATTGTACAATGCTGATCAGGATACATCTCATAATCCAGGTCATGCACCAGACCAATTATTCCCCATTTTTCTTCATCCTCACCCGCTTTTGCTGCCATATATCTCATGACACCCTCCACAGACAGTGCATGCTTTAAAAGACTCTCAGTTTTGTTGTACTGCCTGAATAAATCAAGCGCAACCGCCCGGGTAGGTGTCTGTACCATAATCAGATTGTATTGATTGGTTTTATTTCAGGAAGATAATAAAATTATCTCAGCCTGACAACAGGTATTACCCTGTCAATTGTTGATCCGCTGATCTTAAGATAATATATAGCCGGAGGGAGCTTCAGATCTGAAATTATTATTGTATTCATTCCGGGAATGACTGATCTTTCAAATTCATAAAATTTTGTTCCGGTATTATTTATAACTGAGATCTTCAGATAGTCATCATTTGCAGACTGAACGTATAAGCTGAACTGATTGGTAAAAGGATTTGGATAGACGCTCAGAGAGTCATTTACCTGATGGTTTTCCAGGTAGACCTGCAAAGTGTCATTTGAAAGGTAATCATCATTGTTGTCGTAAGCATATGCAGTCAGATTATACGCTCCGTATCTCGACAGATCAGCCCTGGAGCTGAAAGATACAGTTACAGAATCAGACCATGGCATTATGACATTATTGAAAGTCTGCCTTACCGGGCTGCCAATGTCGTTAACCCTGTAAGCCAGATTGAAGCCGTTGATCGGATCTTTTCCTATGTTCAGAACCTTTATAGTAACTGTTTCCTTACCATACCTGTCCTTTTGAATGGGTGTTACAATTCTGGCAACCTGGAGATCTTTCTCAATATAGCTTACAGCACCTGATTCAGCAAAATCGATTAGATCAAGCCATGCACAATCAGCTCCATTGGATACAGATTGATCTTTACTGTACGACCATTCCATCTTATTTATACCGGCAGGTACAGGTACCGATATTTTAGTCCATGGGATTTCACCCGACTGGTTAAATATTTCAGTATCATTAAGTTTGAATGATAAATTGTCATAGTTTACTTCAGACGATACTCTGTAGTTGAATTTTAAGGAGTCATCTTTTTCAAACCTGCTCCGGATGACCAGTGAGGTTTTGTCGCTATGTGAGATTTGTCCTGACCGTGCAGATACGACTCCTTCAAATGGATTCGTTTCGGTTATTACCCATGGTATGGGACTGATATTTATCCAGGGAAAAACATTGAAAGACAGGGATTCAAAACTCTCCCTTATTCTTCCTACCCGGAATGTGAACTCTTTGTTTAAAATGTAAGGAGTACAGTCAAGAAGAGATCCTAATGATATGAAGTTTCCTGCAGATGCCGATTCTGCTAGTTTGACTTTTACACGAACATCTGTTGTCTCTCCGAATTTAAGATCACCCGATTTAACATTAGGCTCAAGTATGGTTAAATCAGAACTGTTGCTTGTGACATAGAATTGCCCTGCAACATTGCTGCTGCCTCTGTTCATTACCTTGAAAATGAGATAGAATGTTTCTCCGGGGTCGGCAACATTATTCTTATTGCCTTCCAGAGTATCATTCATAACACAGTTTGCAATTGCCAGGTCAGGAGCATGAATACAGATATCTATTTTGTAATGTTTTGTAGTTCTGGAATCTTTCAGAAGGAGATCAATTGTTACAATGCCCATGTCTTCAATATCTCCGGCAATAGTCATTTTCAGATTATCCGGCATTATTTTCTCTGATCTGGCTCTCAGAGTTCCGATGTATACAGAATCGCTGTTGACAGTTAGAAGGCTTGATGCTGATGATATTTTTGCATATACTCCAGTTGCATCTGCTGAACCAAGATTACTGACAGTAAGGTTAAGGAAGAAGGACTCGCCGAAGTCGACTCTCTTATTGTTATTTCCATCAATATCATTTATGCTGCTTGAAGTGAGGTTAAGATATTCACCTTTGACATTAGAGAACTTAATTGTCTTTATCCGGGGTATCTTATTCTGTCCGGTGATTACCATAAGGCAGGAATCATTCGATAATCCTGGCATTGTCAGTTCTGCCGATCCGGAAGCGCTGGCATACGATGCATCCCAGAGAGTGTCGGAGTGAGAGACTGCGATGTATGAAAATGGATCAGCATTTACTGTCAGTGACTTTATCCCGTTAGGCAATGTATCGGGGATAGCATATGTGAAAACACCGGGTGTTCCTATTATAGGAATAACACTCGGGTCGCCGATCAGGTTATATGTCTCCCAATAGTATTTTTTTCTTGTTGAAGTGCTTGCACTTACAGCCAGATTGCCGGCATAATTAATCTGGCCCATAGTAAAATACCAGTCAGCCGGAGATTCCCCGTTCAGATGAAACAGCCGGTCATAAGCCCCCAGACCGGTAGTTATGTAAGTCGGTTCAAGTGATACAGTTCCTGCACCCACAGCCCAGAAGTAATCCTCATCCCAATATGAATCATTTGAACAACCGATAAACCCCACGGAACCCTTATCCTTTGATAAAACCATTCTGTTGCCAAAAGCACCGGAGGAACTGTACTGTGCAGTCCTGCATGCATTACTGATAATGAAAGGATACATATTCCTGTTCTTAAGCGAATCCACATCCTTCGATTTTATAGCAGGATCCAGCCAGCCTGTTGCATCACCATGTCCGGTATAATTGATAAAAGATATCCCCGTTCTGAAGAGTTTTTTGATTGAATCTTCTACTGTCAGAAGAGCTGATTGCGGATAGTAGAAGTGATGTTCCTCAATCTTATTTGAACTTTTAAGGTAGTTATTAAGGGCATAGTTCAGCTGTCCATTCATATTAATGGCATAGGTTATGTCATTACCGGCGGTTATAAGGGCTCTTTGGTAAAACTTGTTTGTATCTGCAAACTGAAACTTCTCATACTGAATTATTTTATTCACTACTGCCTTTACATCGTTAGTGTCAGAGACTGGTATTCTTCCAATAAACATTTCAGGGATATAGTCACCGGCTCCATCAAATTCGCCATAATACATATCGGATATGTTGCTGGTCTCGTCTGCTTTTGGGATACGGTTTACATCGCCGATTATAAGAAGGTATTCAGGCGGAGGATCATCGGCTGTACCCGACTTGTAGATCGATGTGAGTGTATCTTTCAATTGTGCGTAAGTGGTACCTGCAAGTGTCGTGCCCCTTATATAGAATTCTCAGATCGAAGCCTTTCTGGGTCTTCCATCTGAAGAAGGGCAGTAACTGTTTTCTGAAAAGAGTGTCTGTGATAATTACCATCTTTACCGGTTTCGTGGAATACCCGGGTATAACATCACCGGGATCAAAATCAAGTAAAGACTTATCGAGTGTTTTTATAAACAGTTCCGATTCAGGATTTGAAGATTTTGAGCTTCCTGCAGAGGAATAGACAATATCAATCTTCATTGAGGTAATTACTTCGAGGACATTTGTCTTCGGATTATAATGTACCGGTGAAATGTAAAGGTTGGCAAGCCGTTTGTTTCTCAGGGTGCCTAATTGTTCAATCCTTACGGTGTCTGAAGCTATTATACCTCTTGCTGAATAGGCGTTTTTGTCAATCAGAAACCTGGGCTTATTCTGTTTTACCTCCTTCGTCTCACCAGGCTGCGAAGGATAGAGAATCCCACCTATATTTTTACGGGATGGTTTAATCCTTGAGGATTTTATTTCCGTGATAGTAACTTTATATTCTAACCCGTCAGGAACAGAGATCAGACGGCTGAGTACAGGAAGTTCAGGTTTGCCAGGCACGGTGGAGGAGAGGTGACCCGGTATGGATACTCTGTAAAATGTTCCGTCAGTATTGCTTATAGTTTCAAAATTGAGTTCGGAAATAGAGTAGCTTATAGTCATAGATTGACTACCCGGAATGATCTCACTTTTCGCAGAATCTCCGTTAAACTGGTATTTATAGTTAAAACCTGCCTGTCCATAAACTAATGCTGACAAAAGCAGGAACACTAAAAATAGAATACCTTTTTTGTCTTTCCCTAAACTTGTCAATGTTAAATAATTAACACCTTTACCTAAATTCTGCCGGAAAGTTATTAAAAAAAGAGGAACTATCGTTTTTATCTTCCATTTATTTGACTAACATACTCTATTCTCAGTCTTTATACTGATTTTAAGGTGATGAAATATCACTTTCAATGAAAACAATAAAATGCTCCTGTTGCTTTCCTGCAATCCTAAACTATCCTTCATGCAAAGATTATACCAAATTCCCTGAATCTGTTACAGATACGCTCAGGAGAAAAAGTAAAATAATTTTCTTAATTTTATCGGTGTAAATTTAAATTTGAAAATATGAAGAGTTGCAATAAAGCCAGAATCCTGTTAGTTTCATTAACTTTAATTATTACTTCTATGATTTTTCAGGTTAAATCTCAGAATCTTCCTGTGTCTGACCAATTGGAAACGACATCAGGAAATGTGGAATTACGCTTCATAGGGCACGGATCACTTATGTTCAGGATGAATGAGATTATTATATACATTGATCCTGTAAAAACCTCGGGTAACTACGACAACCTTCCCAAGGCTGACATCATTTTGGTTACCCA
Source organism: Bacteroidales bacterium (assembly GCA_016715075.1). Taxonomy (GTDB): domain Bacteria; phylum Bacteroidota; class Bacteroidia; order Bacteroidales; family VadinHA17; genus LD21. The sequence goes on from JADKBK010000006.1 coordinate 217,660, forward strand.
TGAGCATTATGATCACCTTGACAATGACCTGATCGGCCTGCTTAAAAAGAGCCAGACGGTAATATTGTGCAATCAGGCAGCGGCTGCAAAAGTAGCAGGAGCCAGGGCCTTGAAAGCCGGAGATACCCAGAGCATAGGAAATGTTATAATTGAAGCTGTTGCCGCTTATAATATTGTTAATGAGCGTGCTCCAGGTCAGCCTTTCCACCCTAAAGGATCAGGTCTGGGATATATTATCACTTTCGGTGGGAAACGAATTTATGTTGCCGGTGATACGGAAAATACACCTGAGATGAAAGCATTGAAAAATATTGATGTTGCTTTTCTTCCTATGAATCTTCCCTATACCATGACGCCGGAAATGGTTGCCGATGCAGCAAAGGCCTTTAAACCTGGAATACTCTACCCATACCATTATGGAGATACGAATACCGACGAGATAATTAAACTTCTTAAAAATTCCGGCATTGAAGTCAGGATAAGAAATCTTAAATAGTCGATATTAAATGACAAAAAACTTAAACAGAAGAGGTTTTCTGAGAACAAGCATGGCAGGTGCTGCCGGAATAATGGCATTTTCACCATCAAAAATGGCAGTCCCACCGGAAATTCAGGAAAATGATGTTATTTACAGGACACTGGGAAAGACCGGGCTTAAGATTCCTGTTATCAGTTTCGGGGTCATGAGAGCTGATAATCCTGGCCTGTGCAAGGCAGCATATGAGAAAGGAATTAAATTGTTCGATACTGCTCATGGCTATCAGAATGGAAATAATGAAACAATGCTTGGTAACGTTCTGAAAGATTATCCGCGGGACTCATTCCTTCTTGCTACCAAGATAAAGCCGGTAGGTCTTGACAAGGAGGGGAAACCAACAAAACAAACCACAACAGATGATTTTCTTGAGAAATTCAATCTGAGTCTCTCCAGGCTGCAGATGGACCATGTGGATATTCTGTATGTTCACAGTGTTGATAATCCGGAAGTACTTGCTTCTAAACCAGTTCTTGAAGCACTGAAAAAATTAAAAAAGGAGGGTAAGATCAGATTTACAGGCTTCTCAACGCACAGGAATGAAGCGGCAGTAATCAATGCTGCTGCAGAGAAGGGTAAGTGGGATGCAATACTTACCTCCTATAATTTCATGCAGACATATATTACAGATTTACAGAAAGCTATCAATAAGGCAAGCGAGGCGGGAATTGGTATCGTTGCTATGAAAACTCTTGCAGGAGGAGGTTTTTTTGACAAGGAGAAGACTAAAGCAATAAATACCACCGCTGCCCTGAAATGGGCATTGTCTAATCAGGATATTACCACAGCCATACCAGGTATGACAGATTTTGCCCAGCTTGATCAGAATATTAAAATGCTAACGAACATTACTCTTACCGATAGTGAAAGGAATGATCTTGTCGTTCCAACAGCTGAGTCAGGTCTATACTGCAATGGCTGCAGTACATGCGTTTCCCAGTGTTCAAGAAATCTGCAAGTTCCTGATCTTATGCGCGCATATATGTACGCTTACGGATATTCCAGTACTTCAATGGCATATTCACTCCTTAAAGAGGCCGGAGTATCTGATAATCCGTGCGGGGATTGCTGTGAATGTACAATTGATTGTATAAAGAAATTCAGGATCAGAGAAAAAATTGCCGATATTTCAAGACTGGTAAATGTACCCGAGGATTTCCTGACCTGAAGCGACAGTTAGTTTCAAGCCGCAACTTTAATATTTTTAATTCATCAGAAATAATGGTAAAAAGATTACTAACGGGTTTATTGCTGGTTATTGTTTTTGGATCGGCATCTGGACAGGAAATTATGTTTCCTGAATTGTCAGGTTACAGAAAAAACACTGATTTTCAGGTATTCGGTCCTGATAATCTTTGGGATTTTATTAACGGGGCAGCTGAGACATATCTGACATACGGATTTGCTGATCTGCATATTGCAGAATATAAAAAGGGCAAAAATGTTATTAAGCTTGAAATTTATCGTCACATTGATCATATAATGGCTTTTGGAATTTATTCAACTGAAAGATCACCGTCATTTAATTATATGAAAATAGGAGCACAGGGATATGTAACTGATGGTTCTATAAATTTTTTTAAGGGGAATTATTATGTAAAGATCAGGACCTATTCAAAAAGCGAGAAGACACTGGAAAGTGTAGAATCTCTTGCGCTCAGGGTAGCGGAAATGCTTGAAGGAAGCAGTGATATGCCAGCTGTTCTTGCGGTTTTTCCTTCCAGCGGGAAAAAGATCAACGAGGAGATGTTCATTAATGAAAGCGTCCTGGGACACAAATTTCTGAACCGTGCTTTTAAAGCAAATTATGAATACGGGCCCGATAGTTTTTCACTGTTCATCTTTGACTGCAAATCCCCTGAGGAGGCCTGGAAATCTGCTGAGGCCTATCTTGCTTCCTGTGGAACTGATGCCCTGGAATCGGCAAGCGGTAAATATGTAATAACCGATGGCTACAACGGAACTATTTTCCTTGCATGGAAAGATAGCAGGATGGTAGTTATTTCGGGTCTCTCAAAAGATCAGGCTGATATTGCTGACCAGTATACCACTGACGTTCTCAGATAATAAAAACAGTATCAGGCAAACCAGGCTCTTTCACGGTTGTTGAGTGATGTCAGAACTTCACAGGCTGTGTTGACATTGTCTATAACCTGGAAATCAAACATTCCCACACAAATAAAGTCGGCGCCGTTTTCGAAAGCATACCTGAAACCATCCTTTGGTTCAATAGCTCCTGCAGCTAGTACTTTAAAAGCAAACCATGGCTTGTTAATACTTTTCATATAGTCAATAGTGAGCTGGGGAAAGAGATCCCACATATTCTCATGCAGTTTATTGTGATCAGGAGAGTTTGGACCAATTACGCTGTATTCAACCCGGTTCTCAACAGGATGGGCCGACCAGTAGTTGTCGTGGTGTAAGGTCTTTACATAAAAATCCACAGGTATTCCAGAATTTTCAACTGTTTTGATTGATTCAATTGAATGTGCTCCCATTCCTGCCATAAAGCCATTTTTCTTAATATATTCAACAGCCTTGTTTATCATATCCACTTTCCCGGTGCTGCAGTACCTGTCGCCTTCACCACCCTGTATATAGATCGCCGTGGCGCCTGCATCAATAGCCTTATTTATATCCGAGAAGAAATCCTTGTCAGGAAGCATTGCCTGGCAAATTGATTGCATCTTACTGTTATAAATGTTTTTATATTTATTGAAGGTGGCATAGTACTGAGTGACCATGAAGGTGGTATTAATACCAGCCTGTTCTGCAAGGTAGAGAGTCTCAATTATTTTCCTCTCATTATTATATGCCTTGAAAAGCTTGTCGGAGTAGATAAGATCACGGGCATGAGACCAACCTCCGATGAGATTGCAGCCAAGTACCATCCTGCTGACATTCAGATTTCCCAGTTTACCTTCAGGAAGCTTCCCTTTCAGGTCCCCTTTCTGTTTGAAATCAACCTTAATCGTTGCACCTGATACAGCATCAGTTCCAAGGTCAGCCATGTTCCTTGTAAATGCTCCTGAGAAAAGAGCCAGTACCGGGATCCCCGCCAGACCTTTAAGCAGTTCTCTCCTGGAATTAGGTTCCACCGTTTCATTCTCATCGGTTATTACTTTTCCCTGGGCTGGATCTGCTTTCCTCTTTTTCCTCAGACTGTCGAGCCCGTAGTACTTCCCTGCATCAGCCAGCGCCAGCATTATAAGGGCAATAAGTTCTATAATATTCTTGTTCACTATCAGGTAGCTGCCCTCCGAAGGTGAGCCATAGCTGAAGCCTCCGAAAGGTGGATAGGCTATATAATACATTAAAAGGAGCGTAACGCCTCCCCAGCAGGCCAGACGTGTGAAAATTCCAAGGATGAGGGCCAGGCCTATAAGAGTTAGTCCATAGGCATTTGCTGTATCAACAAGCCACATTCCAGTATTTCCTGATATCATCCATCTGAAAAGATCTCCGAAGATCCATCTTGATCCTTCAAGAAAAGGTCTGGCTGTCCATGCAGGATTAATAATCTTGACTATTCCTTCATATAAAAACTGCCAGCCTATTAATATCCTTAATAATGTAAGAAAAGGCGGAATGAAACGATTTTTAAAAGTCATTGATTTCATAATTATTTATTAATATTTTCAGCTAACAATTTTTCAATTTTACTAAATTCTTCCCTGGTGAAGCCAATACTCTGGAATATTATCTTCCCGTCTTTCCCTACTATAACATTTCTGGGAATATTCTGACTGGCATAGAGCTTGAAAATCTCTCTTCCGGGGTCAGGTGCAAAGGGCATGATGAACTTATGCTTGCTTACAAACTCCTTTACCTCCTGTTCAGAGTGCTCCCTTCCAAGAATAATGAGTGCAAAACCAGGGTTATTCATGTATTTTTTCCAGATGTTATCCTGCAATACAGGGAGCTCCTGGTTACAGGGTCCACACCATGTTGCAAAAAAATTGATCATTACTATCTTGCCCTTCGCTTTGCTCAGGTCAAATTCTTTTCCGTCAATTGTTTTGCAGACGAAAGCAGGAGCGGTGTCACCTGTTTTTAATAAAGAGGACAGATCATCCTGCGCTGAAATGATCACTGAGGTGCTTAAGATTGATAGAAAAATAAGGAAAAAAGTCTTCATGGTATGTATTACTGTGAGTCCGGTATTCCTGACATTATATTTAAATAATTAGTAAAGAAAGCGATGACATTCCGCACAGTTGGATTCTTTCCATGCAGTACCAATATCGACAGGATGCTGGAATTCAAGATTCTCCCTGATGCTTGTATATTGCATTTTACCCGGCGTACCCTGGCCGACAATTGTATGACACTGATTGCAATCTCTGGAAATGGTCCGGCCATCTTCCGATTTGAATGAATCATTGTGACACCTGAAACAACCATCCGATTCCAGATGGCCTATGTGTTCGGGGTACTTATCGTATGTTACCTTCATTGCCGGGAAAGCATTCTGGTTGTATTCAGTCTGAATTGAAGCAATGGAACTGTTAATCAGGTCTTTGTTTTTATCATAATAGTCACTGTAGCCTGATTTGTAAAAACTGGTTATCCCTTCCTCAATTTTCATCATAGCAGTGTCAGAGTCCGTAAACGGTTCACGTAAAATATCCATGGCGGCCTTTTTGAAAAACGGTATGTCCTTTGAGACAGCTCCGGTAAGCATAGCCTTATTGAAGTAAAATGAAGGTGACTTATAGTTATGTGAGGGCCGGTTATGACAATCAATACAGTCCATAGTTCTAGTGGATGCAGCAGCAATAAGGCTGTCAGAAACAGGGTTATTGTCATTCCTGTATATTGTGACCTTCCCTGTAGACTTATTGGTGTACTTAACATATGTAATATTCTCACGTTTGTCACTGTCTGAAATATATTCAATGTTAATATCAGGATTAATATGCCAGTGAATACCCTCCCTAAGGCCGAGTCCACTATATTCAGGACCGGTTTTCATCTGAAGCATAATGTCCCATTCCGTATTTGCAGAATCTGCCAGGAAATATTTATTAGTCCATAGCGACCTTGCGTAGAATTTCTGCGGCCAGTGGCATTTTTCACAGGTCTCCCGTGCAGGGCGCAGGTCATGAAGCGGCGTTTCAATAGGCCGGGGATAACTTTTCGTTAATACTGCATAAACCTGGTGAAGCCCTGATAATTTAGATTTCATATACCATGATGCACCTGAGCCTACGTGGCACTCAACGCATGATACATTAGCATGAGGGGAATTAAGATACGCAGTATGTTCGGGTTCCATTACCTGGTGACATAAAGTACCGCAAAATTCAACCGACTCTGTTATATGGTAAGCCTTGAAACTTCCGAGAGTGGACAAAAACAGCACTATTATAGTGGTGATAGTGAAGATCAAAAAGGCATTTCTGTGACTCGGATCATTCAGATCAATATATGGCAATCGTGAGGTCTCATGAACCAGACCCTTGAAGATCCTTTTTCTCTCTATGAACATCCCTATCGGGATCAGAAGAAGTCCGAAAATAAGAAAGCCCGGGAGAATTATATAAATAAAAAGCCCCAGGTTGGTACTCCCTTTATCAAAAATCGTAGATATTACAAACAGAAGTAATATCAGGATAAGATTGATTGCTGCAATTATAGTCCCAATTATAGTCAGCCAGTTTTTGGATGCTTGTGGTAGTTTCATAGTTCTCAGGCTTAAATTTCAGATGAGGTAAAAATAGAAAAATATTATTGTAAACCTCAGACTATCTGAAAAAAAATGAATTCGGGCCGTGTACAGGTGAAAACAAAAGTCATTAACTGTAACGTTCAAAAATATTGGTTGCGCGGGTCGTGATGCTGCTGTTGAAAAAATAAAAACCGACTAATCGCAAAGGTCGCAAAGTCATGATAGCTGTATGGATTACCCAAAGGTCGCAAAGAGTTTACTGTCAGGGCTCTGACATTGCCTGCTTTGTGTGATCATCCATGTGACTTGAGCTTTGAAAGACTTTTTAAACAGCCCTTAATTTCAAAGCTATTCCTTTGTTTTCTCCAAATAAATTCTTTGCGGACATTGCTGTTTAAAAGCAATGTTTTAAACAGCCACTATGATATATATGATATTCTGATTATTGTTCTTCGTCAAGCAGTTTAGCAATAATCTCCCTGAGAGCATCGTAGGAATTAACAACTCTCAGGTCTTTGTTTTCATCAATCACATTCTGTGGCGGGTTGAAGAGAATGCCATGTTCTGCTTTGCGGAGCATCATAAGATCGTTGTAAGAGTCACCTATTGCAATGACTTTATAATTAAGGCTTTGTAGTGATTCTACTACCTTTCGTTTTCCATCTTTCTGTCTCAGATTATAATTTGTTATATTGCCTTGAGCATCTGTTGTGAGATGATGGCATAACAGTGTAGGTCTGCCGAGTTGTTTCATCAGGGGATCTGCAAATTCCCGGAATGTATCGGAAACTACTATCAGCTGAGCAGATGAACGAACCCAGTCAACAAATTCAATTGCTCCCGGAAGTGGTTTAAGACGGGAAATTACTCCCTGAACATCATGGAGGGTAAGCTTATGCTGGTGTAATAATTCCAATCTGCGTTTCATCAGAACATCATAATCACTAATATCCCTGGTAGTAAGCTTAAGTTCTTCAATACCAGTCTGTTTTGAAACATTAATCCATATTTCCGGTACAAATACACCCTCAAGATCAGAACAAATTACATACATATCTTACAAGTTTCTCATGTTAATAGTTATTCAGGATATATTCCCTGATCAAATCATAATTATTATCCAGTGTTGCATAGTTTTCGGCTTTCGCTCCAAGGCCGGCCAGGGAGTCTGGCAATGGAGGCTCAGTTTCAATTATCCTGCGCAGTTCTTCAGGAAATTTTGCAGGATGGGCGGTTTCCAGCGAGATAAAAAGTTTTTTGTCAGACCCATGAATGTTTTCAGAGCTGAGATATTCGGTTATCCCCCGCCAGGCAATAGCCCCGTGTGGTTCAAGCAAAATACCGAAGTCTCTGTAAACGGAAGATATTGTTTCTTTTGTTTCGTCATCAGATACACTGACTCCAAAAAGTTCGTCCTGGAGCCTCTTCATATCTGGTTCTCTGTGAATCCGGCCCGCTTCGTCCATAATTCCACCATACAATTCAACAATTCTTGCCAGATTGCTTGGATGTCCGACGTTCATTGCGCTTGAGATGCAATTAATAGAGGGAACAATAGATTTATAAATTCCGGTCCTCAGAAATTCGGGTACTTCATCATTTTCATTTGTTGAAATAATGAATTTTTCCACTGGAAGACCCATCTGTCTGGCAATAAGTCCACCCATAAGATTTCCGAAATTGCCTGATGGGACACTGAAAAAGGCTTTCTCATCAACATTTGCTGCCAGTCTTGACCATGCATAAAAATAATAAACTGACTGAGGCAGAAGCCTTCCGATGTTTATTGAGTTGGCAGATGAGAGTGGGAGGCTGGAAAGTTGAGGGTCTACGAATGCCTGCTTTACCAGTCTCTGGCAATCATCGAATTTGCCGTTAAGAGCTATAACCTTTATGTTGTCTTCAAGTGTGGTCATCTGCTTCCTTTGCATGGCAGTCACTTCACCTGCCGGGAAAAGGATAATTACATTTATGTTTTTAAGACCGTAAAAGGCGCTGGCAACAGCGCTGCCTGTGTCACCGGAAGTCGCTGTAAGTATTGTCAGATGTCTCTTGCTGAGAGCGAGAAAATGCTGCATAAGCCTGCTCATCATTCTTGCTGCAAAGTCCTTGAAAGAGGCAGTCGGACCCTGATCAAGACGCATAATATATTTCCGGTCGAGAACCTTTTCGAGTGGCACATCAAAATAATAGGCATCCCTGCAGAGGTCAAGCAGATCGTTCCCGGCGATCTCATTTCCTATAATCTCATTTAATACTGTAAAAGCTATCTCATAGTATTTTTTGTCAGGGAATTTTGCAAGTTCCTCCCTGCTTATCTCAGGAAAGGAAACAGGCATGTAAAGTCCTCCGTCAGGAGCAAGCCCTTTAAGCAGAGCTTCTGCGAAAGATGCCCCTTTCGATTTCAGATTGGTTGAATAGTATGATTGATCTTTCAAAATGATTCGGATTTAGACGTTTACCACTCTCATCAGATCAGCAAACACACCTGCTGCAGTCACTTCAGCTCCGGCTCCATACCCTTTGATAACCATCGGGAGCTCGTTATACCTGTTGGTGGTGAAAAGTATAATATTATTGCTTCCTTCCAGGTTGAAGGAGGGATGATCTGAACCTATTGTAAGAAGTTCAACACGCGCCTTTCCCCGGTCAAGGGTGGCAAAAAATCTCCACTTTTTGTTCTGTTTTGCAAGCTCCTTCCTCTTTTCTTCAAATTCAGCATCATATTTTTTTACTTTTTCAAAAAAGTCATTCAGATCACCTTCAAAACATTCATCCGGAAGGAATTTATTTACCTGAACGTCATTCTTCTCAATAGGATAGCCTGCTTCACGGGCAAGTATAAGTATCTTTCGTACCACATCCGTTCCGCTCAGATCGACTCTCGGATCAGGCTCGGAATAACCTTTCTCCCTGGCTTTCCTTATAGCGCTGCTTAATGGTGTGTCAGGACCTAATTCGTTAAAAATGAAATTCATGGTCCCTGAAAGAACAGCTTCAATTTTCAGAATTTTGTCGCCGCTCAGTATCAGGTCATTAATTGTTTTAATTATTGGTAAACCGGCGCCCACTGTTGTTTCGTACATGAATCTGACACCGCGTTCGATGGCAATTGTCCTGAGTTTTTGATAATATTTATACTCTGATGAGCAGGCGATCTTATTAGCAGCCACTATTGAAACATATTTTGAAAGAATTTCAGAATATCTTGATGCAACAGTTTCATCGGCTGTACAATCTATGAAGATAGAATTGCGCAGATTCATCCTGGTCATCTGCTGAATAAAACCTGAAATATCTCCTTTCTCTCCGGAATTTTTAAGTGTATCCTTGTAGTGTTCAAGTGAGATCCCTTTCTTGTCAACGTACATTTTTCTCGAATTGGCGACACCGATAAGGTTAATCTTGAGGCTGTGATCACTAAGTAGTTTGGATTGTTGCTGCTGAAGCTGTTTCAGCAGGCTGGAACCTACCAGACCGGTGCCCGCAATAAACAGGTACATCTCTTTTGTACGCGAAAGGAAAAATCCGTCATGAATTACATTCAACGCTTTCCTGAGGCTCTCATTCTTAATGACAACAGAGATATTCAATTCTGAGGAGCCCTGAGCGGTGGCAATCACATTTATTCCGTTTCTGCCCAGAGCTTTGAAAAGAGTGGCTGATATTCCGGGCGTGTTCTTCATCCGTTCTCCAACAATAGCTATAATGGAGAGGTTCTTCTCAATGTGAACCTTCAGCTCTTTGTTAAAGTCTATTTCGTTCTTAAACTCGTCGTTAATTGCGGATGCAGCTGTACCGGTATCTCCGGGACTGACAGCGAATGATATTGAGTATTCGGATGAAGCCTGAGTGATGAGAATAATATTTATATTCTGCCTTGCAAGGGCACTGAACAATCTCATTGATACTCCGGTGACTCCAACCATTCCGGTACCCTGAAGTGTGATAAGATCAATATGGTCAATAGATGATATCCCTTTTATAGGACTGATATTATCATCTGACGATTTATTGCTGATGACAGTCCCTTTTGAGGCAGGATTGAACGTATTCAGCACTTTTATGGGTATATTCTTCTTATATACGGGGCGAAGGGTAGGGGTATAGATTACCTTGGCACCAAAATGAGACAATTCAATAGCCTCGCTATAGGTAAGGCTCTCGATAGCATATGCTTTTTCAACCTTTTTAGGATCCGCTGTCATGAAACCGTCAACGTCGGTCCATATTTCAAGAATCTCCGAATTAAGCGCTGCTGCAATGATGGCAGCAGTATAATCAGACCCGCCTCTTCCCAGGGTGGTTGTATCATTGTTCTGGTTGCTGGCAATAAACCCCGGAATAACAATATGCTTACCGGGCTTTATATGTTTGTTTACAAGAGTATCAGTCAGCTTGAAATCCACATTTGCATAGCCGAAATTGCTGTCCGTTTTTATTATTATTCTGGAATCAATGTGCAGACAGTTGTCAATAAGATTGCTGATAATAAGAGATGAGAGCATTTCACCAGTACTCATCACCTGATCGAGAGAATGTTTACTTAATTCTTTCAGCAAATATATTCCGTTGAGCGTCTGCTGCATTTCTGCAAAAATCTTGCATACGGCATCCATTACATCTGCCCGTTTATCCTTTGCTATCAGCTGTCGGGTATATTCGGTGTGTCTCTGAATTACCTTTTCAAGCAAAATCTTGTATTCTTCATCACGTATTGATGCAAGCTCGCTTATCTGCTTCAGTTCATCTGTAATTCCCTGGAATGCAGAAACCACAACTACACAGGGAGAGTCCTGCGATTCAATTATCTTTTTTACACCCCTAATACGTTCAGGTGATCCTACGGATGTTCCGCCAAACTTGAGGACTTTCATTGTTTAACCTTTCTAAAATGAAAATGCATCTCTAAAGATGCATCATATAAGTCTGCAAAAATAGTAATAATCAGCTAATGTCCTTCAATAATCACCAAATATTAAAGAAATCCGACAGAATGATAAATACATTCTACAAAAAGTGAGAATACGATTAATAAGTATATTGATATAACAATTAAGTCAGGTGTAGAAAAAAATCGAAGCTCCTACTTATCAGTCTCTGTGTAACTCTGTGTCACCTCTGTGCACTCTGTGTAAGTTTTTAACTTTTAGTTACACAGAGGTCCACAGAGAAAACACAGAGTTGCACAGAGAACGATAAAGTAGCGGCTTAGCTTTTCCCTACCTTTTCCAGTCGTTTAATTATTGAGAAAATAAATGTAGCGGAAATAAGGCAGCAAACAATGAAAACCAGCCATAAAGTGTTCAGCGCCACCTTATCCCATAAAATGGTTCCGACAACGAGAAGTTTATTTCCCACAGCTGTTGCCAGCAGCCAGCCTCCCTGCATGAGTCCCTGGAATCTGGAGGGAGCCACCTTTGAAACAAATGATAATCCCATGGGGCTGAGAAAGAGTTCTGCTATTGTAAGTATGAGGTAACTGCTTATCAGCCAGTATGGTGATACCCTTTCAGCTTCATTTACAGGAGTGCCCGCAAGTGCAGAAGGAGAAGGAAGTCCTGAAGAGGAGACAAGTACAACAATAAACCCAATGGCAGCAATGATCATTCCGATACCTATCTTTTTGGGCGTGGATGGCTCAATACCTTTTTTCGCAAGCCAGGCAAAAGCTCCCATTACCGGAAAAGTTAATGCAACGATGAAGAGTGGATTGAATGACTGGAATACTTCAGGTGAAATGGAGTTTTGTTTTCCGAATGGAGTCAGCAACTTTCCAAAAAGGGTGGTTGGATCAAATCCGGTAAGCAGGAAGGAAGCAAAAAGCATTGCAATTATGAACAAGCCTCCTCCTGCTATTCTAATATTTCCTTTCATCTCCTTCTTCACGAGCATTACCAGTCCAGCTATTGCACCTACTACAGCCAGCATTGACGGAAGAGTGAAAAATAAGTTGGTGAATGGAGAAACCTGTTTGGCTGTATAGTCTCTGGCATAAAGGTAAGCGTGAGTCCATTCTGATGAAACGACATCCAGAAGAAGATTACCACTATGAAAACAAGAACAAGCGCAACAATTCTTGCCATCTCCTTTTTTGCACTGAGGATGATCCATGTAATAAATCCAGGAAAAAGCCCGAAAGCAAATCCGGAAGTCCATCCTACATTTTTAATAAAATGAAGTGCATAAGCCGTTATTAATCATAGCTGTTGCGGCATAAATGAGAATAAGCGGCCTGAATTCCACAGTTTTAACAGTTTCTGCAACTTTCTTTTCTTTATTCGGCAGAAGCCGGTTGAAGAATATATAAACAAGGAGAGAAATTACCATCGCTCCTGCAGCTATTCCGAAAGCATAATTATAGCCCTTTGCAAATACATCAAGATAGCGTGAAGAAAAAGCTGCCAGATCAGTAACCGGTCCATTCAGACTTACTTTATCTGCCAGATTCTGAAGAACTGAAGCATCGGTAAGGGTACCATCAATCAACTGGTGGCATAGTGAGGGCAGACTGCCATCATGTGAAAATCCGTTTACCTTCAGCCACCAGTTGCGCATTCCTGTTGCAGCAAAAGGAGCAAAAAAGGCACCCACATTTATCCCCATATAAAAAATCATAAATGCTGAATCCCTGAATTTTGAATACCTGGGATCATCATACATCTGACCCACAACCGCCTGAAGATTTCCTTTGAACAGACCGTTTCCAAGTGCTATGGTGAATAGTCCTATTACTGTTACACTCAGTGTCATGCCCGGTACAGCCATGATTACATACCCCGCAAACATTATTATAATTCCTGTAAGAATAACAAGCTTATATCTCCTGGTTGCATCGGCAAGAATACCTCCAAGCAGCGCCAGTGCATAAATGCTGAAATAAAACCAGCTGTATATCGTACCAGCTTTCTCAGCAGAGAGTCCAAATTTGGCCTGAAGAAATAGTACCAGGATGGCCATCATTGTATAGAATCCAAACCTTTCTCCCATGTTGGAGAAAAAAGCAACCAGTAATCCCTTGGGATGATTTTTCAGCATAGTATTAGTTTCATTTGTTAGTGTCAAAAAAATTGGTCAGTAAACAAATATATTAAAATTATCTTTCGGCATCAGCCGATTTCGCACACATGTGCGTTTTTTTCATTGAAATTCAGCAAAGAAGATGCCTTAAGTTAATGCGAATTAGTGCTATAAAAAATATTTGCATTTGTTAATATCAGATAATCAATCACATAGATAAGTTTAGTTTTTGACCTTATCCTGCCTTCTTTTTATGGCACACCCTTTGGTTTATCCCGAATCAACGAGGTAAACCGTCCCTCCCGCAGAGCACGGAAATATTAATCAAAACTGGAAATAAGAAAAGGGAGACAAGTCATTCTTTACAGGTTAGGTTAGGTCGGTGATAGTGGATGCGGAAACAAATCCACTATTACTAATATACTCCGGAAATCAAACCCTCTTTTTAAAACAACTCATATGAATACTGATCTAACAGAAAACTGGAACAAGAAAAAAGTAAAACTCAAAAATAAATATCAGATTCTTACAGATAAAGATTTGTGTTGCAGAGAAGGAAAAGAAAATGAGATGATTGAGATTCTGGAATCTAAACTGGGAAAGTCAAAGCAGGAATTGCTGACAATTATTCTTAATATATGAATGAACTACTAAAATATAATGATATACCTAAGGGAAGGATTCTGAATACTCTTCTGGTAATTGCTGTTCTACTGAACTGCACTATCGGATATAGTCAGATTAAGGCGGTCATCACGGGTCCCGATTCACTTTTAATAGGACAGAATTCGGAGTACTTTGTAAATGTTGAGAAATATCCTAACAGGTTCCTTAGTGTGGATACACTGAGTGACGGATCACTTAATACAGGTATAAACCCTGATGACATAACGGGTACTTTCACATATGACTTTTGGGTAAAACCCTCAGGTTGCATCACAATGAAGAATGAAAGTGTTAACAGCTGCGGGGATGGAAGATTTTCCCTGGCAAATACAAACCAGAACTGGGCCATTGTTCCCTCAAATCCTGGTGCCGGTAAAATAGGAACAGGGGTGACGGTTGGTACAAACGGGATAATGGTGGGGGAACGCTCAGGAAGCATTTTCATTTCAAGACTCAGCTATTCAGTTTCAATACCCGACTGGATACACCTTACAGTTGTTTACAGGATTGACAGTATGCTGCTCTTTCTGAATGGCGCCCTTGCAGGAAGCAGGTTAATACCTGATTCAGAAGTACGAACAGTGTCTTCTGTACTGGCAGGCAGTTGTTATTCGCATAGTTTTAAAGGTTATCTTGATGAATTCAGGGTCTGGGATAATGCACTAACTCCCGAAGAGGTTAGCATCATTAAGGATAAGAAAATGCTGGGCCATATGTCAGGACTCAGATATTACGCAAGCTTTGACAGGGGTAAATTTGAAAGAGCTTCCGGTGATATTGGTGAATCTTATATGACTGTGACTGGTTTTTCTTATATTGAAAATTTAAAATTCAGCCCATGGGACCTGTCCAGTTACAGTGGTTCCGGCATTTACAGCCTGAAAGAGTTTGATGTACATAATATAAGTTATTTGTGGTCTACAGGATCAACAAATGAGAGCATTTCGTTCTCACCAATTGAAGGTACAAACTCAATCTTTGTAAAAGTCTATAATCCGGTAACCACCAAGAATGCATTATTCTCAATAATTGACAGCATTACTGTCTTTGGGAAAAATTGTGAATTAACTTCTGATGAAGGATTGGCAGCGTATTACCCTTTCAATGGAAATGCAAAAGATGAGAGTGTTTTCAGAAATGACGGCACTGTTGATGGAGCTCATGCCACAACCGATATGCATGGCATTGGGGGCAAAGCACTGCTCTTTGACGGGATGAATGATTATATCAAAATTGAAGGTGCTTTACCAGTAGCTGATATATTCACAATTTCCTTCCTGGCATTGTCCCAGAATGAAACTGGGTATAGCAATATTCTGTGCGATGGAGGTTCAAATTCTCCGGGAAATAATTTTCTGATTAATTTCAGGGGCAATAATATCGGGATCCGGGCAGATAAAAATGCAACACTCAATTATGAAGATACAAGTCCGGTAGAACTGCAGGATCTGGGTCTGGTAAATACATGGGTACATGTTGTCTGGATTATGACTCCCGGCTGCTCCAAAGTATTTGTTAACGGTACTCTGAAATCAACTATTTATGAAACCGGCTCCAATGTAGGCTACCATGATTACAACTCTTATATAGGTGCCCGTGATGTAGTTTCAGCTCCTGGGAATTACTTCAAGGGAAAACTTGATGAACTTAAGATCTATAACCGTGAATTCTCAGAACAGGAAGTTATTGCACTTTACAACTCCTATGATTTCGGTACAGCATATCAGCTTTATGGAGACCCGGGTTCGATCAGCGAGATTGACAACAGTAAAATATCTGTATACCCCAATCCGGCAACAGATTATGTAGTTGTTGAAACTTCAGAGCTGACAGAATTTGAAGATGATCAGATAAGAATAGTAAATCAGTCAGGCAATATAATATATTCCACAAGTTTTGCGGAATACAGAAATGAGATAAATCTGCCCTCACTCCAGGGACAGGGACTGTTTATTCTCCAGGTCTACAATCCAAATGGCATCATCAAAGCCTCAAAAAAGGTAATTTTTCAGTAATTACCGATCATTCTTCTCCTCACTCTTTTTATTGACAGCTGAAGAGTGTAAATTTGCGTATCATGAATAATTCGATGATGAAGATATTCAGGTGCGATCAGATAAGGGAGATTGATAATTATACTATCAGTTTTGAGCCGATAGCTCCTGTTGATCTAATGGAGAGGGCAGCAGGCAGACTTTTCGAATGGTACATTTCACATTTCGAAAGATCTCACAGGATTTTAATATTTATCGGTCCTGGAAATAACGGCGGCGATGGTCTTGCTCTTGCCCGCATGCTTTCAGATAACCGCTATATTGTGGAGGTGTATTATATACATTTTACAGATAAAACATCAGCTGAATGGAATGAAAACAGGCTCCGTCTACTGTCTGCAACTGATGTCAGATTAAATGTACTTGAGAATCCGGATCAGTTTCCGTCCATCGCAACAGATGATGTTATTGTGGATGCAATTTTTGGTTCAGGTCTTACCCGCTCTCCCGAAGGTTTACCCGCTGAGATAATCCGGGAGATCAACAAAGTTAGCTGCAGGAAAATTTCCATAGACATTCCTTCCGGTCTGTTCGGGGAAGACAACAAAGGTAACAATCCCGGAACTATCATCAGGTCAGATTATACTCTTAGCTTTCAGTTTCCGAAACTCTCCTTCATGTTTCCTGAAAACTGGCAATATACAGGTGAATGGTTCATACTGCCGATTGGATTAAATAACAATGCAATACATGATATTCCTACGCCATTTCACTTCACAGGGAAAGACAATGTGCTGCCGATGCTGAAAAACAGGAGCAAATTTGACCATAAAGGCAATTTTGGCCATGGTCTCCTGGTTTCAGGATCAGCTGGCAAGATTGGTGCCGCTGTACTTGGTGCAGGAGCTGCGATGCGGTCGGGTATTGGTCTGCTGACCTGCCATGTGCCATCCTGCGCCGGGCAGGTCATTCATGGTTCTGTTCCTGAGGTGATGGTACGGTCAGATAAAACTGCTGATTACATTTCAGAGATCGGAGAAACCGGTTCGTTCAGCGCTGTCGGAATAGGACCCGGATTGGGGACATCTATTGAAACACAAAGGGCTTCGCACAGGCTGCTTGAAGAGTGCAAAAAACCGCTTGTAATTGACGCTGATGCACTAAACATTCTTTCAATCAATAAAGACTGGCTTGATTTGCTGCCTGCCGGTACAATTCTTACACCTCATCCAAAGGAATTTGAAAGACTTGCAGGTAATACGAAAGACGGTTATGAAAGGTTAAACCGGCAAATTGACTTCAGTCTGGAATATGAGTGTATCATTGTACTTAAGGGGGCTAATACATCAATAACCACCAGTGACGGAAATGTGTTTTTCAACAGCACAGGCAATCCTGGAATGGCAACGGCCGGATGCGGTGATGTACTTACAGGAATCTTATTATCTTTGCTTGCCCAGGGCATTCCGCCGGAAGATGCAGCTGTATCTGGTGTTTTCCTCCACGGCCTCGCAGGTGATATTGCAGCAAAAGAATCATGCTATGAGTCAATAATTGCTTCCGACATAATTAATTGCCTGGGAAAAGCGTTTAACAGAGTAAGGGAAAGCTAACCTTGAATCAAAATAGAAAAATTATGAAAAAAGTATTCAGATTATCAACATACCTGGGAATAGCCTTAATCGCATTTTCATGTTCCTCAACAAAGAAGATGGCTGAACCACAACAGGTTATTCAACCGCTATCCAATCAAAAGGAGCTAAGGGAAGGGAGCATTGTATACGGTTTACCTAGGACTGTATTCACATTTACAGTGGAATTTGAAAGAACTATAGAAAAACCCGGGCCTTATGCACGTTATGCAAATGATCTCCTTGGTCTTGATAATGTTATAACCCAGGAAAATGAATCATGGACGATAGACGGAATTTCTGTGAGTTCGCGCGAAGAACTGGACCCGTCAGAGTTTTATGTTATAGAAAGCAATACAATGTTCCAGACAAACGTTCTGGCTCTTAAAAAAGAGGGTCTGATCCTTGATCTGAATCCCGAATACTTAAATTCTTCAGGTAATATCCGCCTTACCAACGAGCAGGATCTGAACCAGTATTCGACCAGGGACCTGGGATCAGATGAGTATTATATGGTTCAGAGCGACACAGCTTATAAAAGACTGAGTATTGACTCCTCTTTCGTCAGAGTACCTTATGTTGTAGAAAAGAAAAAGAGACTTTCCACTGATCAGCTTGCAGAGAGAGCCGCAAAGCGTCTTATGGAGATGAGGGAAGGAAAGCATATGATCCTTACCGGAGAAGCAAATGTTTTCCCTCAGAGCGACGCTGCAATAATTGAAATGAACAGACTCGAAAAAGAGTACATGGAGCTATTCACCGGAAAACAATTAAACAAAAAGTAATATACACATACCAGATTATTCCTGCCGATAATAAGCAGATAGTATTACTGCAGTTCTCTGAGCTCACAGGACCACTTAAAAGCAATGGTAAAGGTGGAACTCCCGTTACAGTTGATATAGTTCCTGAGCAGAAGACCAAAGATCTGACAATCATCAAGAAGCAACAGGAGGAACAATCTGGACCCGCTTATGATAAACTCTATTACAGGGTTCCCGATATGGTAAACCTGAAAGTGAGCATGGGGCAGGAGGTTTTTCTAAGCACCAGAAAGCTGGTCTTTCAGTTTGGAGAGGTGATTCAGTTGCCGGCAAACTATATTATTGGTAATTAGGCGCTTATCCGATTATTCTTCTCTGTGTGCCTCTGTGTCTTCTCTGTGGATCTCTGTGTAACAATAAATTAAGAACTTACACAGAGGGCACAGAGTCCCGATAGCTATCGGGAGCACAGAGTTACACAGAGACATTTTAAACAGTGCCGAATTCCAGCCTACTGGATCTTCCCCTTGAAATTCTTCTGGTACACCTCCCAGTTCTGAGATTCGTAGGCTTTGTCGGCGAAAAAGTTCAGAAGCATCTCCATCTCTTTTGGTGGCTTATAGCCTGGGACCGGCATTACCTGAAATTTACCTTCCTTTTGTGTCATAAAGACAACAGTTGGATATGATAACTGACCCTGCAGCAAAGCAACAGCAAGCTGGTGCGCGTTTCCGGATTTTCCATCATTAATGAATGTCTGACCAAGAAAACTGACATTCTCTTTTCCTTCGGCATTGAATTTGACAGGATAGAATTTGTTATTGAGAATGTCAGAAATAACTGAGTTCGTAAAGGTATCCTTATCCATTTTTTTGCACCATCCGCACCAGTCCGTATAAGTATCTATAAATAAGGGACGAGGCGACTGACTATTAAGCTTTTCAGCTTCCTGAATAGTGTACCATTTTACGGTGGAGCTCCCCTCTGCGGCCGTCCCCTGAGAACCTGCAGTAAGGCAAAACACGGAAAATAAAGTGATCAACAGGCTTGATTTCATTATGTTATATTTAATTTGTTTCATATTAGATGTCAGATGGTTTTGTTCTCAAATCTGCAGCAAAATAAGCGATATTCTTCCTATTTGCCATTATATCATACCTCTTTTTACCTTACAACAATTGTACCTGATTTAAGTTCGGGAAAATTTTTAATGTCCCGGATCTATTTCAATTGCTATAAAAAATTGGCAGTGGGCACAAGCAGTCAGCAATTGCAGCCGCTTAAGCCTATTGCCCATTGCCAATTGCCCATTTATTGCTGATTACTGATTACCCTTGTACCCGTCAAATAGAACCCAGTATACTGAATTAAATCTTATTAACCACGGAGTTACACGGAGTTAACACGGAGTTGCCCGGATTCTGCTTTTTTGCCACCAAGTCACAAAGGCGCAAAGGTTCTCTAAGTTTTATCCCACAGTTTCTGAGTCTCTAAGTCTTTAAGTCTCTAAGTCTCTAAGTCTCATAGTCTCCTTTTCACCCCTTCACCCCTTCACCCCTTCACCCCTTCACCATATCTCCTCTTCTTCCTCTGTGTCTCTCAGTGTCTCCTCTGTGTTCCTCTGTGTAACTATTCTTTAAATTCCACCTTCCAACTGCCTTTTGCCTGCTGTCTTTTGCCAACTGCCTCTTGCCAGCTGACAACTGCCTCTTGTCAACTGTCAGTAGGCGGCATATTTAATTCGGTTCGGCAGTAATGCTTATGAGGATTTTAATAAAATATATTTTCTACATTTACCAGCAAATATTACATAAAAATACTATATGGAAACAGTAACAAATACTTTGCGGGATTCTAAAGTGGCACGATGGACTGCACTTGCCGTCGTATCATTTACCATGTTATGCGGCTATTACCTTACAGATGTAATGGCTCCTCTTAAGCCCATGCTTGAGAAAGAGCTGCTTTGGAACAGTACCGAATACGGGTTTTTTACAAGCGCCTATGGCTGGTTTAACGTGTTTCTTCTGATGCTGATTCTAGGAGGAATCATTCTCGACAAAAAGGGGGTAAGATTTACAGGTAAGATGGCGACAATAACAATGGTTGTTGGTACGGCTGTAAAATTCTGGGCTATATCGACACACTCACTTGATGGTATGCATATTATCGGAATGAAAGCCCAGGTAGTTATTGCAGCCTTAGGCTATGCTGTCTTTGGTGTGGGTGTGGAAGTCGCCGGTATTACTGTCTCCAAAATAATTGTTAAGTGGTTTAAAGGAAAAGAGCTTGCTCTTGCTATGGGGCTTGAAATGGCTTCAGCACGCGTAGGAACAGGTTTAGCCCTATTCGCATCCTATCCTCTGGCTATATGGTTGGGAGGGGTTTCAAACCAATCTTTCTCGGATTGATTTTATTATGTATCGGAATGATCTCCTTTTTTCTTTACACTATTCAGGATAACAGGCTGGATAAATCAGTTGCTGAAGAAGCTGCCAGTTCCGGAATCGTTAGTGAAGAAGAATCATTTAAAATGTCAGATATCTGGTTTATAATAAAAAACAAAGGCTGGTGGTACATCGCAATACTGTGTGTGTTATTCTATTCTGCCGTATTCCCGTTTCTCAAGTATGCTTCCGATCTTATGGTAAATAAATTTAATGTGAATCCTCTTGTTGCAGGTAGTATTCCGGCCCTTTTGCCATTTGGAACGATTCTTCTCACACCTGTATTCGGAAACGTGTATGACAGAAAAGGAAAAGGAGCGAGCATAATGATCATAGGAGCGATCCTCTTAATAGCAGTCCATGCATTATTTTCTGTCCCCTTCCTGAATTTTAAACCAGTTGCCATTGCACTTATCATTATTCTGGGTATTGGTTTTTCTCTCGTGCCATCCGCAATGTGGCCTTCTGTTCCGAAAATAATACCGGAAAAACAGCTTGGTACTGCATATGCCCTCATTTTCTGGGTTCAGAACTGGGGCCTGATGGGAGTGCCTGCACTAATTGGATGGGTCCTTGATAAATACTGCATCACTGGTACACGACTCGTTGATGGAGTTAGTATACCAACTTATAATTATACTCTTCCAATGATCATCTTCACCTGCTTTGGCTTGCTGGCTCTGCTGTTCGCATTCCTTCTCAAAGCTGAGGATAAAAAGAAAGGATACGGACTGGAACTGCCGAATATCAAGAGTTGATATTTAATATGATATTAACAACTATGTTTGCGACGGAGGAAATTTTTTAACTATTTTTGACATTATCAACAATTTAAACTCTGAATAATATGAAGAAAGTAATAATTGGTTTATCAGCTGTTTTAATTTCAGCATTTGTTATTATCCTGGCAGTCAATGCACAGGACAACCCGCAGGAGACAAAGAAAGCCTGTACTGAGACAGCAAAGGATGGCTCAAAATGCCCTGCCGCTGCTTCATCATGCTGCAAAATGAAATACGGCTCAACTGCTGAAACAAAAACATGTGAAAAGACAGCCTGCAAGGAAAAAGCTGGTTGTGACGGCAAATGCAAAGAAGGTAAATGTGACCATGAAGCTTGCAAAACTCCCTGCCCTGCAGCTTCCGGAGAAGCTAAGAAATGTGACGGGGCCAAAAAAACAGGTACCGTTAATTAATAGTTGTGATATCCGGTTTCCGGATATACATTGATAGTTCTTTCATATAGAGAAAGGCTGCCCTAAAGTCAAAATCCACTAACCGCAGAGGGCGCCGGGAAGTTAAGCTAAGCACGCAAAGAATATGTCACCATTCTTAAGGCTTTGCGATCTTTGCGGCAGAACTTTGCGATCTTTGCGGTTATTAATGACTTGACAGGCAGCCTTTTTGTTTTAATATGCATAGTATTTTTATAACTCCGGATCTGCCGGATTAGTTCCTGTAATTAAATTCATTGTATTATGTCTTCAAACGAATTCGAAAAATCAAAGGTCTTCAGCTTTAAAGACTCCATAGAGTATTCTGACGGTGGGATTGTAAGTAAGACTGTTCTGAAAAAGCCAACAGGAAATATCTCACTCTTTTCCTTTGCTAAAGGCGAAGCTCTCAGTGAGCATACTGCTCCTTTTGATGCACTTATCCAGGTAGTTGACGGGAAGGGAGAGATAATAATAGGAGGGAAGTCATTTTTCCTGACAGCGGGAGAGAGTATCATTATGCCTGCCAGTATTTCACATGCTGTAAAAGCCGAAGAGAATTTCAAGATGGTGCTTACAATGATAAGAAGCAATCAGGATAGTAAATAATTTCAGATCAATGTTCGTGGTCAATCGCTTCTGCTCGCTCTTCGCTCACGCTCTTCGCCTACGCCCTTCGCCCTGCGCCCTTCGCCCTTCGCCCTACGCTCTTCGCCCTGAGCCTACGCTATTCGCTCCTGAGCCCTTCGCCCTTAGCCATTCCTAGTCGTTAAAGTCAATATCTTTAAATACTGACAGTTCAATAGCTTTTTTCTGATAAATTTTCTTTTTGTTTTTATCTCCTTTTAAATCGCTAATCCTGCTTAGTCCATAATAGGCATAAGCTGCATACTCATTTCCATAGTTTTGAAATGACGAAATATCCCTGACGCCTTTCTCATATAAGCGGAACGCAAGATCGTTATTCCGGTATTTTTTCTCCTGCAGGATCCCCTTGTATATTTCAAATTTCGCATGGAAAAATGAGTTTTGACTTTCCTGTGCATGATGACACATCAGATTTTCAGCTTCATCATAATTCTTTATCAGTAAAAGGTTCTTAATATATGAAGACAAATATTGAGTGTTTTCAGGATAAAGTTCATAAAGTACTTTACTATAATATGTTGCCAGAGAAAAATTATGTTCGAAATTTGTGCTTATCCACGAAAGGAATGAATAGGACTCGGCCTTCAGTACGAGTGAATTACTGCCTGCCAATTGAAGTTCCTTAATGCCCTTAACCATATCTCCCCTTGGAAAAAGAAATGCAAATGCCTTATAAACAGGATAGGCTTCAGGGTATGCTTCCCTGTAATAGTTATATAGTCCTGTAAAAAAATTAAAATCGTAATAGACTGAAGTATAGTTGAATGATTGACGAATAAAAGGATATGTACTTGTTGCCAGTGGGATTACTTCAGAACTGAAATCATTGTCTGAGTAAAACATCATCAGCATTCCCCTGGCACACAGATTTATAAGTAAATATTCAGCTTCATGTCCAGAGTTAAATTTCTTTTCACAAAACCGAATGCAGTTATGCATATCAGCCAGATATGATTTTATGGCCAGTGATCCGGCAAGCATCGGATAGTTTTCCCAGTACTTAATCATTCCATTCAGGAGATAAACACCCGGATGACCGGGATATTTCTGGTTGATAAGATTACATATCGTCCTGGCCTCATCAAACCGCAAATTATAAATCTCATCAACACAATTTTCAATCATACGGAACGCCGCACTATCCTTTAATATCTGCCCGTTTACCTGATTTATATTCAGAATTAAAAGTGTAATGATTATCCTGGTAAAAATATTTACTCGTGATTTCATCATTATCTGGTTTTTGAAAAATGTACATATCTAGATTGCATATGCAACCTGGTAAGAATTTTTAATCGATTCCCTTGTTTCTTTAACTAATTCATATTTAAGGGTTTCAGTATCCATTAATATACCCTGAAATCTTCCCAGGGAACAAGTGCCGCAATTCAGATAACGTTTTTTCTTGTTGAGGTAATAGGTATGATGGGATTCAAGTTTATGTGTATGTGCCAGAATTACAACATCATATTTCCTAAGCAGCCTGAGTGCATATGTAAGATATTTCAGAGTGTTGTAATTTTTGGGGATATGGTTTATCTGATCTTCAAAGGCGACTATTTTGAAATAGATGTCCATCAGGATCTTTGAATGTGACATTTTTTCAGCAATGAAAGCCCAAACCTCCCGATGGAACGACCGAGCCTGGAACCATTGAACCAATCAGCAGTGTGTCCATGTTCAATATGGATTATTTGTCCGGAAGAATTAGTTATCTGAAAGTGATCAAGGGCGTTTTCAGCTACGAGGTCATGATTTCCTTTGATAAAAATGAAATCATTATCACTGAAGTATCGCATCAGTACCGGATGCGCTTTTCTGATATCTTCCTGCCTGTATTTTAAAAGTTCATAAACATCACCATTAAAAATAACCTTACTGATATTGTGTATATCTCTGAGACCTTCGATCTGCATGATAAGATCCATATCATCCCACTGGAAAGTACCAAAATTGTCACAGGTGTCGATATGCAGATCAGATAAAACAAGAATATTCATAATCTAAATAATTTTAACGGAAGTTTAGAATATAATCTGATACTTGTCCGACTCCGTTACGGAGAGAGGCATTTTTTATGTTTCTGGTAAGTGATTTGTATCGCTCATTATTTGTCAGGAGCCCGTTGAGAACATCAGGCAGGTGATTGGTGTTTTTTTCCAGGATGCCCATGTTACTATTGCAAACAAATTCCATATTACCCTTCTCCTGTTCCCATATATAGCTGTTAATTACAGGCACCTTACCCATCATCAGGATCTCCATGGAGGTAGAGGCCCCGCATTTCGTTATTACGATATCAGAGATGCTTAGAAGTGAGTGTACAAAATCAACATAACCGTATATCTTAAGGTTTCTGATTCTATATTTCTCCATTATTTTCAGAGAATTAGAATAGAGCTTCCTGTTTTTCCCACATACGATAGCAATTTCTGCGTCCATGTTCTTTTTGATAATTTTTTTCAGGATTTTTTTCCCTCCCGGCATACCTTCTCCACCGCCCATAATTAATATGATCCTCGAATCAGGACCGAATCCAAGTTCTGACCTGATCTTTGCTTTTCTTTTTTCACTGACTTTGGGAGAAAACCTGCTATCTAATACAAAAGGAAAAACTTTGAGTTTTTTATCTTCAATACCCTTTCCGATACATTTTTCCTTTAGTATTTCACTGAAAACAATATAGTTCTGGCCTTTCTGGATAAACCAGAGTGGATGAGCAGTAAAAGGATCAGTAACAACGGTTATAACCGGTATGTCAAGATTATATTCTTCAATTATTTCAAAGACAGGCTTAATAAGAAAAAAATGGAATAGCACGATTTTTCCAGGTTTGTTCTCAATAATGTATCTTGTAAGACCTGGTTTTACAAAATATGAAACCATCCAAGCAGTAAATCTGGCAATTATGGAAAGTTTATGAATAAGGTAAAGAAATTCGTAAGTCCAGACAGCCTTGTTAATTGCAGATTTATAGCCGTCTTCAATTATTTTTTTAACAATTGTTCGCGACCCATGTAACCCGTCTGCCAGCTCTATTTCAATATTGGCTTTGTGTTTTGATCGGATCTTGTTAGCCACAGCCCTTGCCGGTGCAAGATGTCCTCCCCCTGTGTTCAGATATAAGAATAGGTATTTTTCCAACGTAGAATTTCTTTACAATTTATAAGGTAAATGTAGTTCTACATTGTTATGTAACTGTTACATTATTGTGAAGAATATGTTAATATTCAGTCAATTATCTCTTTAAAGGATCATTGCTTGAGATAAAACTTCCTGTTGCCAGAAAATCAATTATATTATATGTTCCATATTTTCTGGCTTTAAGGAAACCGCTCCAGGCTGCTTCCGCCAGCCGTCCCTTGTTTAATAGATCAAAAAGCCACTGGTGTGCGTATTCAGGATTCAGCTGCTTTATGCCGGCTCCGATCTCTCTGAGCCAATGTTGGTTGCATTTTTCCTGGGGTCCTATTGCAGGTGTCATAATAACAGGAATTCCAAGTGCACAATAAAAGGACAATTCACTGGGCTTTGTCCATAAAATATCAGTGCTTTGCAAACAGTGATTGAACATATTAAAATAGGACTCATTATTCTCTGCCCAGATTATGCTGACATTTTCACTATCAGAAGTTATCTCTTTTTTTACCCTGTTGAAATATTCCCTGAGTTCTGTACGGGTTCCTGCAACAAGGTTAAGCCTGACATTTCCACTTATAATTTGATCTGAAAGACTTTGGGCCAACTGTTTGCCAATTTCTTTTTGAGCACCAGCTCCTCCAACGGCAAAGGTGATGGTCAGAGACCTTTTTTGGAATGAGATATCTGACGGCTTTTCATTACAATCCTTAAGGTAAGCATTGATACTATCTCGGTATAGATTATAGAATGATCCGGATGGATCAAGATTCCGAAGTCGCAATCTCAGACTCATCTTCAGAGTATTTAGACTTCTGTCTCCGAGTAATTCAAGCGGAAGTGGAAAACCTGTCAGCAGAATGTTTTTTTCAGGTACTCCATAGGATTGTAATCGTTGGGCTGCAATAGTCCCGGGAGCAAAGTATAAAATCCTGCTCTGGGATGCGTTCTCTGCGACCCATACCCTGCTCATATCAGTATCGCAAATTATGCAATAAACATGGTTATGACCAGCCATTTCAGCCGCAATTGCTGATGAATAGAAGGAGGTTATCATGGGTAGTTCAGGTCGTCTGATCTGTTCAATTACACCATTGCACAAACCTTTTTTTATCGTTAATTTAAGATATCTGACCTGTATAGTCGAATTCGATCTGTCTTTGTGCGGATAGAAATTTGGGATATATAGAAGGCTGTCAAGCATTTTTGTAAGCAGAGAGCCCAATAATGGCAGTCTCCCTGCTCTTGACATGAATTCATATATTCCCAGCATCTCTTTCCAGAGCCGTTTTTCTTTTAAGGAGGCAAAAGAAGATGTATTGGCATTAAGAATAGTCTTTCCTTTTGAGAGCTCTTTCAATGGATAAGCAGCCCGCTGGTGGCCATAGCCCATATCTGCAGATACTATCCAGAATTTTTCATTCAGCCCTGAAAATAAATAGTCATTTGTTTTCACTTGATAGGAAATTGCCAAATCTTTAAACAGCCAGTAAAACAAGAGCAGAAAATACTATAATAGCCACAAATACGACCGACATTGTTACCTCCATGAATAAATATTCATTTGGTTTTTTGCTTCCTTTACTAAATTCCCTGATAGAATGAATCATATTGCAAAAGATGAAAATTGTTTTAATATCTCAATCGTCAAAACTATCCTTTGAATATTACAATGACATTTCAAAAAAATTAAAATTGTATTAAGAAAATAAGGAATTGAAATTTTTACTTTTAGAATAGTTGTGTCAACCTTCGGATTGTGAATAACTGATTTAAAAGGGAATTATCAATTTAATACTATACCTGGCAGTTTAAGTATTTGAAATAGTGCAATTATTCCTATTCAATGAATCTGTTATGCAATTGATTTTTTTGAAAACTTAACAATAAATTAATATTTCCGGATCCTGAGTTTTTATTGATAACGTATTTTTACCGGAAAAATCAGATATTATGGTAACGTCAAAAGCAACTGGTAATACGCTTCAGGAACCTTCAAAAATTAAAGTACTATTTCTTTGTGTTCATAATTCTGCCCGCAGCCAGATGGCTGAAGCTTTTCTGAATCAATTGGGAGGAGATATTTTTATAGCTGAAAGTGCTGGTCTGGAACCGGGCATACTGAATCCATTTGTTATTGAGGTGATGCAGGAATCAGGAATTGATATTTCCGACAACCAGACAAGAAGCGCATTTGATTTGTTTAAACTAGGCCGGATATTTCACTATGTAATAACTGTTTGCGATGCAGCCAATGCTGAGCGTTGTCCTGTATTCCCGGGTGTAACCAAAAGAATTGCATGGTCATTTGAGGATCCATCCTCATTTACAGGCACATATGATGAAAAGCTGGCAAAAACACGACAGGTAAGAGATAACATCAGATTGGCAATAGAAGAACTGGTTAATGATCACCGTAAAGCAATTGGCTAAAATATAATGCCTGTGGAATCAGGATCATATAATTATTTCCACAAAGTCAATTTTGACCAGGATATTGCAGGCTTAAAATGAATACTGGAGATCTGTCAGTCGATTATTGGTTATTTTCCGGGTCGTTCTCCTTTAGCCAGTTTGTCGTTTATCCGGTAAATCAATCCCCCGGTTTCTACCAGGCTGTCGATAACAAAATCTGCCCCTGCATTAAGGAATGTTTTCCTTACTTCAATAATCCGGTTTTCTAAATCAGCAGGTTTCAAATTATCAATTTCCTGTAGAGAAAGACCCATTTCATTGCTGGATTTAACGACACCAACACTCCACATTCCTGCATTTGCTCCTTCTTCAATATCTGAAATTGTATCGCCGATTTTAACAATAGCCTGCATAGGATAGATACCTAAATTTTCTGCATTTCGGAAAGCCATCCAGGGAGCTGGTCTTCCAGCCGGGACATCTGTTGCGCATACAACTGAATCCGCTATATAGCCCTGTTTTGCAGCACATGCTGTCACAATTTTCATCATCTCATTATTATACCCAGTTGTTGAACCTATTTTCATCTCCATAGATCTGATTACTTTCAGAGCTTCAGGTAATTCCGGAATCAATGCTGAATGTTCTTCAAGCACAGAGAGCTGCAGAGGAATAAAGCGCTTAAACATATCTTCTATGTCTTTGTCGCGGCATTTGCCACCATGCACCTTTTTCCATTCCTTAATAATCCTGGGATACTTTGTTATCTCCCTTATATGTTCTCTCTTGTGCATTCCCATTGGTCCGCGTGCCTCGGCCATAGTTATTTCAATCCCTTTCTGTCTGAATACTTCAACAAAGACTCCGGTTGGTGCAAAGCAGCCAAAATCAACAGTTGTTCCTGCCCAGTCAAAGATTACGGCTTTTAATTTTCCCGTGTAGTTTCTCAGATTCATTTTCTTTGTGTATTTAATAATTATATTTTAACCTGCATTTCAATGAGAGTCTCTTCAATTGCATCAATTAACATATGAATGTCAATAAAGAATAGTTGTCCGATATTTCCGATCCTGAAGCAATCGACTTTGCTTAGTTTGCCAGGATATATCACAAATCCTTTGTCATTTAGTATCGAATAGAATGACTCAAATGAGAAGTTTGGGTGAGTAGGGTACAGGAATGAAGAAATAATATATCCACGCAGCTCATTAGGCAGATAGATTTTAAAACCTAATTTTCTCATACCACTTATTAACAGCGAATTATTCTCCTGATATCTTTTAGCTCGTGCTTTAATTCCACCTTCATTAACAAGCTCATCAAGAGCTGCATTAAAGGCGAGCAGTACCTGCACAGGCGGAGTAAACCGGAATTGGCCATTAACATTCAATCCTGCCCATTGGTCAAACAGATCCAAACTAAGGGTACGTGCCTGGTTTTTACATTTTTCAAGTTCAATCCGGTTTGCCAGGACAAAACTGAATCCGGGTATTCCTTCTATGCATTTATTGGATGATGAGATTAAAAAGCTTATGTTGGAATTCTTAAGGTCAATTTCATACGCACCAAAACTGCTCATAGCGTCAACTATAAAGGCCTTGTTATGTCCTGATACAATTTCACCTATCTGAGTTACCGGATTTATAATTCCTGTGGTGGTTTCACAGTGGACTAAAGCGACATGGGTTATCCTGGAATTGTTTTTAAGAAGTAATTCAATTTCCAGCAGATCAGGTAATTGATTTTCTTCATACTCTAATTCAATACACGGTATAGAATGTATCCTTGCCATCTGGCTTATCCTTCGTCCATAGGCTCCATTTATTATATTAAGCAGCATCCCGTTTGCGGGAATGGCTGATGAAATTACTGATTCAATACCGAAGGTTCCACTTCCCTGCATTATAACAGCTTCATATTCCGGAGCTTTTACATGTGCCAGATTAAGAAGTCTTTCCCTGATTTGTTGTACGATTGAAATGAATGCTGAATCACGTGAACCAAGATCAGTAAGTGCCGCTTCTTTAATACTTGTACTCGTTGTTAAAGGGCCCGGAGTGAAAAGCAGTTTGACTTTTTTGATTTGTAAATCTGAGTTATTCATGTTATAAAAATTATGTAGTTAATGTATTTAGGTCTAAGTCTTTAAGGTCAATTTTTTTAGTTTTGTTTTCAGAAAATTTAAGATTAAAATAGAATATGGAAAGAATTACAAGGATACTTCCAAAAATCGCCATCCCATAAGAAGTCGCTGTCAGAAAGTTGAACCAGCTCAGCTCCCTGTTATTGAAGTTCTTAAATATCAGTATAAAAACACTTCCAAGATATCCGAAAGAATCAGCTAAATATATAAAGAAACCTGCATTGGCGGCAGATCCAAAGGCTGCAATCAGACGGTCAAACAATAGGCAGTTGAATGGCAGGTATCCCAGATAAGTTCCCATACCAAGCATTATCATCCAGACAAGAGGACTGATTAAACCTGCTTTCAGTGCAAGTGTGCTAAGTCCTGTCAGTATAAAACCTGAAAGAATAATATAGTTATTTAAAACGAATGCTTTCCTGTTGTTTTTAATTAAAATAAGCGAGCTCATCACTACAAAAACAATAAGGGCTATTGGCAATTCTGTCCAGGTAAACACCATTGAGTTGCCTGAATATCCAATTGAATTCCAGATGTCGGCGGCGAAGTTATCCCTCAGATCTCTGAAAATAGTCAGTAGCATATATGCCATAATCAACATTATCAAACCGGCTGAAAACTCATTGAAGATTCTTAATCTCTGTTGCTTATCCATTGGTACACGCTTTGTACGATGGATCTCATCATTCAGTGTTGGATCAGGTGATTTGTCAAGAAACCATACCAATATAACCAGGGGAATATAGAACACAATTCCTGTGATCCATGGCATCTGGAAATCATTCAGGTGAAATTGATCCATAAGTAATTTTCCGATACTCTTCACGAAACCTGAAGAGATAATGAAGCTTATACTGACTACTGTTCCCAGTATTTCTGTAGTTCTTCTTCCTTCCAGATAGGCGAAAACCAAACCCCATATCATTCCCAGGGGGAGACCATTAAGAAACAAAAAAATGATATTATAAGGCTGGTTCACTACATTGAACAGAATTAAGGCGCATTCAGAAATTCCGGTCAGGATAATTATTGAGCGGGCCCGTGAATTACGTTTCATTTCAGAAATGACCTTTATGCCAATGAATTTAGACAGTGCATAACCAATTACCTGTGAGATTATCAACATGGCTTTAAAATCCATTCCCCACAATGTGAGTCCATTGAACTCAGCCACTGTAAATGGTTTTCTCAAACCGTACATGCAGGCATAAGTAAAAAATGCAATCAGGCTGATATACAAAGTTGAAGCGGCTCTGTTTTGAAAGCCATGACTGTTGGTAATAATATTTTCTTTCGACATAATCTGTTTTAACTGATTGTATTAAATGCATCTGACATTTTTGACTGCGTCATTTTTATCTCTGCTCGCATTATTGTCAGTACCTGGGAAGGTTGAATTTTATTATATCTGATAAGAGTTGTCAATAATTCCGCGGTAAGTACCAGGAGCTGGGATATGTATTGCCTTGGCATAAAAGAAGATACCTGAGTTCTGATAAGGATTTTTCAAAATGAATATGATCACTTATCGCCATAATCAAGATTTTTGTGAAAAACCAAAAAACCATTACAGAACATCAGGTACCGTTAAACTCAACCTAAGTGAAAGAAACACTCCTATTTAATAAGCCACATTTCGGCATTTATATCATCATTACCGCCAAATTGGCTTGCAAGGGCAGCATTATAATTTTCGGTGTTGGTTGAAATCTCAGTTGAGGGATATTGAAATCTTAAAGCAATCCTGCCGCTGTTACCTGTTCCGGGGCCAGTACCAAAAACCGGTATACCGGTACGGCGATAGGTGAAATATGATTCGAGTCCTGAATGGCTGTATAGAGCAAGGTATCTCTGCTGGAGGATCTGGGTAAGTCCGGTTGAATTATTACCGTTATATGTTACAGCAGCCTGTGCATAATAAGAATTGAAGTCAAAATCCACATTGTATGTATTGAAGGCAGCCGGATCATCTATACTGAAACCCTGTTTGAAAAAATAGACCGGCATTGATCCCGAGAGCGGAATACCGTAAAATGTCATTGAGGCAATAATCCCTTTTTTGTAATAGTTCTCAGCATCCGTTGCAGTAAGCGATGGAACCCAACCTCTGTTTATAGCTTCGGCAATATTGAAGCACATTTCCGGATATCCGATCTGAATACAATTTTCAGCTGTGAAAGTCCGGTAATAATGATAACGGTTGAGCAGGGAATATTCTCCGGCGTTAGCTTTCGCATACATGATTCCCAGATCTTCTCCAGGATTTGCGCCGAGGAATGCGCTGAAGTTTCCGGGATCAGATTCATTGAATAGTGCTGTTGCCGGTTCGCATGTAATGTAAACTCTCGGATCATGAAAGTTTGTAAGTAAACTGACATAAGTATCAGAGCAATTTTCTCGCAGAGCATCGAATCCGAAACTACCAGGGTTTTTTGGATATTTATTGGTTGGATAGATGTATTTGTATTCCAGATTATCAGATGAACCACTCATTAATGGATATTTTGCAGGATTAGATACAATATCGGCGAACTGCTGTTTTATCTGCAAATCACTGGCATCTGCAGCATCCGCTTTTTTGCTCAGGTGGATAAGCAATCTGAGGCGAAAGGTATTTATGACCTTTTGCCATTTTGCAAATCATTATCAAGATAGATATCCCCCTGCAGGTCGTTGGCGGAACTCTGAAGTGAGGTAAGGTCGTTATTTGCACTTTCAAGCCACTCAAATGCCTGTTTAAATACATCTTTCTGCGAATCATAAACTGGAGTCAGATTGTCCAGTCCCTGTAAAGCTTCTTTCATCGGAATATCGCCCATTTCGAGACTCATTTTTGTGAAGAAATATGCTTTCAGGAATTTAGCCAGAGCTGTATAAGCATTCACATCAGGGAGCTGTATTCTTTTTGCTTCCTCCTCCATTTTCAGGACATTTTTAAGTGTGTTATAATAATTATCACCTGATCCGAAGTCGTAACGGTTATTCCCGTAATAATCATAATTCTGAAGGAAATACTGGCTCCACTTTTCACTGTCTCCGTATGGAGAATCATAAAGGTTGTTTAGCACACCATTAAAAAGGAGTGATGGAGGAACATTACCAGGCCGGTTAACATCCATACCCAATTCATCAAAGCTTTTTTTGCATGATGAAAATGTGAGCATTATCATAAATAGTAATGCAGTATATTTTGTCATTGTATTCATTTTTTCTTTAATTATTATTTCAAACAAATTTTATTTAATTATCCATCTAATAGTTAGAACACAACATTGATGTTAAATCCAAACCGACGTGTTGTAGGTGACTGTAATCCTGTAGAACCGGTGCCATAGTTATACTGGTCAAGGTCCACATCAGTGAAATTCTTGTTAGCATAGAAATAGATGAGATTGCGACCAACCAGTGAGATTGTACATTTACCTATCCCTGTTTTCTCGAGCAGGTTTGCAGGTAAATCGTAACTAATTGTAACTTCACGAAGTTTTGTATAAGTTTTACTCATCAGGTTCGCTCTGGAAATGTTATAATATTTACTTATGTAATCCTGAACCTGAGTTGTTGTGGTGTTAGATTCAAACTGCAGGGAACTGTAATTTGTAATCGCTCCGGTTTCCGAATCATACTCAATTGGTACATTGTTTGAAACAACGACTCCTTCACCAACATAACTCCCTTTCCAGTTCGGATCACCTGCATTCTGATCGTCAAGATCCCTTGCTACACCAAAAGCACCCTTTACTGTTTCAATGTTTGAACCACCGCGCATAGTTTTATTATGAAGGTAGTCGACCATTACGCCTCCAACATTTCCATCAAACTGGAATGCAAGGCTGAATTGTTTATAGTTCAGTTTGTTTATGAGAGCCCACCTGAATTTTCCATTCAGATCTCCAAGATATTGAGGTACAGGGTTGGCAATTGGTTTACCATTGTTATCATTTATAATCTGACCATTTGAATCTCTCCAGAAATCGCTTGAATAAAGCTTGTCTACCCTGTCACCTACCTTGAAAAAGCGTTGATAGATCTCCTGTCCTGCAGGCAGTTCCTGATAAACTTCCTTGTATGTGTCATAATTCAAAACTACATCCCACTGCAGTCCACTTGCATTTCTAACCGGACTGACGGAGAGAGATGCTTCGAAACCTGTTTTCCTGGTTTTTAATGCATTTATGTAATAAGTTTCATAACCGGTAGTGGATGAAATTGAGTTTGCAAGTATGGAAGGTCCATCTAAATATTGGAAGACAGTGAAATCGAATCCAACTCTGTTCTTAAACAGCCTCAGATCAAAACCTCCCTCAAAATTGACACGGTTAGAAGCTTTGATGTTAGGATCAACAAGGTTACCTGAAAATCCTGCAGCTGCCTGATTGTTATAATCCTTGCTTATATTGTAAGGAGTAACAAGGTTAAAATTAGGTCCCCCGTAGGGTGAAAGATAGTTGTTCCCATATCCCAGCGGGTAACCATAGATGGAATTGGAGGAACCTCCTCCTACAGCAGTAATTGTGTTAAATGGCGCAGTACCAATCGACTCGGAAGTTGAAGCGCCCCTGACTGATGCAAACGAACCTCTCAGCTTGAAATAGGAGATGACCTCCGGAAGTTTTACATACTGGTTGATAGCAGTAGATATTGAAACACTTGGGTATACAAAAGTCGTATTTTTACTTGGTAATAATGCTGAGGATTTATCGGCACGGGCGGTAAGTGCCAGCGTAGCAAATTTGCCAAAGCCAAGGTCAACTGAGCCATACCCGCTGTAAACACCCATTGTGGATTCAAAATTATTAGACTGAACAGGATTTTTCGAGTTGCTGAATGAATATACATTTGGAATATTAAGATAATCAGTTGTGGTAAAATTGGAATTGTAGTTGAATAATCTGATGTTTCCACCGGCAAGACCTGAAATATTCAGAAAATTTTTTACAGAGTAATTGAAAATGATCTGAATGTCAGTATTGTTGTCGAACAGGTTGCGATGGTCTTCCCGGTAATCTCCTGAGTTTTCTTCACGTCCGTAAGGGTGAGCTGAGAAGGGCATTCTTTCCGTTCTGAGTAAATTGTATGTCGAAATCTGGGAGCGAAGATTAATATTGATATGATCATCAATTTTATAGTTTGCTGAGACATATGCATAAGTGTCTGTTTTGTGGTGTCCACGAAGCCATTCATAAGACATAAACCAGGGGTTGTGGTAACGCTGGTATTCTGCAAATACTGACTGTGTACCCACTTTACCTTCCTGCCAGATTCCACGGATTTTAGGATCGTTTACATCCCAATCCGCACCGGTCCAGGTGGCCACATTGTATATTATACTGTTTGGTCCATAATCGACATCCGGGAAATTTTCCGAACCCTGACGGTTAAGATTTATGTTTCCTTCAACTTTCAGTCTCCTTGAGATATTGTACGATCCGTAAATGTTAAAGTTGTAAATATTCAAATCCATATTTGGAATAATACTCTGCTGATAGGAATTTGAAAGAGAGAGGCGGAGATTATAATTATCACCTGTTGATGAAACTGAAATATTGTTCGTTGTCTGAAAACCAGTTTGAAGGAAATTCTTCAGGTTATTTTTTCCCCTTGCCAGATAAGGTGTGGGTTCAATATGTCCGGTATATTCCAACCCGCCAGGGAAAGTAGTAGTGAAAGTCTCATCAGGATGATAAATTCCATCATATTGAGGTAATAACTGACCGCGGAATTTGGGTCCCCATACATCATAATCATTATCATTTAAACCACCACCTTTGCCATCTCCAAATGCGTACAAACAGTTTTCACCGCCACCATATTCTTTCTGATTCCTGGGGAAGGCTAAAAAGCCATTGTCCCAGGAATTGGAAGTATTAAACTCGACGCTAAAACCTTTCTTCCCCGAGCCTTTTTTTGTAGTAATCAGTATGGCGCCATTCTGTCCCCTTGAACCATACAAAGCAGAAGCAGTAGGGCCTTTAAGAATTGTATACGATTGAATGTCATCAGGGCTGATGTTCCAGGTATCTGAGGAAATGGGAACTCCATCGACAACATATAAATTAAGTTCATTTCCCCTGAGCAGAACATTGGGCTTCCGGAGCATCTCGGGAGACTGACCAACTGATAATCCGGCCACTCTGCCCGTTAAACCTGTTATCGGGTTCTGATCTCTTGCTTTAACAACCTCATTACCATTAATATCACTGATTGAATAACCAAGGTTTGTTTTTTGCTTTTCAATGCCAAGGGCTGTGACCACAACTTCATTCAGCTGTTGTGCCGTTTCCTTCATTATAATATTTATAATACTCTGATTCGAAATTGTAATCTCCTGAGTTTCATACCCAATAAAAGAGACAACCAGGATTTCTCCATTCTGTGCCTTTATGTAAAATTTACCATCCATGCCAGCAGATACTCCTCCCGGAGATCCCTTTATCAGGACAATAGAACCGGGGAGAGCTTCTCCCTTCGATGTTTTTATTGTGCCTTCGATATTCATCTTCTGAGCGAAGGCTGATATTTCAACAAGCAGAAATATCATAAGCAGCGTGTAAAGTTTTCGCATAAACAAAAGTTTTTTGGTTAGAGATTTCTATTGATTTAGAATGCAAATATGAGTTGTCACAGAAGTGGTTTTCAGTAATTCAGAATTACTCTTCTGGTGAATAGATCAACCTTCAAATCTGTTGTGGCTGCAGATTCAAGTGCCTTCTCAAATTCTTTGGTATCAGTAGTCAGAATATTGAGCGCGATATCCAGTACCACATTAAATTCGCTTATAGCTGTATTGAGAGGGATTAAGCCTTTCCTGACAGAACGCTTAAGATCTTTTTCAATACGCTTTATTGATTCGTATATTACCGGTTTTTTAATTACCGTTTTCAGAGCCGGATTGCCTGGAGCCAGAGCTACTTGTGTAGTATATTTCCTGTCGAAAAGATACAGCTTCTTAGCGATGACATCTCCGAATTGATGATTACCGGCCAGTGCTATGGAAACATTTTCCAGTTCATAATCAATTGAATAAGCTTTAAACCTGAAAACAGAAACTGTTTCTGATGTTATTTCTGATACTGCTGCTGTTTCAGAGGTTTTATATGTCAGCAAATCCTGTGCTTGAATCAGATTTATGATCAGGGAACAGGACATAATAATCAGGATAAGTGTTTTTTTCATTGCGTGCAGTATTAAATCATTACACTGCAAAGAATCCCAATAATTATTACCTGTCCATTACAGACTAATTAAAATATTGTTTAGTGTGAGAAGATCAGATTACAGTTATGAAACAATTTTGTGATCTATCCAATACTCTCAGGATTTAAGGTTTCAGTAATCTGTTTGTGTACAAATGAATTGTATGAAAGTTAATTATTGTAATGATGATAGCGATTGGGAAGGATAATTTTAATAATATAATATACTGATCAACTGTAATAAAAAGCAAAGGCTGACCATAAAGATCAGCCTCCGCAGCAAACTAACATACCACAATAGTGCAAAGAACAGTCTGGTTCCTGCAAAATGGTTGTTAATAGTCTGTATTCTGAGGGTCAAAATTACACCATCCTGAAGTCCAGTTGGTGGTTCCGAAAGCACCTCTGTAGGTAACAGGAGTAAAGAATGAATCAGTTAATCTTGAGTTCGTAAATGACGCTCCCGTAAGAACCGGAGAGCCTGCTTCCGGAAGGAGAGTCGGATTTGTCAGACTAATAAGGCTGGCACCAATTGTCTCTGAAAGTGTATTTATCGTATTCGCTCTTGCCGGGGCAGTATAATACGCTTCAGTTTGTGCGATTGTGTATGGAGTTGCAGGAGTTCCTGTTGTTTCTGCATAGTTAGCGGTCATTCCTGCAATGATGCAGTTTTCAATCTGAAGGTCATTATTTTCGGCAGCAGCTGGGGTATTTCCCACTGTTCCGTCAAGCAGTAAACCTACAGGCCATCCTGCAAAAACGGGTTGTAAACTGAAAGCTGCGAACTGCGTCTTATATGCATGCTTCTTCTGTACAGGTTATTTACAGGCAGAGTTTCACTGACAGTGAGCGGGCCAAACAGAGTAACATTCGAAAATGTCGGTTTGGTTGTCGGAGCCAGAGTCGATCCGTCAGCATCATTATCCGATTCAAATCCATTGGAACCTGACTGGTCAGCGACTTCAGGATCGCGAAGCCCGAAAAGGAACTGCAGTTTTCCGCTGAAACCGTTATCTGTATCATATTCATCATCCAATCCGCGCAGAGAAACAAGATACTTGCAGTTAACAGTTCCTCCAAACCATTCGAATGAATCATCTCCGGAATATGAAATCTGGATATGATCAATAGTTGTTCCGCTTCCAACTGCATAAAGTGTGAGTCCATTAATTTCACTATTTGCTGTTGCGGTCAGAGGAATTCCGGGGAATTCAATTCTGACATACTGGAGGACTCCTGAATTGTCATTATCGTCAGTTCCTCCGTAGTTTGATCCTATGCCACCTTCAGCTATTCCAACACCGGTTCCGTTATCATGTTTATTGGTTGTTGCTTTTCCGCAAAGTACAACTCCTCCCCAGTCGCCGCGTGCTCGCTGCCCCTTTGGCTTATCTGATGTAAAAATTATAGGCTGTGACGAAGTGCCTGCGGCCATAATCTTTGAACCTCTCTCAATTATGAGCGCAGCTTTCGTACCCGACACGCCTTTGATTAATGTTCCGGGTTCAATTGTTAGCGTTGAATTGTTTTTTACGTAAACAAAACCGGAAAGCATATATTTTGCAGCGGCATACCAGGTGGTGTTCTCTGTAATATCACCTGACACCTCAATAACCTGCCCGGTTGAAGGAGTGACCAGAACGGAACAATTCTTTTTAAGTGTTGTATCAGCCTGCGAAATCGCAGTAATTGTAGTGGTGCCGAGGGAAACACCAGTAACTACCCCGTTGTTTACCGTTGCAACAGAAAGGTCAGCTGACCTCCAGGCAATCTTCGGATTATCAGCATCTGCAGGAGTTACAAAAGCCGTAAGAGTTACAGTTGCACCTACCTGAACCGTAGCATCAGCCTTATCCAGGGTAATGTTTGATACAATTATCGGATCTTTTGCACAGGAAGTGATGATAAGAGTAATCCTGCCACCAATCCCAGAATTTGTCTTGACTTTGAAATTCTTTTCATTTTAAATTGATTTTGATTGTTTTTAATTATTTTACATTTTTCGTTTGTTGTCATTATAAGAAGGATATTATTTAAAATTTATAGGTTGCTCCAGGTTAAAAGTACCTGCCGGGCTGATACGATTTGGTAACCTGTGTCCTGTTGAAGTATTCTGATCGTTTTGCCACTCCTCCGGTTACTTCTGCCATGTCCACCCATGTATTAATAGTCTGAATTAGTAGAACTTTTTCATTCAGAATGTCCTTTATGGCTGCTTTAATCTCAAAATGCTTGTTTAATTTTTGCTCACCGCCAGGTCAATGGCATTTCGGGGCGTCTCATATATGTTAGGTATATCCTCCCATTATTGGGAGACGGACGCCCAACTGCAACTATTCTCTTACCGATAACATTATACATCGTTGTGACCGTTAATCCCTTTTCATCGTTGTAATAGAAGATCCCGGCATTAACCATATACGGCGATTGACCCTGCAGAGGTCTGTCCCGGTGAAGATCATCATCTCCGAACTGCACTTTACTTCGTATTAAGGTTGCATTAAGAATTACTGAGAAGTTCTCGGCACCGGAGATAAACCCAAGCGATTTCCTTATATCCGATTCAACTCCGTAACTGTATGCTGATAATACATTTTCAAAAGAGTACTGGGTGGGACTGTTGCCCATAATAACCATTTCCACGGGACTCTTGAAATTCTTATAGAACATTCCGATATTGAAAGTTTCGTTTTGGGATGGGTAATGTTCAAAACGCAAATCGAAATTGTGAATAAATGCCTGCTTTATTTCCGGATTACCATAAATCCCTGCATTCATGTCAAAGTCAACATAATAGAAAGGTGCAAGCTCTCTGAATTCCGGACGGTTGACAGATAAGCCGTATGCGGCTCTTAAAAGATTCTTCTCATTCAGACTTACTGCAAGGTTTGCTGATGGAAATCATTCAATGAGTCGCGGATAACATTTACAGGGATTGTTGTTCCTGCCTGTAGCTCAAAAGTGTCTGCATTTTTTCTCTACCCTTAATCCTGTATATAGACTGATTTTGATGTTATTGGTAATTTTGTGAAATATAGCCCGCAATCTGTTTATTTGATGCACTATATGAATCTGAAGTGAAGTGACTTCTGCAAGTTTGATACCGTCAGTAAGATTAATGTTGGCATCGGAAAATATCTCCGATCGGAAGTGTTGTGCTGGTCAGGACTGACGCCGTGCCCGCCTTTGCATCACCAAAGTTCCTTGCAGAAAATTCCCCTTTGCTTTTTCCAGGTAAATCCGGCCCTTAATTCATGGTCTGAATCCTGAAAAATGAAATTGTCTGAAGAAGTTTACTGATGCTGAAAGCTATTTTCATTGAGGCTAAACCAGATCCTTGATTCTGACGACAGATCGGCATTATCACGAAACAGCATGAAATATTGAGTTGAATCCTCACTGCTTTATGTATCTGTAACTTCTCTGATCAGGCTCATTCTTATTTGAAAATGAATATCCGGCAACCCAGTCAATTTTTGTTTCTCCTCATCTATTGAATGCTCCCCGCCAGCTGACCTGAATAGACCGATCTGTTTAGATACCTTAACTCAGTTGACTTAATATACCTTCCATCGCTGTACCATTCTCTGCCACCTCATTCGTTGCACGCGACATTCCTATCTGGTTAAACAGGTTTCTGAATTCAATTTTTGTCCTGCCGTCGGATACCATGACCAGTTATGAACTAAGCCTGCTTTTACGGAATTGGTGTACTGGTTATCAGAGAACTGATCCAGATATGCTGGTTTATCATTTTTAAAATCATATATTGAATAAGAATTATTCATGATTTCGTCGTGATTGTTAGTATTACTGTATGTAATGGCAGTAATATTTCCAAAAGTTGGTTACCAACATTAAATCTCCGGTTGCAAGCAGGAAACCGTTGATCAGGCATTGCAGTCCAGAAACAGGACTCCAGTTTTATTCAGCTCCCTTCCGAGATCTGTGATCCTGTTCTGGATTTCAGGATTTGTGGCAGATTCATACTGAATTCAGATTTGAGTGGACACTTGCCGGGTAATGAACGGTATCCGTTATCGAATCCAA
This sequence comes from Bacteroidales bacterium, assembly GCA_016715075.1. Classification (GTDB taxonomy): domain Bacteria; phylum Bacteroidota; class Bacteroidia; order Bacteroidales; family VadinHA17; genus LD21. The sequence goes on from JADKBK010000006.1 coordinate 259,191, forward strand.
GCCAGTCGGTGCTGCCCTTCCTTGTATTTGTTAAAATTATTAAAAGTTGTACCCTCGCTGAATCCAGTACCGTATGAAACAAATGCAGAATTTTTTTCGGGGAGATTCACAGTTGTGATTTTAACAAAACCTCCTGAAAAATCTGCAGGCAGTTCAGGGGCTGGCGACTTTACAATTACCATGTTTTCGATCATCGATGCAGGTATGACATCGAAGGAAAATGCTTAGCATCTGCCTCCGAACTGGGAGTTGCCGCATTGTTCAGCCACACTGCATTGTACCTCTGCGCAAGTCCCCTTACTATAATAAACCTGTCATCAATAATAGTTGTGCCCGGGAGCCTTCTTATAACCTCCGAAGCATCCCTGTCCTGTGACCTGAGGATCTGCTGCCCGGAGATGGCAATTGAGACCAGCGGACTCATCCTTGTCACATTTAACATAGACACATCAGTGTCGGTCTTTCTGAGTCCGGTAACTTTTACCTCTTGTAGCGCTACTGCATTTTCTGAAAGGACAATCGGAAGAGTGGTTGACTTTCCGGCACCAACTTTTACATCTTCAATTGTTGAAGGAATATATCCAATATAGGATACTTTAAGGGTATATTTTCCTGGCTTTAATTTCGGGAGCAGGAAATGTCCATCTATGTCTGCTGATGTTCCAGTGGTAGTACCCTCAATTGTAACAGTTACGCCAGGCAATGCTTCCTTACTGTTCTTATCTGTTACAACTCCTTCAATAGAACCGGTCTGTGCCAGACCAGCTACAGACAATAGGGTCATAATAAAAATACCGGTTATTTTCTTCTTAAGATTTAAACAATCCATTTTCCTTTGTTTTGTACGTATAGTTTGCTTGTACAAAAATCTTAGGATATTGTTACAGGGGAGTTAAGGAATGATGAATTATATCTTACATCATTCCTACAAAACGGAGTAATTTGTAATAATCTGGTAATAATTATCCCTCAGTTATTATTGTTGCATTAATAATTCTTCTTATAATTCAGAGAATTATAATTATGTCGTTGACAGGTATTTAACTAAATGATCAATAGATAATCTGAGTATGCCTTCTGATTAGCCCGAAATAATTGTCTTCAGTAATACTTGCAGGCAAGGAGAAATTCTGCCCTCTTTATCTGGAAGGTTTAGTTGCCCGAAGTGAGTAAATTAAACATATGGTTGAAGAAGAAGTACATCAGACTTCCAATACAAGCACTAACCGGGATTGTCAGTATCCATGCCCAGAATATTTTTGACGTTACACCCCATTTTACAGCTGTTACTCCCTTTCTTGCCCCAACTCCTATAATTGCACCGGTAATTGTATGAGTTGTGCTTACAGGTATTCCAAAATGAGTTGCACCGAACAGTGTTAATGCACCAGCAGTCTCGGAGCAGAATCCTTCAAATGGTTTCACTTTAGTGATCTTTTGACCCATAGTCTTCACAATCCGCCATCCGCCAAAAAGAGTGCCCAATGCAATTGAAGTCTGACATGAAAGTATTATCCAGAGCGCTATCGGATCATCTTTAGTGGCCAGCCCTGATACAATCAGTGCTGCCCAGATTATGCCATTGATTTTTGTGCATCATTTCCTCCGTGGCCCAGGCTTAATGTAGAAGATGACAAGAGTTGAAGCCTTCGGAAGATCTTATCAACATTCGAAGGTGTGAATTTCCGGAAAAGAAATACTACAAGAGAGGAGATTGAAAATGACAAAACCATTCCCATTACCGGAGCTATAAAAATGAAAGCTACAATTTTAATTAGTCCTGGAAAGATTACCGAACTGATTCCTGCATGTGAAATTGCAGCACCAACCAACCACCTACAAGTGTGTGGGATGAACTGGACGGAAGCCCCCACCACCAAGTCAGAAGATTCCAGATAATTGCCGCAACCAGGGCGGCAGATATAACAGTCATGTTTAACACAGCCGGATCAACAACCCCTTTGCCAATTGTATGAGCAACCTTCAGAGGGAAAACAGTAAATGCAATGAAATTAAAAAATGCGGCTATTATGACTGCAGCAACAGGGGAAAGTACTTTTGTAGATACGACAGTGGCAATTGAATTTGCAGAATCATGAAATCCGTTTAAGAAATCAAAAATAAGAACCAGTCCTACAACAACATAAAGAATAGACATCAGTCTGCTATTTTTGGCGGAATTCTATACCGAATACGAATATTGAAAATACTGATACCTGAAAACGCCACATGCACATAATGTTACAGTTTGCAGTAATTTAAAAATCAATACTGCAAAATAGTAATATTGGAACAAACCTCAAAATGATTCGATGATTATGTTTTATTCCCGGAAATCACTTCCAGGTTAGATTTGATTTTCAGCCCAGAAGCAAAGTGACTATGCCATTTTTATCAGAATCGCCTTGAGAGTATCGGTAACATCCTCTTCCTCATCAACGCATCTTTCCAGGATTTCGAGAATCTTATTGTTTTTAAGCAATTCCTTGGTATCTTCTTCTTTTTCAAATATTTCAGCTATTCCTGCAAAATACAACTCATCGGCAGTGT
>JADKBK010000007.1 GCA_016715075.1 Bacteroidales bacterium
TCAGGCGTCAGGCTAAAGATGCTATCTTTAGCGATGTTTTAGTAATACAAAGATATGCTAACAACAATGACTTCTGCAAATATTTTACCAAAAAAGAACGAGTTAACGTAAACATAGATGGATTTAATCTATATTTTGGATTACTTGAAGCAGGATTTAGCAACTGTAAATGGCTTGATTTAAATAAATTAGCCCATAATTTAATCCAATCAAATCAGGAAATAGTTGACATTAAATATTTCACAAGCAGAGTCAGTAATGATCCGGATAAACAAAAAAGACAGACTACATATATTGAAGCACTCGAGACTGTTGATATCAAAGTTTATTATGGAAATTATCAGAGTGATAGAACACAATGTAGATTATGTGGCAACATCTGGCCAACTTATCATGAAAAAATGACTGATGTAAACATTGCAACTCAAATGTTAATTGATGCGTATCAAGACAGGTATGACATGGCAATGCTTATCTCTGGTGATAGTGATCTAGTTCCTCCCATAAGAGCAATTCATGAGCTTTTTAATAAAAAGAGAGTTTTTGTAGCATTCCCTCCAAAGCGGCACAATTCTTCAGTTGCTTTGATAGCCAAGGGTTCATTGACTATTGGCAGGAAAAAATTGGTTGACAGTCAGTTTGAATCAGAGGTTCATAAAAAGGACGGTTTCATCTTAAGAAAACCACAAAATTGGATTTAATTATTCTGGAACAAATTGTCATGACCCAATAGCTTTATTAAACACTGGCTATAACTCGGACGGTTTTCAATTTCGAGTTTTTCAGATATAACGGGGAAGATGATTCATATACCTTTCCGCACGTGGAAATACTAAACATCAACGGATCATGGTATATAGAGAAACCAAGTGCGGGAGATATCATCTGGTTTAAGCAGTATTAAACAAGGGCATGTAGATCTTGCACGGTACTTTCACGATGTACCAGATCAAAGAAAGAAAGGCTTATACACAGAAGCGAATATGCTGATTATTACGAAAGAAACCGGATTAACACTGTTGAGAAGGAACATCTTTACAAACGTCGTCAGGCAATAGTGGAACACCCGTATGGAACAATTAAACGACAATGGGGCTTCAGCTATATCTTAACGAAGAAGGGAAAGAGCAGGGCGAGCTCAGATGTGGGGCTTATGTTTATCGCTTACAATCTCCGGCGGATTGGGAATATTTTGACCAGGGAAATCCTGAAGGAGTATCTAAGGATACTTGTTTCTTTGATTTTGACAAAATATGACCACCTGAGAGCTATTTTGATGCATTTTAAGAGATCTGATTTTATGAAGATCATGTCGCCGGTGAAAATTGAAGCATTGCTTAGACTCGCTTAATAAAGTCCAAATATGGCAGCACCGGGGAGGTTATTAGACGACCTGTCCCGCTTCGGCGGGAGACTCCCGTTGGCGTTCATTTGCAGACAGAGTGGGCCTTACGACTCAGACTTATAAACTAAATCAAACAAACGCTAACTCATTTCAGACATGATAGAAACGGAAAGACTTATTCTTAAACCTTTAACTTACGAACAACTCAAAAAGTATGTAAGACTTGACAACTCTTTAGAGATTGAATTAAACTTAAATGAAACAACGAGGACAATTTCTCCAGAGCTAAAAGAAGCTCTTGAACAGACTATTTTGCCAAATGTAGCTGATAAAAGTAAAAACTATTTATTTTCTACCCTATGGACAGTTATTTCAACAGAAGAAAACAAAATGGTTGGGGACTTATGTTTTGTTGGAGAACCAAATACAGAAGGCGAAGTTGAAATCGGCTATGGAACATACAAAGAATTCAGAAAAAGGGGTTTCATGACAGAAGCTGTAGCCGGGATAATTAAATGGGCTGAAAAACAACCAAATATCAGATCAATTATTGCCTCGACCGAAAAATCCAATATTGATTCATACTCAATTCTTGAAAGGAATAAATTTATAAAATCCGGAGAAACCGAGACCCTTTATAATTGGAGACTCAGAATCGATAAATGATTAAAAAAACGAAACGCTAACCCGGTCGGTGCTGTGAAAAACCTGTCCCGCTTCGGCGGGAGACTCCCGTTAGGTGGCATAGCTCGCCCTGCTGGACAAAAAAAAGTTATCCAATGACAGTTCAGCTCGACAGATAAATTCTGCTTTCTATTATATCTTTACTTTGCATTTACCCAGACAAGTAACACTACGTCACCTAATGCCATAAATTTTATCAAGGACTAAAGATTTTCGCCTAACCTGGACATAAAATTCTAACAATTTCAAGTTATCTTTACAAAACAAACTTTGCTATAATATGACTGATATAGAAATCATTGACCTCACACCAGAGAATATTGCAGATTATGGTGTTTGTGGATACAAAGACGTTGAAAAGCATTTGGAGTTAAGAAGAAAGATTGATTGGTTTAAGGAGTATTATCCAAAAGGATTAAGAATAAAAGCAATTCTATCAAAGACAGGCGGATATCAGGGTATGCTCGAGTATATTCCTGGTAAATATGCTCATCGACCTGTTGACGCTGTGGGTTATATGTTTATCCATTGCATATTTGTTGGCTTCAAAACACAATTCAAAGGAAAAGGTTATGCTTCATCTCTGATTGAATCCTGTATTCAAGAGGCAAAGAGCTTTAATATGTATGGTGTGGCAGTAGTTACCAGAAAAGGATCATTTATGGCAAACAAGGATATCTTCATTAAAAAGGGATTCAAGTCTATTGATACAGCAAAACCAGATTTTGAGTTATTAGTTTTAAAATTCGATAAAGCTGCAACTGATCCAAAGTTTAAAACCTTCTCGCTTGATAAATACGATAACGGTCTGACTATTATACGCTCTGCACAATGTCCTTATTCGGTAAAAAACGTGGACGCAATACTCAAGACTGCAAAAAAACTTAAAATAAAAGCTAATTTGATAGAAATAGAGGATTCCGAATCAGCTCAACAAACTCCCTCTGCCTTCGGGACTTTTTGTATAATTCATAGCAATGAGGTAATAAGCTATCACCCAATAAGTAACACAAGATTTGAAAATATAATGGCAAAAAGATAGATTCAACCCTCTGGACATTGACCTTATATACAAGATATTACCAAGACAAAATAATTGCTGCGCCCACCTAACACGGTTAGATCAGACTTGACTATGAGCTTATTTTCACTTATAAAAACACAGACGATCAGCTTTCATTTATCCAGACAAATTAATCGAGACAAATTAGACCCAGACAAAAAAATTGCAACGAAAACCTAACACGGTCGGTTCAATTAAGTCAATAAGTTTTCAGCACTCTTATTGAATCATTTATAAAGAATTAACAAATAATCTTCGACCTAATACTTACTATATGAGACTCCACATATTATTTTTAATTATAATACTTTTTCAGTCATCTCTAAATTTATCTTCATCCACATTGGAGCCAGATGCAAAAACTAAAGCATTTAAAGATCTAAAACAGTATTATGACGAAGGAATACTGCCCCCTTTTGAAAAAGCATTTAAAGATGTATTATTATCAAAGAATGACTCAATTAGATATGAATCTGCCGAATACATTTATAGATTATGTATTCAGTCTCAAGAAGACGAAAAAAATGGAAGGTCAGAATGGAAAAGAACCCCTTTCTTTTACGAAACATGGGAATCAAAGGCACACATTTTCCGGCAAAGACTGGCAGCTTACTTTGGAGATTACGCAAATAGTGTTGTATTCGTTAAAACAGGAGAATGGTTTGTTTTATATGACCATGAAGAGGATAACAAGAGAGAAGGGTTGAAATTTATAAGGAGGATTAAATGTCCGGAAACTGATACATTTTTAGGACTTTTGATTTCAAATCCAAATCTTAATGAGGAAATAACTGCAAGCGCAATAGAAGAAATAGCCTATAGAAAGCTTCTTAAGTATGCGCCAAAAATTGATTCTCTACAAGACCATTACCGTACCAGAATAAGAGAAGCTGTCTACGCAAATGCTTCAAGTTTAAATATAACAAAGAAGGAATTTGAGATATCAAAAGCTCTTACGCCATGGATAAAACAACAATTTGAAATAATTAACAGCTTAATATTGGACAAAGTACCCGAAAAAGCTCCTTTTGTTTCAATTCAATGTGACATTCCGAGTACAAACAACTACAAATGGAGACCTCAGTATATAGGATGGATTATTGATGAGAGCAATACACATTATTCCCTGCTCGACTATTCAGCCCAAAAAGTTTATATTGAAAAGAAATATTCTAAAATAAGATCAACCTCACTTCAGCAAGAAGCAAAAAAGCTCCTTAGCACTAATGGATATGATAGACCTCGAAGGAGAGACGGTGAAGTAAGACCTCATGCTGGATATGAGATACTTCCTCAATATGAAATGGCTGCCTGGTCATATAATAATAATCAGATCGATCAGGCAACCAGCCTGATCTTAGAAGGTATTAATAGTACACCTGATGATTCTTCATTTTCTCATCTGGTTGTTAATCTCTTTGGAAATTTATATTATAACGAGCTTCTATTTGCTTTTTCTCAGGAAAGAGATTATACGAAATCAATCGCTATTTCGAAGCATTTGGCAAAACCTGAATTTGAAAGATTTCGTTATAGAAAGGAAGCTAAACAATTAGGGGAACAATTATTAAATAGAAGCACTGATTTCAATACATTAAAACTCACCACTTTATCAAGCTGGGATTCACTAAAAACTATATTATCAAGGACTGAACAGATTAAATATCTTATCGATCGACTTAAAATTTTAAACTGTATTCAAGATTCCCAACCCGGAGGAATTAGCTATAGATGCACTCAATATTCAATTCCAATTGCATCTTTATCGAAGTCAATACCTGCATTAAGTAATTTCCCGATGCGTGATATAGATCAGGACCTAAAAGGTTTTGAAGTAATAAATCCTTATACTGAATTGATTAAAATAAAATTGACACCTGGTGAAATAACTTTAATTGCTCCGCATCTTGCCGATCCGGATTATATTTTAGCATACAGTTTCCATCGTGATTTCTCGTCGCAAAGATTATTATTTAAAGTCAATTGGGTTGTGTCGGATATTATTTTAAAATCCATAGGGAAAGAATTCGTGGACTTAAATGTATTTGACGAACTTGACAACGATTCGAAACAAATACAGATAGCCAAAATTATAAAATGGTGCGATGAGAACAGCAACAAATCTGAAACAGATTTAGCACTGAATATATTAGAAAATACAAATAAATGGTCTGAATTTGAAATGGCTATGAATAAATGCAATGGGTTAAAATATTCACAGGCGACTCCAATCTTAATTAGCCGAATTAATGATTTTCAAAGCTATGATTGGCCTTCTAAAAGTGGGCAGATAGCGAAGAATATTTTTGAGATCGGATCGACTGATCAAAATGACAAAGAAAAAACGGAAGATTTGGTGACCAACAATGATTTATGGGTAAAGCTCTGGTCATCGCTTTACTTGGTAAAATATGATAAACAAAAATTACCAGATGGCTTAAAAGCGCTGGAAGTAGTATTAGACAGTTGCGATGGAACAACTTGGTATCCGAGTGCAATTGAGACTTTGATAAATACACATGACCATAATGCTTTATTAATAGCAGAGGGAATTTTAGATAAGCCCGGTTTTAAGGATAAATTTGATTGGGATTATTATAGCGAAATTATAAAAAGATTATTTCTAAGCGGAAGCGAAAAAGCATTTATATTCTTAAAAAATGGGCTTAATAATACTAAACCAGATCCTAAATTCTTCTGGCCAAATTCAAATGATATTCTTACTTGTGATAGATATATAAAAGTTGTAAACAAATGGAAAAATGCGGAGTTATCTAAGCATCTTTCAGTCTCTGAAGGTAAATTGAAAGGTAAAAACCTGACTGAATGGTTAAATAAACAGTTTCAGTTAATAAAATCCGGACAAGTCTGTGATATAGAGTTAATTAAAGTTAATCCTCCGGTTTCCCGTATTGATGCTCCTGGATATTAGTCAGATCTGTAACGCATCTCTCACTTTGAAGGGACATATTTATATGAGCCAATCCTTTTACCCGGACAGTTTTAAATTTCCACTAAACCTGACCCGGACGATTTAATTTATTGACTTCGTCGGGCCCGGACCGGATCAGCTTTTATTGTTGCTTCGCAATAAAAATTTCCGATCGGTCCCTGGTTGGCTTCGGCAGCCCGGACTTGTGCCGTCCCTACAATTTGCCATGACACGAAACCTTCTGCCATCTACCGGGACTGGCCCGCCCGAACGACCGAAACAAATCTTAATCCCTAACTAATTATTCGTTCGGGCGGGCGGGCAAAAAATGTGTCACCGCGACGCGGACGCCAACTCATTAAATCGCCGGGCCGTTATGCTTAAGCATCAGCGACATACGAGACAATTTCTACCTTGACCCATAACGCCTAAGCATAACGGCAAAGAGTCGATATATTTAATTTCATTTGGACAACTTCTGAATCATCGAGTGCACGTCTACCTTTACAATTTTGTTTGACATGACAAATTTTAACCTCTTGACAGTTAGTAACTAGACACTTAAATACTGACCCTTTAATTCTTCTAAACCAACTGTAACTAGCGAAATCAATTAAAGGATATTTTTAGAATAATTTTTATTTATATTGTATAATTGACTTTTAAAAAACTATAAATTATTTAAAAATAAGATTTTATGAAATTTGAGACAAAACTTTCTTTTAGTCAATATTTAGGACTGATGTTTATTATGACCTATCGAAAACCGATGACAATTTTTTTAACTTTAGTCGGATTAATAATGTCCATCGGATCGATATTATATTTTTGGTTTAAATATGATTTTTCGAGAAACCTCCTTATTTTCAACTTATTTTCGGCTTCTTAATAATATTAGTTTTGCCATTATCAGTTTTCAGATCTGCAAAAAAGAATTACTCAACTCACGGGAGATTACAGGAAAGAATCATCTATGATTTTACAGAAGAACGAATAATAATTAAGGGAGAGACTTTTAGTTCAGAATTGAGTTGGGAAAAAACCTATAAAATTGAAGAATTGACCAAGTGGATTTTAATCTACCAAAACAATATTATGGCAAAATATTATTCCTAAATCTAGTTTTGGGGACGATCTTTACATTTTTAAACAGTGGATCAAAGAAAGCTTTCATAAAAAATAATTTCTCGCCGATAAAAAAGGCCGGAAGAATTCTTAGCATAATTTTACCTATTTTACCTTTTTGTTGGTTGGTGGCATTTTCCTTTTTTCACGAGCGAAAGCAGAACTTTTTTTAGTTCCGGAAAATTATACTGGAGAAATACTTGTCCTTTTTGATCAACCAAATGGGTCTTCAGTGGAATATTTAGATGGCAAACGAATTTACAGAATTCCCCATAATGGAGTCCTACTGACACAATTTCCTTGGAACCCTGGTTCAAATAATCGCTATTTTATTATATGATTAACGATGAAAAGACCAATAACAATAGATGAGGTTAATCAAGCATATAGATTTAAGAATGGGGACTCAGATAGTAATTTAATAAGCGTCTAAGTAAAGGACCATATTTCTTTGAGGACAGTGTTGCATATAAGTATATATTTCGAGCTCAACGATTTATTTTAAGCCGTAGAAAGGATTTTAGTTCGTATTCTGGAGATGCAAAACTTGATTCAATACTTGGACTTTGGAATTAACGAAATCTGCTCCTAAAGGATTAATGGCAAGAGACTGCAAACACTTCCCAATACCGTGACTTTTAACATACGCCTAAGCATAACATGCGGGTTTAATTAATGGCCTTCGGCAGCCCGGACAGCTTGACAAGCAGCCCCCAAAGTCTATGCTGTTAACTTTTTTCCGCCTATAACATTTTGTGGTACCCGGACTGATCCTGCTCCCGGGACAAAGTCTATTGGGCTTCCCGCCTACACGCTGCTGGTTTTGTTTTTTGCTTTCCATTTAGACAGTTTATCATGACAAGTAATTTTGCGCCATCTACCGGGACTATCACGTAAGCGGTTTTATCTATGTAGAGACAATTTCGTTCTATCTACCGGGACTGGCAAAAAACAAAACCAGCCCTGACACGGACGGCCACTAATTAAACCCGCCACCGTTAGCATTCAGCCTAAACCCTAGACACTTACAGCCTGTAATAGAGCCTAACCTTAGTAAAATGGACCAAATTGAAATACCCATAAGCAGGACCAAAATCTCTCTATTACTGGTAGGAACGATTTTGTTTGTAATTTTTGGAGTCCTTTTTATAATAACACCTGACACATTTGTGACAATCCTATTTAGAAATCCACAGACAATAAGACTTACTGGAATTGCTTCCGTATTGTTTTTTGGAGGAGCTGGCATTTATGGATTTATAAAACTTTTTGATAAGTCAATGGGACTGGTAATTGATGATAATGGTATTACAGATAATACAAATGCTTCAAGTGTAGGACTTATAAATTGGTCAGACATAATTGAAATAAAAACTGAACAAGTTATGTCTACAAAATTCTTGCTTATCTATACGATTAATCCAGATAAGTATTTGGATAGAGGAAAAGGATTCAAGCAGAAACTACTCAAACTAAATATGAAGAAGTATGGAACTCCGATATCCATCATATCCAATACATTGCGATTTAACTTTGATGATTTTGAAAGACTTATTAAAAATAAGTTAAAGGATAAAAAATAATAAGGCCGAAATGCTAACACGGACGATTTAATTAATTGGCTTCCCGCTTCGCCTGTTAATCGAGACAAATTCGTTTAGAATAACAAAGGCTTCGCGGGACACGGTCAGCCTTCGCCGCCTGTCTCCACACTTAATTTCGTGCAACTGGACTGAGGCGGCTTCGGCTGGCTCGGTCGGCAGCCCGGACAGCTTTGTAGGAACCCCTTAAAGTCTATGCCCGAAAATTTGTGCCGTTTATCAGCTTCACTGCACCGCGACAGTTTCGTCTCCCGGGACAAAGTCTACGTCGGGCTGCCGGCCACCGCTCTGGTGCCCTGACCGAAGCATCATGGGTTTTTTGCCCGGCACCGAGACTATTTCGCCGTGACACGTAACTCATTGCTGTTTATTTCTTCAATTTCCGGGATTTTTGACCTCAGCGAGCTCTGTATAACGAGTTTTGGAAGACTGTGTCCGGTGGAATACAATTTGCCAGTTGAAAACTCACGGTGGCTTAGATTGGCTTAAAATAAGTCTGATCCGGAAATCTGAATGAGTTATTAGACGACCTGTCCCGCTCCGGCGGAGACTCCGTTACCACCAATTATAAAAACAAAAACAAACAAATATGACAGAACAAATTGAACAAACTTTGATGAAATCAAGTAGAAAAAGAAGAATTGCTGCGATTTTTATTGACCATTCTGTAATGTCTTTCTTAATGGTTTCAATAATATTCATAATTATGGGTCCGAATTTTATGGATGAAAAAAATCAAGATAGCATGACAACTATAATGCTATTAGTAATGATCCCTGGATTTATTATTTATTTCGCAAAGGACTCAATTAAAGGAATAAGTGTAGGTAGGTGGATTATGGGAATTATGATTCGTAATGAAACTGACTTTAAAACAACACCTTCTTTTTGGAAAATGTTTATTAGAAATTTGTTCATAATAATTTGGCCAATTGAGTTTATTGTACTTGCAGCAGGTAATGACAAAAAAAGGATTGGAGATATAGTAACAAAGACTATTGTAATAAAGAATCCTAACAAGCCAAAAAGACTGCCGAGAATAATAACTCTTATTGGATTAGGTGCCGTATTTTTTTCATTTACATTTCTCTTTACAGGTAGTGCAATGAAGAGTTCAGATGCTTACAAAGTTGCGATTCAAAATATAGAAGCTAACAAGGAAATTATCGAAGAAACTGGCGGGATAACTGGATATGGAATGATGCCAGCTGGAAATGTAAGTATTACAAATGGACAGGGACAAGTTCAACTTCAAATAAAAGTTATTGGCAATATTAAAAGCCTTAAAGTGAGCCTTTATCTTGAGAAAGAACCAAATGGACAATGGAAACTAATAGAAATGAATAAATAACTGGTGGTAACTGGCGGTATATGTAAGGTTCACTGCACCTGACAATTAGACAACCATGTCAGTTACCCTACATATAACTTCTAAGGCGAAATTCTTCAATCATATGCCAGGACTCCAACTCACAAGCCCGCCTGACGAAGCCCATTCGGACGGGCAAGTGTTTGGCAGCAGCCACCGCGACAACCTGACGCTGCTGCCAAACACATGATTCTTTCCAGACGATTGTGATTTTTTTGACTCTTGTGCGAATAATTGGAGTAATGATTAAAACCCTGTAAAATTAAATGAGCGAGAAGGATCAAAGACAATATTTTCAGGAAATCATTGAGCAAAACAAAGGTATTTTGTACAAAGTTGCCCATGCCTACTGCCAAAACGAAGATGACAGGCAAGACCTTATTCAGGAAATGATGATACAGATTTGGAAATCTATACACCGATATAACAGACAATTTAAAATGTCGACCTGGTTATATCGTATTTCACTAAATGTTGCCATTTCGTTTTACCGAAAGCAATCAACGAGAGCAAATAAATATACAGCTCTGAATGAACAAACTACACAAATACCAATGGATGACAACACGGATGACGAATGGCAATTGAATTTATTGGAACAATTTATTTATGAACTCAAAGAGTTAGACAAAGCCCTGATGATATTATACCTGGAGGAAAAAGGTCACTCTGAAATTGCCGAGATACTAGGAATGTCGGTAAGCAACGTAGGAACAAAAATAGGACGCATCAAGGACAAGTTAAAAACACAGTTTTCACAATTAGAATCATAATACATGAACGAATTGGAATTAAAAAAACTATGGCAAGCAACCAATCTGAAATTGGAAGAAAGTCTTGTCATAACCAGAAATAACTCAGACGAAATAGCCAAAATGAAGATTCATAATTTTTTAGGCTCAATGAAACCTATTAAAATATTTACGCTGGTAATAGGTATTTTATGGGTAGGTATTGCAGGAACTGTAGTCGTAAATATATTCCCTCAGTGGAGCTTGTTTTTTCTGTTTTCTGCCACTATTCAAATAGGCTTAACTGCAATCGCCTTGATTATTTACATTTATCAGCTAATTAAGATTTATGAGGTTGATATAACAGACCCTATTCTAGAAACACAAAAAAGGTTGGCAAATCTGAAAACTTCCACACTTTGGATTACCCGTATCTTGTTTTTACAGCTTCCTGTCTGGACAACCTTCTATTGGAACACAAGTATGATTGAGAACGGAAATTTGTTTCTGTGGATAATACAGGGCATTGTTACGCTTTCATTTGTATATGTTGCAATTTGGCTTTTCTTCAATATCAGATACGAAAATAAAAATAAAAAATGGTTTAAATTCATATTCAACGGAAAGGAATGGACACCGTTGATGAGGTCGATGGATTTATTGGAGCAAATAGAAGAATATAAAGACAAAAACGCCGGCACCAACAGCGTTTTAGTGTAATAACAGATAAATTCTTCCTATCCTGGACGATAAAGTTCGCTCACATCCGGACAGTTTTAAAATTAACCCTACCTATAACACGGATGGTAGGCTTAATTGCCTTCGTCAGCCCGGACAGTTCCGTAATATCCTCAATGTCTATCACCGTAATGCACACCCGCTTATTAAACTTTTTGTAACGTGAGCAATCCTGCTACCGTGACAAAGTCAATAGGGCTGCTGGCCGACGCGCCATTATATTTAAGCCATACAGCGACGTGACAACGAGACAATTACACAACAATGGCCTAAATATAACTCTTAAAGAATTGAATAATTATTTATATTATCCAGGTTTTAAGCATTGTATGAAATTATTCCTGAATTAAAAGTCATTTATAACAATATGAAAAGAGTACTGACTTCATTGCTAATTTTAGATCTGTTTTTTAGTCTTTTGTTGCACACCTCTGGTTACAACAAAACTCGAGCAAAGTATCCCTCAAGCAGATACAGCAGAATTTATTAAAGTTTTGGGATTAGATACAGAAATACCAATTGATGCTGAAGTGATTGGAACAGTAAAAATTGGAGATACAGGCTTCACAGCAACCAAGAATTGCACTTTCCAGGACGTATTAAAATCTGCAAAAGATGAAGCAAAAAAAGCTGGCGGAAATGCAATCAAAATAATTGACCACATCCCTCCTGGGAAAAGTACCTGTCATAGAATAACCGCAAAAATTTTACGATTAATGGATATTAAAACTTCAATTCTTAGAGAAACAGAATCACTAAATAAGTATGCAATATTGAACATTTATTGCGACCCAGATACTCTTAATATAGACTATGATCTTCATTTAAATGATTCAATAATATGTAAAGTCACTAAGAATATTAAAAAAACCATTGCTATTAAAAAGGAGGGATTAAACACCCTTTGGGCTACAATTGATAAAAGAACCGAAATCCAGATTAACCTGGAGTTTGGACAGACATATTATATAAAATGTAACCTCTTATACGGAGTTGTAGGTAAACAGCCATTGATTCAATTGGTAGATGCTAATGAAGGAAGTCGTTCTTTTAGCCTCTTTTAGTAAATTAACTACCGGAATCCAAAACCTGGCATGATTGGAAGGGTTAATTGCCTTCTTCAGTCGGGACAGAGGCTTAATAGTCCAGAGCTCTTAACCGCGACAAATCCTGACTTTACCAACATATTTTAGAATTTACACTAATATAACAATTAGTTTACATGAAACCGTTTTAACACAGGCCTAAATGTAACCCGGTCGGTTTAATTAATTGACTTCGTCGGGCCCGGACCGAATCAGCTTTTATTGTTGCTTTGCAATAGAAATTTCCGATCGGTCCCTGGTTGGCTTCGGCAGCCCGGACTTGTGCCGTCCCGACAATTTGCCATGACACGAATCCTTCTGCCATCTACCTGGGCGGGCGGGCGGGCAAAAAAACAAGGCACCACGACACCCCTCCCTTCTTCGGGCAGGCTCCCGGCATCTAATTAAATCTCCGGGCCGTCAGGTGTCATAGTTCGTGACCCCCGACACCGTCTACACTAGAAAAATAATAATGACTCAAAACTTCCGTCCATCTACCAGGACTCAGTCATCTGGACAGATTTATCTCAACATTACAATTTCTGCTCATTTACCGGGACTTAAAAGCAACGCCACCTAACAGCCAAAAGAAAGGTTGTTATTACTGCGGATGAGCCCCTTGAAAATATTAAAATAATTAAATAGCGAGAGTTCTTATTTAAGATATTGGCTCTTTGCTTAAATAAGGTTTATCTTTGCTTAAGATATTCGAAATTATGAAACACTTTAAAGCAGGTAATTTTATAAGTCAGGGTTCCTACAAAAGCTTTCAGCCTGCGTTTATTAATAGACAATGGGAACTAGATAGCATGGAAGTCTTAAAACTTCTCAGTCAGGCAGATAGAGAATTAGGCCGATTGGACATGTATTCAAATTACATCCCAAATATAGAGTTGTTTATAAGTATGCATGTCCTTAAAGAAGCAACTCAGAGTAGCAAGATTGAAGGAACCCAAACTAAAATGGAAGAGGCCCTTCTTGATAAGGAAGATATCCCACTTGACAAACGTGACGACTGGGAGGAAGTTCAAAATTACATAAAAGCCCTGGAGTCAGCGATGGTTACTTTAGAAAAACTACCCTTATCATCGAGACTGATCCGTGAAACTCATAAAGTACTCCTGCAGGGTGTTCGGGGCGAAAAAAAGCAACCAGGAGAATTTAGAAAGAGTCAAAATTGGATTGGAGGGGCTTCGATTAGTGACGCGCTTTTTATACCTCCTGTTCATAGCTCAGTTCCAGAACTAATGGGTGACATTGAAAAATTCATCCATAATGAGGAGATATATTTCCCGGAATTACTAAAAATAGCATTAGTTCATTATCAATTTGAGACTGTCCACCCGTTTCTTGACGGAAATGGAAGAGTTGGTCGTTTGCTGATTCCTCTTTATCTTGTTAATGTGGGTATTTTGAAAAAACCAATTCTGTATTTGTCTGATTTCATGGAAAACCACAGAAAGTTATATTACGAAAACTTAATGAATGTTAGAGAAAAGAACGATATAGATCAATGGTTCAGGTTTTTTTTAGTCGGTATAATTGAAACAGCAAAAAAAGGAATTTCCACATTCGATAATATTTTACAACTACAAAAACAGAATGATATAAAATTTCAGAGTATTGGAACCAGAGCCGCGAATGCTCAAAAAATTACAAACTATTTATATCAAAAGCCAGTAATCAATGCCGAAAAAGTGAGTAAGATATCCGGACTTTCGATGCCCTCATCGTACAAGCTGATTGAAACGATGGAGAAGATAGAAATACTAAAAGAAGTTACAGGTGGACAAAGAGGCCGTATGTATGTCTTTGAAGATTACTTAAATCTTTTCAGGTAATGAATAGACATCGCTACGACCATCTCACACGGTAGGTTGGGGTAATAAACTTCCTGCTGCACGGGACAAGTTATCACAAATTTTGCTCGCCGCACCCGGACAGGCCAAAAACACGCCACCGCAATCCTTCGCAACCGCTCAGGACAGGCTTCGACGGCAACTAATTAAACCGCAGGGCCGTTAGGATTAAGTCTGGGCATGAGTCAAAATGAAAATCACTACAAAAAATACTTTAGACTAATGCTAAGATTCTATTTGACTCTAAGTATATTTTTGACACTTCTCCACGTAACTTGTGCGCAAAACGTTGATTTACATCCAATACCTATTGATACAATAAATGAAAATATACTAATTGTCCATAAAAGATATGCGACCTTGTATTTTAAGCAATCCGATATTCAGGAATATTCAAAACTTCACAATAAATTAGGGCTATCGCGCGACCAAAGTTTCCAAATATTAAATGCCTTACTACAAACAAAGAAGAAGAGAATTGATTTGAATGATTGGATTAATGAATATTCCGATGAAGAAAAGAAATTGAACTATCGGTTTATAGTTAGTCAAAGTATCGATCAAATAGCAATGCCCGAAATGTGGTATATTGGTTATGGCTTAGTTCGAGAAAGTAAGTTCATGATCCTGGACAATATTTCTCGAAAAATAATTTACAGCGGATTAAAGATGAATATTCAAAATAAAGAACTGGGCGCCAAAACTATTCAGTTTCAATTATTAAATGGATCTTCTTTCTGGCAAACAATTAACATGATTGGAGAGTAATTATACCCAGACTCAAAATTAAGCCTAAACATAACCCGCACGGTTTAATTAATTGACTTCGTCAGGCCAGGACAGGACTAGCTTTTATTGTTGCTTCGCAATAAAAGTTTCTGGTCAGTCCACGGTTGGCTTCGGCGGCCTGGGCTTGTGCCGTCCCGACAATTTGCCATGACGCGAATCCTTCTGCCATTTACCCGTTCGGGCGGGCGGGCAAAAAACACGTCAAACTGTTAATAACAAATAACACTCATACTACTGCCTGACAAAAACTTCTCATCAATCTATCAGAACTGTCAAAACCAGGTAAATAACTCAAATTTTTAGAATTACCTGATAAAGTTGAAAACCCGGAAATCCTTATCTATGCCTGTCGGTTTCACTACGACACTAAATGAGAGCGCAAGTTAATCCGGACGGTAAACCCCAAATTCCCACATTTAACACCCTCATGGTAACCCGGGACAAATCACAGAAAGCAATTTCAGTAGAAATGTTTCTATAGTGCTTCATTAGGTCATAACTAGAAGCGGCTGTCTCAAAAGTCAAAATCCATTAACCGCTGAGTGCGCAAAGAGATTTCGCAAAGAACGCAAAGATCTCAATATCATTGTTTTGACTTTGCGTACTTTGCGCAAACTTAGCGTGCCCTGCGGTTAAAAAAGACTTTTGAGACAGCCTCTTATTTGTTTGTGTTTAGTAGCCCCACCAGGAATCCCCGCCCGACCGTACGAATTATTCAACTTCGAAAGAGGAATAATGCCCGGTCGTACGGGCGGGGAACCTGAATCTAAATGAACTTTTTTAGATATCTTCTTCCTGCTGATGATTTAAAGTACCTTTCCCGGGAAATGGCTTCATCTTTTAAATTAAAACTTTCGTAATAAACAATCTCCCAGGGGACAAAGGGCTTTGTCGATTTAGTTTTACCTGCATTATGCTCTGCAAGTCTACTCTCTAAGTTAGTACAAAAACCCTTATAGAGATTACCATAAGGAATACTCCTTAGTACGTAAACGTAATACATTTCAATAAGATAGCAGCTAAGACAAAAAATTTGTAGCCCCACCAGGAATCCCCGCCCGACAGTACGAATTATTCGACTTCGAAAGAGGAATAATGCCCGGTCGTACGGGCGGGGAACCTGAATCTAAATGAACTTTTTTAGATATCTTCTTCCTGCTGATGATTTAAAGTACCTTTCCCGGGAAATGGCTTCATCTTTTTAAATTAAAACTTTCGTAATAAACAATCTCCCAAGGGACAAAGGGCTTTGTCGATTTAGTTTTACCTGCATTATGCTCTGCAAGTCTACTCTCCAAGTTAGTACAAAAACCCTTATAGAGATTCCCATAAGGAATACTCCTTAGTACATAAACGTAATACATTTCAATTAGATAGCAGCTGAGACAAAAATTTGTAGCCCCACCAGGAATCCCCGCCCGACCGTACGAATTATTCGACTTCGAAAGAGGAATAATGCCCGGTCGTACGGGCGGGGAACCTGAATCTAAATGAACTTTTTTAGATATCTTCTTCCTGCTGCTGATTTAAAGTACCTTTCCCGGGAAATGGCTTCATCTTTTGAATCAAAACTTTCGTAATAAACAATTTCCCAGGGGACATAGTGCTTTGTCGATTTAGTTTTACCTGCATTATGCTCTGCAAGTCTGCTCTCTAAGTTAGTACAAAAACCCTTATAGAGATTACCAAAAGGAATACTCCTTAGTACGTAAACGTAATACATATCAATAAGATAGCAGCTGAGACAAAATTTGTAGCCCCACAAGAATCCCCGCCCGACCGTACGAATTATTCGACTTCGAAAGAGGAATAATGCCCGGTCGTACGGGCGGGGAACCTGAATCTAAATGAACTTTTTAGATATCTTCTTCCTGCTGCTGATTTAAAGTACCTTTCCCGGGAAATGGCTTCATCTTTTGAATCAAAACTTTCGTAATAAACAATTTCCCAGGGGACATAGTGCTTTGTCGATTTAGTTTTACCTGCATTATGCTCTGCAAGTCTGCTCTCTAAGTTAGTACAAAAACCCTTATAGAGATTACCAAAAGGAATACTCCTTAGTACGTAAACGTAATACATATCAATAAGATAGCAGCTGAGACAAAATTTGCAGCCCCACCAGGAATCCCCGCCCGACCGTACGAATTATTCGACTTCGAAAGAGGAATAATGCCCGGTCGTACGGGCGGGGAACCTGAATCTAAATGAACTTTTTTAGATATCTTCTTCCTGCTGCTGATTTAAAGTACCTTTCCCGGGAAATGGCTTCATCTTTTGAATCAAAACTTTCGTAATAAACAATTTCCCAGGGGACATAGTGCTTTGTCGATTTAGTTTTACCTGCATTATGCTCTGCAAGTCTGCTCTCTAAGTTAGTACAAAAACCCTTATAGAGATTACCAAAAGGAATACTCCTTAGTACGTAAACGTAATACATATCAATAAGATAGCAGCTGAGACAAAAATTTGTAGCCCCACCAGGAATCGAACCTGAATCTAAGGTTTAGGAAACCTCCATTCTATCCATTGAACTATGGGGCCAAAATCGACGCAAAAGTATAGTATTTTTTTGTCAAAACAAATCATGGGTCAATACTTTGTCAGCTGGAGGAAATGGTGCCGGGTGCTGGATGCTGGGTGCCGGGTGCTGCAAGGAACAAAATTCTATTGAGATAACTATTGGTTTGAATTACTGATATGATCAGTCAAAATAACCTCATATTCAAAGTGTTGGGACAGTTACAAGATTCGAAACTTCTACATTATCTTCCTCTGTGTTCCTCTGTGTATCCTCTGTGTTCCTCTGTGTAATAAGAATTTAAGAACTATCACACCTGTCTGCCGGTCGTGTAGATAAGGAGAGCAAAAAGGTGGTACAGGGTTCCACTGAGAATTTTTTCAACTGCCCTACTCCAGTGAGCGAACTCATGATTTCTCCCGTTTTGAAAAACCAACATTCTTTCATACTTTCATCCTTTCAAATATTAATATCATGAACTGGATAGATCTTGTTATCGTGGTAATCCTCATAATCTCAATGGTCACCGGGTTTACTAACGGACTCATCAGGGAAGCAGCCTCACTCGCAGCTCTTATCCTTGGGATTTGGGGCGCAATAAAATTCTCAGGATTCACTGCCGCCAAGCTCTATGATTATTTCGATATGAGCGGACATTATGTTGGAATAATTGCATTCCTTGTCACCTTCGGGATAATAGTAGTTATAATTCATTTTGTCGGAATAATTGCTGATAAGATAGCAGATGCAGCATCCCTGGGATTTATCAACAGACTGCTCGGAATAGTATTCGGACTTTTCAAAACTGTATTGATAATGAGCGTTTTCTTTGTGATCCTTAACGCAATAGATGCAAGAAGACCATTTCTCCCAAGGGAAAAACTGGAACGGTCAGTCTTCTATAATTCTATCTCGGATATAGCCCCTTCCATCTTTCCGATAATCGGTGAAGGAGGATTTAACCGCAGCTTCGACAGGTTTAAAAAGAAACCTGATGATGTTACAATCTGACCCTCTTTGCTATATTTGCAATTCGAAAAATCTGATTATGAATTTTGTTGAAGAACTGAAATGGAGAGGCATGATCCACGATATCATGCCGGGGACAGAAGAATTACTTAACAAGACAAGGATAAGCGGATACATAGGCTTTGATCCTACCGCCGATTCACTGCATATAGGCCATATGGTGCAGGTCATGCTGCTTGTTCATTTTCAGCGGGCCGGACATACACCCATTGCCCTTGTCGGAGGTGCAACCGGAATGATCGGCGATCCGTCAGGAAAATCAGAGGAGAGGAACCTGCTTGATGAAGAGTCGCTCTTCAGAAATCAGGAGGCCATAAAAAAGCAGCTTTCCAAATTCCTCGATTTCAACTCTGACAGGGAAAATAAAGCCCTGATGGTAAATAACTACGACTGGATGAAGGAATTCTCCTTCCTGGGCTTCATAAGGGATATTGGAAAGCATATTACAGTAAACTATATGATGTCGAAGGATTCCGTGAAAAAAAGGATCAGCTCCGAAGCAAAGGAGGGAATGTCATTCACAGAATTCTCCTACCAGCTCGTTCAGGGAACAGATTTCCTTCACCTTTACAATAACTTTAACTGCAGACTCCAGATGGGAGGATCTGATCAGTGGGGAAATATTGTGACAGGAACAGAGCTTATACGCAGAAAAGCGGGAGGCGAAGCATTTGCTCTTACCTGTCCGCTGATAACAAAATCAGACGGCTCAAAATTCGGGAAAACCGAATCAGGCAACGTCTGGCTCGACCCTGAGAAAACAACTCCTTACCAGTTCTACCAGTTCTGGCTCAACGTCTCAGATGAGGATGCGGTAAAATATATCAGGATCTTCACAACTTTAGGCCAGCAGGAGATTGAAAACATCATCTCTGAACACAGTAAGGCTCCTCATGAGAGGTTTTTGCAGAGGCGCCTTGCCGAAGAGGTGACTGTGCTGGTTCATTCACGGGACGACTATGAAGGAGCAGTGGAGGCATCTCAGATCCTGTTTGGCAAGGGAACCACCGAGTCGCTTAAAAAGATGAATGAGAATACCTTTCTCTCGGTTTTTGAAGGGGTTCCCATATTTGATGTGAAGAAGGAAATCATTGCGAAGGGGGTATCGGTAACTGATCTCACTGCGGATCATTCGCAGGTTTTTACTTCAAAGGGAGAGGTCCGCAGGCTCGTACAGGGCGGAGGTCTGAGCATCAATAAGGAGAAGATCGATAACGCTGATCTCGTTATAGGAAATGAATGGCTGCTGAATAATAAATATCTGCTTGTCCAGAAAGGAAAGAAAAACTATTTCCTGATCAGAATAAATTAATAAGTCTGAAGTTTTGAAGGGCAACAATAAAAATTGGAGCTAAATCAGTTAAGAACTTACACAGAGGTACACAGAGAAATCACAGAGGACCACAGAGAAAAACTGTGAAAATCCATGATATTCTATCGGAAATAGTTATCTGATTTTAATTAACTTAACCTTTGAAACCTAGACAAGACACGATTCAAAATACTCTGTGCTCTCTGTGCATCCTCAGCGGATCTCTGTGAAATAGAAAAAACTCATGCATAGGTATTTACCAGCAATAAGCACAGGGAGGTTTATCCTTTGCGGTTGTGGTTTTCTCTTCTGACCGGATTAATTTATTTTACCTGATGAGATCAGCCACTATTATTGATACATCATCAAAAGTGGAAGGATTATTATGAGGCAATCCAAGCTCACTGATCAGAGCCATTATATTGGACGCAACGGGTCTGGTGTTTGAGATATGCCTTATGATCGGTCCGGTGCCAATATCTTTTCCGTCCTCACCCTTCAGCTCTGAGAGGCCGTCGGTATAGCAAACAAGTTTTGAATAATCAGTTATCAGGATCTCCGATTTTCTTACAGTGGGTATACAATCGAGCATGCCCAGTCCGACGCACGAAGCTTTCAGGTGACTCACCGCCCCGCTGACCGTATTGTAAAGCACAGGCGGATTGTGTGCAGCATTTATATATTCAAGGATCCCGGTCTCGTGATCGTACCTGGCAACAAAAAAAGTTATAAACTTCTCCCCCGCTGCATTAACTGTAACAATAGTGTTCAGCTTATGTACAAGTGTCTCAAGCTGAACATCATGTGTAAAAAGTGCCCTCAGACTGGCCTGGAAATTTGACATCAGCATGGCAGCGGAGATCCCTTTACCGGAAACATCTGCTATGCAGATCCCGGTTTTTGTTCTTGACAGCTTAATACAGTCATAATAATCTCCGCCTACTTCGTAATGTGGATAATAGAAACCCTTCACCACAACCTTTGGATTCTGAGGCATATGGCTCTCGTCGGGGACAAGAATTTTCTGCATCCTGGCTGCGAGTTCAAGCTCTTTCTTTATTGCCTCCTGCCTTAGGCTCTCATTGAACAGCCTGATATTCTCAACAGCAACTATGATGATGCTTGAAAGTGTCTGGATAAAATGCAGATGCTTCAGCACCGGGCTCATCCCTTCACCTTCCTCCTCTATATCACCTATGAATACAAAAGCCAGATGGACATTATTATTATAAACAGGAATAATAATATCAACCCCTTCGAAACCCAGTTCAGGCTTCCCATAAACTATTTCGGATATATTCAGTAACCGTGATTCAACATCAATCATCTCCAACTCCCTGGGGAATCCGCCGTTCATAAGGCATTCCCAGGTATCGGAACGCTTGAATATTAATATTTTGCCGATACCGAGATCATGCCGGAGTATATCTTCATATTTGGATAAAAGATCTTCGGTAGGCAGATTTGCATTGATCGATAAAGTGATATCGAGCAATGCTTTCAGCTTGAATCTTGAAATGCTCAGCCTGTCCTTCTGAATCTTTTTTTCTTCCATTTTCACTCTACGACTTTACCCTCTCCACATATGTCTTGTCGTGGGTGTCTATTCTGATTTTATCGCCGGTATTCACAAAAAGAGGCACCATAATAGTTTCTCCATTCTGCACCTTGGCCTGTTTAAGGGTATTGGTTGCAGTATCTCCTCTGAGGCCGGGTTCAGAGTAGACAACCTCCATGACTACAAACTGAGGAACATCCACTGAAAGCACAGTTTCAGTATCTGCATGGACCACTATCTCAACGCCCATCCCTTCAAGAAGGAACTGATAATTATCAATCAGTGATTCCTGTACATGTATCTGCTCGTATGTCTCAAGGTGCATGAAATAGTATCCCATATCGTCTTTGTAAAGGTATTGGTAGGGACGCCTTTCGACTCTTGCCAGGGTTACTTTGGTACCTGAAGAAAAGGTGTTATCAATCACCCTGCCGGTTTTGATATTTTTCAGTTTTGTCCGTACAAAAGCCGGACCTTTGCCAGGTTTGACATGCTGAAATTGTACAATTGTATAAAGGTCATTGTTAAACTCAATGACCAATCCATTCTTAAAATCTGAAGTACTCGCCATAAATTCTCAGTTATTCTTAATATTAATTATCCTATTTCTTTTTTATCCCAAGTGGTGATACCAGCCCGTCATAATTTGCAAGTTCAACCAAAAATGCCCCTACAAAGATATTAAATCGGATCTTAACAGGCAGAAAATTATTATCAGCTGAAAACCAGAATGAAACATCCTCTTCGGTTTTGAAGAGCCGTCCCACCTCAGTAACAGGGTTAAACTTGTAGCATTTAATCTTTCCTCCCTTGATCTTTACATCTTCCATCCCCACAAATCTGAGTCTTATAGGGTAAAGCTGATCGGTAAACGATATATTTAGTTCGATCATATCTCCTTTTTTCAGCTTACCTCCATCCGGAAGTATATTATTCCTGAAAAAGTAAAAACATGAAACTATATCATGAATGCCTTTTGGTGCAATATGCTGTCCGGTAAGGTCACTGGTCAGGATTGCCGAATCGCTTCGTGTCTTGTGATCAAACAGAACCTCATTGTATTTGCGGTATCTTCCTTCATGAATATTTCTGATCAATTTAACAGGCAATTCAGTAGCCGGATCGATATAAACCTCATAGATATCGATAACTTTAAAGATTGCATCAGCCAATCCTGTAGTTCTGGCGGAAAATTTAGCATGCCAGACCGATCTGCCGTTAAGGGTATCAGATTTTACCTCGAGCGATCCAATACCGCTGGAGATAACTCCATACTGTATTGTATAGTTTGCTTTTTCTCCGGGCTTATATGATTTATACTGACAGAACAACCAGTTCATATTCAACATAAAAAAAATTATGATGAATGGAATGATTTTCATTCTACGGAGCAGGGAGCAATTTATATGTATGTTATTTTCCAAATATATTCTTTCTGGGTATTGATGTTATAAAATTTTTAAGATAAAAAGGTTCAAAGTAAGCAACATCTTCAAAATGATCATTATTTAATGCCTGATACACAGGGGTTAGCATATGTGCAGCTGAAATTCTGAAATCATCTGCAAAATAAGCATTCTTTCTGTTTATAACCTCTTTGCATTTTGCAGCTCCGTCGCCAAAAAAAATAATTTTCTTCGATTCCGGAATATCTGAGAAGGAATCTGCAGTAATTATATCAGCTGAAATTTCCTTTAGCTTATTCCCATTCGAATCATACAGAGCGTTATAGACCTCCATTCTCCTGGCGTCAATCATCGGACAGAACAGAGTATTCGCCTCATCATCAGAGAATTCCTTAATTCGTCCGGCCATACCCCAGAACATTGAAAGAGTAGTTTCGATGCCAATGAGAGGCAGGGATGCTCCGTATGAAATTCCTTTTGCTACGGATACTCCGATTCTCAGGCCGGTGTATGATCCTGGGCCCTTACCAACCGCCACTGCTTCCAGTTCTCCGGCACTGATCCCGTTTTCTTTCAGGGCTTCCGCTATAAAAACAGTAAGCATGGAAGCGTGAGATTTCAGATCAGCGCTCTCCTTCAGGGAGATTACTCCGGCATTGCTGCACAGAGCAACTGAGCAAAGATTTGTTGCTGTTTCAATACATATCACCATGCCGTTAAGAGGATAGTTTTGGCCTATTTCACCTTAAACAGTTCTTCTTTTTTTACTATTTCAATCAGTGTACTGTCAGCCAGCTTTTTGCTTATTGCGCTGAAAGGTGCGGAGATCACCCTGTCGCCGGCTGTTACACCGGACAGGATCTCAATAAAATTATTATCCTGAATTCCGGTTTTCACATCCCTGGCAAGAGCATACTTCCCGTCAGTTATAAATACAAGCGTACGAATTTCCTTATCCGAAGCCTTGACGACAGTTTTTGTGGTATCGGTACGGGTTGTAACTGATTGAATAGGCACAGTAGTGATATCTCTTTTTGATTCAGTCTGAATATCAACAGATGCTGACATTCCCGGGCGGAAAGGATTCTTGTCCCCGGCGTCAACCAGATTCTGATATGACTGAGGCAGCACAAGAATTTTTACATCGAAATTGGTAACCTGGTCAGCCGATACCCCTGTTGTCTTGGCAGAATTGGCAATCTCAGTAACGATTCCCTTGAATTTTCTGTCGAGATAAGCATCAACTTCAATCAGGGCTGTATCCCCAAGTTTAACTTTTACAATATCATTCTCATTTACTTCCACCTGTGCCTCCATTCTTGAAAGATCAGCAACCCTAAGCATTTCCGTACCTGCCATAAGATTTGTTCCTGCCACTCTCTCCCCAAGCTCAACGAGAAGCATTGAAACTGTTCCTGACATAGGAGCATAAATTGAAGTCTTGACAAGGTTTTCATTAGCCTCCTTAAGTGATGCTTCTGCGCTTACAATTGAAAACTTTGCTGCATCAACCTCCGATTTCGCTACAGTAAAGTTGGCTTCAGCCTGTTCAAAATCAGATTTTGAAATTGTCTGCTCATTAAACAACTGCTTGCTTCTTTTATACGAAAGATCTGCCTGGGTAAATTGTGCCTCAGCCTGAGCCAGGCGTGCCCTTGCAGAACTTATAGCTGCCATTGACCGGTCCTTTTGTGAAATATAGATATCGGGTTTAATCCTAAGCAGAAGCTGACCCTTCTGAACCTCATATCCCTCCTTAATTGTAAGCTCGACAATTTCACCTGATACATCAGGGCTTATCTTGACCTCCATCTCAGGCTGAATCTTTCCGTTTGCGGTAATAGTTTCTATGATTGTACGCTTCTCTGCATTCTCAACGGCAACCTTAACGGTAAAAGCCTTGCCAAACCAACCCTGCTTTTTTCCGATTACCGCGACAATTATCAAAACAATTGCAACCGGAATTAATATCTTTAGTATCTTATTGGTTTTCATTATCTTAAATCTTAGGATCTGTTTTTATTTTATTTATAGTCAAGAGAAAGTGGCATGCCTTTGTAAAAATCAAGCACTTTGGTCTTGAAAATATATTCATATTTTGCCTGTGACATATCTGACTGGGCATTTAGCAGCTGGGTCTTTGAAGCATTATAATCAACGGATGTAACCATTCCAACATTGAATTTCTGTTCGGTATATCTGAAAGATTCTTCTGATGAAGCGACGGCTTTCAGGCTCGCATTATATTTTTTCAGTGCAGCTACAGCATCGGTATAAGCTTTCTGAATATTTTTATAGAGCTGTTTTTTTGTCCCTTCAAGTGAGTACTGGGAACTCTGTACACTTAACCTTGAGTTAGCGATATTTTTATTTACCTGCCAGCCATTTAAAATCGGAATATTCAATGATAAACCAACGGCTGAATTTTTATTATTCTTAAACTGATCTTTAAATGAGATATTAGCAAGGTTATTAATATATGTATAGGCAGTATTAAAAGAATAGTTCAGAGCAAGCTTGGGGCTTCTTCCTCCCTTAGCAATTTTGAGGTCATATTCACTGGCTGCCAGCTTCATTTCAGAACTTCTTATCTCGGGTCTGCTTCCTGTAGCGATCTGAAAGATCTCATCCACATTACCGGTTACGATTGAATTTGAATCGACGTTTATCACCGGAGCGACTACTTCAAATCCTGCCGGCGTTTTAAGCTCAAGAAGCTGTGTCATAGTAAGATAAGATGTCTCAAGCTGATTTTGCATGTTTATCAGGGAGAGCTCTTCCTGACCTGCCTGTGACTCTATCTGGAGCAGATTACCTTTTGCCACACTACCGGCATCAACAAGCTTTTTTGTCTTGTCAATCTGTTGCAGGGTAATGTTGAGCTGATTCTGATTTGCTGCCACCAGGTCCTTGTTAAGGAGTATCTGTAAATATGCAAGGGCTACATTTAAGGCTACATCATCGCGAATATACTGCAGGTCTTCCTTTGCAGCCAGAACCTCATATTTGCTTTTCTTTATTGTATTCAGATTCTGCATTCCATTGAAAATCGGAGTCTCTCCTCCAACGTATAAATAATCTGACTGCATGGTCTGATTGTAAAAGGTATAAGTGGTCTGATCGAGAGCACGGCCGAAGTTATAATTATGTGAGAGCGAACCATTAAGGGTAGGGACCAGTTTCATTTTCGCCAGGTCAAGGGAGTTCTCCTGCACTGCAGTCTGAAGAACCTGCTGCTTGATCTGGATATTATTCTCAATGGCATATTTAATGCATTCTTCGAGCGACCAGTCTTTTTGCTGGGAATTAATCACTCCGAGGGGGAACAGAAGCCCCGTTAATAAGGCAATCAGAAATTTTTTCATCATAGCATAATCTTGAATTTAAAGATATTTATTAATACCATGAACTTGCGACAAATAGAATTTATTGTTTTCAGAACAGGAATGTGGTCAAAATAAGTCTACGAAGATAAATAATATCTTATTCAGAATAAATAGTTTCAGCAAAAGAGTTGACCCCGGAGTGGCCTACATTCAGTAATTTGTTTCTTACGGGTATTAAAATTAATTATATTTGCACCGTTAATGAACAAATTTTACCTATTAAATAATTTAATATATGACAAGTAAGGTATTAAATCTGGAACCCGGAGTAATATTCGGAGACGATGTGAAGGCTCTTTATGACTATGCAAATAAGAATGATTTTGCTATTCCTGCAGTCAATGTAGTAGGAACAAATTCTGTAAATGCAGTTCTGGAAACAGCAAAAGCAGTGAATTCACCTGTAATAATTCAGTTTTCAAACGGAGGAGCACATTTCTTCGGAGGACAGGGTTTACCTAAAGAGAACCAGCTCGGCGCAATCGCAGGCGGAATATCCGGAGCATATCACGTACATAATATTGCAAAATACTATGGCATTCCGGTAATCCTTCATACCGACCATGCAGCCAGGAAGCTCCTGCCATGGCTCGACGGATTACTTGATGCCGGTGAAAAATATTTCAAGGCAAACGGGAAACCGCTTTACAGCTCCCATATGCTTGATCTTTCAGAAGAATCACTGAAAAACAACATCGAAACCTGCAAAAAATACCTTGAGAGAATGCATAAGATCGGAATGGCTCTCGAGATTGAACTTGGTGTAACAGGCGGAGAAGAGGACGGAGTTGATCATTCGGGAGTTGACAGTTCACGTCTGTATACACAGCCTGAGGATGTAGCATATGCTTATGAGGAACTCTCAAAAAGTGAGCGACAGATTCACAATTGCAGCATCATTTGGTAATGTTCATGGAGTTTATAAACCAGGTAACGTAGAGCTCAAACCTGTTATTCTGAAGAATTCCCAGGAGTATATAGTTAAAAAATATAAGACAGGTCCGAATCCAGTCAATTTTGTCTTCCATGGCGGTTCTGGTTCTGAGAAGCACCTTATCAAGGAGGCTATCCAGTACGGAGCTATCAAGATGAATATTGATACTGACATGCAGTGGGCATTCTGGGATGGCATCAATAAGTACTCGAAGGAAAAATTTGGTTATCTGCAGGGACAGATAGGTAATCCTGAAGGGGAAGACAAGCCCAACAAGAAGTATTACGATCCGAGAGTATGGCTCAGAAAAGGAGAAGAGACATTCATCGCAAGGCTCAGGGAGGCATTTGAAGATCTGAATGCACTGAACCGCTGCTAGAAAAGAACCCCCTCTGCCTCTGCGAGGCATCTCCCCCGGGGGGGGAGACAAGCAGTGGCATTAAGCTAAAACACAATAAAGTCCCGAAACTTTCCCCCGACCGGGGGAATAAAAAGGGGGACAGGTAAAGTTTTGAATAAGATAATTTACAGAAAGCCAGTCACATAAAGACTGGCTTTTTTTTTGATGTTAACAAGTATTTTTGCGGGCCAATGATTTGATTCACAGTTTTTTCTTAATTAGCTGTCTGATTCATAAACGATGGAAACAAGGCGTCTGATAATGAAGGAAGACCGGCTTCGCAGAAACAACCGGTTATCATTAATGCTCAACAACAGGGAGATGAGGGCTCTTGGCATATATTGCAACCGCTACAGGATAAAGAACAAATCAAGCTTTCTCAGGGAGACAATTATGAAAGCCATCCTTAAAAGATTCGAGGAAGAGCATCCGACGCTGTGGGAAGAAAGTGAACCGACGCTCTTTAATCAGAATGTTTCACACTGACTTTTGAAAAAAGCATCTCTTTTATTATCTTTACATTCCGGTTAAGGGCAAACGGAAAATCTGTAATTGAATTTTTCTGGTATTTTGCAATTATAATTTTTTTTTGAACCGGACATAAGGTAATCTGTTTATAGAGCATGTATCCTGACAAATTTAAAAGTGAACCTTCAAAGCGGACTCCGATGATATCGATGGAGACCGGCAGGATTTTTATAATGGGGAGATCGATACCTGAGAACCCAGGTGATTATTACAGGCCGGTTCATGCCTGGATAACCGAATATTCCCAAAATCATATTGAAAAATCAAGGATTGATCTTGGGTTTGAGTACATCAATACCAGTTCCACCAAATGGATCTTCAATATTCTGAAGGAGTTATCAGAGATGGAGGATGTTTCGGAGAATGTTAAGGTAACCTGGTACTATGAACAGGGGGATGAGGATATGTGTGAGCTGGGCTTTATTCTTAAATCACTTATAGAATGTCCGTTTATACTTGTTGAGGTTGAAGAGATGAATACTGCCCGGTATGAATGGATACTAACCACTGACAATTTGTAGTTACCTCTGTTTTTCTTCACCAATTTTCCGGTGTGATTCAGTTTTCGAAAAAATATACTAATTTTGCACCCTGTTATTATAAGAATGACCCATGGTGTAATTGGCAACACGTCAGATTTTGGTTCTGAAGAGTCCAGGTTCGAAACCTGGTGGGTCAACCTAGAGAGTATGTTAATTCAGCATACTCTTTTTTATTCTCTAATTTCTGGTATTTAAATTGACCAGGTTTCGAGCCACCGCGGTAGCCTGGCTCCTTCGCTAAAATTGCCCACAGGGCAATTTTTTAACGCTCGGCCCGGTGGGTCAACAAGATACTATCACATAATTTTCACAACCGCTTAAAATCAAGGATTTCAGGCGGTTTCTTTTTTTCAGATACTCAAAATTTGCATAAATACGCCTGGAATAGGGTGATAAATCGAGACCTATTTTCAAAAATCATTTTGGTCTCGCTAAAGGAAGGTCGCACTTTTCTTTCAAATGATATGGGAAAAACATGCATAATAAATTAAATTGCTGTTGAACAATTTGGATGGGAAGATATCGAAAATAGAAAGTCTAATAATTTTCAAGAAGGTGGATACCAGGTGATTGAAGTAGCCAGAAATTTTCATATAGAATCACTTCGTTCCAAAATTCAGCCAGTATGCCTGATCTTAGCAGATAAAGATAGGGCAAAGCATTTATACAACGTCAGTATTCGTCTAACCACCGGAGATATTGACAGGAAATTGCAGGAAATTGAAAAACAATGGAAGTCCTTTATTCCTGATGAACCGATGGATTATTCCTTTTATGATGACAATTTTGACGCCATGTACAAGCAAGATGAACGTTTGGGTAAAGCCATAGGATTGCTTGCCTTAATAGCATTTATACTAACTTGTATGGGAATCTTCGGGCTGATTTTTCAGGTTTGTATTAACAGGACTAAAGAAATCGGGATTCGAAAAATCAATGGTGCGAGTGTTTTCGAAGTGATGATGATGCTAAGTAAGAATCTTATAAAACTGTTAGCTATTGCCTTTGTAATTGCCACTCCTGTTGCCTGGTACTCAATGCATAAATGGTTGGAAGGCTTTGCTTATGAAACAGAACTTAGCTGGTGGATCTTTGCTTCAGCAGGAGTAATAGCTCTTGGAATTACTATGTTAACAGTTTCCCTGCAAAGCTGGCGGGCAGCAACCAGAAATCCGGTGGAAGCTTTGAGGTATGAGTGATTAAACATTTATTTCCCTTTGAGAAATTAAAATTTCAGTGTATCTGAATGCATAGGATGACTCCTGAAACATGTATCTGTATTCAGAATTTGACTTATCGGAATCATTTTCATACGCTGATCCATGCCTGGAAACAGGTTATAGGTTCGATACCCTGGTTTAATTAACCCTGGCATCCCGATCTGTCATGTAAAATAAAATTCAGCTTTCAACATTCATTCTCTGAGATAATATTTAACTTTAATCTATTGTGATTGTCAAAGTTGGGCATAAGTATTATAGTGCTGTCTGAATCCATTTGTGGGTAGATTATGCTTATGTGACTGACGGGGCGGAAGCTTATTTGTCAGGAATGAAAAAAATTATCTTCACGAAGAAATAAAGTCTGATAATTTTCAGGCTTATACACCAGGATGCATATTTAAAGAATGAAAATATCAGGTGTACAAAAGACTACCAAATAAACATTAAGGAATTGACAACTCACACCTCAGGTATAATAGACAATGACAGCATCTATAAGAAATCATGCAAATTCAAGGTAAAAGATAAAACGAAAGAGAGGTTTGGGTGGGGGGGGGGGGGGGGTGGGGGGGGTTGGGGCGGCGCTTCTCTCCCGTTTGTTGGGTTTCTTTATTTAAGGGGGGGGGGGTTTTTTAGGAGAAAAAAAATTTTGGGGAAGGGGGGAAGGGGGAGGGTTTGGTTTGGTTTGGGTTGGTTTTTGGTTTTCGGGGGGGCGTGGCGGTTTTTTGTTTTTTGTGTTTTTTTCCGGGGACCGGTTGGTTCCCGGGGGGGGTTTAGTTTGGGGGGGTTTTTGAAAAGGGGGTACCCTTGTTTGTGTTTCTTTTTTTTTTGCCTTTTCTTTTTTTTTTTTCCCTTTTTGTGCTGGGGGGGGGTTTTTGTTTGTTTAATTGAAATGATTAATTCTTTGAATAACCATTCGCAGCTATTAAGCAAAAAATCAGCAGATACGATGTTTAGTCCAGCTTTTGCTTCAGATAATATGCCAAAATATTTTAATGCTGCTAAAAGAACTAAAGGTGTTTTTTGGAATCTTTACAAAGATGGTTTTATTGGTCATGATGGTGATGATCCAGGAGTTAGCACTAATATCATATTCAATAAAGATTATGGAATTATTTTTATGACAAATATTTACATGGAAGATACTCGCGATTTTTTAAATGCGCTGAAAGAATATGCAGGTACAATTGTGAAAGAATAAAACTGCATGCAACAGCAAAATAGCCTCAAGCCGTGGGGGGCGGCTTCGTTGACAGGAAATTAATAAATTGAAAAGTAACTCTCGCAGGAAGTTCATCGGGAAACTTTCGCCCTGCGTGTATTTGCGATACGTTAGCGGTTCTTTTATGGCGACACCTCAGTTAGATTGTAACTTTAAAATCAGTGTAAGCATCTTAATGTGATAAAAAGGTAAAAATTAGGCTAATTTATGGAGAACAATTCAAATAGAAATCTTTGGATAGATTACTTACGGACTGCAATTACTTTAATGGTTGTTGCACACCATTCATCTCTGGCATATACCACTTTTGCTTGGTTTGACACAACAGCTTATATCAATTCGACACATGCTATTGTAGACACTAAAAGATGGATCGGTCTTGATATATTCGAGAATTTTAATGATGTATTTTTCATGTCACTTATGTTTTTAATTGGCGGGCTATTCCTTATGAGAAGCATAAATAAAAAAGGCATACTTCTTTTTATAAAAGACAGATTTTACAGACTGTTTATTCCTTTTTTGTTTTTGGGAACTTTATTAATGCTAATTACTTATTTCCCTTCTTATTATGTCAGTCATAGCAGCACTGATATTATTGCTTATATAAAAGATTTTTTTGGAACAGAGAAGTGGCCTGTGGGACCGCCTTGGTTTATATGGGTATTGTTCGTTTTTAATCTGTTATTCGCATTATTTTATAAGCTTTTTATGAAATTAAGTAACAATATTGGCTTAAAGCTTTCTGTCGTAAAAAATAAACCATTTTCGTTTTTTATAATCATATTTTGGGTTACCTGGATACTTTATGTACCAATAGCTTATATAATTGGAGCTGGCACTTGGACAGGAATTGGCCCTTTTGATTTTCAATTAAGCCGTATACTTCTGTATTTTGGATATTTCACACTAGGAATTTTGATTGGCAATACTGATTTTAATAATGAAATATTTTCAACAGAGTCAGCTATTGTAAAAAAATGGTGGCTTTGGCTTCTGCTCTCTTTAGTGGTTTATTTTACTTTAACTATTCTTTCTGAACCATTAAGACAAATGCTGAAGAACAATATAATTAAAGAATTCTATACATGGATGATTTATTATGTTATTTATACTGCATCATGCACAATAAGTTGTATAGCCTTTATAACAACTTTTAGAAAATTAATTCATAAAGAAAATTATTGGTGGAATTCATTATCTGAGAATGCTTATTTAATTTATTTAATTCATTATATTTTTGTCGTTTTGGTGTCAGTTTTTACTATTGAAATTTGATATTCCTGCTTTCATTAAATTTTTAATAACATTGATATTTGCACTTTCATTAAGTTGGATGGTTAGTATCTTACTTCGAAAGATAAAAATTGTTTACAAATATTTGTAATCGGGTAAATAATGAAATTTCAAAAGAAAAACAATAACTAAAAAACAAACCCTAACAACTGGTATAAACAATGGCGGGGTTTGTAGTGTATCAAGCACTTCATTTCGCAATGTTGTTCTGTAACGTGGGATACTGACGCAGCTTCGAAGTCCACCACTGCTTTTACCCACCATCCATTAGCTGTCATTGTAGAACGACCCCCATTAAACAAAAAAGGAAAGATGACAAAATCCAATATTGACACTTCGACAACAACAAATTGGTTTTGTGACAATATTAAATTGACACATTCAATATCTAAGTATCAAAAAGCTTGGTAACTTTTCAATAAGTAATAACACCGATCTGATTAGGCTTCATTTTGGCTTAAAAGGCAATTATGAATTTTTTTACAAACAACTTGACAAATCATTTGACCTTATTGGTGGACACCATAACATAATGTACTCAAACGGTTTCGATATTGAAATAGAAAACAAAACATTTGAAATAGAAACATTTGGAATTCAATTTCCCAAGGAATTATTTATTAATTTAACTCAAAATGCCAATGACCAAATCAAACGATTCTCTGAAAATATACTTTTAGGCAAAGGCGATTTGCTATCTCAAAATTGGGGAGCTATTGACTATTCAATTGAACAGGTAATTAGACAAATAATAAATTGTAACTACTCGAATGAAATCAAAAAAATGTTTTTGCTATCTAAAAGTATAGAGTTGCTTGTGCTTACTGCGGAATCTTATTCATATTCTGAGAATAAAAAGGAAATATTTATTAAAAATAAAAGCGACAAAGAAAAAATAATTGCTGTTAGAGATTTAATAAATGAAAGATTAAATTGCCCACCAAACTTAAGCGAGATTGCAAAAATAATTGGGCTTAATGAATACAAACTCAAACTTGGATTTAAAGAAGTATTCAATAATACTGTGTTTGAATATTTAACAGAGCAACGGTTAAATATAGCAATGCAATATTTGAAAGATACTCAAAAAACATCTTCTGAAATAGCTTATAGTCTTGGTTATGCAACGCCTCAACATTTTAACAATGCTTTTAAAAAGAAATTTGGGTTTACCCCTAATTCGGTTAGAAAAAATCCTTATCTGGCAATCTGATTTTTGCATTTGATTATAATTTTGCATTTCATTTTAGAAGTTAATAATTATGATACAAGAAATTAAATCAATACCAAAATGGATACTAATTGTATCATGGCTTTTTGCATTAATCGGACTTATGGTAAGTTCATCATTGATATTTTCACCAGAATCTGTTTTAAAAACAGTTGACCTAAATGCAAAGGGTGTTGGCTACTTAACACAAATGTGGGCTGCAAGACAATTTGCAATTGGTTTTATTTTTGGTTTTGCCGCATTTAAAAAGTCAATCCCAATGCTTAAAATTGCTTACATATTCTTTTTAGTAATGAATATAGGCGACTTTTTTATTGGCTTATTACAACAAGATAATTCTCTTTACATTGGAGCGGGTGTTATGTGTATTATTTCATTAACTATGCTTTACGTTATCAATAAAAAATCAAAATAAAATGGAACCCAATATGAACATAATTGTTGGAGCAACTGGACAGGTAGGCTCTCACCTAATCAAAAGACTATCCGAAAAAGGCATTCCTGCAATAGCCTTAGTTCGTAACCCTCAAAAAATTAAAAATTTGAAACTTAAATTTCGGCAAGCTGACTTGTTTAACACAGAACAAGTGATAAAGTCGTTTGAAGGCATTTCAACTGCATTTTTATTGACACCAGAAAATCCCAGTTCCAATGACATCATTGGAGATACCAAACAGATAATCGAAAATTATAAAAAAGCGGTTAAAGCAAATGGTGTTAAAAGAATAGTATGCCTGTCTTGTGTTGGGGCTCACAATGAAGGGGAAACAGGTAATATCCTTATGTCAAGATATTTAGAGCAAAGCTTTCACAATTTAGACATTGAAAAAATAATTGTTAGACCATCATACTATTTTAGTAATTGGCTTGGTTACTTTGACACTATTCAACAATATGGAGTTTTGCCAACTTTTTTTCCTGAAAACTTAAAAATTGCAATGCACTCACCAATTGACTTGGCAGAATTTCTAGCAGACACCATTGCTAAACCTGTTCAAGACAAGACAACTAAAATCTATGAATTGGTTGGACAAGAAAAATATTGCTCACTTGACATTGCAAAGGCATTTTCTATTTTAGCAGGGAAAGATGTATTCGTACAATCAATTTCAAATGACAAATGGAAAGAAACGCTTTTATCAGTAGGTTTTACAGACAATACTGCTGACAATTTAATTGATATGACACAGGCAGTAATTGACGGGTTGACAGTTCCTGAGTTTCCCAACGAAACAATAATTCTAAAAACAACGATTAGTGAATATTTGAAACAACAACTTGAAAAATAACAACAACCCGCTAACAAAGTATATATGCCATATGGGTTTCAGTGTGTATTCAAGCGTTGTAGTCCGCTCAAACTTTCGTGCCGGTGGACAGGAAACTACTCCGCAATCCCTTATGGCACGTTAGGTTTCATGATTTCTATGCAATATTTATGGTTTTATGTATTGTCGGATACATCTTAGCATATTTATTTACCAGTAGAATAGAGCCAGTACCTATTGCCAGGATTTCCGAATTAGAAAGATCTATTTTTGGATATGTTATATGGGCAGCAATTTGGATTAGCTATTTATTTAAAGGGAAGCGACCTCAAGAAACTTTTATCAATTAAGAATATTTGAATATAATTAACCACTGTGCCCAACAGGCGGTATATGTAACCGCCTGCGGCGGGCCCTGACAGATTGGTAATGACCCCAAACATCTCACGAGTTTCAAATCATACTTTTTAACATTAACTGAGAAAACAGAGTGATCAAAGACGAAAATTACTAAAGAACTCATTAGTACTACTGGTGGTAAGGTCGAATGGACCAAAAAAGGTGACTTAATCTATAAAGAATATCTAAAACGTAAGCTAGACAGAGATCAGCCTAGTAATAAGAAAACCTAAATAGGAAAAATAAAAGAGAACCATTCATATATGATTAACATTAAGAGTAACATAGACCATAAGGAATTAAAACTAAATGGTTATTCGATTCATTATTTTTGTTCCGGAGACTCAACAAAAGAATTGTTAATATTTCTTCATCCAGCATTTGCAGATCATAAATGCTTTGACAAGCAGATTGATTATTTTGCAAAGGATTATAGAGTTATTACTATTGATATGCTTGGTCATGGATTATCAAAAGCAGATAAAGCTAAAGATAAAATTGATATGACAGTAAGCCATATTGATACAATATTAAGATTAGAAGGATATTATAAGGCTCATCTTGTTGGTGTTTCGATTGGTTCATTGATTGCTCAATATTATGGTTTAAAGAATCCTGAAAAAGTCATATCAATGACTATATTAGGTGGATATGATATAAATGCAGATAATACTGAGATTTCTAAAGCTCAACGCTCGGAACAGATAAAATGGATTTTTAAAGCATTGTTTTCAATGAATTCCTTTAGGAGATATGTTGCAAGTGTTTCGGTGTCTGATACTGGAGAGCAAGTTCGATTCTATGAAATGTCAAAAATGTTTACCAGGAAATCATTTATGATAATGTCTGGACTAAGCAATGTCCTTCAAAAAAGAGATAGTGTAAAATTATCATTTCCATTGTTAATAATGAGTGGCGAAAATGATATTGAATTGGCAAAAAAATCAAGCAAAAAATGGCAAGATTCTCAATCAAACAGTAAATATTATTTGATTGAGAATGCTGGTCATTGCGCAAACATGGATAATTCTGATAGATTTAATGAGATATTAATGGATTTTATTAAACAAAGAAAATAAAAAACTGTGCACAACAGGCGGTATATGTAATTGCCTGCGGCGGCCTTGATAGATTGGTAAGGACCCCAAACATCTTACGAGATGCATTCGGATACTTAACAATGTTTGTCTGCCGGGACAACTTCCTGCCAATAAGACAAAGTCAAAAGGGCAGCCGGCTAAAGCAAAAGAAAGACTATTGCAGCACAAACATGGAATATCTGATCCTACTCTCCGGATTTCTTTTCGGTGTCATACTTGTGTTTGATCGCTGGGTGTTCAAGAAAAAACGTGAGCGTCGTCGAAACTATTACCAAAACGAGTACATCAAATCGGATGACTGGAAGCGAAAGCGCTATGTAGTTCTCAAACGAGATAACTGGTACTGTGTTTACTGTGGAGCACCTGCTACCCAAGTCCACCACAAGAAATACGCGAGACGGACCATCGGAAGGGAGCCCATAGAATGGCTAGTCTCCGGTTGCAAATCATGTCATGAATCTCTTCATAATTAAAGTAGCCAAACATTATTCATAGAAGTATTGTCTATGCGAATAAAATTTATAAAAAAATACCAGGTTAAAACCTCAAAATCTGTCACAGATATCCTGGATGAAATAAATATCCGAGTGCAGGAACAAAAAGCCAATAAAGTCTCATTTTTGTTCGATGTTGTAGACTATAAGAAGTTTAAGATAAGCGATAGACAAATTCAAATTGATACATATAGTAAATTTAGTGGTGCCAGAGGTTCCGGAACAATTACTTTTGTACTTTCAGATTATCACGATTATACAATGATCGATTGCATAATCGATCCTGATGCATTCACAAGAATAGCATTCTTGGGGATATTTGATTTTTTTAGTTTAATAATATCTGTTGGGTACTTAATTAGTATGCATAACACTTCTGCAGTAGAAATATTATGCATTACAGGATTCTTTATTGTTACGATTATTTTTGGTTATTTATCGATCCTTTTCAATAGAAATAGATTAGAGTGGTATTCCAATGAAATCCTCGAAGATCTTAAAATAACTACCTGACAAATATTATGTATGGAAAATAAGAAAGAAGCAGCAAGGAAAAAGTCGCTTGGAGAATTAGGTGAACTATTTGCTATTAAAGCATTGGTTGATAAAAAATTTGACAGCATTAGAAATGTCAATTACAATTTTTTTATTCTCTGATTTCTGGCATTTAATTTGACCAGGTTTCGAGCCCCCGCGGCAGCCTGGCTCGTTCGCTAGGGGCTGTCTCAAAAGTCTAAAATTTCTTTTTTTCTCTGTGGCTCTCTGTGACCACTCTGTGGCTCTCTGTGTAACAAATAATTAAGAACTTACACAGAGTCCCTCCCGATAGTTATCGGGAAGCTATCGGGAACAGAGATACCACCGGTGGGTCAACACTGAGACTATGTTTTTTAAGCATACTCTTTTTTTATAACATGCTTTCCGGTCTTTACTGCGACCAGGTTTCGGGCCTCTGCGGCAGAAAGGCACAAAGGATCACAAAGGGAAAGCAGCATTTAAGTAACTTTTTCGACCGCAATCGCTAATTTGGTATATTTACTTTTGCGCAAAACATTGTTCTACGCTCGTTCATAGGCAAATGAGACAATACTTATTGTGCAGCATTTGTAAAATATATTATAACCTTAACCGTTTTTTGTAAGACAACCCGTCAAAACATGAACCCGCTATCAATGAAAAAAATTATTCTTTTATTAATATTAATTCCGGTCCTTACTATATATGCCCGGGGACAGGAAGAAAAACAAAAATTTCTATACCTGGAAACAGGTTTCGACGGAATAGGGTGTGCAGCACCTGATAAAGAATACATCCGGGCTGTAAATGATCAGAATTTTGATTACTATTCTGATGAGATCAGATCATTAATGGCAATCAATTACATAGGGTTAAAATTTGAATACAGAGTACTCAATAATTT
This sequence comes from Bacteroidales bacterium, assembly GCA_016715075.1. Lineage (GTDB taxonomy): Bacteria > Bacteroidota > Bacteroidia > Bacteroidales > VadinHA17 > LD21. The sequence continues at coordinate 38,588 of JADKBK010000007.1, forward strand.
GTTTGGAGTATCAACAGGTTTACGTTACAGCAGAATGATCACCTCAATCGGAAGAGATTCATATATGTCATCCGGACCAGACTATTTCTATGTAAATTATAATGAATCTGATTTGATTACTGAATATGCCAGAGTTTGCGAAATTAATCAAAAGGGTGATTATCTTGGAATACCCCTGGAAGTAAGATTATATCCAAAAAAAGAACGTAAAATAAAGCTTTATTATAAAGCCGGCATGTCATTTAATCTTAAAGTACATTCAAAGTCTGATATTATTTTTTCAATGAGTCAATGGAACAACATCAGGAAGATATAATAAAAGTAATTGAAAATCCAAGTCCGAGCTTTACAACTTTCCATATTGGTCTTGGGATGAAGATTGGCAAATCAGATAAGCCTGGTTTTTCAATTGAGGCATACACACCCATCGGAGTAAGATTTCCAAAGGGCTCCTACCTTGTCAATCCACTTGCGGGAAGTGGAATTCAATTATCACTGAGTGTCCCTATAAATACCAAAGAACAATGAAACCATATCCTGTAATATTTACTTTTATCCTGTTGATCATTTCCAGCTCATGCAGTAAAGAATATGAGCTCGATAAATCAATCTATATCTCTGATAAAGATTATCCAAGTCTGCCAGCCTATACGGAATGGGGATACAATACATTTGGTGCTCTATATGACAGAGAACCATTTGTGAATACGAATTACAGTGTCCCGACCAAAATAATCTGTACTGGTGGGAAAACATCCTTTTCACTGAAAGGACATTTGGGAGGATCCGAATATTATTACTATGGGAGTAATGAAAACCCAATTATTCTGAATTTTGATTTATTGGGCTTTGAGCCGGAAACATTGTCTGATCTTATTGAACTCAATGACACAATAATTGACCTTACAAATCCGCTTTGTAAAGTCTCCATGGCATCAGATACTGTCAATTACAGTATAACCGTATTAAATGGATCTTTAAATTTCAAGCGAGCGCAAAATCTAATTGTGGATAAGCAGCCGTACGAAATAATTTTATCAGGGATATTTGATTTTCAGGCCCTTATCAATAATGAGCCTACAAGTATCTCAATGGGCAGATTTGATGTCGGAATAGCTAATGATAATTTTTTTAAGTACTGAATCTGATGTTTTTGCTTTTGTTCCTGCAACCGGTTCAGATTCGTAAAGAACGCTAAACCTGGGCTTCCGCCCTACACTCAGGAAAATTGCCGGACCATTCCAGCCAAACCCAGCTCTCCGACTACAACCACTCAGACGTCCGGTCCTTTACATATTTTCCGGCTAACTAATAGATAATTTTACTATATTTATGTACAAATGAGTTGCCAACAAATTATCTCTTAACCAATTCCGGAATCAAATGACAAATCGAAGGAAATTCATTCAGCAGGTGGCAGCTGCTGGTATTGCCAGCAGTTTACCCACATACCTTTATTCACAGGAAAAATCATCACAGAAAATGATCTGGGCTGATCTCATCCATCTGAGTTACAATATGTGGGAAGATCATGTACCCCTGAAATACAGGGACGAAAATTTCATCTGCACCACTTGTCAGGAAGCAAGGGAATGGGCCCATGGGTACAGACCCAATTTAACCTTCGATGAAATGGTTTGGAATGCACTTTTAAAAGAAATGGCAGGAGTGGGAATGAATATGGTAGTCATTGATCTTGGAGATGCGATCAAATATGAAAGTCACCCTGAAATAGCTGTTAAGAATGCCTGGACGCCTGAAAAACTGAAAGCTGAATTAGCCAAGATGAGGAAACTGGGTTTGGAACCGATCCCTAAGCTGAATTTTGCAACCACCCACGATATCTGGCTGGGTAAATACGCCCGAATGGTTTCGTCTGACACTTATTATGCCGTATGCCGTGATCTTATAAATGAAGTTATTGCTCTCTTTGATCACCCTCGTTTCTTTCACCTGGGTATGGATGAAGAAACCGCAGCACACCAGGTAAATCAGGACTATGCTGTTATCAGGCAGAATGACTTATGGTGGGGCGATTTATATTTCTTCATCAGTGAGGTTGAAAAGAATGGCGTGCGTCCATGGATATGGTCCGATTATGCCTGGCATAAACCCGAGTTATTTTTCAGAAAGATGCCAAAATCGGTTCTCCAAAGTAACTGGTACTATGGCTCCAATTTTGATATAAACACTCTTTCGGAGCAGGAAAAACCATATATAAAATTATACGATGATCTGGAAAAGTACGGATACGATCAGGTACCAACCGGCAGCAACCATTCGGTGGCTGAAAATTTTGAATCAACAGTAGATTATTGTAAAAAAGTTATCGATCCTGCCAGACTTTACGGATTTATGACGGCTCCATGGAGACCGACTCTTTCTCCTTGTCAGGACAGACACAAAGAGGCAATAAGCCAGGTTGCAAGGGCAATCAAAAAATCTTAAGGCTAAAGAATTCAGGTTAGAAGAGCTCAATATATAATTATCAAATAAAGGTCATTCAGTATTCTCCGCTGGACTTATTTCATTTACCGGCGCCAACACTGACCTCTACCTCAGCTTCCTGTATAATAACGCTATTATAGTTTACCTGAGGTTTAATAATTCTGGTAATTATCTGTTCCCCCGGCCTCATGGTTTCTACAGGCTTAAATTTTGCAGATACTTTCATTCCCTGAGAATAAGGTTTATTGAGTAGTTCAACCATCTCATAACCTTTTTCCCTGAAATTATCCTGAATGCGGTCAACAGCAAATTCAAGCTGTTTTAATCCTTTGGTCTGAGGATCAATACTACTTAAATTCTTTTGAATACGAATAATTTCATCAGCGACTTTTAAAGCGAGTGAATGGTCAATATCCTCTGATTCAATTTTTTCTGTCTTTTCTTGTTCCTTCTGAAAACCAAGTGAAAAGAACATCTGATTGTCGAGTTTTGAAATATCTTCGCGGATAGCCGAAGTTGTATTTTTTATCTGGTCTGACAATTCTGTTTTCAGAGATATTAACCTGCTTCTTATCCAGATGAAAAGAATTGCCGGAAACAATAAAATCGCTGCAATAGCAAGGATCCAGTATATATTAATATTGTTAACTCTTTTGCTTAAAGCCGTAATATCAGAATCTGATTTATCGCTTAGTTGCCGGATCTGAGATTCCAGTTTTACTGCCACCTCCTTTAAGTTACTGTTGGTAAAAGCTAATTCATTTTTCAAAACATCCATGCTGTCAACAGTGGAGGAGAGCTTCCCTTCAAGTTTTTTAATGCTTGAATTAGCCGTAATGACCTGTTTTGACAATCTGGAATTAAGGTTCTTAAGATCCGTGATCTGGCTTTGAAGCTGCTGAATACTGTCAATATTAGTTTGGGCTGCTGAAACAGTACTTAATAGTGCAATCACTCCTAATATCAATATTGTCTTTCTCATCTTATCAGAATTGTAAATATTATAGAAAGTTACTAAATGATTTATATTATCAATGGTTTAGATTTCAACAGGTTTGCTAAAATAAAAATTGTATTTCGATATAATTAAATAAGCGGTTATTCCAAAATTAATCATTTGTATGGATTAATCATTTCACTTAAGGAAAAAAGCTTCTTATCTTCAGCTGGTACTGAAGCATTCTCTTTTACACTCCAATACAATCAGCGGAGAGTGTTTATGACAGAACTATTTTATAACTTTATCATGATAAACCGGCTTCCTCAGAAGCCAAACCTCAGAGGCATATATCAGCTATCAGCAATTCATCATATAATAAACCTTTGTAAAATGCAAACTGAAAAGGAAAAGAGTCTTCACGGAAAACTATATAAAGCTTCAGACACAGAACTTTTTACAGCAAGACAATTTACAAAAGAGCTGATTTTCAGGTTTAACTCACTGCCTCCATCAGAAGTTGACAGCAGGAATGAAATAATAAGGCAGCTTTTCTGTAAAACCGGTGAAAAATTCATCATTGAACCGCCGTTTCATTGTGATTATGGATCCAATATTACAATAGGCAATAATTTTTATTCCAACTTTAACCTTGTAATTCTCGATTGTGCACAGGTCCTGATCGGCGATAATGTTCTCATAGGTCCTGATGTAGGAATTTATGCTGCAAGCCACCCTGTACATCATGAGTTGAGAAGCCAGGAGTATGAATTTGCCTTTCCGGTATACATAGGGAATGATGTATGGATCGGCGGTAATGCAGTGATCAACCCGGGTATAACAATCGGAGATAATTCAGTTATAGGCTCTGGCAGTGTAGTGACCAGGGATATACCTGCCAATGTTGTTGCTGCGGGAAATCCCTGCAGGGTAATAAGAGAGATAAGTGCGAAAGACAAAATTTACTATTTCAGAAACTTCAGAGTATGATCTCACACTTTGAGCTCATGTGTTCTGCGTTTTAAGTAATAGTCAGATTGGAGTATGTTTTTGGCTAATTTCCGGAATTTACAATTCGTTTGATTTCTTTGGCAATATCCTCCGGAGATAGTATAAAATCAATATATCCGCTTGCTATAGCGCTCTCAGGCATATCCGGCTGTACAGCTGTTTCCGGTTTCTGGGCAATTGTAATACCTCCTGCTTCCTTTATGCCACGCAAAGCTTCTGCTCCGTCACCGTCAAAACCGGAGACAATGACAGCTATGATCTTACCATTCCAGTTCTGAGCAATTGAGCGTAAAAAAACTGTAATGACATCTGACCAGCCTCTTGGTTTTGATATTGGCTTCAGACGAAACTCATCATCCTGTACATGTAAATCGCGTTTTTCAGGAATGATAAATACATGGTCCGGCTGGATGTCAAGCCGGTCAGTTATCAGTTCGACCGGCATTACCGTATGGCGTGGAAGGATCTCATGAAGCAATGTGCTGACCGTTCTCAGGTGATTTACAATAACAACAGCAACGCCCAGATCTGCAGGCAGTTTTTCAAGAAGCCTGATATAAGCCTCGAGTCCTCCTGCTGAACCTCCTACACAAACAACCGGAAAGTCTCCGGATATCTTTTTTGTCATAACAGATAACTTTTTAGTCCTGTCAGGTTTTAAAATCCAATAATTCAAAGATACACTTAATAATTTTCAATGTCCAGTTATTCTTTATGTTATGAACGGAAATACATGATATTTTCTCATCTCCGCAATTTTCAGGATACTCTGGCAATACTACCAAAATATGATTCTATCAGGTACACTGTAGAAAAATTGCTAAATTACACGATACATTTAATCCGATAATTACCCCACCAAAATGAAAACAAACCGCAGGAGATTTATCAATCTGGCCGGCGTCACTGTCACAGGAATGATCGCTGCAGATATGACAGGCATGCACGCCTCAAAAAAGACTAAGCAATCGGACCCGTTTGCCCATACAAAAACAATCTCTGAAGAGGAACATAAACAGGTTTTCAATATGTGCGGCTATTCTGCACCGAAGCTTGCAACGGTTCGCGTCGGATTTATTGGTCTCGGGAATCGTGGTCCGGTAAATCTTGATGCCATGGCATATCTTGAAGGGGTAGAAATAAAAGCATTATGTGATAAAAGGATGGTAAGGGTTGAAAATTCGCAGAAGATCCTTTCCAAACATGGATTACCTCCCGCCATGGAATACGGAGGAAGCGATGATGCCTGGATGGAGTTATGCAAGAACCCTGATATAGATCTGATCTCAATTGCTGTTCCCAGGGGCCCGCTTCACGCCAGGATGGCTGTTTGTGCCATGGAGAATGGCAAGCATGTAGCTGTTGAAGCTCCCGCTGCCTCAACTCTCGAAGAGGCATGGCAACTGGTCGAAACTTCCGAAAGGACAAAGAAACATTGCATGATGCTTGAAAACTGCTGCTATGATTTCTTTGAACTGCTGACACTTAATATGGTAAGGGAGGGGTTCTTTGGCGAAATAATTCATGCAGATGCAGGTTATCTTCATCATCAGAACAATTTTATTAAACCCGAAGGCGGCGACATGTGGCGAGTCAGAGAGAGCCAGCACAGGAACTGTAATCTCTACCCCTCTCATGGCATAGGACCCGTCTGCCAGGCTATGAATATCAATCGGGGCGACAGACTGATCAGAATGACCTCAATGTCATCCAACGATTTTATTATGGGAAAGATGGCAGCAGAACTGGCAAAAACTGATAGCTTTTACAAGGAATTTGATACAGACTCCTATCGGGGGGATATAAATACTTCAATTATCAGAACGCTGAACGGCAAAACAATAATGCTTCAATATGATATAACAAGCCCGAGGGTTTATTCACGCATTCATACTGTCAGCGGGACCAAAGGTATTTATCAGAAATATCCTCTTCCGGGCAGGATCTCACAGGGTAAGGATGATTGGTTCACTGAGCAGGAGATGGATGAACTAACGAAAAAATATACCCCTGAAATAGTAAAACGCATGGGAGAGCTGGCCAAAGAGATTGGGGGGCATGGCGGAATGGATTTTCTGATGAACTGGAGGCTGATAGATTGCCTGAGGAATGGACTCGCCCCTGAACAGGACGTTTATGATGCAGCAACCTGGAGTTCAATTGTTCCACTAAGTGAATGGTCGGTTGCCAACGATTCGAATTCTATCAGAATACCGGACTTTACATGCGGATCCTATAAGACAAACCTGCCCCTCGATATTACCTTGTCAATGGGAGGCAATACTGGTGTCCGAAAGCTAAAGTAGTTTCCCATGATTATCTGAATAACTCATTTGCCTGTTATAACTCAGGGACCGGGAAGGGATTATTGTACCTTATAGCTGCATCTGTTTGATCCAACCTGGTTTGAAAAGGAAAAACCATTGACAAATACCATAGCAGTTCCTCTTACAAGATTATTAGGGCATTTGATTTTCACAGGACCTGTACCGTCAATCATTAGATCGGCTTTCCAGAGTATTGTAGGTCTGAGTTTATATTCAGGTATCAGCGATATTTCCTCTTTTGTGGGTATATAAAATTCTGTTTCTGTGCGGAAAAGCCTGACCTCTTTCAGGAGATCATCATCCCTTATTACTTCATTTTCCCCGTAATTCCCTTCTTCAGATCCTTTGCCCATACTTGTTGTCACAAAAACGACTCCTCCTCTGGCCTTTGGTCCGTACATCGCCATACCCTGAACCCCCTTGAGGAAAGTGACTGAAACTACTTCTGAGGCAGGCATCCGGGCAATTGTTTCATATGAAAGACCTAAGGGAGTATTGTCCACTACCAGCAAAGCCGGATCCATTCCATGTTCAACCCAATACCTGCCTTTATCATCATAATGTCCTCCGGTAATACGCTCATTAGCTCTGAGATAAATATACTTTTCCTTAATTAGGCCGTCAGTAGTATTATTACTGTTAAGCTGGAAAGGGTTATATTTGTAAAGAATATCCTCGAAGCATGCTGCTTCCCTGAAGTCTTTACCGGTCATAGTCCTGGAGCCTGCATAACGGAACATCGTTGCATATTTATCTTCATATTTTTTCTTCGGTTGTACTGGTGCTTTAATAGTCACAGGATCAAAAACTATAACATCACCCAGGTTAAAAGGGGTTTTAGATTACCTGATAACGTGAGTTCGGGGTTTATAGGATTCTGCTCTGACGCTAAAAGCTTTGGCCTTATCAGTAAAGTTCTTGTTTTCCGGAAAAACGACTTTTACCGTGCTGCTGTTTTTAATTGGCTCTTTATCGGGCAGGATCAAGATCTCTCTCACTCCCGGATCAAGTGAATCATAAAGAAGATGAGCCTCTCTGTGACTATTAACCGGAAGAGATAAAATATCAAGGCTCTCATTCGAAATAAGCCTGATATCCGATCTGCATCTCCTTGCAGGACCGTTATTAACTATCTTCAGATAATCATAATTTTCGAGTTCATGATCAGAGTTGTCAATGACTACTTCCTTAGGATAAAACTTCCTCCATCCGAAGGACATAAGCAGAAGATCAATGGATTCAGGTTCTATGTTTTCCAATCCCTCCGATTTTACCCTGAAGGGCAGATTATTGTAGAAATCCCTGTCATAAAGATATGCAGATTCAATTTCAGGCATCGGGATTTCAGAATAGTAGCCTGACAGAGAATCAATCACGGCAACTGAGATAATGGACTTTATACTGTTGCCCTTTTCATCTGTTGTGTTTATTGTCAATTCTGTTTCATCACCCGGAAAAACAGAGGGTGATGAGAGGCCAATATTTACAACCATTTTTTTGTACTCATTAAGAAAGATCAGTCTCTCTGCAACCGGATTTAATTCACGGTCATAGAGTGTTATAAATGCTGTCCCTGCCGGCAATTTATCTGTCCGGATCCTTTTCCTGTATAAGGTATCAAATCTTACATCCTCTGAGAATACCAAAACATTATTCAGCGTAACGGTCAGAAACCATGATTTCCCTGATATCTCCCGCCCCCTGAGAGTTATGTCAGTAATTCCCTCGCCGGCATTACTGACACTCAGTGAGACCCCTGATCTTTCAGGATTGGGTAATGACCATTTTACACCTTTGAACTCTTCACCGTCAAGAGTGGCAAAATATGAATCTCTCTCTACCGGCGCGAATTCAACAACACCCGGACCATATTTTGTTGATCTGAAACCAGTAATCTTTTCACCCCTTTGATTCGTAATGGTTCCGGTCACCTGCAACCCTTCTCCGGTGGGTCTGACAGCATTAAAAGCGAGTCGCTGCCTTATTCCGGAAATGAAGGTCCCCCCCTCAGGAAGGAATCTCAGATCAAGCTGTGGCAGCTGCTGAGGAAGCTGAGAACCAGGAGCATTCTGATTGCCGGGGGCACTCCTTTTGATTGCAGAGAGGAAACTATCAATCCGGACCCTTGAAGTGAAGGTAAATTCAGGACTAAAATTCATCCCGTTACTTGTAAATGCGAGTATTGAATAATCTCCTGAAGGAATATCATCCGGAACTTTTAGCCACCCTGTGGCCTCGGCATACATTATTCTGAATCTTGCACTGTCGATTGTGACACGCTCTGAATTCAGGAGGAGAACATACAGTGTTGTGCTTTCAGTTTCAAATATTCCCGTACGGCTGTCTCTTATATATGCCTGGAACCGGATTGTATCTCCGCCATGATAAAAATTCCTGTCTGAATGGATAAAAAGCTGGTCAGAAGGTATCTTCTTTCCTACCTGGTTTAAAACCTGTGTCATTTCCTCTGTAAGGCTCTGTGAGAATGCGTTGCCGTAAACTGAGAACAGAAACAGAAGCTTTAAAAGTGTTTTCATAATATCTATGCGGAAAGTGTAACAGATACAATATCGGGAACTCTCAACCTGCTTATCAGACATTCAACAAACCAAATTTAACAAATGATCTCAACAATTCCAATAAAATATTCGCTCATTATCCCTTCGCAGCAGGCAATTGGGTATTGTAGAAAAAAGTCTTTCAGAGCAACAGGGGCTTCTTATGTACCATTGCCTGCCCTCAACAGTGCACTCAGGTGATCTTCATTGCAAATTGGGATTTTTTTCTACTTTTGAGGGGGATCATTTTTCAATTTCACTTAAAACAAAACTAAATGGCCGGCTATAGATTTTTGACTTTTATTCTACTTATATTAATTACTGGCACCCTGTCTGATGCAACAGCACAAAACTGGCCCTGCTGGAGGGGTCCCAACGGAGACGGAACCAGCACTGAGACCAGGCTCCCCACCAAGGTGGGATTCGGTAACCAACGTAGTCTGGAAAACCAGGGTGCCGGGGACAGGATATTCTTCACCGGTGATATGGAAAGACAGACTTTTCCTTGTAACTGCACTTGCTGAAACTCATGAGAAAGTACTGCTCTGCTATGATTGCAAAAAGGGAAATCTCCTGTGGCAAAAAACTGTTCTCAAAAATACCTTTGAAAATAAACATGATAATAACAGTTTTGCTTCCGGCACTCCTTCAACGGATGGGAACCTGGTTTATGTTTCATTTCTTGATGGCAAGGATGTGCTGGTAGCAGCCTATGACTTCTCAGGAAAACAGATCTGGCTTCAGCGGCCAGGCACATTTGTCAGTCCTCATGGCTACAGCTGTTCGCCTGTACTTTTCGAAGACAAGGTAATAATCAACGGCGACAGCCAGGGAGATTCATTCGTTGCTGCGCTCAGCAAGGCTGACGGACATGTGATCTGGAGAGTTGCTCACGACAAGCCGGCTCACAGCTTCAGTACACACATTATTCGGGACATAGCCGGGAAAATGCAGATGATATTCTGCGGTAACAGGGAAATTGCATCATATAATCCATCTGATGGTTCAAAATACTGGTTTGTAACAGGTCCGTCCGAGGATTTCTGCTCCAGTCCGGTCTACAATGAAAAATCCGGCTTAGTGCTGGTTAGCAGTGCCTGGCCGGTTCGTATTCTTATGGCAATAAAACCCGACGGCAAGGGTGATGTCACTAAAACCAAGGTTGTATGGCAGACTAAAAAGGGCGCCTGTTACGTTCCGTCACCGGTCAGCACAGCGGACTATCTTTTTACTACGATGACAACCGGTGAGGTACATTGCATAGAAATATCAACAGGAAAAATCCTCTGGGTTCAGAAGATGGGTACACAATACTCTTCTGCTGTACTTGCCAACGGATTAGTATATATGCCCAAGGATGACGGGGTGATTACTGTGATAAAGCCAGGTCCACGGTTCGAGAGTGTGGCTCAGAATTCAATAGGTGAAGGAATGTATGCATCACCTGCAATAAGCAACGGGAAAATCTATATAAGGGGCTTTCAGCATCTGTTCTGCATTGGAGAAAAAGGGACGATGTAAGAATATTTCGCTACCCAATGAGCTGTTGAAAATGATTTTTTAACCGCAAAGGACGCCAAGGAATGCGCAAAGAGCGCAAAGACAAATCATTTATAATAATCCCTTTGCGAACTTTGCGTATAAACTTTGCGCCCTCTGCGGTTATTGGATTTTGATTCTTATCTTTTTATCCTAAGTTCCCTGCACTGTAACGCTCTTTCAGCAGATCCTTCATATAAACGTTTATCTCCCACTGGTTAGCTACAGGCATTTGTGTGAAAGGCAGATGGAGCATATACGGATGTGGTCCGAATTCAGGAGTAATTGTGCAATCCCTGCCATTCTTAATAAGGTTGCTAACCACTTTGTCCCATGCTGACAGATGTACATTTACTGCTTCCTCCCATTCGGGCAAACGCGGATCTGTGATCTGCGGTCCTTCAGCATATCCTACCCGGGCATGAATATGTCTTGTGCGGCCCAGGGCCACCTCCAGATCATCCTGCTGGTCAGCCAGAAGGGATTCAGACACATTGCACCAGTGTGACAGATCGAGACCAATATTTAACCGGGGGATTTTATCAAGGTATTGTCGTGTAATGTGGAGCGCAAAACTGAATTTTCCACGGTGAGTTTCATGAATGACCGGAATACCAGTCTCTTTTTCCACCTGGAAGGCTATGGCAATCAAGGCTGCATTTTCTTCAAAGGGGAAATAATCTTTTCCGGTTTGTGAATTGATAAAAACCGGGTTCGCTTCCGCAAGGTTTATCAGGTGATTTCTATAAATCTCCCTGTGTATTAGCGGATCAGGATGTGAGGTCTCCCAATGCTGTGCCACAAGTTCCAGTTCAAAATCTTTCAGGAGGTGAAGGATCTCAGATTTTTCCTTTTTTTCAAAAGGCAGACTCATTTCCACCCCGTCAAAGCCTGCTTCCTTAACTCTTGTAAAGAATACCTTATATGGCAATAATGCTGATCCCCATTGGGGACAATAGAATTTAACTTTCAACTCTTTGAGATATAATTAACTGTTTAAGACTATACAACCAACAATCCGGTTTTTCAAAAATTAAGTGCCGGGGATCTTTCAGGTGAGTAAAGGGAAGAAACGTCCTTCCAGCTTCTTACCCTTCTTAAATGCCGGAACTCCTTCCAGTAAGGATTCATCTGAATCTGATACTGTTCCGTCCGCAAAAACATTTATCACAAATGCCCTGCGGGGAATAGCCGATCTGTTTTCAAAAGAGCCGTGTACAAGAAGCGGATGGTGAAATGTTGTATATCCCTTTTTCATCTCTATGGGCACTGAATCCTTTAGCCTCTCCTGCTGTCTTTCATCGAGGAAAGCTTTCAGACCTTCCATTTCCCCGGTCAGGACAGGCTTATCCAGATATCCCCATTTATGACTGGCCGGAATATAATGCAGGCATCCGTTCTCAATAGTCGCATCATCCAGACCCGTCCATGCAGTAAGATGCTGCATAGGTCTGGTACGTGTCCAGTATGAGTAATCCTGATGCCATGCGACTACTCCACCGTGTTTTGCAGGTTTACAGAATAGCTGATCATGCCAGAACCTTACACCCTTATTGCCAAGCAGCTGGGATGCCGGAACCACAAAAGCAGGATTCCATAATACATCATGAAAACCTGGTGTCATTCTCCAGTGGCCAAGTGCATGGAAAAGAACTTTGTCAGGGTCAGTTGATTCATTACTGTGAAATTCATACAGGAGATGGTGATTCGGATTATTGACATCCATTATCTCAAGCAGTTCAGTGTTGAGCTGATCAACCTGCCATTCTTCTAAAACCTTAATGCCAGACAGATATCCGTTCTCATTAAAAAATGCGACCTGATCTTTTGTAAGTTTATACTGATCCCACTCCTCAGCTGTAATTGGGACATGAAACATCTCTGAAACAGGATGGGAATAATCTGACAGATCACCGGAAAGTTGCATTTGCATATTTATTTTGAATTAATATCAGATAAAGATAAATCATTCAGGGATTTGAAGTTAATTTCCTATCTAAACCAGAATAAAACTCTTTTTGTTCATTGTTGCTTAAAATAAGTTAGGATCAACTCCGGGAAAATTAAGCTATTAAAGATAATCCTTGTTTCAATTTTATATTTCAATATTACGACTAATGCATTTAATTTAATTATAAACTGAATGTCACAGCCCTAAAGGAGCTGAATATTAGACTGGTATAGTGGGTCCATTATTCAACCCCTCCGGGGTGCCAATAGAAAAAGTTTCCCCTCCTTTGGGCGTTTTAAATTGCCCGGGAGGGGAAAGGAGGGGAGGGCGCGGGGAAAGGGGGGGGAAAGGACGCCCGGGGGGGGGGGGGAAGGGGACGGGCGGGGCCCCGGGGGGAAAAAAGGGGGGGGGAGCGGGGGGGAAGGGGGGGGGGGGGGGGGGGGGGGGGGAGGGAGGGGGGGGAAAAGGGGGGGGGGGGGGAGAAAGAAGAGGAGAGAAAAGGAAGGAAAAAAAAAACCGGCGGGGGGGGGGGGGGGCCGCCCCTCCCAAAAGGAGGGGAAAGTTATTAACTAGCTGAATTTCAACTTTAAAATCCATCCCCTCAACTTTTATCCGAAGGGATGGATTTTTTTATTTCACACATTAAAATAATCTATACTTCAAACCAGTCTGCATAGATATTATATTTGCAGTATTGTGTTATTTATGGAAACAGTTATCGAAAAAGACTTTATCATCTGCGGGTCATGCAGCCTGAAATTTGAACGCACCAAGGAATACAAGCATTGTTCAAACTGTTTTGCCTGTACAGGTTGTGAGATATATTACTGCCCGCGGTGCGACAACGAAATTATAATTACCCCGGTTAAGTCAATGAGAACCATATCAGTTCAAGAGGAAAATAATCTCACGCAGGGAGAAAAAAATTAGTTGCTTACTAAACCTTTTTGAAGACATTTTTGTTATTTATTGTACTGGTAATAAGTAAAATTATTACTTTTATAACATTATAGTATCTAACCTAAATTTTTTAAACGATGGGCAAATTTGTAATCAGCAAAGCAAAAAACGGAGAGTTCCTTTTTAATTTAAAAGCAGACAATGGCCAGGCAATTCTGACAAGTGAAACCTATACAACGAAAGCTGCCTGCACCAATGGCATTGAATCTGTAAGGAAACACTGCACTGACGATGGCAGGTTTGAACGTAAGGTCTCAACCAACAGCAAGCATTATTTTAATCTGAAGGCATCAAACGGACAGGTAATCGGCAAAAGTGAGATGTATGAGTCTCCGGCTGGCCTGGAGAACGGCATAGCATCAATTAAGAAGAACGGAATCAGTAAAACTGTTGTAGAGGAATAGACATCAGTTTTCTAAAAGATAGATCAAGGCAGGTCAGGATGACCTGCCTTTTTTTGTACCCTTCTATTCCAAAACAGCAGGGGAGAGTTCTTTATAACAACTATTTATCGGGACCAGGGAATAACCCATCTTTTCACTCTTTAATGTGCCGGTATTCGATATACAGAAAGAAAAGTTATGCCTGACCTGAGGGTTACATAATAATTGCTAATATTGCCATTAATAAAACTTCCGGAAAGATCTAATGTTATAGTTAGATATGTACACATACAGTTCGAATAATGAAGGCCAAACTTAAGATTATAACTTATCTGTTTTTTATTCTGATCGTAAATAAAGTCTTTGCAGAAGAGACTGAAATCAAAGGAAAAATTACCGATTCAAAAACTGGGGAAGCAATGGTTGGTGTTCACATCACCTTAAGGGATGCTGTTCATGGAACAGTCACCGGCAGTGATGGCACTTTCATTTTGAGTACTCCGCTGCAGACTCCCCTTGGAATACATATTTCGTATGTAGGCTATGTGCCGCTGGATATTGAAGTGACCACAACCTCTGTTCCTCTCGATATAAAAATGGAGGAACAATTTTTGCTCGGTCAGGAAGTCGTAATATCTGCCAGTCGTATTGAGGAGAATATTCTAAGATCAGCAGTCAGTATTGAAAAGATGAATATACGCGACTTAAAGATGATATCTGCCGCTAACTTTTATGATGGACTTTACCAGTTAAAAGGGGTCGATATGAATGTACATGGGCTGACATTTAATCTTCCAAATACGAGAGGATTCAATGATTACACTAACTACAGGATGAATCAGATCATTGACGGAGTGGAAAATGTTTCACCGGGATTAAGCTTCTCTGCAGGGAATATATTTGGGTTGCCTCAAATTGATGTTAAGAGTATTGAAATGGTTGTCGGAGCATCCACAGCTCTTTATGGTCCGGGGGGAATGAATGGAACACTGGTGATGCAGAGTAAAAGTCCTTTCGAAAACCAGGGTCTCTCTGTATCTGCTCAATCGGGTATGATGAATATTGATTCTTATTCTGTTGATCAGCCAACCCCAATGTTTGATTTCAATATCAGATATGCCAAAGCTTTCTCTAACCGTATGGCACTTAAAGTTACAGCATCTTATCTTACTGCCACTGACTGGCATGCAGACGATACAAGAGACAGGTCAGATTTAAATAATCCGTCGTTGACCCGGTTTACAAATCCAGGTTATGATGGTGTCAACACTTATGGAGATGAGTCGCTGGTATCCTTAAATCTTAAGGATGTCGCTCCACAGGTTATAAATGGAATTGCGGAATCACAGGGAATTACTCCGGGATCACCTGAATATGAGTCACTTTATAACAAAGCGATCGTTTTCTTTCCTGACCAGCTGGTTACTCGGACCGGATGGATAGAGAGCGATCTGGCAGATGATAAAACAAAAAACCTCCGATTAACAGGCTCTTTACATTATTTCATCAACGAGCGTACCGAGGTTGTTGGTCAGGGTAATTATGCAATGGGAACAAGTGTTTATACCGCGCAGAACCGTTTTGCAGCCCGTCAATTCAGTATAGTTTCCGGTAAAGTAGAGATAAATAACCCTAATTATTATGCGCGTGCATGGGCTGTGACTGAGAATTCAGGTTCATCATATGATATCGGAGGTGCTGCATTGAGGCTGAATGAAGCATGGAAACCTTCCGAGGAGTGGTTTTCAGATTATCTGACTGCTTATACGCAGACTGCTCTGATCTCGGGAGATATGAACGGAGCTCACCAGTTTGCGCGTTTAGTATCCGATAACAGAGATCTCAGGACCGGTATTGTATTTGATCCATCCAGGGCGGCTTTCCCACTTGCCGGCTCATCCGATTTTAATACTCTCATGAATGGAATAACCTCCAGATCGATAGACGAAGGCGGAGCGAGAGTATATGACAACAGTAAATTGTATCAGGTGGAGGGAATGTACAATTTTACCCATCTTATTCACTTTATGGAGCTGCAGGTTGGTGTTTCAAACCGTGTCACTTCCGTAAACAGTAATGGAACAGTATTTTATGATACCCCCGGGCATCCTATAAATATAAACCAGTTTGGAACATTTATACAGATAAATAAGGACCTTCTCCATGATCGCTTAAGAATTACAGGGGCTTTCCGCTTCGACAGGAACGAGTTTTTCAAGGCTCAGTACACACCCCGGTTTTCTCTTATCGGGTTCCTCGATAAAAAGAAGGAACACAGTATCAGAGGTACTTTCCAGACAGCTTACCGCTTCCCTTCAATTGCCGATCAATGGGTTGACATAAATGCCGGAGTATTCAGGACTATCGGAGGAATGAAGGAAGTTCAGGATAGCTATCATTTTAATACAATCCCTCTTTATCCGATGTCTGGAAGGAATCCGGTAAAAGACAAGCCTGTGACTGAGAACGGGCCAATTATACTGCCGGGATTAAGTCCCGAGAAGGTCGAATCATCGGAAATCGGTTACAAAGGATTGTTTCTTGGGAAAAAGCTGTTTTTGGATTCGTACGTCTATTATAATAAATATAAAGGTTTTGAAGCTGTCCAGCTGGTGGCGCAATTGGCTGCAGATGCAGGGACCGAAAAGGACCAGCTATTTCAGACCTATTTTACAACTGATAAGCCGGTCTCCTCATTTGGGTGGGCAGTAAGTCTCGACTACATGACACCAATCGGAATGCTCATTAAAAGCAATGTTGCCTTTAATAAACTGCTGAAAGGGATTGATGATCCCGGAGTAGAAGCCAGGTTTAATTCTCCCGATTACCGTGCTAATCTTTCTGTTGGTCACCATGCTATAATTCCAAATCTGGGTTTTAATCTCAATTTACACTGGCAGAATGGTTTTCTCTGGGAGTCTGGCTTTGGCGCAGGTTATATCCCTGCCTTTACAACACTGGATGCCCATGTTGCCTACAAAGTTTCTGCAATCAAGACCACCTTCAAACTGGGAGGGTCTAATATTCTGAATAAATACTATACGACTAGCTTTGGCAGCGCTCAGATCGGTGGACTATTCTATATCAGCCTCGTTTATGAGGACATTCTTGACTATATAACAAAAAAATAATCACAACCGGATATCCTGGTTGTGATTACAGTATAATTTTCAGACTATCTGCGTATTCTTACTTCTGGGTAAATTTCAGGGAGAATGTGATAGGAAAGATTGCAGGAGCTGAAGGGTCAAGTGTTAAAGAAGGGTTTATCGCCGTCATCATTGCAGCTATCATTTCTTTTGGAAGCGGAACGGTTGTCTTACCGGTCAATATCCCGTTGCTCTTCACCACATCAGATACAGTAAGGGCAATCCCTGTAGGTGCAGATGGAACAGCTGCACTATTCAGGTTTAGAAGTAATACAGTTGCTGATTCCTGTGACCATGTTCCGGCATTTAAAGGATTAGCACCTTCACAACTCATGTAAAGAGAAAAGTCTTCTCTTAACTCAACATAAGTTTTATCTGCAGAGGCACAGGAAACAGCGCCCAGCAACGCAGTCTGAATCGCCTCTGTTATTGGAGTTCCTAAAGGAACAGGGACATCTCCCAAACCTGTTATCGGAACATTAAATGACAACGCAACAGTTGCTTCGGTGATAACATAATTTCCGACAAATGATGAAACTTCTGCTTCATCTTTTTTACAACTCGCAATTATAACAATTGAAATGAGGAGTATAGCAGGCAATTTGAAATTCAGGATTTTCATACTTGTAAAGCTTTATAGTTTATATTGTAATTATTCAAGGGTAAATATAGTATTTTTATTATTTATCAAGGGATCATTAGCTGATGTTCAGTATGGGCTGAACAGGAGTATTGCCAAAGCAGGCAAGCGCCATCTGCATTGACAGGGAGGTAAGATGATGTGGCTGAAATCCTGGCAGCTTCTGTTTAATAGTTAATTACCGGCCGCCGGTACAGGAAGGCTGCAGCTATTCCGCGAAATGTTTTTTAATAATATCCTCCATAACCTCTTTGGAGAGAGGCTTGATAATAAACCCTGAAACAAATCCCCATGCTTTTGCCCTTAATTCATCGGTAGGATTTCTCGATGAGGTGAGTACCATGATTATTATTCCATTCTGGATTTCCTTGCTCAGCTGGCTGTATTCAAGGAGGAAAGCCCATCCATCCCAAATCGGCATATTGATATCCAGAAAGATAAGGTCGGGTTTATTTGGATTAGACTTAAGATATTCAAGCGCCTCCATTCCCGAGGTTTTCGTTATTACCGATATCTCGGAATTTGTCTTATTAATCTCCCTTTCATGATAAAAATTATCATTCTTGTCATCATCAATAAGCAAAATGGTTCTTAACTTCTTTTTATTCATCACGAAAGATTAAAAATGAATTTCTTCATATTTTACATATCAAACAGCCATCATATTGCATACAAACTGCCAATATTGCCTGAATACAATTATGTTTAGTAAAAAATATTTATACGGATCTGATGCACAATTTGTGTAAATATATAAAATGTTTTAATTCTTTAACAAGTATTTGTTAAATGAATAACAGAATAATTCCCGTGGGATTTAGTCATTTCACTCATTTATTCGTTATTTTGAGCTGACATAATTAAAATTAAATATCATGAATGATTTCGAATTTTATAACCCCGTGAAAATATTCTTTGGAAGGGATCAGATTCTGAAGATAGCGTCTCAAATACCTTCCTCAGCAAATATTATGCTTCTCTATGGAGGAGGCAGTATATTCAGAAACGGAGTCTATGATAATGTCATTAATGCTCTTAAGAACTTCAAAATCACTGAATTTGGAGGTATTGAGCCAAATCCGACTTACGAAACATCGATGAAGGCAGTTGAAATTATCAAGGAGAAAAAGATAGATTATCTTCTTGCTGCTGGCGGAGGGTCGGTCGTTGATGCAACTAAATTCATTGCTGCAGCCGCACTTTATGAGAATGGAGATCCCTGGAAGATATTGTCGAAGAGTGATCCTGTCACAGCCTCAATTCCTTTTGGTGTTATCCTCACTCTGCCAGCTACAGGGACGGAGATGAATAAGAACTCAGTAATAAGCCGTAAATCAACTGTTGAAAAGTTTGCCTTTTCATCGCCATACTCCTTTCCTCAGTTTTCGGTTCTGACACCTGAGGCTGCAGGCACTCTGCCACGCAACCAGGTTGCAAACGGAACAGTTGATGCCTTTGTGCATGTAATTGAACAATATCTCACCTATCCTGTCAATGCTCCTATACAGGATCGTTTTGCTGAAGCAATACTCATTACGCTCATTGAGGAAGGCCCTAAGGCATATGCAAATCCTGCAGATTATGATGCTATGGCAAATCTTATGTGGAGTGCAACAATGGCGCTTAATGGTCTCATAATGTGCGGAGTGCCTGGTGACTGGTCGGTACATTCAATTGGCCATGAACTGACGGCACTTCATGGTATCGATCATGCAAGGACACTTGCAATAGTACTGCCCGGATTATGGAAAGTACTCAGGGTAGAGAAAGGCAAAAAGCTGATTCAGTACGGTGAGAGAGTATGGAATATTACAGAGGGCACTGATGAGGAAAGAATTGATGCTGCAATCAGCAAGACAGCGGAATTCTTTGAATCACTGGGGATTAAAACCCATCTTAGTGATTATGGAGTAAAAAAGGATACCATTGAAAAAATCGTCAAAAGGTTTGAAGAGAGGAAATGGCTTGAGCTGGGTGACAGGGGGTTAACCACGCCTGAAGCAACAAGAAAGGCGCTGGAGTACCAATTATAGGAGGAACGTGAACATTGTAGGGACGGGTCGCGACCCGTCCTTACCTTTCAAATGGGAACATCGTAGGGACGGGTCGCGACCCGTCCCTTCTGGAACATTGCATGGACGGGTCGCGACCCGTCCATACATTTTATTCGAGACCCGTCCATACATTTTAAACCGGAACATTGTCAGGACGGGTCGAGACCCGTCCCTACATTTTAAACCGGAACATTGTCAGGGACGGGTCGCGACCCGTCCATACATTTTAAACCGGAACATTGTAGGGACGGGTCGCGACCCGCCGTGCATTAACCGGAACATTGTCAGGACGGGTCCAGACCCGTCCTACGTTTAAACCGGAACATTGTCAGGCGGGTCGGACCCCCATACATTTTCAACCGGGAACATTGTCAGGACGGGTCGGACCCGTCCATACATTCTAACCGAAACATTGTCAGGACGGGTCGAGACCCGTCCCTACATTTTAAACCGAAACATTGTCAGGGACGGGTCGCGACCCGTCCCTACATTTATACGGGAACATTGCATGGATGGGTCTAGACCCGTCCATACATTTTATATCAACTTCTTATACTTTATCCTCTTCGGCGTAGTATCCGAAACTCTCTTCTTATAGTTTTCTTCGTAGTCAGAATAGTTGCCTTCAAACCATACCACTTTTGAATTGCCCTCGAAAGCCAGTATATGGGTGGTAACCCTGTCAAGGAACCATCTGTCATGTGAGATTATCACGGCGCATCCTGCAAAGTTCTCCAGTCCCTCCTCGAGTGCCCTCAGGGTATTTACATCAATATCGTTTGTTGGTTCATCAAGAAGAAGAACGTTTGCACCTGATTTAAGGGTAAGAGCCAGGTGAAGTCTGTTCCTCTCTCCGCCTGAAAGAATCCCGCATTTCTTTTCCTGGTCGGCTCCGGTGAAATTGAACCTGGCAACATAAGCTCTTGCATTAACAAGACGGTTTCCGACCATTACATCATTCTGACCTCCGGAAATAACTTCATATACTGTCTTGGCAGGATCAATTGCTGCATGGGCCTGATCAACGTATCCAAGCACCACCGTTTCTCCGACCCTGAAGGTACCTTTGGTAGGTTCTTCCTGACCCATTATCAGTCTGAAGAGAGTTGTTTTTCCGGCACCGTTGGGACCAATTACCCCAACTATTCCGTTTGGGGGCAGACTGAACTCCAGCTCTTCAAAAAGTAGTTTGTCACCAAATGATTTTGAGAGTGCACTGGCTTCAATTACCTTATCTCCAAGTCGCGGACCATTAGGTATAAATATTTCAAGTTTCTCCTCTTTCTGTTTCACATCCTGGTTAAGAAGGTTTTCATAGGCTCCCAATCTGGCTTTGGATTTGGCATGCCGTGCTTTAGGAGACATCCTCACCCAGTCGAGCTCTCTCTCAAGTATTTTCCTTCTCTTTACATTTCCCTTCTCCTCTGCTTCAAGCCTTTTGGCTTTCTGCTCCAGCCATGATGAGTAATTTCCTTTCCAGGGAATTCCCTCTCCTCTGTCGAGTTCGAGTATCCATCCGGCTACATTATCGAGAAAATACCTGTCATGGGTTATGCATATCACAGTTCCATTGTATTGTTTCAGTGTTGTCTCCAGCCATTGTACCGATTCGGCATCAAGGTGGTTTGTTGGTTCGTCAAGCAGCAGGACATCCGGCTGCTGAAGGAGGAGGCGGCAGAGAGCAACCCGTCTTCGTTCCCCTCCTGAGAGTACATCAACCCTTGCATCACCTTCAGGGCATCTGAGGGCATCCATTGCGCGTTCGAGCTTATATTCAATATTCCAGCCGTCAAGGTAATCGATCTTCTCCTGGAGGACAGCCTGACGGTCCATCAGCAGCTGCATTTTGTCAGCATCCTCGTATACCTGCGGATCGCCAAAGCTGTTATTGATCTTTTCAAACTCCTTGATGATCTCCATTGTATCTTTCACACCCTCCTCAACAATTTCCCTGACAGTGCGTGTCTCATCCAGAAGTGGATCCTGCGACAGATGTCCGACACTGTAGCCTGGCAGAAAAGTCAGATCGCCCTGGAATTCCTTTTCCAGGCCGGCGATGATCTTCAGAAGTGTTGATTTACCAGAGCCGTTAAGACCGATTATTCCAATCTTGGCACCAAGATAAAATGAGAGTGAGATATCCTTAAGCACCTGCCTGTGAGGAGGAAATGATTTCCCCACCCGGTACATTGAAAAAATTATTTTGTTATCCTCAGCCATAATGTTGAATTTTTATCATCCGACAAAAATAAATCAATTTATGGTTGGATCTAAAAAAAATTTCTGGCAGGTGATATTGTCCTCTTGGGGTATAGAAAAAGTCAATTTTCTTTGTGACACCCCTAAATCCCCCAAGGGGGACTTTTTGTAAGGCAGTGACTCAGAAAGCCCCCCCTGGGGGGTTTGGGGGTAGAAACTGACTTTTTCAATAGCATAAAACTTCCAAAAACAAACTTTTACATTAATTCTGAAGAATTACACGGCAGGCAGGGGTAGAAAAGATTTTTCTACAGCCAATTATATAAATAGCGGGTTTTGACTTTAAAAGCCAAAAGACCCGGCTATAGATTAATAAATAAATTCTGTTATGGTTTTTCGAATAATTTAACAGTTTCATCCTGCAGTAAAACCCAAAGAGCATAGACACCGCTCAGAGTTCCAACGGGGATGAAAAGACATCCCAGGGCAGCAAACACAATTACAAGGTACCGTGCCCACGGCTTATAGGTAAAAAGGCCAATCCCTCCAACAAGAGCAATTGTTGCCAGTACAGTAATAAGTAGAGGCAGACTGACTGAGAGGAACCGGATAACAACAACACCCGTGTTTTCTCCTTCCTGTCCGGCCATTCCCATTGCGAATCTCAATGCAAAGAAGGTGGCAACTGCCCCAATCAGGCTAAGAACACCGATGCCGATGTGGATGGCTCCAACAACGGTAACATGTTTTTTCATTTTTGAATCTTCCATGACAATTATTTTTTATGCAATTTATAAATATTTTCATTCCTGATTAAAGGACTTCATTTTTTGATGATTGCTGCACAGATACTTCATTTTTCATATCCGGAATACTTTTTATCATAAATCTGCTAATCAAGATAGTGATTTTGTATCTTTGATGAATAAAACTGAACGTGAAAAACAGAATTAAATTTATTGCGGCATTGTTGTTTATCTGTTGGGCTGCAAACTCATGTGAGGCAATCAGCGGGTGTAAAGTTTGTCAGGACGTTACATATGAGAATGGACTGGAGGTTTTTTCATCCCCGGAAACTGAATTCTGCGGGGATGAACTGATAGCAAAAGAGACGGCTCCTGATGTTACAGTCGGGAATCAGGTTATAAAGGTAAAATGCCGGTAATTTCCAGCCATTTTCAGTACATTACCTCCGGTTATTACCTGATTCCAAATCAAGGTCTCTCCTGAAGGTTTTTTAGATCTCTTAAATCCTGTACGAATTGAGTTTTACAATATTTAAGTGAAAATATCCTGCTGATGAAAAGAAAAGTTATTTCCGGAGCAGCATTTTTATTGCTGGCATGGGCTGTTAATTCATGTAGCGATCTCGGGGATTGTCAGACATGCAAAATTGTCACGCGTAATACAAGTGATGATTCTATAGTTACCTCTGATGGAGGAACGGAGTATTGCGGTACAGAAATAGATGATTTTAAAGCTGCCAATCCGACTATTACCAACCCTGTTCTTGGTACTGTTACTCAGGTTGAATGTAATTAGTACCTCACACCTATCAGAATAACGTCGTCAACCTGAGGATTGTCGCCACGCCACTCTTCAAAGATCTCATTCATTTTTTCCCCCTGTTTAATCATTGGAACTCCGGAAAGTGACACCAGGGTCTCTCTGAGCTGATTTGACATATATTTCTTCTGATTGGGTCCTCCAAACTGATCTGGATAACCATCTGAAAAAATGTAGAAAGCATCGCCTTTCAGGAGATCAATCTTATGCAGCTTGAACGGCTCCATTCTGTAATGTATAGCCACAGGCATCTTGTCGGCCCTGTAATTCGTCAGTTCATTCCCTCTGACAAGATACAGAGGATTATTAGCCCCTGAATACCATAAAATATTCTTATCAAAATCTACAACGCAAATGGCTATATCCATTCCATCCTTTATGCTGTCTTCATCTGCAACCTGTTTCAATGACGTTATAACTCCCTTCCTCAGATTTTCAATTATCTGATCAGGCATGACAATATGCTTTTCATTAACAATCTCATTTAGTAATGAAACGCCCAGCATACTCATGAATGCTCCGGGAACACCATGCCCTGTACAGTCTGCAGCAATAATCACCTGGATATTTCCCTGGGAAGCCACCCAGTAGAAATCACCGCTTACAATAGCCAGGGGTTTATACAGCACAAAGTGATCGAGCTTGTCGCTGAACAGTTCGAGAGAGGGGATAAGTGCTGTCTGGATCCTCTTAGCATACATGATACTGTCAGTAATATGCTTGTTCTGATAGGTAATAAGATCTCTTTGCACTGTTACCTGGTCTCTCTGCTGCTCTATTTCGTCCTTTTGAATTGAAATGGTTCGGTTTTTCTCCTCAAGTACAATATTGGCTTCCTTTTTGATCTTATATCCTCTGTAGATGAAATACCCGAGGATCGAAACAAGGAGAAGTGCGAGAAGAACAAAATAGAGAATAAGCTTCTGTTTTTCAATCGCTTCAAGCTGTACTTTTATCCTGGTATCCTGCTCTGAGATCCTCATAAGCTGTTCATTGATCCTTGCGAGCTGAAGTGATATTTTTTCCCTCTGACCGGCAAGGGTATCCTGCTGAACCCTGACTTCATCCTGCTGGAGTGCTATGGTTTGTTTCTGAACAGTGATCTCCCCTTTCTGCCTGCTTATCCGGGCAAACTGACTATCCAGAATTTTCTGTTTTTCTTTTAGAGTCTTTTCCCTGGCGGTTATCTCCATGTCGAGACTATCGAGCAGAGCTTTCTGTTTAAGTATCTCCCGCCTCTGGAACTCTATAGTCTCCTGTTGCTGGTTAATTGTCACTTTCTGGGCTTCGATCTCCCTGCTGGCAATATCAAACAGATTCTGCCAGTCCTCCTTTGTCTTGACGGCAGTAAAAAGCAAGGTCTGCGGAACTGACATTCCCTCTTTTTTAATGTAGTCCTCATTTATGTCATACTGAGGCTTGCCATTTACAACAATGAAGTTAATCATTGATTCCCTGAACTGATATCCCTCAGTTACAAGCATTGTCTGTGTGCCTGTAATCTTCTCTTTAATTTTGGCAAGGTCAAATCCGGCATTTTTGTTAACATAAAGTACCTGGGTATGCGTCAGGCTCTCAAGCTTCCGGAATCCCATCACCAAAACGGGCTTATCCTGAATTCTGGTGCGTGTCTTGGCAAGGTTTCCCATTTCACTTATGAGATCATAATCTCCTACCAGTACACCAATTTTAAAAGCAGATGAATCGGCAAATCCCGGACCGTAATTGACATATTTTGCTACAAGATCAAATATATAAAGCGCTCTTGTGGAATTGTCAAAACCCGATTGTCCATAGATTGTCCTGGTCAAACTTATCAATCCTATAAACACGATTGCAGTTTTAACAAAACGAATTTGTTTAAACATAGTATCCGGAATTATTCACACGAATTTCCGAAATTTTATTATCTATTGCAAATATCTGTTATCTTTATAATGACGATATTGTTGATAAAATGTTAATAATTGCGATTTTAAATCGTCTGTGGATCATCTTCTTGTACTAATTTTATGATACTTTAATCAGATCTGCAAATGACTGTGAATATCAACAGCTTAGAACTTACGGGCAAACACATAGTAATAGTTGAGGACGACCGTCCTTCGATTAAATACTATGAAACTCTCCTGCAGAGTTCAGGTGCAGACATAAGGATATTTCGTACCGGGAAGGAATTTGTTGATTATATCAGTCATGAGGACAATAAAATTGATATCATCTTCATGGATTTTCTGATCCCGCTTATCAACGGCATTGAATGTGTAAGAATATTCAGGAAGGTAAGCAAAAGCGTCCCTGTAATAATGATAACTGCATATTCCTCAGAACAGGCAAAAGCCGAAGCCTATATTGCAGGATGCAACGAATTCATTCTTAAACCCATTTATCCTGAAAAGATAATATTCCTCCTGGAAAAATATCTTATCACAGAGGTTCCTGCCTATCTCAGATAATTTTTGTGCATTATCACTTCAGATCAGGTTGTATTGTCCTGACATAATCTGTATAATAACCCTCCAGTTTCTTATTAATCTCCTCAGCAAGTTCAGGTTTTCCGTTTGCTTTACACGCATTTGCCACTCTTGAGGTGTACTGGATAGCAGTCTGAATCTCAAACTCAGCTGAACGAATGATATAGCCGTTCTGCCTGAGATAATAATCCAGATGATCATAATAGAATGCTGTCATTGCCTGGCTCATTGACAGAGCCTTTTCTGTTTCTCCGGCAGCAAAATATGCTTCGATAACATCAGCAACGTATGGATCATAGGATAATTTATCGATCGGAAGAGTTTCCATGCAGTAGTTTAGAACTTCAATTGCCTTTTCATTTTTACCTTCAGCAATTAAAGCCTTTGCAAGTCTTGCATAGTTCATTCTCGCCTTCACCACAATAAGTGTCCGTTTATGGTTATAGTCTATATTTACATCTTTCTCCTTTGCTCCGCCCCATACAAATTTTTTATTCATATTCTCATAAAGGATATCTGTATCAATCCTTCCATAGTCGAGCCAGCTTTTGTTCTGCGATTTTATTGGAACAAGACGATATGCAAGACCCTCAAGTTGAAAATATTCTTCGAGTCCGAAGGCATCATTATGATACCCTGTGACAAAATAAACAGGCCTTTCCCAGTTATTATGAGCAAGGATATCAAGTACAATCAGCTGGCTTTTAAGGATGGAGCTGCCTTTCAGTTTAATATCAATATACGGAACAATTTTAGCGGAATCCTGAACCTTTACAGTTCCTGAGGCAATAACTTTTGATCTGTCTACAGGTATCCTGATAGTCCTAGTGGGTATTATATCAAGCATTTCTGAAGTGGAGACCTGCACCTTGGTCCCCTTATTTTCGCTCATTACCCAGTCAATAACTGTTGAGACATCAACAGGGTCCTTGGTTTTTTCAACAATAAATATCTGATTGTTTATTCCGTCATAATATTTTTTCTCAGGCAGAGTAACAGGTAATGGACTGGATTGATAAGCTTTGCTTTTCATCTGATTGATATACCAGTCTGTATTCAGCAGCATAAGATTACACACCCTCACGTCGGTTCTTTTATTCTCGACCTCCTGGGCATACCAGAGAGGAAAAGTATCATTATCACCGTTGGTAAAAAGAATGGCATCCGGAGCGCAGGAATTAAGGTAATTGAAAGCAACGTCTCTTGCAAGGTAACGCCCCGACCTGTCATGGTCATCCCAGTTTTGCACTCCCATCACCGCAGGAACAGCAATCAGACAAAGCACTCCCGCCAGAGGAGCTGCGAGCTTCTCTCCTGCAAACTTTGAAATACCATCAAACAGTGCCAGGACTCCGAGTCCGATCCAGATAGCATAGAAATAAAATGATCCGGCATAGGCATAATCCCTTTCCCTTGGCTGGTTAGGATATTGGTTGAGATAGAATACAATTGCCATTCCAGTCATAACGAAGAGCAGGAGAACAATTCCCCAGTTCTTATTATCCCTGTTAAACTGGTAGAATAATCCTGCCATTCCCAGGATGAATGGCAACAGATAATACTTGTTAGTCGAAGTGTCATTTTTCAGATCCGCAGGTAAATCGGAAGTACCTATCCTCGGTTCATCTAAAAAATTGATCCCTGTGATCCAGTTTCCGTTAAGAGCACCTCCTGTACCCTGGGTATCATTCTGCTTTCCCGAGAAGTTCCACATAAAATACCTGACGTACATATAGCCATACTGGTAAGAGAGCATAAATCGCATATTCTCGATGAACGTGGGCTTTCTTATAACCTTCTTTTCGCCGTTCTGATCTTCCACCTGGATCGGAGTACCTTTGACTTTTCCCCACTCTTCATAAACTGCCTCATGATCGCTCTGATCGCTCCACATTCGTGGAAAGAGTGTAACAAACCTTGGATCATAAACCCGCTCAAGATCGTGCCCGGTAATAATATACTTCCCGTTCTCAAGTGCATATTTTGGTTTCCCTTCCTTGTAATCCGTTACAGGAGCGTTATAAACTGCTCCCCTGAATAAGGGACGCTGTCCATATTGTTCCCTGTTAAGAAAATAGAGCAGATTAAAAGGATTTGAAGGATTGTTTTCATTTAGAGGGGTGCCGGCAGATGCCCTTATTACAATAATCGCATTAGATGAATAACCAATAAGTATGACCAAAATCGCGGTAAGACCGGTGTTAAGGATAATCCTGTTCTTCCCGGCGATATACCAAATGCCTCCTGAAATAGCTAAAAGAGCTATAATATTAAGAATTAATGAACCTGAAATTACCCAGATGCCTGTAAGGAAAAGTGCTGCAATTGCAAGAACTGCATTTCTGACAATATTAGAAGAGTTAAAGGAGAAGTATACAGCCAGAATAAGCAGTGCAAACATAATTATTATATGGAACACCATTCCGCTGTTTGACGGGAGTCCGAGAGTATTAATAAAAAACCAGTCGAATTTTGAAGATATGGTAACTATTCCGGGCATTATCCCGTACATAAGCAGCGAAAGAAGTACTATGGAGGTTACCAGTGAAATTACCAGTCCTCTCCAGGAAAACTCAAACTTCTTAAAATAATAGACAAGGACAATCGCGGGTATAGCCAGGAGATTGAGCAGATGAACACCTATTGAGAGGCCCATCAGGAATGCAATCAAAATGATCCAGCGGTCAGCATTTTTCTCAGCAGCCACATCCTCCCATTTGAGTATAGCCCAGAAAACAAGAGCAGTAAACAGGGAAGAACTTGCATAAACTTCCCCCTCCACAGCTGAGAACCAGAATGAGTCGGAAAATGTATAAGCGAGAGCTCCCACTACGCCTGCAGCCATAACTGCAATGATCCTGAAGGTATTATATTCAGTCTCTGCCTTAAGAACAATTTTCCTGGCAAGATGGGTAATAGTCCAGAAAAGAAACAGAATCGTAAAAGCACTTGCCAGAGCCGACATTGCATTTACCATCACCGCAACTTTTGATACGTTACCTCCTGCAAACAGTGTGAAGAAATTTGCCATCACCATGAAGACCGGATTCCCGGGAGGATGACCAACTTCAAGCTTAAAGGCGGAAGCAATGAACTCACCGCAGTCCCAGAGACTGGCTGTGGGTTCAATTGTCATTAGGTATGTTATTGCTGCAATTAAAAAAACTGCCCAACCTGATATGTTATTAATCAGCCTGTAATTCTTCATTATCCAATATCTTTTTTAAAACTTAACATCCGTTTTAGACCAGACGACGAAATTAGTGCTTTTTTTGATATTTCTGCTACATCGTTAATACTCACTAATTTTGTATTTTTGGGGAATATTAAATTCAATGAGATATCAGTTCATAATCTTATATATAGCTCTTTTAATCTTTTCACAGGCTTCTTTCTCGCAATACTATGATACCGGTCAGGATCCTGCATCAGTGAAGTGGGTTCAGATAAAAACTTCACGGTTCACGGTTATCTACCCGGAAAGTTACGGCCAGGGAGGTATAGAATTTGCAAAATCGCTCGATGATGCATGCCTGCGCCTTGGATCACTCTTTCCGGAAACAAAATTCAGAATTCCCGTCATAATCCATAACTATACCACCCACTCAAATGGTTATGTTGCATGGGCTCCCAGGCGCATGGAACTCTACCCTACACCCGAACAGAACACAATACCCCTTGATCCTTTTAAGCAGTTGTCGATACATGAGCTTACTCATGTTCTTCAGATGGCATCATTGAATAAAGGATTTTCCAGGGGAATGTCCTTTGTTTTCGGGGAACAGATCTATGGTGTCGTTGCATTTCTTTTACCGCTATGGTTCCTTGAGGGAGATGCAGTATTTGCAGAATCTGCACTAACGGAATCCGGAAGAGGACGAAATCCTTCCTTTCAGAAGCAGATGAAAGCCATCTCGGTAGAAAAACAAAAAAGCTATAATTATGACCAGATTGTAAGCGGATCATTCCGGGAATTCATACCAGATCATTATCAGTCAGGATACCAGATGGTAACATGGGCAATGACAAAACATGATCCGCAGGTATGGAACAAAATGCTGAATTATACCGCAAAACAGCCCTTTACTGTTAACCCGGTCAACATAAGCCTCTCCAGGAATACCGGACTGAAAAAGAAAACCCTTTACAGTGAAGCTTTCGATACACTTAAAACAATCTGGACAAACGATGTAACTGAATCGGGATCTGTATCTTATCCTCAGATAAATCCTGCGAAGAACGGAAAATATATTAATTATTATTCGCCCGTCGCAGCAGGCCGTGACAGTATCATTGCAGTTAAAACAACATTGTCCAGATCACCTTCATTTGTCCTGATTAATCCCTCCACCATGAAGGAGAAAACAATTTACAGTCCCGGCCAGATCTATCCCTGGTTCATCTCCTTCGGGAACGGGAATATTATTTGGGTTGAAACAAGAAATGATCCAAGATGGGTCAACAGGGAATATTCCATAATCAGGTTGATGGATCTCCGAACAAACAGGATCAGAAACCTATCCAGAAAATCAAGATATATGTCTGCGGCAATCTCTCCTGACGGGAAAATAATAGCTGCAACAGAAAATACAATTGGCAATAAAAACAGCATTGCCCTTATTGATGTTAAATCCGGACGAGTGCTGAAGAATTTACCATCACCGGGGAATGCTTATCTGCAGAGGCCTCAGTGGTCTGCCGGAGGGAAAAATGTGACTGTAATTTCCCTGACAGGATCAGGCGAGGGCGTCTTGTCATACAATACATCGCTTAATGAATGGGAAAGCCTGATTAGTGAGGGCAAAAATGATCTCCAATCCTCCGTTCTGAGAAATGATTCTCTCTTTTTCGTGAGTTCAGTGTCGGGTACCGATAATATTTACCTCATGGCTCCCGACAAAAAAATAACAGGAATCACCAATTCCAGGTTTGGAGCAGCAGATCTATGGCTGGATGCCAACAGTATCATTTTCAGTGATTATTCCTCAACAGGAAATAATATTTGCAGCACAACACTTCCTTTAGAAAAAAATATATTACCGGATTCAGCTGCCGGTTCATCATCATTCCTAATAAATCGCTTTAATATCAAACCGAAGATCAGGGAGGAATCAGATAACAGCCAATATGCCCCTGAACCATACAGAAAGTGGCAGCACCTTTTTAAGTTTCACAGCTGGATGCCATTTTATGCTGATCTAGAGGAGATAAAGGCCGATCCCGCTTCTGTCAGGCCCGGACTGACCCTCCTGAGTCAGAATCATCTCAGCACCCTCATAACTTCAGTAGGTTATGAATATACAGAAGAAAAAAATCATCTCTTCCGTACTCATTTTACCTGGCAGGGATGGTATCCGGTTTTGGAATCACAACTCGATTATGGATTCGATCCTGCAATATCAACTTTCGGAGAAGAAGTCGGGGATCCTAAATCACCCGGACCGGGGTACAGGTATGCCAATACTGTTTCTCTGCCTCTCAACTTCTCATCGGGAAAATTCTACCAGTACCTTCGTCCCTCAGTCACAACCAACTATTCCAACAATTATGTATATATCAAAGAAACAGGAAGTTATGATTATGGTCAGAATATAATATCAGGCAGAATCTATTTTTCAAATTATCACAGGTTCGCCTATCGTGATATATTGCCAAGATGGGCCCAGACCTTTGATCTGAATTATTCTTTTGCTCCTTTTGACAGAAGAATATATGGCAGGGAGATCTCATTGCGTACCTCATTTTTCTTCCCGGGTTTTCTTCCAAACAATGGTATAAGGCTCAGGCTGGAGAAAGAAAAACAGAATCCGGAAAAATTCATGTTCGGAAGCAGGGTTTTATTGCCGAGAGGCTATGTAAATATAATTTCCAGGGATATCAATTTCCTCTCCGTCGATTATGCCGCACCTCTTGTTTACCCCGATTTTAATATTGCCAGTCTGCTATATATTAAAAGAATCAGGACATCACTATTCTTTGATTATGCTCAGGGGACAGGCAATACATATTATGAGAACACTCCCGAAGGCTTAAAACCAACGGTCTTCCATGATTACCGGGAAACTTTCAGTTCATCAGGGTTGGAATTGATGGCTGATTTTCATCTCTTCAGGATTCCTTATATGATCTCATGCGGTGTTCAGAGCTCCTGGATGCGGGGGGAGAATACTCCCGTTTTTAAGTTCCTGCTGAACATTGATCTATTTGGAATGGCAATAGGAAGAAACAGAATGTAAAGAGTCAGGCCTGAAGGCTGCGGGCAGTATCCTTTATTCTGGCCCAGGCTCTCTCAACATGTTCCAAAGTCACATTAGTCTGGGCAGTTACCATCCTGAGGGTATAGATACCATTCAGAACGGTATGAGTAAGATATAATTTACCAGAATCATTAAGCTGGTGATTAAGCTTTTCATTTAATGAATTTATCTGTTTTTCATCATATCCGCGTGGATTATACCGGAAGCAGACTACACAGATTGTCACGGGAGCAAGAATTTCGAAATCAGACTCTTCTGAGATCATTTCTGCCAGACTGGCTGCAATGGAAATATGATAACGGACCATTCTTCTGAGTTCCTCAAGGCCGTACGACCTGATTACAGACCACAGCTTCAGTGCCCTGAACCTTCGTCCCAAAGGCACACCCCAGTCTCTGTAATCATTTACTTTACCCCTTGTTCTTGTCTTTAGATATTCGGGGAGTATTTCAAATGTTCTGATCAGCGAAGCTGCATCCCTGGTGAAAAACGCGGAGCAGTCGAAGTTGGTAAAGAGCCATTTATGAGGATTGAAGACAAAACTGTCTATATATTCTCTCCCCTCAAGCATCCATTGAAATTCCGGCAGAATAAGTGCTGATCCGGCCATTGCGGCATCTACATGGAGCCATATGCCATATTCGCTGCAGATCTCTCCTATTGATCTGACCGGATCGATTGCCGTCGTGCCGGTTGTACCGATTGTTGCCACAACGCAGCATGGTATATAACCTTTTGCCTTATCCCCGATAATTGCTTCCCTGAGTTTTTCGGGATCCATCGAAAAGTCATTCCTCACAGGAATCTTTACAAGGTTTTTCTTCCCTATACCTGCAATCTTAACTGCCTTATCAACTGATGAATGTGTCTGTTCGGAACAGTAAACCCTGACAATACCCATGTTGGCAGCTCCCTCATTATTGATAAGGAAACCTGATTTTTTTTCCCTGGCAGTCAGAATCGCGCCTAGAGTTGCTGTTGAGGCTGAGTCCTGTATGACACCTTCAAATACTGAAGGTAATCCGATCATGCCTCTGAGCCAGATCATCATCTTTTCTTCAAGCTCAGCAGCTGCCGGAGAAGTTTCCCATATCATGCATTGCGCCCCCAGAGCTGAAATCATCATTTCGGCAAGAACGGAAGGAGGGCTTGCGTTTGCAGGAAAATATGCGAAGAAATTCGGATTTTGCCAGTGTGTTATACCTGGCATTATTATCTCATCCATGTCTCTCATAAGAGAGCTGAAAGGCTCAGGCTGCAGTGGAGGATCATCAGGAATCTTCCCGAAAATCTCTCCCGGGACCACTGATGCTTTTACCGGATAATTTTCAACATTCTCCATGTAGCCTGCCATCCAATCGACAAGCTGGTGGGCATGTTTGCGAAATTCATCTGGACTCATTCGATAAATCTTATCTCACACTATCCGCCAGAAGAATTATTTTGTTGGCTTTTACTTCAATCACCCCGCCTTCAATTTCAAATATAGTCTCTTTCCCATCGGGATCAACCAGGATAACAGAACCGGTCTCAAGAGTTGAAACAATTGGGGCATGGTCTTTCAGAACCTGGAAGGATCCCTTTTTGCCAGGGACCCTTACTGATTTAATATCGCCTTCAAAAATCTTTTTGTCAGGTGTGACAATTTCTATTCTCATTCCTGTTATTATTTTGACTGAGCAAGAATCTTTTCGCCCTTTTCAATAGCATCTTCGATTGTTCCCACCAGCATGAATGAAGATTCAGGATACTGATCAACCTTCCCATCCATAATCATATTGAATCCTTTGATTGTATCCTCGATTGAAACAAGTGCTCCTTTGATTCCGGTGAACTGTTCAGCTACCTGGAAAGGTTGTGAAAGGAATCTCTGCACCCTTCTGGCGCGGTGAACAACAAGTTTGTCCTCCTCAGAAAGTTCATCCATACCCAGGATAGCAATTATATCCTGAAGTTCATTATATCTCTGAAGGAGTTCTTTTACTCTTTGTGCGCAATTATAATGTGCATCCCCTACGATTTCCGCAGTAAGGATCCTTGAAGTTGAATCGAGCGGATCAACTGCCGGGTAGATACCGAGTTCAGAGATCTTTCTGCTTAATACTGTTGTAGCGTCGAGGTGGGCAAATGTAGTAGCCGGAGCAGGGTCGGTGAGGTCGTCGGCCGGAACGTATACAGCCTGAACGGAAGTAATTGAACCGTGTCTTGTTGAGGTAATCCTCTCCTGCATCACGCCCATTTCAGTGGCTAGTGTAGGCTGATATCCCACGGCAGAAGGCATCCTGCCAAGGAGAGCAGATACTTCTGAGCCAGCCTGGGTAAAACGGAATACATTATCCATAAAGAAGAGGATATCCCTGCCGCCGCTTTTACCGTCGCCATCCCTGAAATGTTCAGCGACTGACAATCCTGATAATGCGACCCTGGCCCTTGCCCCCGGAGGTTCATTCATCTGCCCGAAAACAAGAGCGAGTTTTGATTCTTTAAGGGAATCCATATCGACTTTTGAGAGATCCCAACCTCCCGATTTCATATTCTCAAGAAAATCCTTACCGTAGCTTATTACGCCTGCTTCAAGCATTTCCCTCAGGAGGTCGTTGCCTTCCCTTGTTCTTTCACCAACTCCGGCAAAGACGGATAAACCTGAATATGCTTTTGCGATGTTATTAATAAGCTCAAGGATAACAACTGTTTTCCCGACACCAGCGCCTCCGAAGAGCCCGATCTTACCACCTTTTGAATAGGGTTCAATGAGGTCGATAACTTTGATTCC
This sequence comes from Bacteroidales bacterium, assembly GCA_016715075.1. Classification (GTDB taxonomy): domain Bacteria; phylum Bacteroidota; class Bacteroidia; order Bacteroidales; family VadinHA17; genus LD21. The sequence continues at coordinate 73,814 of JADKBK010000007.1, forward strand.
GGTATACAATACCTCTTTCTCCGTTGAAAGATCTTCATATTTTGGAGGTTTGCGATGGATCGGATACCCGCCTGTTTTATCAAGGAAACCGATACCGTCAATAGCTTCACCTGTCACATTCATAAGCCTGCCTTTTATCTGTTCGCCTATAGGCATGGTTATCGGAAGACCGGTAGCAACAACATCCATACCCCTGCGGAGGCCGTCAGTTGAGTCCATAGCAATTGTCCTTACTGTCTTTTCCCCGATATGCTGCTGGCATTCCACAACAAGTCTTGATCCATCATCCCTTATAATCTCAAGAGCATCATAGATATCAGGCATCTCCAGACCCTGTTTTTCGAAAGTAACGTCAACCACGGGTCCGATGATCTGGCTGATTTTTCCGGTATTCTGTGACATATAACTTATTTGTTTTTGATTTTAAGTAGATACAAATTTATATATTTTTTATAATCCATTTATATTATTTATCCCGTCCGATAAGCGAGATGGCAATACTGGTAATTTCTTCCTTTCTTTCCTTGCTTCCACTTACCTTTTCAAGATGACTGAAGGCAATATTGATGTGATCACCTGCCAGGTTTTCTGTAATCTGCCTTATACTCAGCTGATCGTAAATTTCAATGACCCCCCTTACCTTTTTTCCCGGGTCCGTATCTCCCGGGGAGAAGAGTTCCCGGAGCTTTTTCAGCTGTTCCGAAGAAGCTATCTCAAGAGCCTTCACCAGCAGGAAGGTTTTTTTGTTTGCTACAATATCACCTCCTGCAATTTTGCCGAATACTTTGGTATCACCGTATATATCCAGCAGATCATCCTGAATCTGGAAAGCCAGTCCGAGGTTTCTTCCAAACTCATACAGCAGCTCTGCATCTTTATCTGCTGCTTTTCCGATTATAGCTCCAATCTTTGCGGAGGCAGCAAGGAGTACAGCAGTCTTCAGTTCGATCATCCTCAGATATTCCTGCTGGGTAATGAGCTTTGATTTTTCAAAGTCAATATCAAGCTGCTGACCGACACAGACATCAATTGCTGCTTTATTGAACACCCTGAATACTTTAGCCAGACAGTCTGACGGAGCCTGCAGGAAACATTCATTTGCAATAAAAGCCATAACATCACCTGAAAGAACGGCCTGGTTGATATCCCATTTTGTATGAACTGTAGGAAAACTCCTTCTGACCGGAGCCTGATCCATTATATCATCATGAACCAGGGTAAAATTATGAAACACCTCAAGTCCTGTTGCAGGCATTATCCCATCATCAATATTGTCACAAAAAAGGTTCAGTGACATAAGTGAAAGGATCGGTCTGAGTCTCTTTCCACCAATCGAAAGAATATACTTTACAGGATCAATAAGTTTTTCAGCCTCTGTATTGTATGAAAGGTTTAGTATAACCTCATCGACAATTTTTTTGAGCTCAGACTGATTGTACATTATTGTATATTTCGATCCTGGAAATCTAAAATACTCAACCTCTCAGTGCTTCGGCACCACTTACCACCTCAAGTATCTGGTTTGTAATAGTTGCCTGTCTTGCCTTGTTGTATTGCAGCGTCAGATCCTTAATCATACCTGTTGCATTGTCCGTCGCTTTATGCATTGCAGTCATCCTTGCACCATGTTCTGCAACAAATGAATCGAGGACCGCCTTGTAAAACTGTATTTTCAGAGATTTCGGTATCAGCTCTTTTATTATCTCCTCCTGGGTAGGTTCATAAATATAATCCACCGGTACAATTTTTTCCTTCCCTGGTGTTACTGACTGAACCGGTAAAAAAACTTCATATGTAAGGTTCTGTACAGCAGCATTCTTGAACTGATTATATATAAGCTCCACCCTGTCAAACTCGCCTGAGGTAAAGCTTTTCATCAGCTGATCAACTACCTTTGAAACATTATCAAATGTAAGGTCATTAAGAAGATTATTCTGTTCAGGCAGCATCTTCACTGATTGTTTCCTGAAATAGTCGAATCCCTTTTTCCCTATTGTCAGCAATTGAAGGTTGCCTTTACGAAACTGATCAGGATATTTTTCTGACACAATACGTCTCGCCTCTTTTATAACATTAGCGTTAAAAGCTCCACAGAGACCTCGGTTAGAGGTTATTACAACCAGCAGAACTTTGTCCGGGGCTGAGACCCTGCCATATGCATTATCGATTTCAGAATCTGAGAGGCTCTGTGAAAGACCGACCAGGATTTCGTACAGTTTATTGGCATAGGGCCGTAATCTTACAATTTTATCCTGGGCCTTGCGCAATTTCGCAGCGGAGACCATCTTCATTGCTGAGGTGATCTGTCTGGTCGATTTAACAGAGGCGATTCTTATTCTTATTGCTTTTAAATTAGCCATTTAGAATTAATTTAAGCACATTATCCGTTCTACTGCGGAATGAATTTTGTAACTAACTCAGCAGCCACTTTTTCAAGAACAGTTGTTATTTCACTGGTGATCTGGCCATCGCGGATTTTGTCAAGAGTATCCCTGTATCTCAGTTCGAGCATCTCCAGATATTCATTTTCAAAGGTTTTGACCTTATTGATTGGAATATCTTTAAGAAGACCTGTTGTTCCGCAATAGATTATTGCCACCTGTTTTTCCACAGGCATCGGGCTATACTGACCCTGTTTGAGGATCTCAACGTTTTTAGCTCCTTTATTGAGGATCGCCAGTGTTGAGGCATCAAGATCGGATCCGAATTTGGAGAATGCTTCAAGTTCGCGATACTGAGCCTGATCAACTTTCAGTGTACCTGCGATCTTTTTCATCGATTTTATCTGGGCATTACCTCCTACTCTTGATACTGATATACCAACGTTGATTGCCGGCCGTACGCCTGAATTAAAGAGGCTTGATTCAAGGAAGATCTGACCGTCGGTGATTGAGATCACGTTAGTAGGAATATATGCTGATACGTCACCAGCCTGTGTTTCGATTATAGGCAGAGCGGTAAGTGAACCTCCTCCTTTTACAAGATGCCTGATAGATTCAGGAAGATCGTTCATTTTCTTTGCCACCTCATCTGATTCAATAATCTTGGCAGCTCTTTCCAGGAGTCTTGAATGGAGATAGAAAACGTCGCCCGGATAAGCTTCGCGCCCGGGTGGACGGCGGAGCAGGAGGGAGACTTCCCTGTAAGAGACAGCCTGTTTGGACAGGTCGTCATATATTATAAGGGCATCGCGGCCTGTATCACGGAAGAATTCACCAATAGCGGCTCCTGCAAAAGGTGCATAGAATTGTGAGGCAGCAGGGTCGGAAGCTGTGGCAAGGACTATTACAGTATATTGGAGAGCTCCATGCTCCTCAAGTGTTGCTGCAATATTGGCAACGGTAGACCCTTTTTGTCCGATTGCAACATAGATGCAGTAAACAGGTTTTCCTTTTTCGAAATTGCTGCGCTGATTGATTATGGTATCGATGGCAATTGCTGTTTTACCTGTCTGCCTGTCGCCGATTATCAGTTCTCTCTGACCGCGTCCTATCGGGATCATGGCGTCGATGGCTTTGATACCTGTCTGCAGGGGCTGTTTAACCGGCTGCCTGAAGATAACGCCCGGTGCTTTCCTTTCGAAAGGCAGGGTGAAGAGTTCACCTTTAATCGGGCCTTTGCCGTCGATAGGCAGCCCTGTAGGAGTTATTACTCTTCCCAGTAGCCCCTCACCGACACCGATAGAGGCAATTCGTCCTGTTCTTTTTACAATATCACCTTCATTGATCTCTTCGGTAGGACCGAGCAACACTGCTCCGATATTGTCTTCCTCGAGGTTGAGAACGATAGCTTCCATCCCATTCTCAAATTCTATCAATTCGTTCGACTGTGCATTGGAAAGGCCGTAGATGCGGGCAATCCCGTCTCCAACCTGTAGCACTGTCCCGACCTCTTCCAGTTCAACACCGGTCTGTATGCCTTCCAGTTGTTCCCTGAGGATTTTTGAAACTTCTGCTGGTTTAATATTACTCATATTATGGTTTACTTAAAATTCCTTATTCCTGAATATATTCTTAAGAGGGTATTTCACTCTTACTTAGCTCTTTTTTTATTTTATTCAATTTATTCCTTACACTGGCATCGATGTAGTTATCATCAACCCGTAGTATAAAGCCCCCGATTATTTCAGAGTCAATAACTTCTTCGAGTTCGACTTTGGTCTTGAAGATATCTGAGATCATGGCACTGATCCTGGCTTTTACCTTTTCATCGACGGCAACTGCTGTAGTAAGGACAGATTTGGTTATTCCTTTATGTTTTAAAGTCTCATGAATGAAGACTCTGGCAATTGCGGGAAGAAAGCTCTCGCGTCCGTTTTTAACCACCAGATCGATGAGAGACATAGTTATCTTTTCAACGTTTGCTCCAAGTATCTTATGGAATATCTCGATCTTTTGACGGAACAATTATCGGACTGCGAAGAAAATCTCTTGTTTCAGTTATTTTGCAGACTTCCGAAAGAAGGATCATGTCCTTATTGACGCTGTCGAGGATATTCTTTTCCAGAGCTGACTGGAATAATGCCCGCGAATATCTGACTGAAATTTTACTGTCATTCATTACAATACTTCTCTCTAGTTCTTTGTGAAATCAATCTCTTTCAGGTAATTGTCAATCAGTTTATCCTGCTCTCCGGTCTGCCTCAGTTTTTCACCCACTATTTTTGATGCAATTTCCACTGACAGAGTTGTTACCTGTTCGCGAATCTCGGCAAGAGCTTTTCTTTTCTCACCTTCAATTCCGATTCTTGCTTTTTCGATGAGTTTTTCAGCCTCCTCGGTTGCCTTACCTTTTGCTTCCAGGATCAGTTTATCGCGTATATCTCTTGCTTCCTTAAGGATACCCTCACGTTCCTCCCTGGCTTTACGAAGTATCGCTTCATTGTCGCTCTGGAGCTTCAACATATCTTTTCTTGCTTTTTCAGCCGATTCCAGAGAGCCCTTGATCATTTCATCCCTGGCTTTAACAGCGCTCAGGATTGGCTTCCAGGCAAATTTTGCAAGGATCAGGAAAAACAATCCGAAGATCAGTGTGGTCCAGAAGATGGTCCCTATTGCAGGGGTTGTCAGGCTATTTGCTAATAAAACCATAGCTTATATTTTTTACAAATGAATTTTTAATGGAGCTCTGCCACCAACCGTGGCAGAGCTCCCTGATTTTTTACTTTGCAATAAGAGCAACCACGATAGCGAATAATGCTGCTCCTTCAATCAGAGCTGCTGCTATGATCATGGCTGTTTGAATCTTGGATGTTGCTTCGGGCTGACGTGCAATTGCGTCCATAGCTGATCCGCCGATTCTTCCGATGCCGAGTCCTGCACCTATTACTGCAAGACCTGCTCCCACTGCTGCCATTGTACCTGTCATAATAACTGGATTTTTAAATTTAACAATAAAAATTAATGATGATCCTGAACTGCCAGGCTTATGAAAAGAGCTGACAGTAATGTGAATACATATGCCTGCAGGAATGCCACAAGAAGTTCGAGGCAATCCATAAAAATTACAAATAAGATTGAAACCGGGGCTACTCCCAGTGATTTGAAGATAAAGATAAGACAGACGAGACTCAGCACAATAATATGGCCTGCCGTAATGTTGGCAAAGAGACGTATCATAAGTGCGAATGGCTTTGAAAATATACCTATTATTTCAACAGGTATCATAACGGGTAAAAGCCAGAAAGGCACACCTGGTGTAGCAAAAACATGACGCCAGTAATTCTTGTTTCCACTGAGCTGGGTTATAAGGAATGTAAATACTGCCAGCACGAAAGTCACAGCTATATTTCCGGTAACATTCGCTCCGAAAGGAGGAGGAAATGGTACCAGCCCCATAAGGTTATTAATAAGTATGAAAAAGAAGACCGTCAGGAGATAGGGCATATATTTTTCGTACTTATCCTTTCCGATATTTGAGATTGCAATATCATCGCGAACAAAAAGGATAACGGGTTCGAGAAAGCTCTGGATCCCTTTCGGGTGGCTGATCCCTGTTTTTTTGTAGGATCTCGCCAGGGAAAGAAACAGCAGCAGTCCGATAATCGCTGCACTAAATAACCCAACAACGGCTTTGGTTATAGAAAAATCCAGAGGAATATTCTCCTCATCGATCTTACCTTCGGCATTTACAGAAACGATTGTTCCTTTCAGTTCACCCTCCTCTTCAAGTTTATAACCGTTGAAGGTATGTCCATGAGCAAGCTTTTTTGATGAGAATACATCCAGCCCTTTTTCCTTTGAATACAGAATAACAGGAAGATAGACTGCCACGCTCTCTCCGTTCTTCCTTGTAAAAAGATGCCATTCATGTGAATCAGCAATGTGTTCCATTATAAAGGTACTCGCATCAAAAGCTTCCTCTGATTCACCATTTTCCTTATTCTTGGTCTCTTCCTGAGGTTCACTTCCCAGGGCTGAAATTGTCATTCCGGTGAGAAGAAGGATAAAGACAAGACTGATAAGATCCTTTGTTTTCAAAGCAGTTTAAGTTTTATAAAGTCCTGTTGCTCAATTTATTCAATATAACAAACAGTGTAAATAAAGTGAGTGTTAAATATATAACAAAAAATAGAAAAACAGCGGTGAGGGAAGTTTTTTTAGAAATAATTAACCATAACAGCGCAAGTACCATATCAAGCAGGAACTTAAGGCTGATTGAAACGAGAGTATGCATAGCCTGCGAGTCGGGTTCCCTGCTCTGACCTCTTAAGAAAACTGAAAGAGTAATGAGGGAGATAAGCGCAAAGAGGGATGAAAGAATGATAATATCATTCAAAAGCAGATTTATTCCTGAAAAAGATTTTATAAGGTAACCTGTGCCGGTTAAGAATAATATCAGAAGAATAAGCAATAAGACATATTTAAGAACTTGTCTCATCGGCATAGCTATCTGATAAAGTCTTTCACTGCTGTATAGATAGCAGCGAAAACACCAAGAATTGAAAGAATGATAGTGAAGACGGGGGTATTGAATTTTGCGAGTTTATCCAGTTCAATGCCGCCCCAGGTAGTTAAAAGAATTACAGCTATCATCTGGAAGGCTATTCCCGAATATCTTGCAAAATCATTAAGCCCTTTATTTCCCGGGTTTTTCAGATTCTTTTTCTTTAATCGACCCTGTTGCTCCATCAGTTTCTCCTTCTCCCATTTTGCAGTAGCCTGTAAAGAGGGCTCCCGGTTCTATTGAGAGTTTCGCTGTAGCAATATCGCCAAGTATTTTTGAAGATGCCTTCAGATTAAGCAGCTGACCAACGATAATTTTACCTTCAACAATTCCTGACACTTCCGAATTTTTACAAATTACCTCTCCGCTTACCTTACCTGTCGGACCTATAACCACTTTACCCTTGGTATTGAGGTTTCCTTTGAGTGTTCCGTCAATACGTATATCCCCGTTCGATTTAATATCGCCAGTAATATCAGTCCCGGTGCTAATAAGATTTATGGTGTTGTTATCGGTCTCGTTGTACTTTGCCATTGGTTTAAAAAGTTTTGAGATTTATATGTAATAACTTACAAATATAAAAACTATTGCAGATAAAAACAGAACAGGGTCATTTTTATACTATTTATTCCGGATTATATAACCCCTTCTGCCGCTGCTCACCTTCGCCGAAGCTTCGGTGAAAGAAGCGCGGTATATCCACCAATTGTGGGTACTTGTACTATGATTAACCCCCTCTGCCGCTGCGCGGCATCTCCCCCAGGGGGGAGAAAATCTGTTATATCTACACGGACTTTATTAAAATACTGGATTTATCCCCCCCTGAGGGGGGGAATTAAAGGGGGGGGGTGTACTTATACAGTAATGTATTCTCTATACGTGGTCGTAAGCCCATTTAAGGTAGATCGATCCCCATGTAAAACCACCTCCAAAAGCAGCAAGTATCAGTATATCTCCCTTTTTGAGTTTCTTCTCATACTCCCATATACATAAAGGAATTGTGGCACAGGTTGTATTTCCGTAATTCTGAATGTTTATCATAACCTTTTCCGGGTCAAGTCCCATTCTTCTGCCTGTTGCATCTATGATCCTCAGGTTTGCCTGATGGGGTACCAGCCATGAGATATCATCCGGTTTAAGATTATTTCTTTCCATAATCTCAACAGCGACATCGGCCATGTTGGAGACAGCGAATTTAAAGACACTCTGTCCTTCCTGGTATACAAAATGTTCTTTTGCGTCTATTGTTTCATAGCTTGCCGGTTTAACAGAACCACCAGCTTTGAGATGGAGATATTTCCGTCCTGAACCATCGGTACGAAAAATATAATCCATTATTCCTGTTTCCTCATTGGTAGGTTCCAGGAGAACCGCTCCGGAGGCATCTCCGAAGAGAGGGCATGTTGTTCGGTCGGAATAGTCTGTTATAGAAGACATTTTATCAGCTCCGACAATTACCACTTTCTTGTACCTGCCTGTTTCGACATATGCAGCGCCTGTCTGAAGTCCAAACAGGAATCCTGAGCAGGCTGCATTAAGATCAAAGCTGAAGGCATTTTTAATTCCGCATTTATCCGAAATAATATTTGCAGTTGCAGGGAACAGCATATCAGGGGTTACTGTGCAACAGATCAGCAGGTCGACATCTTCGGGGGCAGTGTTTGTTTTGAGTAACAATCCCCGCACAGCCTGTTCCCCAAGATCTGAACTGCCAAGACCTTCTCCCTTAAGTATCCGTCTTTCCTTTATCCCGACTCTCTGCATAATCCACTCGTCGGATGTATCAACCATCTTAGAGAGTTCATGATTTGTCAGCCGATACTCCGGAACCCAGGCATTGATCCCTGTTATAGCTGCCCGTATTTTTTCCATAATTAAATTGCTTCTTTGATCTTTTGCGCCAGATTTGCTTGCACTACAGCTTTAGTCTGAAGAATCATATTCATTATGGCTTTTCTTTTGGAAATCCCATGTCCGATTACAACATTCGCATTTATCCCAACGATGGGTGTTCCTCCATAATTTTCAAAATCAAGCCTGTCAAAATATTCATCCTTCAGATTCCTGCTTTTGTAGATATGATGGAATGCTTCACCCTCCTTCAGGATGACATTCCCGACAAATCCATCACAGACAATGACATCAGTCATTGTTTCCCTGAAGAGGTGATTACCTTCAATATTTCCGGCAAAATTTATTCCGGGATATTCTTTCATCAGCTCATATGCTGCTTTAATGGCAGGTGTACCTTTAGTCTCTTCCTCTCCCAGATTTATCAATCCCACTGTCGGATTTTGGGTACCCAGCACATACTTTGCGTAGATACTGCCGAGTATTGCATACTGCAAAAGAACCTCGGGCTTGCAGTCGGGGTTTAAACCGACATCAAGTATAACAGAATCACGGTTATCGATGCAGGGCAGTATTGTAGCCAGGGCAGGTCTAAGCACACCCGGGATAAGTTTTACTGTATATGTGGCACCAACCAGCATAGCGCCGGTATTTCCCGCGCTGCAAAAGCCGTCCAGCTCTCCGTTATTCAGCATCGTATACCCCACAGCAATACTTGAATCCTGTTTCTGTGAAAAAGACTTGGCAGGATGATCTGCCATCTCAATCACCTGTGTGGTATGCACAATATGAAACCTGGACGGGTCAGTTTGCAATTCATTAAGCTTTGTTTTAATGGAGCTTTCATCACCGATAAGGTAGAGTTCCTCCCTGTCTGTTAAATGCCGGAGGGAATCAACTGCGCCCTCAATGATTGCATCGGGTGCGAAATCACCACCCATGACATCAAGGCCAATTCTCATATATAAACTATTTAGTTAAGGAAAATCAGGCTGTTACCTTCTTCTCTATAGCAAGCTTGCCTCTGTAATATCCGCACTCGGGACAAACTCTGTGATACAGAACTGATGAGCCGCAGTTTGAACAACTGGCTACCTGAGGTGCAGTTGCTTTGTAATGTGTTCTGCGCTTATCTCTTCTGGTCTTGGAATGTTTGTGTTTAGGATGTGCCATTTTAATTCTTTTTAATTATCGTTCATTAATTTTCTCAGTTCATCCCATCTGGGATCATTATCATTATCCTCCTCAACTATAAGCTCTTTCAGCTTATCCAACATTAACGGATCGCAAGTGCTGTTTCCATTTTCATCATCAGGATGCACTCTCTTTATCGGCAGGGCAAGATGAATATATTCATAAAAATGCTGCGTCAGATCCAGTTCATGCTCGTCGGTAGTGAAGGAGATTATATCAGGATCACTATCTTCTATTTTCTTCCCGAATTTAATCAAAAGTCTGTTTTCGCATTCAATAGGCAGAAAAACATCTCAAGACACCTGTCACAGCATACTTTTACCCTGCCTGAAATCCTGATAAACAGGTCAATATGCGTAGATCTCTTTTCCAGCTCAATATTTGCAAAAAGGCTTCCTTCCTTAATTTCCGACTCCTCAAAACTTTCAAAAAACTTATTACCAATCTCAAAATCAATTGTGTGGCGTCCTTCTTTCAACCCACTTAATCCTATCGTGTACGAACCGGACATCTCTTCAAAATTTGGATTGCAAAAATATGAATCCTTCTTCAATTAAAAAAATTATCAACAAAAAAGTAACATTATTTGTCATTATTCACCAAATACCGGTTAAAAACCGTCATTCACCGATTTGCTCTTATGACCTTGCAATCAATGAATTATTTTTGATTCAGATTAAAAAACTATACCATGAGACACAGAGATTACAACTATTCAGGAAAGATGGAGCATCACCCCCGGCTTGGCGTAGGATTATTCTTTATCCTGCTGGGCGTGGCACTCCTGGTTGCAACCAATGACCTTTTTAACTTTGGAAGCATAAGCAACTATTTCACCTGGGAAACAGCTTTGATATTCATTGGAATGCTGTTAGTATTAAACCTCCAGTTCACAGGAGGGCTGCTAATGATTGCCGGAGGGACATGGTTCCTGCTGGATGAGATCTTTATTGTTACTCCGGAAATTGTTAAAACTGTTTTTTGGCCGGGTGTTATTGTCTTAATCGGCCTGTCATTTATACTTTCATCCATTTTTAAATTGAAAAACTGAAACATTTAAACCAGAATCAAATACATTTACAGCTATGGAAACAAATGATAACTATCGGGATGATAAGCCTTATCATAGGCACGATCATCATCACCTTACGAACAACAGAGCAATTATCGGAGTGATTCTTGTTCTCGTCGGTTTCTTTCTCGTTCTGAAAAACACCGGATTTTTCCCGGGTTTTATTGATCATATTATATTCAGCTGGCCTATGCTGCTGATAACTATAGGAGTAGTAATTACTTTAGGTTCATCAGGAGGAAAAACCTCAGGTATCATTGTGATGGCTGTGGGAGCCTTCTTTCTGATCCCGCACATCTTCAGGGAAACCTTTGATGTAAATATGTTCTGGCCTTCAATATTCATAATAATAGGAGTAATATTCATTTCTCCAAGCGCAAGGGTTGGAATGCTGTTTCAACCACTCCCCAGACGGGTGATGATTATATAGACTATGTACATGTATTCAGTGGTGGAGAGCGACAGATCGTATCAGATAATTTCAGGGGAGGAAAACTTACTGCAGTCTTCGGAGGCAGTGAAATTGACCTCACAAAAGCGAAGCTTGCCCCGGGTGTTTCTGAATTGGAACTGGCTTGTGTTTTCGGAGGTACAACGATCATAGTACCCGACGACTGGAATGTGAAAATTGAGGTTGTTCCTGTGCTGGGAGGTTTTGGAGACTCCAGGAGGCTGAATCCCGGAAGAACAATTGATACTACCAGGCAGCTTGTAATAAAAGGAGCTGTGGTCTTTGGCGGCGGCGAAATAAAAAGTTATTAGTCTCCTGATGAAACATCCGGTACTCTCAAACAAAGTAAGACTTATAGTATGGTGGCTGGTCTGGCTCTTTCTTGCGCTCGGCCAGTCACTGCTGTTTTACTATGCTTATGGTAAATTCACTTATATAGGTATAGTTGACAGCCTGACGTCACTTATAATATATTCAGGAATTGCAATTTCTCTATGGTACCCCTTCAGCTTTTTCAATACGGGTGAAGTGCGGCCTGCAACTCTGATTTCAAATCTAATTATCAGCGGAGCCATTTCAATTACCATATGGGTATTAATTACCAAATATATTGTCCTCCTGGTACTGCCCGAAAATACCGATTACCTGGCCTACTGGGAGGCAACATTTCCTTACAGGATAGGTACGGGCGTATTTATCTACGGATTGGTGGTTCTATCCTATTTTCTTTTTATAAGCCTTACTAATCTCTCAGAAAAGAATGCTAAAGAGGCACGGCTTGAAAGTCTTGTAAAAGAGACTGAATTAAAGATGCTGAGGTCACAAATCAATCCTCATTTTCTGTTCAACAGTCTCAATTCCATCAGCTCGCTTACAATCACCGACCCTGAAAAAGCCCGGGAAATGGTTATTAAGCTATCGGAGTTCATGAGATATGCTCTCTCAAGAAAAGACGAGCAGCCAGTCTCACTGCAGAATGAACTTGAAAACCTTCGGCTATATCTCGAAATTGAAAAGGTGAGATTTGGTGAAAAGCTCATTACAGAAGAGAATATTGAACACGCTTGTCTGGAATTTAACATCCCTGTAATGCTGCTGCAACCACTATATGAAAATGCTGTAAAACATGGTGTTTACGAAAGCACCGAGAGTGTCAGGATCATAACACATGTAAGATTTATTGATGGCTTCTTCGAAATAAGCATAAGCAATAATTACGATCCTGCCCCATCGCTTAAGAAAGGAACAGGAACAGGACTGCTCAATGTTTCCAGACGGCTTGAACTGTTCTATGGTAATAAGGGTTCCATGAAAACATCAAAAGAAAACGGAATTTATACAGTTACACTTTATCTCCCGATCGATTATAAGTAATCCAAATTTTCAAATTAATATTTAAATTTGAACAAAATTCACCCGGAGCGGATTTCAAAGCAGTGCTTTATGTCTTAAATAGAATTACTTTGCAGCCTTTATTTTTAAAAGAATTAAGAATTAACGCCAGGGAGAATAAGTCTTTTTGAGGGCTTGCAAAGAGAGAATGAACTTAATCTGGCTTTAGAACATTTCAGGGAGATAGTAACCAATGGAAAATATAAAGATTGTAATAATTGATGACGAAACTCCGGCACGGGAAATAATCAAGCATTATCTGAGTGAAGTAGAATCAGTTGAGATCATTGCTGAATGCGCGGATGGTTTTACTGGTTTGAAAACAATTTCAGCAATGAAGCCCGACCTGGTGTTTCTTGATATTCAAATGCCCAGGCTAACCGGAATTGAGTTGCTGGAAGTTCTTACTGAGAAACCTGAGATTATTTTTACAACTGCATACGATCAGTTTGCATTAAGAGCTTTTGAGCTCAATGCTGTCGATTATCTCCTGAAGCCTTTTCCTAAAAGACGGTTTCTCGAATCTGTCAAAAAAGCTATCTCAAAAATCAGGTCAGAAAATGGCAATAAGGAACCGGCAAGTCAGCTTCTGGCAATAAAGCCCGAATCCGCCTCCCCTGTCAACAGGATGGTAGTCAGGAAAGGAAATTCCATAAACCTTATACCTGTTGAGGAAATAAGGTACCTGGAAGCACAGGACGATTATGTTATGATTTACCACGAGGCCGGTAAGGCTCTCAAACAGCAGACAATGAAGATGTGTGAGGACACTCTCTCAAAAACCGATTTCGTAAGAATTCACCGTTCCTATATTGTAAAAGTGTCAGAGATTAAACGCATCGAGCCATATGGTAAGGATAATTATGTGGCCATTCTCCAGTCTGGTGATAAGCTGCCCGTAAGCCGGTCAGGATTTAAACATCTCAGGGAGGAACTGAATTTCTAGGATCTTACCCGGATGTTCCGTCCGTATCCATACCGACCCGTCCCTGCAGGGTCTCAGCTCTTTAATCTGTTTTCGGTTTTCCATCTGTGAAAAATGGAAGAAAGGGGTTTGTACCGTCTGAAACGAAACAGAGGTACCGGATCATATCCATGCGTGCCACCCGGGCGGCACCTGAGAATTCTGCCTGTTCCCATTATAAGGCCTGTCAGCGGGCCATGTAACTTAAGAGCGTCAAGCATATATTGCGAACAGGATGGAACATGCCGGCATGCAGGTCTGAGAAAAGGAGAGATGCTATACCTGTAAAACAGAACAGGAAGTGACAAAAGGAATGCGAGAGCTCTGTTAATTAAATTCATAGCATCACAAAGATAATATTAGCCTGCAATAAAAGTACCTTATAACTGATGGTCACCATTCGATTGATATATGACAAAATGACCTCTCCGGACTGTGAATGAATATTTGGCAGGCCTTTTGTGGTTTAAAAATAAAAATTAGGAGGATAAATATTATGAATATCTGGATAATCTTTATAGGCTTCATGATCCTGAGCTGGATCGTGAGCATGGTGTTGAAATCAAAATTTACCAAGTACTCAAAGATACCCCTTGATAATGGTATGTCGGGACGTGATGTTGCCGAGAAAATGTTGAGAGACTTTGGGATATCCAATGTAACAGTCAAAAGCGTAGAGGGTCAGCTTACCGATCATTATAATCCGGCTGACAGAACTATTAATCTCAGCCATGATGTTTACAACGGACGAAGCATCTCTTCTGCAGCAGTTGCTGCACATGAGTGCGGACATGCAGTCCAGCATGCCAAAGCTTATGCATGGCTTGGATTAAGGTCCAAGCTGGTGCCGGTTGTCAGTTTTTCGTCAAAGTGGGTACAGTGGATATTGCTGGCAGGCGTTTTGCTTATCCAGACATTCCCTGCACTCCTGCTTGCCGGAATTATTCTTTTTGCATTTACGACAGTTTTCAGTTTTATTACATTGCCGGTTGAGATCGATGCCAGCCGCAGGGCGCTTGCATGGCTCTCGAATGCAGGAGTAACATCTTATAATAATCATGATAAAGCACAGGATGCCCTAAAATGGGCAGCATATACATATGTAGTTGCCGCTCTCGGGTCATTGGCTACGCTGCTTTATTATATAATGATTTTCACTGGATCAAGAAGATAATCTGATAAGATAAAAGACAAAAGTATTAAGACAAAAGTGAATTAAACGGGTATCTTGCTTTTGTCTTTTGTCTTTTGTCTTTTGTCTTTTGTCTTTTGTCTTTTAACGTCCTGTTACCTCAAGCCATTTTGTTTGCTTGTGAATAGTCCTCACAACAATCCATATTACCCCAGCCGAAACTGTAAGGTATATCCACATTGGAGTCAGGGAGATCCTTCCTGAAAGGAAATAGTTTCTGAAAAGATCCATTAAGATAAAAATCACAAAAATATTTACAAAACTGTTATATTCTCTCTTAAGGACATTCCTTACCGAGAAAGGAAGCTTTGGTGGTACAAATTTCAGGGAATATGGAATAAAGGAGCTTACGGTTTCTGACCATTTGTCATATACCTCACCGAATTTTCTCCTGAGAAATTGTTCCTCTGCAAACATTATCCGCTCATAGTACAGCCAGTAGATAAGCCCGAAGATAAATGTAAAGCAGAAGGAACGAAGGAATAATACAGGTCCAAGCCACATGAAAAAATTACCGAGGTAGAGAGGATGCCTCAACAGTGAATATATGCCTGTTACATTCAGCTCATCTGCAACCTGACCGTCAACGGTATTCCGGCCGGAAGTATTTTTGGGAGTAAATCCGACAGTCAGTATACGGATAACCTGCCCCAGAATGCTTACTCCCAGAAAAATAAGCTCATCGCGCATATCAAAGAGTATTGCCTGCCGGTTACCAAGGTACATAACAATTATACCTGCAACAACCAATATTACGGGTAGCCAGCTTCTTCTTCTGAACAGCCAGTTTCCGGAGTTTTCAAATTCATGTACCAGAGCCATCTTTCGTTTTTTTTTGTGCAAAAGTATGAAAATTCTAGAAACTGATTTTAACTCTTAAAAATGCCATGTTGATTTTTTCGGAGGAAGATGCTGTTTTACTGTCAAAATGCTGCCAGTAAAGTGAGAAATCGACATTCTCAGCAACTGAAAAATCCAGTGAAGGACCGGCATAATAGCCATTCATATCCGGAAACCACATTGCAGAAAGAGATGCATTGAAGAGTGGGGTAACAGGCCAGGTAAGCTGTCCGAACGCTGTAAATTCTGAAAAAGCCAGCTCCTTTGCAGAGAGTGTTCCGAAATAAAAATCGCTGAAACTTTCAGGATCCGCGGGATTACTGCAAATCATCAGCTGAGCCTGAGCCATGCTGTTATTTTTAAAAGTTTTATCAAATCCGAAAGTGAAGATACCTGTACCAGCTGCTCCGCTGAAATTATCATATGGCTGAAACCATGCTGCTTCTCCCCTGAATGAGACGGAACCAAAGGACCCTGACCATCCGGCCCCTGCCATCAGATCTTCAGAGTCAACATAGCCTGCAAGAAATTGTATATCGTAGCCCCATTTATTAAACCTGTAGAGTGCCGATGCTGTTACATTGTTTTCATGATCGGCTTTGATGGCAAATTCGACTGCGGAAGAATATCCGGGGAAATACTGAAGCCTGATTGCATCGCTTCCTGGTCTTTCGATATAATCAAAATCGAAAAAGGAATATGTATTGAAGATATCATTCGGATTCCAAACAAGTGTCTGTCCCCAGTTTATCCTCTGTCTGCCGATCCGTGCCTGAAATTTTCCATAGTTAAAATCAGCCCAGAGACGATCGATTGTTGTATTCAGAAAAAACGACTGTTTATTAAGAATGTTCCAGGAAAGATCGGCCCAGCCCTGATCATCAGCAATCATATCGTCATAGTCCGGTACGCTCCTTACCATATCTCCGGTAAAAAGCCTGTTCCTGAATTCCGCCCCGAAAGTTATATTTTCATTTACATATCCCTTCAGGTTTAGCCTGTTGTGAATAAGGTTATCATTGATAAAAGGTCCTGACAATGAGTTGAACATAGCGCTCTGCATAGTCGACAGGTATCCGTTCAATGTCAGGAACCGGGGCTTTTCCTGTGACAAAGCGGATCCGAAACCTAAAACCAGAAGTGAAAAAAACATCAGAATCTTTCCCATATGAGATGCCTGTGCAGATTTATTCCCTTACATCATCAGATATCACCCTTCCATCCTCCAGAGTAATTACACGATGTGCCATCTTAACAACGCGGGGGTCATGGGTTGAAAAGATAAAAGTTATTTTTTCTCCATGGTTAAGCGTTTCCATTATCCCGAGAAGGGTTGTTGCAGATTTTGAATCAAGATTTGCAGTAGGTTCATCGGCAAGGACAAATTTGGGTCTGGAGGCAAGAGCTCTTGCAACGGCAACCCTCTGCTGCTGTCCTCCTGATAATTTTGAAGGCCTGCTGTTTATCCTGTCGCCCAGACCCACAGCGTTAAGAAGTTCGAGGGTCCTCTCATCGCGCTCTTTTCGTGGCCATTTCTGTAACGACATAATGAATTCCACATTCTCCTTAGCCGTGAGTACTGGTATAAGGTTATAAGCCTGAAATACAAAACCTATATTTCTCATTCTGAAATCAATAAGTTGTGATGACTTCAGTTTTGAAAGGTTAGTTCCGTCAATTATAATTTCTCCTGATGAAGGCATGTCGAGACCACCAATGAGATTAAGAAGTGTGGTTTTTCCTGATCCTGAAGGGCCGACAATTGCGACAAATTCCGCCTCGTCAAAATCAAGAGAAACGTCATTGACAGCATGCACAGGGACTTCCGAGCCATCATATATTTTATTTACCTTTTTTAATTCAAGGACCTTCATTGTTTTTCAGTTTATATTGTAAGAAAGACTATTCTGTTCTAATAGCTTCGGCAGGATCAAGCTTCAAAGCTTTCCTTGCCGGCCACACTGAAGAGATAATTGCAGTGGAAATAACCATGATAGTGATAATTATAAAAAAGAAGGGGGTGATAACAGGGTAAACTGTTGCTGCAAAGCCAATAGCTTCAAAACCTTCTCCCCAGCTTAAAAAATGGATCCCGGTTTTTCCGAGCGACATTACAATTACCCAGCCTCCAACCATTCCGGCAGCCGCTCCCACAACTGTCAGAAATATTGTTTCAAGCATGATCATGCTGAATATCCTGCGCCTGTTCATCCCAATTGCCATCAGCATTCCGAGTTCCCTTGTTCTCTCAAGGATAGTCATCATCATGGTATTGATGATGCCAAAAGCCAGGGCAAACATTACTATACCAATAAAAATGAAATAATATATTATCATGAAATCATTCATCATTGCTGCATCAGGTGCCAGTTCCTTCCAGGTACTTACAGTGTTGTGCCGGGATATGCCCGATAATTTTTCCTTTGCAGACCCTGCATTTTCAATGTCTTCGATCATTATGGCGATCTCATGAATGAGTATGCTTTTCCCGTCATACAACGCAGCAAGCTCTCCGGCATTTACAAACGCAGTTACCTGATCAAAACCCGTATTTGTCGTCCGGTATATCCCGCATACTCTGAATGTTCCCTGCACAGGAGTCCCCTGCTCATCGGATAGGGTAATCTGAATTTTATTTCTGATTTTGTACTCCAGTGATGAGTCCATCAGCTGGCGGCCATAATTGTCAAGCTCTTTCCCTGTAAGTAAAGATTTTAGTATTGCCCTGAAATCTTTGGGCGAGCGGAAACGTTCATCCTTGATACCCGCCAGCTTTGAAAGTACGGATTTTGGAAATTCCCCCCTCTCCAGTTTACCAATTACCGTATCTGTAAGGCAGTATTGTTTAAGTTTAAGTATTTCAGCAGTTTTATCACTTATGAGTATGGTCCCCGGTTTATCCTTATCAAGATAATTACCTGCTCCCGGGATTATTTTTTTATAAATCTCTGATACCTGTTTCTCTCTTTCCGGATCAATACCGTAAATAAAGATCCCTGTATTTGCCCATGGGGTATTTGCCATAACAACCATTTTTGTCCTTGCCACCCATCCCTTTAGTCCCGGCAGTTGTTTTACAGCTTCTGCTACAAGAGCAGTATCCTGGACCGTCAGATTTATCTCCTCATTTTTCAGGTAATCTGAATTATGGATCTGAATATGTGACACCTCATTGTATATTGCGTCGTGTAGTCTCTGTTCGACCCATCCCTCCATAATACCCACCACCATAACACCCGATATAATACCCAGAGTGGAAGCAACAATCACTACAAGGCTCCGCACTTTGTTACGCCATATGTTTTTCCATGAGATTGACAATATCATAATTATTCTTTTTTAACTCCTAAGCGCCTCAATCACTTTTAGCTTAGTGATCTTTCTCAAAGGATATATTGTTGCAATGAGTACCATTATGAATACTACTATTACCTGCCAGTAGAAATATGGGCCGAACCATGCTGTTGGCATTACCGCATCCCATCCAATATCCTCCATCATTTTCCCGATATCTCCCTTCATGAGGATCGGATTAAAATAGAAATAGATAATCACCGGTGCGCTAACTGTCATTCCGCCTGCCAGTCCAAGTATTCCCAGCAGGATCATTTCAAAAGTGACAATTCTCTTAAGTCTGTTCTTTTGCATCCCGATAGCTACCAGGACTCCAAACTCACGTGTCCGCTCAGCGATCATCATCAGTACAGTACCGAAGATTCCGAAAAAAATTATGAAATAGAGCATAGCGAGTGTTGCCAGACCTGTCTGACTGTCTCCCTGTATTTGCTGGACCATCACCGGATTAAGATCCTCCCAGGTTTTTACTACAGTGCTTTTATCAGTAAGAAGCTTGCCGATACCTGCCTGAGCCCCGCTCATTGTCCGTTTTGATTTTCCGGTCAGATTTACGGAGAGGGAGGTTATTTTTCCGGTTACATCAAAGAATTTCTGAGCCGCCGGGATTGTCATTATGATCAGTTTACTATCGATATCAGCCACCGGCATTTTTATTATTCCTCTTACAGCGAATATTCCTGCTGCAGAAGATCCATGGTAACCCTGGCCCAGGAGAATCACAGTATCACCAATTGACACTTTCAGAAATCCAGCCAGTCTGGATGAAACCAGGACACCTTCATCGTTTTCTGCCAGAAAACCGTTAGGAACGGCACTTGCCCTGAGAATATTATCCATGTACAGATCATTATCTGAAGACGATAACCCCAGATCAAGTTCAAGCCTTGCCCTGGAAGAATAAGATGATCCGACTATCATTTCCAGTTTGTCGGCTATTTCTTCAGGAATTGCCCGGGAACTCTTAATTTTATCGAACACATCAGATGTAATTGTGTATTTTACTAGTTTATTTTCGGGGTTTGAGAATTTCTTTTCCTTCGCGGGATCAATTGCCAGCAGTGCCACCCCTTTTGTCTGGGCTCCGCTTGAGGCAAGCACAAATGACTCAATACGGGGTGCTACTGAAACAACATCTTTAACACCTTCAACAGCCCGGTCAAGGGAATCGCTGTATACAAAGGAATAATCAACAGACGGGTTATCCTGGTATTTAACATGCTGTACCTGAAGGTAACCGGTATATGATTCTATGAAATTCATTATCATCCGGTCGTAGCTTCCCAATTGAACCGATCGCATTATGACAGCAAAGAATACTGCAAAGAATACAGAGGCGGATGTAATCATTGTCCGACGCTTGTTTCTCCAGAGATTTCGCCAGGCTATCTTAAAATCATCTTTCATTTCCCTGCCTTCTCATTTTAATTATTATACGTGCCCGATACTGTGGACTTTGTGCTCAGTGCTCAGGGCTCAGGGCTCAGGGCAAATCATTCCAAATCCTGTGCCCTGAGCTCTTAGCCCTGCGCCATTTATTACCTTATCCTTTTCATATTCTGCTGTGAGAAGAAGCTCTCTTCAATAGGAACATTAAATTTAATATCCTTAATAATGACTACGGTTTTGTTCCCCTTCTCCTCAGCGGGAATAAGCTCGAGCTTTGTAGGGATTACTCTGCCATCCATTGCTTTTATTTCAGAGCCCAGTTCAGTCCTCACGAGCGATCCATCCTCATCATACAGCTCCGCTTTTAAGACAAGAAGATCCTTTTTATCGATCCATCTTATCTGATGTCCCCATACCACAGAAGCCTCCGCTCTGGCGACCATTTTGATCTTATAGCAAAGCCTGTCGCCAATAATCTCTTCAGATACAATTTCGTGAGTATAATCATTTACTACTGATGACTCCTTAAGAATATCATCATTTGTATAATCAGACCCCATCCAGCCTTGCGACATCATTGATGGCGGGAGTTTGATAAGTCTGTTTATTGAAGGGTTCCAGCTCCACATCTCCTGACCCCGTTTAAGGAATGTCTGGCCTTTATCCTTAGCCGGAGCTGTGATCAGTGTTAATGAATTCTCGCGGCCCATGGTCCAGCTCCTGAATTCAACCGTTCGCTCCCATGAGGGTCTGACAATTGTCATAACCATAGTACTTATGCCTGATTTCTCGCCATTGAATTTATCATCTGCTTTTCTTACAATTTCTTTAGCCGGTAATGTTTGTGCAGTGATAGTCAATATGCTTAAGCATATATTGATAATTACCAGACCTGTATAATATGTTATTCTCATAATTTCATTATTTATAAAGGGCAATGATTCTGTCAACTGTTTTGGAAATGTTATCTTCATCCACATCATCCTGGCAGATAGTTATCCTGGCAAAACCTTCAATCGTACAGATAAACAGGACGTTCATTCAATAAAAATTACCTTAAAACCGTTTTTCGACTGAACGGTTAATCAAAGTTAAAAACTGACTGATAAACTTACAAATATTTTAATTTAATTTCTGAATTTTCAATGAAGTACAATCACTCTCACCTGGGTTTAAATCCATAAAAACAAATATTTGAAGATTGGTTACTAATTATTCTCGAAAGATTTTTATCTTTAACAGTTGTACAAAAACCAATTTTGCAATGGCAAGTCTCAAGCTTTTACTGGGAATGATCCCTTCGACTTCTAAAATTGAGCAAGCTGAAAAGGCCTTGATAACTGAATTTGAGAAACTCCATACTTTTGCGGGATCTGATCAGCTTGCCAGGTACAATGAGTTGAATGGATTGGTCAATTCTGCTGATTTTTCTCTGAAAAGAAAAGAAATTGAATCGCTCCGATATAAATCCTCTGAAGAATTTGCCAAGGAGAAAGAGTTCATTTCCCTTCAGAAAGCAAAGGATATAGTGCTCTATTTCAGAACCACAGGCAGCCATGAGCTGAAGAGATTTCTGGACCTTGACGGATCTGAAAAAATAAACTCATTCGAGAAACTTGAGAATTTTATAAAATCGACTGAGTTCAGGGAAAAACAAAAGATGAAACCTTTCAAATTCAGGGATACGGAAGAATACAGTAAATTCCTTGAATTTAAATCCCTTCAGAAAGATCCGGAAATAAAGGCTTACCTCAAGGGAAAAGGAAAAGAGACAGTTGCCAGGACAAGAACAGTTGAGAGGTTTGAAGAACTTGATTCCTTTATCAGATCCTCTGCATTCCTTGCTAAAAAGAACATGAAGCCGATCACTTTCAAAGATTCTGAAGAGTATAAAAAGCTTCTTGAATACACCAGATTAAAAGGAAGTCCTGAAATAAAACAATTCTACAGGTTCAAAGACTCAAAGGAGTATGCCAACTATCTGAATACTCACGATTCAAAACGGCTTGAAAGATATCAGCAGCTTAAAGAATACGTTGCCTCTCCGGAATTTATTGGAAAAAAGAGCTATCTGCTTGACAAAAAAAGATTTGAGAAAACAGAAATGTTCAAACAGGCACAGGAATACGACAAACTCAGCAAAAATCAGGATATTATATGGTATTTCAAGACAAAAGATTCCTCCAAATTTGACATTCTGAAACAGAGAGAGCTTACTTTCAGCGAGGAGTTTAACGGAGAAAAGCTTGACACCGAAAAATGGATCACAAATTATTACTGGGGAGAAAAACTACTTAAAGACAGATATTCTGTTGAATCGGATCTCCAGGCATTTACAGAAAAAGATAATTTTGAAATCAGGAACAGTATACTGAAGATAAATACCCGGCCTCAAAGAGTTAACGGCAAGGTATGGACTGCCGATAAGGGATTTTCTTCCAAAGAGTTCAATTACACTTCAGGTATTATAAACTCAGGAAACAGCTTCAGGCAGAAATATGGTATTTTCTCAGCCAAGATCAAACTTGGTAATCCTGAAGCCAAGAGCGGCTTCTGGATGCTTGCCGATAAAATCACTCCACATATTGATATCTGCCGGACATCAAACGGGAAAGTCTGGATCGACCTGTTCACCAATAAATCGAATCACTCAAAAGCCTCAATAGGATCCAGATATGCAAATGACTTTTTCATATTTACACTTGAGTGGACGCCTCATAGTCTAACCTGGATGATTAATAATACTGAAATATATGTTCAGACCACCGACATACCGCAGGAGCCAATGTATGTTATCCTCTCAGGAGGCCTTGATAAACCAATAAACGGTATGACCTCAATGGAAATCGACTGGGTAAGGGTTTATAAGTCAAAATAAAGGATTTACTTTTCCACCATGGATAAAGAAGAGGCTGTCTCAAAAGACTTTTGAAACAGCCTCTTTTTCATTTCGAAAATTCCAGGTATCACCTCTTTGGGCCCGAATTTTGATCCTTAGTCAAAAAAATCCGAAGAATTGTTACCCGTTAACTGTAACTTTCTTCAGTTTCATCCGTCTTTGCGTTGTATTGATATTATGACAGTAAAAGAATACAACAGATCAGTTGAAGAGTATGCCGATTCGGTTTACCGCTTTATCCGTGGGAATCTGAAAGATGATGATAGGTCAAACGATATCGTACAGGACAGTTATGAAAAGCTTTGGCGCCATGTCGCAGAAATTGACTACACTGTAGTGAAGTCGTGGCTGTTTACAACTGCATATAACAATATGATCGACATCATCAGGAAAGAAAAAAGAATGACTTTTCTTGAAGAGGATCATGAGAACTCACTAATTTATGAATCTCAATACACCGATCTGAATGAAATTCTTAATGAAGGATTGTTGAGGCTTTCTGAACAACAAAGAATTTCGGTAATGCTCAGGGATTATGAAGGTTACAGTTATAAGGAGATCAGCGAAATAACAGGTTTTACCGAAGCCAATGTAAAAATTAATATTTACAGGGGACGAATTGCACTGAAAAATTTTATTGGAAAAATTGAAACCGTGCTTTAGCCATGCAAATCGACAGATCAAATTACGAAATATGGATCATTGACTGGCTCGATGGCAATCTGAACAGCCTGCAGGTCGAAAAGCTTAAATTATTCCTTGAGCAAAACCATGACCTCAGGGAAGAATTTAACGATCTGACCAGCGTGAAACCTGCATCATCAGGAACGGGATTTCACCATAAGGAGAATCTGAAGAAATCACCATCCGATCTTTCTCCGTCTCAATTCGAATATCTTTGTGCAGCTTACCTTGAAAATGATCTTAATGCCAGTCAGGAATCAGAACTGATGGAGATTGTAAATGAATATCCTGACAAGAAAAAGACTTTTGATCAGATCCAGAAAACCAGACTTTACCCTGAAAGAATAACTTATAAAAACAGGGGCCGTCTGCTAAAACGAACAACATTTCAAAAAGTAATAAGGTTATCAGTTGCAGCCTTAAGCACCGCAGCAGCAATTTCTCTCGTCATAATTATTTATTCTGTCATACCCGGATCTGAATCTTCAAAATCAGGCAATTCATCCTATAACATTTTGCCTGACAGCAATCTGCAGAGGTTATCTTCTCAGACGGTAACAGACCGGAATATTAAAGATAACAGTATAGCGACTGCTGAAAAGAAAAGTGAGAAAAGGGTTGCCGGAATTAAAACGGATAAAAATGCAATCCCGGGTAAAGATTACGGAATTGCTCCTTCAGATGATTTAAAAGTCAGAATCAGTGATAATCACGAGATCCCAATTAATAAAATTACTGTTAACATACAGCCCGATCTGAGAGAAAGAAATGTCAGCAATTCAATTATTCCATCTGGTCTGGCAATTAATCTACCTGATGCCCTTGATGAGAGAAGTCATATAGGCAAATTCATTTCAAAGACTTTCAGGGATAAGTTCCTGAAAGAAAAAGCAGAGGATGACTCGCCCCTCAGGGGATATGAGATTGCCGAGGCCGGAGTGACAGGACTCAATAAACTGCTTGGATGGCAGATGGCTCTTGATATGAAAAATGACGAAAATGGTCAGCCTGCATCAGTAAATTTCAGCTCAGGAATCCTGAAATTTCAGGCTCCGGTTAAAAAAAGAGATGTTCAGCCGTAACTTTTCTCACAACATCTTCGTCCCATCCCTGAAAACAAATAACAATTTTATTTTAACGCCATGAAAAGATTTATATGCATCTCAATTGCAGCTCTGATTGCGCTGCCCTCCTTCAGCCAGGAGGAAAAATTAAAAGAACTGGAAACTCTTGAGAATACAACCAGGAATAATACTGATTCACTGAATAAAAAAGAAAATCTGACATATCCGGAGAAGAGAGTGAAGAGTGAATCATCCACAACAAAGGATACTGTAATAGTTGAAGTAGGTGATGAAATTTTCTCAGTTAAAGAGATTGGAGATGAAACCAGGGTAAAAATCGGGAAAAAAGAATTCAGGGTTGTGGAAGATGAAGATGGTGTGGTGGTATTCAAAGGCACTTCGAAAGAATTTCATAAGAAGAACTATGACAGATTCAAGGGTCATATCGGAGGATTCGAACTCGGACTGAACTCATTACTGACAGATTTTTGGAGTACCTCTTTAAATCCCGGTGATAGCTATATGGACCTAAATACTGCAAAGTCGTATACCTGGAATTTTTCTCTTCCCTGTGTAAACATAGGATTTACAAAGCACTTTGGTATTGCAGCAACCCTTGGATTAAATTTTAATAAATATCGTTTTGATGGAAATAATTCCATTATCGAAGATGAAAACGGGATTATTGGTCCCTATAATCCTCCCCAGGGAATAACTTATTCCAAATCCAAGCTGGTGACTACTTATGCAACCCTGCCGCTAATCCTTGAAGCCCAGATACCTCTTGCTGACAGCAAACGGACGATCAATATCGGGGCCGGAGTAATTGGTGCTGCCAAACTCGGATCACACACTAAGGTTGTTTACTATTCCGGAGGAAAGGAGAAAGAAAAACATAAAGATGATTTCAGCCTGAATACCTTTCGATGGGGAGCTACCGGAAGGATCGGTTATGAGTTCTTTCAGCTGTATGGCACATGTTATTTCACATCCATGTTTGAAAAAGGGAAGGGGCCCGAACTCTATCCGTTTGAAGTAGGTATAGCCTTTACTTTCAACGATTAACCTTCTCTATATTCCGGAAAGATATTATGCAGAGACTTTAAATTGGAAAATTGATCTCTCTTTAATTCCAATAACTAAAGGCTGTCTCAAAATCTAAAATTTAAGGTAGTATTTTCTCCGTTCGCTCTGTGCCATAGGGCTGTTGAAAAGTCCAAATCCATTAACCGCAAAGTTCGCAAAGTTATTGCGCAAAGTTCGCAAAGATCTCATTGTAAGTATTTTATCTTTGCGTACATTGCGTCCTCCTTGGCGTGCTTTGCGGTTAAAAAGACTTTTTCAACAGCCCCTTATTGCAGAGACCCACAAAGAACTTTTGTGTGAACCTCTGCTCCTGTTTTTTACTACATTGCTGCCCGTTTGTTCATATATTTGTGTTAAATGAAAACAGGTGGTAATGAAATATGAAATACTAACTCCGAGAGAGATAAGGAGGTACTCGAAGCAGATAATGATAAACGAGATCGGCATCAGGGGTCAGGAAAAACTTAAAACATCCAGGGTCCTCGTTATAGGTGCCGGCGGACTGGGTTGCTCAGTACTTCAATATCTTACTGTTGCCGGCATCGGGAAGATAGCCATCGCTGAATTTGATATGGTGGATGAGACAAACCTTCAAAGGCAGGTCCTTTATGGTTCAAATGATGTTGGCAAGCTAAAATCAGTTATTGCAAAAAACAGGCTTGAACATCTCAATTCCTTTGTGGAATTTGAGGTTTTCAACCTTAAGGTCGATATTTCGAATTCGCTGAAAATCATTCGTGATTTTGATATGGTTGTTGATGCCACCGACAATTTTGAGGCAAGGTATATAATTAATGATGCCTGTATCATTCTGGATAAACCAATGATTCACGGTTCAATTTATAAATACGAGGGAATTGTCTCAGTTTTCAACTACAAGGGGGGGCCTACCTACAGATGCTATAACCCCGCCCTTCCTGATATAAATTTTAAAAATCCTGCTCCGCTCCAGGTTGGTCTTTTTGGAGTTTTACCCGGCATAACCGGTACCCTTATGGCAAATGAAGTAATTAAAATAATTACCGGTACGGGAGAGGTAATAAGCGGAAAAATCCTGTTATTTAATATCCTGAACAATACTTTCAATACTTCTTCCGTAAATAATATTCCGGAGAACCATGATATAAAAAATCTATTACTCTCCGAAACATCTTAACAATAATTTTACTTCATTTATTATGAGGCTATTACTGATAAGTAACTCAACAAATTCTGGAGAACCTTATCTTGGTTACCCGGGCGAACAAATTAAAGCTTTTCTGGGAGTAAATAAGGTAAAAGCGCTATTCATCCCTTATGCAGCCATTACTTTTTCATATGATGAATATGAAGAAAAAGTAGCAGTCAGATTCGGGGAATTAGGACATGAAATTATCTCCATTCACCACTTTACTGATCCTGTGGAAGCAGTAAATAATGCATCAGTAATAGTTGTTGGAGGAGGAAATACCTGGAAGCTGCTAAAAATGCTAAGGGAGTTCAGCCTGATCGAAATCGTAAGAAAGAAGGTAATAGGCGGAGTGCCCTATATAGGATGGAGTGCCGGGGCGAATGTCGCATGTCCTGCAATAAAAACAACCAATGACATGCCGGTAGTTGAACCGGATTCTTTTTCAGCTTTCAATCTCATTCCATTCCAGATAAATCCTCATTACACTGATTTTAATCCGCCCGGACACGCAGGAGAGACGAGGGAACAACGGATAATGGAATTCATTGAGGCCAATCCCGGCATATATGTTGCCGGATTACGTGAAGGATCAATGCTATTACTCGAAAATGATAAACTTGCATTATCAGGACCAAAAAATGTAAGGGTATTCAAAAATGGCTTGCTTCCTGCAGAATTCGGAGAATCCGACGACCTCTCCTTCCTGCTCAGGTAACCAGGTTAATATTTGAGCAAATGAACTAACTTTGGCCCTGTCAGTTTTAACAACTGGAATACTTTATTTTTATAATGAAAATCGCACTCAAAATATTTAAGCTGGCGGCAGTACTGATCGTCGCCTGTGCAGTAATTCTTTTTACAGCTTCGAGGCTGATGCAGGATAAGGTTGCAGATATTATCCTTAAATCGCTGAATCAGAACATATCTACAAAGCTGCATGTTGGAACATTCAGACTCTCTTTTCTGAGTAAATTCCCAAAAGCTTCCCTTGAACTGAGAGATGTACTGGTTCATTCCTCCCCAAATTTTAATTCAGTAGCATTTAAGGAAATAAATACAGATACACTGCTGGCAGCCAGAAATGTATCTATAGAATTTAAGATAACTGACATCCTTCTGGGAAGCTATAATATTGAGAGAATCCGTGCAAAGACAGGTAAAATGAACTTTTTTACCGATACTGACGGAAAAGTTAATTATGACATTAGTGTGAAAAATAAAAAACCTGGATCTGATGAACTCACAATTAATCTTGAGAAAGTATACCTGGCTGATATAAGATCCTGTTATAATAACCTTGCAACAAGGTTTATTATTAAGGGAGTTGTGAGAAAGGGAACGCTTAAAAGCATTATCCATGGCAATAATATTGATTTCAGTGCAAAAGGGGAAATAGAGACAGAAAGTATTCAGCTAAACAGTACCTTTATCAATAAAGCAATAACAGGAATCGTTGACATAGACCTCCAGAAGACCAAAAAAGGAATAAGTTTCAAAAAAGGTAATCTGCAGATTGACAACTATGATTTTGATCTTGAAGGTTATATATCAGCAGATAACCTTTACGATCTTAAAATCAAAGGACATAATATAGATATATCTAAAATCCGGAACTATCTGCCGGATAAATACCAGGATATGCTCTCGGATTACAATCTCAGGGGAGTTCTGGTTCTCGACAGTAAAATAAAGGGATTGATGACACGCAAAAGCAATCCTCATGCTGAGGTCAGTTTCCGTCTTGACAAAGGCAGTATTGCCTATGCCAGAAGTGATCTTTCAATAAGCAATCTCTCTTTTGAGGGGATCTACTCCAACGGATCCGGGAACCGGCCTGAAACAGGGTCTTTCACAGTAAAGAGCTTCAGTGCAAATCTGGGATCTGCTCCGTATAAGGGATCATTTACATTAAGCAGGCTAAATAATCCGTTTGCCGAACTGAATCTGAAAGGAAAACTCATTCCCGGAGAGCTTAAGGAGTTCTTCCACCTTTCAAATGTCAGTACTGCCCGGGGCTCAGCATCATTTGACCTGAAACTTTCAGGGGAAGTAAACCTTAAAAAGAAATTCGGATATTCGGAGATAGTAAACCTTGACAAAGAAGGAGAAATCAGTTTCGATTCATTCTGTATCGGACTCAATAATGACAGTCTGCTAGTCACCGGTGTGCAGGGAAATTTACTTATCTCAGATGCCATCACGGCTAAAAATCTAAAATTCCTCTACAGGGAACAAAAAATCTCCGTTGACGGCGACTTCACCAATCTCCTGCAGTGGCTCGAAGGAAGACCTGTTCAATTGGTTGTCTCAGCGAATGTGTCGTTCAGCAGATTTATTCCTGAAGCTTTTTATGCAAAAACTTATTCAAAGGGAAAATCAGCTGTTAAAAAGAGAGCATTTAAGCTTCCTGATGATCTCATACTCGATATAAATTTTAAGGTTGACAGTCTGACCTATAAAACCTTTTCTTCCTCCAGAATTTCCGGAACTCTTAATTACAGACCAAAGCTTCTCACTTTTAAGTCATTTAATATGAAAGCTTTAAAGGGATCTATCTCAGGTAATGGATTCATCCTTCAAAATAATAATAACTCGGTTCTTTCAAAGGGGATCTTCAATGTAACAAGCGTGGATGTTAACAAGGCATTCACTTCATTTCAAAACTTCGGGCAGAACTTCCTGAAAGCGGAGAACATTGCAGGGTCACTCTCAGGTACTTTTTCGGTTCTCCTTCCTCTCGATTCTCTGCTTAATCCGCAAATACGATCACTGACGGCTGAGGGGAAAGCAATGCTTGTAAACGGGGCACTTATAAATTTTGATCCTGTAAAAGAACTTTCCTCCTTTATCGAGCTTTCTGAACTGGAAAACATTCACTTTGAGAAGATGGAGAACGACTTTTTTATCAGGAACAATTATGTTTATATCCCTCAGATGGAGGTCAGATCTTCAGCTGTTGACCTTTCGGTGAATGGTAGGCACAGCCTGGATAATGACTATGAATATCATGTCAAAGTGCTGCTGTCGGAAATACTCAGCAAGAAAAGAAATAAGAACAAAAGCAATGTAACTGAATTCGGAGAGGTACAGGATGACGGTCTTGGCAGGACTTCAATGCTGCTCAAGGTAGTCTCCAAAGGTGAGGATGTAAAGGTAAGTTATGATATGAAAGCTGCGGCAAATGGGGTAAAGAATAACTTCAAATCCGAAAAAAAGACTCTCAAGACAATTCTTAACCAGGAGTACGGCTGGTATAAGGATGACACTGCCGTTATGCAGAAACCGGCAGAAAAGAAACCACGCTTCAAGGTTACATGGGATGATAAATAGAAATATTACTGCATTGTGATCATGTACAGCAAAAAATCTCTCTGGAAGCTCTTTTTACTTCTGTTCGCCGTATGCATTGGCATGGGATCACTGATCTATACAGATTACCTGGTAAAAAAACTAAAGGTCGAGGAGAGGGAAAATGTAATGATGTGGGCAGAAGCCACCACTCTGATCTCTGTTGCCGACACAAGTCAGGATGTTGAATTCCTGTCATTGGTAATTGATAATAACAACACGGTACCTGTTATACTCACCGACGAATCGGACAGTATTATTTCGGCCAGGAATTTTGATTCTGAAAAGATGATTGATCCCAGGTACCTGAAAAAACAGCTTGGAATGATTAAGGAGAACAATAACAGGATAGTGATAGATCTTGAAGACAACCATTTCAACCTTATTTACTATAAGGACAGCACAATACTGACAATGCTGATGTACTATCCATATATTCAGCTTGGAATAATCCTTCTTTTCATTCTTGTGTCATACCTGGCTTTCAGTTCTTCAAGGAAAGCTGAACAGAACCAGCTCTGGGTTGGCATGTCGCGTGAAACTGCTCATCAGCTGGGAACACCAACCTCTTCCCTGGCAGGCTGGATAGAGGTTTTGCAGCTTAAGCATCCAGAGGTTTCCATAACAAAAGAACTTGCACTGGATGTGGAAAGGCTTGAAAAAGTTACTGAAAGATTTTCACGTATTGGTTCAAAGCCATCTCTGACAGATGAAAACGTAGTTCTTATCATTTTACGGACAATAGAATACCTGAAATCAAGAACATCATCAAAAGTGAAGTTCAGCTTTGAACATGGTGCTGGAAACTCTGTTATAATTCCATTGAATTCAGCTCTTTTTGAATGGGTTATTGAAAATGTTTTTAAAAATGCAATCGATTCTATGGAAGGAAGCGGGGAGCTTAACATAAAACTCACTGAAACTGATAAAAATGCAATAATTGACATCTCCGATACAGGCAAAGGGATCCCCAAATCAGCTTTTAAAAAGATCTTCAACCCGGGATTCACAACAAAGCAGAGAGGCTGGGGGCTTGGACTCTCACTTGCCAAACGCATCATTGAAGAGTATCACAGGGGACGGATATTTGTCAGGACCTCTGAGCTGGAGAAGGGTTCTTGTATCAGGATTGTAATGAATAAAGGTAAATACTAACAGCTTAAACTGCACCTCTCTATGGACAGGAAAGATATTGAGATAATGGCCCCGGCAGGATCGCATGAATCCCTTATAGCTGCCATACAGGGAGGTGCCGACTCTGTTTATTTCGGCGCAGAACAGCTCAATATGAGAGCTGCCTCATCAAACAATTTTACCATTGAGGATCTGCAGGAGATAGTCTCAATATGCAAAAAGAATAATCTAAAGAGCTATATTACACTGAATGTTGTTGTCTTTGATCACGAAATTGATCAGATGCGAAGGCTTGTTGATGCAGTCAGCAGCGGAATAACTGCCGTTATTGCCTCTGATCTTGCTGTAATAAATTACGCTTTTTCAAAGGGGATTGAGGTTCATCTGTCAACCCAGCTGAATATTACCAACATTGAATCATTGAAATTTTATTCGCAATGGGCAGATGTGGCTGTACTGGCCAGGGAACTTAACCTTGATCAGGTAAAATATATTTATGAAACAATAAAAGATCAGAATATCAGGGGCCCCAAAGGTGAGCCGGTAAAGATAGAGATGTTTGCCCACGGAGCACTTTGCATGGCAGTATCCGGCAAATGCTACCTGAGCCTTCACGAAAACAATAAATCGGCTAACAGGGGAGAGTGTTATCAAACCTGCCGTAAATCTTATCTCGCCACCAACAGGGAATCAGGATATGAACTTGAGATTGATAATCAATATATTATGTCTCCTAAGGATCTCTGCACCATTGGATTTTTTGACAAGATGATCGATGCAGGAGTGAGAGTCCTGAAAATAGAGGGAAGGGCCAGATCAGCTGAATATGTCAGGGAGGTCACATCATGCTATAATGAGGCGGCTGTTGCCTTTGCTGAAGGCACCTATACCCTTGAGAAAGCTGAGAGGTGGAGGGAGAGACTTTCAACAGTATTCAACAGAGGGTTCTGGGATGGTTATTATCTTGGTCAGAAGCTCGGCGAATGGAACACCAATTATGGCTCAAGTGCAACAAAAAGGAAAGTTTACATTGGAAAGATCACCAATTATTTTACCAGGCTTAATGTTGCAGAGATCAGGCTCGAAAACGGGGACCTGAAAAAGGGAGATACAATAATTGTAACCGGACCGACAACAGGAGCTATCTATTATGATGTGGATGAGATAAGGGTTGATCTTGAAGTTAAGGAATCAGCACTTAAGGGGGAGCTCTGTTCAATTAAGACAAAGGATTACCTCAGGAGGTCGGACAAGGTTTACAAATGGGTTGATGCCAGCGAGGTTAAAAAACAATAAATGAGCCTTTTCACCAGGTTATCTTACTTGAAGCATCAAGTATTTTCATCGCATTCGTCTCAATATCATCTGTATCTGTCTCAACAAAAATAATATTCCTGCTCTCTTTCTTTTTCAGTCCGTACTGATAGGCTTTGTCGTAATACTTCAGAGTGATTTCGATTGCCTTGGAATAATCCCCCTGTTCAACAGCATTAATGGCATCCCGTGTATTATCCCCTCCCAGACGTTTACTGATCCTTAAAACCGATGCTTTAAGGGATTCCTGAGGGTATGTTGAATACTCCCTGATAAGTCTCGGAAGCCTGTGCTTCACCTCCATCAGAAGGATAATTGAAGGTGATTTCTGCATATTTTCATAAAAGCAGTCAGGAATGAACACCGTACCTATATTACGGCTTTCATCCTCCACCCAGAAAGGAAGAGAACTGTCATTCTGCCTCCATTCATCATACAGATTATTGGCAAACTGTTCGGTTAAAGGCTGAGGCAGTTCACCCAAAGCTCCAAAGGCTGATCCCTTGTGATTAGCCAGCCCTTCAAGGTCAACAATCTGATGACCTTTAGATTTAAGGAATCTAAGTATATAGGTCTTACTGCTGCCGGTAAGGCCGCCAAGAACTATCATTTTGTTTCTTTCCGAAAGTTTTCCAAGAATATAATTCCTGTAAGCTTTGTAACCGCCTTCAAGTACCTCGGGCCTGATCTCACCCAATGAAAACAGCCAGGCCATTGATTCCGATCTCATACCACCCCTCCAGCAATGTACAAGCAGTTTCCCGTCCCTGGCTGCAGCCATGGCATTTGAGAGCTTCTCTGACATCAGCGGACCAGAAAGCTTAAGCCCTTCCAGTATTGCGGGAAAACGCCCCTCTTTCTTATATCTGATCCCTACGGCTTCTCTTTCTGTGTCATTAAAGAGCGGAATATTTATTGCACCAGGGATATGTCCTGAGCAATATTCTGAAGGTGATCTGACATCGATAACAGGAATTCTTTCAGCAAGCTCAAGAAACTCTTCTATTTGAATTTTTTCAGGAATCATTCAGTTTGGTTGGCAGCAATGTTATATTAATTCTTTGTGTCCCTTCGGAAATCCCTGGGGGGCTCGAAAAAAAGTCGATTTTCTCTGTGACACCCCTAAATCAATGCACGAAGGTACAGTAAGGGAAGATATGACCTATAGTGTATCACTTTCTGAAATACGCTGCAATGAGCCTTTTCAGTTCTTCAATTCTTACCGGTTTCGATATAAAATCCCTGATTCCGGATAATTCTGCCTTGCGCTTTGACTCAGGCATATTATCCGCTGTGAATGCAACTATTAATGTTGATTTATCAAACTCCAGAATTTTTCTGGCTGATTCAAATCCATCCATCTCCGGCATTATAAGATCCATGAATATCAGATCATATTTTCTTGTCTTGGCCTGCAGGTAACCTGCAAGTCCATCATTTGCCAGGTCAAAAGAATAGCCGAGGCTCTTCAGCATTGTTCCTATAACTTTCTGATTCATTATGTTATCCTCAACCACCAGGATGCTGATATCAGTTCTGACCTCATCAGCAGCATCAGATTTGGATGAATCATCGATAAACGGAAAGCTATTCTTTATTATGTCAAGCATATCTGTTATGGCAAATGGCTTTATAAGGTAATGATCAATACCCATTGTGATGCACTTCTTATAATTTCCCTTTTTATCATTTGAGCTAATGAGAAACATGATAAAGTTGTTTGACAGTGAATTCTCCCATATTACATTTGCTGCCCCGAAACCATCAAAATCCTCATCATCAAATATCACTACCAGTCTGAACCTGTCATCATGATGGTTCATATTTGCCTTGATCTGATTGATTGTTGACTTCTGAAAGGTTGTAATTGAAACAGAGAGGCCAAGTTTATGTAGATTGCCAAGGACCTCTTCGTCCCTGTTCTGATTGCCAGTAATAACAAGAGTTTTAATCTGATTATAGCTTTTGATCTTCTCAAATGAAAGGCTTTTGATCTGCCGGTCGTTTGAATAAGTAACAATTGTGAAAGTAACTTTTGTACCAAGATTACCGGAAAGGCCGGAAGGGCTCTCTGCAAGCAGTTCACCTCCCATCATTTCAACAAGTTGCCTTGAAAGTATTGTACCGAAGGCCGATCCTTCATTTCTGAGAACTGACTTCGACTCTATATTAATGAAGTCTCCGAAGATTTTTTTCAGACTGGCCTTGTCGAAAGCCGGACCTGTATCCGACAATTCAAAACCAAGGGAAACCATTCCGTTAACATTCTGTTTAACGAAGCATCTCAGCCTTATTTCACCTATTTCCGTATTTCTGAGTGAATGTGCAAGGAGATTGGTCAGTACCTGTCTGAGCCGGTAGGGATCTCCGATTATGCTTTCAGGGACATTCTCATCTACTGTGCAGACGAGATTAGGATTATTATCATTTATATAGGTCCTTGTAAGATCTGTTGAGTAAGTTATCTCTTCCCTGAGGTTAAATGGGACCTCATCGAGTATCATTTTTCCTGACTCTATCCTCGAAAAATCAAGAATATCGTTGATAATGTTCAGAAGCACCTCTGTAGAGCGTCTCAGTAAACGGACTATTTCCTGGACTTCCCTGGCATGTTCAAACTTATTCAGGACATCCGTCATACCTATTATGCCATTCAAAGGAGTTCGTATTTCATAGCTCATTCTTGTAAGGAACTCCGATTTTGCAATATTTGCTTTTGCCTCCTGTTTCCTTGCCGATTCCAGAAGCGTGACATCAATCAGAATCTCCATAGTGGCTTCATCACCCATGAAGACAACAGGAATGCTGTTACGGAATAAAATGATCTCTCCAATCTCCTTCTTGATTATTACAAACTGTTCAGGATTAAAGGAACCACCTACGTTTTTGAGAAAATAATCACTGTCATTGGGCATTGTAGTCTCCGGGAAGATCTTATCCTTCATCTCTGACTCATCGGCAAACGAATAGAGATCGGCCGCTACCTTATTTGCCTTTATTATTTCCCTGTTATTATTATGAATTATAACACCCACTGGCATCTCCTCAATTAGCTTGATAAGCATTTTTTCGGAGATCTCAAACCTGTTCATCTCCAGCTTCTGTGCTTTAAAATAGCGAAGGAAAATAATTATTATCACCTGAATCAGAAGAAGGGTTACCAAAACAATAAACAGTGAATTCCGGATAATATACTTCTGGAAAAAATCAGTAGGCGCAGAAAAAACAAGACCCAGATCTCTCTGGAGCAGCTGTGTCGAATAATATGAGGAAATAATCTCCCTGCTTTTCCCGTTAATTGTGGCTTTATGAATAATATTCTCCACTGAACCTGCAGCAAGGCTTTGTGTAATTGCTTCAAGACGGGAGTATTCTATTCTGTTCTCATTGTTATCATAAATAATCTGGCCTGAATCGCCTACAACCCATTCCCACTGGTAATCCTTAAGATTGAATTCAGAGAAAATTTCGGCAAAATACCTCTTATAATCAACGGTGGCTACAATATTTCCAATTGCAACATCGCCTCTGAGTACCGGTAAAATATAAGAATATTTATGATTGTTAATCAGCAGCTCTTCATGTTCTGTAATAACTCCCTGTTCACGAAGGATATATGAACTCTCAAGCCACTCCCCTGTTCCTCCGTCGGGATCATTCTTTTTCAGTGTGAATTCGTGTTTGTCATTGTCATAAACTTTTAATGCTGTGACAAAATTCTGGTATTTGGTGAAAAACAGCTTCATGCGCTCCTTAGTCCTGTACTGATCCTCTTTATTGCCAAAAAACCCAATCAGATCTTCATCAAACATAATCTGATTCAGATCACTTGAAAAAGTATTATTGGTATTATCGACAGAAAGACCCACAATCTGAACCTGCCTGTCGAGCAATTCTGTAATATAACTTATCTGTTTATTATACAGGCTTTTATAATAGAAATAATTTGTGAGCATTATCATAAGAAATGCTGAGTAGACTATTATGAGTATTTTTCTCATCCGGGAAAAATTAATTGTATATATGAGAATATAAAGATAGTTTTTAAACCCAATGGTCAATTCACCTGTATTTACGATCATCGCCATCCATGATATTCAGATAGCTTCGATATCTCAGAAAATCTATATCGCCATTTTCAACTGCAGTTCTCACAGCGCATCCCGGTTCATCAAGGTGAAGGCAATTATTGAATTTGCAATTTTTTGAAATTCTGAATATTTCACGGAAGAAATGGTAGATCTCACTCTTTTCCATATCAACCACTCCAAAGCCCTTCATCCCGGGTGTATCGACAACAAAACCCCCAAAAGGCATCCGGTGCATTTCCGGAAACGTAGTTATATGTTTTCCTTGTTTATGATAATCCGATATCTCCCCGGTCTTCAGATTAAGATCCGGATCAAAGGCATTGAGGAGAGTTGTTTTACCAACACCTGAATTTCCTGATACAAGGGATATTTTATCTTTCATCCTTGATTTCAGAGTATCAAGACCTGTCATCTCCCTCAGAGAGAGACGGACACTCTCATAACCAATCTTTCCGTACAGTGCCTCGAGATATTTCATTTTTTCAATTTCCGGCTCACCATACAGGTCCGTTTTGTTTATAATAATTGTGGCAGGAATCCTGTATGCTTCAGCAGTAATAAGAAATCTGTCGATAAATTCCACAGGTGTCTCCGGTAGTATTATTGTGATCATAAGAAATACCTGGTCGATATTGGCAGCGATAATCTGGGAATGTTTCGAGAGATTTGAGGCTTTCCTGAGGATATAGTTAGTCCGGTCAAGAACCTCGGTAATAACCCCTGAACCTGATCTGCTATCATATTCAAAAAGCACATTATCTCCTACTGCAACCGGATTCGTGGTACGCAATTCCTTAATCCGGAGTTTGCCTTTTATTGAACACTCAATGATTTTTCCATCGTTACAGAGTATCCTGTAACGGCTTCCGGTTGATTTTAAAACAATTCCCTTTTCCAAAAGAAATATTTTAGGCAAAAGTACAGAAAATTGGTACTGCAGAAAAGAACCCTGTAAAAAACT
This sequence comes from Bacteroidales bacterium, assembly GCA_016715075.1. Taxonomy (GTDB): domain Bacteria; phylum Bacteroidota; class Bacteroidia; order Bacteroidales; family VadinHA17; genus LD21. The sequence goes on from JADKBK010000007.1 coordinate 112,210, forward strand.
CTCTTTCTATTTTGATTTCATTCTTTGGGTGCAAAATCCGGACATATTCAGAAGGCCTGACCGTCAGTTAAAGAATTTTTAAAAACAGGGCGCCATCAATTAAACCTGGAAATATGAATTATGAGGGTATGAACTTCAAAAATAATAACTCTCATAACCGCCGCTCGAAAATCAATTTATTTACCCCATGCCGCTTAGGCGGCAGTAAATTGATTTTCTTCGCTCCCCCTGGGGTCGGGGTAAACGAAGAAAATCAATTTCCGACCATGAATGCAAAGAGTTATATAGCACACAAAGGAAAACCGCAAAGGACGCAAAGCATTCGCAAAGGACACAAAGTAAAATATTGATAACTAAAACTTTGCGAACTTTGCGAAAAAACTTTGCGAACTTTGCGGTTATTGGATCTTGACTTTTAAAACAGTCCCTCAATGGACTTTTCTACCTTCCCGTTGTAATTAATCCTGTAAACAGAAGAAAAATCAATACCTTTTTCCCTGGTATTAACTATCGGAAGCCATAAGAAGGAATGGCTTCATCTCAAAGCTGTGATAGTAAGGTCTGAGCCTTTCAGTATTATAATCAGCGAGTCTCACTATTTTTTTAGTCGCTGTAACTACATCGATGGGGAGATTATCATATCGTCCATTTTTCAGGACTACAATCCTTCCGTGTACCCCCTTAAGAACCAGGTCAAGGGCCAGGTTTCCATAGGCCATCGGTACAATTGAATCGAGAGCATCAGGATCGCCTCCGCGCACCAGATATCCTAGCTTCTGGTTTATTACATTTATTATTTTCCCATTATTATATTTTGGGGAAAGTTCTTTGAGTTTTGCTGAAACCATATCTCCAATACCACCAAGTTTTGCATGGCCATATGCATCTTTTTCGTTATCGGAAAAAATCATCTGACCTCCCTTAAACATAGCCCCTTCTGAAACAAGCACTACTGAATATTTACTTGGATTATGGTTCCTGTCATCAACAAGCAGTTTTGCAAGCTGATCGATTTCAAATTCGTATTCGGGTATTACACACCTGTTTGCAGCGCCTGCCAGAGTCGGGAGCATGGCAGTAAAACCTGCATATCTGCCGAATACTTCCAGAACCAAAAGTCTTTCGTGTGATCCGGCGGAAGTCCTCAGACTGTTTGTCATCTGAATGGTCCTTGAAACGCAGGTACTGAAGCCAATACAATAATCGGTTCCGGGAACATCGTTGTCCATTGTTTTAGGAATTGCGACAACATTAACCCCTTTTTTATACAGATGAACGCCATAACTCAGCGTATCATCACCACCTATAGGTATAAGGAAATCAACACCAAGCCATTCAAGATTTTTGATAATTTCCGGAGTAATATCATTATATTCAGCATTATAGGTTCCCTTCAGATGTTCCGGAACACTATCCTTTGACATGTGGCTTGGCCTTGTCCTGGATGTATGCAAAAATGTTCCCCCGGTACGACCGGCTTTATTGACTATATCATCAGTAAGGATCTGAAAATTGTTGCTGTTATCTGCTTTTGGATCACGCAATAATTCCGAGATTCCGGCCCATCCCCTGCGGAGCCCGATTACCTTGAAACCTTCCCTGTTGGCACGGATTGTAACTGCCCGAATAGCAGGATTTAGTCCCGGTACATCACCTCCTCCGGTAAGAATAGCAATTACCCCTTTTATTGATTTTTGAGTTGCCATAACATCTGAATTTTACTTTGAAAAAATTAAGTTGAATAACCTATAAATTTAAAGTAAAATTACGAAAGAAGCAATTATTCCTTTTTACTACAGAATCTTACATAAAAAAAGAAGCTGCTGAAAAAGTCATATATCCGCCTTTTCAACAGCCTCTTTGTTATATTCTTCTGACTAAACTATCAGATTATTGCGTTTTCATCCCATTCGAGTATTTTGAAGAAATCATACTCTTCAGGATTCTCAACAAATTTCTTAGCACCCTTATAATCTGCTTTTGTTATGTAATGAAGATTATTCCTGTAAATCAGCTGCACGTTCTCTGATTCAACATTAACAAGACGAGGTTTGACCTTTCCCTTTTCATCTTCAACATCCTTGAGAAATAACGGAGAAATTCCACCCTGCCTGTCGACAGTGACCATACACCCGGTCTTACCTTCCTTGAAAAGTTTGAATACCCCCAGCCCCAGTCTTGTTGCATAGCTTAAATCATAGGCAATAGGACGGCAGCATCTTAATTCATAACCCATCTCTTCAGGGCGTGATTTCACATTAATTCTTAATCCTTTAAGAGCCTGCTGTGTGAGCATGTTAAAGATGTGCGATTTGCTTACGTTTCCCAGTTCAGGATGGCCATGATCGTCGTAGGTGAAATTAATTCCGGTATCAATTATTTCCTTTTCACTCATAAAATGGAATACCCCTTCTGAGATAATTGCAACTCCATAATCAATTCCGAGCAGCCTTCTCTTCACCATAGATGAAATGACAAGCTTTGTGATTTTATCAAAAGTTATCTTGGTTTTGTTAAATATCTCCGGGATGATAATCATCGGGTAGTGGCATGCTGTACCAATTCCGAAAGCCAGATGGCCTGCTTCCCTGCCCATAGCAGATACAACAAACCAGTTACCGCTTGTACGGGCATCCTCATAAATTGTTGTTGCGAGCCTGACTCCCTCTTCTTTTGCAGAATGATATCCGAAGGTTGGTGTTCCTTCAGGAAGAGGCAGGTCATTGTCGATTGTCTTCGGTACATGAATGTTTTTCACATCCATCTTCTGTTCGCTCAGGAACTTTGTAAGACGGTTGGCGGACGACGCAGTATCATCACCTCCGATAGTAACAAGAAGCTTCACGTTATTCTTCTTGAAGAAGTCCACTTTAAATTCATCATCCTTGGGTTTGTGACGGCTCATCTTAAGGGCTGAACCCCCGCGGCTGTATATCTGGTCAGCAAATTCGAAATCAAGGTAATCGTATGAAGGTTCAGCAGCAAAAAGTGATTTGTATCCACCATTAATCCCAAGCACTGAATACCCGTTCTGCAAAAATATCTTGGTAACGGTACTTATTACTGTATTAATTCCCGGAGCAGGACCACCTGCACATAAAATAGCAACTGAATCTTTCATAGCTTCTTTTTTCATTATAGATTATACAATTGATGAATAATAGATTTTTGTTTATTTCAGAAGGCAAAATTATTTTAGGTCACAAATATGAAAATATCTTTTTAATAATCCTCTGCGAACAACTCTATTTTTCTGCCTAATTACTTTTACAGTGAGGATAGCAGGAAGGATTAACAGTAGTTTAATATATTTGAATTATCTTGTAAGTTTTCGCATCTGCCGGGGAATATGGCTTATTTTCCAAATCGTTTATCATTTGACTCAAAACGACCCTATTTCAATATTTAACATATTCAAAATCATATTTTTATGAATGATTATCAGCAAAATGACAAAATTGAAAAAGGACCATCGGTTTTGATTACAGGCGGCAGCGGGCTTATTGGAAGGTATCTGACTTCAGCTCTCCTGGCTGAAGGTTACCAGGTATCACATCTTTCAAGGCAGACAAACAGTTTCGGGAAAGTGAGAGTTTTCAGGTGGGACCCGGCAAAGGAGTATATTAATCCAGATGTCTTCGAAGGGATTGATTACATCGTTCATCTTTCAGGGGCAAATATTGGTGAAAAGCGCTGGTCCGTTTCAAGAAAAAAGGAGATCATAAGCAGCAGGGTTGATTCGGCCAATCTTCTTTTCAGAACGGTCAGTGAAAATAATTTGAAGCTTAAAGCTTTCATTTCTGCTTCAGCTATCGGGTACTATGGATCCGTGACTTCTGAACAAATCTTCACTGAAGATGATCTGCCCGGTGACGATTTTCTTGGAACAACATGCAGGCTGTGGGAAGAAGCAGCACTCCAATTCGAAGAAAAAGGGATCAGGACAGTACGCATCAGAACAGCCGTAGTGCTTGAAAAGAATGACAGTGCCCTCAGGCAGCTCATGGCTCCTGCAAAGGCAGGCCTTGTGATAAGGACAGGAACAGGCAAACAGTATTTTCCATGGATACACATTGAAGATCTCTGCAACATTTACCTGAAGGCAATAATGGATGATAATCTGGCCGGAGCCTATAATGCTGTGGCTCCTGAACATATTGATCACAACAGTTTTGTAAGGACAATGGCAGCTGTAATGCACAAGCCTGTTTTCCTCCCACCGGTTCCTTCGCTTTTTCTGAGGGCGGCCATGGGTGAAATGTCTGATATTGTACTTAAGGGGAGCCGGATTTCGGATGAGAAAATTATCAGGGCAGGATACAGATTCCGGTTTGAGAAGCTATTTGAAGCCCTTGGAAATATTATAAGAGATTAACCTCTTTTCGAAATAATCTCCAGCTTGTTGAGGTCGACAACTTCAATGGTCTTCCCGAAAACCCTGATTATGCCTTCCTTTTTAAAATCAGACAGTGTTCTGATGACATTTGCCGTACTCATTCCGATATAATCGGCAATTTCCTTTCTGGAGACAGGAAGGTCAAAGACCCTTGAATTATAGATTTCATTAGTAAAATAAAGCAGAACAAAGGCAACACGTCCGATAAGGTTTTTTTGCCTGATATCGAGAGTCTGGGCAATAATTTTATCATTTATCATAGAGATCTTGGAGAGTAATCCCATGGCGAAACCACCGTTTCTCATAAACAGCTCTTTGATGAATTCAAGCTTTACAAGGCAGACTACTGAATCTTCGAGGGCTGAAACGGAATACTGATACCTCTCCTCAGAAAAGATACTCATATTACTGACAAACTCGAAAGGTCTGGTTATCGTTATTACCTGTTCTTCACCAGTGGAGGTCCTTCTGTAAAGTTTTACCAATCCGCTTTTGAGATATTTGAAATTGCTTATCTTCTCACCTTCATGATTTATTACCTCTCCTTTACGGAATGCCTGCTCCTCTTTGTTTTCACATAATTGATCAATTGAGGACTCATCAAGATATGAGAATACTACATCCCTGAATTCACAGTTCTCACAGATGCATATTTTTTTCTTATCGGCCACCGAAATAAATTTTTTTGCAAATTTACCATTTTCCTGATCATAATATCAATTTTCAATTTGTTTTATTGCCAAATTTGGTCCTATTTTGGGGACTTAATTGTAAAATCCGTACTTTTTTCTGGAAATGATATACAAAACTGATTACCATATGCATTCCTCTTTCAGTGATGGCCGGTCGGCGCCGGAAGATTACATCGCACCAGCACTTGAAGCTGGGTTGAGGGAAATAGGCTTTTCAGAACACCTTACTCTGTTCAGGGACCTTGAGGCATGGAACATGAATCCTGCAAATATCCATACCTATATAGATCATCTTGATTTTGTCAGGAAGGGTACAAATAAAATTAAGATCAGGACAGGACTTGAAGTCGATTATATTGAGGGGAAAGAGAAGGAGATCAATGACTTTCTTGCTGACCTGCCTCTTGACTATGTAATCGGTTCCGTTCATTATCTCGGTGAAAAAACAGTTGATTTTGGTCCTGAGTTCTATGAAGGAAAGAATATTGACAAGCTTTTCGAATCGTATTTTGACTCAGTTTGCAGAGCTGTCGCATCAGGACTGTTTGATATCATTGGCCACTGCGACCTGATAAGGATCTACGGATATAAACCGACACTGGATCTTGAGCCATACTACAGGAAACTCGCAAAAACGATGAAAAAGCATAATGTTGCTTTTGAAGTGAATACTAACGGGAGAAACAGACCTCTGGCCGATTTTTATCCCGACAGAAGGTTTCTGAATGTTTTCCATGAAGAGAATGTACCAGTCTGTGTCAATTCAGATGCCCACATGCCTGCAAGGGTGGGACAATATTTCGAAGAAGCCTATGACCTGCTCAGATATATGGGTTTTACAGAAATGGCAGTTTTTGATAAGAGAGTCCGGAAAATGGTGCCGTTTTGATGTAAACGTCTCACCCTAAATCCCTCTCCCGGGGTAGAGGGACTTAAAGAGCGACTACCGGTTAGGCTCTGATCCCCCTCGCCCTTGGGAGAGGGGGATCAGAGGGGGTGAGGCAAACGTAGCTTGGGAGAGAGGGTGAGGCCCTACACAGCAAGTACATGTTCGAGGAAGATCTTTATTCCTATGGCAATCAGGATAAGTCCTCCGATGATCTCAACCTTATTTCCAAGTCTGTCACCAGCGGATTTTCCAATTCTTATTGCTGTCATTGATGCAAGGAACGTTACCATTCCGATCAGGATACCAGCTTTCCAGATCTGAACTGACAGAATAGCAAAACTGATACCGACAGCGAAGGCATCTATGCTTGTACCGAGTGCTATTGTGAAAAGGACCAGTCTGCTGCTGAAATCTTTAGAAGCAGAATCATCCTCAGATTTTTCCCTTCCTTCAAGAATCATTTTTATCCCGAGGATAGAGAGCAGGAACAATGCCACCCAGTGATCTGTAGCCTTTAAGGCGCTGGAAATTATCGAACCAAGAAAATAGCCGAGGATAGTAAGTCCCCCCTGGAAAATGGCCAGAAGAGTTGCGATCTCAGCTGCATGCCGGAAGATGATTTTGTTCCTGACAACGCCTAATGACAATGAAACTGCAAATGTATCAAACGATAAGCCAAGGGCTATCGCCAGAATTGTGAAATTATCCATCGGTTAATATTGCATTGGGCAAATATAATATAAATCATCTCGTATTAGATTTTGATTCCTATTGTATATATTTGAATATCATAAAAACTTCAATGAGGGCTGTAATTCAACGAGTAAGCAGAGCATCCGTTACAATAAAAAATACGATAAAATCTGAAATAGGCCACGGGTTATTGGTTCTTGTCGGAATCGAGGAATCCGATAATGCCTCAGATATTGAATGGCTATGCAATAAGATTGTACAGCTCCGGATTTTCAATGACAGTAATGAAGTGATGAATCTATCCGTTAAGGAGACTGGCGGAAGTATACTTGCAATAAGTCAGTTCACTCTGCATGCAAAGACCAGGAAAGGTAACAGGCCTTCATATATCAGAGCAGCACCTCCTGATGTTGCTATTCCGCTTTATAATGATTTTGTAAGAGTGCTGTCCGGTGTGCTTGGTAAAGAGATCGGAACAGGTGAGTTCGGAGCAATGATGCAGATTGAACTGGTTAATGATGGCCCGGTGACAATCATTATCGATACAAAGGAAAAGGAATAGCAATAACTTTCCTGCAATTAAATTAAAATGAGACTTTAAATGGCCGAACAAGACAGTGCAAAAAAATCAGTCCTACTGGTTGCTACGTTTGCAGCATTCCTTACCCCTTTTCTTGGATCTGCCGTGAATCTTGCCCTGCCGGCAATAGGTAAAGATCTTAATGCAAATGCCATACAGCTGGGATGGGTTATAAGCAGTTTCATTCTATCATCGGCAATATTTCTGCTGCCCTTCGGAAGATATGCTGACATTATCGGGAGAAAAAAGGTTTTTTCACTTGGGATACTTCTCTTCACACTTTCCACCACACTTATTATTTTCTCGCACAGCATAACTTCACTGATAATCCTTCGGATATTCCAGGGCTTATCAAGTGCAATGATTTTTGGTACAAGCCTTGCGATTATTACCTCTGTCTTTGAGCCCGGGGAACGAGGCAGGGCAATGGGAATCAATATTACCGCCGTATACCTGGGATTATCATGCGGACCAGTAATCGGAGGATTGCTTACACAATACCTTGGATGGAGAAGTATTTTTGCATTCCTGGTCCCTTTTGCAATTGTTTCTCTGGTCCTGATCAGGAGTCGTATTAAAACAGAATGGGCGGATGCATCAGGAGACAGGTTTGACTGGAAAGGTGCCATAATCTATGGTATTGCCCTTTCTTTTTTCATGTATGGATTCTCCCGGCTTCCTTCTTCCACAGGATGGATATTGCTGTTTTTAGGACTCATAATGGCTGTGGTATTCCTTATTGCAGAGCAAAAAACCCGGAATCCTGTCTTTGATATAAAACTGGTATTGCATAACAGGGTCTTTGCCTTCTCGGGAATTGCAGCACTTATCCACTACAGTGCAACGAGCGCCACAGGTTTTTTTATAAGCCTCTACCTGCAATATCTTAAAGGGCTTGATGCCAGGACTGCAGGAATTATAATGATATCACAGCCAATAGCAATGACTCTTCTTTCGCCACTGGCAGGAAAACTTTCCGACAGGAAGAATCCGGGGATCATCGCATCCTCAGGAATGGGACTGACCGCTGCGGGTCTCATCCTGTTATGTTTCATAACCGGACAAACACCAAATTATCTCATTGTATTATTGCTTGCTATGATGGGCGTAGGCTTCGGTCTTTTTTCTTCTCCCAATTCAAATGCAATAATGAGTTCAGTCGAAAAGCGTCATCTCGGAGTTGCATCCGGAGTTGTCGGCACAATGAGGATGGTCGGTCAGATGATGAGTATGGGTATTGCCATGATGCTTATCTCGCTGTATATTGGCAAACAGCCTATTAATCCGTCAACTTATCCGGGGCTGCTGGCTGCAATGAGGACAGGCTTTATTATCTTTTCGATCCTGTCAGTTTTTGGAATTTTTGCCTCGCTCGCCAGGAATAAGAAGTTGGGAAACAGCAACCTGGCCGGGTAATCCTTCAGTGCCTGTGTCAAGTACAAATTTCCAGCTCCCGTCATCCTGCTTCTGCCATACAGTTATGTAGGTTCCCTTGGTGATCACCCCTGTTGCCTTTTCCAGCGTGGTATGTATTCCGTAAGTATATCCAAGGTCACCGCTCTCAGAAATTTTTTCATAGGACGGATCCCAGCTCAGAATAAATGAGGTGTCACTTCTTCCGGCAAATCTTTCCCTGAGAGCATTTTTGCCTTTTGAAGGGAGTGCATTATCACGTAAAATAACCCCATCTTCGGCAATGTAAAACAGAAATGCACTGAACATCCCCTCTTTTACAGACATTTGGGAAAAATTCCTGTCTGTCTCCAGCAATTCCCCTGCATGTTTGCTTTTAACACCTTTTGTACAACTTAAAATGAAAATTAAATTAATTATGAAAACAAAAAGCATTATATTGAACCCGTTCTTTTTTTTCATATTGCAGTTATTATGATTTAATATAACAGATTAAATATGACAAAACTATATCAAAAACTTATAAAATCGTGTCCTTCAGAAGCTGAAATCAACAAGGGCCTTAAAAAGGTGTTTTCGGTGTCGCCCTCTGTTCCTGATAAACATCTGCTGATGAGTATTTTAAACATGATTGATCTTACCAGTCTTAATACAACGGATAATAAAAGCCAGATAATCCACTTTACAGGCAGGGTAAATAGTTTTTCAGGACGATATTCAAATATTCCGAATGTAGCAGCAATCTGTGTTTATCCTAATTTTGTCGCAGTAGTAAAAGAGAAATTAACTGTTAAAAACATAAAAATAGCAGCTGTTGCAGGCGCTTTTCCATCATCGCAGACATTCCGCAGTATAAAGGTTAAAGAGTGCAAGATGTCGGTTGAGGCCGGGGCTGATGAGATTGACATAGTTATTCCGGTCGGGGCTTTTCTGGGCAATGATTTTGCAGCTGTTGCCGATGAGATCCGTGAAATTAAATCAGCTATCGGCGATAAGCTGCTCAAAGTTATTGTCGAATCGGGGCTTCTTGGAAGCTATGAACAGATATTCAATGCTTCAATGATTGCAATGGATGCAGGAGCTGACTTTATTAAAACCTCAACAGGAAAAACTCCGGTATCGGCTACTCCTGAAGCAGCTTATGTTATGTGCAAGGCTATTTCCGGTTTCTATTCCGAAACAGGTATAAGGGTCGGGTTCAAGGCAGCAGGAGGTATTTCAAATGCTGAAGATGCCGTAAGGTATTATCATATTGTAAACCACTGTCTGGGAGAAGAGTGGCTGAATAATTCGCTTTTCCGGATAGGAAGCAGTAAGCTGGCCAATAATATTCTTTCTGAGATATCGGGCTGCCAGATTGAACATTTCTGATTGAAAGTCTTTGTCCTGTTATTGAATGTAGTAGTTCTTTTATAATTACTTTTGTGGTTTGAATCATAAATGAAGATGGAACTGCCTCATCAGGAAGCCAGACAGGATAGTATTCCGGCTATAAATATTCAACAAGGTGATTCGGTCAGACCACTAACTGACACTGTTGGGTTTTTAAATACCAGCCTGTTAAAGGATTCTCTTCATCACAGAATAAGAAAAGCTGAGGTCAAACCGGTTCCACTTGTTATTGACACTATATCGGTATGTGGAAGAAACAGCATCGAGGATGTAACGTTTTATGATTCCAGTAATCTGATTACAAGAATTTTCCCGGTACATACAGACAAGTTCCCATTTCTCTTCACCTTAAAAAACAGGCAGATACAGGAGGCTGCAAAAGCTACTCTTGTAAAACAACTCAGAACAGGGACTGATATCCCACCGAGGGCACTGCACGACGACTGGATAATACTGATCATACTCTCCGTAGCCTTTCTTTTTGCAATAATAAGAAAATCATCCGAAAACATCCTTCAGGGGATTGAAAGGTTTTTCCTCTTCAGGGGCATCAATGACGTCACATCCAGAGATACAGGAGGATTGTTTACGTGGGAATCCACTATTAAAAACCTTATCTCATTTTTGGTTCTTGGACTCTTTGGCTATGTTTCAGCTTCCTATTATAATATTATCCCATCCTCCATTAACGGAATACTCTTCTGGATAATTGCGGTAGTGGGAATAATCACAGCTGTTTCCCTCAGACATCTGGTATGTCTGATTACAGGAATTATTAGCGACGAAAGGGAAGTATTCCAGGAATATTTACTGAATATTTATCAGTTCTACCGGTTTAGTGCTCTAATAATTTTTATTGTAACAATACTTATCTCATATACCACAATATTTTCAGTAAAATCATGCTTTACTGCAGGAGTTATAATTCTCCTAACCCTTTACCTGATAAGAGTTATGAGGCTATTTATAATTTTTATAAACAAGAATATTTCATTATTCTATTTGATTTTGTACCTTTGTGCGCTGGAAATTCTGCCTGTTATGACAACTGTAAAATATATTTCAGGCCTAGCTTAAGATTGGCGAGTGTTACTTTAAGAGTGAAAACTAAACTGTAAAGAAGTTGAAAATAAGGAAGATTTTAGTATCGCAGCCAGAACCAAATAACCCGAAATCTCCATATTTCGAACTGGCTAGAAAGTACAATCTGAAAATTGATTTTAAACCCTTCAATCAGGTTGAAGGGATACCGTCAAAAGATTTCCGGCAGCAAAAAATCAATATACTTGACTTTTCTGCTGTCATTTTTACAAGTAAAACCGGCATCGATCATTTTTTCAGAATCTGTTCCGAACTCAGGACGGTTGTTCCTGACACTATGAAGTATTTCTGTATAACCGAGAATGTTGCATTTTATCTGCAGAAATATATAGTCTACAGGAAGCGGAAAATTTTTCATGGGAAGGCTAAGTTTCAGGATCTTATTGATGTCATTGTCAAACACAGGGATGATAATTTCTTTGTTCCTCTTTCAGAACCGCACAATGCTGAAATACCTGAGCTGCTCGAAAAAAATCAGATCCGTTATAGTATTGGCACTCTGTATAAAACGATCAGCACTGACTTTTCAAAAGTGCAGGATTTCGATTATGACATTCTTGTTTTTTACAGCCCTTCAGGAATAAAATCTCTTAAAGAGAATTTCCCGGGATTTATCCAGGGTGAGGTAAAAATTGCAGCTTTCGGACCCACAACTGCCTGTGCTGTTGAACATGAAGGATTAAGACTTGATATCAATGCTCCAAATCCAAAGGCCCCTTCGATGACTATGGCCCTTGATGACTTTCTGAAGGAGCATAACAGGAATTTAAAATAAGAGATCATCCATACTGACCTGCCTTGAAGCCGGAACAAAACCTTCCGCTTCTGCTGTCATGACAGGTTTTTTAACATGAATATCATAAGGGAGACATTTAACAAGTCCGAAAGACTCTGCAGCACCAAAATGATTTCCGGACTGTTTGAAGATGGTCATACATTTCATAATCAGCTATTTAAGGTTGTCTGGATTAAAAGCCCTGTACTAATACCCTATCCTGCACAGATTGTAATCAGTGTTTCCAAAAGAAGCTTCAGGCTTGCTGTCACCAGGAACCTTATAAAGAGGAGGGTGAGGGAAGCCTACAGGAAAAATAAGAATCTTCTCTATGATTTCCTTACTGCTGAAAATAAGCAGGTCGTTTTTATCGTTATAGTTAAAGGAACAAAAGTTCCTGATTACACTACAATTGAAAAAGCAATCAGGGATATGACCGAAAGGCTAATCCTGCAGATCAGAGAAAAAAGTTAAACTGTTAAAGTTGTTATAATTGTTTATTAATCAAGTCCATTACCGAATTTTCTTACTACTTTCGTCACGCAATTTTAGACATATCATAAATGAAAAGGTTACATAAAGGCAAGATTATCATAGTGCTGACTCTCCTTATAGTTGCGAGCATAAGCACCGGATTCCTGGTAACCCAGGAAACCCGGGATTTCAGAATAGCCAAGAATCTGGATATCTTTTTTTCACTCTTCAGGGAACTGAATACATTCTATGTTGATGAGATAGACCCTGATAAACTAATAAAGTCGGGCCTTGACAATATGCTGAAGACACTCGATCCATATACTGTGTATTACCCTGAATCGGAAAGCGACGACTTTACTTTTATGACCACGGGAAAATATGGTGGAATTGGTTCGCTTGTCAGAAACAATGGTGATTATACTATTATCAGTGAAGTATACAAGGATTTTCCTGCTGATAAAGCCGGAATCAAAGCAGGCGATCTGCTTAAAAAAGTCGATGGAGTTTCGCTTAAAGGATTTACTACTGATAAAGTGAGTGAAAAGCTCAAGGGAAAACCGGGTACAGATATCAGCTTAACGATAGAGCGAAACGGAAAGGAGATCGAATACCAGCTGAAGCGCGAGAAGATCAGTATGCCACCTGTGCCATATTATGGCATGATCGATTCAAAAACAGGCTACATCAGGTTCACAAGTTTCACTCAAAACTGTATTGCCGATGTTAAGAATGCACTTGTCAAACTAAAGGAAGACAACGCACAGCAGGTCATACTCGATCTGAGGGGTAACCCGGGCGGGTTACTGACCGAAGCAGTTGAAATTGTCAATCTTTTTGTACCGCAGGGCAGTGAGATTGTATCGACCAAAGGTAAAGTCAAACAGTTTGACGAGGATTTCAAAACAACAAAAGAGGCAGTTGATGATAAAATACCGCTTGCTTTAATAATTAACAGGGGTTCTGCCTCCGCTTCAGAGATTGTTGCAGGAGCCATACAGGATCTTGACCGCGGAATCATTGTAGGTCAGCGCTCTTATGGAAAGGGTCTGGTGCAGGTAACACGCCCTCTTAGTTATAATACCCAGCTGAAGGTAACTACTGCAAAATATTACATCCCAAGCGGACGGTGCATTCAGGCCCGTGATTTCTCACATCCAAATGAAGACGGAAGTGTCGGAATGATTCCTGATTCACTTATCTCGTCCTTTAAAACCAAAAACGGAAGAATTGTAAAAGACGGCGGAGGTATTGCTCCCGATTTTGAAATAATACCTGAACCATTGAGCCAGATATCAACTGAACTCTACCTCAGGAATTTTATTTTCGATTATGCCACCGAATATTACTGGTCGCATCCTGATATAAAGTCAATTGGTCAATTCTCATACTCTGATAAGGATTATGCTGATTTTAAATCGTTCCTGGTTAAACGCAAATTCAGTTACAGAACAGTCACCGAGGAATCGTTCAATGATCTCATAACCAGTGCAAAAAAGGAAAAGTATTATGATATTCATAAGGATCTCTTTGATTCCCTTGAGAAAGATCTTGAACATGATCTCAATCAGGATCTTACATTATTCAAAAAGGAAATTACTGAACTGATCGAGGACGAAATCGTAGGCAGGTATTTCTATGAAGGAGGTGCAATATCATGGACTCTCAATAAGGATGAACAGGTATTAAAAGCCATAGAATTACTAAACAATAAGACTCAGTATAACTCAATCCTCAACGGAAAGGGCGGATCAACACTGATTACACGGGAACCTGAAAACAGGAAAGTAAAAAAAGCAGTAGCAGATAAATTTATAAACCAGGAGCCGGTTTAATTATCCGGGTTGTTACTTCCAGGAATGGGAATTGTCTTCGTAAATCTCCTTTTTCCAGACAGGCAGTCTCTCCTTAATAAGCTCTACAGTCTTGCTGCAGGCCTCAATTGCCTGTTTTCTATGACCGGCTGAGACAAGTACCAGCAGAGATATTCCTCCTGCTTTTACAATACCGGTTGAATGAAAAAAATCTACAGACCTTACATCATCAAATTCTGCCAGAATTGATTGTATGATTTTGTTCGCCTCAGCCTGTACCATTCCTTCATAGGCTGAGTATTCAATTGCGCTGACAACTTTTCCTTCTATCTCATCTGCCCTTACCTGCCCCACGAAAAGCGAGTGCCCGCCCGAATCACTCTTCATACCCATTTCATCAAGCAGTGATAAAATACTACTACCCGGAATAGGACCATGTATCAGTAAATTCCTTCCCATATCCCAATGTCTGTAAATGAAGTTTTTAACCGCCTGCAAACGGAGGCATCAAAGCAATTTCATCGTTTTCGTTTAGCAGCCTGTCACTGCTGATGATTTCACTATTGAGTGAAATCCTGTAATTGTAGTGCGCAATTTCAGGAAATTCATCTATTATTCTTGACTTAAGATCGTTTATCGACTTTACTTCCATGTAATGTCTGCAATCAGTACCAGCAACTTCAGACAAAACACCGAAAAATAAAACTTTTACCTGCATATAATTATTCTCTTTTCCAATTCTTTAACCCGTAAGCCTTTCTCACTCATTTTGGATTCCTTCCCTCTCCGCCTACTTTTGGAGTAAATGTTGCCCCTTTACGCCATTGCCCCTTTGCGCCATTGCGCCTTTATGCCGTTGTGCCTTTGCGCCTTTGTGCCATTGCACCGTTGTGCCTTTGCGCCTTTGCGCCGTTGCGCCTTTCCTCCCTTGCCCCTTTTCTCCTCTCAATGTGCCTCAAACCAGCTTTTTCCTGTACCCCAGTCGACCTTTAAAGGAACATCGAGTGCTACAGCATTGGACATTTCGGATAAAACCATCTCCTTCAGCTTTTCAAGCTCCGACACCTCCACTTCAAATATAAGTTCGTCATGCACCTGAAGTATCATCCTGGATCTGTAGCCTTCGGATTTCATCTTCTCATGGATCCTGACCATAGCTATTTTAATAATATCTGCGGCGCTGCCCTGTATAGGCGCATTAATTGCGTTTCGTTCGGCATTGCCTCTGACAACCTGGTTGCGGGAATGAATATCCGGCAGGTATCTTCTCCGGCCAAACATTGTAGTAACATACCCTACCTCTCTTGCCTTATTAATACTCTCGTCCATATAGACCTTGACTCCCGGGTATGAATTGAAGTAGCCGTCAATCAGCTCCTTTGCCTCCTTACGGCCGATAGTCAGTCTTTCCGAGAGTCCGTATGATGAGATCCCGTAAATAATGCCAAAATTCGCCGTCTTTGCCCTGCCGCGCATTTCCCTTGTGACATCGCCTATTTCAACACCGAAAATTTTTGCAGCTGTAGCGGCATGGATATCGTTTCCCGACAGAAAATCTTCTGTCATACTTTTATCCTTGCTGAGGTGCGCCATCAGCCTGAGTTCAATCTGTGAATAGTCGGCTGAGAAAAATATATATCCCTCCTCAGGAACAAAGGCCTTCCTGATCTCTCTTCCTCTTTCATCCCTGACAGGGATATTCTGAAGGTTGGGATTTATCGAGCTCAGCCTTCCCGTTGAGGCAACGGCCTGGTTGTATGAAGTATGAATCCTCCCTGTATTTTTATCCATAAGCAGAGGCAGGGCCTCAACATATGTAGAAAGCAGCTTTTTAAGTCCCCTGTATTCCAATACTTTATTAATGATCGGATGCTTATGAGTAATTCTTTGAAGGATCTCCTCATTTGTAATAAACTGCTTCGTTTTTGTAACACGTGCATTATCATCGAGCTTCATCCTGAGGAACAGAATATCACCCAGTTGTTTTGGTGATGATATATTGAACTCTGTCCCGGCGAGATCATAAATCTCTTTTTCAAGAGATATAATATCTTCCCTCAGGTCAACTGCAATTGCTTTCAGATCATCCTGATTAACCTTGACGCCGTTCCTTTCCATTACAGCCAGAACACTGATGAGAGGCATTTCAATTGTTTCGGAAAGGTTTTCCAGGCCTTCTTTTTTAATTCTGGGTTCAAAGATGCCCTTCAGCTGAAAAGTTACATCTGCATCCTCTACTGCATATTCTTTAAGTTTATCAACAGGAACTGACCTCATATTCTTCTGTGCAGTCCCTTTTTCACCAATAAGAGATTCAATATGAACCGGACTATAGCCGAGATATGACTCAGACAGCAGATTCATGTTATGTCTCATATCAGGTTCCAGAAGATAATGGGCAATCATAGTGTCAAAGAGCGGCCCTTTGACTTCCAATCCGTAATTGGCCAGGACCTGGATATCGAATTTCAGGTTCTGTCCTATCTTCAGTATAGATGTGTTTTCAAATACAGGTTTTATTATCCCGAGGAGATCCATTGTTTCAGCCCTTGATTCGGGGAAATAGATCAGATAGCCGGTTCCCTTTTCCCATGAAAAGGCAATAGAGACCAGGTCAGCCTCCAATGGATTTATGCTTGTTGTCTCAGTATCAAAACAGAACTCTTTAAGCTTGCCGATGTTTTTTATAAGCTCTTTAAGTTCATCCCCGTTATCTACTATAATATAGTTATGAGCAACTGAATCAATGGATGTTTTCTTCTCATCAGGGGCAACCTGTGTATCCCCGAAAAGAGAGCCCTGTAAAGAGTCTTCTTTTGAGACAAAGAGGGGTTGTCCTGCAGCAGGCTTTTCTGACTTTTCTATTTCCGAAAGGATCTTTGCTGCAATAGTTCTGAATTCCAGTTCATCAAAGAGCGCCTTAAGCTTTACAGAATCAGGTATCTCAAGGATAAGAGTATTCTCATCCAGTTCCACAGGCACATTTTGTTCGATTGTTGCCAGGATTTTTGAAAGTTCAATCTGTTCCCTGTTGTTTTCAATAATCTCTTTCAGCTTACCCTTAAGCTTGTCTGTATTTTTAAACAGCTCCTCAATACTGCCATATTCCGAGACCAGTTTCATAGCCGTTTTAGGGCCCACTCCGGGAGCTCCGGGAATGTTATCAGCGGCATCACCCATGAGTGCGAGCACATCAATAACCTGTTCCGGACGATTAACAGCGAATTCCTGCTTTATATCATCGACGCCCCACAGGAGGGATTCATTTCCGCTTCTGGATGGCTTCAGCATGTAAACATTGTCAGAAACCAGCTGTGCAAAATCCTTATCAGGAGTCACCATGTATGTTATGAATCCTCTTTCTGATGCCTGTCTTGCAAGAGTGCCAATTACATCATCAGCTTCAAACCCGGGGAAGTCAATCACCGGGATCTTATAAGCCTCAATAAGGCGTTTTATATACGGGACAGCTTTTTTAATATCCTCCGGAGTCTCATCTCTGTGAGCCTTGTACTCTTTATACATCTCATGCCTGAATGTAGGGGTGGGTGTATCAAAAACCACGGCTATATGTGTCGGCTTCTGTTTCTGCAGCACCTCTTCTAGGGCAAGAAGGAAACCAAAAACAGCCGAGGTGTTCAGCCCTTTTGAGGTCACCCTCGGATTCTTGATGAATGCATAGTACGCCCGGAAAATCAGTGCATATGCATCGAGGAGGAAAAGTCGTTTTGGTTTATTATCTGTCATGGATTTCTAAGTTTAGGCACCATTTTCATTATCTGCCGCAAACCATTCAGCATATGAGCTTGCAGTTTCATAAAGTTTAAGACTATGAAGCTTTATCCCCTGAGGCAGCAGTCTGGCTATACGCCCGGCAAAATCTGATACAAGGTTCTCACATGTCGGCTGGTAATCAACAACAACCGTATTTCCGAAAAGTTCAGAGAACATTTCAGTCTTTGACTTATCGAACTGTCTGCTTACCACAACAGAATGATCGAACACATCCACAATCTCTTTCTTTACGATCTTTTTAAGGTCGCTGAAATCTATTACCATCCCGTTTTTAGGATTGTCACGTTCCTCGAGAGGTTTTCCGTAAAGGGTAACAAAAAGACGGTATGAATGGCCATGGACATTCCGGCAGGGGCCATCATAATTCCATAGTGCATGTGCCATTTCAAAAGGAAATTCCTTGGTCACTCTTATAATTGATGTCATATGATCTGGTTTGAAAATAAACCACAAAAATAACCATTAGAACCGATAATGATCACATGTTTTATATTGCTTTTGTGAATATTGTGTTAATAAATAACAGCAGAAAGTCATAGAATGCAATAATTTCGTAACTTTGTATTTTATTATTCGCTAACAGATTAGGGGATCATGGAAGATATCGTGTTAAGGTTAACTTTCCCTTCAATGTTCGGTGAGACATTAAGGAAGTTTGGGAAATGCGCGGCTTATGCCTTTGTTGGTGAAGAACCAAAAAGCTATGAATCAGCGAATAAAGAAATTGTTGCCCTGATGGCTATGCTTGGGAGAAATGGTATTTGCCCGGGAGACAAGGTGGCCGTTTTGAGTACAAATATGCCAAACTGGGGTGTTGCCTATTTCAGCATTACTTTTATGGGAGCCATAGCGGTACCTGTACTACCTGATTTTTCTGCCACTGAGGTTGGGAATATACTTGACCATTCAGGGGCAAAAGCTATCTTCATTTCATCAGGCTTATTGCCCCGGATAGAAGGCTATAAATCTGAATTTCTGAAGACAATTATTCTCATGGAGGATTTCTCACTGATCAGCCCCGGGAAAGATGCCACAATCTACGATCCGTCAGCTTTGCCCGAAAGAGATTACGAAGTTGGTGAAGATGATATTGCATCGATAATTTATACTTCAGGGACTACCGGACGTTCAAAAGGAGTGATGCTGACCCACAAAAATATTGTTTTCAATGCCATGAAAGGCAGGGTTATACAGCCAATAGATGAAAGTGATCGTTTTCTGTCAGTACTGCCATTGTCGCACACATACGAGAATACTCTCGGACTGATTCTGCCAATGCTCGCCGGATCATGTGTTTACTATCTTCGGAAGCCTCCTACTCCTTCTGTACTCATCCCCGCCATGGCTGAGGTCAGACCTTCAATGATGCTTACCGTCCCGCTCATTATCGAAAAAGTTTACTTCAATAAAATTGTGCCGACATTCAGAGATAATATGATCCTGAATTTTCTGTATAAGATTCCTCTTTTCAGAAAGAAACTCAATGCTGCTGCCGGAAAGAAACTCTTTAAAACATTTGGCGGAAACCTCAAATTTTACGGTATAGGCGGAGCCAAGCTTAATAAGACAGTAGAGAAATTTCTCATTGAGGCAAATTTCCCTTATGCAATAGGTTATGGTCTTACAGAAACAGCTCCACTGCTTGCCGGAGCAAACCCCAAAAAATCTGTTTTTGATTCAACAGGACCTGCAATAGAAGGCATTGAACTTAAAATTCACAATCCTGATAAAAAAACAGGGGAAGGGGAAATATGGGCAAAAGGGCCGAATATTATGAAAGGTTACTACAAGGAACCTGAAATGACTAATGAGGTACTTACTCCTGATGGCTGGTTTAAAACAGGCGATCTTGGAACCATGGACAGCAAAAATAACCTTTACATCAAAGGACGCCTGAAAAATATGATTGTAGGCGCCAGCGGGGAAAATATATATCCTGAAGAGATTGAATCGGTAATAAACAATTTCCGCTTCGTTGTTGAATCACTTGTAATCCAGCAAAAAGGTAAGCTTGTGGCCTATGTCCATCTCAACATGGAGGAACTGGAGAAAAAATATCATCTCCTGAAGGAGGATATGTCAAAGCAGTTTGATGAGAAGAAGGAAGAATTGCTTGCGGAGCTGCAGGCATATGTTAATTCCAATGTAAATAAATTCAGTCAGATAAATAAGGTTGTACTACAGCCCGTACCTTTTCAGAAAACGGCAACACTAAAAATAAAAAGGTTTCTGTATACTTAATCTGGCTCTTGCCTTAAGAAGACTCATTTGGTATTGCCCCTTCCGGTAATAAGAAATTGTGTCAAAGCATCATTCTTTAGCTTTCCCCCGGTATTGCTATTGGTAAAAACAATAAATCCCATATTCAAATCAGTGAACATCTTAAACTGGCATTGAAAATCTCCGTTATTCCCTCCGTGTTCAAAAACAAATCCGAAAGGAGTTTTTTCCAGCTTTATACCAAGACCATAATAGATCTCAAGACCCTTATTTTTTTCCTCTTCATCCAAAGGAACTACACTTTGAATCCTGAACATCTCATCATAAGTTTCAGGTTTTAATCCTTTCCTGTTCATGAGTGCAAGAACATAAGAGGAAAATGCGAGAGCCTCCGTGTGAAGGCTCCAGGCCATACCCGGACTCTCTGGCAGTTCCGCCCTGGTTGGAAAATTCTCATAGTGGCCATTAGCAACTACCTTTGCAAGGTAATTGCATTTCTCAAAATACATATTTGTCAGACCCAATGGTTTAATAACCTCCTCTTCGAGTACTATTCCAACAGGTTTTCCGGTTATTTTTTCGACTACCCTTTTCAGGTATTCAAACCCTTCTCCCGAATAACCATATCCTGTTCCCGGGGTGAACTTAAGATCCAGCTTACCATCAGCGTTCATATAGGCCCAGTTTGGTAAACCTGTCTGATGGCTCAGAACGTGTCTTGCAGTCATCAGCTTATACCTTTCATCATATGCTATTTCTTCAAAGGGAAGATATTGATAAAGAGGCTTATTGAGGTCAATGATCCCCTTCTCTGCGAGGCTGTTTACTGCAAAGGCAAAAACAGTTTTAGTTATGGAAGCTGCTTCAAATAATGTACTGCCATCTATGGGTTCTTTTGTGAAGGTGTTCTTAACACCATACGTTTTGTGATAAATAACCTGTCCACCCTTAATTATTGCAAGCGATACCCCTGGAATTTCATAATATTCCTGATACTGCTTAATAAAGTCATCGATTATAAAGGATTTGCTCTCATCAAAATCAAACAGTATACCTTTTTCAGGGAGCAGGTCAGGAGGTGCTACAGTGTATAACTTAAGAATTGGAGCCTTAACAACTGTGTTTGCACTCGCCTTAACAACAACTTTCGAATTATTCCTGTCAATTCTAAAGTAGTCGCTTTCATTAATATTAAAGCTCGATAATGGAGAAATCTCATAGCTGCCCTGAGGTAGATCAACAGAGTATTTTCCTGTTGAATCCACGGGTGTCAGTACCCAGAGGCCAGGATTACTTACGGAGGTTATTCTTATCCTCGATGGAAAGCCACTGATAGCCGGATTCGCCCACTGTATTGATCCTGAAACATTCCCAGCAGTTTCTCCCGATTTCATTAATATCAGATATCCCAGCTTACCAGGGGTATTTTCTTTCTCCTCCTGATCGCACCAGGAAATTTGAGTATATGATTTACTATTATCAGCGGAATCCTTATCAGTAATTATATGATCTATGCCAAAAGATCTTCCGGCCCTGACCTGATCATTTAAAACTATCCTGTATTCATATATGCTTTCCGAACCGCTGTGCTTACAGGATATTGAAACATTATCCCAACTGGCATTAATTACATCGGGATCCCAGCTGTCTGCAGGGTTTGAAATACGTTTCCATATCTCATTGAACTGATATGAAACAACTCCTGATCCTGAAGGCAGATTTTTACTGTCAAGGTACAGAGAATAGGAATCCTGATTATTACTGCCGGCATTTGCCGAAGTATCAATGATGTGGGAGTCGTCTGAAACCACTACAGCAAAATACAAAGCCTGCTCTACTGGATTATATCCTGTCATAAAATAACCCGAAATATCTGCATTGGTATCTGGTTTTTTCCAGAAGATATTGCCGATCCTGTATTTTACAGATTTCACTGGCCAGTCTGTATCATTACCATCGATTGTAATATTAGTAACAGGATAGGCCAGTGCGACTGATGCCTCTACTGTTGAAGTCTTAGTTGTCTGGCTGAAACCTGAAAAGCACAGATAAAAAAGTAACACTCCGGAGATAGCAGTTTTGTGTATAAGGAACCTCCCGTTTTTATTTATCAAATTGCTCATTATGAATGAAGATAAAAGATCATAACCGGATAAAATATTCATGGCTGTTAATATTAAGTCGCAATAAGTGTTATACGCAAAATCAAATGATCTTTGATAAAGAATACAGACAAACATATTACTTTGAACACAAATCTATTAAGATAGGCGATACAAAAATTTTGTCAGAGTCATTATTTTACAATACTTTTTAGAATAACCGGACTCCGGGAAAAATCTAACTAGAACAAAACAACAAAAGGGGGCAAGAACCCCCTTTTTCAATATATCTGCAAATACCACTCTATTTGAGTGAAGCGGAATATCTTTTATTAACTTCTTCCCAGTTAACTACATTCCAGAAAGCATCAATATAATCTGCTCTTTTGTTTTGATATTTAAGATAATATGCATGTTCCCATACGTCGAGTGTCAGAAGCGGAGTTCCCTTAACAGTAGAAATATCCATTAGCGGATTGTCCTGGTTAGGAGTACTTCCGATTGCGAGGTTTTTATCGCTATTCAGATACAACCATGCCCATCCGCTTCCAAAACGGGTTTTGGCGGCAGTACCGAAAGCTTCTTTGAATTTATCAAATGAACCGAAGCTTTTTGTAAGTGCTGCAGTGAGGTCAGCGGAAGGTCCTGCTGATTTTGCTGCAAGGTTGTTCCAGAAGAAAATATGATTGTAGTATCCGCCGCCGTTATTTCTTACAGCGTCAGGCTGTTTGGAAACAGAGGCAAAAATCTCAGATACTGCCATCCCCTCCAGTGGTGTCCCTTTAATTGCATTTAAAAAGTTTGTAAAATATGCCCTGTGGTGCCTGTCATAGTGAATTTCCATAGTTTTGGCGTCAATATATGGTTCAAGCGCGTCATAAGCATAGGCAGAGCCGGAAATTCAAGAGCCGGAGCTCCTTCAATACCGGAAGTACTAACTGTAACCTGGTTGTTACCAATGATTTTTGGACTGAAATATGCTGCAGCACTTGCCAGTCCAACTGATTTTACGAATGTTCTCCTTTCCATTGTCAATGTTTTTTTATCAATAACATCTGACAGGGCTCTTTGTTCAGTTCCGGAGGGTTAAATTAACCTTTTCACTATGTTTTTTGACACATTTAAAGCCATTTACAAAATATTTCATACTTTTATAGATGATATTTTTATATACAACAATTTTATAATTAGTATTTGACAATGAACAAACCTAAATTATCTGCCGTATTAATTCTAATTGTTTATATTTTGATTGCAGTTTCATGCAGCGGGAACAGTAAAAACTCAGTTCAGACTGAGCAAAACAAGGAAGTATCGGTTTTAGAAGTTTCTATTGGCGGGATGTCTTGCACAGGCTGCGAGCAAACTATCCAGAACAATGTTGGCAAACTGGAGGGAATCAAGTCTGTGAAGGCTACCTATACAACCGGTATTGCAATGATTGAATACTATGATGGGATTACCGATACAGCAGTGATTAAGGAGGCAATAAACGGTTCCGGTTATACAGTGAAAAAATTCATTATACAAGCAAAGCAAGGGGGCGAAAAATAAAATTCTTCATTATTGTTTTAAATTGATATCTGAAATGAAAAAGATTACATCGATAGGGAGAATTCTTTTCGCACTTCCATTTGCACTTTTTGGGATCAATCATTTCCTGCAGAGAGAATACTACCTTGGGATGCTTACCTCGTTTATCCCTTTGGGGGCTTATACTATTATTCTTACAGGAATAATGCTAATAGTTGCAAGCATTAGCATTATGACCAGGAAGTTTGTGAAATTTTCGACAATATTGCTGGCAATCCTGCTCTTTACTTTTATAATAACAATTCATATTCCTCATCTCTTCTCTGATTCTGATAAAACAGTTACGATTATAGCTCTTTTAAAAGATATTTCACTGATGGGAGGATCATTAATGATTGCTGGCATTTATGCTGAGGAAGGATAACAAAAAATTGTATAACCAATAAAATCTCTTCAACTTCAGAAATACAGGTGATTTTTAATTTCCGAATGAAAAAATTTTATCTTTATGGCCATATATTTTTACACTTTATAATGATCCGGTATAAACTTCTTCTAATATTTTTTGTGTGTCTGAAAAGTTATAATGCTTTTACTCAGACATCTCTGTTTGAAAAGCAAATGCAGATTGGCTTTGTTGAAAAGCAGGGCCAGTATGCTGATCTCACGGCCAAGCTTGTTAATGAGAATGGAGATACAGTTCTTTTAAAGGATGTAATAACCAGACCCACTATTTTGAATCTGGTTTATTTCAGATGTCCGGGGACATGCAGTCCGCTTATGTGGGGAATTTCTAAATTCATAGACCAGGTGGATCTTCAGTTGGGTAAAGACTATGATGTCATTACAATCAGCTTTGATCCTACAGAGAGGATTGATCTGGGCATTAAAAAGAAGACCAGTTATATAAGTACCATGAAGAAGAAGGAGGCCGCTGCCAGCTGGCTTTTCTTTGTTGCCGACAGTACGAACATTGCAAAAATTACAAATTCCGTTGGTTTCAATTATCAGTTTGTAAACGATCAATATGTTCATCCTACCGGACTTATAGCTTTAGCACCTGATGGAAAGATTGTCAGGTATCTTCGCGGAATAGATTTTCTTCCGTTTGATATCAAAATAACAATGGTTGAAGCCGGTGAAGGCAAAGTAGGCCCGAGCATCAATCGTCTGCTCGCCGTTTGTTATTCATATGATGAGAAAGGCAATCAGTTTGTCTTCAATGTTACAAGAGTATCAGCAATTGTTATATCGTTCATCGGATTATTAGTATTTCTGTCATTGGCCCTGTCACAGATTAAACATAAAAGGAAGGTTAATAAATGAGCACTGAGAGAACCATTGAGGAACCCAGCTATCTTGAATATAAAGGAAAATACAAAGGATTATTTTCCTGGATCTTCTCAACTGATCACAAAAGGATAGCTTTATTATATCTGTTTTCTATTCTTCTGTTTTTTGTTGTTGGAGCCACCCTGGGTGTATTAATGAAATTTGAGCTTATTGCCCCGGGCAAGACCATAATGGATGCTCAGGCCTATAATGCATTCTTTACCCTGCATGGAATTGTAATGATTTTTGCTGTAGTCATACCAGGCTTGCCGGCTGTCTTTGGTAATTTCCTGCTGCCAATTATGATCGGAGCGAAGGATGTTTCATTTCCAAAGCTTAATCTGATGTCGTGGTACCTTTATGTAATTGGTGTCAGCCTGGTTTTGGTATCCCAGTTTGCAGGACAGGAACCGCCTGATACTGGGTGGACATTTTATGCTCCGTACAGCTTCAGAACTGCTGGTAATATGTTGCCTGCGGTATTTGGTGCCTTTGTCCTGGGATTTTCCTCCATCCTTACAGGATTGAATTTTTTAGTTACAATACACAGGATGCGTGCTCCGGGGATGACCTGGCTAAAAATGCCTTTGTTCCCATGGACACTCTATGCTACCGGTTGGGTTCAGCTGTTAGCCACACCAATTGTTGGTATCACATTGCTCATGGTTGTTGCTGAAAGGACACTGCACATAGGTTTTTTCGATCCTACTCTTGGCGGTGATCCTATCCTCTATCAGCACCTTTTCTGGACTTACAGTCACCCGGCAGTATATATAATGATCTTACCCGCCATGGGTGCAATTTCTGAAATAATATCAACTTTTTCTCACAAAACAATTTTCGGATATAATTTCATGGTGGCTTCAACCCTGGCCATTGCCTTCGTTGGTTATTTCGTCTGGGGACACCATATGTTCACTTCCGGAATGAGTGGCACAGCATTGTATACATTTTCGCTTCTTACATTTCTGGTAGCCATCCCGAGTGCTATTAAGGTCTTTAACTGGATCTCCACAATGCACAAAGGTTCGATAGATCTTCAAACTCCCTTTTTCTGGTCGATGGCTTTTGTCTTTTTATTCATGATAGGCGGATTTTCAGGGCTTATTCTTGGTTCCTTGCAGCTAATGTGCATTTACATAACACACATTTTGTCGTTTCTCATTTCCATTTCATTGTATTCGGAGGAACAGGATTCGCCTTTTTTGGAGCAATGCATTACTGGTATCCGAAGATTACCGGAAAAATGTACGATACGAGATGGGCCAATATTGGCTTAGTCCTCTTTTTTGTAGGTTTTGTTACTCTTTATGGGCCAATGTTTCTTTTAGGCATTAAGGGAATGCCCAGGAGGTATTTTGACTATGACGAAGTCTTCCATGCAGGAAATATTGTATCATCAATGGGGGCGTTTGTACTCTATGCCGGTTTGGCCATTATAATAATTAATTTATTCGCATCATTAAAAAGCGGTTCAAAAGCCCCTGCTGATCCATGGGGCGGAAAGACCCTGGAATGGACAATCCCCTCCCCTCCAACTATAGAAAATTTTGAAGAAACTCCTGTAATTACCAAAGGACCTTACGACTATAACTAAGTATGACAACTGAAATACATCGGGACGATCTGGCATCTAAAACGGGAATGTGGCTATTTCTGTTTACAGAAATGCTGTTATTCGGCGGACTATTTATTGTATATTCCGTATACCGCTTCAGGAATACTGCAGCCTTTCACCTTGCAGCCGAAGAACTAAGTGTATTTGTAGGAACACTCAATACTATTCTTCTGTTAATCAGCAGCGCCACAATTGCCATGTCGATTACAGCCATCCAGAAACATAACAAGAAACTGACACTTATTCTTCTTGGTATTACCGTCATCCTCGGGATTGCTTTTCTTGTAAATAAATATTTTGAGTGGGGACATCATATCAGGGAACACATATATCCGGGTTCACCAGTGCTTGCCCTGCGCGGTCAGGGGGATGTTCTGTTTTACGGATTATACTTTTTTATGACAGGACTTCATGCCCTGCATATAATTATCGGATTGATCTTTATTTGTGTTATCGGACAATTAATAATCAAGGACAAAATCAGTCATGACAATTTTGTATTACTTGAAAACAGCGGATTATACTGGCACCTGGTTGACCTTATCTGGATTTTCCTCTTTCCACTGTTTTATCTAATTACATAATTATCTGTAAGCTATGGAGAATGAAAAAAATCATATAGTTCCTTATAGTACATTTTTATATGTGCTGGCAATATTAATAGTCTTAACGCTTGTTTCAGTGACTCTTACACAAATTTCTCTGGGTGCACTGACAGTTGCCGCTGCACTATTCATCGCAGCAATTAAATCCTCATTCGTTCTTAGCATATTTATGCACCTTAAGTTTGAGAGTAAAATGCTAGTCTTGATGGTTATAGCTGTAATACTTATCATTTGCATAGTAATATTTATTACCCTTCTGGACTACCTATATAGATAATCAATATGTATTCAACCACTGCTACTGATGCTTCGAATTTTGTAAATACTTACAATCTTGCATTTTACAGTATTGCCATTATTTCAGTGATCCTTCTTATCGGACTCACGGTGACTATGCTTTATTTTGTCTTCAGATATAACAAAAAAAAGAATAAAACAGCTACACAAAATGAAGGCAATACCTTGCTGGAAATTATCTGGACTACAACTCCTATCATCCTGGTGCTTGTAATGTTCTATTTTGGCTGGGCAGGATGGAAACCGATGACAAAGGCTCCAAAGGAAGCTATCAACATAACCAGTGTTGCCAGGATGTGGAGCTTCTCTTTCATATATGAAAATGGCAAGCAAAGTCCCGATCTCATCATCCCTGTTAATACCCCTGTTAAATTAAAACTGGAATCACTGGATGTTATACACAGTCTTTTTATTCCTGCATTCAGAGTGAAATCCGATATGATCCCGGGCAGGGAAAAAATGATGTGGTTTCTGCCTCAGGAGGTAGGGCAGTTTGATCTTTATTGTGCTGAGTATTGCGGTTTGCGACACTCTTATATGAACTCAAATGTAAAAGTCCTGTCACAGGCAGATTACAATAAATGGCTGGCTGACTCTGTACCTGTTGCCGCCGACGGTTCGGAAAAAGCGGTTCCCGGCTCTGAGGGATTCAAAATCATGATAAACCAGGGTTGTAATGCCTGCCATTCTTCTGATGGTTCAAAAATAGTTGGTCCAAGTTATCTGCACCTGTTCGGCGAAAAACAGATCGTTATTTCTGAGGGAAAAGAAATTGAGGTAACTGTTGATGAAAATTACATTAAGAAAGCTTTATACGAGCCAAATGCAGAGATCGTTAAAGGATACCCGAAGGATCTGATGCAGAGCTACAAGGATATTCTTACCGATGAGGATATTGCAAAAATCATTGAATACCTGAAATCCCTTAATGAAAAATAATTCAGGAAATAATCTGAAATATTACCTTGAACTAAGTAAACTGAAAATTATGATACCGGTGAGTCTTACAGGATTCACCGGATATTTTATTTTTAACCCCTTCATAACATTTAACTTATTCCCTTGTAAGCACAGGAATCCTTTTAATGGCAGTATCCGATTCCGTTCCTAACCAGATACAGGAAGCCGGGCTTGACATTAAAATGAACCGAACACATAAGCGGCCAATTCCGGCTAAGAATATAAGCATGTCAGGGGCAATATTATTCTTCCTGGCAAATCTGATTGCAGGTACTGTTCTTATTTATTCAGCAGGAGGCTTCAGAGCGGCTATAATTGGATTAATTACCCTGGTCTGGTACAATGGCATATATACCTGTTCAAAGCGCATCAGCGCCTTTGCAGTGGTCCCAGGCGCAGTCACTGGCGCCCTGCCTCCTCTTATAGGATGGGTGGCAGCCGGGGGAGGAATATGGGATAAACCTATTATATTTCTTGAATTTCTTTTCTTCATAGGCCAGATTCCTCATTTCTGGCTTCTTATATTGAAATATGGCGAGGAGTATAAGAATGCCGGTATCCCGAGCCTTACAGAAATACTCAGCAGGGCGCAGATCAACAGGCTTACTTTTACATGGGTTGTATCGTCAGTAATTGCAGCGCTGTTTTTATGCTTTTTTGAGATTATCAAGACAAGTTTTATCACAGGTATTCTTCTGATCGCATCATTTTACCTCATCTGGATCTTCTCTGACCTGTTAAAAAACGAGGTAAATGCTGGCAACTCCAGGAAATATTCGATACTCCTTGATTCATACTTCCTGCTTGTGCTTATTCTTTTGATATCTGACAGAATAATAACCTGACACCCTCCTCAATATCCACCCCTTGCTTATCTTGTCTTAAAAAGGACCGGAGATAGTAAAGAATGAAAGGGAGAAGGGGGGAAAGGAAAAGACAACTCTCCCCATCTCCCCTTCGCCCATTCATTTTTTCAATAGGTTAATCGTTAATCTAAAAGCGATGCTCAAGACTCTCCTCCAGATATGGATGATTTGAGGGTATAAGTTTTGCTTTGCTGAGGGTAGTTGCCACAATGAAAGCAAAAAATCCTGCGAAGCCCAGGAATAATCCCGCTTCAACAATACCAAACCTCAGTAAGCCGGTTGTTCCGGGGATCACCTGAACATATAGGTCAACATATTGCCCGATAATCAGACATATAATTACGATGACAATAGCCGTCCTGTTTCTGCTGGCTTTCACCGGAAGAAGTATCATAAAGGGAATAGCCCAGTTCAGGATTATCTCAAGGAAAAACAATACCTTCCATCCCTCCTTCCATCTGACAAAATAGTAAGCTGTTTCTTCTGGAATATTCCCGTACCATATTATCATAAACTGAGCAAACCAGAAATATCCCCACACGATTGAAAGCATGAAAATATATCTGGCAAAATCATGCGTGTGGTATTTATTTAAAAAGGGAAAGTATCCTCTCTTATGCAGGATAAATACGATAAGTGTTAATACAGATACTCCGTGTAAAAAGGCAGCAGCTAAGTTTTTTAATGCAAAAATTGTACTGTACCAGTGTGGATCAACAGACATTATCCAGTCAAAAGCAGCGAGGGAAAAAGTTATAGCAAGAATAAAGATAAATATTTTTGAATACAGTTCACTTTTATTGAATAATGCGAGAATTCCATCCATATCCGCCGGATCTGTCATATCTCCGCGGAGCGAAATACTTCTCAATTTCCGGATAAGAACAATCCACAGAATAAAATAGATAATCAGTCTTCCGACAAAGAAAGGAACATTCAGGAAGGGAGATTTGTGCTGCAACAGAGGATCAAGGGCAACTGCTTCCTTATGAGCCCAGTGATATATGTCATTCACTCCAAAAACGAGAAGAAGAAAAAGTATTCCTGCGAAAGCCGTATATGACATCATAGCTTCAGAAACGCGTTGGAATGCCGATGACCATCCTGACTGCGAGATACTCTGCAATACAAAAAAGAAAACTCCTCCCATAGCCAGCGACAAAAAGTAATAGTTTACCACCAGGTAGTTTGCCCAGGTAAGCTGAGGATTGGACAGAAGTCCAAAGATGAAGGTACCGACTCCAATGGCTGTCAGTATTAAAGTTACTAACTTAAAATTTCTGGAAACGACTATATTCTCCTTCATTTCTCTTAATTTTTTTCTTCAGTACCCTGTATGCCCTTTGATTCTTCCTGTAGCTTTCTTAAATATAATACAAGTTTCCATCGATCATCAGGTATAATCTGGGAACCATGTGCACCCATAGAACCAAATCCTAGTGTAATAGAATGATAAATTTCCCCATCGCGCAATTTAAATGCTGTCTCCGACATCAGGGAACGAGGCTTAACCGGATATAATCCACTGGTATACAGATTGCCATCCCTTCTCCCTTGCTGCCGTGGCAGCCGATGCAAAAAGCAGTATACACTTCCTTTCCTTTCAGGATCAGGTCAGGGTCCGGGGAAAGTGGATTAACAAGTTCATTTCCTGCCTTAATCCGGGAAGCAGCATCTATAGTATAGTTAAACGGGATAAAACCTCTGGGAACTGTTCCTGCTACTGGCATTCTCATTGTCATTCCATTTTCAAAGTTTGGATTTTTTGAAAATGATTCATAGGCTGTAGAATAGAACATATCCGGGAAATAATCCCAGCCGGGATTATTCCGGTCTCTGTTGCATCCTGACAAGATCACTGTCAGAAGGATAAGTAAAACTCCTTTGATATTAATACCCTGCATATAGGTCTTTTCATTCATTAACATTTCCAAATTCTTTTTCCATAACTTCAACGGCTCCAAGCTGTTTCATTATATCACCTGCCGTATCAGATGCTGACAATTCCACTCCATCAGATTCCACAACAATAATAAACTTATCATCTGTAGCCCTGGGATCAAAGATTGTATTATCCCTGCCAGGAAAGAGCTTTGATCTCGCCGAGAATAGAGCAAGGCTGGCTATTGTAACAGTAAAAATGGTTATCACAATTGTCACAACAATGAAAGAAGGAAAGGAGTTGAAAGGCTTTCCTCCATATACAATCGGCCAGTCCAATACTGAAGTATAGTAAAGAAATGCAAGTGTTGCAATGATTCCAGCCAAGCCGAAGAAATAAGCTGCCGTGGGTAGTCTTGACTTGCGTTTCAGCAGATGAAATACCTCATGAACCGGATAAGGTGTAAATACATCGTGAATTGAGAGTTTCTGTTCTTTCAAAGATCTGATTGAAGAAAGGAACTTTTCCTCATCATCAAAAATCCCTATTTTAAATCTCTTGTTCATAACTTAAGCCCTTAATCCTCTTTCTTACTGCCGATATTGGCCACACTCTTCAATTCGCTGATAGCCATCATTGGTATGTACCGCATGAATAGCAATACTCCGCAGGCAAATAATCCTATAGTCCCTACAAATACTCCGATGTCGATAATTGTAGGACTATATGAAACCCAGTTTGATGGCAGGAAATCTTTACTAAGCGAAGTTACAACAATATTATAGCGTTCCAGCCACATTCCGACATTTATGGAAAGAGAAACCACCAGCAGCCATATCCAGTTTCTCCTGACTTTTCTGAACCAGAAAAGCTGGGGGATAAATGCATTACAAATAATCATTCCCCAGAATTGGAACTCATAATCGCCTGTAATACGATTCCTGAAAAATGTAAACATTTCAAATTCATTACCTGAATACCATGCTATAAATATTTCAGTCAGGTAGGCCAGGCCCATAATCAGAGATATAAAGATCAGTATCCTGGCTATGGCATCCATATGGTTATCGGTAATGTAATTTGTAAGCTTGTAAACCTTCCGGATAAGAACCATCAGAGTCATAACCATTGCAAATCCGGAGAAGATAGCCCCGACAACAAAGAACGGGGGGAAAATTGTTGTATGCCAGCCAGGCTCAACTCCCACTGCGAAGTCGGTAGAAACTATTGAATGAACCGAAACTACAAGAACTGCAGCTATACCACCGAGTATAAAACTGAGCGATTCATATCTTATCCAGTGGCGGCTTGAACCTGTCCATCCAAGGCTGAAAAACCCGTAAAGGGCCTTTCTGATCTTAGAAGTTGTTCTGTCACGCACAGTTGCCAGATCGGGTAACATTCCGAGATACCAGAAGGAGGCTGATATAAGAAGATAAGCTGTAATCGCTGTAAAATCCCAGAAAAGAGGGGAATTGAAATTCACCCATAATGGTCCGCGTGTATTAGGATAGGGGAAAATATAAAATGCAAGCCACACACGGCCCATATGTAAAGCTGGAAACAGTGCGGCGGAGAGGACTGCAAAAACAGTCATTGCTTCAGCTGCCCTGTTAATAGATGTTCTCCACTTCTGCCTGAGAATCAGCAGGAAAATTGAAAAAGCCGTCCCTGCATGGCCGATGCCGATCCACCAGACGAAATTGACAATCTCCCATCCCCATCCAACTGAATTATTTACGCCCCAGGTTCCAATTCCCTTATAAACTGTCATATAGATGGCATATCCGCCAAACAGTGCTGCCAGCAATGAAACACCGAAAGCAATGAACCACCACATTCCCGGTCGAACATCCATAGGGAGTATGACATCTTTGGTAATCTGACCAAGAGTCTTATTTCCTTCAACCAGCGGACCTCTGATTTTCTTGTTATACATCGATTGGCTTCTGAATATTTATGTGTTCAATTTTTCATCATTCCGGACTTTTGTCAGGTACCCGGTTGAAGGGAGCGTATGCAACTCCTCCAGTAAATGGTATCGTCTCGGATCATCAAAAAGTTTTGAGACCATACTATTCTTGTCATTCAGGTTCCCAAATACAATAGCCCCGGCAGGACAGGCCTGCATACAGGCAGTCTTGATTTCGTTATCCTTTAAGGTTCTGTTTTCCAGCTTTGCCTGCAATTTCTTCTCCTGTATCCTTTGAACACAGAATGAACATTTCTCAACAACCCCTCTCTCCCTGACGGTAACATCCGGGTTTAAAACCATTTTACCCAGATCGGATGCGGTATTGAAATCAAATTCTTTATTATTTGTATACCTGTACCAGTTAAATCTCCTCACCTTATATGGGCAGTTATTTATGCAGTATTTTGTTCCGACACAACGATTGTAGGCCATCTGGTTCAATCCCTCGCTGCTATGGTTAGTGGCAGAAACAGGACAAACATTTTCACAGGGAGCATTATCGCAGTGCTGGCATGCAAGTGGTTGAAAATAAACCTTTGGATCATCAGGAGAGTCAGAATAATACCTGTCTATCTTGATCCAGTGCATAATTCTTCTGTTTATAACTTCCTGTTTGCCGACGACAGGTATATTATTCTCAGCCTGACATGCAATTACACAGGAATTGCAGCCTATACATGCATTGAGATCTATCGCCATACCCCAGTGGAAGCCATCATATTTTATTTCCGGGTAAAGAGATTTATGAGTAGATTCAAATTCACTGTGTTGCTCATTCCCCGCTGCCGGATTATTCAGATATTCACTTAACCCTGTCTCTCTTACAATAGGCCTTCCCTCCATTAAATAGTGAACCTGAGTAAGAGCCAGCTGACTGTTTTTATGAGTATTCTCCAATTTATCCGTTACAAATCCGTAACTCCTGTTTCCGTCAGCCAGTTTGGCAAAAGGATACAAATTAACGCCGATATTATTGCAGACGGGTCCTGACCCTGTATGGCCATAACCAAGGGCAACAGATATTGTACCATCAGCCTGACCAGGCTGAATAAAGGCCGGCAGTATCAATCCTTCTGCGATCTTTACCAGCGTCCCGCTTTCTATCCCAAGCTTTTGTGCATCACCAGGTGATATTGCAGCTACATTTTCCCAGCATTGACGTGAGACAGGATCAGGCAATTCCATAAGCCAGGGATTATTGGCATGCATACCCGTTCCTAGCGCCACACTTTCGGAAATTATGACTTCATATCCATTCTCATTGGCTACCGGCACTGACTTCATCGCCCCTGAGAGCTCTTCCCCATGAAACTTTAAAGGACTGCCAACAGGAATCGTATAGTTAAACACCCCATTCCCCAGAGACTGATTCCAGAAATTCATGAAATCAGAACTTTTTGAAAATTGGAAGTACACTTTCTCCCAGTTAGCCTTAAGATAGTCGTGATAAAGCATTGAGCTTCCGGTCCATTTTAATAATGAATCCTGAAACAGCGCGTATTAAACAGCGGATTAATACAAGGCTGGCTTAAACTCAACTGCCCTTGAACAGGTTCGGCATCATCCCATGATTCAAGGTAATGATTTACAGGACACTCATATTTTGCTTTCCCCACAGTCTCGTTCAGGGTAACTGCCATATTTACTGTAAGCCTTGTATTTTTTATCCCTGAAAGGATTCTCTGGCTATCCGGATAGTCAAACGCCGGATTGACGTTATACATCAACAGAGCTTTGACCTTTCCGCTATTTAAATCATTGACAAAACTCTCGGTCTGACTGTCAATTCCTGATGCTATATTGAGATTATTATTGAGGTCAATACATTTTTCATAGTTCCCAAGAAGGTAGTTTATTCCATTAACGATGAGCTGGATCCCTAAATTATTTGTTCCGGAGACTAATATTGATCTGCCTTCTGAAGCAATCAGTTTATCAGCCAGATCTGAAAGATCTTCTTTATATACGGTCGCCGGGAAAACTTCACCACCTTTTTTTTGTGCAATCTTATTATACAAATCCAAAAGCAGAATCCTCTCTTCAGAAGGTTTTAATCTTTTTCTTATGTCGGCATTTGCCCCGGTGAGGCTCATTCCGGATTCAAAATGGATATGCCTGAGCATATTTTTCTCGCCATTGTTCAGCTTCCTTCTTGATACGTAAGCAGGTATAAAATGAACCGGTGAAAGCCATGCCCCCAGAAAGTCAGCATTGATGGAAACAACAATATCAGCTTTCTGGAAATTATAATCAGGAATTACTGGTCTCCCAAAGCATAATGAATTAGCTTCCAGAAGTGAGGAATAGGATACCGCATCATACTTTACCCATTTGAAATTCTTAAATCCCGCACCGAACTCACCTATCAGTTTAACTGTTGAAGGGGAAATGATACTTGATGTAAGAAGGACTATTTCACCTCCCTCTGCATTTATCTTTCCAAGCTCGCTTATAACTTTCTCATCTATTTCACTCCATGAAGCCTGATTATTATCAATTGCAGGATGTTTTAACCTGGCATCGTCATAAAGACTTAATACTGATGCCTGAACCCTTGCAGTGGTTCCTTCCCTGTTAAAGAGTGAAAGATCGTTCCCCTCAATTTTAATAGGTCGTCCATCTCTTGTTTTTACAAGAATACTGCCATATTCATGTCCATCGAAAAAACTTGTAGCATAATACAATGATTTACCAGGTGTAACTTCAGGCGGCTGAATTACGTATGGCAGGGCTTGCTGAACAGGTCTTTTACAACTAGCAAGAACAGCAGCAGAAGCAAAACTGAATCCGAGAACTTTAAGAAAATCGCGCCTGGAAGTGCCTTGCCTTAAAACACCACCGCTCTCTAATTCGTCAAGCAACTGGTTATGCTTGTCCATCTCCTTCATCTTATCATAGCCGGAAGCCGGTTTATCAAGTTTATCCGGATTTTGTCCGTTTTTTTCCATTGCTTAGCCCGTTTTCGAAATTCTTTAATTAGTAATGGCACTTCATACACTCAATTCCACCCACCATACTGATAGTAACAGTATCGATTTCGCCCTTCTGAAATCTGTTTTCCAGATCCTTATACTCCGTATAAAATTTGTTCTGAAAATTAATTTCCTTTGTCCGGTGGCAGTCTATACACCAACCCATTGACAGGTCATTCACCTGACTGATTACATCCATCTCCTCTACCTTCCCATGGCATTCCTGACAGGTGACTTTTCCGGCGGATACATGCTGTGCATGGCTGAAAAAAACATGATCCGGCAGATTATGCACTTTAATCCATTCAATTGGCTTCAGGTTCTCGTAAGCACTAATGACTTTAGATATTTCACTAACTCCTGAGCGGGTTCCGTTTCTCACAACTATATGACAATTCATACAGACATTTTCCGGAGGAATTCCGGCGGATTTACTTGTTTTCGCAGAACTGTGACAATAAAAACAATCTGTTTTATTTTGCCCGGCATGAACTGCATGCGAAAATTTAACCGGTTGCAGAGGAGAATAGCCAGGCGAACGTCCCAAAGCAATTCCTTCAACAAAAAGGGTGTAGGTGATAAATAAACCGGTTGATAGCAATATAATGTAATTGATCCAGCTTCTTTTGACTATTTTGCTGATTATCAGATCAGTCATTGAGAAAAGAAACAGAAATGATGCAATTATGAATAATATGAGATTTGTTATTACTGGCTTGTTTTGTTTTAGCCCTGAATCTACAAGCCTGTCCATATATCCTTTTATCATAATCACATCTTCAGGACTAAGCATAAATTCCTTATGAACCTCAGCCAGCTTTTTCCCTGCAGGTTTGAGCAGAACAGTGTTCAAATCACTGGCACTTTTAGACTGATACTTCCTTGAGATTTCAAGAGCATTGGGATTCCAGTTCAACGTGTCGGATTCACGCACATTATGACAAGCGGCGCAATTTACTGATTTATTTTCCAGGTATACCAATCCAAAGAAAAGCCTCTCTCCCCTTATAAGATCTTCAGCCTTTAAGGTTCTGCCGACGCTGAAGACTGAATCAGCATCCTGAATTAAATCTGCACGGACAGGGATTATTACAATTGTCAGGAAAAGTGCGGCAAGTAAATATTTAACTCTTTTAATATCTAAAAAATTGCACATTTATAAAATTTCTATAAAATTTTTAACTTAATTACCAGATTCAGATTAATATTTACTTAAATAATCTTTCAAAACCTTATATAACAAAATTTGCTATGTGCTTTTCTTTCAGGAGAATAAAATATCTTCCCACATTTATTCATCCATAAAGATAATTATTCCGTTCTATCTGCACTCAATCTTAATACCCAATTTTCAAATTAGTCTTAAAATTTTTGCAGCCATCCTGTTATGCTCTAAAAACCCAAACTGAATCACACCTGAAAAAATTTAAGCTGATGACAAATATAACAGAGTCAGATCATCTTAGTACTCACTCAAAAGATGATATTTATCGTACTGATGTTACATTCAAAGTATGGGAAATAGAAAAATTATCAGGTAATGACATTCCAGTCATTTGAATAAATAATTTATTATAATGTGGTTATTAATTCCGACTTTATATCTTTGTTACTGAAATATAATTAGAAATAGCACGTTATTTATTGTCAATTATTACAGAAGAATATATGAAAAAATTGCTGTTAATAACACTAATGATATGCACGGTTTCATTTTGCTTTACTGGCTGTAAAAAGGAAAAAGGAGATGCTCCTGCTCTTCCTCCTTATGAATCAATGGTAATCGACTTCAGTAACTTTACCACACAAAAGAAATCGGCCGGATTGGTTCCTGACGTTAAGGGAACGGAAAGCAGTACCTGGGAATTTGCTGCCACTCTTGCAGGCATATGGAATACACTTATTTCCTCAAATATTGAGGTTCCTCTGGCAGCCTTCGAATCGGCAGTTGGCAACAAGCCTGTATATGTGTCGGAAAACCTTTGGGAATGGAAATATAATTTCACTTACAACTCGGGAACATACAAGGCAAAGCTGCAGGGGAAGATCGCATCCAGCACAGTAACATGGAAGATGTATATTACCTATGAAGGAACGGGAGCATATAATGATTTTCTTTGGATTGAAGGAACATCAAAAACAGACGGATCAGGCGGGCAATGGACCTTCAAACAGAGTTCCCTGGCAGATGTCCAGCTCTTCAGGGATGACTGGACCAAAAGTGGCGACCAGGTTACCAGTGTGAAATATACATATTTGAAAAACGACACCAGCAAAGACAGTTATATAAACTTTTTCTCACCAACTGACAGTAATTTCGACCTTGCATATAAAATTCACTTCTCAAATGGTGCCTATTCAGATTCAGATATTGAATGGAATATAACAACCAAAGATGGAAGGCTTAAATGCATTGACTATCTTCAGGATGACAACTGGTACTGCTGGGATACCAATAAGGTCAATAAGTTATGTGAATAACTGATCTTAATCCTTTACATATTTTTCATCAAAATACTACGGTTTTTTACTCCGCATCTTTTGCATGGCATCAGATTCAATGATGACAACACCTGCATTTTCTTCGATCGCCCTCACTAATACCTGAGCAACTGTTGTTCCCTCTATTCCTCTGTATTTTGAAAGCCTGCCTATCATAAAAGGGCCCAGGATTTTCATAAATACTTTACCTATCTCTTCAGCGGTACGCCTTTCAGATCTGGGTCCCAGAAGGATTGACGGCCTCAGAATTACAAGAGTTCTGAATTTTGTTTTTATAAGTCCCCGTTCCATCTCTCCCTTTATCCTCAGGTAGTAGTTTGATGATGAAGGATCAGCCCCAATTGAGGAGATGACAGCCATCCTCTCCACTGAATTTCCGGAAGCTAAAGTAGCAATGGCAATTGGCAGGTCCCTGTCTATCTGTTCCATTTTGCCGATGCTGCCGGCTTTCTTTATTGTGGTGCCGAGACAGATGAACAGGTCATCACCAGTGATCTGGCTTGAGTATTCCTCCGGTTTATCAAAGTTTATAATATACTCTTTAATCTTTTCCTTGCCGGCAAATCCTGTTTCATTCCTTACAAAGATCCTGATCACTGAATAACGGTCTGATTTACAAAGTTCATCAACAAGAGCTTTGCCTACAAGGCCGGTAGCACCAAATACAATGGCTGTTCTGTTTTCCATGGTTCCCAATTGTGTAAATTAAACTTGCGCATGAAGAAAAAAATCCATATCCTGAAATTTAATATGTAATAATCTTCCGTCTTCGGACTTCAGGCTTCGGACTTCGGACTTCGGACTTCGGACTTCGGTCTTCGGACTTCCGACTTCCGTCTTTCAAAAATCTTCTGTCCCTGTTCTGTCTTATACTCTATAAAGATAATGCATTTTGCCCTTTATCAGAATAAAGGTTTTTTTGTATCCAAATCATAATCATAGTATTAAAATTCAATTATTATTTCGCCCATACCGGTATTGTCTCAGGGACGGGTCGCGACCCGTCCCTACATATTTCCGGATTTACAATATGGATATCAAGGTAATACGTACGCCTTACGGGGTTGATCTTTTTCAACTTCCGGATTCGGGCCGGCTGTATTCCCGGTAGTGCCACGCCATGGCGTGGCACTACTAACGATCTGCCTAGAATGTAGGGTTATGCCATGTCATGACCATGCAATTTTAAAATTCCTTTTTACCTGCAAACAATAGGCTGTTGTTTTTTTTAGTATTTTCGACCCGGATTTTAATGCTACCAATATGTCATTAGGTAAAAAATCGATTTTGCTTATTGTTTTCATACTGATTACCGATCAGCTTCTTAAGATATGGGTTAAGACTCATATGGAAATCGGACAGGAGATCCATCTGTTTGGAAACTGGGGAATCCTTCATTTTATAGAAAACAACGGAATGGCTTTCGGAATGGAAATGGGAGGCAAGGCCGGCAAGTTTATACTGAGTATATTCCGGATTTTAGCGATTATAGGTATCGGCTGGTTCCTTAAATCATTGGTTAACAAGGATGCCACTCTTGGTTTGATACTTGCTGTCAGTGCAATCATGGCTGGTGCAATAGGGAACATCATTGACAGTGCCTTCTACGGGATGATTTTCAGTGAGAGCTTCAATCAGCCGGCTATTTTGTTTCCTCCCGGAGGAGGATATTCCTCCTTTCTTCATGGAAGGGTGGTTGATATGTTCTATTTCCCGATAATTAACACTCACTGGCCCGAATGGTCGCCATTCAGGCCGGGTGAATCGTTTGTTTTTTTCAGACCGGTTTTTAATATAGCTGATTCGTCGATAACCTGTGGAGTTCTTTCTATTGTACTGTTTCAAAAGAAAATGTTCAGGGATCTATCCTGATTATTTCCTTGGTAACACAAAATACAATTATTGCTGACAGCAGGTGCTGATACAATTCAAAATCATTTTAAGGTTTGGATGCCTGAGATAATACCACGTATTCTTCCCTTCCCGTTTTGAAGCCAGCACACCGCGATCTCTCAGGATTACAAGATGGTGGGATGCAGTTGATTGTTCAATTCCAAGCAGATTATGAATTTCTGTGACTGTTTTCTTTCCCCCGTCTTCAAGGCAGCCTACTATGGAAATCCGGATAGGATGAGCAATTGCCTTAAGCATCTTTGCGGCCATTTCCAGATTTTCCGCGGTAAGTTCTTTAAATTCCATAATACCAAGTTTTTGTCGTGCAAAGATATGTAAATATGATGAAATGTTAACAACCTGTCACTTCAGGTGCTCAGGCTTATAAAACAGTACAATCTGCGACTGCCTGTTCCTGATATCATGATTTTAGTATATTTGAAAGAAATAATTTGAAATGCCTGTTCTCACACGAATCAGACGACCCATTGACAAAGAGATGGCCGAATTTGAGGCCTACTTTGGTAAGACTATGCGAAGTGAGATTCCGCTTTTGAATATAATCCTTAATTATATCCTCCGGCGCAAAGGCAAACAGATGCGGCCGCTCCTTGTATTTCTTACAGCAAAATTAAACGGAGAGATCACTGAAGCAACATTTGTTGCAGCTACATTTGTTGAACTCCTTCATACGGCATCCCTGGTACATGATGATGTAGTTGATGATGCCAATGAACGTCGCGGGGCTCTTTCTATAAATGCACTCTGGAATTCTAAAATCGCCGTCCTGGTGGGTGATTATCTTTTATCAAAAGGAATGCTAATAAGTGTTGAAAAGAACCGTTTCGATATGCTTGAGATCGTTTCCGATGCAGTCAAATCGATGAGTGAGGGAGAACTGCTTCAGCTTCAGAAATCCAGGAAATTCAATTTAAAGGAGGAGGATTATTTCAAAATAATAAAAAGCAAAACAGCAGCGTTACTGGCTGCCTGTACAGCATGCGGAGCAAGATCCGTGTCGGATGACTCCGATACTATCAGGATGATGAAAGATTTTGGCGAAAATATTGGCATTGCCTTTCAGATCCGCGATGATCTCCTTGATTATGAAGGGACCGGAATAACAGGCAAAGCAGCAGGAAACGATATAAAAGAGAGAAAAATCACCCTCCCCCTGATACATGCCCTGGAACAGGCATCATATCTGAAGAAGAGACACATCCTTGGTATTGTAAAAAACAGGAAAAAGACTAAGGCGGAGATCAATGAAGTAATAAGCTTTGTATCTGAAAACGGCGGAATGGTATATGCTGAACTTAAAATGAATGAATACAGGGATAAAGCCCTGGCCATACTCGATTCATATCCTGATTCCGAGGTCCTGGAATCAATGAAAGAATTTGTATTCTATACCACCTCCCGGAAGAAGTAGCTTCTCAATTTCAGCCTGCATGCAGTTCAATCTTGGCAACTTTTCCCAGGTCCTTAAGATAATGTCTTGAGCCAAGCCAGAAAAGAAATGCCCCGATAAGCAAAACTACCGGAAGTATTGACAAAGCAGTCTGTATATTAGTCAGATCATAGATTTTACCCATTATTATCGGAGCTGTTGAAGCCCCCAGCAGATTCTGCACCACTACTGCAATTGCATATGAAGAGGCCCTTAAACCAGGATGAATAACATCCTGTGTAACTGCTGCCGCTCCTGAGATGAAAGATAGGACAAGAACACCAAAAACCAGCAGGCATATATATTGCACTGTACCTTTCAGAAGAGCGAGCGCAATGAAAAGGAATATTGCTGAAAGCAGGGTTGATAATGCCGGATACACAAGACGGGCATTAGCTCTCGTTTTGCGCCATAAATCCGTCAGATGCCCGCCAAGGGGTGCACCAATAATAGCCAGCAGCATCACGGTGCTTGCCATTTGCCCGGCCTTTTCCTGGGGTATCTGCCTGACCTTTTCAAAATATGTTGGAAGCCATGTCAGCATTGAAGTCGTGACAAAGACAACTGAAGCAATCCCAAAATAGGTAAACAGTACTGAAGGTTTGGAAATAAACTCTTTAATTATATCCTTACGCTCCATTTTTATAACTTTGCTGTTCCTGTCGATGAAGGATAGATCAACGGTTTTGTAGTCCTTAACGAAAAGGAATAAAATGGCGACGATAAGCCCCGGTATGGCAACAATCCCGAAGGCATGCTTCCAGCCCAACCTGACAGCAATCATCCCTCCCAGCAATACACCTATTGCAGAACCAAGCGGTATTGAAGCATTCCAGATACCCATCATTCTGGCTCTCTTGTCAATCGGGTACAAGCCTGAGATCATGGCGCTTCCTCCAGGTGCATAACCTGCTTCACCAACACCAATAAGGAGACGAGCCATGAACAGCTGTACAAAATTGCCTGTCAGGGCACACAGAGCTGTGGCAAGACTCCACATTATAGCCATAATACCAATTGTTTTTGTCCGGCTCCATCTGTCAACAAGAATTGAAACCGGAAATGTCAGCAGCACAATTGCCCAGTAAACTGCGGATACCAGCAGACCACTCTGGGTATGGGTTATGCCCCAGTCCCTCTCGATGGAGGTAAACATTGAAGTAACCACCATCCTGTCTATATAATCAAACATATATAACAGAAACAGCAGAACAAAAACATAATTTGAGTAGCCTTTTGAAAAAAGGTACCCTGTGCGGTCCTCTGGCTTTTTCATTCTAAATTTTCTATTTAGTAAACCTTTACACCAAGTAAATAAAAATAAATGTCAGTTGATATTTTTATTGTATTTTTAAGTCTTTATACTTACTTAACAAATATAAGGTAAATCATTAATTTTCGTTGCACAAACTAAAACCTGTATCCAATCATGAATAGCTTAAAACAAATCAATCAATTTCTTGAAAATCAACCTATTGCTTTGGTGGGTGTTTCAAGGAATCCGAAAAAATTCGGCTATACAGCTTTCAAGGAACTGAAAGAAAAAGGGATGAAGGTAATTCCTGTCAATCCCGAAGCCGATGAGATTATGGGCGAAAAATCCTACCATAATGTGACTGAACTTCCACAGGAGGTAAAAGGAATAATTGTAATGACAAAAAAGGACATAACTGCATCTGTCGTCAGGGAAGCGATGTCGAAAGGAATCAAGGGTATTTGGATACAGCAGATGGCAGACAGCAAGGAAGCAATAAATGAGCTCAAGGGATCTGATATAAATTTCATTACGGGTGAGTGCATACTGATGCATTACAAGCCTCACAGCATACACAAATTTCACAAGAATCTGAAGAAGCTTTTCAGAATGTATCCAAAATAAAAACAACCTTTTCTCCAATTGCCTGTTAAATAACCTGAGCATAAGCTGTATTAAAAATATCCTGAATC
This sequence comes from Bacteroidales bacterium, assembly GCA_016715075.1. GTDB lineage: Bacteria > Bacteroidota > Bacteroidia > Bacteroidales > VadinHA17 > LD21. The sequence goes on from JADKBK010000007.1 coordinate 156,378, forward strand.
ATTATAATGACAGAAAACAATTTCACCTTCAGTCTTGAATTTACCGTGCGGGATTATGAATGTGATCTGCAGGGAGTTGTAAATAATGCAAATTATCAGCACTATCTTGAACATGCGAGGCATGAATACCTTGTATCGAAAGGGATCAGCTTTTCCAGACTCCATGACGAGGGTATAGACCTGATTGTTTCAAAAGTTGAAATAGACTATAAATATCCGCTTAGAAGCCGCGACAGATTTGTTGTGAGGCTGAGGGCCGAACGGGAGGGAAATGTAAGGCTTCTTTTCATTCAGGAGATCTGCAGACTTCCTGATGAAAAGCTGGTTGTACGAGGAAGGGTTACAGGCGTTGCAACAAAAAATGGCAAACCTGTCTCACCGGGAAATATTGTGGAACAACTGGGATTAAAATAAATCGGAAATTTTAATTTTTATAGCCAAAATATGGTGAAGACAAAACTTACACGCCGGCAATTCGTCTCGACTATAACTGCAGGGGCCGGTACTGTTATAATTGGGAACGCTGCGCTTGCATCATCTTCATCCGGAACCGCAATCTCATCCCCCGCAATGAAGATAATCACTCTTGGCAAATCCGGATTGAAAACAACACTTCTCGGAATGGGAACAGGTTTCAGCGGGTATAACAGATCTTCGAATATAACACGTGCAGGGGTTGCTGAATCAGTCATAAGAAATGCATATGAAAAGGGAGTCCGCTTCTTTGACTGTGCTGACAGCTATGGAACGCATACTTATACGGCATCAGCTCTAAAGGGCTTTTCGAGGGAAAGCTACACCCTGGGAACAAAGATCTGGGTCAGTCAGGGCGGTGTACCGGAACCCGAACGACCCGGCGCAGATGTTTTGGTTGAACGGTTCAGAAAAGAACTTAACACTGATTATCTTGACCTTGTACAGATTCATTGCATGACAGATTCAGGCTGGACTGACAAAGAGAAGAAACAGATGGATATACTTGAAAACCTTAAGGCAAAAAAGGTTATCCGTGCTCACGGGGTATCTGTTCACTCTCTGGAAGCCATGCAAGCCTGTATCGGCAATCCATGGGTGGATGTTGTTCATGTTCGCATTAATTCTTTTGGCGAGGCGATGGACAAAAGCGATCCATCCCTTGTAACGCCGGTAATTGAAAAACTTCATAAAGAGGGCAAGGGCATAATTGGAATGAAACTTATTGGAGCCGGTAAATTCAAAAATGATCCGGAAAAGATAGATGAATCACTTAAATATGTTCTTGATCTGGGTACCGTTGATCTCATAATTGTCGGATTTGAAAAGCCTGAACAGATAGACGATTATATCGCCAGAGTGCAGAAGAATGTGAAGCTTTAAAAAAAATCAACTGAACAAAGTTAAATAAGATCCAATGTTTAAAACTATCAGTTTTCTTATCGCTGTTCCAATTACAGTGATCGGATTTTCATCCTTTTATAATAATGAGGAAGAAGAGGGGGTACTTGAATACGGCGCCAGGCTTGAAAAACTGGATGAAGGCTTTTCCTTTACGGAAGGACCTACCGCTGATGCTGAGGGAAATATTTTTTTCACAGACCAGCCGAATGACAGGATAATGAAATGGAGTATTGCCGGTGAGCTCTCTACATTCCTTCAGCCGGGCGGACGTTCAAACGGTCTCTCATTTGATAGTAAAGGAGTCTTGTGGTCATGCGCTGATGAAAAAAATGAGCTGTGGCAGATTGACCGCACAAAAAAAGTCACGCCTGTACCACTGACATATAACTCTAAATTGCTTAACGGGCCTAATGATCTATGGATAAATTCCAAAGGTGGCATATATTTTACGGATCCCTATTATCAGCGACCCTGGTGGACACATAAATCGATGCCACAAGAGCTTCAGGGAGTTTATTATCTTTCCCCCGATAGCAAAACTATGATCCGGGTGATAGCAGACCTTGTTCAGCCAAACGGTATAGTAGGTACACCCGATGGTAAAACTCTTTTTGTAGCTGATATCGGGGACAATAAGACGTATTCCTATACAATAAACAAAGATCACACCCTGAGCAATAAAAAACTCTTTTGCGATCTGGGATCAGATGGGATGACAATTGATTCAGAAGGTAACATTTATCTTACAGGTAATGGAGTTACCATTTTCGACAAAGGAGGAAAACAGATATGTCATATTGATGTTCCAGAAGGTTGGACAGCTAATTGCTGCTTCGGGGGAAAAGATCTGAAAGATCTCTATATTACGGCCACCAAGGGGCTTTACCGCATTAGAACAAGAGTTACCGGAACTAAAGGTTAGATAATTTTCTATTTCTTATTTTTAGATCTTCTTTCAGAAAAATTTAACACTTCAGGTTGCGAAAGCTTACTTATTTTTTTTTTAACATTGCACAATAAAATTAATTATTACATTTATTGCGTTGATAAATAACCCTAGATAATGAATAATATTTTGGCTATGGAAGGAACGAGAAGAGCGGATATAAAGCCAGGGATAGACGTTATGGTTGAGTTGGCTGAACATAAACGGACAGGCAGGCTCACAGGCGGAAAAGTTAAAGAAGTACTTACCTCAGCTCCAAATCATCCCCACGGAATTAAAGTAATGCTCGAAAGCGGACTTGTTGGAAGAATCAAACAGATAATCTGACACTGCATATTTGCCATTCTACGAAAAATATATTTAAATTTGATTTATGTGAAGGTCTGTTAACCTTCATTATTTTATAATTTAAATATATTCCTAATCTGATTAAGATGAAATTCGAGGATTTTCTAGTACCCTCTCTAGGAAAGGGTGGAGTAGTCTCACCTCTAAAACTATCGCAAAGAGAGGATAGTCCTGTCTACCAGTTTGTAGATGACAGTGAACGCATTCTATATGATGTTTCGCTCGAAAACTTCAACAGGTGTCATGAGACAGGAGTTGTTCCGGTAACATTTGAAAAAGCGGGTCCCAGGGAAAATCTCTATTTTGAACCTGCCAAGACAAAAGTAGCCATAGTAACCTGTGGCGGCTTGTGTCCGGGATTGAACAATGTAATCAGAAGTCTGGTAAATGAACTCTACTACAGGTATGGCATTTCACGTGTTCTGGGTATAAAATACGGGTATGAAGGATTAATTTCCAAATATAACCATCCGGTTGTTGAACTTACTGCTCCAATGGTAAGGGATATACATCTTACGGGAGGTACATTCCTGGGATCTTCAAGAGGAGAACAGGATGTTTCTCAAATGGTTGATACCCTTGAAATTATGAATGTAAATGTACTGTTCTGCCTGGGTGGAGACGGTACTTTAAGAGGTGCACATGCAATTCATGAAGAGATTGTAAAACGTAATATAAAGATATGTGTTGCGGGAATCCCCAAAACGATTGATAACGATATAGACCTGATTCAGAAGTCATTTGGTTTTGAAACTGCATTTTCCATTGCGAATGACATCATAAGAAATGCCCATAATGAGGCGACAGGTGCATTCAATGGCATTGCACTTGTTAAGCTGATGGGACGTGATTCAGGATTTATAGCAGCAAGTGCTGCACTCTCCATTTCAGAAGTTAATTTTGTTCTCATTCCGGAGATTAATTTTGACCTTTACGGACCAAGAGGATTCCTTAAAGTACTAAGAAAGAGGCTCGAGGAAAGACATCATGCAGTAATAGTTGTTGCAGAAGGAGCCGGTCAGGAGTTTTTTGAACAGGCTGGTGAAGATAAAGACCCTTCAGGCAATATCAAACATAAGGACATTGGCATTTATCTTAAGGATAAGATCACGGAAGAATTCAGGCATAAGGAGTTTCCCTTTTCAATAAAATATATTGATCCCAGCTATATTATCCGTAGTGCTCCGGCAAATCCAAACGATAGCAAGTTCTGTAATCTCCTCGCTCAAAACGCTGTTCACGGAGCTCTTGCAGGAAAGACCGATTTTGTTGTAGGCTTCTGGAATAACCAGTTTACACTTCTTCCTATTTCAAGAGCTGTAGCAAAACGCAAAAAAATTGATATAATGAGTGAATTATGGTGGAATGTCCTTGAAGCGACCGGACAGCCAATTAGCATGAAGAATCCCTGATATGATTAAAAATATTGTCTTTGATCTTGGAAATGTGTTGATTAGCTTCAGGCCATCAGCATATTTTGACACAAAAGATTACCCTGAGAACATCAAATCAAAAATTCTTTCAGACATTTTCGCCAGCAAGGAATGGCTTCTTCTCGATAATGGTAATATAACCACGGCTGAAGCCATTGATTCCATCTCATTGGGATCATCCCTTAAAAGGGAAGAAATAGCCCATATCTTCAATTTAAGGACTGAAATAATGTTTCCCCTTGACCAGAACGTCAGAATCCTTCCTGAGCTTAAAAAAAGGGGTTTCAGGCTATATTTTCTTTCCAACTTCCCTCTTGATATTTTCGAAGAGATAAAATCCGGTTATTACTTTTTCAGATATTTCGACGGAGGAGTAATTTCATCTGAAGTAAAATTCTCAAAACCCGATGAAAGAATATATCAGATCCTTATTAATAAGTATGCTCTTGTTCCGACAGAATCACTTTTTGTCGATGACATTGAAATAAATGTCAGGGCTGCAGAAAAGCTGGGTATGAATGGTCTTATTACTTACGGATCTGAGGAATTTTCAAAAGAGCTGAACAGGTTCCTGGATCAGAACCTTCATTAACTGAATTTTCATAAAATTTGAAAGACATGCCATGGCATGTCACTACAATTTCTTTTTACTGTTTTCTGTAGTGTCATGGGCTGATATGACCTAAAATTTTTTCTTTGTTTCAATTTTCAATTTATTCCTGCCTGACGTTTTACTATTCCTTACCATTGCCCGGAATATCTAAAAATATTCAATTCTCGCAGAGTTAACACCACAGATAAACTCTTTTATCTACTTGATACATAGCTATATAATATGTTCAAATCATTCAAATGTTCCACGTGGAAACAAGCATCAATTTTTGAAATATTCCTTAAGAACTTCACTTTTCTTTAGTCCGACGAGGTTTTCCAGGTCAATAGCAGAAGCATTTCTGATATTTTCCACAGACCCGAAATGCAACAATAAAATCTCCTTGGTTTTTGGACCAATACCTTTTATCTGGTCGAGATCTGATCTGATCATATCTGAAGAACGTTTACCTCTGTGAAAGTTGATACCAAATCTGTGAGCCTCATTCCTGAGTTGTTGTATTATTTTAAGGCTTATTGAATTTTTATCAAGATATATTGGAACACTGTCGCCGGGGAAATATATCTCCTCAAGTTTTTTTGCTATTCCAATTATTGTGATCTTATCTCTCAGTCCCAATTTGGTAATGCTTTTTAGTGCTGAGGAAAGCTGTCCTTTGCCGCCGTCAATAATTACCAGCTGTGGCAGAGCCGTTCCTTCATCCAGAGTCCGCCTGTACCTTCTGAATACAATCTCTTCCATTGATAAGAAATCATCAGGACCAGTGACTGTTTTGACGTTAAAATGCCTGTAATCCTTTTTACTTGGTCTCCCGTTACGGAAAACCACACATGCCGCGACAGGATTTGTACCCATAATGTTCGAGTTGTCGAAGCATTCTATATGGAACGGTATATCGGACATATGAAGATCGTTTTTAAGCTTTTCAAGGTTCTTCCCTGTTCTTTGCTGAGGCTTATGCTCCATTCGTTTCTTCTTCTGTTCGAGTTTATAGTATATAGCATTTCGTTCCGCGAGTTCAAGCAGCTTTTGTTTCTCACCCTGCTTTGGCACCGTATATCTCGCAGTGTCAAGAAGAATATCTGGTTTAAATGGTACGATTATCTCCGGAGAATCACTTGATAATCTCTGTCGGATCTCTGTTATCGCGAAACCAAGAACAGATTCCTTTTCTTCATCCAACCGCATTTTTAACTCGATTGTCAGGGCCTGATTAACTGCACCTTCAATTACTTTCAGGTAGTTTATATAGGCACTGTCATTTTCAATAGCCATTCCAAAAACATCTACATTCCTGATTGTGTTGCTGACAACAGCAGATTTACTCCTGAAGCTCGATAATATTTCTATTTTATCCTTAATCAGCTGTGCCTCTTCAAAACGCAGTTCCTTTGAATAATTTATCATCAGACCTTTCAGGTGATCAATGACCGTTGATATATTTCCCTTTAGAATATCTTTTATCTGAACCATATTCTCATCATAATCTTTCAGAGCCTGTTTACCGACACATGGAGCCTTGCAGTTTCCCAGGTGATATTCGAGACAAACTTTGAATTTGCCGGCAAGAATGTTAGATTCCGTAAGAACAAGGGAGCATGTTCTAAGGTTGTAAAGCTGCCGGATAAGTGCAATAAGTGTTTTAACCATCAATCCGGAGGTATATGGTCCGAAATATGCCGAACCATCCCTTATAACATTCCTGGTGCTGAATATCCTTGGAAAAGGTTCCTTTTTAATACATATCCAGGGAAATGTTTTATCATCCTTAAGAAGGATATTATATCTGGGCTGGTGCTTTTTAATCAGGTTGTTCTCAAGTAAGAGTGCATCCGATTCGTTTTCAACGACGATGTGTTTAATGTCAGCGGCCCGGCGGAGCAGCAGCATGGTTTTTCCTGACTGGTTCTTTAAAAAATATGACGCTACTCTTTTCTTCAGGTTTTTAGCTTTACCAACATAAAGAATTATGTCAGAACTATCCAAAAACTGATATACTCCGGGTTTATCAGGCAGAAGTGACAGGATTGACTTTGATTTATCAACTACAGACATCACAGAAGAATATTTTCAGGACTGTCGTCATCTGTAAATAAAGAGACAGGTTTGAATTTTATTACGTCAAACAATCCTTTGTCTCCTATTTTAAGATCAGGAATTACGAGTAATGCCATAAATGAAAGCGTCATAAATGGTGCAGTCATTTTGCAGCCGGAGGTGTGAATAAGTTCAGTCAGTTTACTGTATTCTTCGGCTACCTCCATACATGATCTGGTGGTCATAATACCACCGATATCAAGGGTTAGAGAATCTGTTTTCCCATTGACAGAAACCGCGAGTCCACCCTTGATCCTGACAATTTCATTGATCGCATTTACAATATCAGTGTCATTTACTCCCACACAAACAATATTATGACTGTCGTGCGCTATTGACCCTGCAAATGCTCCTTCCTTAAGGCCAAAACCTTTTATGAAGCCGGCTACAGGTAAAGAATCGCTGTATCTGCCCTTTACTACTATTTTTAATATATCTCTGGAAGTGTCAGTATTCAGAAAATTACCTGAAGCTGCAGGTACGATTAACTCCTTTGTAAGAAGCTCGCCGTCGGAAGCCTCAATAACTCTAAAATTCAGGTATCTATTCAGAACCTGAATATCAGATTCCTTAATACTGCTGCATATAAAATTATTTATAGCCAATTCCGGTTCATACCTGAAAGATCTTACACCCTCATCGAATACCTTTTTACCACCAATCCAGGTCTGCTTTACAACCATACTTCCAATTCCGTCCACAATTATAAAATCAGCCGGATCTCCCTCTCTTAGCAATCCTGCTTCAAGATTATAATGTTTAACCGGATTTAAGGTTGCGCTTCTTATTACATCAAATATATTAAAACCCCTGCTCACTAATTTTGCAACAAGTTTATTAATATGCCCTTTTACAAGCATTTCCGGATGAAGATCATCACTGCAAAGCATCACCATTTCGGGTGATTCTTCAAATAAATCCATCAAAGAATCAAGGTTTCTGGCCGCACTGCCCTCCCTTATAAGCACTTTCATCCCAAGTGATATCTTCTCTCTCGCTTCTTCGATGGTACTGCATTCATGATCGGTTGATATCCCCGACTCAATGTAAATTCTGAGATTTTCTCCGGTAAGACCCGGAGCATGACCATCCGCAGGCTTTCCTGCTATTTTAGCGGCTTCCAGTTTCTTAATAACTTCCGCATCTCTGAAAATAACTCCCGGATAATTCATCATCTCAGACAGGTATTTAATATCCGGTCTTTTCAGCAATCCTTCAATAACTTTTGCATCCAATTCAGCACCGCTTGTTTCGAAGCTGGTTGCAGGGACGCACGATGGTGCTCCAAACCAGAATTTAACCGGTGATCTTTTTGAATCCTCAATCATGAATTCGATTCCGCTAAGTCCCATCACATTTGCTATTTCATGCGGATCAGATACGAGTCCTGTAGTACCATGCTTCACAGCTTCATATCCAAAAGCTCCAGGAGTGACCATAGAACTTTCTATGTGAATATGAGAATCTATAAGACCAGGTAAAATGAACTGATCAGGAACATTCGATGTCGGGATGATTTTGTCTATAACACCATTTGAAATAATAATCTCAGCAGGATATATTTTCCTCAAATGTATATCTACAAGATGTCCAGAAATTTTCATAAATTAAATTTTTAAAAATATGTTCCACGTGGAACATATTTTTACCTTCCAAGATATAATAGGAGTATATTTATATCTGATGGGGAAACACCACTGATCCTGCCAGCTTGTCCAATTGTTACAGGTCTTACTTTTGTAAGTTTCTGGCGCCCCTCCGTGGAAATTGAAACCAGTTCAGTATAATTAATATCCTCTGGCACCTTAAGTGACTCCAGTCTCTTTATTTTATCCGCTACAATTTTCTCCCTCTGAATATACCCTTCATATTTTATCTTAATCTCTGCAGATTCAGCAATCTCAGAAAATCTGGGCGATTTTAAAACCTTAAGTCCGGAACTGGCTTTTATCCAATTCAGAAGTGCGACAATTTCAACCTGTGGTCTGACAGCAATATTTATAGCTTTAACCTTTTGAACAATTGGATTTGTACCTAATTTTTCGAGCTCTCCGTTTATCTCCTCAGGAGAAACGCTGTACTCCGTCAGGAATTCAATTATCTCCTTCACAAGCTCTTCTTTCTCGTTAAGAAAATTAATCCTGTCACTGCCTGTAGTCCCTAATTCATATGCTTTTCTTGTTAATCTTTCATCAGCATTATCCTGTCTAAGCAGGATCCTGTATTCTGCCCTAGCAGTAAACATTCTGTATGGCTCATCAACACCTTTTGTAACCAGGTCATCAATCAATACACCAATATAGGATTCCTCTCTTCCAAGAACAAATTCAGGCTCATTTCTAGTCTTCAGAACAGAGTTAATTCCTGCCATTAAACCTTGTGCAGCCGCCTCCTCGTACCCTGTAGTACCGTTTATCTGTCCTGCAAAATAGAGATTTGAAATTCTTTTTGTTTCCAGAGTATGCCTGAGCTGCGTGGGTTGAAAGAAATCATACTCGATGGCATAGCCTGGTCTGAAAATCCTCACCTCTTCCAATCCCTCAATCTTTCTCAAAGCATTCAGCTGTACTTCCAGAGGCAGACTGCTCGCAAATCCATTAATATAATATTCAACTGTATCGAGACCCTCAGGTTCTATAAAAATCTGATGTGAGCTTTTATCCTTAAATGTTACAATCTTATCTTCAATACTAGGACAGTATCTTGGCCCTCTTCCTTTAATCCTTCCAGTAAAAAGCGGACTAAATTCCAACCCTTTTCTTAACTCTTCATGAACATCTTCATTTGTATGAGTAATAAAACAACTTCTTTGTTCAGACATAAAAACTTCCTCGTCTCCATACGAAAACTTTCTGTTCTCCTGATCACCCTTCTGTTCTTTCATCTTTGAGAAATCTATAGACCTCCCATCAACCCTGGCACTCGTTCCGGTCTTCATTCTTTCAACAGAAAAGCCTATATTCTCAAGCTGCTCACTTAATCCGCTTGACGCCTGATCTCCCGACCTTCCTCCTTTTACCCTTGAAAAACCTATATGCATTAAACCATTTAGAAATGTCCCGTTGGTGAGGATAACTGCATCACTATAAAATTTTGTTCCAAATGCAGTTTCAACTCCCGCAACTTTATCTCCTTCAAGCAATAATTTCTGAGCCTGCTCCTGCCAGATATAAAGGTTTTTTGTCTGTTCAAGAATCTTCCGCCATTCGATAGTAAATCGCTGCCGGTCACACTGCGCCCTCGGGCTCCACATTGCAGGCCCTTTACTCCTGTTTAACATCCGGAACTGTATCATGCTTCTGTCAGTAACGATCCCGCTTTTGCCTCCCAGGGCATCAATTTCTCTTACAATCTGACCTTTTGCAATTCCACCCATAGCCGGATTACAAGACATCTGGGCAAGCTTCGTCATATCCATAGTTATAAGCAGCGTTTTCGCTCCCATAACGGCAGCAATATGTGCAGCTTCACAACCAGCATGTCCTCCTCCTACTACAATAATATCATATCTATAACTCATCCCGGATCCTTTTAAACTCCTCAAGCCACAAATCCTCCATCATTCTCATCCTTTCCTTATCTTCTTCTTTCTTATCATCATAACCTGACAAGTGAAGAGTTCCATGAATCATAACCCTTATAACCTCATCATTTAAACTAACCTTATAGTTAATTGAATTTGCCCTGACAGTATCAATGCTAATATAAACTTCTCCATTTACGATATTATCAGCGTTATAGTCAAATGTAATAACATCTGTAAAGTAATCATGGTTTAAAAACTGGATATTAATTTTTCTAAGCTTTTCGTCATTCATAAAAATAAAATTAAGGTCACCGGTAATTCTTTCTTCACTCCTTATGACCTTATCAATAACTTTTTTCGCTTTCAATGAAGCCTTAAGACGAAAACCTATATCATCATAGAATAACTTTATGCTCAAGATTTGATATTTTTAAAATACATAGTCACACTATTTCCTCTTTTACTATATTTAATCTCATCAGCCAGCTTCGACATAAGGAATATACCCCGTCCATTAAGCGCTTCAAGATTCGGCGGAATAGTAGGATCGGGAACCTCATGAGGAACAAAACCCTTCCCTTCATCAGAAATCTTTATCCTTAACTTTCCATTTTTAAAAAGTATCTCAACCTCAACCATTTTCTCCTTCTCGTACTTATTACCATGCATAATCGCATTATTTACAGCCTCCAACGTAGATACAAGTATCTTTCCATAATTTTCCTGAGTTATTCCGATCTCATTCATAACCTCGTCAATCGTATTTTCAACAATCCGCAGATTGCTTATACAGGATTCAATCCTTACTTTCTTGTACATAATGCCAGATAAATTCTTTTTATACTCTATAAAAAGATATTTGTTACAAATAATCAATTAATTTTTAGAAATCCAGTTTTCAGGATCAAGATATTTCATATTGGTTTCAAATATCATAAACTTTAAAACTGAGTTATTTCCGTTGCCTGGATCAAGATATATATCTCCTATTTCTTCTTTTGCCATAACTTTATCTCCGGGTTTGACCCTCACATATGAAATATTAGCATATACGGAGAGATATTTTCCATGCCTTATAATCACAGTCATATTAGCTCCAGAAATTGCAAAAACTTTAGCAACCTCTCCCTGAAAAACACTTCTCGCCTTTGTTCTGCCGGAACTTGTAATTTCTATTCCAATATTATCTTCAGTAAGATATTTAAATACAGGATGCGGATGAACTCCAAAGTGGCTTGTAATTACGCCTTTCTCAACAGGCCAGGGCAATCTTCCCACATTCTCAGCAAAACTTTCCCCAATAAGCTTCTGCTCAGGGGTAGTTGCTGATTTCACAGTTTTTCTTTTCTCCTCCTCAATAAGCCTGTTAATTTCATTTTCTATCTTCCGGGCAATTCTTTTTTTCTCTTCAAGCTCCTTTTGCAATTGTCTCTCTTTATTTGACAACGACTTCACCATCTCCTTCTTCTTTTCCTGCTCCTCTTCAAGAAGTCTTTTCTGTTGCTCCTGTCTCGTCTTTAAATCTGAAATTCGGTTGAGATCAGTCTCCAATCGGTTCTTGGAAGACTCAACCTGACTCTTCAATTCAAGAATAATCTCTGATTCCCTCCTCCTGAATTTAGTAACCTGCTGAAGATATTTTAATCTTTTATAACCCTGGTTAAAATCCTTAGCCGATAAAATGTAAATTAATTCCGGATTTCCCTTCTGCGATTTGTATGAATTTATTACTGCTTTGGCATAATCACTTTTAAGCTTTACAAGATCATCTTCCATCATTTCAATTGCGAGATTGTTCAGCCCAATTCTCTCCGAAATGAGATTTATCTCCTCCCTCAAACCTTTAAGCACAGATTCCCTAAGATCTACTTTTCTTCCTATAATCTTAACAGCATTCATCCCTTCTGTCTTTTCCTTCGCTGTAGTTTTCAACAAATTATCTACATAACCAATCTCTTCCAGAGTTTTCTTCCTCTTCTCTTCAAGTTCTGCTTTACTCTGTCCGACTAAAACATTAATTTGCATCAGAAGCAAAAAACCAATAATAAGCAGAAATCTCATAAAAGATTGATTTTTTCGTATTGCTTGCCTGGAATAAACTCAATAGACCCTTCCCAGGGGATAATAATTCGTTGAATTTTAATTTCTATAACCGTATTATGCTGAATATCTGATATTTCTATCCTACCTGGTGTATAAATGTTGTCAATCCTGAAAAAATCACTATACTCAATTTGCAGATTACTTTCCTTAAAACTATCATCCGGAACCGTTAACAAACTTTTTCCATTATTGCAATCAATCAAATAATTAATCTTAACATCCTTAACAAATCCCTGAATCTGCATTTTACCATCAATACATCCAGTCGCAGTAATGTCTGCTTTACTGTCATTCACATAATCCCCGAACACAACAGGTAAAATTGAAGTCGTCAATCCATATTTGTTTTTCAGAAAAGAAGTGGAGCCATAATAAAATTTTTTATTGAACCTGTCATTAGCGAGAATTGAATCTCCTGTAAGACAGATCCTGGCAATCTCTATCCCAGCGACACTTTTAACAGAAATCAAAAATCTGTCAGGTTTCAGAAACTTTATAGTAGCTATGCCCGAATTTTCGCTGTCACCGCTTTTAATCCTGAACTGTGCTTTCTCAATAAAAAAACTTCGGGAGGTAAGATTTTGCTTTTCTAAACTATTAAGCAAACTTTTCTCCTCTGTTAGATCCTTATAATCAATCCCTTCTGATTTCTGTCTTTTTGAAACCGAACATGCTGAAAACAACACAATAAAAATCAGTATATAAACTATTTCCCGCAATTATTTATCTCCTCCCTTAAATGTATTTTTGTACTATCGAGTTGAATTGCATAGTTCCAGCTATCAGCAGCTTTTGTACAGTTGTGCTGTTTTGCCTGTATAAAACCGTAATGCTCAAACCATTCAGCATCAGGAGCCTGTCCCGAATTAATTATTTGTTCCATAACCCTGGCAGCTTCCTTTAATTTGCCTCGTTTATAAAGCACCCATGCGTATGTATCCAGATAAGTATTATTATTTTTCTCTATCTCTATAACCTTCTTTGCCATTATCTCTGCTTCCTTAAGATTTTGATTCTGTTCAGCCAGATAATATGCATAATTATTAATAACAGTTAAGTCCTCTCCATCCGATTTCACAGCAATTTCAAAGGTCTCAAAAGCCTTTGCATAATCTTTCATTCTGTAATAAACATCAGCTCTCATTGTAAGAACCTGGGTCATAAACCCTTTATTATCTCCCGCTAAAATTTCAGCCTTTCTTATCTCTTCCAGGGCTATATCATAACTTTTACATTCCATGGCCCCATTCGCATACAGTATCTTTGCCAGAAAAGATCGGTTGAATCTTGTAGCGCATTCTTCTCCTCTAACCATCAGGCTTTTAAAATCCCTTTTCTGATTCAGCACAAGAAGAAGTTTTTCATATGCGTAGTAATTATCCGGATTGATCTTCACAATTTCCTCCAGTCTGGACTCCGCCTCATCAAGTTTACCCATCTTAATAAGGGCTTCAGGTCTTAAAAGCGGTACTATGTCATCATTCTTATAATTAGCTTCAAATACCATTACTGCAATCAATAATTCATTACTGTTTTTTTGAATCAGATCCGGCAATTCTATTAGTCTTGCGAAAAGAGTAATTTTATCTTCTCTTCGGACATTATTGTTAAGAATGACGTTATTCAGAAGAAAAAATAGTTCCTGATAATTTTTCTCGTTAATAAGAAAATCACAAATAGCCAACTGCACCTGAGGATTATCGGGATTTCGCTCTAAAAGATCATTATATACCTCTTTTGCCTTTTCGCTTTCGCCCTTCTGACTATATATTTCTGCCAGCAGACCGTTATATAGTACGACATCAGGATTTTCTCTTATAAGCAATCTGGCTTTTTCAAGTGCCTGTTCATACTTTTCGGCTCCAATCAGAGTTCTGATCAATGAAACCGTAGAGTTTTCGTTAACACCATATTTTGAATCGAATGAATCGAATATACGAATTGCCTTATCGTAATTTTTATTCTCAGTATACAGATTTCCTAAAGTAAGCTGAAGATCTTCCGCTTCCGGAAAATACTTTACGGCAGTTTCATAAGAAAAAATTGCACTGTCCAGCTGTTGTTCCTGGTAATAAAAACCAGCCATCATCATCAAATACCAGACATTCCTTTCATCGATAATCAATGCTTTCTTTAAAAATTTCTTTGCATTTGAAAGATCCCCACCTGAACTCACTATCTGCGCCATTTGGTAATAAGCCGCATCGCTTTTAGGATTAATTATCACAGCGTTCTCCAGCAACTTTAATGCGTCACCACCATTTCCCATCAGTTTTTGCTTGATTGCTTCCACATATACATAATTGAACTTAGCCATATCATAGCCTCTGTCATCAATGATCTTCACAGATGAAGTTACAGACTTTTTATTACATGATCCAATAATTAAAGCCGCACAAACAAAAACAATAATCTGATAAAATAATTTTCTCATTTTCATTTATTTCAAGTATTGCCGAATCCTCCGGCTCCTCTTTTAATATTTCTACCTTTTCCCCAATATTTAACTATTCTTCGTATATCCCTCTTGAAATAACCTAATGTCAAATCCCTTAATCATCCCTGGTAAAAGTCTATTTTACAAGTATTAAGAACTAAGCACATCTCCCCACATCTTTCAACACCAATTATCCGACGTGAATTCAGTATCAATATTCTAATAAAAACTAATGCCGTCAGAAGATTTATTCTAATAATCTATAAACAATTAACCTGATTTACATAATAAATTAACACCCATAAATCTCCATTTCTTAAAAAGAGTTTTTTATTTAATTAGTATACTGTGCAATCTCTATTAATAAAACAATAAAAACGTCACTTACATGCTATTTTGTATACAAATCCCGGTATTTAAAACACAGCCCGAAAATTACCATAAAAACAGCGATTAAAAAATAAGGTAACAGATTTAACATAATATAGTTTACTCTGCAATATCTGTATGCAAAGAGAAAAGAATAACCCATCATAGAATTATTTTAAAGAACTTTTGCCAGGCCCTAAGCAGTATGATCCAAATCTGAAATTTATATACTCCTCATTATTAACTATATAAGCATCTCAAATAGTGAAACTATGAGTATCCCACTTATAAAAAATACTAAATTGAAAGTAATATTTTCGTGCATAGCTCAAAGTTAAATATCTTTGCACTTTGCTTTGCATTACGTTATTAACCAAAATACAAAATTCATGAACACCATTTTCAAAAAGTTTATTATACTCCCTCTATTACTGTTACTTTATTCCTGTAACGCTCCGGGCGGTAATGATAATACCACAGTAATAATAAAAACCACCCTCGGTGATATTAAAATAAAACTTTATGACGATACACCAATTCACAGGGACAATTTCATAAAGCTTGTTAATGCCGGTATCTTTGAAAATGTTCTATTTCACAGAGTAATAAAAGATTTTATGATACAGACCGGCGATCCTTTAACCCGGCCTGATAAGGCTAAAACATTCCCTGATTCAGTCAATACTTTTACTATCCCTGCTGAACTGAATCCTTTATACTATCATAAGAAAGGTGCTTTGGCTGCCGCCAGAACAGGCAATGAGGAGAATCCTGAAATGCGTTCCTCCGGAACTCAATTCTATATTGTTCAAGGGGTAAAATACAATGATATTGAGTTGGATCAGGCAGAACAAAAGATTAATAGTAATATTAAACAGTCAGTCTTTAACAGAATAATGAAACATACATCCGACAGTCTGGCAGCCTCTGGTAAAACAGCCACAGAAGCCGAGGTCCAGGAGATCGCATCCATGACGATGTTCAATTACCTGTCTACAGTTAAAACTTACAAACTATCTGAAGAACAGCGTACTGTCTATAAACAAATTGGAGGGGTACCCCGTCTTGATGGAACATATACAGTTTTTGGAGAGGTCACAGAAGGTCTCGATATTGTTGACAGAATAGCCTCAACAGCTACAGCAGCCAATGATAAACCGGTCGATGATATCAGAATATTAAAAATAAAGGTTGTCAGTAACTAATCTAAATATCTAAATCAATTTCAAATGATTAATAAAATAACTGAATTACTGAAAGAGATTAATTCGCTGACTCTTCAAACTGCAGAGGAACTTGAGCAATACCGTTTGAAATATCTTAGTAAAAAAGGTCTTATTTCAGAACTCTTTGAAGATTTCCGTAATGTAGCTGCAGCTGACAAAAAAGATGTCGGTCAAAAGCTCAATCAGTTAAAGGCCAGCTCTCTTGAAAAATTCAATCTTTTCAAAGCACATTTGGAAACAACACAGGATATTTCCACCGGAACAGATCTTACAAGGCCGGCTTTCCCCCATATTATCGGATCTCGTCATCCGATATCAATCGTAAGGAATGAGATAATAAATATCTTTACCCGTATTGGCTTTATTGTCTCGGAAGGACCAGAGATAGAAGATGACGATCATGTCTTTACCAAACTTAACTTTGCTCCGGAACACCCTGCAAGGGACATGCAGGATACATTCTATATTTCACGGATTTCCGCTGAAGATTCCAATCCTGGCGATATTCTACTGAGAACCCATACCTCCTCAGTACAGGTCAGGGTAATGCAGGGAGAAAAACCTCCTATTCGTACAATTTCGCCCGGACGAGTATTCCGCAATGAAGCCATTTCAGCCAGGGCGCATTGCATTTTTCATCAGGTAGAAGGACTTTATATCGATGAAAATGTATCATTTGCAGATCTGAAACAAACACTTCTTTTCTTTGCCCGTGAAATGTTCGGAAAAGAGACTGAAATAAGACTCCGGCCTTCCTACTTTCCATTTACTGAACCATCGGCCGAGATGGATGTAAGCTGCAGGATTTGCGGAGGCAAAGGGTGTAATGTATGTAAATACACCGGATGGCTCGAGATTCTTGGTTGTGGTATGGTTCATCCTAATGTTCTGGAATCTTGCAATATAGACAGCCAAAAATATACTGGTTTCGCATTCGGAATGGGCATTGAAAGGCTGGCAATGCTTAAATACCAGGTTAATGACCTGCGTCTCTATTTTGAAAATGACATACGCTTTCTTGATCAGTTTAAAACTGCATTTTAAAAAGAAATTACAATCAGAAAACCAAAATTTCCAATTTAATTACTTTAAAAAAGCAATATGAAACATCAGGATATTCAGTTACCATTGTGTGACAAATGTTCCCTGGAATCTGCATCAATATTTAAATATCTTAATCCCGACGAAGTAACATCAATAAACTTTGAAAAAGATTTCCGGCAATATAAAAGAGGTGATATTTTATACCAGGAAGGAAACCGTATCAGTGGTTTTTACTGTATAAACAGCGGTATAATCAAAGTATTTAAAACCGGATTTGATGGTAAGGAACAGATTATCCGCTTTGCAAAGAAAGGAGACATCATTGCTTACCGAAGCGTTCTCAGTAATGAACTCGCCTGCACATCGGCAAAGGTTATTGAAGATTGTCAGGTTTGTTTTATCCCGTCGGAGATACTTATATCATTCATTAAAACCAATCCAAACTTCGCTCTGGAGCTTGTTAAACTAGCCTGTCACGAACTTGGAGAGGCAAATTCATTTATTACCGATATAGCTCAGAAAACAGTCAGAGAACGACTCGCAGAGGTACTGTTATTTCTTGTCAATGATTTCGGCCTCGACAATCAGCAATATCTTAACATTTCTCTTACACGTGAAGAGCTTGCTAATATTGTCGGAACAGCTACTGAATCAGTCATCAGGCTTTTATCTGAGTTTAAATCTGATAAGCTTGTTGAACTCAATGGCCGAAGAATAAAGATTATTAACACAAGAGGTCTGGAAAAAATAAGCAACGTTTTTAATTAACTGGTCAGGTATTCATTCTATACCTCTCAGGCACTCCTTTTGGTTAAATCAGAAAAGTGTACCAGGCATATTATATCCGAATTGCTTACCCAGGTGTTTATATGCATGCTCTGTCGCTTCCCTGCCCCTTGGAGTTCTTTTCAGGTAACCTTCTTTTATCAGAAATGGTTCATAAACTTCCTCTATTGTACCGCTTTCCTCACCTACAGCTGTTGATATAGTATTTAAACCAACAGGTCCGCCGTTGAATTTATCAATTATGACAGAAAGTATCCTGTTATCCATTTCATCAAGTCCATGCTGATCTATATTGAGCGCTTTCAATCCGTATTTTGTAATGTCCAGATCGATCATACCAGATCCCTTTACCTGAGCGAAATCTCTGATTCTCCTCAGAAGTGCATTTGCAATTCTTGGTGTACCCCTGCTTCTTCTTGCAATTTCAACAGCAGCCTCGCTGTCAATTTTAACATTCAGAATTCCTGCAGACCTTGTAACAATGCCTGTGAGTATCTCCTGATCATAATATTCAAGATGGAACTTGATACCGAATCTGGCCCTGAGAGGACTCGTAAGTAATCCTGACCGGGTAGTAGCGCCAATAAGGGTAAAATTATTAAGAGTTAACTGCACCGATCTGGCACTTGGTCCTTTATCTATCATTATGTCAATCTGGAAATCCTCCATTGCAGAATAAAGATATTCCTCAACAACAGGGCTTAATCTGTGTATCTCATCTATAAAAAGTACATCCCCCTCCTGCAGATTAGTGAGCAGCCCTGCCAGATCACCTGGTTTATCAAGTACAGGCCCCGATGTTACTCTAAGATTTACGTTTAACTCATTTGAAATTATAGACGCAAGAGTAGTCTTTCCCAGGCCGGGAGGTCCATGAAGCAGTACATGATCCAGTGATTCACCTCTCTGCTTTGCAGCTGTGACAAATACAGTCAGATTCTCAATAACCTGCTTTTGTCCTTTGAAATCGCTAAAACTAAGAGGCCTTAACTGCTTCTCAAATTCCTTATCGGTGAATGCTGTCGTTTCTTTTCTGATATTGAGATTTTCATCCATTTTAAAACTCCTCTATTTAATCAGCTTTGTGTCGCTTTCCGGAAGCTTTATTTTAACTCCATTAATGCTAACCTCAACATCATTTTTATAAGCAATTGTCAATAAAGTATTTCCCAATTCATCAAACTTTTTCCATGTTTTTTCTCTTACACCGGTCTGATAATACTGTTCTTCCTTTACACGTCCGTCCTCATAATAAAACGTATGGGATCCATCGGGATTACCCTGTACAAAATTACCTTTGGATTTAAGTTTTTCCTCCGGATAGTATGTCTTCCACAAACCGTCTTTCAAACCCAGAATATATTTTCCCACTTCAGTATTATCACCTGACTTATATTTCCATTCTCCGTTTTTCTCCCCATCCGAATACTGACCCTGAGAGATAATTTCACCGTTAATTGAATATTCCACAAAAGAACCATCCCTTTTACCCTGAAAATACTCTTCTTCCCTCAGTACCGCATTGTTATCATAATACCATTTCCAAATTCCATCAGGACGCCCATTATTATAGGAGCCTGTCTGTTCAACCCCCCCTTCTTTTTTTTTTTTTTTTTTTTTTTTTTTTCTTGCTTCCTTTGCCAGACGCATTATAGAACTTCCATACACCTGTTCTTCTGTTATCATTGAACTGACCCTCTGCCTGAACCTTTCCATTTGGAAAAAGATCCTTCCATTTACCGTTTCTGTTTCCTGATTCGTCTACTATTCCTTCAGAAATCAGCAGACCATTATCATTATAAACATATGCATTTGTTACTTTACCATCTTTACCATAATCACGGTGTATACCAACCGGAATTTTATTTCTGTAAGGCCCGCTGTAAATGAGCTTTCCCTCCTGATCATGTTTATTAATTATTTCTATATCAGGCTCATCTTCAACCTTATTCTTAACAATTGATCCATTATCATACAACATTGTGAGTACAAGTTTACCCCTGCTGTCATATTCCTTATAATAACCATTCAGCTGATCATCCCTGAATGTTTTTTCAGATTTAATAGATCCATTTGGGTAAAAATCTTTCCACCCACCCTGTTTCAATCCTTTACTGTCAGTTCTGTTAATTTTTTCCCTGCTAATAAGAAAATCCTTACTGTATTCAAGCAATGATATTATATTACCTTCCTTATCATATTCTTTTGAAAGACCTTCTTTTTTTCCTTCGTTATATGTAATTGTCTGCTGAACTTTTCCATCAGGAAAATAAATATATGAAATACCCTCTTTCTTATCTCCGGCAAAAAGTTCTCTTGACCATATGTAAAGGCCTTCAGCCGGATCCTTTTTATACTTAAAATACCAACCACTCTTTTTTCCGTACAGATAATTGATCTTTTCTGTTGTGTCTCCAGCCTGATCATAGAAAATCCATATACTGTCAAGCATGAAATTTGTTCTCTTACCTTCTGATTTCTTCACACCAGTCACATAAAAGCTTTTCCAGAAACCTTCAGGTTTACCGTTTTTCATTACTCCCTGACTGGAAATTGTCCCATTCGGATATCTGAACACCTGGTAACCATCCTGTATACTTCCATTTTCCTGTCCCAAAATCAGGTTAAACAGAAGAATAAAAAATAAAAACAATTCGATCCTTTTCATATTTAAAGACCCAGTTTTTCAGAAATTTCCATCATTCTTAAAATTGGCTTTCTTGCTTTGAGCAGGATGTCCTTATCCAGAAAAATTTCAGGTTTTTCGTTCTTCAGACAATTTACAATTTTCTCCAAAGTAATTAGTTTCATGAAACTACACTCACTACAACCGCATGTTGAATCCCTGGGAGGAGCAGGTATATAGTTCTTTCCAGGGTTCTCCTTTTTCATCTGGTGGATTATTCCGGGCTCAGTTCCTACAATATAAGAATTTCCTTTATCATTTTTGGTAAATTGAAGCAAAGCGGAAGTAGATCCAATAAAATCTGCAACCATTCTTACCGGTAATTCGCATTCCGGATGAACAATAATTTTTGCCTCAGGATTCTGATCCTTCAGCTTAAGAATTGCTTCCAATGAAAATTCCTCATGCACATGACAGGTTCCGTTCCAGACAAGTATATCGCGTCCCGTTTTATTAAGAACATAATTACCAAGATTACGATCAGGGGCAAAAATTATCTTTTCCTCGATTGGAAGAGATTCAACAATCTGAACAGCATTTGAGGATGTGCAAATTATATCTGACAGTGCTTTTACCTCAGCGCTTGTATTCACGTATGTAACAACTGTCCTTCCGGGATTCTCATTAATAAACTTCTTAAAATCAATTGCTTTGCATGAATCAGAAAGACTGCATCCTGCGTTCATATCGGGAAGCAATACTTTTTTATCTGGTGCAAGAATTTTAGCTGTTTCAGCCATAAATTTAACACCGGCGAATAGTATGATGTCAGCATTATTTGAAGCTGCTTTCTGAGAAAGAGCCAGGCTGTCACCAACAAAATCAGCTATATCCTGAATATCTCCTGTCTGGTAATAGTGAGCAAGAATTATTGCATTCTTCTCTTTCTTAAGAGTATTTATTTCAGAAATAATTTTTTCAGATCCCTTGCTTTCCATTTCAATTTCAATATTTCACACTGTAAACTTAATCAATATACTTACAACGTTAATTTTCAAAATAAGTGTTTCATGATTTTTATTAACATCATTATTCTTAATATTTAATTTTAAATTATTTTCTAATGATGATGATGTTATGCTGTTAATTGTGTTAAAAGAAAAATAAGATTTTTATTGTTTTTATTGACATTACAACTGTATTAACAATTTTTCAACAGATCAAAAAATATACCGTTTTTGAAAATCAGCATATTAGTAAACTAATTAACAATTGTTATGATAAGATTACTGATACTATTAATAGGGCAAAATTATAGTTTTTAAGGTTCATTTCCGGTTCATATTTTAACATTCTTTTTGTAAAACTTTCCAGTGGGTTGTTTAAAACCTTCATAATCCAGGGAAATGCTCATAAAGGATGAACTTATAAGAAATAATATATTCTTTTTTTACATGTTATTAACATGAATTGTTAACTGAGGAACGATTTATCTTATGCGTAACAAACAATATTATTACTGTTTTGTTATTCATTCACATTTCATTGGTTATATATAAAAGATATAAGTATACTTTTTTCCGATAATTCATCAATTATATTAATTTGCGATAAAATTTAAGAAATCAGTATAAAGACTATTAATTTGAAAAAGAATAAACTAGCAATAGTATCTGATCATGCCGGTTACATCCTGAAAGAAAAGTTACTCAGGTATCTTTTAAAGGAGCAGTATGAGGTAAAGGATTTTGGATGTTTTTCGGAAGAGAGTGTTGATTATCCCGACTTTGGTCATCCTCTTGCAAATGCTGTTGCTACAGGGGAATTTGACATGGGTATATCGATTTGCGGGACTGGCAACGGAATCAATATGGTCGTGAACAAGCATCCTGGTATAAGGAGTGCATTATGCTGGAACGAAGAGATATCCAGGTTGGCAAGGGCACACAATGATGCAAATATCTGTTCATTGCCAGGAAGATTTATATCTGAATCTGAAGCGTACCTTATAGTAAAAACATTCCTTAACACTGAATTTGAAGGTGGACGTCATAAGCGAAGAATAGATAAGATTTCATTAAAAATGTATTGATTATGCTTTCAAATTCATGCAGATATGGAATAAGGGCTGTAATCTATCTGGCCAGTCAGACTCCGGGAAATATCAAGACAGGGATTAAACAAATCAGCAGGGATCTTGATCTTCCCACTCCGTTTCTGGCAAAAATTCTTCAGCAGCTTGCGAAGCAGAAAATACTCAGCTCATCCAAGGGGCCGCATGGAGGATTTTCATTGTTGAAAGATCCTCGTAATATTACTCTTCTTGATATAGTTAATACAATTGACGGTTATGACACTTTCACAAATTGTGTGATGCATAAAGGCACCTGTGATGGTGTAAATAGCGAGAAGAAGATATGTCCCCTGCATGAAGATTATGAAAAAACCAGGTCAGAGCTGATCAGGCTTTTCAGCAATAAGACAGTATATGAGCTGGTAAAAAAAGCGGACAGTTCTGACTATATCACTATCTGATCTTTTCTTTAAACAGGGGTTTAATAAGAAGCCACAGAAGGATGGAAACTACAATTCCTCCGGTATCGAAGATAGCGTCGATTAAATCACCCGTACGGGTTCTTGTCAGTGTAGTCTGTAAAATTTCCATCAGAATTCCATAAGAGAGAGGAATCAGAGCAAACAGGAAGAGGTTTACCGGATTCCTTAAATTTTTCCTGTGTTCAATTATAATTACCGACATCAGTAAAAAGTACATTCCGAAATGCACCAATTTATCTAAATGGGGTACACTGACCAGTTGTACCTTCGCAAATCTCTCTGGATTTGAGAGGCTAAGATATAACAATATAAGAGCAACAAGTATTGAGAAAATATTCTTCCTTATCATTATATATGTTTGATGCAAAATTAGTTATTATTATGGTATTTTATTCATACATTTCAGAGTTGGTTTTTTAAAGTATGGCAGGCATCTATCTACATATTCCTTTATGTAAAAAGCTCTGTTTTTATTGTGATTTCTATCATATAATATCTACAGGCGATAATACTGCTTTTATAGATGCACTTCTAAAGGAAGCTGTACTGAGAAAGGATTATCTGGGTCAGGAGGCAGTATCAACGATATATTTTGGCGGAGGTACACCATCTGTCCTTTCAATTAAGGAACTTGGAGATATTCTTGCACAAATCAGGAGAAATTACCTGGTAGAAGAGAACTGTGAAACAAGTATAGAGTTGAATCCTGATGATGTTAATCCTGCATTCCTGGAAGGTTTGAAGGAGCTGAATTTTAACAGGATAAGTTTAGGAATACAATCATGGCGCGATACTGATCTCAAAATGCTCAACCGGAGGCATGATTCGGCCCAGGCAGAAAAGGCTTTAAAGGAGATTTTTTCTGCCGGATTTGAAAATGTATCAATCGATCTGATATATGGTATTCCGGGAATGAGTCAGACAGAGTGGTCTTCAATTCTTGATTTTTCATTTTCTTTCGATATAAAACACCTCTCAGCCTATCATCTTACTTTTGAGACCGGGACGGTTTTCGGGAAAATGCTTGAAAAAGGTCTTATTGGTGAAGTTGATGAGGAGGAGAGTATTGCTCTTTTCAATATACTGATTGAAAAATCAGAAGCTGCCGGATTTATTCATTATGAGATCTCAAATTTTGGAAAGCCGGGTCATTTTTCACTTCATAATTCAAATTACTGGAAACAGGTTAACTATGTTGGACTTGGCCCTTCGGCACATTCCTTCAACGGTTATTCACGCCAGTGGAATCTCAGGGATATGAAGGGTTATATTAAGGCAGTCAATTCCGGAAAACCATTTTATGAACATGAGAATCTTGATCTGAAAGCGAGGTTCAATGAATATATAATGACTTCTCTCAGAACAATGTGGGGTATTGATCTTGATTATATTGAGAACACATTCGAAAAGGAGGGCTATGATTATGTTGTTAATCTTGCCGGGAAATTCAAGGATTACGGGCTGATAAGACAGAATGAAAAAAACCTGGTCCTTACGAACCAGGGTAAAATTATTTCAGATAATATTATTTCCGAATTTATGATCCCCGCTGAGGACTAATTATTTCTTCGAAAGTAAAAAGGTAGTCCGGCCAATGATATTACCCTCGAGATATAATTCAGCGCTGTAGGTTCCTACTATAAAATCACCGCTATTGTCAAGGAAGATACACATATCGATATCCTGGTTCATATAATCCACTTCACGGCTTGAGGAGAAGATTATTTTGTTTTTCTTATATTCGAAAAGATTATCAGGGCTAGTGGCAATTACAAGAGAATCAGGTCTTATAACTCTCAGATAAACAACTTTCCGGCCTGGTTGGGCGATCGGATTTTCCCTGAGGATAAAACAAATTCTGAGTTTATCGAGGAGGCTTGTTCTGTTAGTCTCTTTTCTTTTCTTATTCAGGGGTACAGCTACAATATCCTTGGCCTGTATAACTGAAGCAACTTCCACTTTTGAGCTAAGTTCTTCTTTGGCCTTAGAGAGTTCATTATTTGTGCTCCTTACCTGTTTTATCTCCTGTCGGATCTCTGTATTTTCAGCGACAAGAACCTTATTCCTGGTGTTGAGGGAATCTATCTGAACAATGTAGCTCTTCATTATTTCCCTCATAGTTTTTATCTCTTTCTTGTATTGTCTTATCAGCCTGACATTTGATTCATTAATTTCAAGTATCTGGACAATCTTTTCCTTATCTCTCTGCAGGTTGGCATTAAGAGTATCATTATTTGTCTTTAAAGTATCAAAGGCAAAGGATATGCGTCTCAGCTCATTTGCAAGAGAGTCTTTTTCCTCGGTGAGTACATTTTCCATCTCATGCATATTGTGCCGCTGAACAAAGTACATTATAACGAGGAAAGCGAGTATTATTCCCAGAATAATAGTTGCAGCTAACATCTTAACAGGAGTCTCTTTGCCTGAACCCTGCCCGGCCGGATTGATACCATTGGTTGTTGTCATTTACTCTTTTGTGTTTACCTGATTTCGGATTCAAAATTAATAATTTCCTCATAATTATTATAATATCCGATTCAATGATTAAATTTACAATAGGAGGAGTGATTGTTAAATACTTAATATTTAAGAACATGAGTGGTTTTTTTTGGTGTTGTTTCAGAGACAGATTGTGTTGAAGATGTATTCTATGGAACAGATTATCATTCCCATCTTGGCACCAAGCGGGCCGGAATGGTTTTCAATGAGCCGGGTAAAGGATTCAGACGGTCTATACACAGTCTTGAAAATGCATATTTCAGGAGCAAGTTCGAAGATGAGCTTGGAGGTTTTCAAGGGAATTCAGGACTTGGTGTCATAAGTGACACGGATCCTCAGCCTATTCTTTTTAATTCTCATCTGGGTCGATTTGCAATTGTAACCGTAAGCAGGATTGTCAATATATTTGATCTGGAGAAGAGCTTCCTTGCAGAGAAGAAGCATTTTACCGAGAATTTCGAAGGAAATATTAATCCCACAGAAGTTGTTGCCAATCTCATTTGCGAAAAAGACAGTTTTGTAGAGGGCATTGAGAATGTCTTTGAAAATATAAAGGGTTCATGTTCGATACTTATCCTCACCGATGAAGGGATAATTGCAGCTAGGGATAGGCTGGGAAGAACGCCTGTTGTAATTGGTAAAAAAGATGGTGCCATGGCGGTAGCGTCTGAATCATGTTCATTCCCCAACACAGGTTTTGAACTCGATTATTTTATTGGTCCGGGTGAAATTATTCATATCACTGCTTCGGGTTTTCACAGGCTGAAGGAACCCGGGCCGAAGATGCAGGTCTGTTCATTTCTCTGGGTTTATTATGGTTATCCTCCCTCATTCTATGAGGGGATCAATGTGGATGTTTGCCGCAATAAATGCGGGGCTGCATTGGCAAAGCGGGATACTGTTGAAATCGATTTTGTCTGTGGTATTCCAGATTCAGGAATAGGTCATGCAATTGGTTATCAGAACGAAAAGAGAATACCATATAAAAGGGCCTATTCCAAATATACTCCTTCCTGGCCACGGAGTTTTATGCCCCAGAACCAGAATCAGCGTGATCTTGTGGCCAAAATGAAACTTATTCCCAACAAAGCTGTTATTAAAGGGAAGAGGATGGTTTTTCTTGATGATAGTATTGTAAGAGGAACTCAATTGAAAGATAATACAATAGATCTTAGAAAATCAGGTGCATCAGAGGTACACATGCGAATCGCATGCCCTCCTCTGTTGTTTGCCTGCGATTTTCTGAATTTCTCAGAATCAAGGTCAATACTTGAACTGGCCGGACGAAAAGCTATCAAACAGCTCAATGGCGATGAAAAAGATATCAGGGAATATGCTGATCCCGATTCAGAGAAATACTCGGAAATGGTAGTTCAGATTGCAAAAAACCTTGATCTGGATTCGCTTATTTACCAGAGACTTGATGATCTTGTCGATGCTATAGGGCTTCCAAAGGAAAAAGTGTGTACGCATTGCTGGGACGGTTCCAGCTATTATTAGGCATCAGGTATTATGAATGGGTTAAAAGTAAGTGACAAACCTTGATACAATAGTAAGAACTGATTTTTAGAGAGTATAATTATCTAATTGATATTCATATGAAATATGTTGGTGCTCATGTAAGTGCTTCAGGAGGAGTTGAAAATGCACCCCTGAATGCAGAATCGATAGGAGCGAAAGCATTCGCCCTCTTTACAAAGAACCAGAGACAATGGTCATCAAACCCTCTTACAAAAGCGAGTATAAAACTGTTCAGGGAGAATTGCGAGAAATATGATTATAAGCCATTTCAAATTCTACCGCATGACAGTTATCTTATTAACCTGGGCCATCCGGAAGAGGGACCTCTTGAAAAGTCAAGGGCTGCCTTTCTCGATGAGATGCAAAGATGTGAACAGCTTGGCCTTGACAGGCTCAACTTTCATCCGGGAAGCCATCTGAATGTTATAAGCATTGAAGATTGCCTGAAAAGAATTGCCGAATCGATTAATTTTGTTCTTGATAAAACAAAAGGAGTTACAGCGGTTATTGAGAACACTGCCGGTCAGGGTACCAACCTGGGAAATGCCTTTGAACAGCTCAGGGTGATAATTGATAATGTTGAAGACAAATCCAGGGTTGGAGTATGCATTGATACCTGTCATGCTTTTACCGCAGGATATGATGTAAAAACACCGGCTGGATTTAAGGATACCTTCGGAAAATTCAGTGATATAATCGGATTTGAATATCTGAAAGGGATGCATCTTAATGATTCCAAAAAAGAATTAGCTACCCGTGTCGACCGGCATGATAATATAGGGAAAGGGTTTTTAGGCGAGGAGGTCTTCAGGATGATAATGAATGACAACAGGTTTGATAATATGCCTCTTATACTTGAAACACCCGACGAATCACTTTGGGAAGAAGAGATACGCAATCTGTATTTGTTAACCGGCAAATAATAATCCTGATTACAGAGAAAGAATTGATTTCACAAAGGCAGCATCAAGCTTCTCCATAGTTGCATTATAGCCAAGCTCAAAGAGATCTTCTGCTTTTTCAGGATCGAGGATTTTAAAATTCCTCAGTTCAGGTGGAGAGATGAGTAGATTGAACTTTTTTGCCTTCTCATTTATCTCTTTTGACATACTCAGCATAAATGTTCTTTCAGCAATATTTATAAGGCCGCTGCACTTTTCCATAAATCCAACTGGATTGACAAAAGAACCTATAAGGGTCCTGCACTTATTTTCAATCGGCTTTACAGGCAGGTTATCCAGAACGCCTCCGTCGACATAATAGATATCATTTATCATAACAGGTTGAAACAGCACAGGTATGCTTGCAGAGGCAATTACAGGATCAAGAAGATTCCCTGTTGAAAAATACTCAGCTTTGCCGTTATTAAGATCAGTTGCTGCAACATACAGGGGTATTTTTAGTTCTTCGAAGGTTTTGGCACGTAGTGTTGATTTTAAAATTTTTATTATTCCTCCGATCTGAAGCAATCCTTCCCGGGGCATTGCCGGCCTCATAAAGTCAAGCCTGCTGCCCGATTTCATAAGATGGAGAATCTCCTTCGGGGTATATCCGTCAGAGTATAAAACACCGGCCAGGGCACCTGCACTGGTACCTGATAATATATCGGGGTAAATGCCGCATTCATTCAAAGCCTGCATCAATCCAAGATGAGCAAATCCCCTTGCTCCTCCACCGCTTAGGACCAGGCCTATATTATATTGTTTTTCAGGCATTTAAAAATAAATATATTGTATTATTGAACCAGGAAATCAAACAGTAATTTAGCATTAAAATAAGTTACAATCAAGGCGATTACCGATAATACTCCCACAAGAAAAGGGCTGTTGGCATATTTACCCATTACTTTTTTAGATGATGTCAGATAGATCTGGATTGCTACCGTAAAAGGTAGCTGAATGCTCAGAAAAACCTGTGAAAGTATAAGACCCTTGAAGGGATTTCCAATAAAGAAAATCAGGATCAGTGCTCCGCCCAGTGAAGCTATTATACCCATTCTTGAGTGGTTATCTTTGATATCAAATGGTTCTTTGAACATTCCGGCAACTATTGAACCGCCTGCCATTCCCGAAGTTATAGAGGATGCTATCCCTGCAAAGAGAAGAGCAATGGCAAAAACTAAAGAAGCCTTTGTTCCCAGCAATGGGGTAAGAAGAGTCTCGGCTTGCTGAAGCTCATCAACTTCTATCCCGTTTTTAAAGAATGTCGCAGCAGCCAGTATTATCATTGCGCTGTTAATTGCCCATCCGATGACCATTGAAAACAGGGTATCGGCAAATTCAAATTTCAGCTGCTTTTTGATGACCTTCTCATCCTGAAGATTCCATTGCCGGCTTTGAATAACTTCTGAATGAAGAAAGAGGTTATGTGGCATTACCACTGCACCAAGAACGCTCATGAGCAACAGCATTGATCCTTCAGGGATAGATGGTTTCACCCAGGAGATGCCTGCCTCAAACCAGTCGACATCGACAAGGAATAATTCATAAAGAAATGATAAACCGATGACTGACACGAAACCGATGATCCACTTCTCAATTTTCTGGTATGAATTTGTAAAAAGCATAATAGCTACAAAAACGGTCACCAGTACCGCTCCTGCCTTTATCGGGATATCAAAGAGCATGTTAAGGGCTATTGATCCCCCGAGAATCTCTGCCAGTGAAGTGGAAACGGAAGCAAGCACGGCAAAAGAGAGAATGGCTTTTGAGACTTTGGGATGAATATATATTGTAGCGGCTTCAGAAAGGCAAAGGCCGGTGGCAATACCCAGGTGAGCCACATTATGCTGAAGTACAATCAGCATTATGGTTGAGAGTGTCACAATCCACAAAAGAGTATAACCATAACCCGATCCTGTTGCAATGTTGGCAGCCCAGTTACCCGGGTCAATAAAACCGACTGTAACAAGCAGTCCGGGTCCAATATATTTGAAGATGTCAAGCGCCCCGTAAACAGGTTTGTGATCATCCTTTATCAGTTCCCTGAAAAATCCGAAAAAATTGAATATCTTCTTAATCTTCTGCATTTTGAAAATTGGTCAATTTCTTAATATGTGTTTTTACAGCACAAAATTAGTACTAGCAAATATACTTAATGATTATGAGAATTATTACCGTAATACCGACAGGAAAATATTATCTAATTGTTATACATTTGAAAAAGATTGCAATCTGTTCACAATTAATATTCAGGAGAATGAATATAAAAAAATTTACACCTTCTGTCGATAAGAGGGTACTGGTCCTCCTGGCAGGATTAATGTGGTGCGGAGTTGGAATCATGCTGATGAGGTATGCAATAATATGGCTATCCGGTCTTGAAAAAAGGGGAGCCATCGCATTTTATGCCTCAGGTTTTCTCGCCGCAATGGCTATTCATCATTTTGGATTTCTGAAAATTGCCGATAAAAACCTTAACAGGTTATTGCCTTTAAATGAAAAAAGATGCGTTTTTTCCTTTATGACCTGGAAGAGCTATTTAATTGTTCTGGTAATGGTTTCAATGGGAATTGCATTGCGGCATTCATCGCTGCCCAAAAGCTATCTGTCCGTTCTTTATACTGGCATTGGCCTGGCGTTGTTTCTTTCAGGGATCAGATATCTCCGATTCTTTGTAATGCTGTTATTTAAAAACAGGTCTTCAGTCTAAACATTTGTTTTCAGCCTGCTGTTATATCAGGGAATTGACCTGTTGAAAAGGAATATGATGATTTTTTACCTTTATGTGATTTTTCAATGCAGGTCGCTATACTTTGTTATTTAATGATTTAATTTTTTCTGATATGGCTTATACATTACAGCCCGGACAAAGGGCAGTAGAATTCAAACTTCCGTCGACAGATGGAAAGGAATACAGTTTATCTGATTTTAAGAAATACAGGTATCTGGTGATTTTCTTTACTTGTAATCACTGTCCTTATGTAATTGGTTCAGATGAGGTTACAAGGACTACAGCAGAAAAGTACAGCAGTTTGGGAGTGGGCTTTGCAGGAATAAATTCCAATAGTGAGAATACCTATGCCGAAGACAGTTTTCCAAATATGGTAAGGAGAATGGAAAAGTACAGGTTTCCATGGGTCTACCTTTACGATAAGAGTCAGGACGTGGCAAGAGCCTATGGTGCATTGAAGACTCCTCATTTTTTTGTTTTTGATGAAGAGAGGAAACTTGTATATACGGGTCGAGGTGTTGATAACCCCAGGGATACCTCAAGAATGACAATCAATAATCTTGACACGGTTCTCGACGAACTTACCGGCGGGAAAGAGATTTCCACAAGTATAACCAATCCTATAGGCTGTAATATTAAATGGGAGGGGATGGATGCTCACTGGATGCCTCCGGATGCATGTGATTTGGTATATTAAAGTATCTCTCAGGGTGACAGGCGTTGTATTAACCATGATTGGCCGGACCGGGTATAAGCAATGCGGTCATGCAGCCTGAATGCCCCGTCACTCCAGAATTCAAAAAAGTCAGGTCTTAACCTGAAACCTCCCCAATGAGGGGGCTTTTCCACTTCCCTGTTTTCGAACCTGGTTTTAAAATATGCATGCTTTTCCTCAAGACAGGCTCTGTCAGGAATTACAGAGCTCTGCTCACTTGCCCAGGCTGAGATCTGGCTCTCCCTGGGCCTGGTGATGAAATAGGCGATCGACTCTTTTTCAGAGACTCTTTCAGTTATTCCCTCTATTCTGACCTGCCTGCCCGATTCAGGCCAGTAAAAAAGTAAAGCAGCAGCAGGTTGTTCAGTTAATTGAAGGCCTTTTTTGCTATTATAATTTGTGAAGAAGACAAAACCATTTTCATCAAAACCTTTCAGCAGTACAGTCCTGACAGATACACGTCCGGAGGATGAGACAGTGCCCAGGCTGACAGTATCAGGAATAGCGATCCCTGCTTCAAGATGCTCATTGTACCATTCCCTGAACTGTAGAAAAGGATCAGGATTAACTGTTAATTCCGAAAGTACTTTGTTGTTCTTCATTTTTCCTGTTATCATAATCCGTTCAGAGAACAATAATAAGCCATCAAAGGTTTATAAGAGATAAAATAAAAAATAATTTATTTAACTTCCGCGCAAATTTTAGCAGCCATGAATAGAAACCACAACAAACCAACAATCTCATTATTAATTTTTGTCATGTTCATGATCAGCATTTCATGCACGACAAATTCACCTTCAGATCTTTCAAAAGAGAGTCTGATACCGAAACCTGTTTCAATAACTTCAACAGGAGGCTATTTTAATCTTACAGACGGTGCAGATATTTATGTTCAGGGTGAATCTGAAGATCTTAAAAAGATTGGTAATTATCTTAATGACAAGTTATTGCCTTCAACAGGTTTTGATATAGAGGTTAAATCTACCGATAAAGCACCGGGGTCGGGAAATATATATATTGTTTTGTCAGCGGGCGACATAGAACAGGGTGATGAAGGTTATGAGCTTTCAATTACCAAAGATCTGGTAAGCCTTACTGCCGGCACTCCGGCGGGATTATTCCGGGGGGTCCAGACCATAAGGCAGCTCCTTCCGGCAAATATTGAATCAGGTACAAAGCAGGAAGGCGAGTGGAAAATAGCCACAGGAACAATAAAGGATTATCCTGAATTCGGCTATAGAGGTGTTATGCTCGACGTGGCAAGGCATTTTTTCGGAGTTGAAGATGTTAAGCGTTTCATCGACCTGATCGCATATTATAAGATGAATGCCCTTCACCTGCACCTTTCTGATGATCAGGGATGGAGAATAGAAATCAAATCGTGGCCGAATCTGGCAATCCATGGCGGCAGTACGGCAGTTGGAGGTGGTAAGGGAGGTTATTATACACAGGAGCAGTATACTGAGATTGTGAAGTATGCCAGTGATCAGTTTATTACAGTAGTCCCTGAAATTGATATGCCGGGACATATCAACGCTGCTCTGTCATCCTATGCCGAACTGAACTGCAACGGAAAGGCAACTGAGCTGTATACCGGAATAGAAGTAGGATTCAGTACCTTATGCACTAACAAAGAGATAACATATAAATTTATTGATGATGTTGTAAGGGAGCTCACGGCTCTGACACCCGGCCCGTATATCCATATCGGTGGGGATGAGTCACATGTTACGAAGAAGGAAGATTATATCCCATTCATTAAAAAGGT
Source organism: Bacteroidales bacterium (assembly GCA_016715075.1). Lineage (GTDB taxonomy): Bacteria > Bacteroidota > Bacteroidia > Bacteroidales > VadinHA17 > LD21. Next base: position 190,040 of record JADKBK010000007.1, read on the forward strand.
CCACGATATTGTACTGGCTCATGGCAAACAGGTAATGGGCTGGGATGAGATATCGCTTTCGGAATTGAATCCGAATGCTGTCGCCCAGTTTTGGGCCAACGCTGAAAATGCAGGAAGGGCTGTTAGCCAGGGAGCAAAAATTCTTATGTCACCTGCCGCAAGGACATATATTGATATGAAATATGACTCTACCACAGTACTTGGTCAGCACTGGGCTGGTTATGTTGAAGTTGACAGCTCTTATATCTGGGATCCTGCGACACTCGTCCCGGGAATCACTAAAAAGAATATAATGGGTGTTGAGGCTCCTTTATGGACTGAAACCATAACTAATATGGAAGAGGTTGAATACATGGTATTTCCAAGGCTTCCGGGAATTGCCGAAATCGCATGGAGTCCGGCTTCTGTAAGAAACTGGGATGATTATAAGATCAGACTTGGAAAGTTTGCTGAAAGGTTTAAGGTTATGGAAATTAACTATTATCCTTCCAGGCTGGTACCCTGGGTTGAATAATATATAATCAGAATATCACCTCACAGCTTCCTTTTTCAAGATTAAAGCAGAGTATTGAATCTTTTTTATCAGAGAACCAGGTACCTGCTTTTAGGTCCTTCTGGTCTTTAACCTTCGTGAGTATCTGTGATTCTTTACCATTAATTCTCAGCTGTGGATTCCTTACAACGGAATTGATATTTAGTGTAAAGCCCGGAGCTGAAAAAGGTGCGAACAATTTAATGCCAGCTGCTAATGGAGTAATAGTTGTTAACTCTTTGGCAGCCCAGTACCGTGAAATCTCACTGAGCTTCATCCAGATCAGATTGTCATATTTCTGATCCAGTCGGTTCTTAACCTCTTTAAGGATATTGAATCCGACATGTTCGCCATTAAAATAAATGCCCGGCCAATGGCAAACCATTATGGCAGGCTCTCCGCTGTCTATTACCTCTACCATTCGACCTGAGAGAAGATCTTTAGTAATGAAATTATCCGGGCTGCCGGGGTTCAGTCCATCCCAGTCTCCAAACCAGTCACCGGTACAACCGATTACTGAAACAACACATTTTGGATCGGGGCCGCTGAGTCCGGAAGGATGAAGGACCAGTGGTGCAACACTCTTTTCCTTTTCAGTAAACAGGTCTCTGAAGAAGTGGGGTATTTCCGCTCCGAAAACATCCCTTACAGCCTCCATTGAGCCCAGAGCCAGGTTATTCTGGTTTTGACTTCCATAACCACCCGGAGTTGTGAGTCCCTCACAGTTGAGGCCTGCTTCTTTAAGAATTGTCAGAGCATAAGCCTGGTAGGCGCCTAGTTCATCTGCGCTTTTGGTCTGGCTCCATCCCCAGTTTTCCATATAATCGGGAGTCGGATAGGGGTAAGGTTTGCCGGTTTTGATATCAATAACACGTGTATGGCTGACCATTTCAGGGTGAATATCCCAATTGGGAACGATCACATCCCTTACCAGTTTCAGACTCTCTTCAAGCTCCTTTTTTGTCCATCCCGGGATAAACCTGTTCACCCATCCTGTGCATGCAGGATAAGGAACTATGCTGTATTTGCCTTTTACACCGTTTTCATGAGCCCATTCACCAAATTCCCTGACAAAGCTGTCAGGAATTTCCCTTGGAAGTTTTCTCCAATCCTGTTTGTACTGATCAGGAAAAACCTCTCCAAACTGGGGAATTCCAAAATGCGCCATATTAACCAGGCATGTTGAATCATCGATTATCAGGCTTACTGGTGAACGGTTAAATGGATTAAGCACTTTTACACTGACTGGTTTTCCAGTCATCAGATCAATGTTCGGAATGGCAGAAAAAGCTACACTTCCAAGACCTGCAGTTTTCACAAATGAACGTCTCGAATATTTCATATTATTTATTTAAGTCATTGTATGCGGCTTCCATAAGCAGAAAAAGTGCCTGTCCTTCAGTAGCGGTACCCGGACGGTCAAAATTCGGAGCACCGCAGACTCCCTGTACCAGTCCAAAAGAATCGACTTTTTTGTGAGCTGCCTGCCGCATCTTATGTGCATATTTCAGGTAGGATTTATCCAGCCAGCCTCCTTTAACCCCTCTGAAAATAGTATAAGCGAACATCTGAGCGGAGTTAGTCTCTACAAAAGTGGAAGGATCATCGAGGATATCGTAAAAAAGGCCGTCTTCACGCTGATATTTAAGGACAGCATCTATAAGTTCTTTAATATAGCCGGTTATCATCTTTTTATCTCCTGCCATCTCATCGGGAAGATTCCGGACCACTCTTGTCATACCCGCAGCAGCCCATCCATTACCAACACCCCAGAACAATTTACGTTCATATTTCTGACGATCCTGGTCCCAGATATGGTAGTACAAGTGTTTCTCAGGATTGAGCAGGATCTTCCTGTATCCGTTTACCTGTCTGACTGCCTCATCACTATGTCCGGCAACAGCCAGAAAAGGAGGGAGCATATAAAAAGCATCAACCCAGATCATATTTTCAATGTAGTTGTGATAAATTATTCCGTCAGTTGTTCTGGGGGCTTTATAGAGAAGGAAACCGAGCATCTGACCGGCGGCTTTCTTCAGGGCCGGATCCCCGGTAATTTTAGCGGCGAGCATTACGGGTTCCCCATTTGATGCAGGGTCTGCTACCGGTTTTTCACCCTCATTCAATCCAAGCCGTCCGTCTTTCTTCTGGTTAACAACAGCATCTTTTGCCAGAAGGATCATAAGGTCGGTTTCTCCAAGTTCCAATAGTGCCTGAGACGCTACACCCTGTTCCCAGGCCCTTCTCTGCATTGAAAGCATTGCATTTATAACCTTTCCGATAGTGTCGCTCTTTGCAGCATTATAGGTAACCTGCAAGGAAGAGTTTGTATCAGAACTGCTTACAAATCCCTGGCTAATAAGAATCAGCACTATCATGATTGTTAAGAAGAAGAGCGATCTGATAGATTGGTTTTTCGGTTTCATTGGAATAACTAATTGGTAACGATTTGAAATATTTGGTAACGGATTGAAATATAAAGTAAATAATTTTAATATTAGTGATAGCTCCTTCTCTGTTTTTTAATAAAAAATAACCATTCGGGCAGCCTTTATGCACTCTCAATGCCTTTATTGACACCTCCATCCTCTTTTCTTTTTACATCTCCAGGGCCAGCCATACTTTTACATCATGAGATTTTTTAATAAATGGATTAAATAATTTAAGACAATGAAAAGAAAAGTATTAATTGCATTGGCATTAATTGCGCTGTTATCTTTTAACAGCTATGCACAGGAAAAAGAAAGACGGTTTGGTTTTGAACTCAGTGGAGGGCCTTCATTTACAACAAGGGAAATTGATGATGCCGGCTTGAAAACAGGTTTTGGCTTTGAGGGCACTCTTCACTATAGATTTATGCCTCATCTGGGAGTCTATGGAGGCTGGGGCTGGAACAGATCAGCTTCTGACGACTCATTTGCCGGGAATGATATCTGTTTTGAAGAAACAGGGTACATTTTTGGCCTGAATTTCAGTCATCCGGTCAATAATTCCGGTCTGTCATATTTTTTAAGAGCAGGTGGATTATTCAATCATATCGAGACAGAAAACAGGGATGGTGATATCATTAATGACACAGGGCATGGATTTGGATTTCAGCTGGCCGCTGGTATTGACATTAAATTAGGTTCGGATTGGAGTCTCTCCCCGGGAATTAAATTCAACTCCTTGTCAAGGGAAACAGAGTATGAAGGAACACCCAGAAAGCTTTTCTGGCAATATATTTCAGCAGGGATTGGAGTTTCGAAGAAGTTCTGATTGACCTGAAGTGAAAGAGTTCTTAATTGATGTGGAATTCCACTGACATTGACTACTCTTAACTTTTTGTATTTTTGAATTGTATGTAGTATGAAATAAATTAAAAGATGTGTTTTAAGAATATTCACAGGTACTTCCCCTTCAAACGGCTTCTTTCTCTACTTCTGGGACTTACAATTGTTATTCAGATAATTGTCATATCCTATAACCACCTTAGCGGCTATTATGTGCTTGAAGGATATCCCCATTTTTTTCAGAGGTTGGTCAGGGGTTCGCTGTTGAGTCTATTAGCAAGCTTCATGATAGCTTATCCGGATCTTTATGTGATTCGTTTTCTGAATAACTTAGCTCCATGGGGGCAAAAAGTATTAATGAGAATTTCCCTTCAGTTAAGTTTTGCAGTATCAATATCGATAGTGATATCGACGGCGATAACATTATTTGCAAATTGGATAAATCCATATACTGAAGAGTTCAGCGGAGTTCTGATTTACAATGCAATGCTTTATGCAGTTGCCAACATCTTTCTGATGTCAATTCTTGAAGGCTGGATTTATTATATCGAAAGCCGTCAGGCCAGGCAGATTGCGGATAATCTGCAGGAGGAGCTTTCCCAGATTAAGTATGAAGTACTTAAGAGTCAAATCAATCCCCACTTCATGTTTAATAGTCTAAATGTCCTTTCAGGATTAATAAATGTTGATGTTGCCAAGGCTCAGTTGTTTATTGATGAGTTTTCTCAGATTTACAGATATGTACTTGAAACAATTGAACAGCCTGTTGTCACCCTGAAAAAAGAACTTGAATTTATGCGTTCGTACCTTTTTCTCCAGCAAATCAGGTACGGTGAAAATCTCACATTTACAGTAAATGTTCCTGCCGGGATGCTGCTAATGGTTATTCCACCGCTTTCTCTGCAGGTTTTACTCGAAAATGCCTTGAAGCACAATATTGTTAATGAGTCAAAGCCTCTTAAAATAGATATCTACACCGAAGGGGATTATCTTTTTGTGAGAAATCCTTTGCAACCTAAAATATCAGGAACATCAACCGGATTGGGACTTAAAAACCTTGTAAAGAGATATACCCTAATAAGCAGAATGGAACCTTCATTCAGAGTTGTGAATAATCATTATGTCGCCGGAATCCCACTAATTAAAACTGACTGAGATGAACGTATTAATAATTGAAGATGAAAGTTTTGCTGCTGATAAACTGGAGCTGATGCTTAAAGAAACTGACCCGTCGATAAATATTATAGCAAAACTGGGTTCTGTAAAGGAATCGGTGCAATGGTTTTCTCAGCACCGGGCTGATTTGATTTTTCTCGATATTCAGCTTTCAGATGGCATCAGTTTCAGCATATTTGAACAAGTGAGCATTAATACGCCCATAATTTTCACAACCGCATATGACCAATATTCGATTAAAGCGTTTCAGGTTAACAGCATTTCTTACTTATTAAAACCAATAAGAAAGAATGATCTTGCTGACAGTCTTCAAAAATACAGAACATTAAAAACTGCCTTCAGCATTGATTTTGATATGCTTCTGGCAAATATCCACGGGAGAGAACCAGGATTTAAGAAACGGTTCCTGATTCAGACCGGTGAAAAGATCAGGAAAATTGAAGTGTCTGAAATAGCCTATTTCCATACCCTTGGCAAAGGAGTTTACCTGCGTACTTTCCCTGGCAATAGCTTTTCAATAGAATACACCCTTGACAAGCTGGAAACCATACTTGACCCCTCGGTGTTTTTCAGGATTAACCGGAAATACCTGGTGAGTATGGATTCAATAGCAAACATGGTGGCATATTCCCGAGGGCGGGTGAAACTGGACATCAAGCCGAAACCTGACGATGAGCTCGATACGGTTGTTAGTATTGATCGTTCTTCAGACTTCAGAAAGTGGCTAAACAGCTAAGGAGACTTTAATTCTGTCAATCCTGCTCAAATCTGCAAACATTTTTTTCTTTAAGTTTTGATTTAATGAATAAAACGGGCTATAAATTATCCAGATCACTTACAACTCTTTCAATAGTATTTTTTGCCGGCGGAGTGTGGGATACAATTGCAGCGATAATGTACTTTTTTTTGATTGGTACCGGCCGTAAAATCGCCAATCCTTCAACAGACCCTTTTTTCTCTGTTTTTCTGGGATCTTTTTTTCTCTGTTTTGCCTATTTACAATTCCTGTCGGCTTTCAATATTAAACGTTATGCTTTAAATGTGGGCTGTCTGATCATTGGCAGGGTGTTTTATATTATCCAGCTATATCTGTTTATGGGTTTTGTCAATGATTTTCCCTCAACATTCTGGTTCACCGGTATAATTGACGGCCTTTTAACTATTCTCTATTTGGTTTTTGCCATTCGGGGTGGACTGGCGATTCGCGATTTGTTCCTCCCGAAAATTAACAGCTAATTATAATTTCTTCTATGAGAAATTGAGAATGGTCAGGTTTATATTGTCCGATAAAATCTCCTTCTTCCAGGGCTACTGTATTGATACAAATACCGGTTTCTCTGGTGAAAAGCTGGACAAACAGACAACAGAGACATTCCGCTTCAAACAGGGGTAAACACATTGTGTAAAGACTTAAAAGACAACTATAGAATGTTCCCGGATGCATTCATTCAGATTTTATTCTATATATTTAAAACCTCTTCAGAGCTAACTTATTTAAAAGAGTCTTTATGAATAGAATTAAGATTATCATATACGTCACTGTCTTTGTTCTTATTACAGCGATCATTCTCCTTGTTTTTCTGAGAAAAGATGAGACCTCATCAGGATTGTCTATAAGATATCCCTTTAATAATGCTGTTTTTCCGCCAGAGTTTCCTGCTCCGACTTTTGAGTGGAATAGTACAGTGAAAGATACCTCTTCATGGGAAGTCGCCCTTTTTACCAGGGATAAGAAATATGCAATACGTACCACTACAACGCACACAACCTGGACCCCGGAAGAATCAGAATGGGATAGTATAAAAATCCTTTCCGGACATCACAGGATCTTTTTTACTCTTAACAAAGCAGGCAGAAGCAGGCTAACCGGGAAGATCTCTTTCATTATAAGTCCTGATACTGTCGGCGCTCCGATCCTTTACAGACAGATGCCTGTCCCTTTCATTATAGCTGAAAGAAATCTGGATTCAATGAATTATCTGCTTATTAATGTAGGGAGTAAAAACAAGCCACATGTAGCTATGAAAGGATTTACGGTTTGCGGCAATTGTCATTCGTTCAGTGCAGATGGAAAAACAATCGGGCTGGATCTGGACGCAGGTCTGCGAGATAAAGGTGGTTACTTCATTTCTCCGATAAAGGATACCGTATTGTTTAATCCTGATAACTTCATGTCGTGGTCGAAGATAGAGCAGAGAAGAACTTTTGGTCTTTTTTCAAAATTATCTCCTGATGGCCGGTATGTTGTTACTACTGTTAAAGACAGGGTGGTAATAAAGAATTTCCCGATCAGCCCTGTTGAGAACATAATTTTTTCACAACTGTTCTTTCCTGTTAATGGTCATCTCGCAGTATATGACCGTCAGACACATACTCTGAAAGAACTTCCCGGAGCAAATTCTGAGGAATACGTACAAAGCAATGCCATTTGGACACCCGACGGTAAAAGCATAATTTTTTCAAGAGCCACAGCTCTGCCTCGGGATAGTAATATATATGAGATTAATGTTCAGGATGAGGATCTCATCAGTCAGTTTGTAAATAGACAGAGATCCTTCAAATACGATCTCTGTATTATACCCTTTAATAATGGTAACGGGGGAGAGGCTGTCCCGATCAGGGGAGCATCCGGCAACGGCAAAAGCAACTATTTTCCGGCGGTCTCACCTGATGGTAAATGGTTGGTTTTCTGTCAGGCTGAGAATTTTATGCTGCTTATGCCGGACAGCCGTCTGTTTATTATACCCCTCAGTGGAGGAAAAGCAAGAATGCTCAACAGCAATTTATATTCAATGAATTCATGGCATGCCTGGTCACCAAACAGCAAATGGATGGTATTTGCTTCAAAAGGGCTGAGTATATATACTGATATGTTCATTACCCATATTGATGAAGACGGGCAGGATGGCATACCTGTCTTACTTGAAAAAGCAAGGGTTCCTCATAAAGTGATAAACTATCCCGAATTTCTTAACAGCAAACCTGAAGACACATTCATGATGGAATATGATTATGTTGAACTTGCGCATATCAAGCTGGCATTGAAAAAAGGTGATATTGAAAAGGCAAAAGGACTCTTCCACGAACTCGAAGAACAGAAGCCCTTTTTCTTCTCAGAGGATTGTCTGGAACTGAGCGATATGCTTAAAACAATGGGACTTACCAAGGAATCGGAGAAATATGCTGAACAGGCCAGACATACAATAAATGCCAATGTATTTGATAAAACGGAATAATAAGCTGCCATCTTCAGGGTGATGAAGAAGAATGCAACTTCATGATAATCTGATAATCTTAGTAATGATTACAAGAGAATTATATATCATTTCCGGAATAAAATCTTTAATTTTCAGTTTTAAAAGAACAAATGGCAGAAAAGGATAAAATTTTCAGCCTTGATCTGATGTACAATGATGTACCGATGCCCTTTGTCATTAAAAAGCTTGATGGGATCGATAGCATAGCCATTGGGAAAGAAGCCTATCCTCACAGGCATAATTACTACTCTGTAATATGGTTTTATTCGGGTGAAGGCAGCCACATTATTGATTTCAGGGTATATCCGATAAAGAAGGACCATGTTTTTTTTGTCAGTCCCTACCAGGTACATCAGGTGATCATCGATTCACGCATCAACGGTTATGTAATTTTATTCACATCTGAATTTCTTGAAAAAAACAGCATACAGAATGATTTCATATCCAATCTGAAATTATTTCACAACAGTGATGAGACGCCACCACTTTCTCTTAATGAGGCAACTGTGGAAAGACTGAGAATTTTCGCCGACAGCATGATGTCTGCCTTCAATTGTCAGACAGATATGTATCTGGAAATCATAGGCGCATATCTGAAACTTTTTCTGATAGAGTGCAATGGACAATGCTCGCTCTCTCCGGGTTCCAATCTTCAGAGTCTTGAAGTAAGTAAAACGCTGGTGAAGAGTTTTAAGGACCTGGTAGAGAGGCAGTACTCAAAGAGCCATCAGGTAAAAGATTATGCAGAAACTCTTAATGTTACTCCAAACTACCTTAATGAAGTAATCAAGAGTTCAATGAATATTCCGGCAAAGGAATTTATTCAGAGCCGGCTGATCCTTGAAGCTAAAAGGATGGCACTGTTTACGGAAAAAAGTGTCAAGGAGATCGGTTTTGATCTTGGTTTTGAAGACCCGTCTCATTTCAGCAAGTTTTTTAAAAGCAATACCGGTCAATCGCTTAATTCATTCAAGGAAAATATGACCTTATAGCAGGAAAGGGGTTAGATAAATCCATTATTCTGCATATAGCCTTGATTTCTACCACTGATACCGTAATTTATACATTTTCTGCCAGTGCAGACTGTAATACCTTTGTCACATAAAAATTAAATAAAAATTAAGACAATGAGCACAACAGAAAAAACTAAATGGGCCTTGGACCCTTCGCACAGTGAAATAGCATTCAAGGTTAAACATCTTATGATAACCAATGTTAAAGGGGTCTTCAAGGATTTCAGCGCCAGTGTTACAACAACCGGAGGAGATTTCACAACATCTGAAATTGAATTCTCTTTAAATCCTGCATCTGTTGATACAGGAGCTGTTGACCGCGATAATCACCTTAGAAGTGCAGATTTTTTTGATGTTGAAAAGTACGGAAGGTTAAGTTTTTCAGGAAAGAAAGCTGAAAAAGCTGACAATGACGGAAATTATATATTACATGGAGACCTGACTATTAAAGATGTTACCAAACCTGTAAAACTGAATGTTGAATTTGCAGGAGTGGCTAAAGATCCATGGGGAAATGAGAAAGCAGGTTATACAATTACAGGAAAAATTCACAGGAAGGATTTCGGATTGAACTGGAATGCTGCCCTCGAAGCCGGCGGTGTCCTGGTAAGTGAAGATGTGACAATATCCTGCGATGTCCAACTTGTGAAACAAGGATGAACTTAACAGGATTTTTGCCGTTTATTGAATATAGATAATAAAACCGAAACATGGCAAATACAATTCTTCACAAAGCTGATAGCCGTGGTCTGGCAGACCATGGCTGGCTGCTTAGCAGACACACTTTCAGCTTTGCCAATTATTATAATCCCGACAGGATGAATTTTGGTGCATTAAGGGTACTGAATGACGATATTGTTGAGGCAGGAAAGGGTTTTGGAACACATCCGCATGATAACATGGAGATCATCTCCATTCCTCTTGAGGGCGATCTTGAACACAGGGACAGCATGGGGAATGTATCTGTTATCAGACATGGCGATATACAGGTAATGAGCGCCGGAACAGGAATATTCCACAGCGAATTCAATAAAAACAGCGATCAGGATGTTAAATTCCTTCAGATCTGGGTTTTCCCCGATAAAAAGAATGTTACTCCACGATACGATCAGATCAGTTTAAATATTAACGACCGTATCAATAAACTTCAGCAGGTGCTCTCCCCAAATGAGGATGACGAAGGTGTATGGATCAATCAGAATGCATGGTTCCATATCGGAAGGTTCAGTAAAGGGATCAATACAGAATATAAATTAAAGGCAAAAGGGAATGGGGTTTATGCCTTTATTTTAAGCGGGAATGTGACAATTAATAGTCAGCAATTAAAATCCCGTGATGGGTTTGGCATATGGGATACTGAAAAGCTGAAAATCAGTTCGGATACCGATTCCGAGTTCCTGCTTATGGAAGTGCCGATGGTAATATAAATATGTTCTTTATTTAAACACGAAGGACACAAAGGATACACAAAGTACACAGAGTAAATAGTTTATAATAAATACTTTGTGTCCTTTGTGAAAAACCTTTGTGTCCTTCGTGTTTAAAGGATTTTGATTTAAATTTCTGGTTAGGATTGAAAGATAATCCCTAATTTTGGTACAATACTAAACCTGTATTATGCAAAATGAGATTTAAAGTCCTGATGTCCATGAGAATAAGAACCATCCTGAGAATAAGAACCATCCTAACACTCATCCTGCTGGTATTCTTTCACTTTTCCTGCACAGAAAAGAAAGATATTCCGGATAACAATAACCGGTTATGGTACAGATATCCTGCAAAGTACTGGAATAGTCAGGCATTACATCTTGGTAATGGCTATTTTGGCGCCTCCTTTTTTGGCGGGATTGAAAAAGAGGTATTTGCTATCTCTGAAAAGAGCATGTGGACAGGCGGGCCCGCAAATGGCAAATGGGAGAAGGCAGGGGTAAATCCAAAAGCGAAAGGGACTCTTCCCCTGATAAGAAAAGCGATATTGAACGGACACAGTCAGATGGCAGACAGTCTTATCTCTGGAAATTTCTTCGGTTCATCAGAACTATTCGGCAACTTTACCTCAGTAGGGAATCTAGAAATTAATTTTCTGAACCCTGATACCATAGCAGAAAATTACAGGAGAGTACTTGACCTTGAAAATTCGACAGGTTTGGTTGAATATGATCTCAATAAGACAGCATTTAAAAGAGAGTATTTCTGTTCTTATCCCGACAGGGTTCTGGCTATAAGATTTACTGCCAGTAAACCTGAAAAGATCTCTTTTGATCTGAACATGGATATATTTCAGGATTCATCTGTTGTTGAGATCTCAGGAAATTATTACCGTGTAAAAGGATTCATAAATGGGAACCTGCGTCCATTCAATGTTCTTATATATGTAAGGAATAAAGGAGGAATTATTGGGAAGGATGGAGGTTTATTAACAGTAAGAGGTTCGGATTCAGTTGAGTTGTACATGACTGTGGCAACAGACTACCTCATGAAATATCCTGATTACTCAGGCGAGGAGCCTGGGAAATTAACAAGTGAGATGATTGGAAAAGTAGTCAGCAGTGATTTTGAAAGTCTTAAGAATCATCATCTGGCCGACTACAAATCATTATACGACAGGGTTACTTTTTCTGTAGAGGGTAACAGGGAAGCTGAAAAGCTGCCTACCAATGAACGGTTCAACAGACTCAAAGAGGGCAAATCCGATCCGGGCTATAAGACTCTTGCATTTAATCTTGGCAGATATATGATTATCAGTTCCTCCCGCCCCGGTACACTGCCTGCAAATCTTCAGGGTGTATGGAATACTTTTATGGCTGCACCATGGGCAGGTAATTATCAGAGCAATATTAATCTCCAGGAAATATACTGGTCATGCGGTCCGACTGATCTTGAAGAGTGTGAGCAGGCATACGTCGACTGGATTGACAACCTCTCGGTCTCCGGGAAAGAAATTGCAAAACGTGTTTATGGTACAGATGGTTGGGTAAGTCATACAACCGGCAATATCTGGGGACATGCAGCTCCGATTGGAGGTCATCCCTGGGGTATGTACCCAATGGGAGCAGCATGGCATTGCCAGGTTATCTGGGACCACTTTGCATTTACGCAGGATACTCAGTACCTAAGAAAGCAGGCTTACCCTCTTCTTAAAGGTGCCACTGTTTTCTGGCTTGAAAATCTGGTCAGATATAAAGGTTATCTGATCACAGCGCCAACAGTTTCGGCTGAACATGGTGCCCTAATGACTGATCGTGGACTTAATCCGGCTTTTCATGATTCCATCAGTACAAAATACAGTTATTCGATACCAGGGGTATACCAGGATATGGAAATGTTATGGGATCTTTTCACCAATACCTCCAAAGCAGCCAGAATTGCCGGCGATAATAATTTCGCAGATTCCATTCTGAAAATCAGGCAGGATCTATTACCCCTAAAAACGGGGAAATATGGCCAGTTGCAGGAATGGTATGAGGATATTGATAATCCTGAATGTCATCACAGGCATATAGCTCATTTATATGCAGTTTGCCCTGGCAACCAGATCAGTCCCTTAGCTGCACCTGAATTGGCAGAGGCAGCAAGGAAATCTTTAAATATGAGAGGTGACGGGCGGTTTCCCGAACAGGAACTGGCTGCCGGCGGTAACTGGGCAAGGGCTCATCGTATGTGGTGCTGGACAAGACTGTCTGACGGAAACAGGGCCAATAAGATAATGACGGAGATGCTTACGGAAGAGGGGTTTGAAAATGTTCTGACTTATCAGCATGCAGATTATGGCTGGGAACGTAATGATCTTTTTATGGAAGGTAAATTATACTGCCATTTTCAACTGGACGGTTCGGCATCACTTCCAGGCTGCATCGCCGAGATGCTTGTACAGTCCCATACAGGCGAAATAGAACTTCTCCCTGCTCTGCCAGATGAATTAAAAACCGGAAAAGTAAGAGGTCTGAAGGCCAGAGGCGGATATAAAATTGATATGGAATGGGAAGAAGGAGAACTAAAAAGTGCTGAAGTATATGCGGGAAAGGGTTGTCCGGCACCTGCAATCCGTTTACGGAACAAATTAATTGATCTCAATGCCCCCGGAATAGTGCACTTCAAATGGCTTCAGGATTAAAATAGTATAGAATTAATATTTTAGTAGTATGAAGAAAATTATAGCATTATATATTCTGATATCTGTTTTTTTTACATGTTATGGACAGGTCGACAAAGCCAGTATTAGCAGTATAAAGAACAAACATCCTGACATTGCTTATGCATCCGGATCACCGGCACAGAAACTTGACATCTATCTGCCGGATAATTACTTTCAACCGCTTCCTGTTATTGTTTCCATCCATGGCGGAGCATTTATGATGGGTGATAAGCAGGATAGTCAGCTGGATCCTATGCTGGAGGGGCTTAAAAGAGGATATGCTGTTATCAGTGTTAATTACAGATTAAGTGATGAGAGCAAATTCCCGGCTCTGGTTCATGATGTAAAGGCAGCTATCAGATGGATAAAAGCTAATTCAGCAAGATATAATCTCAATCCCGGCAGAATTGCAGTCTGGGGAGGTTCAGCAGGTGGTTATCTGGCTTCAATTATCGGAACAACATCTGACATTGGGGTACTGGAAGATCTGAGTATGGGAAATTCAGGGTTTTCATCAGGCGTTCAGGCTGTGGTTGACTGGTTTGGACCTGTTGATTTTCTAAAGATGGATGATCAGTTTATTGAGAGCGGAAAGGGAAGAGCCAGCCATAGTGATAGTGATTCTCCCGAGAGCAGGCTTATGGGGAAACAGATTACTGAAATTCCGGAATCAGTGAGAAAAACAAACCCTGCAACATATATTTCCGCCGGTGATCCTCCTTTTTTTATTCAGCATGGCACTGATGATAACACTGTACCTGTACAGCAGTCTGAAAACTTCTACAAAGATCTTGTTTCAGTGATGGGCAATGAAAGAGTTACACTAATGCTGTTGCAAGGAGCAGGTCATGGAGGCCCGGCTTTCAGTTCAAAGGAAAACCTTGACCTTATATTCACCTTTCTTGACAGATACCTAAAAAAATAGGAAGCTGTATGGTATAATTTTTGCAGCAACAGGGATGGAAAGCTCATCAGTAAATCACAGTTCCTATGAGATATCTTTTATTTGTTTTTGCTATACTTTTATTCTCCTGCACAAAATCGGAGGAGGATAAAGAACTTTCTTCAAATCAATCCACATGGAACAGAAAGAATATACACAATTATGAGTTCTCTCTTACTGTTAATTGTTTCTGTCCGGAGGCAAGAGTTGGCCCTCATCTTATAAAAGTGGCAGATGATCAGATTGTTTCTGTGAATAATCTGCCTTATGACCCTTCTGTGGCAGGAGAATTACTGACAATAGATGATCTTTTTACATTTGTTGCCACAAGCATTGAAAGGCATCCTTACAGTCAGACTATTGAATACAATTCAGCCTTTGGCTATCCGCAAACTGTATGGTTTGATTACAACAATGCCATTGCTGATGAAGAGTTAGGCTATGTAGTAACCGGTTTTAAAGTTTTATAGTATTTATTCCGACCCGATAACCAGCGCTTACTCTGATAAAAGGGTTCTCTTTCGTTTAAGATCCGCAGAATATTTTTTCCAGTCGTAACCGCCTTTAAAATCTCTGCTCCCCTTTAAATCTGGAAACCTGATATAAAACAGGCCATAAAAAGTCTCTGAATCGATCACGATATCAGAATCTATCCCGACGAGTACTGTACTGTCGGGAGTCATCAGTGTTCTGAAGTTATCCTGGGTATCAAGCAGATAATATCTTTCGGATATAAAATTTTCGAACATTGTAGGATACTCTGAGAACATCAGGCAGTCACATTCCTTATACAGGGCTGATGGCAAGTAATAGTAGACTGCTGCCACTGATGAATTTTCCCCGACATAAATCAGAAGGGAGTCATTTTCCCCGTAGAGATATCTTACCTCGTAATCCTTAATTTCCTTTTTATGACTGTTAAAAATGAGATACGGCTCTCTGAACAAAAGGGATAGGGGTAAGACTGTTACACTACATTTAGCTGTAAAGCCTTTTTCAGGATTTGTTACAATAATATGGGTATCGCCTATCAGGTTTCCGGTTATAACTCCTGTGGAAGAGACTGAGGCAATAAGTTCGTTTTCCGACTCGAACAGGCAGCCGTTTATATCAGGGACAATTTTAAGTTTAAGAGTCTGGTTTTTTGTGAGATTAGCTGTAACTGTCTTAAGTGCAAGTTCTTCATCTGCTTTTTTGCAACCTGCACAGCAGGCAATAATGAAAAGACAAAACAATGCCTTCCGGATTTTTTCGACAGTAGTATTCATTATGTTCTAAGATATTAAGTTGCAGTCATTGATCGGGGAGACAATTTCCAAAAAAAATACGGCATCTCCAAATAACTGATTGAAATATCCTGAACATTAATAACCGGATGATGAAGTCAGATGTAATCTGGAGCTGTGTCACTCAATTTTGACGGAATATCTCTAGTCGGCAGTTAGCTAATAGAGGCTGTTGAAAAAGTCTTTTTAACCGCAAAGCCCGACCGGCTGACTCCGGTCGGGCTTTGCGGTTTTGGATTTTGACTTTTTTAACAGCACCATATTGCTCCCGATAATTATCGGAACCAATATAAAGTTTATGACATATTAATTTTAACTTAACACTAAATGGAGCTGATCTCAATGCTTCTGAAAAATATTTCAGCTCCTTCAGACTGGATCTGTATCTTTCCTTTTCTCGGTTGAGAATCGACTGCATGGTTTACCAGGGTGCCGTTCAGATAGACCTGTATATCTCCGCCTTTCACAATGCATTCTATTTTATTCCATTTTCCTAGGGGCTTTTCAGCATCTTTCATTCCACGGAATCCTTTGAGATCCTTCCATTCCGGATCGCGGCCAAACCAGTTAATGCGTCCTTCATTTATTGTTACGGAATTTCCCGAAGGTTCAAAAATATATGAGTCACCCTGCTTCTCCTTTGCAACCGGAGATGTAACAGAGAAATTTTTACTGCCATCACCAACAACGATAAAGTCTCCTGTCCCTCCTTCAATTAATTGACATTCAAGTGAATTCATCCATATACCACCAACGGCCCCATCCTCTCCGATTGACTGTAGGAGGATCCCGCTATCCCTGGCTTTCTCAACTCTGGGTTCAAATGTAAGTTCGCCCCATTTAAACACGACTGTTAGTTTATAATTCTCAAACTCATCATTGGTGGTAATACAACCGAATTCCTCACCTGAAATTCTGATCAATCCATTGAGAACAGTAAATACCTTGTTGGGATCATTGTTCTTTCCTTTGTCCTTTATATAAGTATACCAACCATCAAGGTTTTTGCCATTGAATAACTGAGTATTATTATTTTTTTTATTCTTTTCCCCGGAAGGAGAAGAGAAAGGAATCAGGGCAAAACCGGTTTCAATAAGAGCTGATACTGAAAGCAGAAGAATGAGGCCAATTATAAGATGTTTTTTCATGATGGTTTTGTTAAATATCGGTAGTATAATAAATCTGTAAGGGCGATAAAGTTATAATTTAATCAGGATTTTCTGACCTCACGGATGCGTTTACTTCAGTGATTCATCATCATAAACATTTACATGATTGATCCTCAGATATTCTGAATTTTTGATCGCTGAAGCTTTGAACTTTTCCCAGCTCTTTTTCCCGGGAGCTGACCATGCTGTCTGAAAAAGGCAAAGGTAAGGGTTGAAGACTTTTTTATCAGTTTATCAGTTCCCGGGTAAAACAGTATCTCGTTAACCCTGGCCTGTTTACCCCTTAATGTTGCACAGGCTGTCATATTAAATAGTAAATTGCATAATAAAAATTTATAAATGATATGAAAAAGTTACTGTTATTCGCCGGCTTATTGCTGGCTTTTAATGTACATGCCCAGTTATCGGTAAAGTGGGAAGAGCTGACGACTCCTGAGTTTATTAAGGCCGTATCCCAGTCAAATAAAGTTTGTGTTGTGCCACTGGGGATCGTGGAGAAGCATGGTGCATATTTACCGCTTGGGACAGATTTATACATTGTGCGTGATGTATCTCTCAGGGCTGCCAGATCAGAATATGTAGTCGTTTTTCCGGAATTTTTTGTCGGGCAGATAAATGAATCGCGTCCCCAGCCAGGAACCATAGCATATAGTCCGGAGCTAGTTTGGAAACTCCTTGAGGAGACTCTTGACGAGATCGCCCGAAACGGTTTTGAAAAGATCATACTTATAAACGGGCACGGAGGGAATAACAGCATGCTGTCATACTTCAGCATGGCAATTCTGAATAAAAAAAGAGACTATACAGTTTACTTTACAGCTGGATGGGATCTTTATACAAATGAACAGGAGAGAAAGAAAGTTACGGACGAGTATGCAAAGATCCCTGCAGATGCTCCCGGTCATGCCGGAGCAGATGAGACAGCAGAGATAATGATTATCAGGCCCGATCTGGTAAAACTTGACTATGCATCCAGGGAGTCAGGTAAAAATCAGCAGATGCTGAAGAACCTTACAATGGTGACAACAGGGATAGACTGGTATTCCATGTATCCCAACCAATATGCAGGAGACGCTCACTATGGTAATAAAGACCTTGGCAATGCTCTGTTGAATACCACAATTAATGGTCTTATTAAGGCATTTCAGGAAGTTAAGTCCGATACAACTGCACCCGCTTTAATGAAGGAATTCTATGACAGGGCTCGAAATCCATTGAAGTCCGGTGAATAGCTTTTGAGTTATGCTTTCGTTGACCAGTAGATACCTGAAAAAAAATGCATTGTATTAATAATCTGAAAATATTACCAGGAAAATGAAAAAACACTTACTGCTTCCGATAATTCTATTCGCCACACTTTCAGCTTATGCCCAGAAGTATGAATTATTATCTCCTGACGGAAAACTTGGTACTGAAATCGTTATTGCTAACGGGATAAATGTAACCCTTAAGAAAGAGAGTAAAGCCGTAATTAATTTTCGTAACCTGTCTCTTGAGACTGATAAGAAAGTGGCTGACGACAAGAAATACAAAGTAGCAAAAATAATCAGGGCTTCGAAAAACGAGATCATTAAACCCCAGATAAATGAAAAAGCTGATTCTTTGCTAAATTCATATAACGAGCTGGAGATAAGATTTAAAGAGAGCTATTCAATAACATTCAGACTGTTCAATGAAGGTCTTGCCTACAGGTTTTCAACCTCTTCAAAAGACAGCATGACAATCTTCCGGGAAAATCTTGACATAGTTTTTGAAGCAGGTGATTCAGCAAGATTTCTTTCATCAGCTACATTTAATTCAGCCTGGGAAACACCCTATGAACATGAAATGGCAGCAGGAATTACAAAGGGTAAGCTGTGCACTCTCCCTTTTCTTGTTGAGAAGGCCGGCGGCCCTTATGTGATGATAACTGAAGCAGATCTAAGTAACTATGCCGGTTTATGGCTGAAGGGTACAGGTAATGAATGGCTGTCTGCCACCAATCCTCCCGTCCCCGCCACATTGACTCATTCAGGCAGCATCTTTGATCAGTGCCAGGTAGCCACGGCCCGTGATTACATTGCGAGGGTTAAAGGCACAAGGACTTATCCATGGCGTATATTTGGGGTGGCTGATAATGAAACCGGGCTTGTTGCTAACAATATGGTCTATCTTCTTGCCTCCCCGTCAGCTTTGGCTGATGCATCATGGATCAGGCCCGGAGTCGTTATGTTTGACTGGTGGGCTAAAAGCAATATTTACGGAGTTGATTTCAAGGCGGGGATAAATACGGAAACTGCAAAGTACTTCATCGATTTCTGTGCTCAACATGGCTTCAGGTATTTCCTCTTTGACGACGGCTGGTGCCCCGAGGAAGATCTGTTGAGCCCCCGGCCCGGACTGGATATGGCAGAAGTTACCGCATATGCTGAAAAGAAAGGTGTGGACGTTATGCTCTGGGTATTATGGCACTCTCTTCAGAAACAATGGGATGAGGCTTTCATCCAGTTCAGGAAGTGGGGAATTAAAGGCATCAAGATGGATTTCATGAACCGGGATGATCAACCCATGGTGGAGTTTTATGAAAAGGTAGCCGGAAAAGCAGCTGAAGAGAAGATGATAGTTGATTTTCACGGAGCATATAAACCTTGCGGGCTGAGCAGGAAATTTCCAAATGTATTGACGCGTGAAGCGTTAATAGAATTTGAATATAATGGATGGACACAATATGACTCTCCTGTTCATCATAATCTGCTTCCATATATCCGTATGTTCGCGGGTGGCATGGATTATATCCCGGCCACGATGAGGAATTCAACGAAAGATAATTTCCGTCCTGTAGGCGATTATCCTATGGGTCAGGGTACCAGGGCTCATGCCATGGCGCTGTGGGTTGTATTAAACAGTCCGCTGACAATGCTTCCGGATTCCCCTTCCGATTATTATCGTGAGAAGGAGTGCACAGAGTTTATTACCAGGCTGCCCGTTGTATGGGATGAAACAAAGCTGCTGAAAGGGAAAATTGCACAATATACCGTTATGGCAAGAAGGTCGGGGAAAGAATGGTTCATCGGAGCAATCACCGACTGGAACAAACGGACAATTGAACTTGAGACCGGTTTCCTGGCGCCGGGAAAATACAGAGTTGAGGCAATAGAGGATGGGATAAATGCGGATACCCGTGCAGAGGATTACAGGAAAGTTGTATCGACTTTCAGGGCAGGTGATGCCCTGAAACTGCACCTTGCCTCAGGAGGCGGATGGGTAGCACATATATATCCTGAAAAATAAGCTATGGGAAACAGCATTTTAAAATCCCCGGTAGCCTCTGGTAAATATTCCGGTATCTATCTTCTGGTACTTGCCAGAGATCCTGGCCCTCTAACCGATTCAACTCTGTCGGATAAAGTACCGTTTCTTGTAACTGAGAACAGGGATCCTTCAGCCTGGATGAAACCTGTAAGCGGGAAGCCTAATACTTTTAAAAATTTGAACGGGATTGAGATTAGACCCTTCTATTCAATTTACAACAGGAGATATTCAGTTTTCTGGGATCTCGGGAATGAGACAGGAAATACTAAGGTAACTGATCATCAAAAAGCAGTCTCTTCAATTCAATATACCCGTTCAATGCCTGTTCACTCCGGTCACTCTTTTCATATCGAACTCTCAGGCAGCGGATGGGATAAGGATACTATTGATTTTAAAATTAGGCACTTGAATCCGGGGTACTACGTGATTATGGATTTCGTTAAAAACACAATTTGAAAATAAAGTTAGGCGAAAAATGACAACTGAAATCATCAGAACAGAAAGCATATCAAAATATTATGAGGACGTACGGGCAGTCTCAGATGTGTCGCTGAGCGTCCGGAAAGGGGAAATTTACGGATTTTTAGGCTTGAATGGAGCGGGAAAGACAACAACAATCCGGATTCTTCTCGGGATGATCCGGCCGACATCCGGTGCAGCATATATTAATGATGTAAAGATATCTGCCGGTAATACTGAATTATGGAAAAATGTCGGGTCGCTTGTTGAAATCCCTTATTCCTATCCTGAACTGACTGTGAGGGAAAACCTTGAAGTCTTCCGGAGATTGAGATTTTTGCCAGACAAGAGAGCAGTTGATCAGATCATTTCTAAACTTCAGTTAGGAGCTTATGCAGATAGGAAAGCGAAAAATCTCTCCCTGGGAAATAATCAGAGACTTGGTCTGGCAAAGGCATTAATTCATAATCCACAGGTTTTGTTGCTGGATGAACCTGCCAACGGGCTTGATCCGGCCGGCATATTTGAAATCAGGGAAATGCTGCATGATATGGCTTTAAATAAAGGAGTTACGATCTTTATCTCAAGCCATATCCTCGGGGAGGTATCCCGTTTTGCAACACGTATCGGTATCATACATGAAGGCAAATTAATACAGGAACTTGACTCGGATAAACTGGAAGCTCTGTGCAAAAAACGACTTATTGTTAATGCGAAAGACCTTAATCTGGCTCAGGCAATTCTTACCCGGATGGGATATTCTGCAGAGAAAAATGCCGAAGATCTGCTGGAAATAGAAAGTGAAGAGGCAATCAGAAATCCTGATACCATATCAACAGAAATGGTTAACGGCGGTTGTCCTCCGACATTACTTAAGGTGGAGGAAGAAGATCTGGAAACCTATTTTTTAAGAACAATCGGGGCAGAAGGAGGTGTAAAATGAAATTCATCTTTGTAACTATATGGGTTGAAAGCCTGAAAATCAGAAGATCCAGAATATTCTGGGCTACTGTTATTTTCTTTATTCTGGTATCATCAATGATGAGTCTCGTAATGTTTGTACAAAAATACCCTGAAATCTCTGCAAAACTCGGTATGATAGGGGATAAAGCATCATTGCTGAGATTCGGAGAACCAGACTGGAAAAACTATTTCCGGCTTCTTATTGAAGGAATGTCCGGAGTCGGCCTTGTCGGAACAGGGTTTGTAACAAGCTGGATATTTGGGAGAGAATTTTCAGATCATACCATAAAAGATATACTTTCCCTGCCGGTCTCCAGGGTATATATTGTCATATCAAAATTCATAATGGTTGTACTCTGGTCTGTCATTCTCTCTTTCGTATATTTTATATTTGGATTATTATTCGGACTCCTTGTTGATTTACCCGGCTTGTCATCAGAAATTATATCTGCAAATGGCAAAATATTTTGTGCAACATCATTTCTTATTATACTACTCTGCACCCCTGTTGCCTTTTTAGCCAGTTACTCGAGAGGATATATTTTCCCGATAGGATTTGTAATACTGACTATGATCCTGGCTAATTTTTCCGGTCTTGTTGGCCTTGGACCTTATTTCCCATGGGCTGTTCCGGGATTATATGGCATGCCTTCCGGAGCAGTTGGGATGCAACTGAATATTGCCAGTTATATAATTCTGATCTGTACCTGCCTTGCCGGTTTTTTCGGGACTATTGCAATATGGCGGTATGCTGATCAGAAATAGAAGAGAGTAAGATCAATGCTGACCGGAATAAATTCTGGATTAAATAATTTTAATTGTGTTATTCCGTGATTGAATAACGGTAAATTTAAACCTCATTTACAGATATAATTATGAATAAATTCTTTGCCTTCACTTTTCTCATCCTGGGAGCAATTGAATGCATTGCTCAGGAAGCATCAGATACTTCCGGAGTTCTTAGCAAAATCTACACTTTGGGTGAAGTGCAGGTAAGTGCTTCATTAGACAAGGCTTCCATCGATGCTGCCGAAATTCAGAAATACAATGCAAATGATGTAAGCAGCGCCCTCAGGACAATGCCCTCGCTGATAATCAGTGAAAATGGTTCGCGCAATGAAAGTACTGTATACCTTCGCGGGTTTGATATCCGGAGTGTGCCGGTTTATATGGACGGCATACCTGTTTATGTGCCTTATGACGGCTATGTTGATCTTGCCAGGTTTACGACAAATGATCTTGCCAGGATAGATGTTTCGAAAGGTTTTTCTTCAATGACCTATGGTGCCAATACCATTGGCGGGGCAATAAACCTTATCGGGATGAAGCCAACTCAGAAGCTTGAGCTGAGTGCCAAGGTGGGAGTAAGGAGCGGGCAGGGTTACGAAACAAAGATTAATCTTGGGAGTAACCTTGGGAAAATTTACTTTCAGACCGGATTTTCAATTCTTCAGCAGGAGTTTGTCCCGCTTTCAGCTAAGTTCGATACACTGAAACTGGAGACGGATCATCAGAGAGATAATTCATACAGGAAAGACATGAAAGGCAGTCTCAAAATCGGATTCACACCCAATGCCACGGATGAATACAGTATTAATTATCAGTACTCACACGGAAGCAAGGGGAACCCCGTATATCTCGGCAATGATAAAAACACCCGTGTTCGTTACTGGCAGTGGCCATACTGGGATAAACAGAGTATTTATTACATTTCAAAAACAGCAATTGGTAAAAAATCGGATTTAAAAGCCCGGGCTTATTTAGATCAGTTTAAAAACAAAATCAGCAGTTTTGACAACAATACCTATTCCACACAGAACAAAGGATCTTCATTCAACAGTTACTATGATGATTATACTGTTGGCGGGAATCTTGAATTTGGCAGCAAATGGAATGAGGAAAATCACCTCAGGGCTTCGCTGCATGCAAAAAATGACAATCACAGTGAACATAATGAGGGTGAGCCTGTGCGGCATTTTGCAGACAATACTTTTTCCCTGGGAATTGAAAATATATATAAACCCGGCAGTAAACTCAGTTTTATTCCGGGTCTGAGCTATAATATAAGAAAGAGTCTCCGGGCTGAAGACTATAATTCAACTGACAGTACCATAATTAATTATCCTGCGAACAAAAATGATGCTCTTAATGCACAGCTGGCTACTTATTATAAGATCTCAAATGCAGTAAATGTCAGTTTTAATATTTCTTATAAAAGCCGTTTTGCAACTATGAAAGACCGTTATTCATACCGTAACGGAACTGCTTTGCCAAATCCGGACCTTAAATCTGAAACTGCTGTCAACCTGGAGCTTTCATCATCTGTTGAACTTGCCGACAAGGTAAATTTCCATCCTGAATTGTTCTACAGCCGCCTCAACAATACTATCCAGATGGTAAGCAATGTTCAGGGAGATCTTTCACAGATGCTGAATACCGGTGAGTCGGTATTTAAGGGTGTCGATTTAAGCCTGGTTTATCAACCCGTTTCAGTTCTGAATCTGTATGCCGCTTATTCTTACATTCAAAGGAAGAACATAAGTAATCCGGATATACTCTTTACAGATGTCCCAAATAACAAATTGTTTGCCTCCGCTGACTATACGATTGCAAAGAAACTGGGAATCACCATTTCAGGAGAATTTAATTCAGAACGCAATAATGCCAGTGATGGTACCCGTGTCTCTCCTGGATATTTTATTATGAATGGCCAGGCCTCATATCATTTCGCAAAATATATTACCGCAGAGCTTGGTGTCAATAATATTTTTGACAAAAATTATACTATACAGGAAGGTTATCCGGAGGCAGGCCGGAACTTTTATGCTGCCATATATTTTAATCTGCAAAGGAAAAATGAATGATTATTGAAAAGACATTCGATCTTTTAAAACTAAGGTATAGAAATATACTCGATCAGCTGACAATATCTGATGTGAGGATAGGGATCTACCTTACTGCAGTCAGGTTATCTGATAACAGCAATGGCATATCAGCGACAATTATTGATGATCAGCCTTTCTGTGCAAAAAGCAATAGAGATTTCGGTGCTTTTACACCACTGAAAATAATTGGGCAGAAGGTGCTGGATCTTCTTGAAATCAAAAGAGATTCCACATTACTTTTATCCCTTCAGCTGGCTGTCCTGAATGCCATTTCTTCAAAGTTAATTTCAGCTGAGAATTATACAATAGCGGAGGAGATTGATCCAATTCATTTTGTGGATCTTAATTCGGGGAAAACAATAACTGTTGTCGGTGCATTTCATTCTTATATTCGTAAAATTTCAGAGACAGGAAATAAACTGAACGTCCTGGAGCTGAATGAGGCGGCTCTTCCACCGGAATACAGGAAATTCTATGTCCCGGCAGATGAGTATAAGAGGGTGCTTCCCTCATCCGATATTGTTATTATTACAGGTCAGACACTTGTAAACAAAAGTATTGATGACCTGTTGCAGGCTATTTCCCCTGGTACACAAGTAATTGTGACTGGTCCTTCGGCAGGGATCCTGCCGGATATATTGTTTGAGAATAAAGTAAATATAATTGGCGCAGTCAGAATAACTAAGCCAGAAGTCCTGTTTAATATAGTAAGTGAAGGAGGAACAGGTTATCATCTGTTTGAATACTGTGCACAAAAAATCTGTATTTTAAAGTGAAGCACAGGTTAAGTGAGAAGTGGATTAAGGCATCAATTGCAGGAACGATCTGGGCAGCATCAGAGATAGTTCTGGGCAGCTTTCTGCATAATCTGAAGGTCCCATTCAGTGGTAATATACTTACTGCAATCGGAATAATTATTCTTATATCAATAAGCTATACCTGGAATGAAAAGGGGTTATTCTGGCGTGCCGGATTAATTTGTGCCCTAATGAAGACCATGTCGCCCAGTGCTGTCATATTCGGACCGATGATAGCAATTTTTACCGAAGCTTTATTACTCGAAGTATTCGTCAGGCTTTTAGGCAGGAATATAGCAGGGTTTGCTATTGGTTCAATGCTGGCAATGTCGTGGAACCTGGTTCAGAAAATACTGAATTATATAATATTCTACGGATCAGATATTATTGAGGTTTACAGCAATCTTCTGAAAATAGCCCAGAAGCAGCTTGGTATCAGAACAGAAATAGTCTGGTTGCCAATTATTGTTTTATTGGTTGTTTATTCACTGTTTGGTCTGCTGGCTGCAATTACCGGAATAAGGGTTGGGAGGAGAATGTTAAGAGAGCCTGTTCCGGATTTACCCTTAAAAAATAGTAATTCCTTTAAGGAGGTCAGCCAAAAGGGAGAGCTTGATTTCAATTATTCAATACCCTGGCTATTTATAAATATTGCCCTGATTTTCTCTGCATTTATTTTGCTGAACAAGACAACATGGATTGTCTGGAGTCTGGCAATCGTTGGAATTATAATAATCTGGTCTTTAAGATATAAAAGGGCTCTGCGTCAGCTGTCGAAGCCTAAATTCTGGATTTTTTTTGTATTTATCACCCTTGTGACAGCATTTGTTTTTACAGAGGCTCAACCGGGTGAAAATTCTTTGCTTAAAGGTCTGCTGACAGGAATTCAGATGAATTTCAGGGCCGTAGTGATCATAATGGGCTTTTCTGTTTTGGGGACTGAATTATATAATCCGGCAGTAAGGAATTTTTTTCTGAAGACTTCTTTTAAAAATCTTCCCCTGGCTCTCGAACTTTCGGCAGAAAGCCTGCCTATGTTTATCTCCAATATCCCGGATTTTAAGAGTCTGGTAAAGAATCCTGTGGCACTCTTTTCTCAGGTAATTTCTCATGCTGACAGGAGATTGTCTGAAATAAGGTTGAAAGCTGAGCCTGATACAAAAGTATTTATTGTGACCGGCTCGATCAGGGGAGGAAAAACAACTTTTGCAATGAAGCTGATAGATCTGCTCAGGAGTAAAAGCATTAAAGTGGGAGGCATACTCTCAGAGCGGGTGACGGATGGAAATGTAACCACAGGTTATGATCTTGTCAATATTGAAACAGGCGCAAAAGAAGATTTCCTCAGGCAGGAGATTGGTACAGGAAATGAGAAGATCGGGAGATTCAGGATATCTGAAAAAGGTCTTGCAGAGGGGAGGAAGATTCTGAGATCTATGGTAAATCAGGGACACGATCTCGTTATTATTGACGAGGTTGGAATGCTGGAACTGCAGGATAAAGGTTGGGCGGAGTGTATAGATGAACTGTTACTGAAATCTTCAAACAACATTTTATTTACAGTCAGGGATATTTATGTAGAGGATGTGAAAAGGAAATGGAATCTGGCTGAGGCTGTAATTTTCAATATTTCAGAGACTGATTATTTATCTGCAGGGAGTTATATAATTGGCTTATATACAGAAAATATTATCTTAGCATAAAAACAGGAGGTAAATCGTTATGGCACAACTTACACAGGAGATGAAAGATATGATTCTGACCCAGCAATGTTTCCATGCAACGGTCAGCAAGGAGGGTATTCCCAATAATGCTCCCAAGCGTTCGACGAGGATCTTCAATGATGAAACACTCATCTTTTCAGAAGGCACTGGTGGCACAACATACAAAAATATCCTGGATGGATCGAAAGTTTCGGTAGCCGTTGTCAACAGGGATATACTCGACGGATTCCGGTTTCTGGGAACACCGGAAGTACTTACCAGTGGAGAGATCTACGAAAAGTCTGCTGAGATGTCACTAAAAGCCGGTATGCCAAAGCCCAAAGCTGTCATCCTGGTCCATATAGATGAGATACACAGCCTTAAACCAGGCCCTATGGCCGGCAAAAAGATAGGTTAGAATTTTCGAAGCGGTTAAAACATATGAGTCACTTCACCGTAAAAACTGCTTTTGAAAAAATCTTGGAGTACTTTTAGCCGGCTTGCAAAATCAGGATAGCTTTTCAGCTCCTTACGGGTCCAGCATTTTTCGGCATGTGCCTCAAGCCGGTCCTTTATCTGCGGATAGATCTTATCAATTGTAATCGATTCAGTCCAGAGCGGGCATTCACTGCCGATAACCATCTTCTCCTCCTCCTTTGTTAGTCCGGCAGGAACCGGATTAAAGTTATACACTTTTTCAACAGACAGGATCAGCATCCAGCTCGGCTTGTATTTAGCATCCTCGGCATTCTCAGGATAATCGAGATAAGTCTCACCGTTATCTGAATTAATTACCAGATGTCCTTTCTTAATTGCTTTAAATGCCTCATCTCTCAGGCGCCACGACTGGATAATTTGTCCTTCAGCCACCCCACCTTCTATATTTTCTGCCCATGATATGGTTTTTACACCTTTGCTGTGTATGAAAGCTGATATCTCGATAAGCATTTTACTCTGAAGGTCGTTTTCATTTGTTACCCCGACTTCCTTCATTTTAGCAAGGCATAGATCACATTTGTTCCAGAGATCCTTCTGTCGTTCGTCGCCACCGATATGTATATATTCAGGTTTAAATACATCGATCAGCTCTCCGAAAATATCCTTTAAAATCTCATAGGTTTTTGGATTTCCGGCACAGAAGGCGTTGGATCCTGGTTTGTACGGACACCTGAGGTGAGGAAATGCATTCAGGACAGCCAGGGAGTGACCGGGAATATCGAATTCAGGAATAATTTTAATATTGCGCTCAGAGGCATAACTGATGATATCTTTTATCTCTTCGAGGGTATAGAATCCATTTGTCTGTACCCTGTCGGTGTCAATAACAAATGAGCCAATTGTGTTGAGTTCAGGATGTTTCAGACTCTGAACACGCCATCCCTGATCGTCCGACAGATGCCAGTGAAAGATGTTCAGTTTCATGCTTAACATATAATCCAGCACATGCTTTACTGTGGCGACCGGCTGGTAGTGGCGGGCAGCATCGAGCATGAATCCCCTGAAAGCAAAGGCAGGTTCATCTTTAATAACCATACAGGGAATATCGAACTCATTGCCATTCCAGGACTGAACAAGTACCTGTTTGAGCGTTTCAATAGCATAAAGGATACCACCATTATCAGGGGCAGCAATTTCTATTCCTTTGGAATTCACAGTCAGAGTGTAACTCTCCTTTACAGCTGTACCTGACGATTTCCTGATAATAATTTCGCTTTTGTCATCTTTGGAATTAACAGATTTATAATCGATCCCCTGAATGCAGCCAGTGTTAAGAAATTTCGCATAATCATTGCCTGAGAGGGAAATATCATTTATCCTTATGACCTTATTCAGTTTCAGGGCCGACTTCTCCATCTGAACTGATAATGGCTTTGGTATCAGGGCTATCTTATCCGGCTTTGCTCCGGTTGCGTTTACAACTATCAACATAATGAAGCAGCAGCTAGTCAGGAATATTTTTTTCATGATCTTGTATTTAAACTATATTTAAGTTACAATTAATTGATTACATAAGTTACTTCTGAACGATTTAGATTCAGTTTCCGGAGTTGTTTAAGCGGAATAAAAGTACTAAGTATTCTTTTGTTTTTCACTAGACACATATTATATTTTGGTATTTCCGAAAGAATAGCTGAGAGGTGAATCAGAGGAAATTAGAATTCCACTATTTGATTTCCCTATACTGTTTCATGAAAGGCTGACTTCCGCATAATATCAATAAAATATTTGTATAACTAAATAATTAGTTATATCTTTGATATTGTAAAGGAGTTCATATGAAATTCAAAAGTTCTTTAATTCCGTTTCTCACTAAAAATAAAAGCCATGAAGACAAACCTGGTTGCCTTAATTCTTATTGCCCTGTCAATCACTTCTCTTTCAGCCCAGAATATTCCGGCGGGTTCAGCAATTGATTTAATGCTTATAAAGGGAGAGTATAATAAAGTAACAGACACATGCAGACAGATTCTGGCTTATGACAGTCTGAATCATGAGATCTATTATAAGATGGGTATAGCATACCAGAATGAACTCGAGGAAGATTCTGCGCTTAACTGCTATTATCAGGCGGCCAGACTAAACCCCGGCAATAAAACTTACAATTTCATTCTGGCAAAAGGATATTATGCCAAAGGGAATTTTAAAGCAGCACAGCCCCTGCTTAACGAACTATGTCTCATTGATTCTTTGAAGTGGGTATATGCATATTATCTGACCGGTATATATATGCAGACAGGCAGATATGATGAAGCAATTAATATTTACAAAAGGTTCATGGAGCGGGATTCTTCCAATTGTGTTTATATCGACAAAATAGCGTATGCAAATATTAAAAAGGAAGAATTTGAGAATGCCATACGGCTGTATAACAAATCTTTATCGATAAACGATAAGGATCTGACAGCCATAAAGAATCTGGCCTATCTGTACTCTCTGGCCGGAAGAGCTGATACAGCAATCCAGCTTTTAACGAGAGGCATAGAGATTGAATCAACCGACCTGGATCTGTATCTGAGCAGGGCTTCACTATATTACGCCGGGCATTATACTAACAGTGCAATGGATGATTATATGGTAGTATTATCTTCCGGAGACTCCGCTAAGCTTTATTTGAAACGAATTGGGATAGCTTATTGTAATAATCTTCAGCCGGAGGAGGGGATCAATTATCTTTTAAAAGCGTATAATAAAGATCCATCTGATTATGAAACATGCAGTTACCTGGGACAATCCTATTACAAGATGAAGGATATGGATAACAGCATTTATTATTATAATAAGGAAATCGAGATTCTAACTCCTGTTGTCAGGCAGTTGGGATTGTCCTACATCTTATTGGGTGAATCTCAGAAAGACAATGGAATATATCGTGAAGCAATTGACAGTTATAAAAAGTCACTTGGTCTCAAGCCTGATCTGAATATATACCTGATAATAGCAAATCTCTATGATGAAAAATTAAAGGACAGGAGAAAGGCAATTTACTATTATCAGAAATTCCTCGATAATCTGAAAAATGGCCAGAAGGACTTTACTCCCGAATACACAGAGACAATAAAACAACGGTTGGCCTTTTTGAAAACAAAGCCTGCTAATTAGGGAAAAGGCGCTGTCATTAATCTAAAATTTCAATTCATTTTTCTCTGTGGTTCTCTGTGACTTCTCTGTGACTCTCTGTGTAACAAATAATTAAGAACTTACACAGAGTCCCTCCCGTCCCGATAGCTATCGGGAGTTATCGGGAAGCTATCGGGAACAGAGGTACCACAGAGGTCCACGGAGGACTTTTAAAGCAGCACTCTTAATTGTTGATTCCCTTTGCGATTAGTCAATTTCGACTTTATCAACAGCTCAGGTACCCGGGGATTTGATTTTCAGATCAGCTTTTTCTGGATCTGATGTACTGTACGGGCCATGTTATATCAGCCCCAAGCTCCCTGGCGGCAAGCAAGGGGAAATAGGGGTTTCTGAGTAACTCCCTTGCCAAAAAGACCAGATCAGCCTTTTCCTCCTGAAGAATTAATTCAGCCTGGCCGGCTTCTGTAATAAATCCCACCGTTCCGGTTAGTATGCCTGTTTTCCGCAATGCCTCTGAGAATGGAACCTGGTATCCCGGACTTACAGGTATCTTTGCATTATAAACATTCCCTCCGGAAGAGCAGTCTATCAGATCAACACCCGAGTTTTTCAGAATAGATGCCAGTTTAATGCTTTCTTCCAATGTCCAGCCACCATCAGTCCATTCAGTCGCTGAGATGCGGACAAAAAGCGGATTGCCGGCCGGCCAAACTGTTTTTACAGCATCAATTACTTCCTGTAAAAGACGGATTCGGTTTTCAAAAGCACCTCCGTATTCATCATTGCGATGATTGCTGAGAGGAGAGAGGAATTCATTTAAAAGGTATCCGTGTGCGCTGTGAATTTCCACCAGATCAAAACCTGCTGTCAGAGCTCGTCGGGCAGCCGCTTTAAAATCTGAAACAACTTTACCGATATCCTCTTTATTCATTAATACGGGATCACTGTCGCCGGACAGGAAAGGGATCGGACTGGGAGCCACTGTATGCCATCCTCCATGGTTTATATCGAGTTGTTTTCCCCCTTCCCATGGCACTGCACAGGAACCTTTTCTTCCAGCATGGGCAAGCTGGATCCCGGCAATGGAGCCCTGTAAATGTATAAAACTGACAATCCTGCTAAATCCCTGAATATGTTCATCCTTCCAAAGGCCAAGGTCTGCTGGCGATATCCTTCCTTCAGGTGATACAGCTGTAGCTTCTGTGATAATCAGTCCGGTTCCTCCGGCAGCCCTGCTGCCCAGATGCACCATATGCCAGTCATTGGAAAAACCGTCGGTTGCACTGTATTGGCACATAGGCGACATTACTATCCTGTTCTTTAAGGTGATGTTCTTGATAGTCAGAGGGGAAAACAGTTTTGACATAATTAAGATTTTTAATGCTGACTTTTTTCCTCACAAAGGTAAAGTATTAAACAGTTCTAAAATTAATTAACGAAAGGCAATGTTTTATGATGAACCCGAAGCTGTATACTTCTTATTTATATTGAATTATAAGGCTATTACAAAAAGTCTAGATGTTACAATAGCCACCAGGGCTCCAGGTCTCCAGGGTTTATATACAATTTATCTTTAAAGACAAATTCCTGATGAGACCTGGAGTCTTTGTGCCTTAGTGGCAAAAAATCTTTTCCTTGGTGAGACTTGGAGTCTTTGTGCCTTAGTGGCAAAAAATCATTTTGAAGTAACTTCGGATATATAGTCTAATTGTCAAAAATATTCACATCAACGTATTTTTTAGTAAAATAAATATAAATATAGTTGTATAACTGAAAAAGACGTTATATCTTTGAAAAAACAGTTACAGGAAATGAAACGACTTACAAGAAAAGAAGAAGAGGCAATGAAGATCCTATGGAAAGCCCGGAAAGGGTTCATAAAGGAGCTGATTGACCTCCATCCGGAACCCAAACCGCTTTATACAACTTTTTCATCGGTTATCCGCGGACTGGAAGAAAAAGGTTATGTAGACCATAAGGCTTATGGCAAGAACCATGAGTATTTTCCTGTCATCAGGAAGGAGGAGTACAGGAAGATATTTATGAAAGATGTCGTAAATGATTACTTCGGTTCATCGTACAAAAATGTTGTCTCATTTTTTGTCAATGAGAAAAAGTTAAGCGCTGATGACCTGAAAAAACTGATTCAGATAATAGAGAAAGGAGGGAAAGATGGATAGTATAATTTTATACCTGCTGAAAGTAGCTGCCTGTACATCCCTGTTCTATCTCTGCTATCTTGTATTATTCAGAAAGGATACATTTTATATGAGAAACAGGATTTTTCTGATCCTGACTCTGCTTTTACCGGTAATTCTTCCTGTTCTTAGGATTCCGGTTGCTGTAAGCATCGTGGCTCCTGTATCACAGGTAATCAGCCCTGATAATATTGTATTCTCAGAGCCGGCTATCGGAACAACAATTCCGACCCCGGTTAATTCATTCGATTATAACAGTTTTCTCTTATGGATTTATTTCACTGTCGCAGGAATAATGCTCTTGAAAGGTGTCATCAGCCTGATCAGTACTTTCAGGATCATAAAAAAAGGAGTTGTAAGAGACAGGCAGTTTCCCAGAGTTATAATCTCCGATATCCCGCTTCCCCCGTTTTCATTCTTTCCCTATGCTGTTATTCCGGCTGAAGAGTATAAAAACGGGAATTACAGCGACATTCTTGATCATGAATTTGCACATCTCAGGCAGGGGCACACATTTGATCTGCTCTTAAGTGAACTTTTTATTGCATTTCAATGGTTTAATCCATTTGCATGGCTCATAAAAAGATCTATAATCCTGAATCATGAATATCTGGCAGATCATGTTTCATTAATCAATAACAGCCTTAAGGAGTACCAATACAGACTTCTGAATTTTAAAACAGGGATGAAAGATATATCACTTGCTCATAGTTTCAACAGTTTAATCAAAAACCGGATAATCATGATAAATAAAAAGCCAACCAGTAAGTTTGCTGTGGTGAAGAATATTCTGATCCTTCCGATAGCAGCAGTTGTTGCATACTCTTTTGCAACCCCGGAATACAATAATGTTGTCTCATCAGCTGATCCTTTATCTGTTTACGAGGCGCCAGGCATAATAAAAAAAGAGGTAAAAGGGATTGTAATTAAAGAAGATGGAATGCCTCTTGAGGGAGCCCAGATAAGAAGTACCGGGCCTATGGATAATGCTTCATTTGCAATCACAGGGAAGGATGGATTATTTTCATTGAGCTATGTCCAGGCTGATGCTTCACTTCTGTTTTCATGCAGAGGGTATAAAGATCAGATAATCAAGCCTGAGTTCAGTATTGAAATGAAGGTCAGAATGGAAAAGGATCCTGACTACAAGGCTCCTGCGGATAGTAACACCGAAGCAGCTGCAGCTCAAAGTCAAGGTCCTGTTGCAGCTATCGATGGTGTGATTTCAGAAAAGAACTTTTTCGATGCAGAAAGAGATCTTGGCTACAATATGGGAATTTCAAAATTTTTATCAGGCAAGGAAGCGACAGATAAATACGGGGAGAAAGGAGCCAATGGAGTCCTCGAAATAACTACAAGAAAAAAGGCTCTTGAACTGGGCCTAAAGCCACCTTTTCCGAGGTTGGCCCCCGATGATTATCCTACATTCATGAATCAGCGTTTTACCGGATTTAACGAATGGGTTGCCGGTCATGCTGAATATCCGGCAGAAGCCAGGTCACAAAAAATGGAAGGATGGGTGACAGTAAGGTTCATGGTTGAGCTGGATGGTTCTGTAAGTAATCCGGAATCATACCCCGGCCAGGCTGATCAGATTCTGGTTAATGAAGTAAAAAAGGTAGTTCTGTCATCCCCAAAATGGGATGCGCCTAAAAACAAGGCTGTCGATGCACCATTTCCCTCAAGTGTCACTTTGAAATTCAAGTTGCCCGACGAGATAAGTGTAAAAGAGGAGCCGTTTGTTGTTGCTGAGGTGATGCCTGAGTATCCCGGAGGCGATTCGGAACTGCTTAAATTCATACAGGAAAATGCCAGGTACCCGGAAAAGGCAAAAGCTGAAAAAATTGAAGGACGGGTAATTTTAAGGATTATAGTAAATACGGATGGCAATTCTGAAGGTATATCCATTCTTAAAGGTGTCGATCCCCTGCTCGATGCAGAGGCTATGAGAGTTTGTTCCTTGTTAAAAGGCTTTACTCCAGGTAAGCAAAACGGCAAGGCTGTTAATGTATGGTATATGATACCTGTGAACTTTGTTCTGCCAAAACCGGAGACTGCTAAATAAATTATGAGGCCTTTTATGGAGACTAAGTAGGAGTTTCTCTATTATTTTTGAACTTAAACTTTTCATCTCATGAAAAAAATATTTTTTCCTGTGACATCTTTCTTTATTGTATTAAGTTGTGTTATTCTGATCAATAGTTGTAAAGTAATTCATGACAAAAATGACTACCTGCGAAAGGTTTTAGCTAATCTTGAACAAATCAGATCCGCTTCATATAATTCAACCAATATTGCAAGTGCTCCGGGTGATACCCTGGAATTCAGAACTTTCCACAGTCAAACTGAAGAGTATTTTAATTACCTTGATACATTTATTGGTTCAAGTTTCGGAGTATCAATGCAATCAGGCACATCCTCAGTGAGATGGTTTTATGACGGGAAAGCAGAGGCTTTTTTGGATTTGAATGACAAAACAATTATGATCGACAGTTTTCAGACCAACACATTGCCTTTCAGACCAATTACTCCTCCATTCTTTAACCATGCAAAGAGCATGATCAAGTATGCATTGGAAACAAAAGATACAATAACAACTGAATTACGGGATTATAACGATTCCATTAAATTCAGTTTATACATTCCTTATAAGGTCGTTGAGTTCTTTGGTAAACCTTTTGTTCTGGATAATCCATATCTGGCAAAAAAAGATTCTTATTCCAGATATGATATCTGGATAAGGAAATCAGATGATCTCCCGTATAGGATCAGAAGGAATATGCCCCACCAGACAACCTGGGAGACATGTGAAAATGTAGAATTCAATAAAATCAACATCGGGGATTTCATCGTATCAAAAAAATTACCCGCTGATTTTACTGTTAGATTCCGGGGAGAGCCGGAACCAGCTAAAGAAGACCTTGTGGGAAAAGTAGCCCCTGATTGGGTTCTGAAAGATTTTAACCAAGACTCCATCAGTTTAAAAAAGATAAAAAGTAAGGTATTGATGGTTCAGTTTTCCGGTATTGGTTGCGGGCCCTGCCATGCATCAATTCCTTTTCTGAATCAATTAGTTGCTGATTACAGGTTAAAAGATTTTGATCTGGTGAGTATTGAAACCTGGAGTAATAATATTGATGGCATAAAGAGGTACTTTGATAATAACAATTTGAATTACAAATTATTATTATCAACAGAACAGATAACCAAAGAATATCAGGTCAAGGCCGTTCCCGCATTTTTTATACTTGATAAAGACAGAGTAATCAGGAAGATAATTGTGGGTTATGATAAAGAAACAACAGATAAGGAGATCAGAGATGCTCTTAACAAGTTAATTTAGATGCATTCCATGACATCATACAACGCATTAGTCCGAATAAAATGAAAAAACTTCTTTTATTCATAATCATGACCGGAATTTTAGTCTCCAATTGTTCAAGAAAGAAAAATTCTGAACCAAAAATCAATTATAAGGGATCAGCTTATGTCAAATTCCTTGACTCAAATGTCATTGACTCTATCGATATTGAAACAGTTTTTTGGTCCTATTTTCCAAATATAACAGGGAGATTAATCGAAATTTAAAAATCCTGAAAGACGACAACTATTATCTGGAGATAAATATGATAATACCTTCCCTGGTGGAATTTACAATTAATAAAGATGCATTCACAACCTATTTAATTCCTGTGATACACTGGAAATTAAGCTTAAACAAGAATCAGTAAACCAGAATAAAAGTGTAACATGCTATTTCATTGATGATGAAATATTCAATTATTGCCAGACAAAATTCAGAAAATTCGGATATTATATGGTTATTGATAATCATGGACCCCTGAGATTGAGATGGTTCCTTAAAATGAATGCAACTCAGAAGCAATTTGATACCCAAATAGCAGAAGCAGATTCTGTCCAGAATATAAGTATCAATTTTCTTGAAGATTTTCGTAAGGAATTACCTGAATGGTTTTTAAAAATGGAAAGGAATAATATTAAATATAGCATTGCTAATTGCAAACTGCTCTTTTGGGGTTCGTTGACTAACTTTTCAAGGAAGGAAGACCATATTGCGAATGTTCCTGTCTACAATCCGGAAGCTCATTTATCGTTTGAGTATTATCGGTTCATTAATGCATATTTCTCTCATGGCAATCCGGTAGAAAACAATATTACAGGGACTCGTAGGATGTTAAGTATTCTGAATAAGGAATATCCAGGAATAGACTCCTCATTACTGGGAGAAATTAAGAGTTTCTACATTACAGGGCATATAGCAGAATTATATAGTGGGAGCAATTCAGATATAGAGTCGAGTGAAGTTGACTTTTTTATAAAATCACATAAACTGAATTTTTCTGATGTAGAACAAAAATATATTAATGATGAAAAAAATATTGCTCTTGACAGGCAATTGGATTTAGCAAGTCTGAAACCAGGCAATAGTGCACCAGATTTTAATCTTAAAGATTTAACCGGGAAATATTACAGCTTATCTGATTTCAAAGGCAAAATAATTTACCTTCATTTCTGGGCCACCTGGTGTGGTCCATGCCTTGCTGAGTTACCGGTGTTAAACAAATTAATTACTGATGTAAATAACGATGCGGTTGTCTTTGTTAATGTTTGTCTTGATCATGATATCATTAAATGGGAACAAATTATTACCAAAGACAAGCTTTTAGGAATGAATCTTATATGTGATGGTGATTGGAGTAAAAGTTTAGATTCACTATATAAAATCGCTTCTATTCCACACTATACTCTGATTGATAAAAATGGATTGATTATTAAAAACAATTTTGTCAGACCAGGCAATATCACCAAATAAATCTCACAACTCCTCGGTAAAAAATAAAAGCCTGTGACTGCTCTTTTCCCTATAACCCTACGAGGTAAATAGGTCTTTAGATGATCATTATTCTACAATACCTTAAGCCCTACGGGCTATAAGACAATTATTGTAATACATAAGTGTCAAGATAGTCGTATTATGTCACTATTATGGCCGTTTGTGTTTTCGAATTTCGCTCGCGAGGGCTATCAGGATCGGATTTGCCCCGGCTGAATTTTATTTTAGCTCAGTACATATTGTTTTTAATTGGCCATTTTAAACGATTTTTCTTCCTTCTGTTCTATCCTCAGCCATTCGCCGTAGGCGATATGGTATTGTAGAAAACAGATTTGTAAATAATATTTACCGCATAGCGGTTAACCATTTTTCAGAAAGCGCCCTGATGTGAAAATGAGATCCACCGGGACAATAATAATCGTTGTCTGTTAGTTTAATAATTATGGAACTAAACGTTTGGGATAATCGTAACCTGTTACACAAAATGGGCATCCGGAAGCTGAACTATTTTCTTTGCCTTTTGATGGCGCTTTTTATGATTACATGTGAAGGTGATAATTCCGCTCCGACTGCTGATTTCATCAACCCGCTATCACATCCTGAGGATGGGCCGCCGGCAGGTAACCCTGACGGCCATTCGCCGGTGCCCCTGGAAGCCGGTCCGGAAGATGTATCGGCTCCGGATCATATTATTGGGGATGGTACACCGGGTAGCTGTACAGCGGATGCCTTTATAAACGCAGTTGCACAGGGAGGTAAAATAGTTTTTAACTGCGGTCCCGAACCGGTTACAATAACACTTGACAGGCCGGCGAAGGTTTTCAATGATGCAAATCCGGATGTGGTTATTGATGGCAACGGTTTAATAACACTTAGCGGCGGCGGAAAGACACGGATTCTTTATATGAATACCTGCGATCAGAACCAGCACTGGACAACCTCCCATTGTCAGAATCAGGATCATCCCAGGCTTACTGTCCAGAACATAACCTTTTCTGACGGGAATTCCAGATCAGAAAGCGAATACGACGGAGGTGGCGCTATCTGGGTCAGGGGAGGACGTTTTAAAGCTGTTAACTGCCGGTTTTTCAATAACACCTGCGATAGTCTCGGTCCGGATGTGGGAGGAGCCGCAATCCGTGTTTTCAGTCAGTACAATAATTTACCCGTATATATTGTGAACAGCACTTTTGGGGGAGCGCCGGGTTATGGTAATTTCGGTTCAAACGGAGGAGGGATAAGCAGCATAGGTGTTTCATGGACTATTATAAACAGTCTTTTCTCCCATAACCGTGCTACAGGCAATGGAGGTAATCCTGCCGAATCCGGAACAAGCGGAGGTGGCAGCGGGGGTGCAATATATAATGATGGAAATACAATGACACTGAAGATTCTTGGGACACTTATTCAAAATAATAAGGTAAATGCTTACGGAGCGGCAATCTTTTTTGTGACTAACGACCACTCAGGGGATATTCGTATTGATAACTCAATAATCCACAATAACACAGGAGGTTCATGGTATCCTCTATATCCGGGGATATCTATGCATGATGATACCCCATGTATTGTAACAAATTCCACCATAGAATGACAGGCTGAAAGCCGGAAGACAAAGACAGAAAACTAAAAGGAAATTTTACAGCTTATACCGCCTATGGAATATTTAATATTCCGGGAAGCCTGCTCCGAGATGGGGATCTTCAGGTATGGTTCAATATTCAGAAAAAGTTTTGAAGAGAGGTGCTGTTCAAATCCAAAAATGATATTCACCCGGCTGGCAAAATCAAAAGTGTTTAAAGGCTCTTCCGTTGTTTGTTCCGTGGTTTTCACATTTTGCATCTCATAGCCTATATTGGGCCTCCCGTCATTTACTTCCACCACTGCCACCATTTGTTGTGAATAACTTGTATTGGCATACTTTTCATTCAGGTAAACCACTGAGGATATGCCGCTGGAGACATAATAGCTTGTCGATTTTCTGACAAGGAACTTCCAGGTTATATTAAGTGGAATATCCAGGTCCAGCAGTTCTGCTTTAGTTTCTCCCTGAGGGAGTGCAGGGTCGTTTGAGGGAAGATTGTTTACTACACTAAGGCGTTCAAACTGCAGGCCAGTCGATAATCTGAGAACAGGTAACAATGCGTAATCTGCGTTTATCCCGCCTGAATAATTGAATGATGAGGCGGTGGCTGTCGATGTGACTCCGGGTGAAATATTGACGCCAAATCTGAACTTCTGACCTGAAGAGCGGTTGGAAATATCTTTTTCAGGTGTGGCCTGTGTATCCGATTGTGTGTATAGCGGTTTGTATTCCACTGAATCAGCTCCGACTGTTTTATTTTCGGATATATTGTTTGTATTAAGGTTTGGGAGAAGTGATCCGCCGGCTTTCAAGGTATCGGGAAGCTTTTGACCATCTCTCAGTTCAGATGTGAATGATTCAGATTTGTATTCTGAATTGTACTTGAGAGAGGTGTTAGATTTCCCTGTATTTCCCGGGTTAATATCACGGATTCCTTCTGCTGGCAATTCTCCTGATCTGCTCTGGGCAGTACGATCGGAGACGGCATTACTGGTAAGACTGGTCTCTTTGTTCTCATTGGGAATCTGTTCGGTCACTACCGATTTAGCAAGAGTGTCTTTTGCTGTAAGGATTACCGGATTACTGTACTCAGGGGATTTGTGACCTGCAGAAGCAGCATTGGTGGAAGGAGCTGAAGGGATCAACCGGAATCCCAGCCAGCCAATCAGGAGGCTTGCAGCTATTCCGGTGCCAATACGCCAGAAAATCACCTTTTTTCTTCTCTTTCTGGCTTTTACAAAATTCTCCCAGGACCCGAGGATATATTGTTCTTCATAATTATCCAGGGTGTTCTTAACCAAATCAAGAAAGTCCTTATCAGTTTCCGAATTTTTCATAATTTGTATTAAAGTACATCTGAAACAGCTCCCTTAATCTCTTTTTTGCTCTTGTAAGATAGACCCTGGATGTATTCTCGGGTATTTTAAGTAATCCTGCTATCTCCTCATGGCTGTAACCTTCAATTTCATAGAGGCTGAACACCAGCCTCTGAATTTCAGGCAGCAGGTTTAGCAATCGCAGAATATCCTGAGCCGTAAGCTGGTTTACAATAGTCGGGGATTCATCTGGTACGAGAAATGTTTCCTTATCGTCGTAAAGAATATTCCTGTTATTCTTTCTGAATCTGTCAATAGATGTATTTATCACTATTTTGTTCAGCCAGGTCTTGAAGGATAGTGTGTTGTCAAACCTGCCTATCTGATCAAATACCTTAACGAAGCTGTCATTAACAATTTCAAGAGCATTGTCGCGATTCCTGTTATGTATCATTGCAACGCTCAAAGCATACCCGAAAAATCTTTTGTACAGCATCTCCTGAGACTTTACTTTTTTCCGAAGGCACCCCTGAATTATTTCTTCCAAGCTGTCATTCCTGGTATCAGCCACGCAAATGCATTTTTTAAGATAAGGATGTCATAACCAGGTGTTAACGGTTATGACATCCTGTGACTACTCATCCTTTAAATCAGATTTACAGATAATAGCAATTTATTTATGTCCTTTCCTGCCGTTCATTGGAGTTACAGTACCATCACCGCCATCAATTGTTTTAAAGAGCTCGCTGAAGTCGATTATGGAAGTCTTTCCGTTTTCGGTCAGTTCAGCAAGATTATCGCAATTTCCTGATCCGTAATTCAGGGAATAAACTGTTGTTGCCTCATTTTCAATTGTGGTTATTGTTTCAGTACCCGATACAGGTACCCATGATTCGGTACAGGTATAATCTGTGATCAAAGGTTCTGATACAAGATAGTGATATTCATATCCATCAACTTCACTTACATAGTTGTATTCTCCCACATATACCTTATATGAATTATTATCCCATGCGTTTGAATAATCAGAAGAATAAGACACCGAGTTTCCGTCATCATAGACCATAGTTATCTCTTCATGCCCTGTTGATGTACCTGACCAGTTGAATTCAACCGGCATGATTGTTACTGTTGAATCACCTGAATTTTCTGTACCATCAACAGTGATGTAGGAGTATCCGTCAGAAGTGAAGGTATAATCAGATTCTCCATTCATTTCGACACCATAGGAATAGTAGTTCTCATAAATAACTTTTGAATAGTAGTTATTATCTTCATTTTTCCAGATGTATGTTATTTTACCTCTGAAGAGTGTTCCATATTCATCGCAGCCATCTCCATAATCATAGATAGTGGTATGTGTACCATCTTCATTATCAATTTCAGAAACTTTAGCACAAGTCATTGGCATCCAGTAGTCGGTAGAATCCTTATAAACACTGTCAACGTAAACTGTGGCTGAATCGGAACCTTCTATGCTAAGTGTCCCATCCTTTAACTGGCTATAGCCGATTACTGACATAAAATTACTCATTTTGCCATTACCTGAGTTTATTGCATTCATGCGGGTCTCAAGTTCCAGAAGCTTTTTGGCGCTTTCCACGGGATCTTTTTTATCAGTTTTATTCTTATCACATGAGATAATACCTGTAATCAGAACCGCAAATAAAACGGCTGCTTTGAATATTTTCCTTTTCATATTTTTCCTTAATTAGTTTAACATTTACTCACTAATACGTAAGCTGTTGTTAAAACGCTACAAACGGAGTAAATTTTTTAACCATTCATATGTGTATCAGTAGGACCTTTATACAAAGGTCGTAATAATAAGCCTTTTTCCGGGTTCATTCATCCATCCATTTCCTCCTTTTATCAAAAATACTTTTAACATTGGAATGAATTCATTTACTTTATGGTAATTCTCTTTTTCCGGGTTAACTGATATGCTAAAACTATGAAAAAGCTACTTATTCTTTCTCTGATCATTACAAATCTGCTTTCTGTTGTATCTGCACAGGATGTTCCGGTTGTAGTTCCTTCCGATACTGTTAAGATCTCAAAGAACTTTATTAAATTCAATGTTACTTCCGCTTTGATAAAGAACTATTCCCTTCAGTATGAGCGGGTCATGACCAGAACAGTTACCCTGGGTCTCTCAGTCAGGCTTATGCCGGAAACAGGCATTCCTTATGCAGATAATCTTATCAGGTGGTTTGATGTTACTGAACCTGATGCACAGACTGTTATCAACAATACTCTTATAAGCAACTATGCAATTACACCAGAGATCAGGTTCTACACAGGGAAGAAGAGATATGGCAATGGGTTTTATTTCTCTCTCTTTTACAGGTATGGCCATTATGCTTTTAACAATGCAGTTGTTCCTTACACAACAGATCTCGATGAAGATATTACGCTGAATTCCTCGGGCAATGTGTCATCACACACTGGTGGTTTCATGATAGGCGCTCAATGGGCCCTGGGTAAACATATTTGTCTCGACTGGTGGATCCTTGGACCTCACTTCGGGATAAGCTCAGGTGAAGGCATTAGTTTGGCTTCAGCTCCTCTCTCCGAAGTTGATATGCAGGATATAGAGGATACCCTGAATGACATTGATATTCCTATGTTTGACCAGACAGTCAGTATAGCACCAGACAAAGTAAAAATGACCTTTGACGGACCCTGGGCAGGAGTAAGGGCCGGATTATCAATAGGAGTCAAATTCTGATCATCACTGCCCTGACTGTTAAACCAGGAATATCTACCCAGGTATTTCAGTTTAATCTGCCCAAATAACAGGGCAAAGTCTCTATTTTATTATTTTTGGTCCCGGGCGGACATATAATCAAATCAGTATTAATTACTAAAACTTATTAATATGAGCAGTATGGTACATACTACAGAATCAGCGTATGAGTATCCTTTATTGATTAAACAACTCTTCCTGGCTCCCCTGGGCAATAATCCGGAACAGAAGATAATTTACCGGGACAAGATTTCGATTTCGTATATAACATGGAGGCAGAGGGTTCACCGTCTTGCAAATGTTTTAGCCTCCATTGGAGTAAAACCAGGGAATACGGTGGCAGTTATGGACTGGGATTCGCATAGGTATCTGGAAGCTTATTATGCTGTTCCAATGATGGGTGCCGTGCTGCATACCATCAATGTCCGTTTGTCTCCGGAGCAGATGGTTTATACAATAGACCATGCTGAGGATGATGTTATCATCTGTCATTCTGACTTTCTGCCATTAATGGAAGCTGTCAGGGGACGAATAAGTGAAGGAAGGAAATTCATCCTTATTGATGAAGGCAGGGATCCTTCCCTCCATCATTTCCATTTTGAAGGGGAGTATGAAGAGATGATTGACAATGCATCACCGGACTTTGATTTTCAGGACTTTGATGAGAACCTTAGGGCTACCACATTCTATACAACCGGCACAACAGGCTTGCCTAAAGGGGTGTTTTTCTCACACAGGCAGCTTGTACTTCATACACTTACAGCTACAGCTTCCCTGGCTTCCTCTTCTTTACAAGGCCGTTTTCACAGGGAATCCGTTTATATGCCACTCACTCCGATGTTCCATGTTCATGCATGGGGTATTCCTTACATTGCTACTTTTATGGGCACTAAACAGATCTACCCGGGTAAGTATATTCCTGCATTGATATTGAAACTGATGGATCAGCACAAGGTATCTTTCAGTCATTGTGTGCCATCTATACTCCATATGCTCCTTAAGGATCCCTTGTCCAATAATATTGATTTGTCACACTGGACATGTGTCATCGGGGGTGCTGCCCTGCCCAGGGGAATAGCATTGGAGGCGTTGAAGAGAGGAATTGATGTTTTTGCAGGTTACGGCATGTCGGAAACATGCCCTGTAGTAGCTCTTTCACAATTAAGCATGAAAGATCTGGATCTCTCATTTGAAGAGCAGGTAAGGTTACGATGCAGAACAGGCAAACCGATCGGACTGGCTCAGGTCCGGGTTGTTGACCGGGAGGGAAATGAAGTTCCTAACGATGATAAGACACCCGGTGAGATCATACTTCGTACTCCGTCATTAACCCAGGGTTATCTGAAAGATCATTCACATTCGGAGAAACTGTGGGAAGGTGGATGGATGCATACAAGTGATGTTGCATGTGTTGACAGTAACGGGAGTATAAGAATCACAGACAGAACCAAAGATGTAATCAAGGTGGGAGGTGAATGGCTGAGTTCACTTGAGATTGAAGACATAATAACCAAGCATGAAAGTGTTTCAGAGGTTGCCGTCATAGGATTGCCTGATGACAACTGGGTTGAAATACCTCTGGCAGTTGTTGTACCAAAGGATCCACAGTCATTCAATGACAAGGTAATCATAAGCCTGGTCAGAAGCAGTGTCGATTCCGGCGTG
This sequence comes from Bacteroidales bacterium, assembly GCA_016715075.1. Taxonomy (GTDB): domain Bacteria; phylum Bacteroidota; class Bacteroidia; order Bacteroidales; family VadinHA17; genus LD21. The sequence continues at coordinate 234,868 of JADKBK010000007.1, forward strand.
CTTCCAAGGGAAGCCATCCTGCTTAAGGTTAAGACTACAGATATTATTGAGAAAACGAGTGTGGGTAAAACGAATAAGGTAGCCCTCAGGGCAAGATTTTTAAAAGAGCTCTGAGAATATGGACTGATCTAAGGTAGCATTAACCTTGATTCTCAAAGCGGCTTTATGCAAATCTGAATGACAGATTTCTTATTTTCATAATGAGAGATTTTTTATATTTGATTTTATCTGTCTGGATGCCTCACGGAGCAGGGCTATAGAGAAAGCGGGATTAATATTAATAACCTTCTGAAATGAATGGCAAATTTTCATTTAAAAGTTTTCCACAATCAAGGATTGCAACATTTGATATTTTTTCACTGGGATTACTTAAGCATCATGTAATCGCTCTGTTGGAATTTGATGTTACACAAAGCAGAAAAAAGCTTCAGGATTTAAGGAAGCAGGGAATAAATGTCTCTTTTAACGCCTGGATTATTAAAGTGATCAGCAGTGTTCTTCAGAAACACCCGGAAGCATCAGCTTATCTATACAACAAAAGGAAACTCATTATTTTTGATGATATTAACATTTCAGTCCTGGTAGAGAAAAAAATCAATGGTAAAAGAGTCCCAATTCCTGTGGTAATTGAAAAAACCAACGGGAAAAGTGCACTTGAAATAACATCTGAGATAGAAAATGCGAAAAACCAGCAATTAACAAATTCGGATATAGTAATAAATAAACAGACATCATTTTCAGAGAGACTCTATTACCATATGCCCGGATTTCTAAGAAGATTTTTCTGGAAGCTGATGCTGGGTAATCCAAAGATTGCTTACAAAAAAATGGGTAATGCTATTGTAACTTCCGTGGGAATGATTGGAATTATAAATGGCTGGTTTATTCATAAATCGATACATCCTGTTTCTTTTGGTATAGGATCAATTATTAAAAAGCCGATCGTTATTGATAATGAAATTAAAATCAGGGAAATTCTGCACATGACAATTCTCGTTGATCACGATCTTATAGACGGCGCTCCGATGGTAAGATTATTAAATGAATTAACAAGATTGATCGAGACCGGAGAATTTACAGGTTGACTTTATTTGCTCTACCCGGCCGCGAATAAATCTATTAAATAAACGATACATTTGATACAAACAGGGTATTTCAGGAAAAAATTTGCTTTTCAAGGGAGAACAGTCAGGGAACAAAGTACTTTGCCCTTTTTACAGGTGAAGGGAAGGTTACGCTTCCAATAAGTGTCGGATCGGGAAAAAAGCTGAAAGTCAAAACATCAGATAATATTAACGTAAAGTTCCGGGTACTCGATAGGCATATTGAGCTTGCAGGTGCTCAGGAGATCTCAGGAAAAAAAATCAGTATAGAGGTTATTGGAAAATAAGGTGCCTATATGTATAAGTCATTCTTAATTTGAATTAATAACAATATCTATTAGCCCCGGCATTTATGGATAATCCGGTTTTTATAACTGCAAATCTCTGATTGAAGCCTGAAATACTTCTTCCGGAATATTGTCTATAAGATCACTGATAGATTCCCTGTTTTGCATTCTCTTAACAACTTCTGCGAACAACGGGGCAACGGATATTATCTTTATTTTGGGAGATTTTTTTATACGAGGATTATTAATAGAGTCGGTAGCTAAAACCATTGTAATATCACTTTTCTCAATCGCCTCAACGCCTTTTATACTGAGGGGGATATGTGAAAGACAAGCAATTATACTCTTTGTTCCCCGCTTTTTCAATATTTTGGCGGTCTCAACAATTGTACCCGCGGAAATGCTGAAATCATCAATAATTACTGCATCCTTACCTGAAACGTCACCTATGAGTTCCATTATTTCTGCATTTTCATCGTGAGAAGTTCTGATTTTATCTCCCACAGCAAAATCTACTCCCAGTTCTGCAGCAAATTTTCTGGCATTCTTGGCAAATCCCGCATCAGGAGATACCACAATAGTATTATCTGACATTATTGTTTTCAGATACTTTGCCAGCAAAGGGCCGGCAAACAGATGGTCGACCGGTTTTTTAAAGAATCCCTGGATCTGAGCTGCATGGAGATCCATTGTTATTACTCTGTCTGCACCTGCAAGTTCAATACATTCTGCACAAACTCTTGCCCTTATTGATACTCTTGACTCATCTTTTTTATCTCCTTTTGCATAGCTGAAATAGGGGACTACAGCTGTAACATACCTGGCTCCTGATCTTTTGAAGGCATCCATCCAGAATAATAATTCGACAAACTCATTATTAGGATCCAGACCTAAAGGCAGTACCAGGTAAACTTCCTCGTCACGTACGTGATCAACAATCCTTACATAAGTATTCCCATCAGAAAAACTTTTGATTTCTGTTCTGCCAATGGTTATTCCGAGGTATTGACACATACGCTCGGCAAATTCCTTACCAGAACTGCCTGCAAATATTTTTATGTCTGAATTCATATTTTTTTCTTTTATATGTCAGAAAAAAGCAACTACAATTGAAATCCGTCACTAAACAATGTTTTCCTGTACAGGGATTTAGGGACTGCTAATTTACGACTGCTCTTTTATTTATCCTAACGGTATCGTGGTAAAAGACCGTTTCACAGGCCGAAATGCCGTATTAGCTTATCTTTTCCTGTAATGCCAGCCCTGCCTGTTCTGCTTTATAATGTTCGCGGATATTAATGCGATTTAACTACTATCTGATAGCCTTTTGGCAACATATTTACTATTTTTAAGGCTCAAAAGAAGCAATACTGACAGATCTATGATAAGCGGCCTGACTAAATGGTTAAATAAAAAATACCCTCAGAACTATATCATTAAGAATCCCTTCATAGGTTCATTACTCTTCCTCGCATTCTGTATCTTCTTCGTTATCGTTTATAAACCGATTCAAACCCATGAATCCCGTTTTTTTAATTATGAGATGACAGTGGCTGTTTATTGTTTTATTGTTGCTCTGCCATTATTCGGGTTGATAAGGATTCTGAAAAGCATTAATTACTTTTCAAATTCAGATGAATGGACTATTCTTAAGGAATTGTTATCAGTTGTTCTGTCACTTCTGGGGACGGGCATCACTGTATATTTTTCAGGCTTCCTGCCTGAACCACCATTGCAGAGATGGAATCTGGCAACTTTTTTTGATTCTTTATTATCTGCATTTCTGATATTCGCCGTTCCCTTAAGTATTTTTTCACTGATTAATTACCGTTTCTTACTGGTATCAGATAAAATAAAACAGTATAATACTGAATCCAAATTATCTTCGCCTGGAGAGATAGAAGAATTGATCAGGATAGAGTCTCAGGGCATATTCATCTCAGAATACAAGTCCGGTCAGCCATCCCCATAAAACATAGCGTAAGAATTTACCTGCCAGCATAGCGAGGGCAGTGATCAGGATATTGGTTCTCAGAAGGCCCAGCCCGACAGCAAAAATATCACCTACTGCAGGGACCCAGCAGAAAAAGGCAAAAACAGCTCCACGTTTATAAAGCCGGTTATGCCACTTTTCAATTGTTTCCCGCTTTATCCGGAGATATTTTTCAATCCACTCCCATTTGCCTAAATAGCCAATCGCATAGCTGCTCATACCGCCCAGCCAGTTGCCGGCTGAAGCCACTAAAACTGCCGCATAGGGATCGGTTCCGTTAATTATGAGGAAAGAGAGCAGTGCTTCAGAACTGAAAGGCACTACAGTTGCTGCCAGAAAACTGGCCAGAAATAGTCCCCAGAGGCTGTAGTCAAAAAGTCCTTCCATTTATTCTAAGCTTCAATTACAGCCTGAAATATGTATTCAATCCACACTAGAAGCTGCAATTTTGTGGTTCAGGAAAGTTACCTTTAATAATTGATGGCATAAGGGATTGTACTTTCTTTCATAAGCCTCAAAATTACAAATTATTAATTCCCGGGAAGTTTATTGCTGTCAGATATATTAAAGTTTAATTTCGCAGGAAACCGCAGTATTTTTTGATAGCTGATAAGCGGCTAAGATATTCTGTCAGTACCGGGCGGGTAGTTTTTCAATTTCAGAGCCAATTAAAGTATCTGGATTTGAACAATCGAATAAGCTCTTTGTTTTAAATCCTTCGGACTTAAACTGAATTAACATAACGTGTATACAGAAAAGAAAGTGTCAGAACCTGCTGTTTCTGCAGACCTGCATAAAATCATCCGGATACGGCATTTAACAGATAGAACTTTTGTTATCAGGCTTGAACGCGGAGATATGCAGTTTAAGTCAGGGCAACATATTATTGTTGGTCTGAAAGGTGAATTGGATCAGCGTGAATATTCGGTTTATAGTGGTGAGAATGATGATTACCTCGAAATTCTGGTCAGAGAAGTCCTTGACGGCAATGTATCTTCGCATTTGAAACAGTGTAAAGAAGGTCATTTACTGCAGGTTAACGGACCCTTTGGATCTTTTGGCCTTGAACAGTTTGACATGTTCTCAAGGAAACTCGTATTCATTGCATCTGGCACAGGTATTTCCCCTTTTCACAGTTTTATCAGATCCTATCCGGGAATTGATTATACTCTTATCCATGGAGTCAGTTATATTAATGAGGCATACGAAAGAGCTGATTATGACCCCGGCAGGTATATTTTATGTACTTCAAAAGAGAGCAGCGGAGGACGGAAAGGACGGGTAACAAGATTTTTAGGAACCTTCAGGGTCAACCCGGATATGTTGTTTTATGTGTGTGGCAACAACAACATGATCTATGAGGTTTACCATATCTTAAGAGACAAAGGGGTCCCTGATGAAAAAATTTTCTCTGAAGTATATTTCTGAATGAATATCTATTTAATTCAGGCCTGAATTGATTTGTCAGCATGCTCATGCTACTCTGGTCGGGGTCTACAGCATCAATGAGCGCCAAAAAGATAGAGCCTGCAATGAAGGGTATCGTTAAAACAATAAGAAAGGAGCTGCAAAAGAAGGGATTTATTTCAGATAAATAATTACTAGTGATGCATTAATTTGAAAAATATCTTTTTATATTATTGATAATAAATAGAATATAAGTGTTCATTGATTATTTGATTTGAATTGATATGTTAACCCCGGAGGGGTAGAATAATGGACCCACTATACCGGTCTAATATTCAGCTTCTTTAGGGCTGTGACATTCAGTTTATAGATGACCGTGGGTTCACACCCACGGTTATTCAGATTGGGGTTGTTTAAAAAGTCTTTTTAACCGCAAAGCACGCCAAGGAGGACGCAAAGTACGCAAAGATAAAATACTTACAATTAAATCTTTGCGATCTTTGCGCAATAACTTTGCGACCTTTGCGGTTAATGGATTTTGACTTTTTCGACAGCCCCGATCTATTTAAATTAAACGCATCAGTTGTGATAAATAATCATTTATTTTCTATAGAATAATGTATAACTTGTATTCGGTTGTTAGGTTTAAAAGTTCGACCTGAGTGTATTACCGAGGAAATAATCAATTATCTGATTAATTGAGCAAATGTGACTGACGGGACTGGAATTTAGGAATACTGAAGCCTGATTCATATTTTTAAAATTTAATCAGGGATCGTTTTGTCGATATCTGAACAATAGAGAATACATTAAAGAATCATCCTATGAAATCAGGTTATATCATTAAACATTTTGTCGGCACATTAATATTTTTCTCAATTCTGTTTATCAGTGCAGGACACTGGGATTACTGGCAGGGAATAGTTTATGTGGCTATCGGACTTATTATGGGTACACTAAACTATACAGTTCTCAGGGTGGACAACGAACTGCTGATTGAACGCTCAAAACCAGGGGAAGGAACCATGAAATGGGATAAAATAATTCTCGGATTATCGTTCCTGGTAACTATCTGCATGTACATAACAGCCGGCCTTGATTCCGGTCGTTATCACTGGTCCCCCGATTACCATTGGAGCTTAAATTTTCTTGGCATAATCCTTACGATTTCCGGGCAGTTACTCTTTCTTGTAGCGCAAAAGCAAAACAAATTTTTTTCAAGCACTGTCAGAATTCAAAAAGACAGAATGCATACTGTCTGTGATACAGGACCTTATGAATTTGTCAGACATCCGGCCTATTTGGGTTCGGTTATCCAATCGATAGGATTTCCATTATTATTCGGATCACTCTGGAGCATTATTCCAATATTTCTGTTAATCATCCTTCATGTATTCAGGACTAACCTGGAGGATAAAACATTGATAAAAGAATTACCAGGCTACCTGGAGTATTCGTATAAAACCCGTTTTAAGATTATACCCTATTTCTGGTGACATTCCTGCAGGCTGAAAAAGTGGACTGCTTAGTTAATAATATGGCCTGTCTTTCCAAATGTAAGTCACCTTTGATGAATCAAGTTTTTAACTGTTTAATATGGATATCATGGTAAGGACTTATTATGGAGTTGCCTGCCTGCATCCTCCATGCAGCAAATGACACCCACTGAGAATAAAGAAAGCCTGAAAACTTACTTCGGTAAATGAGGTGATAATTTTTTAATATGCACTAATTTTATTAGTTGTTATAACAAACTTAAAATACCAGAATTCAATATGAAGCGGGAACAGTATATTCCATTTGATAAGGAATTCTTACTCGAAATGCAAATAGCGGAATACCCTTCAGGTAAAAAGGAGGCTGAAGATTTCAAAAAGCTATTCAATTTACTGGAGCATTATTTTCATTATGAAGCATTTGACCTTATCCGTAAATTAAAACAAAATTATGCTTTATTTGACCCTGATTTAAATCTAAAGGAACGGGAAGGCTTCGTTGGTAAAAGTGATTTTCCAACTTTTAAAGAAAGCCTTCTTAAAGTTCTTGAACGTGGCAATTATAGTCGTGTTGATCAGGACACAATTATCAATTCCTTTAAAAAATCGGATCTGATAGGATTAAAACTCGCAATCGACTTTGACGATTTTAAAGATTATGGATTGTATGTCCGGGGCCATCATCGAACCAGGGAAAAGGTACCCAGATTTCTTTTCTGGAAGAAAGAGATAGAGTTTGAATACTATGACCGGGTAATGATTTATCTTGATTATAACGATACTGAGTACTTTAACAAAAAGAAGGTTAAGATAAGTAAGCTGCTGTTTGATCCCGGGTGTATTGTATTAAAGATCTTCAAAAGAGTGCCTAAAAATGATCTTGAAACTATATTTCCGAATGCAGTTCCCAGGATGTCAACTACTGATAAAATATTATTTTGGGTACCAGGTATTGGCGGAGGAATTTCGTTATTAATTACAAAAGTAATTCCTGCACTGATTGCAATGTATGCGGCGTACAAATCAGGGGAGTCATTAGATTTGTTAAATAGTAAAGCTGCACTTAATCAGGGTTTAATTGCATTGGGAATATTGGGTGGTTACCTGTTCCGACAATACAGTAGCTTTGTAAACAAGAAAATAAGATTTTCAAAAATGCTTGCTGATAGTCTTTACTTCAGAAATCTGGGGAACAATAGCGGAGCGTTTTATTCCTTGTTAAACTCTTCGGAAGAAGAAGAACTTAAGGAAACAATTTTGGCTTACGCATTTTTAAACAGAAGCAGGAAGCCGTTAACTGCTGAAGAGCTCGATTCTCAGATTGAAACCTGGTTTAAAGAGAAGCTGAATACAGAAATTGATTTTGATGTCCGTGATGCCTTAAATAAGTTAAAAAACATTGGTCTTGGCATCGAAACAAATGATACATGGGAAGTTATACCTTTAAACAAGGCTCTTATCAGAATAGATGAGGAGTGGGATGGGATTTTTGCATATAACAAAAAGTAGTTTAAGGTTATAACATTGACGCTGATTGAATCCAGGTTAAAATGTTATACCTAAACGGAATGAAAGAGCTTTCTGGTGAACCATATCCCAGAGCTGGTCTCCGTTATCCCTTGTAGTGTCGAATAAGTTATTCTCAAATCCAATACCAAAAATAAAGTTACTACCTCCTCCAAGCGGATATTCCATGCCTGCCATTGCATGGAATGAAAGGTTGAATGTGTTCAGTTCAGGCAAAGCATTTCCTCCTTTTATACGGAGTGATGGGATGTCTGCCCTGCCTGCGATTACAATTTTTGGATCGAATCCAAAATCAGTAAAAAACCTTCCGTAGACAATCTGGTTTGTCTGGAGCTTTATTCCCAGGGGTATTGAGAGATATGTAATTTTATATGTAATTTGTTCTCCTGCCTCGACCGTAAGAATATCATAGTTGTAATTTTTCAGCTCGAATTGTGAGGTCTCACTGCTGATGAGTCGTCCGCCGGCATTAATAATGTTTATCCCTGTGGAAAAGGAATAGTTGGGACTAAAATGTCTGTTATAAGAAATGCCGAAATTGAATCCCGGAACAACTCCGTCATTCCGGACATCATAACTGTCAGTTGAAAACCAGCTAAGCAGGGGGTCAAAGTGCATGCCGAAGCTTATTAGCGGTTGAACGTTATCCCTTCTGATATAAGGGTTATAGCCTTGCCGGGCTTGAGGTTGTGGTTGATTTGGAACGATGACTGAATGATTAGGCAGCATACGATACCCGGGATAATAGCCTGGCTGGGCAATTGTATTTTGGTTTAATAATACCAGGGAAACAATAATTATTGACAAACTAATTACGGTTGAGTATTTATAATTATTTTTCATTGTTTTTCATTGCTTTAAAGAAGAAATAATAATATCAATTTAACCCTCGCAGTGCAATTATTGCCATCCTTATCCGAAAGGTGCAAATATTGAGCCAAGGTTTTAAATTTGATGATTATGTATCCTTTATGCTGGTCTGAAAAGAAAAATCCGGATGGTTAAATATTCACATTATGCCCTATCTCTGTTTTGCCAGATTCTTAATATCTGAAACAACTGACGGGTATTTTTTCAGAAGTTTGAGAACTACCGCTATGTTGTAACTATTGATGGACTCAGATAAATCAGTACCATAGTTCGTAATAATACTGGAATTATGTTTCTTGCCCAGGTCAGTTAATGCTTTACCAAAGATACTCACTTCTCCGATAGGCTGCCTGAGCGCAAAAGTTTTCCAGGTAACAGAGAGCTCTGTTTCCAGGGAATGTATCAGTCCGGGAATATCTGTAATACTCTCAGATGTTTCTGAATTAGCTTCATTTGCCGGATCTTCATTAGCTTCAATTCTTCTGTGGGGAAGGAAATTCATTAATTTAAAATACAGCTCATTGATCCTGACGGGTTTTATTAGAAGCCCTGCAAATTCACTGTTTTTGATAAGATCTTTCTGGACTTCCAGCACAGCAGCAGTATATGCTAATACAGGAATATGTTTTGTTTCCGGATCACTTTTGATCTTTTCAAGTAACCCAAACCCATCCAGCTCAGGCATTCTGATATCAGATATAATGAGATCCGGGAGGATTTTTTTTGAAATTTCAAATCCGATTGCTCCGTTTTCAGCCTCATATATCCTGAGAGCAGTATCTTTTAAAGCATCCTTTAGATAACCCCTGTTATTCTGAACATCATCCACAATAACGATCTTTGCTTCAGTGAAGATAATTTCAGCAGGATCGACAGAAATATCTGAGAGTATGGGAGTTAATTCAATCAGGGATATCGTGTCTGGTATTCTGAGAGTAAAAATGGTACCTTTCCCGGGTTCTGATTTAAGACTGATCTCCCCCTTCATAAGTCCTGCCAGTCTACGGCTGATTGAAAGTCCAAGACCTGTTCCTCCAAAATCCCTGAAGTCATGCTCCTGAACGAATGGTTCAAATATTTTATCCTGCATTTCCCTTGAGATTCCTAATCCAGTATCTTCCACTTCAATAACCAGGTCAATTATTTCTTCAGTTTTATTCTTTGCATGTTCAATTCTTTTTGAATTTTCTGAATAGATCCTCAGTATTATTTGGCCTTGCGAGGTAAATTTAAAAGCATTCCCTATAAGGTTTAATACGATCTGGCGAAGTCTTGCTTCATCAACATATATTCCATCAGGTGTTCCTGGTATAATTTCAAGGATAAACTTTATTCCCTTTTCGTTTACTTTAAAAGCGAAAATCTTTTCGAACTCTTCAAAGAACCTGAAGGTATTCACAAATTCGTATTCCAGTTCAAGCTTACCAGCTTCGATCTTTGATAAATCAAGTATGTCATTGATTAATTTAAGGAGGCTTTTACCGCTTGATTTAATTGAATTGATATAATCTTTCTGAACTGAGTCGACTTTTGTTGAACTCAATAGTTCTGAGTAACCGATAACTGCATTCATCGGTGTGCGGATCTCATGGCTCATATTGGCGAGAAAATCACTTTTTGCCTTGTTGGCATCTTCGGCAACCTTCTTGGCTTTACTCAAAGCTACTTCTGTTTTTTCCCTGGCCTTAATTTCTCTTGTCAGGATCTCATTGGTGGAAGCCAGTTGTTTGGTTCTTTCTTTTACTTTTTTCTCAAGATTGGCATTAAGATCACGAATTGTCTGTTCTGCTTTTCTTCTTTCAGTAATATCTTCTTTTATTGCAAGGAAATGAGTCATTTTCCCTTTTTCATCCAGTATGGGAGATATTGATACTGATTCCCAGTATAGCTCTCCGGTTTTCTTTTTATTATGAAACTCCCCTTTCCATTCTCTTCCGGGGTTTAATATTTCCCATAAATTTTTATATTCCTCCTGAGGTTCTTTTCCGGTACTGAAGGTCAGGAGGTTTTTTCCCATCAATTCATTCAGAGAGTATCCTGTTATTCTTACAGCAGTTGGATTGGCATAGGTAATGTTTCCCTGAAGATCTGTTATTAATATGGACACAGGACTTTGTTCAGTTGCTCTGGACAGTTTTCTGATTTCTTCTTCCGCTAACTTACGATCAGTGATATCTTTATCTACTCCTCTGTATCCGATTAAATCACCGGTCTCATTTAATATTGGAAATGCGTTTGTAAGAAGACAAACCCTATGTCCATCTTTATGGAGATTCCAGTTTTCAAGATCTTTAATTCTTCCCTTTTTGCCGGCAATTCCAGAAAATGCTGAACCATTTTTTTCTTTTTCATCATCCGTCATGAAATCAATAGGTGATTTGCCAATTATCTCTGATTGAATATAACCAAGGATATTGCTAATGGAATCGGAAGTATAGCAATAATGCCAGTTGCGATCAATTTCCCAGAGCCAGTCGTATGAGCTCATAATAATATCACGAAGGCGGGCTTCTGATTCCTTCAGGGAGTTTTCAGCTTCAATACGGGAATTATGTTCTTCTTTTTCCTTCAGGGCACGCTCAATAGCAACATGCAGTTTTGAGAGTTTGTCTTTTACAATATAGTCGGAAGCTCCGATGTGCATTAACTCCACAGCCATATCCTCCCCTATGGTACCTGAAATGCAAATAAACGGAACCTCAGGGCAGATCTTCTTTGACAGTAACAGAGCAGCTATTCCGCTAAAGCCGGGTAAATAGTAATCAGACAGAATGATATCATATTTTTCAGAATTAAGTTTATTTGTGTATTCACTCGCTGATGTAACATGATCAAAATGGAAAATCAATCCTTCTCTTTTTAGCTGGTTACTAATAATTATAGCATCCTCCTCAATATCTTCCAGACATAGAATTTTTAATCCATTCCTGTTCATAGTGCGGGATATTTTTAAATATTAGGGAAGTTCATTCAGTAATGCCCAAAAGGCACCCAGATTTTTTATTGCATCCATAAACTGTTTGAAATCAACGGGTTTAACGACATAGGCATTTACACCTAATTTATATGTTTGGATCAAATCACTTTCTTCCTTAGAGGAGGTTAGCATTACAACAGGGATATGTTTCAGATCCGGGTCATTTTTAATTTCTTTAAGCACCTCGATACCATCCATCCTTGGCATTTTCAGATCCAGTAAAACCACTGCCGGAGAACCCGGGTTTCGTCCTTTAAACCGGCCCTGAAATCTAAGGTATTCCATTACTTCCACTCCGTCGTTTACTACCTCAATATTATTTGCAAGATGGTAATCTGAAAGAGCCAGAATTGTCAGGTCGATATCATTCTGGTTGTCTTCTGCAAGTAAGATTGTTTTTAAGTTCATGCTTTGTCCTCCTTCTTATTTGGGTATTGAAAAATAAAAAATTGCTCCTTTATCAATTTCCGCTTCTGCCCAGGTTCTTCCTCCATGTCGTGATATTATTCTCTGCACATTTGCAAGGCCAATTCCGGTTCCTTCAAACTGTACAGAGGAGTGTAATCGCTGGAATACTCCAAAAAGCTTTTGGGCATATTGCATATCAAAACCTACTCCATTATCCTGTATAAAAAAAATAGTTTCATTGTTGTCATCTTTGTAACCTATCTGAATAGCAGCATCTTCCCGGTTCCTGGTATACTTAATGGCATTATCAAGCAGATTAATCCATGCCAGACGCAACAGATTGTAATCACCTTGAATTTCAGGTAATGGTGAAATTTTCCATTCAATATTCCGGCCTTTCAGGGAAGGTTTTATTTGTTCTAATGCATCTACGACAACCTGATTCATTTCTATGAGTGCTTTTTGCAACTCAGCACGACCTGTTTTTGAAAGACTTAATAAGTCATCAATCAGGGCACCCATTTTTTTTGCTGAAGTGGTAATTGTATTTAAATATTTTCTGGCATCCCCGGGCAGTTGATCGGAATACTGTTGTGACAATATTTCTGCAAACCCATTAATATGCCTCAACGGTGACCTCAGGTCATGTGATACTGAGTGGGAGAAGGATTCAAGTTCTCTGTTGGATGCTTCAAGTTGTGCAGTACGTTCCCTGACACGTTGTTCAAGGGTTTCATTGAGCAGCCTGATTTCATCTTCAGCCTGCTTTCGCCAGGTAATATCTATTACGAACCCTATTACATTCAATGCTGCTCCTTTCATATCTATCTTCACTATAGCCCCAATATCATAAAACCATATGTATTCTCCGTAACTGTTCAAAATCCGATATTCAACTTCGTACTTAACAGCCAATCCTCCGAGGTGTTCTTTCATTGCATTTATGGCTTTATCGAAATCTTCAGGATGAATCAATGCAGTAAAATCGTTATAGTGCTTAAAGTTTTCAGAGGAATAACCCAGCATCTCAACTTTACGTTTATCAAATGTCACATTGCCGGTATTTATATCCATTTCCCACCATGCCATATTTGCGATCTGCATTGCAAGTTCAAGTCTGGAGCTGTTTTCATTCAGAGCTTCTTCAGCAAGTTTTTTGTTGGTGATGTCTACATTAAAGCCATACCATGTAACGCTGCCATCAGGTAATCTTTCAGGTGTAGAGGTGGAGTATATCCACTGAATTTTCCTGCCGGGTATTTGTACTCTGAACTCACAGGTAAAATAGCTCAGATGTTCTGCAGAATACTCAATGTCGCGGATTACCCGCTCCACATCTTCAGGGTAAATTACCCTGGCAATCGGACCAAAGTCATTCAGAACATCTTCCGGCGAACAGCCAAAAATATTACGGATACCTTCTGAAGCTAAAGGGACATAGTAGCTTCCATCAGGTCTGCGTGTAAACTGATATATCAGATCGGGGACATTTGCCGAGAGCTTTCTGAATTCCTGATCTTTTTCACGGATTTTAGCCTCAATTTGTTTTTGTTCGGTAATATCAGTGTATTCATTAAGCGAATATTCTTCTCCGTTTATTTCAAATACTTCAGAATAGCCTCTGGCCCAACCAGTTTTGCCTTTTGCAGTTTTGAACTGAAACTCAAACCCGTGGATAAAGCCTTGTTTATCAAGTGTATCTTGTATAATTATGCGTTTTTGTGGGTCAAGCCAAAAATCAAAATCATCAACGGATTTTCCTAATATATCTTCCCGATTAATTTCGAATTGCAGTTCAGCAGCTTCATTAAAATCGTAGAATAACCTGTCGGAAACTTTGGTCAGGACTTTGGCTACCGGTCCCAGATTAAACATTTTTGAAAAGCGCTCTTCACTCTGGCGCAATTTTTCCTCAGCCTCCTTGCGTTCTGTAATGTCCTGAAAAAAACCATATACCCTGCGGTTTTCAAAATCAGCTTTTCCTATAGAATGAACTTTCCTCCGGTTGCCTTTCGCTGTAATAATTTCAAGTTCCACATCGAAAGGTTCACCGGATTTGAGCATCTTTTTTAAAGCATCATCAATAATTGGTTTGGATTCATCAGAGTAAAAACTTATTCCTCTGTCAACATTTGGATTGAAGCTAAAATCGACTTCATGTATCCGGTAAACCTCCTCTGTCCATGTTTGTTCCAAAGTATCAATATTGAACTCCCAACCGCCAACTCTACCGATAAATTCTGTTTCAGCAAGCAGTTTTTTACTCTTGTTCAGGTCCTCTTCGGCCAGCTTTCGACGGGTTATATCCTCTATAATACCCAGGTTATAAAGAAATTGCCCTTCGCTATCGTAGGTGGCGGTAACAGTAAGCGATCCCCAGATCATATGTCCGTCTTTCCGGATATATCGCTTCTCGGTTTTATAAACAGATATCTCCTTATTATTCAGTTTTTTAATATAGATTAGGTTCTTGGACACATCATCCGGATGAGAAATGTCTTTAAATGTTAGTTTCAGAAGCTCTGCTTCACTGTATCCCATGATTAAGCAGAAGGCAGGATTAGCCTTTTTAAACCTGAATTCTTTATCCGCCATAACCATTCCGAAAGGACCGTTTTCATAGAGTTTACTAAACCTGAATTCACTTTCAAATAGTTTTTCCTGCTGGCGTTTACGGTCAGTGATATCAATAGATAGAATAAATACTCCTTCAGGAACCGGTTGGATACTAAGGTCAAACCAACCGATGCTTCCATCAGGGTATAAAAATTCGTTTTCAAAATGACTGGGAATTTTTTTTTCGAGAACCTGTTTAATACTTTTAAATACTTCTGTGTTTTCAATTCCCGGCCATATGTCCATAAATCTTTTACCCATCAGCTCCTCATTCGGACGTCGATTGTGAATCTCTGCCGTGTGATTCAGATAAATATATCTCAAGTCAAAACCAATAATCTGACAGCCTTCCAGCATGTTGTCGAGGGTATTGCGGGAGCGTTCTTCACTTTTTCTTAATGCCTCATTAAGCTGCGATTGTTCCAATTTTTTAAGGGTGATTTCGCTTATCAGCTGAGTCATATTAAGCAAAAAGTCCATTGCGGCTTTTACTTTCTCCCGAGACACAACTGGTACTAATTGGAGGGCTTTTAAATATTTCTTTTCATTAAAGCCATATTTTTTGGCTTGTTTTTTAAAGAATTCAAGATCCGGTTTATCAAAAAAGAATTGCCCGGAGAACAGGTTCGCAATATGTTCCCCATTAATTACAATGGGAACAGCTACGTCCACCATTCCGTTTAAACATTCATAGAAATGATATTTCTCGCCATTCCCTAATTTGTTGGCCAATACAGTATCGCTGATGCCGCAATTTTTTGAACATTCGGGATTAATCCGGTGAAATTCAGTGCAAATTTGTCTCCATCCTGATGTAGACAGCACATTCCCTTCGAGGTCTAAAATGGCAGTAACAAATCCGGTTGTTTTGTTAAACCCTTCGAGCAAAGTATTTACCTCTTCAAAATCAATATAATCTAGCTTTTTGGCTTTCATAATTGTCATTCCGGATTAACAAATACCCCTAATTTTCAGATCAATTCAAGATTGCAGGAACAAGAATAAGCAAGGTACGAATAATATTATACTTTGATTTGCAGGTTGAGATGTTTTTATTGGATGATGTTTTCAAGGTATAGGCCCATAGTGTTTGTGGATTGTCTTCGTACATGTTACAATACTTCTCTGCGTGAATCCTGATTCAGGTTCTTCCATTAACCGAAGAGGGGCTTAAGTGTTATGGAAACGGTAGAAAAAGTCTTTTTAACCGCAAAGGTCGCAAAGTTTTTACGCAAAGATCGCAAAGGTCATATTGTCAATGCTTTATCTTTGCGTACCCTGCGTCCTCCTTGGAGTGCCCATCCGACCGGAGGCAGCCGGTCGGGTATTGCGATTAAAAGATTTTTCTATATCCCCTCATTTCGCTTAAAAATGAGCATCATCAGCTTATATTATATGTTACCAGAATACTACAGTATTACTCGGTAGGCAGGGATAATAATGTCAATTTTACAACACAAGTTCGATTCCTACAGGGCAGTGGTCAGATCCGGTTATCTCTTCGAGAATAAATGCATTTTTTACGGATGGCAGAAAGGATTGACTGACCAGAAAATAATCTATTCTCCAGCCAATATTCTTTGATCTTGCGCCTGCCCTGTAGCTCCACCATGAGTATCTCTCTGTTGCATCGGGATATAAATGACGAAATGTATCAGCCAGTCCGCCTTCTGTAAACCTGTCCATTCCATCTATCTCCTCCTGCATATAACCGGCTGTTTTATTGTAATTGGCTTTCGGACGCGCCAGATCAATGGCTTTATGAGCTACATTTAAGTCACCGCAGACAATAACC
Source organism: Bacteroidales bacterium (assembly GCA_016715075.1). Taxonomy (GTDB): domain Bacteria; phylum Bacteroidota; class Bacteroidia; order Bacteroidales; family VadinHA17; genus LD21. Next base: position 251,347 of record JADKBK010000007.1, read on the forward strand.
GGCTTCTTCTTTTCAAGGGCTTTCAGATAATCAAAAAATGCTTTATCCCAATCCTGCCTGTAGCCTAACCTCTTAAGTTCACTGCCTGAATTCGGCACATAAACATTTACAAGGAAAAAGGTTTCCATTTCCAGGCACAATACCCTGCCTTCAGTGTCATGCCTTTCTGAATTAATACCCCGGGTCACATTCAGAGGCTTTATTTTTGAGATTACTGCAGTTCCTGAGTAACCAGGTCTCACCGCAGAATTTGAATAGATATGATAGCCATTCAGTGGTTTAAGCGTTTCGGCAACATGGTTGTCCATAGCTTTGATCTCCTGAAGGCAGAGGATATCCGGCGCCAGAAGTTCAAGATCAGTAAAAAAGGTCTTTTTTGCTATAGCACGAATTCCATTTACGTTCCATGATACGATTTTCATAGCTTCAATCCGGATAAGTTTAAATAGATATTACGGGAAACAATCACAAAGAGTTTAAGTTCCAGGAATGTTATAGTTAATAAGTTTAAATCCGATTATTTTGGCAGGTCCGGAATACCGACCTGAGATAAAAATTATACCGGAGAACCGGCAATCATAATACTGAACCAAAACCAACCAGTCGCCTTTTGTAATAATCTGCACTCAGTGAATCAATTGAAACCGTCCTGCCTCTGCCGGGGGAATGTATAAACTGATTGTTGCCCAGATAGATTCCGACATGCGAAACTCCTTTACCCCGGGTAATAAAGAAAACCAGATCGCCTGACTGTGCTTCAGCTGTATCAATGTGCTTACTGATTTTGTACAATGAATAAGATGAATGGGGCAGTTCAAGACCAAAATTCCGGAATATGTATTTTACAAATCCTGAACAGTCGAAGCCTTTTTCAGATGACTGCCCATAGCGGTAACTGACTCCCAGATAATTATGGGCTTTGGAAATAATACTGTTACGTAAAATTTTGTATTTCATTGAAGTGTCTTCCCTTTGTGAAAACACATATTCATTAGTATTGCCTGCCCGTTTTTGAGATTTTTCTACTTCGGCTTTAACAAGCATTTCATGGGCATCATTAAACAGTCTCTTCCCGAATTCTGAATACATATTCTCCTGAGACCATAAGAGTGAGCTTATACTCAAAAATAAAAGGGTAAACAGAGTTTTGAATGCCATTAAGAATAATCTTGTATGGCAATATAACAAAGGTTCTCAGAATTTTCAGAATATCAGAACGGGTTTAACAAAAAATTAATATTTCTTTGAAGTAAGAACAGACTTTCTCGTTTGATTTTTAAAGTAAATTTGTTTTGACAATGAAACAGGCACTCTTATGAAACAAATTTTATCTGACACTGACCGAAGACTTCTTGACAAGCTCATAGCTGAAGCGGAAGGGCAGACCAGGGCACAAATAGTGCTTGCCACAGTCAGCCGGAGCGATAACTATGCAGAAATACCATGGAAGGCGTTCGCTTTTGGAGCATCAATAACTGCTTTTGCAGTATTTCTGATGGATCTGCTATTATTCAGATGGACAACGGATACTATGATTCTTTTTTCTGTCGCAGCTATATTGGCAGTCGGGGCAATATTTGTCCTCCTTACACTTATGTTTTCCGGCTTTGCCCGGTTGTTTTTGTCAGAAAGCCGCAGGGAGGCTGAGACGCTTCAATACGCGGAATCTCTCTTCCTTTCAAGGGAGCTTTTTACAACCGAAGGCCGCCGGGGTATACTGCTGCTTGTAAGCCAGTTCGAACGACAGGTGATAATCCTTCCGGATAAGGGTGTACGAGACAGGTTAAATGCCGGGGTTATGAGAAATATCATTTCGAAAATGAAGAAGGACCTTCGGCAGGATGAGGTAAAGAAAGCTTTGGAAACCGGGCTGAAAGAACTTGTTTCGGAACTATGCCCTTCTGCATCCTCCAGACCGGATAAAAACGAATTATCGGACGAAATAATTACGGGGGAAGGAGTATGAAAAAGACTTACATATTGCTGTTAACTGCACTACTAACTGCGGTATCCGTTGCATATGGAACGGATGTACCTTATTTAACCGGCCGGGTTAACGATAATGCTCAGATCATTTCAGAAAGCACAAGAAAAACGCTGACCGAAACACTTAAAGAGCATGAAGCCAGGACGACAAACCAGATAGTTATACTTACCATATCCTCACTTGAAGGTGAAAGCATAGAAGATTATGCCAACAAGGTTTTTAATGAATGGAAACTCGGACAGAAAGGTAAAGACAATGGTATTCTGATGGTGGTTGTACCTCAGGAGAGGAGAATGCGGATAGAAGTGGGCTATGGCCTTGAAAGTACAATGACAGATCTGTCGGCAAGTCGTATAATACGTGAAATTATTACTCCCAGGTTCAGGGACAGAGATTATGATGGAGGAATCTCTGAGGGCGCACTCGCTATCATCTCCATACTTGACGGCAAAGCCTTACCCCAGGCTGAAGAGGTGAATGAACAGGACAGTTCATCAGGACAATCGAATTTTTCTGATATTGATAAACCTGATATGCCTCTTACCACACGTATACTTATTGGGGCTTTTATTTTTGGAATAATAGGTCTGTTCACCTTTCTGGGCATTATTACACCCGGTGTAGGCTGGTTCCTTTATTTCTTTTTAATACCGTTCTGGGCCATGTTCCCGATAATGGTAGTTGGCACACACGGCGCACTAATTTGCCTTGTCACCTATCTTATAGTCTATCCGGTGTCAAAGCTTATTATAGGAAAAAAAGCCTGGTACAAGAAGGCAAAAACTGATTTACGTACCAAGGGAAAAGCTTCAATAGGAGGGTTCGTAGTTACTTCAGGCGGCTCCGGCAGCTCATGGAGCTCCGGCAGCAGCGGGTCGGGAGGCGGTTTTTCAGGCGGAGGAGGGTCATCAGGCGGCGGAGGTGCATCCGGGAGTTGGTGACGTTAATGAGATCTTTGCAATGATAACTGGCGATAACACTACGACTCCCTTTAATGAACCAGGTGCACTGGGTTGAAAAAAAGAATAATTGAAATAACGGGCTTTTTACTCAGGAAACTTTATCTCTTTCAAATTTCTTATATGTCGGGGTAGTTGGTTTATAATCCTTTGACCATAAAGTCGATGTTATCATCAGGTCAGCTGAATGCCTGTTGCATGCCACAGGAATATTATGAATCCTGCATTGCCTGAGCAGCATCATAATATCGGCTTCATGAGGATTGGCTGACAAGTCATCGATAAGGAATACGCACAAGTGAACCTTGCCTACAACAACTAATGCCGCAATCTGAGCATCACCTCCCATTGGACCAGATTTCATCTTTGTGATGCGAAAAGGTTCCCTGATATTATTTTCTTCTGCATATTCCTTCAATGTGTTCTCAACCAGGCTTCCTGTTGTACCTGTACAAACAAGCTTGTTGCCATAGAGAGTTTCAACATTATGCCTGACCCATTCGATCATATCTGCCTTTCTCATATCATGAGCTATCAGAGCTATAGTTTTATCTTTTATCATATCTTTTTAATAGTATAGCGAGGGATCAAAGATAGTTCTCAATAACGATTAATAATATATTTTTTATTAACGGTTGAAAGTCATTGATGTATTTTCTCTCCCCGACCTCATATATTTGTATAATCCGGTCATAACGATGATACAGATTGCCAGCATAGCTAAGGTTAGAGTTAGCAGCAAGAAGGTAACGATGCCTTCCGGAATGGGATTTCCTTCCTTCCCGGCTGCCAGGGGCATCATCTTACCTGAATTAAAAACTGCAGCTATCAATACAGATAACCAGTTGGCAAATGTTCCAAAGAGACTTAGCCAAAAAGTTATACTAAGCCATCTTACTGATATTTCCAGTTTATTCCAGATAAGTCCAAGAACAATTAAAAAAATGCCATTCAATAAACCTTCAAGATGACTCGATAATCCCATCCGGGGATTTGCCATCATTGGAATAAATAAACCGACTATCAATCCTAAAAAGAACAAAAGAACACCAAAAAACAGGAGATTGTCAGATTGTTGTTTTTTTGATTTTAAATTTTCCATACTACTGAATTTTAATATTCATACCCTGAATACGGTTATTACTATTGGTTTGGAACTACCATATCTGTTTTATAAACAATTCAATATAAAATTAGTTGTGATAAAAATATGTCAGGAATAAAAGTTATTTCAAAGACTGGGATCATGGATCATATTTAATTGGTTTGAGAGCACTTAACATGTTAATACGGCAGGGATTTTACTAAGGTTGTGACTGGTCAGAGAGTCTGCCTGAAGAGTTACACTGTTAACGGGTGTTCCATCCGGAGTTTTGTGTTTATTAATGTATTAAGTGTTGTACCTTTGTTATTAAATATGAGTAAATCGTGGATTAGAATACTGGTGATAACATTTATAGCCGCTTTAATACCGGTTGTATTTGTGATATTTGTTTATGCCGGAGTATTCGGTACTCTGCAAAGTGAAAACGATTTACTGAGATACAGGAATGCCACTGCCTCTCTGGTGGTATCGCAGGAAGGGGAGCTGATAGGCAGGATTTTTATTGAAAACCGAACAACTATTACATATAGTCAGCTTCCGACACACCTTATAAATGCCCTGGTTTCTGCTGAAGATGTCAGGTTTTATAAACACAGGGGCATTGATTCCAGAAGCCTTTTCAGAGTCTTTTTTAAAACAATATTGTTTAATAAGCAAAGATCGGGTGGAGGGAGTACTATCACCCAGCAGCTGGCAAAAAATATGTTCGGGAGAAAAAGATCAGGTCCGTTTGCTATTATCATAAACAAAACAAAAGAAGGTTTTCTTGCACATCGTCTTGAGAAAGTCTTCACAAAAGAAGAGATCCTGACACTTTATCTGAATACAGTCTCATTCGGAGAAAATGTTTTTGGCATAGGCACAGCATCACAGCGCTATTTCAACAAAAAAGCCGAAAATCTTAATATTGAGGAATCTGCCGTTTTAGTCGGGATGCTTAAGGCAAACAATTCATATAATCCCCGCCTGTATCCTGAAAATGCCAGAAAAAGAAGAAATCTTGTCCTGAGCCAGATGCAGAAGTATAAATATCTGAAAACATCAGAATCTGATTCACTCAGTGCACTTCCGTTAATACTTAATTATTCAAACCTTGAAACGGGTGGCCCTGCCGACTATTTTCTTTACCAGGTAAAAAATGAGGTAAAGCAGATTTTACAGGATATTAATCTGACTAATGAAAAGAAATGGAACGCTGAAGAGGATGGATTGCTTATAACTACCACGTTAAACATACAGTTGCAGAAGGATGTAAATAATACTTTCCATGATCATCTTGCAATAATGCAGAAAAGGCTGAATGAACAATACGAAAGCCGTTATGGGAGAAAATTAATTGAAAAACTGGCAGAAAGCGAATTGATGAATCTGAAACTTGACGGACGATCTGATGAAGTAGATTTCCGGCAGATTTTTGACTGGAATGGATCTTTCTCAGACTCGATTTCAGTGAGGGACAGCCTTATACATTCTTTAACCTTATTACATGCAGGGTTTATTGCCATGGATCCTGTGACAGGAGCTGTAAGAGCATACGCAGGGGGTATTGATTTCAGAACCCAGCCGTACGATCAGATACTTGCAAGGAGGCAGATGGGATCAATATTTAAACCTGTTCTGTATTCATTGGCCCTTGAGCAGGGGATCAAACCATGTTATTATCTTAATAATGACTCTATTGTGATCTCAGATTTCGGTGAATGGAGTCCCGGAAATTTTGATCATTCGTTTGGAGGAAAATACTCACTCACAGGGGCATTAGTACATTCGATGAATATCCCAACCTTTAACCTGTTCTTAAAAGTTGGCTTCGGCCGGCTTGATTCCCTGTGGAGGAAAATGGGCTTTACTTTTCCCCTGGAGGACAAGCCTTCACTCGCAATGGGGACTGCAGAAGCAAGTATCAGGGAAGTGGCTATAGCTTATTCCTCATTTGCAAATGGAGGTCATAAAGTCACCCCGCAGAAAATAGTTTCTATAAAAAGTCCCGATGGGGAATTAATCTGGGAAAATGAGTTTAAGGAAGACACAGTAAGGATTTTATCTGAAAGAACATGCCGCCTGATAAGCGCAATCCTGCAAAAAGCAGTCAGGGAGGGTACGGGAAGTCCGTTAAAATCAGTTTATGGTGTTAAGTTGACTATGGCCGGGAAAACGGGAACTTCCCAGGATTATGCCGATGCCTGGTTTACCGCTTTTAATCCGGGAATTGTATTGGTCAGCAGGGTGGGAGCATCGTTCCCTTCTGTCCATTTCAATACAAGTACCAATGGTGCAGGTGGTTCACTCGCTTTGCCGCTGGTTGCAATGACTTTGAAAAAAGCAGAATCAGACACCGGATTAATGAGACAACTTAACAGACCTTTTCCCGGACTGGCTCCGGAATTGGCGATGGAACTCAATTGTCCGGACTACAGGGAAAAAAGTGTTTATGAGAATATCATAAACATTTTCAAAAAGGAAAAGATGAGTTATGAGAAGCAGATAAATAAGGCTGAAAAGACAAATAAATCCTTTTTTGAAAGGATATTCGGCAAAAAAAAAAAGCCCGGGAACCGGATTGATCTGCGGGCTATAGGACAGTAATGTTTCGACCGCGAAATTTATCCTGTCTCCTATCAAAGATTATACCGCACATTCTGAAGCCGTTAAAAAATGGGGTTTGAGTATACGATGTATTAAAGATAACTGACCAGAGCCATTTCAGGGGATTTTTGAATGAAAATCTTGCCTTAAAAAAGTCTTTATATCTGAAATTTTGCCTATCTTTACTTTGATTGTGATTGTTAAAATTGATTTATAGGTATTGTATTCCGGTCTGAGTCAGGTTGTGGTTGATTTTGTCCGGGATGATGATGGGAATCGGGTTAATTATAATACCCCGGATCCTCGTTATCATTGAGTGATTGGCTTCAGTTAATAAGTCATGAAATGGTCAGGATATAGTATCAACTTTGGTGTAAGCCGAAAAACCTAAGAGTAGGCATCATTCAAATTAAAAATATTATGAGAACATACCGCGTTTTTTTAACTTTTCTGTTTGCTTTCTTCCTTATAAACTTAAACGCACAGTTTTTTGTCGGAGGCAATATAGGGTTTTCTGCTGCGACCCATAAAAATGATGATGGGATAACTACTTCTAAAGCAACAACCAACAGTTTTTCTTTTAATCCAAGTGTGGGGAAATTTTTATCTGACAAGGTAGCATTAGGCCTGGATTTAAATCTGACATTCAATGGAGGCACCACAGGTACTAATCCTGAAATTAAGGTTAAATCTTCCTCTGTCGGGGCAAGTCCTTTCTTACGTTATTATGCAATTACATGGAATAAGTTTTCCGTATTCGGACAGGCGAATCTTGGATTTGCAATTACCAATTCAAGCGAGACCATAAATGGAACCAAAACTGACGGGCCGAAAGTATCCTCATACTATTTTACGATTTACCCGGGGCTGTCCTATGATGTGAGTGATAAGTTGCAGCTGCAAACCTATATTAACATTTTCAGACTCGGCTATGGTTACAATACCGAGGATGATGGATCGACAAAAGTGACGAGTTCCAATTTCGTTTTGGGTGCAGGTCTTGATGACATTATTTCAGTCCCGACAATTTCTGTTGGAGCCATCTATAAATTTTAAAAGGTTAAAATTATCTGACCGGTTTACAGCGGTGCACTTAAAACCTGCGCAAAGCGTTCGCCTTTACCCTTTATGTGAAACAGCTTTTACATTTATAAATACTTATTAATTTGGTGCCGGATAATTTATTAGTATCCGGCTTCCGGGGATTTTTTCAGTGATGGCCGGTTTTAACCTTAAAGTGATCAATTAAAATACAATGCATACAAGGGTACCATTAGCAGAATTGAATTTCCGGATCATGAGATTCAGGGAGCAGATGAATCAGAGTAATCCGGGCTGGGAAGTTGCTGCGATCTTCAGCAAGATAAATCAGTATTATTTTACCGGAACTATGCAGGATGGAGTATTGTTCATCCATCGTAACGATGAATCAGTCTTCTGGGTGCGGAGAAGCTATGAACGGGCAGTAGAAGAGTCGGAATTCCCCGTAATAAAGCCAATGGTGACTTACAGGGAACCTGCTGCCGTAATGCAAAATCTTACCTGCCCCATATATCTGGAGAAAGAGATTATTCCAATAGCGATGCTTGAGAGGTTTCTCAGGTATTTCCGCTTTAAGGGGGTTGAGTCCGCTGATGCGCAGATTTCCAGGGTAAGAGCTGTAAAAAGCGAATACGAACTGTCGTTGATGAGGCAATCTGGACAGATCCATAGGAAGGTTATGGAAGAACTGGTTCCGGGAATGCTTCATGAAGGGATGAGTGAGCTCGAATTCTTTTGTGATCTGTTCACAGCATTCATCAAAGAGGGACATCAGGGAATAGTCAGGTGGGGCATGTTCGGTGCGGAATCTATCCTGGGGCATGCTGCCTTTGGTGTAAGTTCCCTCTATCCGACTGCAATGAACAGTCCCAGCGGAAATTACGGAATGAGTCCGGCTGTTCCAATGAATGGCAATCCTGACCGCCGCTTACGCAAGGGAGATCTGATATATATTGATACCGGTTGCGGGGTAGGGGGATATCATACAGACAAAACTATGACGTACATGTTCGGGAGGTCAATCCCGGATGCAGCCATTGAAGCTCATCAGCACTGCGTTGACATAATGAATAAAGTTGCTTCAATGCTTCGTCCCGGGGCTGTCCCATCGGCAATATATAATGAGGTTATTTCCTCTCTGAGTCCCGCTTTTCTGGAAAATTTTATGGGTTACGGAAAGCGTACCGTTAAATTTATCGGGCATGGGATCGGGCTGACGATCGATGAAACTCCTGTAATAGCTAATGGGTTTAATGAACCTATCAGCGAGGGCATGGTCTTTGCCGTTGAGCCAAAGAAGGGTATTCCGGATATAGGTCTTGTCGGAACGGAAAATACTTACATCGTGACACCGCAGGGAGGCATAAGCATTACAGGGGATAATCCGGGATTAATACCTGTCTGGTAAAAACATATTTGCTACCGGTCTATTTCTTCCGTATATCGTAGACGAAGATCTTATCGGCATGACGAAGGTATAGTTTGCCTCCGCATACTACAGGATGTGCCCAATAGGGTCCGGCTCCTCCTTCCGGCACCCTGAATTCCCCTGTTTTCTCAAATTTCTCGGGTGAAGCTTTTACCAGTTTCATGCTCCCCTTTTCATCATAAAGGTAAATCATACCGTCGGCATAGGTAAGGGAACCGCTGCCATTGGTTTTCCACATCTGTCTGCCTGTGAGGAAGTCGAGGCAGTACCAGTCCCTGGCCATACTGCCTGACCCGTAAAGATATCCGTTGTAAAGGATTACGCCTCCATGATAATTATCCATCAGTTTGGCTTCCCATACTTTTTCAGTTGTTATTCCGCTTCCGGCTTTTTTAAGCCTGATAAGCATACTGCCTTTGCCCTCACCACTGGTAAGAAAGACATACTCATTAAAAACTATTGCATCAGTGCAGTTGATCTCATACTGGTTGATGAAGTCGGTTTTCCACAATAGCTTGCCTGTTCTGGAGTCAAGGCTGTAATAACACGTGTTGGTTGAGCCGATAATCTGGTGGAAACCTCCGAAATCCTGAATGACCATAGAGCTATATCCATAACCTCCGGGGATTTCGCCACTGGTCCATATAGTTGCTCCGGTTTTTTTATTAAGGCAGGCCTGGTAACTTTTTTCGCCTCCGGTCCTGACATACAGATTATCACCTTCGATAAGAACTGATTCGGCATAGCCGTACATTGGCATCTTTGCATTGAACTCCTTTGGCAGATCCCTCGACCAGATGACATCGCCGGTTTTGGCACGGAATGCAGCAAGCCTGCCAGCCTCGCTGAGATGGTAAACCACTCCGTTATCACAGGTCGGGGGTACTTTTCGGACCATTGTATGAGCTTGCCCATGAGACTGTAACTGTCCATGCGGGGCCGTTAGGTTTTTTCCAGACGAGCTTGCCGTTAAGATCGATGGCATAAAGAAAAGATTGATTACCGGTGCTGCCGGCAGTATATATCACTCCTCCTGCTATTGCCACTGAACTGTATCCCTCACCAAGCCCGGGGATTGTGAATAACAGGGCAGGACCTTTTTCATCCCATGCTTTCAGAAGACCAGTCTCCTCTGAAAGATTGGTCCTGTTCAACCCATGGAAGCAGGGCCACTCCCCTGGTTTCTGGGATGCAAGCTTCAGGGAGGGCATCAGAACTAAAAGAAGGGATAATAACCATGAATAATAAAACCGGGAATAATGATTATCCCGCCTGGCCGTATTATGAAATCCTCTTATCATATCTTTGTCATTATTATTGTTTCTTCCCATATTTGAACTTAATCTTAATTGTTTGAGAACCATTGGTTAAATCTGGCTGAATGCTTCACCGAATCCGGCTGCATTTATGTCGAATTTATAAACTGATGAAGAATCATCAAGTATCTCAACATTGATTACACTCTCACTCTCAAGCATGAATATCCTGAACTGGCTGTAATCATTGTTATTCCTTTCTATCAGTATGCCCCCTGATTTGTTCCATCCCCTTGATGAAGTCAACTTCAATTCGTTTCCGGCAGAGTTCTTCATTGTTATGTGGACCGGTCCGGTGAATTTTTCTGAAGGGTTGGTTTTTTTTGACTTGTGCAGGAGGATTCCGGCATTCACTTTATCCACAATTATATCTGCATTCAGGTAATCATCAGTAACAGTTGAGTTTGAATATTTGCCATCTGTTTCAAGCTTTACATATTTCCGTGCCGCCTGTTCGCCCTGCTTGCCAGGATAAGTCATAACATTCCATGGGCTTGATAAGGGTTTGGAAGAAGCTGGCTTATGTTTTGAGTGAACTTTGGGTTTTGCAGGATTTGCCGGAGGATTGGGCGAAGAACAGCTGACCAGGAATAAAAGCAGCAGGAACAAAATCTTGTTAATCATACCATTAATTTGTTTTCGTTGACTTTACAATTTTTCCAGACAGGTCTGAACGCAAGGCATATAACCTATCTGACTCTGGCTGTTGACTAACAATGGTCCCTCTGGCCTGATGAATGAATTGTGAGACCTGTTGACATAAAAACCGAGCGCATAAATTTAATCTTATTTTAAAAATATTATCATATTATATATCCAATTTCCTGTTAGTACCCTTGACACAATCTTCACAGCCTTAGCCTGCCAGCCAGGGGATATTCCGGAGTATATTAGTGATAACAAAAATCAAAGCTCCCTGAACACTGAAAAGCTGTGAAAAACCTGTCAGGCCCTGCCAGAGTACAGCCCCGGTGAAGCGTATTTAAATAATTTTGTTTAACTTTAATTCGGTTGTGAGTGTCAGGAGGAGGCACGAGAAAGCAAATCCTTTTTATCAGAGAATGACATTCATTAAATTTAACAATAAAATATCGGATTTTAAGTAATATCTAACATTCAGAATTATGAGACATCTAAGGCAGTTATTAGAATTAAGTTTATTGATTTTCGTGCTTGGTTCCTGTACACAAAGAAGTGAAAAGGCACGAATACCTAAACAGTATTCCATTGAGCAGTTGTACGAAAACCTCTCAGTTTATGGTTCAGGCTTTAATGCTGATGAAACCAAATTATTAATCGGCAGTAATTCATCAGGCATTTATAATGTTTATGAATTAAACATTTCAGATACATTAACAAAGCCTCTTACCTCTTCGACCAAAGAATCTTTTTTTGCAGTGAATTACCTGCCAAAAAGCAGTAAATTTCTTTATTCGGCTGATAATGGAGGTGATGAAAATTCTCATCTGTTTTTAAAGAGTGAATCTGACACAGGTGCCATAGATTTAACACCATGGCCAAAAAGCACCAATAATTTTTTCGGTTGGAGTGCCGATAAAAAATCGATGTATATAATCAGCAATAATCGTAATCCGCAATTTTTTGATTTATTGAAATTGGATACTGCAAGCTGGAAACCAGTAATGGTCTATCAGAATGATTCAGGTCTGGACCCGGGTGGAATAAGCAAGAGTGAGCGGTATATCGCACTTACAAAGAGCATCACTTCCGATAAAAACGAGCTTTATCTTTTCGATACCAAAAATAAAAAGATGACACGCCTTAGTATCGACAATGAGGCCACATGGAATCCGATGGCATTCGAAAAGAACGACAGTATAATGTATTACACCACAAGCGATGGCAGTGAATTCACCTACCTGGTTAAATATCATATAAATAGCGGGAAGGCAGAAAAATTCTTTGAGGATAAATGGGATGTAGCTTATATGGCCTTGAGTGAAAATGAAGGATTTCACACTGTTTTTATAAATGAAGACGGAAAAAATAAAGTCCTTCTATTTGATCACATAACTGGTCAGCCAGTTGAGTTCCCCGAAATTAAGGACGGAGACGTTTTAGGAGTCGATATTTCGGAAAGTGAAAAGAACCTGCTGCTTACCGTGGGAAGCAGCACAAGTCCTCAGAATCTGTATGTTTATAATCTTGACAAAAAAAATCTTAAGCAATTAACCTCAACATTAAATAAAGCAATTGATCAGAATGATTTAGTAAAAGCGGAGGTGGTCAGATATAAATCGTTCGACGGCAGGGAAATTCCGGCAATTTATTACCGGCCGCTGCAAGCCGATAATGAAAATAAAGCAGCCGCTTTAGTCTATGTTCATGGTGGCCCTGGCGGACAAAGCCGGATTGGTTTCAGTAATTCAATTCAGTTCCTTGTAAATCACGGATATGCAGTTTTGGCCGTAAATAACCGTGGCAGCAGCGGTTATGGGAAAACATTTTACAAGATGGATAACAGGGACCACAGTAATGGCGATTTAAAAGATTGTATATGGGGAAAGAAATGGCTTGCTCAGCAAAACTACATTGATAGTACAGCTATTGGTATTTACGGGGGAAGTTACGGCGGCTGTATGGTTCTGGGCGCTTTGGCATTTCATCCGGAAGAATTTAAAGTTGGTGTTGATTTATTTGGCGTGGCCAACTGGCTGAGAACACTCCGGAGTATCCCTGCGTATTGGGAATCCGGCAGAAAAGCATTGTACGAAGAAATGGGCGATCCATATAGCGCTGACAGTGTGAGGTTAAAAAATATTTCACCCCTGTACAATTATCAAACGATCAATAAGCCACTTATCGTTTTTCAGGGCGCAAATGATGTACGCGTTTTGCCAATCGAAAGTGACGAAATCGTTGCAGGTGTTAAGAACAACGGAGTACCGGTTGAATACGTAGTATTCCCTGACGAAGGACATGGATTTGTTAAGAAGGAAAACCAGATTACAACGGCAAAACGAACACTTGAGTTTCTGGATAAATATCTGAAACCAATAAAATAAACATAAACTAAATATAATTGGCGGCTGGTTACAAAGGCAGTTTGTATCATGATATTCAGTTGATTAACCACGAAATTAATTTAATGAACGCATGAAATTAATCGCTACGGTATCAATTTGTCTGTTGTTAGGTATTAACATTTTCGGACAGAGCGACGCAGTATATTTCACCAGAATCAATGAACCTAATGAGAAAGCGTTGAGCCTTCTTGTTCCAAAGGGGTGGATAATTGGTGGCGGGGCAATCCGTATTCTGGATCCAAACAGTGCTGGTGCCAATAATATGGTCGACTGCAAGTTTGACTTATCTGTTAAAAATGATCCGAAAGGAAGCGTAATGATCCGGTGGTTACCCGAGATTCTCTGCATTGACCAGAGTAATGCCTGGGGCAATCCTGAAGGTGCTGTTTTCAATAATACACTTGTCAGAAGAAAAAGGGATCCGGTCGCTTTTATGGCTCAGGTTGCCATCCCTTATGCACATCCCAATGCCTCAATGGTGAATATCACTGCAAAAAAGCAGCTCCCGGGACTGGTTTCACTCTATTCCTCCACTGTAGACCCTTCTGTAAAGATGGTAACAAATATGGTATATTATGCAGCAATGATCGAGTTCAATTACAAGGAGGATAATAGACTCTATTCTGAACGAATGGTCACTGTTATTGAAGATTACGGTATTAACGGCGGCGGACTCTGGAAAAACAGGCAAACAATGTTTATAAGAACCCCTCAGGGCGAAATGGTGAAATGGGAACCTCTGCTATTGGTAATACAGAACTCAGGTATCTGGAACCTGAAATGGATAACAGCTGAAGTTAATGGACAAAGGCAACGGTCGGGACTTATTGCTGCAACCCAGAAGGAGCTGCAGGAAATGGATAATGCAATAAATGAAAGCAGGAGGAAAACATCTTATGAGATAAATAAGGATATGTTTCTTACACTTACCGGTCAGAATGAGTATCGTAATCCGCACACCGGGAATGTAGAGAGAGATACTGACAAATGGAAGTACAGGTGGGTGAATGCAGGTGGTGAAATCATCTATTCGGATAAGGAGGCATACGATCCTAACCATGACCCGTTACTTAATGTAAGCGGTTTTAAGAAATCAGTCCCCAGGAAATAGCTAAACCTGACACCTCTGTACTCGCCGGGCATAACGGTAACTTTCTGACAGCAATTCAGTAAAATTGGAACGAAAACAAATTATGGTTATCCAAAAATTGTTATCAGAGAATTTTGACTGAAAATATTTTATAACTTGTCATTGGATATTTGTTCAACCTTGTGACATGAAGATTAAACTTTTGCTGACACTCTTATTTGCAGGGGCCTGCAATGTAGTTTTGTCTATTCCAATATTTTCGGATGTTCGTGATACAGTCAGATTATCTATGTGTATCGCAAAAGCAAAATCCTTTGAGGAGACTTCGGTCTTTGACAGCGCAATTTATTATTACTGTGCAGCCTCTGATATATTTCTCCAATCTGGCGATACTACCGGTGCATTGAAGTGTGATTACTCCGCGATGAGACAGATAGGGGCCTGGAAGGCGGATGCCAGCGCTCTCAATTTTTTACACAACAGAGGTAAAAAGTATGAGACTTGGCTTACCGGTCATCCCCTGGAGGAGGCCGTGTATTATTATGAAATTGGCGAGAAATACACCGACAACATGGAATATGACTCGGCGGTAGTAAGCTACAAAAGATCATTCCCTCTATGGCTCAAAAATGGGATAGATTCGGTTAAACAAATCAAAGATGTTTACAAAGCCATCTCCTATGTTTATTCGGGTACAGGTCAATACGATAGCGCTATTCTTTACCTGAACAAGGCACTCGCTGTCTATTCTCCAAAATATGGGCTTCAGAACAGGGTTGCTGAGAATATCTACTTAAGTCTGGGAAATGCTTACTTCTCCAAAGGCGAGATCAATAAAGGTCTGGAGCTATTCCATAAAGCATTGAAAACCAACCTGAGCATACCTGATTTTTTTGAGTCCGACCTTGCCTGGACATATAACAGTCTGGGAATAAGTTATTATGTGAAAAATGATTACCCACTTGCATTGGTTTATATCCGAAAGGCATTGGAGTTGTTTACAAAAATCTATAGTGAGCAAAGTATGGAGGTTGCCTGGTGTAATAATAACATGGGGATCTGTTACCAGGAGATGAAAGACGAAGAGCAGGCTTATTTTTATCAGGACAAAGCGCTGAAGATCCGTCTTGTTGTCGTTGGCGAAAACCATCCCGATGTGGCCTCAAGTTACAATAATCTTGGCGTAATTTGTGAAAATAAAAAAGACTATTTAAAAGAACTGGATTTTTTCAGGAAGACTCTCAGAATAAGAAAGAGCATATTTAATGAAATTAACCAGGATATTGCGCTTACCTATTCGAACATAGGGAGCACTTTTATGCTGTTGCAGCAACATGATAGTGCATCCTGGTATTATGATAAGGCATTATCCATTTTTCTAAACCATTTTAAGGAGTCCATAGGATATATTTCCAAGATATATGTCCATCAGAGCCAGATCAATCTTTTTCAGGGTAATTATACACTTGCCTTCGAAAACATACGAAAGTCTCTTGCAATACTTGTACCGTCTTTTACCAGTACAAACCCGGCCGATAATCCAGGAATTGATGATATAGATTTTTATCCTGATATAATAAGGAGTCTCGAAAACAAAGCAAATGCTTTGCAGATCTACTATGAGAGTATGTCGAAAGATCCGGAAGATCTGGTGAAATGCCTTTCAGTATACAGGCTCATATCGGATCTCAGTGACAGATTTTCCCATCAATTGCGCGAAGAAGGCTCTAAACTCTTCGCTGAAGGCGATGCCAGGGAGATATTTGCTGATGCGGTAAAAGTGTCCTATCGTTTATCCGTTATTAAAAACGACAAGGCTTATGATGAACAGGCTTTTTATTTTGCTGAAAAAGCCAGGGCGGGAGTATTATCCGAAGCAATGGAGGAAAGCAATATAAGGCAGTTTGCAGGTATTCCCGACAGTTTGCTTGCAGAGGAAAAGAAACTGCGTTCCGACAAAATAAACTGCGATCTGGAGCTGCAGGAACTGAGCCAGTCGGAAAATGTATCTGACAGCTCTCGTATTAAGGCACTGGAAAACAAATTCTTTTCCCTGACCAGCCGGTACCAGCAAATGATTGATTCGTTCGAGATAAAATATCCTGTTTACCAATATTTAAGAAATATTCCCCGGGAGATGACCTCTAATGATATCATGAATGGTTTGGATAGTAAAACTGCTCTCATAGAATACCTTATCGCAGGTGACAGTCTCTTTATCTTTGCATTCAACCACAGGGAATTTAGTATTAAAACAGTACTTGTCGACGCAGTTGTAAAACAGCAGTTTTACGATTATCCACGTGATATCAGAAAATTGAAAACTGGTACTTTTGTTTCTGCCAGCAGCCTCCTTTATAGTAAGCTTATCCTTCCTGTAAAAGATATTTCTATGGGCTGTGAAAGGCTTATTATTGTTCCTGATGGACAGTTGTTCTATATTCCATTCGAGACATTAGTTTCTGGTGAAAGTAAGAACGTGCTAAACTTTTCCGACCTCGACTATCTGATTAAATATTTTGATGTTTCCTATCATTATTCGGCCAATCTTTGGTTGCGTATCAGGAATCTCAGACCTGGAAAAGCCGGCACTTTAAATGGGTTTATCGGCTTTGCCCCGGTGTTTAAGAGTAATTCACGGGAAGGGAATATCATAGCAGCAAATCTTGTTGTGAACGATTCATTGAAAGGCGAAACAACCCTGCGCTCGGCAACTTCAGGAGGAAGAAAATTCAACGAACTGATTTACACGGAAAAAGAGATCTCAACGATAGCGGAGTTGTTTATCCGCAATAAACTTCCGGCCAGGAGTTATCTGTTTGCCGATGCCACAGAGGAGAACTTTAAAAATCAGGCTGGGAAATACAGGTATGTCCACATTGCCAGCCATGGTTTTTGCGATGATAAGGAACCCAATCTCTCCGGCATTGCTTTTTATCAGACTAAACAGGATTTCACCGGGCTGAAAGATTTACCGGATGAAATCAATGAAAAAAATGAAGGGATACTTTTTTCAGGTGAAACTTATAACCTTATTCTGAATGCCGATCTTGTAGTTTTGAGCGCCTGTGAGAGTGGCGCGGGCACTCTGATGAAAGGGGAAGGCCTGATGGGACTTTCACGGGGTTTCCTGTTTGCCGGGTCTCCGAATATTATCTATTCTCTCTGGAAAATAGGCGACCTTAATACTTCGCAATTGATGACTGATTTCTATAGGTATGTGTTTCAGAAGAATAATTATGCACATTCACTCAGGTTAGCCAAGCTGAACCTGATAAATTCAGAAGATACTGCCTTCCCGAAATTCTGGAGCGGGTTTGAGTTAGTCGGGGATTAATTAAATGATAAGAAATTTACTGACAAATACCACCTCATCATTTTCTGTAATTTCCCAGTAGTACAATCCTTCCGGCAATTCAAGCGGTAGTATAAATGGTAATCTCACCTTGTTTTCAAAGATTGTTTTTCCAGCATGGTTTATCACCGTGAGGAAAAACTCACTCTTATAATCTTTGAATGAGAAGACCACTTTCTCTCCAAATGCAATTTCTGATGATATTTTTGGGGATAGTATGTTGATGCTTTCCCCTCTTAGATTATTTCTTATTGCATTTTCATATAAGGGAAGTTCATCATAATTTTCTGATATAAACTCTTTTCTCACGTGTGCAGTAGTCTGCCTCAAGCTTTCTTTTGTCCGCTTTTCATCAACAGGTATTGAATCCCGGATATCTTTACCCTTATCGGATTTGTTTTCTGTATTGACCGGAGTAATAGCTGGCTTCTGAAGCAGGCTCCATATTATACCTGCTGAACAAACAGCAAAAAGCAACACTGCTGCGGCTTTCATCCAGGATCGGTATAAAATGAAGGATTTTTTTGTGCCGGTTTTTTTATTCGCTTCTCCCGGGGTATGGATTGCCATGTATTGAGTCAGGGTGACTATTTCCTTTGTTTCCTCCAACTGGTTACGGCATTCTCTGCAATAAAGCAAATGTTCCTCAAAATCATCTGTTTCACTCGCATTGAGCCGGTGCAGCAGATAATTTTCGATTATTCCTTCTTCAATTACATATTTATGCTTCATAGCCATTCATACTTTATTTCACTGCATTTATCGGGGTCACATCTTTGACCATGGCCTTCATTTTCTTCAGAGCTCTGAACTTAATTACACGACAATTTTCTTCAGTTATACCCAGTCTGGAAGCAATTGTTTTCAGGCTCTTGTTATGATAGAAATTATTAAAGAGGATTTCACGTTCCAGAGTGTCGAGTCGCTTCATCAGCTCTTCGATTTTAAGGTCTAATTCTTCATCATATAATTCCTCCACCAGTGATAGATTTTCACCTGTTTCAGAATTCGAAAATTTTTCCTGTCGCCGGTTCTCCCTGTTCATTTCCAGCATTTTCAATTCTGTTATTCTGAAAATATAAGATTTCAGATTTTTAGATGATGAGAAGTCAAGCTTCTTTTGTTGTACCACCTGTGTAAATGTGATAAGAGCATCGTAATACACCTGTTCAGCGTCTGTTAAATTACTTTTCTTAACCGAAACGAGCCAATAAACCATCTTTGTTTTAAGGTCCTTATCTAACCGAAACCAAGCCCTGCTGTCGTTCCGGGATAATAGAAGCATGAAATTTCTGAAACCATGGTTAATATATGAAGAGCACAAATCCAGAATATATTTCTTCAGAGCTTTAAAATTTTCAAATTGTGGCAGTGAATCATTGAATTTCTCCCGGAATAGTCTGAATACTTCGTCAAAAAACTGAGTTTTGTTTTTCGGTATCCCGGTTCCATCTGAGATCCAAAGTATTTCAATAAGGTCTTCTTTGCACCGGTGTTCAATCATCTGTTCCATATTAAAACGCATTATATCCCAGGCTTCCTGATTGCCTGAATCCAGAAGGCTGATAAAATCCTGAAATCCCCGGACATATACAATACTTGAGATGACAAAAATGATGATACTATTACAAATCTAATTAATTATTTTTTCTGTAACGAAATTGTCTTTTCCGACATCTCCCAGCAAACTGTATGATTTCTGAGTTTAAGTAAAATGGTCCCAAGTATAATTTACAACTGAGAAACCTATAAAACCTGATAGCTATGAAGACGAAAAATAAAATTCTGGTTATGGCTTGCCTGATGCTGACCCTTAATCTTTTTTCACAGGGTGACGAAAAAAAGAACATTGTTGGTATTGGAGGAGGATTTTGCCCAGAGAAAGTTGTATGGATCGGCGATCCGATAAACTTATGGGCGGATATAAACTTAAGCCCGATATTTAATGCATTTTATGCCCGCCAGGTTAGTGAGATTCTGCGCTTGGGCGGATATTTTGAATATGAAAACGCCACTTTTACGGGCACCAGCAACAAAGCATCAAGGTTAAGTCTTGGACTGAACTGGCTTGCCCGGTATCCGAACAAACCCATTCACCTTCAGTTAGGCGGTTATTTTGGTTATGGTTCAGTAAAGGCAGATATGTGGGACCAAAGGCTGGGCGGTATCGAATATGGACTTCTGGTAGGGCCAGCATATGAAAAAAATAATTTTGGAATTGCTTTGCATTTTCCGGCCGGATTCAGCTATTATACCTCATCAGGAACACCTGATGAAGTCAGTTATTCAAAAGGGACCTATCTGCTGAAGGCTTACTATAAATTTTAAGATTATCACAAATGAAACCTCAAAATCGTTTTGCAGCAATTATTATTATACCAGCCCTGCTGTTAATTATTCAGGCCTGCAGTTCACGGAATTTTACCGTAAGATCAATCCCGGAAGGGTCAATGATATTAATGAGCCGGAGTCCAAATATCTATGGGCTTCCCGATGAGATATGCGGCATTTCACCGGTAAATAAAAAGATGATCTTTGCAGGCAAAAAAGATCAGTATTATTTCAAAGCAATTAATCAGGGTTATGAACCGGATTCGGTTTTAATAAATAAAGACTCGAAATCTGAGATTGAACTGAATCTCAGAAAAATGGAATCTTTTTCTGAGATACAAAAGCCGGTTTACTCTTTAAAGGAAGCTGACTTTTGCCTGCTGCCTGTCAATACCAACATTATTATCCATAAAGGTGTGGGTAATCTTGATAAGTATGTGCACTCGGATGAATTAAGCAAAGCATATTCGGACAGTCTTGATACAAAACTAAAAACCATGCTCGTTTCAGGTCAGATGAAATATATTTCAAATGACAATTTTTCTGATATATCAGCCTGGCAGAGGTCAAGTGATTCACTAAGTATTTTTCTTTTAAAGCTGAAGTCAGAATTACTGCCTTATTATCCGCTTCCTCCAGCAATACCTGAAAAGGACCTGCGCTTGCTAACATCTCTGCCTGATTCATATCACTTATCACCGTTGAAAGATACTACCGATAGATTATTTGTTTTTTTATGGTGCAAAAGCATTGAGCCAACCAAAGGAAGAGTAGTTGGAAATATTGCAACCAGCTTAGCTTCGGGTGCCGTACAGGGTTATGAAACTGCTTCTTATGGTCACGCGATAACAACATATAATCCCCAGGCTTTTGCAATTGATAATTCAACAATCTGGATGGTGTTTGTAATAGAACCTCAGAGTGGCAGAATATTACATATAAGTCAGCATACCCTGCCCTATGAGATCACCAAACCTGCAAACCTGAAAAAACTTACAGATAATATAGTAACTATACCCCAACAATTTAATAATCAAAACGATGAAAAATAGTATCCTTTTATATTCAGTAATATTCATATTTTTCAGCATCAACGGTTACTCCCAGGCGGTATTGGGAATCTCAGCAGGCGGAGGTGCGGGTAAACTTTCCCAAACCTTCACTCAATCGGGTAATCAGGTCACCTTTTCATATCCCGGACCAGGGGCTTATATTTCGGGTGAACTATCATGGAAGAGAGTATATTTTGATATGTCTCTCGCCTTGCTTTTTGCCTCCGATAACGTAAACCTTGGAGATGATAAAGTTGATTTATCCGATTATTCAACGAAACTTGCTCTTGACTTCACAGCCTTTAGTGTTGGTTACATGTTTCCGATCAGCGATAGATTAGAAGCAGGGAGTGCTTTGGGGTTTCATGTAGCAGCGCCAACACTTACCCCAAATGATTTGAATGATGAATCCAAACTAAGGTTTGGTGGTTATTACGGACTTATTGGTCTAAGTCTTGTCCCACGCATCCGCTATTCGATAAGCAATTCGGTCAGGATAACCCTGAGCATTCCAATCGGTAAAGATTTTAGTGCCATGAGTGAAGATGTTGTGGTTGGAACAGTCCATGTTGGCAAATCTGCTGCCATCGTGCAGCCAGAATCTTTAGAGCCCGAATTCAAAGGATTTACCTATGGTATGTATGTTTCGGTTGGATACTTTTTTAAATTTAAAGATAAATAAGGCATTTATTCTGTTTCAACCCTCTTCTCCCCTCTGTAACTCCCGATGTTCTTCAGTTCCTTAAGATAGCCTATTGTGGCATCTGCAGTTGAGATATAGAGTGATCTGCCCGGATCGCTGTGACTGTACCTGTAAACCTGGGTCATATAATTATTCATGGCAACAGTAAAGGTTTTATTCATATCAAGAGGGGCGCCGCTATCTGTAAGCAGAGTGACATCCGACATATTGCCATCAGCACTTAGCCTGACCCTTGTCCTGATACCCGATGGATATACCGGACTCTTGTCATCAATCTGCCAGGCTGAAAGCATCAGAGCACGGATCTCACTTCCGGTAAGAGTTGTAACTACAAGATCATTCCCAAAGGGATCGAGCTGGTAAATATTCATTACCGTCACAGAACCTTTTGGCAGATGATCTATTCTCACACCCCCCGGATTCACCAACGCTATATCTGCTCTGGCAGCTCCGCGCTGTGCATCGGCCATAAAATACCCCAGCTCTTCATATGATGAAAAATCATCGGAAGCCGTTGCAATTACCTGGTTAAGTACCGGATTGTCGTTGTACTTGTCGACCATTGCCCGGATGGTTGCATTTTCATTTTTAGTATTCCTGATGTCAATGAGTTCCATATGTCGTTGCAGCGATCCATCACTTTTCACAGTGAGCCGTATGAGGGTACCATATTTAAGCTTGTTTTCAGCCTGGGTGATTAATACATTATTGAAGATCTGTTCTTTTGCAACCTTAGTATGTGAATGTCCTCCGATGATGAGATCAAGGCCGGCCGGCATATTCTCAGCAAGCCTCACATCATTCTCAAAACCTAGGTGCGTAAGTGCAATGAAAATATCACTCTGGTCTTTAAGATAGATATACTCAGGAGCAGTGTCGAAAGGAGAACGGAAGGAGAATGACTTCACATTGTCGGGATGGGAATCGGGAATTCCATTCTGATTGATTATAAGAAGTCCGATAAATGCCAGTTTAAGACCGTTTGACAAAGTGATTATCTTATAAGGACTGATTCTGATACCAAGCGAATCAGGAGCAGTTGTATTGGCACAAATGAAGCTGAAGTTGGCCTTGTGAGTAAGAGAACTGAATCCCTTAGGCCGGGAATCGAACTCGTGGTTTCCTACTGCGCTAAGGTTAAAGTCCACAGCATTCATCAGCTCAATCATGGGCAACCCTTTTTCCGGAAACTGATCGTTCACCGGATTGCCTGTCTGGTTGTCGCCTGCAGCAACGAGAAGCATGCCGGGATAAACCATTCTCAGACTATCAACAATCCAGGCAAGCTTTGGAAAATTGTCAATGGTTGCATGCATGTCGTTTACCGCAAAAATTACAGCCTCTTTTTCAGCATGACTGGCTGAGGCGGCTTTCTTTCCTGTGCCACAGGCACAAAGAAGTCCGAGCCCCAGTAAGACAAAAACAACAGAGGGAAGAGGCATTCCAGTTTCTGTTTTTAAAAAAATGGCATTGCCATCAGTCAGTTCACCATCATGAGCAATTGTGTTTCCGTAGCGGTCTTCGGCAGCAGGTAAAGGCACGGGAACCTTTTTCCCGGAATGTGAGTAATATTTTACAATTGCATCCTGCACTTTGGCTCCCTCATGAAGCTCTAATGGGGTATTGTTTACCGTTATTTTCATTTCACGGGATTAAAATTTTTACTGAAATCTAAATTAAGGATTTTCAGCAACAATTCATGTTTTTGCGGTTCAATAAACAGGCCCGCCGCTATGCGGCTTATAACATATATAGATTCGCGCAGATACAATCTGTTTATATTCCCAGAGGGACGACCTGTTTCCAGTGAAGAACCGTTTATTGTTTATAGAAAATGATTAAAGAATATTGAGCTCTGCTGGAGCGATCTTTTGGTAGCAAGTCCCCCGAAACGTCGCTGTAAATAATATTGATTTTGGTTATATTATGTTGTAACTTACGGTGAAATGACTTATTTACAGTTACTTCGTTATATTTTAACTCAAATCTCAAAGAAATGAAAAGGCTCTTAATAGTTTTATTCATGATGGCAACGGTGTTATTTTCCTGCCAGACAAAAACAGAAGTTCTTCCTGCTGATCTCACTTCAGCAAAAGTTGCTGTATCAAAAGCTTTGGATGCACACTGGTCAGCAGTAAAAGCAAAAGATGCTGATGCGGTGATTGCTTTATTAACAGATGATGTTCTTTCCTGCGGAACCGATTCAAAGGAATTTTGGACTAAGACAGAAATGTACAATAATATCAGACAGATGTTTGCCGATACTTCACTCAGGATAGATGTCACAATTGATAAACGTGAAATACGGATTGCCAAAGACGGTAATTCAGCGGTTGCCTTCGAGCAAATGTTTATGAAACCATATAGTCAGAAGATACCTGTTCGTACAGTTTATCATCTCGTAAAAATCAATGATCACTGGCAATTTGATTTTACGAGTGTCGGTTTTATTCCGGACAATGAAGATATTGGCAAACTTAATAAGGCATTGGAGTGAATTAATATTCAGTGTCTTACGTGATCGGGCCTTGAGAGGCTGTCTGATTTTTGGAGATTTCTTCTAAAGATGAAACTAATGTCCAATGGAAATACATATTTGTGAATGCCGGTGGTGAAATTATCTGTCCGGATAAGCAGGGTTAACCTGGATCAATAAAAAAGTTAACCTTAATCAACTGCTGACATGAAGCATATGACACTCAATTTCTCGCTTATCGGGACATTGGATAGTATTTTTGTGCCATAAATTAAAGTAATATTATGGGAACGGTGATTAATAAGATAGTCCATCTTTCTGCGCGGGACTTCAGGGAAAAAGTATCCAACTACGAAACAAGCTGCAATTGGTGCATTACCACGGCAGGCATTTGAAAAGGTGATTCAGGATTTTATAATTAAAAATCAGACTAATTGCAGAATATATACCTTTTACTATTGATTATCTTATTAAATGGTTGTTCATCAGAAGAACACATTGAATTTAAGGATGTTCCGATAAATGGTCATTCGGATATGCTGGCTGCTGAGTTGAATAAACTGGGATTTACCGGGACACAATTATCCGGAGAAAATCAAATTAAACTTCATGGGGTTTTTCTGGAAAAGGACTGTGAGATTCATGTGTATGGTACAAGAAAGAGTCAGACAGCATATAAAGTTGTAGTCAATCTGCCAGGAGAAGTCCGCGACTCACTTGAATCCAGTTTTGGGGAAATACAAAAGCTGTACTCATCAAAATATGGAAGAGGGACAAACAGGTATCTGCAATATCAGAATGCTGAGAGGTTTCTGTTCAATGAACCAAAGCTCAGAAGGCGTTTAAGTACCGGTGATTTTTCCAGGTATACCACCGGCTCAGGCAGCATAACTGTGGAAGTCCGGGAAGGTTATATTTCAATAACATATTTAGATAAACGGAATAACGAGATTGGTAAAAGCGAAATGGAGGAGGAAACAGCCCCCATCCGGAGTACTCTGCTGACTCAATGAACTTAGAACATTTCATCTCAGTGTAATAGTCTGGCAACTAACTTAAACCGCCTGCAGTTTAATTGAATAAATAATCCGGTAATTTGTTTTCCGTTGTTATCATTTTTATCACAAAGAAGAGAAATGGAATATACTGTAAAACATGATATGGTATTGCTCAATTTTTCAGTAGGCTGATAGATTATCAGCTGATAACTTCAACCTCGATATTAAGGAGTTTCCCAAGCCTGCTTAGTTGTTCCGAATAGTCGCCATACACCCAGGGCAGATGGTTACCATAGTCAGACTGACGTCGTACAAACTCCCTGGCAGTACCACTTTCTTTTCCGACCATATAGGCAATGTCATGGCATCCGATTGTCTCATCATCCCAGCCTTTAGAATCAACAAGTGTCCCTTTCAGGACAAGTATTCCCTTTCCTGAAGGGTTCATCCTGGCAATTGTAATGTCTTTGATGTCATTATTCATAAAATCAACAATAGCTTTGGTACCCCAGCCTGAATCGACAAAATGTGAAAGCTGGTAAGGCAGACCGGGTTTGTCAAAGCCGTTCATTTTAATTCCGGGAACACTGTGGTTAACAGCCATGGTACCTTTTCCCATTTCAGGGTAATAAAACATATTACCGAAGTGTGGTGATTTATTTGAAAGAAGCATCAGCATATGCATAGGCAGTAATCCACCCAGATCTCCTTCACAGGCCGATGGAATACCAAGGTCCTTCAGCATCGTATGGACAAGACAGGGTGTGATGTTCCACTTCTGTGGTAACCTGCTCGTACAGAACTCAAAGCATTCAATTGTAAATGCATTGCAGTTATGTCTTTTCATCAGATTTACAACTGTCTGATAAAACTCCATACTTTTAGCGACATATTTTTTATCAATGAATGAGCGGCTTGCCCCTCCATATACCGTATCTGCCATTCCTGATGCATTTTGTCCGGCAGACTTGTCACTTTTTATCCTCTCCATCTCTTTTGCCATTTCATCATAGGAGATAACAACGAGCTCTATTCCAAATTGTTCCCTGAGAGCAGCAGGGTCATTGATCCCTGCAACACTGCAAACGGAAGGCCATTTCCAGTCGGTAGGGAACAGGATCCTTGTATTTGAGAAGTTCTTCCTTGCCTTCAGAAGAGTCAGGATCTGATCCAGATTTTCCACATCATCAGGAACGTAACACTCCAGTCCATTGCTACGGCAGTAAGAAGCTACATCAACAGTTCTGCAGTTGGGACCCCAGCTGAGAATTACCGGTTTATTGTACCTTGCAGCAACGGCATAGTCTGAAACCGAGCAGCCATAAGGATTAAGGTATATTACATCTGCTTTACGGGCATCTTCATCAATTTTTTGGAACTCCTCTTCCTTGATTTTGAAATCTTCTACAAAGTATATCTGTCCGGGTTCGAGAAAAGTCGCAAGAGATTTATCATAGATCGCGCTATCGATATTCTTTTTGAATGATTCGAACTGTGCAGCGGCTGCCTGCAGTTCTGACTCTTTCGATTCTCCTTTCCATCTGCATGGTCCCTCCCATACTGCGGTATGATACATCGCTGTCATAACGGGTTTGACAATAAGCTTATCGAGGTACGGACTCGGGATATCAATGTTGACAGGAATTCCGGTTGAACCTTCGAAAAGGTTATTCATATAGAGTCCCTTTATAACGGCAGGTCCGGTAACGGTAGCAATTGCGCCCTGTTTGAGAAATTCTCTCCGATGCATGGTATCAGGTATTAAGGTTTTAGATCGTCAGTCTGATGGTTATAGTAAAGATATAAATTTATGGTGTGGTTTTAAAAAGAATGTCTGACATTTTCCGGGCATCCCAGGAAAGCTGCCCTCCTTTATCCTGATCGATTATGAACAGCGATCTGTCTGTCAATTCCAAAGCTCTGCCTTTGGATTTTAACTGAAAGTTAATTCATTCTCCAAGATAGGCACAAATAAGGCTGTTATCGTTCCTGGCAAAAACAAAGCGATTTGCGAAAGCCGGATGGCTCCAGGCCACACCTGTTCCGCGTCGGTTCAACTGTCCGGGAGTAGGCTCGATAAGATTTGCCCGGCTGATGATTTTCAGACCTTTTGGAGAAAGCTCTGTAATGAGTAATTCTCCCTGTTCATTGAACATCCAGGTTTGTTGTCCATTCCGGATAAAATGGATATTTGCCCATCTGTCTTTCTTAACCGCGGTAAGATCCTCCCAGATACGGTCTCCTGTCAGCAGATTCAGGCATCGCAGTTCTCCATAACTGTCAACACCATAAATATAATCATCTATGATGAGAGGCGTATTGATGACACAGTGAAGGGCATCAGTCTTGCGTTCGCTTTCACCTTTTCTAAGCCATATCGTCTCGGCAGTAGTGTTTAGCTGGCTCAGCTTTACGAGTAAGGACCCACTATAGAAGCTGCTTACGAACAGGAATTCTTTATATAGGACAGGTGTAGCAATGCCCATTCCCATATTAAGATTGAAAGGGATCTTCCAGTACACCTTTCCCGTTTTGGGATCCAGTCCGTTCAGGTTTTCTGCTGTCCAGACCACCACGACCGGTTTCCCGGCCTGCCTGATAAGAATAGGGGCAGAGTAGGAGATCTCATCATCCATAGAACGCCAGAGTTCTTTCCCTGTACGTTTATCAACTGCAAGGACTGAAGCTCCTTTCCTCCCACCTGTCTGAATTATTAGTTTGTTCTCAAACACCAGGGGAGTGGAAGCAATACCCCATGTTGGCATCCTTATCTGATATTCACTGTTCAGATCATGCTTCCATATTACTGACCCGGTATTGGCATCAAAGCAGAAAAGATGACCCATTGTCCCGAGTGAGTAGGCTCGCCCATCGCTAATCACTACAGAAGCACGCGGTCCGGTCGGATAGCTCATACCCCCATATGGGCAGGGATAAGAGTATGTCCAGATAATTTTTCCATCAGAGGCATTGATGCAGAGCACTCTTTCCGACTCCTCCGGCTTTGTAATCCGGTCGGTCAGATAGACCTTTCCCCCGTAAACTGTCGGACCACTGTAGCCCGATCCGCAAGGGATGCTCCATTTCAGAGGGATAGTGTTGCTTTTGAATTTCTTTATGATTCCGCTTTCCTTCCATATCCCATCACGGTTACTGCCGCGCCAATCGGGCCATTCCTGCGATGATGCCGGGTTAACCAGAAGCATTGCGGTAATTGTCAGGATCAATTTATAAAGACTCAGGTATGACATTTCTTTCTCTGAAAGTTAGCTTGAAGATTTATAATCTACTTTATAAACATAATATGGCTATTATCACAATTAAACAAAAGTAATAAGTTTAATATACTGAATGCATTCCTGTAAGGTTTTCTGGTTAAATAGGAAAAGCTGGTGCTTTACTGTAAAAAATGAACCCTCAGAGAACTCCGAGGGTTCAACCTAATCTAATAACCCTAACCTAAAACTAACCACTTATATAACAAACAATTCTCCGTTTTGTTGCTTCATAAAATGAAATCTGTGCCGGGGGGTTAATTTGCCATCGTTAAAATCTATTATTGACGAAATAGTCAAATAACAACCAGATTGTAGTCTGGAGGCACCCATTTAAAATTGATGAATTGGCCTAATATTTTGACAAAAAGTCAATTATTGGGTTAAAGTTTAAGGGTATGATGTTTATCTTTACTTCAGTAGAACTCCGGGTTTTGTTATTTATTCTAAAAACCTGACTCTGAATCCGGGCTAAACGATTATGAATTTTTGATTTTATTATACTCCTTATATTATTAATTATGAGATATCTTATCACCTTATTATTGTTGGTAGTATTTATACCAACCCAGGCACAGGTTCAACTTGAATGGTTTAATTATCCTGGAGGTGTTTCAGTCGCTACGGATGCTTCAAATAATGTTTATACAGCTAACTGGGATTATAATGCAGGAGGCGATATAACCTTAACCAAACGGGATGCAGCCGGGAATCTTCTTTGGGCAGTTCCCTACAATAATACAGATAATACCAGACACGAAGTCGCCACATGGGTTGAAACCGATAGTCAGGGCAACATATTGGTATCGGGTACAATCCGGTCAGGGTATTCAAATCCAGTTAATGCTGCAAGTCTTTTAATGAAGTACAGTCCTGCCGGAACTTTATTGTGGCGTGTAGTATATGAAAGTTCATTTGACGGTTCTTCTACAAGAAAATGTTTAGTAGATGCTAATAATAACATATATGTTCTTGGTATAGGAACCGGTCCGAACGGACAAGTTACCAAAGTTAAAAAATTCAATTCCTCAGGTGCATCAGTCTGGAATTATTTTGATTCAGGAATTGGCGGCCCGATTACCTTCAAATTCACTCCGGATAACAACATAGTGATAGTGCACAGAGGAATAACAGGCAGCATAAACGGGTATTCAAAGATTGATTTGAATGGAAATAATATATGGAGCAAGGGAGGATATCAAAGTCTTCCGGTTGGCGATGCAGCAGGTGATGCTTTTGGAAATACCTATGTTATTAATGGTTCAAATCCTGGAAGCATTCTCACAAAATTATCACCGGCCGGAGCAGTTATCTGGTCTCAAACAAACGCCATTAATGGCAATAAGCTTGAGGTTGGTACAGACAATAATCCTGTGATTGGAGGTTATACCAGTGCAGGGTATGGTGCTGTTATTTTGAAATATGATTCGAATGGCAATTTACTTTGGCAGAACCTCGATGCCGATGGTCCGAATCTGGCTTTGCTGGCGCTTGCACCAATGAGACTGGATGGATTAAATGCAGCCTATTTTGCAGGGAGCACCATGTCTCAAATGGGTGTTTGTAAAGTCAATAGTAATGGCATTTCAGTATGGGCTGCCACTACGTCAAGTGGCTATCCGGTATGGCTTGATTTTGGAACAGATAATAGTATTTTTGTCGTGGGAGGTACAACAGCGAAATTTAAACAGACAAGTTCTGTTCCTGCCCCTGCCCCTGCCACACCAACAAACCTTGCTGCAATAGTTGCAGGGAGCAGCTGCAATAAACCTTACCTGGAAGGATAATTCTACCAACGAAACCAGTTTTGCACTCGAGCGTTCATTAACAGCAGGAAGTGGTTTTGTTACGATTGCATCATTGTCAGCAAATACCACATCTTACTCCAATTCGGGTTTAAACAGTTCAACAACATATTATTACAGGATACAAGCTATTAATTCAACGGGAAGTTCCGGATGGAGCAATGTAGCATCTGCAAAAACAGCAGCTTCAGGACCTCCTCTTGCCCCATCTGGTCTTAACGCAAGTGCAAAAGATTGTAATACTATTATACTTAACTGGATTGATAATTCAACCAATGAAGTCAGTTTTGAATTAAGGAGATCATTGTCGCTGAGCGGGACTTATACAACCATTGCAACATTGCCCGCTAATACCATAACATATACCAATACCGGATTAACAAAGGGGAGAAAGTATTATTACAGGATCAGGGCAGTAAACTCTTCAGGAAATTCTTCGTGGAGTAATAATGCCAATGCAACAGCCTTCTGTAATTCAGCTCCGAAATCTGAAGAGTTGATGGAAAGTATTAATCTATATCCGAATCCTGCAACCAATGGAGTCTTTTACCTTGATCTGCCTTCTGAAATAACATTTCCTGTGATTCTTGAAATGTATTCACTTAATGGTTTGAAGGTACTGCATAAGGAATTAACTGATTACAGAAATACTATTGAAACTTTTGGTTTGAAAAATGGATTATATATTATATCTGTTAACAGTAACGGTAAGGCTCAAAAGCTAAAACTTCAGATCAATAGATAATGTTTGAACCGCTGATTCAGATAAATCCTGAGGCTACTGATTTCATAGTAGCCTCAGGCTGAGTCTTTGAAATAAATATTCATCTTGTCGCTCCTATTAACGGATATATACCCCATCTAAACCTGATAGCACATTTTTCATCCTCAGAGGACCACGGTAAATAACTAGAGAGCCATTATTATTTTGAATTGTTTGCTTTCTCATGAAACTCTCAACAATTCCAATTACATATATTCTGATTTTTTACTCAACCGGAGTATGGACTGAAAGTGTATAATGATACTTTTATGGGGGCCTGATTCAGATTTCTGGAAAGGTTTTATGTTTGGTATTTCTCGTCTTTTTATCTAACATTTAATAATTTAGTTTTCCACAATAAAGTAAAATTCATTATCTGTAGAACAAAATGAGCTAATTTGCATTATCCTATAAATATATGGCAATGTATCTTACCAGTAAGACCTATGTAAAATCTGATATGAAGATTTCAGATATAGTCAGGGAGAACCCATCGATTCTTCTGGTTCTGGAACATTTTGGAATTGAAGATGTGCTCCAGGACAAAACGATTTCCAGGTTATGCAGCGAGTATGGAATTGAAGAACTTCTGTTTATTGTTATATGCAATCTGTATAATGGGTTTAATGTTGGAGATACATCGAAATTAGAGGCTTCATCAATTCCGGTTATTATAATGTATCTGAATAATAGTCACCATTATTACATAAACGAAAAATATCCTGAAATAACTGCTTACATTAAGGAATTGAATGCTTCAGGGCAACCAAAAGAGATGAAACTTGTTGAGGCTTTTTTTAATGAATATTTTGAGGAAGTCATGGAACATCTTGATTATGAAGGGGAAATGGCCTTTCCTTATTTTTCCGGACTTTTTGAAAATAAACAAAATTCAAGTAGCGGGAAATTTTCGGTAAATCATTATCAGAACCATCATTCTGATATAGAATCTAAGCTGGCAGACTTGAAAAATCTTCTCCTTCAACACATTCAGATAAAGAATCAGGGGATAGTTAAAAGAAAATTATTATACTCTTTATTTGAGCTGGAATTTGATCTGAAAATCCATTCTTTAATAGAGGAACAAATACTGATACCTCTTGTTTTGTCAATCGAGAATAAGAGTACAAAATGAAACAGAGGGTTTTAAATATAGGGATAATTGAGCCATCTGATCTCTTGTTTGAAGGTCTGACCAATATTTTTCTTAAGCATAATTCAAATCTGAAGCTTTATAGAATAGATGATCTTGAAGATTTAAACAGATGCATACCCAATATAACCTTTCATGTCATAGTCTTAAATACAATCCTTATACAAAACAGGGCGAAACTTTTCAGAAATTTTAAAAGAGAATATTCTGAAATTCGCTGGATTGGTATAATGAATTCTTTAATCAGTACTGAGACATTAAACGAGTTTAATGAGATTGTAAGGATCGATGAAAGCTCTGAGGATATCTCTCGAAAAATAATCAGTATTCCGGGAAACAAGGCTGGAATAATACTAGCCTTCCGCAAAAAATTCTATCTGAACGGGAAACAGAAGTTCTTAAGCTTCTTTCCAAGGGACTTTCAAATAAAGAAATCGCTGACAGTTTGAATATAAGCATTCATACCGTGATTAGTCACCGTAAGAATCTAACGCAAAAAACAGGAATAAAAAGTCAATCAGGACTGACAATTTACGCGCTCTCCAACAATATTATATCTCTGGAAAACCTATGAGATTATTTCTACTCTATTATTTCTTATGATGAAGAGCAAAGATTTTCATTACTAATTGGGATTGACAGGTAACAGAGTCCGCATTTTCTTTGCAGATGAATAATAATCATTAAACT
>JADKBK010000008.1 GCA_016715075.1 Bacteroidales bacterium
TGCTGATGGAACCGGATTTACAGTAGCAATAACAGGAGTTCTTGTTAAGGTTGTGCATGAACCCGAAGTCGCATCGGCAAAGTAAGTAGTAGTTGATGAAATTACCGGAGTAATGAATGTGGTACCTGTTCCAATTGAAGCTCCTCCTGAAGCAGATGAATACCAATGTATTGTACCGGCGGATGAGGTTGCTCCCAGCGATACTGTTCCAGCTCCGCATGTCGTTCCGGGTGAAGTTGATGTAATTGATGTTGTCAGATTTACTATTATCGGAACACTCCTTGCAGTACTTGTTCCGCAGCCGTTAGTTGCAGTTACGCTCAAAGTTCCTGAAGTCGAGCTGCTCCCATAAGCAATTGTAACAGAATTGCCTGTTCCTGAAATGGAAGCCCCCGAACCGCTGTAGCTCCAGTTATAAGTAGTACCAGGAACATTCGGAACCGTATAAACGTAACCTGAAACTCCCTGGCAAACTGATGCAGGAGCTGATGTAAAGCCGGAAGGCCTCTGAGGCGCTACAGGGAATGCAATATTTACATTATCCGATGAAGTACAGGTTCCGCTCCTTATCGTCCATCGTAAAGTGTAAGTATTACCCGCAATCCCGATAAAACTGCTGTTAAACAAAGTTGGAGATAGTAATGTCCCTCCGCTTCCGCTTACTATCGACCATAAACCCGGATAAACAACAGGATCATTACCTGCAAGCATTGTCGTAGTCAGTCCGCAAAGAGACTGATCCATTCCTGCATTTGATGCTGTCGGTGCGGAATATGCCGTTACAGGTGTATTATCTACAACGCCTGTATTAAGTCCATTATTATATTTAAAACCAGTTAACTGATATACTCCGGGAACTACTGTTGGCAATGAATACGGCAATGAGCTAACAACCACAGGAGTCTGAGATACTCCGTCAACAGTATAGTCAAGAGTATAGTTCAAAGGTATAGCGTTAAAGGATGTAAATCTGACAGGAATACCAGCAGAACCACATACCGGACCTGTTGGGGCAAGAGATGCCCGGGGTATTGTTGATGTAACTGAACCAATTGTGAAATTCTGAGCAGTGGTTCCAATGCTTATGGCATTTGTATTTGTAACGTCCCCGGCGCTGTTGCTGCCTGATGCTGTCGAGACCTGTCCCTGCCAGCTGCCAGCGCTGAATAATGCAGCCCGCATATCAGGCAATCCGTTCGTTGTCATTAATGGTGTCAGATCACTATTGATATCCCAGGCCATTTTTACATATCCATTCCTGGCAGCGTTTGAAGCTATACTCCAGTATTCGTCTGTATTTACTGCTTGCAAGGGTGCAGAATAGGCTCCCGATGTAACATTAGGTGAATAATAGGCGGCTGTAAATTGAGCAACAGCTCCGGCCGCTGTTGTCAGAGTAAATGTATGTCCACGGGTAGCTCCTGTACCAATTGGATAATTGAATGAGCTTCCGGAAGAGATGTATTTTGTAAGCGGACCACTCACGAATGAAGAGGCGCTGCCACCTGCAGGGATCACACATGCTGAGAGAGTATTGGAGATGATCAGCCTGTTAACATTTGTAGCTGTGATAATTCCATTTGTAAGCAGCAGATTTCCTGATACCTCATTGGTCCCGCTTCCCAGTGTAAGCCCTGCACCATTATTTATTTCCAGATTATTGAACCGGTTTGTACCATTGAAACTGCCCAGTGCTCCTCCGAGTGTTTGGGCCGCAGTTCCCTGAAATGAAACTGTTGCATTTCCACCTGTTCCCGCTCTGAAAGCCCCTGTATTATATCTTTCCAGGGTTCCTTTAATAATCAGGCTCCTGTTATTGGATGAATTATCGAGTGTCGGGCCATCAATTACCAGCCGGTTGCATATTGTAAGATCCTTATTCGGCAGAATACGTGTACCAGATCCTGTAAACAGAAGATTTGAAACACTGTTGTACTGGGAGGCAATAATGGTATAATTGCCTGTCCCGCCATATTCAAGAGTCCCTCCACCGGCACAACTGAGGAAGGTATTGAAATTGCCGGCTGGCAGGTTACCACTTTCCAGAAAAAGAGTTCCTGTTCCGTCAACCAGTCCAAGATTATGACCGAAGGTTGGAGACTTGATCAGAAGTTCATTATTAATAGTGGTTTTATATGCAAAACAAAAGTCATTATCGGTGCTTACCTTGTGATCAATAATAACAATGAATCCATTGGGGCCTCCAACGGGAGTGGGTGGTGATGAGCCTACCGGAAGCCAGATTGATCCGTCTGACCAGTTGCCATCCATTATTGAAATGTAGGTAGGAACCTCGTCAGGTATTGCAGGATCAGCTCCTGCAGTATAATCACCGCTAAGATTATTAGTTCCTGCCGGCATTGGGAATGAAATCAGCTGGGTCGATTCATCAACATTGTCTGTAAGGGCCCCAGGAGTTGCTTTGCTCCAGTATGTTCCCGGTACCAGAAGCCTTGCAGCAATATAATCGCTTTCAGTGCCCCTGACATCGGCAGACATATACTTGAGAGAAAGACTGCCATCAAAATTGGTAATACCTGAGCTCTCAATTTCCCAGTAATAATTGAGAACATTATTAGGATCAACCACTGCAGGGTGATTATTATTTATAGGATTTACATTGATATAGCCTACGGCGCCATTTGTATTTATGGAATAAGTTGCAGGTGTGTATTTTCCTGGTACACCTACAGGGAAAACAAAACTGGTTGGCGCTGAAATTATATTGAAGAACTTCCGGACACCCTTACTGCTGGCAACACCTTCAGATACAATCATATTATTGAGACTGAAGGGAGCCCCTCCTATGTTATTGTTAAGTCCGAGGGTCAGCAGATTGGAATTGATATCAAGCTTACCCAGTGTTAAAAGCAGATTGTTCTGTATTGTAATATCGCTGTTAAGTCTTGCACCCGCATTGTTATTAAGCTCAACTCTTCCAAATGAACCTGTTCCTGAAATCTGTTGGATGCTTGTTCCTGCAAGAGTTACACCTCCGGTGGTATTATCATCAGTATAGGTTCCGTTATTTATAATATTACCAAGAAGTGAGAGCCTGAAGTTAGAAAGAAGAAGAGTTCTGCCGATATTAAGGTTACCATTAACGGTAAAACTTCTGATTACCGACAATGATGTCACAGGAGAAACTACCAGATTATTGAAGTTGGTAATTGTGGATCCCGAAATTGATTGGGTATTACCTGTGAATGATGTTGTGTTGCTGCCATAAGTATAAGTACCTGAATTTGAAAAATCACCACGTATGGTAACATCCAGGTTGTTAGCAGCAAGAAAGCTGTTCGCATTAGTTAGGGTCAGATTCCCGGCAAGAACCAATGCATTCACACTTAATGATACTCTTGCTGCATCCGCAGCAGCAAATCCGGTTATAGTCAGATTATTAAGAGGCACACTGACATCGGTTTTGAATGTTTCCTCGGCGGCTGTAATACCTGTGACCGGCTTAATAAATATTGTCCCGCCGGTTACTGACGAAGTTTCGGGTCTGAGGTAAAGGTCTCCGAAAGTCCCAATGCTTCCTCCCCTGATAAGTGTCAGGGTACTGGTTCCCGACATATTAAAACTGCTACCTGAGTTCAGAATCTCTAATTTGCCATTGGAGGTCAGGGCTCCTCTTCCGTTTATTGTAACACTGCTGTTGCCGCTCTGGGAATACTTCAATATACCGCCTGAAGTACCAGACCGGCGGATATTGCCGTTTACCACAAGAACCCCTCCCTGCAAATCCATCTCAGATGCCCCGCTTCCTGAATACTGAATATCATTATGATTATCAGGTGCTCCTGCCTGGCCGATATATACATTCCCCCTGACAAGGGTAAGTTTGCCACTTAACAGCAAATCACCATTATTATTGGCTGCATTGCCAATCAGGACACTCACATTATTTGCATTGGAATAATCTATGTATAATCCTGCCGTTGAGGGTATATTGAATGGAGTCGTTGTTGAAACAGTAAAATTCGCTCCAGCAGCAGGATTTGTCCTCATGTATTGGAGGGTACCATTAAGCATTGTAAGCCAGTTATCAGCCGGGGTCGTAAGAAGACCACCTATGCTGATTGTGAGAGTTGATGCCTGGCTGTTACCCTTGTTTACAATTACATTACCCAATACAGTCCGTGGCGTTCCTGAAGTGTTGCTTAATGTTGCAGAGCCAGGACCAGTGAATGTAACCGGGACCAGAGAGAGGTTTACATAGCTTAATGTACCAAAAGGCGCTGTAGTATTGCTTGAGTTATTTACCAGACTGCCGCCTATGGACATGGTCTGGCTGGAATTACTGCTCCAGACATCAATTCCTGCTCCGGGAGCAACTTTAACATCACCGTTGACAACAATATCCTGTGATCCGCCTCCGCCATTGCCATACCATCCGAATGAACCACCCTGGATATCAAAATCGTGCATTACTGTTATTGTTTTGGCGATCCTTACCGCCGGCGGATTGGGATAATTTCCATTCCATGTAGGACAGAACCAGGAGTCGGCATTCTGTCCTTTCATTATCAGATTACCAAGGATGATTAGGTTATTATTCGGGAAGATAATATTGGAACCACCAAGCGGGGATATTATTAAATTACCATAAGAACCAATGCCATTTGGCAGCCAATAAGTAGTACCTGAACCCGCGTTTGTTGAGTAGAGTTCAGTGGTACCCAGATTCTGGTTAAAGTCAGAAAAATCTCCCCTGGGAAATGCAAAGGTGCTTCCAGGTGCGGAACTGGCAGCTATCCTGATTGTCCCATTACCATTCGGATGAGATTGCACCATGCTGAAAGTGCTGGCCGGATTGAATCGGATATCCAGAATTGCACCTGTTTCAATCTGAAGGGTGGCACAATTGTGCGGGTCGGTATTTTGAATGGTAAGATAATTGGGTGGTGTCCCAAAAGAGACAGTATGTCCATTCCCGATTATAACAATATCATTGACTCCTGGTGGAGAGGCAGGTGGATTAGTAACAGTATGACTGGTCAGTGACCATGTTGCAGCAGTTCCCCATGTACCGCTCTGACGGCTATAGTAAATTGCAGGGGTCCCAAAGGGATTGGCAGGATTATCATCTCCGGCAGTATAGTCACCATCAATATTGGCCGTGTTTTCCAGGAAACTCCCTGCTCCGGGTTCTCCAATAATATTATTAATCTCATCCACATCAGATGACGTTCCCCTTGACCAGGAAGAGGAAGATGTACTATAACGGGCAGCTGTATATCCATCTTCTGAAATGCCTGCACCAGCAACTACATTCACATCGTTATAAGTGAATCCATGTGTCACTGTAGCTGTTCCAAGAGTGAATCCTGATGATTTAACCCTCCAGAAATATGAAAGACTTCTTCCAGGCACAGTCACATTTGGATGAGCATAATTTACCGGAATAATTGTTACCGAACCATATGCTGCAGGAACACCACTCAATCCTATAGACCCGGGAGTGTAATTGACCACGCCAACAGGAAAGGTAAAAACAGCAGGAGAAGCATATACCCTGGTTAAACCTCCGTCACCAAGGGTACCTGATGTCTGAATATATCTTGCAGCTGAGGCTCCGGTTATAGTGGCTGTGGAATTTAGTTTCAGGTTATGGGTACTTATATTAAATAACCTGTCCAGGGAAAAAATCAAAGAACCATTAATTTCAGCATCATTTAAAAGTGATATCGCTGTAGCATTTGAGTTATTAAGTTCCAGGTTTTGAAATATACCTGTTCCGCTTCCGTCAATAGTCTGGGGATTTATCCCGTTTAATGTTATTCTTCCAGCTCCTGAGTGAACACCTGAGTTGAATAGGTTCCCGGAAACATTGACTGTCTTGCCGTTGTCATTGAAGCCGCCATTAAAAAGTGAGAATGTGCCTGTCACATTCAAGACAGGCTGGCTGCCGGCAAGATTAAGAGGTACCCCGGCAGATTTGTCAATTTTGAGATCGTTTAGCGACAGAGGGGAAGCGAGATTGATAGTAAGATTTTGTGCAGCCGGTCCATTGAATATAGTTGTGTTCGTACCTGGTGTATATGTTGTCCCGGCGGCAACAATAAAATTACCACCTATTGTAATATTTTGATTATTAGCTATTAACACGCCAGACTGCAGGCTAAGGTTATTTGAAACAGCCAGAGGGTAACCAGTATTAAGCTGCAATGAAGATGCACTGCTCACACTGTTAATAACCATATTGGCTACAGGAGCAGCGCTTGAG
This sequence comes from Bacteroidales bacterium, assembly GCA_016715075.1. Lineage (GTDB taxonomy): Bacteria > Bacteroidota > Bacteroidia > Bacteroidales > VadinHA17 > LD21. The sequence goes on from JADKBK010000008.1 coordinate 6,230, forward strand.
ATAAGCCATATGGCTGCATCTGCTGTTCCTCCGGTACCTGTGGTAGGTATCAGGCTGAGTGTTCCTCCCGTAACATTATAGTTAGCGGAAGAGGTCAATATATCATAAGCCCGGCTTGTTGCGCCCGGAGCTGGAACATCATAGATATCAATTGTCCCTCCGGTAATTGTAAAAACATCCGAGTTGTTTTCTATGCTGAATGTACCTGCTGTTGAAAGAAGGGCCGCATCGTTAAGTCTTACTGTGTTAATTAATGCATCAGTGAGGTCGGTTGCTGAAGTGTAAGCTGATGGTATCCGCTGAAACCTTCCTCTGAGAATAAATGCACCTCCGGTCATCGTATAAGATATCAATCCGGTAGCTGGAGTGAGTGATCTGAATTGTTTTGCATCAACAGTGCCTCCATTAATGAAGATCTGACCGGAATTGGAGGAGCTATACAGGATACCCCTGGATTCCCTGGCGGAAAGGTATCCATTATTGACTTCCAGCTTTCCCGATACCAACAGGCCTGATTCATTAGGATTGACAGTTAATCCATTGACCAAACCAGAACCGCCTGAAACGCCATAGGCAGCATTCACCTCTTCATACAAATCGGCAGTGGTCTGAACAATAACGTCTATCCCATTGATCTTTAGTGCAGCCCTGGCAGGACTAATGAAATTCAGAGCTGAGGCTGTGGCATCATTGCCTTCAGTCAAAGATGGAATAACCACAGAGCCCTCAAGAACAAGGGTCCCTGTTCGTATCCATAGTGCTTTTTTTCAGATTAGGGTCTGCAGCTGTAGCAGGCGGGGCAACATCACCACCGGCAATATTAGCTCCGAATAATCGGAAATCAGAGTAATCAGAGGCATTGATTGTTAAGCTGAAAGATTGATCAGTCCCTTTATCCAGGATAAGATTATAAAAATCTGTAATGCCACTACAGGTCAGTGTATTATTTGTGGTTCCCATGAAATAAACAGAAGCGAAACCTGTAGTTGCATCGTTAATAACAGGAGGAAAGGTATTAAATACAGGGAATGGGAGATTAGTCATTCTTACTGTTCCATTATTGACAAAGTCACCCAGGATAACAACTCTGTGTGACTGAGAATCATAGTAGTCAATAAACGGAGCTCCAAGAGTAGTGTTAATACCAATTGGATTTGTTGTAGTATTTGTCACACCTGTACCTACCGTGAAAAAGGCTCCGGTCGAGACTGATACATTGCCATTTATTGTAAGCTGTCGACGGGCAGGAGTATTATCGTTGATCTGAAACCTGCCTTGTACGACATCAAGGTTTCCATTCAGTATAAGATTATTTAACTGAACTACTGTACCTGATGTATTAATTTTAAGGTTATTGTAGGTTGTCTGTGTAACAGGAAGATTTATCCCTGCGTTGTACTCAGTAGTTCCTCCTCCTGGATTTATAAATGTATTCACAGCAGCAGAAGGGAAGCTGGAGGATGAGAGCTGTAACGTTCCTTTGCCACGAAGTGCCTGAAGTCCGCTAGTAAAACTATAATTGTTCATATTAAGGGCGCCGGCTTCATTGATTGTCAGATCTATCGAGGCGCTGGCAACATTGGAGGTGAGGGAAACTGTTCTGCCTGATAGGATAACAACCAGATCATTCACTCCAGGTAAAGTATTTCCTAACTGAAGTGTTCCGCTCGGATCGGAGGTCCACGTGGTCGTTGCAGACCAGTCACCTGTCTGATAGGAATAATAGGTTCGGTAACCCATTGTCCACCATCCGTTAAAAGGATTTGTAGAGGTAATGGTAAATGAATTTGCCCCGAAAGAAGAAGTCCCGGCAGATGGAGGATTTTGCCAGGTCGTCCCGCTGTTAGGGGAATATGATATACTCGGTGATGCCCCGTTTGCTTCAGATGGATCGTACTGAAAAGTTGCAGTAACATTATTCAGAGCCACATTGGCTCGTACATCCCAGTATTTGGTAATATAACTTGGGTTGATTGCTACAGGTACAGCCCTCAGGCGTATATTTGCCGGGGTTACAGTACCAATAGCAGAAATTATTGCCGGTGAAAAATTCCCGCCGGAACCTACCGGGTATATTATCTGGAAACCTGCGGCTGCTGATCCGTTTTTTTGAAGATAGCCGGTCCCGTTTGTAGAAATCATGTTTGAAGATCCGTAGGCTGCACCTGGCACTATTGCAGCTGCAGCAGTATTGGCCACTGTAAGATTAAATCCATCAAGCTCAATAATTCCGTTATTCAGTGTCAGGGTACCTGCAAGTGCAGTTCCAATTGTAATATTTCCGGAAAGTGTCTTAGTACTGCCTCCGCTTATGATCATATTAAAATAAGCTGCAGTCCCGGGAGAAGGGATGTTCTGAGATCCTGATCCGTTGAATTCAATAGTATTGTTTGCGGTTACATAATTTCCTGTTGTGAATGTTGCTACCGGAGCAAAGACCCCTGATATTCTTATAGTTCCTCCTGCCGCAAGGGTAACACTTGAAGATGTCCTTGCTCCGCTTATTGACAGATTATAGAAATTCCTGGCAGTAATGGTCTGAGCCCCGTTTGAATTGAAATTGACAGTATTGGGATTGCCTGTAAAATCGGTTGCCCCTGATAAACTTAACGGATTGCCTGCCCCTGAAAGATAAAGGATTGCATTGTTGGTAACTGTCCCGTTGGTAAAACTGCCTGTTCCTGAAATAGTACCGGTTACAGTAAGACCATTGGTATTTGCATTGGTCAGAGTTACTCCTGTAATAACAATATTTGGAATTGTAATTGATTGAGCGCCGTCAATGGATTGATTGTTCGTATCAAATGTATAGGTCGCCCCTGTTGAGTTAAAGAATGCACTGTTTGCAGTAAGACCATTCCTTAGTATTGCTGAAACAGGTATGTCCCATCTTCCATTTGCTGATATCAATACAGGTCCTCCGAAGATATTTGTATTAGCGGAGGCATCTGACAAACTGCCAAAGTCTTGAATATTTGTATTACCCAGGACAGTGAAGTTAAAATTTCCAAGCTGGAAATTGGTAATTGAGGTGGCAGAGCCGGCAATATTCAGATCACCGTTGACTGTAATAATCCCTGTCTGTGTTTTCGATCTGGCAATCAGTGAAGAAGCATTGATATTACTTATACCAAGATTATAATATGAAAATGCAGGTACGTTCTGTGCAGCATCACCGTTAAAATCGATTGTACTGCCGGTGACAATATTGCTTCCGCCTGTAAAAGTGGCTGATGGGGTAAAACTGCCGGCAATCCCGATATTACCCGTAAAAGTCAGGCTGTTTGTTGTTCTTGCACCTGTGGTTGTAAGATTATTATAATTGGCCGGAATTACCGACTGTGCTCCGGTACCGCCATATGTTACAGTATTTGTGCCATTTGTAAGCAGTCCAGAATTAATGACATTCCCGTTAAATGCAATATTATTTGATCCGCAGACAAGTGTTATTCCTGCATTTGAATTGGTAAAGGCAGCCATTACAGTTGTTGCACCTATGAGCGACTTTGTTCCTGACCCTGATAATATGAGGTTATAATATCCGTAAGCTCCCACATTCTGAGAACCGGAATTGTTATAATCAACGGTACCTGAAAGCGGAGCTGCCCCCCCGCCGCCTGCTGCACTGGTAATTCCGCCACCTGTTATTGTTCCGGCAATATTTATTCTACCTGCCCCACTAAAAAGGAGATAGTTCCTGGCATTGCTGCCGGCCATTGTAATATTCCCTCCAATATTAATTGTACCTGAAGCGAGGGAAATATAGCAATCGCGTGAATCACCTCCTCCATCAGTCATACTCACAGATGAAGCTGTTAGTGTTCCATCGCCAATACTTATATATTTGGTGATGTTATTAGTACCTGAAGCATTAATTGATATATTTCCTGATACAATAAGGCTGTTACTCCCGGAAAAGGTAATCCCTGAATTATTCGCACCTGCATTGATTACCAGAGAACCAATGGCATTGGCAGGGGAGATATTTAAGGCGGCAATTGTATTATTAATTATTGTTACTGTACCTGCCCCGGCTGATACACCAGGATAATCTCCCGGGTTACAGTTTACCCAGGATCCTCCGCTTCTCACCTGGCATGTTGTATTGGCATCCCAGTTTCCGCTTGCCAACGTCTGATAATCACCATCAGCCTGACCCAGTAAGATCAGGGAGGAAGCAAAAACAACAAAGAGACCAGCACAGATCTCCGGGCTTTGAATTTTAGGGGCTCTTTATTGAAAAGATCAGAGCAGAAATCTATCCTTATTACAAACAAAGTTTTAACGAATAAAAACAGGAGCTTAGAAATTTTATTGCATCGCATAAGTAACATGTTCAGATACCATTAAAAGGCAAATATATCAAACATCCTGATCCATAAACCCTCTTTTTCGTTATCTGGAAACATTATTAAATACAAAACCGTGGAATTTTATTTTCTGATATCAGGCATTCGATAAACCAACCTTCTCTAATATGAATAGTAAATTACTGAAGATCTGGGTGCTTTCAGACAGATAATAATTGCTTTCCTTTTTGAGTTTTTATGAACGTTCCAATCAATTGATCCTGTTTGAATGATTTTATAAAAATTCTGAATTCCCGGATTCTCATTCAATAGTGAGATGGCAATATGGGGAAAGTGGTAAATACCGGCAAATAAAAGGTTAGAATCAGCAATTTATATAATCTCCTGGCTGAACTAAGATTTATTTTTCACTATTTTTTTGCAGAAAGGAAAATGTGGTTTATATTTGCACTCGCTTTTCGGGTGATTAGCTCAGCTGGTTCAGAGCATCTGCCTTACAAGCAGAGGGTCGGCGGTTCGAACCCGTCATCCCCCACAAACAAAAAACCGGTTACGATAGTGACCGGTTTTATTTTTTGGTGGCTTCTGCAGAATTTATTTATCTTTCATCCATTCCAGTATATCCGTGCCTGCCAGTTTTACTGTTGATTTACCATGTGAACCGTTCTCAACCAAAATGTATTTTTTATCTCTGTTTTTCCAGGTTTCATAAATAAGGTCGCAGCCTTTTTTATCTACAATATTATCCTTCAAACCATAAATAAGCAAAAGAGGATAATCAGCCTCCCTGCAATATTCTGGGATTGATTTAATTAATTTCCTCGATTCATTCATATAATACATACTGAAATACTTTACCAATAAAGTATCATTAACCCTCTGCACCGATTCTGCTTTGTCTTCTTTATTCTCAATTACTGATGGATCTCCGGCCATATTCACAATTGGCTTGTGTCTTGCAAAAATCATATAACAGGCATATTTGATGTATTGTCCTAAACCAGGTGTCATCCCTTTAGCTGACTTCAAAAGATAAGGAGGGTTGACAAGAATTGCTCCGTTAATGTTTACCAACTCGCTGGCTACTGCCAGTGTTACAGCTGTTGACATGCTGTGCCCAAAAAGAAATATGGGATGCAGCCCTGATCTGTAATCCCTGTCTGCCATTATGATTTCTTTATAATCGTCTATGAATAAGCCAAATCGTGAAATATCTCCCCGTATACCATCAGTATATCCTGTGCCACGGGGATGAACTATTACAATCCTGTTTTCATTGTTTGATAATAGTGTAATAATATCATTTTCGCTGTTATGATTGATGCCGGTTATACCCGAGATAATAAATATTGTAGAGTTGTAATTTTCCCCTGGCTGATATTCATAAATAAATAATTGACTGCCATCTCTGGCTTTATAAAAATAACCTTCTGTTTTATTTTGGAGTTCAGGTTTTTCAGGATTTTTCATAGAAGAACAGGAATAAAACATCATAAGTGTCAATAAAATCAAACTGATTTTCATTTTAGCTGTTTTTTAATATGAAAAGATAGGGTCTGTAAAAGGGAAATGAAATTAAAAATCACTTTTTGCATACTATAAATTTGCACTTTAATGATTCCTGCCCTTCCATAAACTTTATTGGTTCGTCAATATTACCGGATTCGATCATGCCAAAATCTCTAAACTCATATTGTACAGAATCCGAATCGTAGAAATACACACTTAATCCATTCTCCATCCTGAACCTGTCGGTACTCAGTAATCTGCCTTTTCCATACATATTTGCTTCCCTGGAAATGACAGTAAATATCATTAAGGCACCCGGATTGAACTGACTAAAGCAGGATTTTAAAAAAGTCCGGCGTTCTCTTTTATTTAATAAATGGAGCAGTGCATAACAAAAAACTCCATCATACACAACGTCATCATATGGCATTGATGTTACAGAACCATTAAAGATCTTACAACGCAAACCGCTGGTTTCAGCCAATTCTATGGCAGATCCGGCAATCTCAATTCCCGTTACCTTAAATCCATTATCAAGAAATAATTTAGCATTACGTCCATATCCAATGCCGGGTATCAGGATATTGCTAATCCTGTTCAATTTGAAAATGCTCAATGCTCTCAGTGCGGAATCAGACGGTTCAAATTTCCACATTGCACCTTCGTCTCTGAATCGCGATTCCCAGTATTTTTCCATTCCCGTCATAATATGGTCCAATTACTTTAAATGCATTGCAAATAAAAATAATTCAGGAAATCAAATTAAGGTGTGACTTTTCAATTAGTTAAAAAGATTTACCTACACCAATTCCGATTCCTGATAATCCAATAAATGCCCGGAATAAAAGTCCTTTACCATCTTGTCGCTGATACCTGTAACCGAGGTTCAATATCGGAAATAAAGGGGACAGGTCGTCATTTGATTCTGCATTATAAAAAGTATATCTCAGACCTGCGTCGATTTCAAAAAAATTATTGCCCGATCCCAAAAGGGTATTCAGGCGTAGTGGTATTGATAAGCCTGAATATGATTTGGGTACCGGCACAAGATACCATACTCCAATACCCGTATTTAAGAATAATTTTATCTGATCCCCCTGTACAACTGCTCTTTCATAATTTAAAGTGGCATCTCCAATATATATTGCGGATGCGGCCTCTATGTATACAGAGTTTTTTTGAATTTTGGGATATGTTTCCTGAGAGAATATGTCACTGCAGATCATTATAAAAAACAGAACTCCTGTTAGTGACCTTATTGAGGTCCTTTTTGATTTAAACTTCATATACCTGGTTTAGTTTTAGCGCGATGCTTTATTATGATATACAAAGAAGAGTTGTTAAGTTGTTGTCTGCCAGGGAGCATAGATCATTTATTGTACAGGAAATATAATTCGCTAAAATAACTCCGGGGCACTCTTCAAAAACCTCCAACAATTTTAAAGGATAAGCTTCTCATTGCCCTTTTTGTTTTATATCGCGTTTCTGATAGTCTTTCATAATTTTGCCAAATATTCGCTCCTTTTTTCTTCTTTCTGCAACAGTAGATTCAAAATGGGTTTTCTCTCTTTCCATTTTCAGATAATTCTCGTATGAAGCTTCATCTAACTCTCCTTTTCCAACAGCTTCAAGCACCGAACAACCCTTTTCATTAGTGTGAGTGCAATCCTTAAACCTGCAGTTCTGAGAGAGGCTCATAATCTTATCGAAAGTAATTTCCAATCCTTTGTCTGAATCGGCTATGCCCACTTCTCTCATTCCGGGATTGTCAACCAATAATCCGCCACTTTCAAGAATAATTAATTCCCGGTGGCTTGTAACATGTCTCCCCTTATTTGTGCTTTGACTTATTGTATCTGTTCGCATTATTGTTTTACAGGACAGATTATTTAAAAGTGTAGATTTTCCAACACCCGATGAACCGAGCATACAATATGTTTTACCTTTTTCGATAATCGCATTTATAGCGTCGTATCCTGCCTGTGTCTCGTTGCTAATGGCTATCACCGGAACATTTTTAATCCGAGCTTTTATATTTTCCACTATCGCAGAAGTCTGAGGCTGACTTATTAAATCTGTCTTGGACAGGATTATTAAAGGGCTAACGCCGGATGAATTACAGATAGTCAGATATCTTTCAAGCCTGTTAATATTAAAATCCCTGTCAACAGCTTGTACAATAAAAGCGTAATCAATGTTTGTTGCTATTATCTGAATCTCACCATATTGTCCGACAGCCTGCCGCTTAATAATTGAGAATCTTGGAAATATTCTATGAATTATAGCAAAATCAGATTCATAAGTTGTCAGGCAGACCCAGTCTCCCACTGCTGGAAAATCAGCACGGCTTTTTGCAGTAAAACGCAAATTACCAGTTATCTCTGCTTCAAATTCACCTTTAGTTGTCTTAACAATATACCTCTCCTTATGTTCTGCAATGACTCTGCCTGTCTCAAAGTCAATCAGGTCATTGTCTTTCCTGAATTTCTCAAAATTGAAATTATATCCCAGGTCTTCTAATCTCATTTTGTTTTCTTATCTTAAGTTCTTAGGAATTTTTTATAAAAGTTCCGGAAATTACCTGTAAAGAAGACCTGACTCCTTTCGATTCTTTCAGCCTGCTTCAATCAGTCTTCTCTTTCAATTGATCCAAAATTTCTAAAATAGCCTCCTCATCTTCGAAATTGCCCACCTTTGCATCCTTTTTGAAAATCTCAAATGACGGCGCCAGCAGGATCTTCCCGGTGTCGGGATATTTACATATATCTGATCCGATAAATGTTCTAACATCAAGACAGATACAGGGATCAGTTCCGTGATTAAAAAAACTGATTAATTATTTATCAATAAATACTAATGATATGATTTATCCTTATGCTGAAACTCGATCAGTTCGATCGGAACACCATTGTGTTCAATCATTGCGACACGGATCCCTTCAGCAGGAGGATTGGGAGGTGTCAGAATTTTGAGATTATGTCTTGACAGCTCCTTATCCAGATCATCAACTTCAAAGGCTATATGCGGAACTCTTTTTATCAAATCATCAATTTGGCTGTCAGGATCAAACCTCATCCATTCAATGCCGAACGGACTTGTTTCAAAACCGGATACATAAAATTTAAATTGAGGCAAATATTTTTCACCCTGTATCTTGTCCTCTGTGGGTATACCTAAATGATGATAACGCCAACCCCAAACCGCTGTTGCTATAGGAGGCTCATCCTCTTTTCTTTGAATATCCATTCGGGTGTTATTACTAATTCTTGGTTTCTTTAAGAATTACATCATGGGCACCGCCTTCAATAATACTTGTTGATGATACCAAAGTTATTCTGGCTTTTAATTTTAAATCTGCTATTGATGTTACTCCGCAACTGCACATTGTTGAAATAATTTTTCCTAATGTAATTTCCAGATTATCCTTCAGCTTGCCAGCATATGGGACATAACTATCCACCCCTTCTTCAAATTTGAGACTATTACTGCCTCCCATATCATATCTCTCCCAGTTACGGGCACGATTAGAACCTTCTCCCCAATATTCTTTCACATAATTACCTCCAACCATTAGTTTTTTTGTCGGGCTTTCATCAAAACGGGCAAAGTATCTGCCCATCATAATAAAATCTGCTCCCATTGCCAGGGCGAGAACCATATGATAGTCCTGAACAATTCCACCATCCGAACAAAGAGGTATGTAAATACCAGTTTTATTAAAATATTCATCACGAGCCTGGGCTACCTCAATAATAGCTGTAGCCTGGCCTCTGCCTATCCCTTTTTGCTCTCTGGTAATACAAATGGAACCTCCGCCAATACCAACCTTTACAAAGTCAGCTCCGGCTTCGGCCAGATATAAAAATCCTTCTTTGTCAACAATATTACCCGCACCAATTTTAATTTTATCTCCATAGTTCTTTCTGACAAATTCAATAGTTAATTTTTGCCATTCCGAAAATCCGTCGGATGAATCAATACAAAGAATATCAACCCCTGCATCAACCAGTAAAGGGATACGTTCCATGTAATCTCTTGTATTAATGCCTGCACCAACTATTAATCTCTTATGTGAATCCAGTAATTCCTTTGGGTTTTCATTATGATTATCATAGTCTTTTCTGAATACGAAGTATTTCAATCGTTGTTCTTCATCTATAATTGGAAGTGAGTTTAACTTATTATCCCAGATAATATCGTTAGCCTCATTCAGGGTTATTCCAAATTTGCCGGTAATCAAACTAGAAAAAGGTGTCATAAAATCCTTTACCTTTTTGTCCAGGCTATCCTTGTTAGGGCGATAATCTCTTCCTGTAACAATTCCCAGTAATTTTCCGGAGGAAGTTCCATCATCCGTAACACCAATTGTAGAAAAGCCAGTTTTTTGCTTAAGTTCAATAACATCCTTAAGAGTGTGTTCAGAAGTTAAATTAGCATTACTTACTACAAATCCGGCTTTAAATTTCTTTACTTTGCTTACCATCTCAGCCTGCTGCCCAATCGACTGTGAACCATAAATAAATGATATACCGCCATTTCTGGCCAGTGCAATAGCCATGTTGTTATCAGAAACAGATTGCATAATTGCCGAGGCAAATGGAACATTAAGTTCTATTTCAGGTACATCACCTTTACGATACTTAATCAATGGTGTTTTTAAACTGACCTTGTCAGGGGAACAGTTTTGGGTAGTTAAGCCTGGTATAAGGAGGTATTCGTTAAATGTCCGTGAGATGTCGTTAATTATATAAGCCATTGTAGTTTTTTAATAAAATTCCACAAATTTATAAATAATCCCTGAGTATTTATTTTGTGCTGACCAGACTATAGTAATGATTTTTATAACCTTGTTACCAACAGGATGTTACTTTTACAATCCCGGAATTCTGACTGATCAGCAAAAGAGTAATGAGAATCAACTAAAAAATCACACCCTTAGTGAGCCCCGGAAAGCCCTGGAGCCGTAGTAAGACGGAGCGCTGTTATGATACACGAAAACCTTGCCGTAACGCCGATCAGCAAAGAGGGCGCCGCCAAGCTTTCTGATATCATCAGGTGTCTTTACCCAGCTGGACGTTTTCATATCGAAATTGCCAAGTTTCTGCAACTCTCTGTATTCTTCTTCAGTCAAAAGCTCGATGTTCATGGCAGCTGCCATATCAATTGCAGTGTTTTCAGGTTTAAACGACTTTCGTGACTCCAGTCCCTTCCGGTCGTAACAAACGTTTCTGCGGCCCAATGGACTCTCAACTGAACAATCATAAAAAATATATTCGTCTCTCTTTTCATCATGACCAATAACATCCGGTTCACCACCTGTTCTTTCCATCTCGTTCAGTGACCAGAGTTTTTCATCATTAGCTTCAAGTTTTTCAAGCACTTTAGCCCAATCAAGCTTTTTATGACGGATCATGTTAATCTCAAACCGGGCTTTCAGTGTCCGGAGCAATTCTTCACTTTGTCCTGATAGTAACTCCTTTTTATTACTGCTGTTCATACTTTTAATTTTTCCTAGGTGAATAGTATTGATTCTGTCCTTGTTGCCCTGAAGAATCCAGGTTTGCTGTTCATGCTCGCGCCACGTCAGTCACAAAAGCATAATAAATAAAGTCACTGATCAGGACAGTATAATACACTGATGGCTAACTCTTAACAATCACTATCGAATACAAGTTAAATATTATTTGAGAAATAAATCGATAAGAGCAGCAAATAAATTACAACAAAATCTGGAGTCGGCATTTGCATGAAGATCTTCCAAATGGTCCAATCAAAGCAGGTTTGGTAATTTTTCCAGCAAGGTAGATTTGCAACCTCTTACTAATGCCAAAGTACTCCTAAAGCTTTGCGCTAAAGGTATCTCCGCTCTCCAGGTTGCCTGTTTCCCACCCTTTTCGAAACCATTCTTTACGTTGTGCCGATGTTCCGTGAGTAAATGCATCAGGCACTACCCTCCCCTGGTATTTCATCTGCAGATTGTCGTCGCCAACTGAAGCAGCCGCATTTATAGCTTCATCCAGATCGCCTGCCTCAAGTGTATTAAGCATCTCCTGTGCATAGTGTGCCCACATTCCTGAAAGGAAATCGGCCTGCAGTTCAAGTCTTACAGTCAATTGGTTAGCTCTGGTCTGATTTAAATTTGAACGTTGTGCATCGACCTTTTCAAGAATTCCAAGCTGATTCTGGACATGATGACCTATCTCATGTGCGATAACATAAGCAATGGCAAAATCACCATAGGCACCGAATTTGGTCTTGAGCTGATCACAAAAACTAAGGTCTATATATACCTTTTCATCACCCGGACAATAAAATGGTCCGCTTGCTGCACTGGCAAATCCGCAGGCAGACTGCACCTGATCCCTGAAGAGCACAAGTTTTGGCTGCCGGTATGATGAGCCTGATTGTTCAAATAACTTACCCCACACTGTTTCAGTGTCTTTAAGAACAACTGAGACAAACTGGGCCATTGCATCTTCCTCAGGAGTTGTGACTAACTGACCTGTTTCCGTTGAGGTATCTCCCGATTGCATTGTATCAAGAAGCTGAGCTGGATCACCCCCCAGGAGAAGGACAATTATAACGATAACGATAGTCCCGATTCCTCCACCTATTGCCATTCGTCCAGTACTCCTTCCACGTCTGTCCTCAATGTTTCCACTGCCTTGTCTGCCTTCCCATTTCATAAAAAATAGAATTAATAGTTAATAAATTATGTTTTAAACCCAGTGGATTTTAAGCATAATGAAACCCTGATATTATATCGCTCAGAAAGATATCAAAAAGCTTTCACTGTTGCCAGTTTATACATGAATATTTGTATAAAAAAACCATCCACCCTCAAATGTTTTAAGGATGGATGGAACATACTCTTACTACTAATAACCGGCTTTAATGACTTCAGGCCAGGCACTGAGCGCTCCAGCCTAAGTCTCCTGAATTAAAACCAGATCTTTACTGGCTGGATTTTTTGAACCACATGTACCAAACAGGACTGTAGTAGCCTTCAGGAACATCATTTGAAGATTTGCTTGCCTGAGCTTTTGGTGGGATTGATACCAGCAGGTCTTTTCCCGGATTCCAGTTTACAGGTGCAAAGACATGGCTTGTTGCAGTAGATTGCTCTGCAGAAGTCTCAAGAGCCGCAACCGTCCTTAAAATCTCATCGGTATTTCTTCCTACATTAGCAGGATAAAAATAGATGACCTGAATAATATTATTTGGATCAATAATGAAAACACCCCTGACACTCTTTGTAGTATTTGATTCAGGATGAATCATCCCGTACAACTTTGCAACTTTAAGATCATCATCACCAATAAGCGGGAATTTGATCTTTACTGCACCCTGGCTGTTTAAGTCAAGGCTTTCCATGGATTTTTTCCACTGAAGATGAGTCTCAACGGGGTCAGTTGAAAGAATTGCGATCTTCACACCAAGTTTGTCAAGCTCTCCCTGTAAACGAGCCAGTTCAATTATCTCTGTTGAACATACAGGAGTAAAATCCTGGGGATGGCTGAATAAAATCTTCCATTTTCTTCCAAAATCGGAAGGGAAATTTAATGTTCCGTTTGTTGTTTCCGCTGTAAAAGAAGGAGCTGTTTCTCCAATCAGGGGTACCCTGAAGTTCCTATCCTCCTTAGCATCTGATTTTGAAGACTTTGATGCAGTCTGTGCAAAAATCTGCGTCAATGATAACGCAAATGCCATAATAAATAATACTTTTTTCATTTGCCCGTTAATTTTAATTTTAATATTAATTTAGACTAATTAAACAGAAAAAAGAAAATAATGTTCAGGAAAAAATAAGGAAACTGCGGAAATAAATAGAAATAATCACTTACCAGGATTTGACTACCCGGGATATATAGGATATCATGCCGGCAAATAAGGTATTGCAAAAACGAAACTGGTACCTTCTCCGGGAGCAGAGGTTACTGAGATATTTCCTCCAAGAAGGTTAACATATGCTTTACATATTGAGAGGCCTAAACCGGTACCCCCGAATTGTCGTGAAACAGTTCTGTCGACCTGGTAAAACCTGTCAAAAATCTTCCCCAGGCTCTCCTTCGGAATACCTATTCCTGTATCTGTCACGAAGAATTCCAGGTAATCATCTTTAAGTGAATATCCGAAATCGATACGTCCCTCCCTGGTAAATTTAATGGAGTTATTTATAAGGTTTGAGATTACCTGAACCAGCTTGGTATTGTCAGTTAAAATAACCGCTTTTTTGTCGGGTAGACCAGTTTCAAGGTTAATAGGGATCTTATGTTGCTTCTCACTATAGCTGAATTGTTCATCGAGGCTCCTCAGAGAGCTGTTGAGGTCTGTTTTCTGCAGATTTACTTTTACCTGTCCGCTCTCAATATTGGCAACATCAACAATGTCATTAATAATTGAGAGCAATTGATTACTGCTCTGGAATATAATTTCTGTAAACTGCTGACGATCTGGCTCCTGAAGATCAGGTTCATTAAGAAGTGATGAGAATCCTATTATAGCATTCATCGGAGTTCTTATTTCATGAGAAACATTATGCAGGAATGCAGTTTTAAGCCGGTCACTCTCTTCCGCTTTAAGTTTGGCAGCGATCAGCTCCGTCTCTGCTTTCTTTTTTTGTGTAATATCCTCGACCATGCCGATAAAATTCTGCACCTCATCCCTGACATTGTGAATAATACTTATTGTTGATGCTCCAATAATAGTGGATCCGTCTTTGCGCAGGTACCTTTTTTCATTATGATACACAGGAATATCACCAGCAATTAAGCGCAACAGGTTAACAGGATCATCATTAACATCATCAGGATGCATTAAATAACTTAATGTAAGCGATTTAAGCTCATCCTCATTATAACCTGTCATTGCACAGAATGACTCATTGGCCATAATTATCCCCATATCCTTGCCTGTAATCACCATAGGGAACGGGCTCTCCTCAAAAATTTTTCTGAATCTCAGTTCGCTCTCCCTCAGTGTCACCTCGGCCTGTTTTCTCTCGGTAATATCCCGGCTGATAGTCTGATAGTATTTAGATCCTTCAATATTCACTCGTCTTGAACTGATTTCAACAGGGAACAATGTATTATTTTTCCTCATGTGAACGGTTTCAAAAGTCGCAGCCTCATTTTCGTCAACCAGTGCAATCTGTTTTGAAATCTCGGTCAAGCTTCCGGGAGACTGTATTCTTTTAAGGTTCATTCCTATCATTTCCTCCCTTCCGAACATATATACTTCAAGCGCCCGATCGTTAGCTTCAACAATATTCAGATCAGCGTCGAGCAGGAAGATTATATCGTTGGCGAACTTCAGGATATAGTCGAAATGTTTAAAAAGGGCAAGTCTGCTAAGTTCAGCCTCATATCGCTCACGATAAAACAATACTCTCTGGTTCCAGAGGAGAAATCCGAGGAAGAGGCCTATTGTAGCAATGAAAAGAATAAGAACTGTAACTATCAGTTGCATCTGTCTCTCCAGAACAGAAAAAATCTCCTGGCGGTCGATCTTGGCAATCATGTACCATGGTGTTCCGGGGATTTTTTTCATTGATGCCACTACTTGGACATTGCGGTAATCGACAGCTTCAATCGTACCTTTTATTCCCCTGAATGCCATTGCATCTGCAAGGTTTTCATCAGACAGGGGCTTCCTCAGGCTGAGTCCGGTATTATTAACATGCTTCAGCTCACTCAGATAAATAATCTCCTCTCCTTCCTTTCTTATTATCAGTGATTCGGCGCTTTTACTGTTAGTGGGCCACGACTTAAGCATAGGGTAAAGGACCTTCGACGGATCAACCCTGAGTACCAGAAATCCAAGAACAATAGTATCATTAACAGTATGATCGATAAGTGGTACAATAAGGTCAAGATGAACATAATTGACTGTGTAGTTAATATGGAGGTCTGACAAAACAACCTTACGTTCACTGGCCATAAGCGGTAATAAAGGTCGCAGATTCTCTCCTATCAGGGTATCGCTGCCAGGATATGCCAGTCTGACATCTCCCTTCAAGCCAACCAATACAGCACTTACATAATCAAAATTATCAGTGAGTGACTTAAGGCTCTTTTTAAGGATCTGAGCTGACGACTTCTCCCTTGGAGCCTTCAGAAAATCAGAAATTTTTTCCACAAGCATTATATTCTCGCCGAGAAACTTACCATCAGCAAGCCGTTCAAACCGCCATTGGGTTATCTGTTTTATCTTCAGGTCGGAGATAGCTGACAGCTCCTGCAGCTTTTCTGATAAAAGATTATTTTTCTGGTAATTATAATATGTGATGCCTCCGACACATACACTAAGCATTATAATCAGGAAAAGAATGACCAGCGGCAATGAGGTTGGGGGTTTCTGTACTTGCTGATTCATTCTCTTTCCTTGGTATTATTACTTATCTGTGACTTCCAATTAGCTGATGCTCAAACGTCAGATATGGTAAAAAAAATAACAGGACATAATCATCTGTCTTCGTCCTTTGGTCTGATAATTACGGAAGATAAAATTGAAATCACTAAAATTGAAATTATAACAATAAGCGACAACACAATTGGGATCTCAAATTTAAAGAATGCCAGCAGCATTTTTGATCCCACAAAGGTAAGCACGAATGCAAGCCCTGTTTTAAGATAGCGGAAATACCCCATAATACCCGCGATCGCGAAATAGAGTGAACGTAAACCAAGTATGGCAAAAATATTTGATGTATAAACAATGAATGTATCCTTGCTAATTGCAAGAATTGCCGGTATACTGTCAACAGCAAAGATCAGATCTGAAGATTCAATTATTACAAGAACCAGGAAAAGAGGTGTTGCGTGTAATCTGTGATTCTGTTTAATAAATAACCTGTCATTGTGGTAAACAGAAGTAACAGGAAGAATTTTTCTGAAAAATCTTACTATAGGGTTTTTATCAGGATCAGCGGGGACTTCAGTCTGAAACAACATACGTATTCCGGTGAAAACCAGAAAACCGCCGAAAATAATCACAATCCAATGGAAGCGGTTTATCAGCGCAACCCCTGCGAAGATGAATGAAGCCCTCATAATAAGAGCGCCCAGGATACCCCAGAACAGCACCTTATGCTGATACCTGTCATCAACCTTGAAATATGAAAATATGAGTATAAAAACGAAAATATTGTCAACGCTGAGGGAATATTCAATGACATATCCGGTAAGGAACTCAAGAGCCTTTGTTTTTCCAATTTCAGGGTCGGGGTAAATCAACAACGGTATGGAAAGGCTGAATAGCAAAGCAAGTGATATCCAGACAATTGTCCATACAACAGCCTCCTTAACAGGCACTTTATGAATCTTTTTATGAAATACACCCAGGTCAAGGGCCAGCATAAAAAAAATGAAAACGTGAAATCCGATCCAGAAGTAAATGCTTATTCCCATTGTCATAATGTCAGATTACAAACTTATAAAAAATCTCCATAGTGCAGAAGTGCGCGATGATGCACTTTAAGTGCAAAAGAAATAAATCATTTCCCAATTACAGGAAAGAAACATTTTACCGGCACTGAATATTTTCTGTTGATATCAGGGATTCCATTGCCGTTTACATCTCGCATCGAGCTGAAGAATTCAATCAGAGCCAGCCACTCCTTCCCTTCCTGAATACCGTCTTTTTTGTCATCAAAATCAATAATGGCGCTTTTCATGCTTCTAACTCTGTTTCCATCGATGTCTTTAGGCACTACATTTATTAAACCAAAACTCATCTTTTTTATAATTCCGATAAACTCCAGCATGTACGAATTTGCAGTGATAGAATATAAAGTCTCATTCTTTCTGTTAAAATCTACACTGGTGGAAGTACCGTCTTCATGAACTATATCTATTTTCTTAATTTTTTTTAGCAAGCCTTTCCCGGGATTATAATCTACCCTTATTCCTGAATAATAACAGTAGTTATTCGGACTTGATTTATATGCTACCTGCAATATTTCCAGGACGTTCTTAAGTTCCTTTCCTGTAATATACAATGTAGCCAGAGGATAACCCGGGATACTATCATTTCCGGAACCCAGAGGGGTAACCCTGAAAATATCTGATGCAGTCTGAATACCCGGCAGTATCCTGTCAAAAAGCACACCTGCTGCTATGATGCTTACATCAGTTCCTTTGCTGCTCCTCCTGTTCACATAATAATGAATGGCATCGGCAACAACCGGACCCAGATTACTCTCAGTAAAATCTCCTGTATCATTTCCCTCAATAGTGAAGCCAGCCTCAACAACCGGTCGCTGGTAGCTCAATCCAAGCGGATTGAGAATCTCAATTGAAATTTTATCTTTCTGTTCCTCAATAAGCCTGTTTACTATATTACTGGCAACAATCTTATCATCCACAGGTATCAGTTTATAATCTTCGACTATCAGTTTCCCGTCAGTATATAAAAATGAAAGGCGACCCACGAACTTTCCGAATTCACCGGTCTGAACTATCGGAATCCCGTTTATTACAAGTGGCTGATCAAGCTTGCTGTGAGAATGGCCGCCAACAATCAGACTTATCCCTTTAACTTTCCTGGCAAGTTCAACATCCTCTCCTACCCATTCACCATTTTTCTCCTTTTCAAGCCCGGAATGTGACAGGCAGATAATAATATCACACTTTTCCTCTTTCAGCTCCTTCACCATCTTCCTTGCTGCCGGGACTTGTTTTGCAAAAGTCACCGGGACAGCTTTTGGGGCGACATTGTCTGCATCTTTTCCGATTAACGAGAACAGACCTATTTTAATCCCCTCTTTTTCGATCACCAGCTTAGGTGATATAATCTTTTTCACAGCAAGCTCTTCAAGGCTGTCATCTGCAATTTCCTTTTTACTGAAAACAGTGTTGCCTGACAAAATTGCAGGTATTTCACCTTTTCCGGCGGAGGTGGCAATAACTGTGGCAAGCCATTCAGGCCCAAAGTCAAACTCATGATTGCCGAGTCCAACTGCATCATATCCCATTGTTTTCATTAACCTCAACTGAAATCCCGTTTTTCGTTCAAGACTGGGAAAAAGGGTCCCCATTGTAAAGTCGCCTGCATCAAGGACCAGAGTAGCTCCTGGATTTTTCTCTTGTTCAGCGCTTATTATTCCGGCAATTCTGGAAAACCCGCCTTTAGTACTGTCATCATTAAGGGAGAGCGGGGTATATGCTGACTCCGGGGCATAACCGGTAAGACGGGAATGAAGATCATTGGTATGTAAAATAATTATCCTCTTTTCAGTCTGTCCTTCCAGTTGGAGTACCGACATTAAAAAAAGGAGGATTGCTGAGGCTTTTTTCATTAATATGTAAGTTGAGTAAATTTAAATATTTTAAAGTTATAATCGGGAAATAAATTAATTCATCAATGACCCGGAAATATCCATTGCACCTAAACAACTTCTGCCACAACAAAGGTGCTTCCCCCCACGAAAATCAGATCTGATTTATCCGACTTGCTCCTGGCCTGTTTCAGTGCAGATAAAACATCATGAAAGCTCTCTCCGTAAAGTCCGTATTTTGCTGCTGCCGACCTTAGGGTATTCTCATCAAGGGCTCTGGGAACAGATGCCCTGGTGAAATAATATTTTGCATCAACCGGAAAAAGAGGCAAAACTGAGTCCAGGTCCTTATCATTCACAAATCCAAGAATAATATGCAGATCTGACTTCGGAATCTGCCTGATCTGGTTTAAAACACTTTCCAATCCCTCCCTGTTATGAGCTGTGTCGCATATAATCAGCGGATCATGATTCAGTATCTGCCATCTGCCTGCAAACCCTGTGTTCAGGATAACATTTCTTATCCCGTCGGATATATTCCTGTTGGATATTCTGAATAATGACCGGAGCTTCAGTACAGAGCAGAAAACAGCAATCAGGTTCCTTGCCTGATAATCTCCGCACAACACTGTTGTTCCTTCATAGCTGTGACCTGTAAGCAGATCCGTAACCGTATATTCTCTTTCATTTCTCAGGTTATCAGTCTCATGAAGAAAACAGGAAAAATTAGTGTCTGCAAATGATATTGAAGATTCTGCAGCCAGTGCTGCTGATTTAAAAATGTCTTTTGTTACGTCCTGGGTTTCGCTAATTACGACAGGGACGGCTTTTTTTATTATTCCCGCTTTCTCAATTGCAATCTTTTCGAGGGTATTTCCGAGGAGATCCATGTGATCATGTCCAATATTGGTTATGACCGATAAAACAGGATTGATAATATTTGTGGAATCAAGCCTTCCTCCCAGGCCAACCTCAATGACTGCAACATCGACGGCACTTACTTTAAAATATTCAAATGCCATGGCAACAGTCATCTCAAAAAATGATGGTTTCAGATCTTCAATGATCGCCTTGTGTCGGCTGACAAAATCAATCACGGCAGTTTCCGGTATCATTTCGCCGTCTATCCTTATTCTTTCGCGGAAATCCCTTAAATGAGGAGAGGTATATAGGCCTGTTCTATATCCTGCTTCCTGCAGAACAGATGCGACCATATGAGAAACTGATCCCTTGCCATTTGTACCGGCAATATGAACAGACGGATACTTCCGGTGTGGATTGCCGAAATAATCATCAAGGGCGATTGTATTAATGAGATCCCCCTTATACGCTGCTTTTCCTACCCTGTGATATGCAGGAAGCTGGTTAAACAGAAATTCAACTGTTTGTTTGTAGTTCATTCAATAAAATAATGTAAGCTTGAAAAGGCTTCTGGTGTCAGGCCTCAGGTATTCTTAACCCTCAAAAATTACAACTTATTTCAAAACATTCAATATATTCCATTTCATTTTCCCGTGCAATATTAACAAACTTAATCAGGAGTTAATAATATGTACCTTAATTTAGTTACTTTTACAATTCAGAAAATACCGGGCTCCTGGTTTACATAGTACTGATATTTAATTGTTTAAAATGAAAAAAAAACATCACAAGAAACTTTTTATTATCGATACAAATGTGTTGCTTCACGATTATAAATGCATTTACAACTTTGAAGAAAACGATATAATAATTCCGATTGTAGTACTTGAAGAGCTTGACAAATTCAAAAGGGGCAATGATCTTATAAATTTTCATGCGCGTGAGTTTACGAGAGAGCTTGATAAGCTATCAGGCGATTTGCTTCTGACAGCCAATATACCTCTTGGAGAAAACCTGGGGAATATGCACATTGAGACAGGCAAGGATTTTTCCGAAAAGGTTAGTCAGTCATTTCCGGAAAGAACTGCTGATCACAGGATTCTAGCCATTGCTGAATGGGTCTGCAGCACCAACAAGGACAAGACAGTTGTGCTGATTACCAAGGATATCAACCTTAGGATGAAAGCTAAATCACTCGGTATAATTGCACAGGATTATGAAAATGACAAGGTAGCCAATATCGATGATCTTTATAAAGGCATACGTATCCTTGAAGGGGTTAATCAGGAAGCTATTAACAAGTTGTATGAATCTCCTGACGGTGTTAGTATATCCGAATTAAATATTGAATCAAATCTGTCAGGGCACCAGTTTTTCATTATGAAGAATAACGGATCGAGTGCACTGGCGCATTTTAATCCTGTAAATAAGATGCTGAACAGGGTTATTAAACAGACCACCTATGGTATAGATCCAAGAAATGCCGAACAGACCTTCGCAATTGAAGCACTCACAAATCCTGACATTCAGCTTGTATCACTCACAGGAAAAGCAGGAACAGGAAAGACTCTCCTTGCTCTTGCAGCAGCGCTTTCACAGCATAAGAGATATAAGCAGATCTTTCTTGCCCGGCCGATTGTGCCTCTTGCCAACAGGGATCTGGGTTTTCTTCCGGGTGATGTAAAGGAAAAAATGGACCCGTATATGCAGCCATTGTACGATAATCTTACGGTTATTAAACATAAGTTCAGCCATCAGAGTCCTGAATTCTTAAGGATCAATGATATGATGAAAGAGGAAAAACTAGTTATTACTCCTCTTGCATATATAAGAGGAAGGAGTCTGTCAAGCATCTTTTTTATCGTTGACGAAGCACAGAACCTTACCCCGCATGAGATAAAAACAATCATAACAAGAGCCGGAGAAGGTACCAAGATGATCTTCACCGGAGATATTGAACAGATTGATTCACCCTACCTCGATACTGCCTCGAACGGTTTAAGCTATCTGTCAGACAAGATGAAAGGGCAGGATATTTTCGCTCATGTTAACCTTGTAAAAGGAGAACGCAGTTTCCTGGCAGAACTCGCAAGCAAGTTGTTGTAAGGCGGAGGGCGGAGGGCGGAGGGCGGAGGGCGGAGGGCTCAGGGCTCAGGGCTCAGGGCAGAAGGCAGAAGGCGCAGGGCTCAGGGCTCAGGGCGCAGGGCAGAAGGCAGAAGGCGCAGGGCTCAGGGCTCAGGGCGCAGGGCAGAAGGCAGAAGGCAGAAGGCGGATGGCGCAGGGCGCAGGGCGCAGGGCAGAAGGCGGAGGGCGGAGGGCGGATGGCTCAGGGCAGAAGGCAGAAGGCGCAGGGCGCAGGGCTCAGGGCGCAGGGCGAAGGCAGAAGGCGGATGGCGCAGGGCGCAGGGGAGGAAGAAACAAGAAACAAGAAAGAAGAAGAAAATAAAACAGATAAAAAATTACTTAAGATTTAAAATTATGAAAACAAGGAGTATACAGTTAACAGCATTAGTAATGATTCTTCTCCTGGCTATCACAAGTACTGCAAGTGCACAGAAGAAAACCAGAAAAGGGAAAAAAGAGTGTCAAACCGAAAACATCCGGCTCTTCAACGGGAAAGATCTGGAGAACTGGGTATTCTATCTGAAAGACAAAAGTGTTGATCCTTCCTCCGTTTTTAGTGTACAGAATGGCGTTATTCATATTTCAGGTAATCCATTCGGTTATATGCGAACAAAGGAGTCTTATTCTGATTACAGCCTTCATGTTGAATGGCGCTGGCCTTCGGAAGCAACTAATTCGGGTGTCTTTGTTCATGGTCAAAAGCCTGACAGCATATGGTTAAGATGCGTGGAGTGCCAACTGATGGCAGGTAACGCCGGAGATTTTGTCTGTATGAATGGAGCTGACATGAATGAAAGAAGTGACAAATCGACCCCTATTGTCAGAAAAATGGCTGCCTCAGCAGAAAAGGCGGCAGGAGAATGGAATACGATGGAAGTTATTTGCAGTGGAAACACAATAGAGGTTCACGTGAATGGTGTTCTGATGAACAAGGGAACGAACGTAACTGTTAGTCAGGGAAGCATTTGTCTGCAAAGCGAAGGCAAGGATATTGAGTTTAGAAACGTATATTTGTCATCTCTTAAAAAATAATATTATATCAATCCTGCAATCTTAATCAGCCGTGCCGCTTTGTGCTTTGGGGCCTGGGCTGCAATAAAAGATGAATACAAATAAGAAAAAAGTAGCTTTTCACACTCTTGGGTGCAAACTGAATTTTGCGGAAACATCCACAATATCTAGGTCTTTCCCGGAAGATAAATTCGAAAGAGTACCTGCCAGTTCACCTGCTGATATTTATGTTATCAATACCTGTTCTGTTACTGATGCAGCTGACAGGAAGTGCAGACAGGCAATAAAGAAATTCGTTTCCCTCTCTCCTGAGGCATTTATTGCCGTGGTAGGATGTTATGCTCAACTCAAGCCCCAGGAGATATCCTCAATACCAGGTGTAGATCTTGTACTGGGTACAAATGAAAAATTTGATATCGCGGGTTACCTGGAAGATTCGGATAAGCGATCTGTTGCTGAGGTCCACTCCTGCGACCTCTCCTCCTCAGAAGCCTTTAACACCTCATTTTCGATGGGTGACAGGACACGTTCTTTCCTGAAAGTACAGGATGGTTGTGACTATGGATGCTCATATTGTACTATTCCGATGGCTCGGGGAAAGAGCAGGAATCCTCATATCACTGATCTTGTCAGGGAAGCGGAGAGCATTGCCCGCCTCGGGGTAAGGGAAATTGTTCTGACAGGTGTTAATATCGGAGATTTCGGAAGGTCGACTGGCGATTCATTTGCTGACCTTCTGTCTGAACTTATTAAGGTCAGCGGTATTGAGAGATTCAGAATATCATCTATTGAACCCAATCTGCTTACTGACGAAATAATAAGGATGGCAGCTGCCGGTGAGAAAATCCTTCCGCATTTCCACATTCCGCTTCAGAGCGGATCGGATAAAATACTTGGACTGATGAGGAGAAGGTACAAAAGAGGTGTATTTCACGACAGAGTGAGAATGATAAGAAGTATGATGCCTTATGCTGGGATTGGCGCTGATGTCATTGTTGGTTTTCCGGGTGAGTCAGATGCCGATTTTGAAGAAACACTGGCTTTTCTGAGTGATCTGCCTCTATCATACCTTCATGTATTTTCATTTTCAGAAAGACCTGATACAGTGGCAGAAAAGCTCCCGGGAAGAGTTCAGTCAGGCGAAAAAACAAGGAGAAGCAAGATACTTATTGCACTATCTGAGAGCAAAGCCCTGGAATTTAATAATATGAATATAGGAAAGACAACAAATGTTCTGTTTGAGAATACACGAACAGAAGGTCTTATAACAGGTTTTTCCTCAAATTATATCAGAGTGGAATACCCATGGATGTCAAGTCTGGCAGGTAAAATAAAAAGAGTTAAATTAAACGAAATAGCCTCATCAGGAAGGATGAGAGTGGAACTAATTGATTAAAAAATGAATCTAAAGGATATTTGCAAAGGAATCGAAAAAGCTGCTTTTGAGGCTGGAACCTTCATACGTAAAGAGGCTGAGGTATTTGATATAAATCTGAGGGAAAGAAAAGGGTTGAATGACTTTGTCAGCTATGTTGACAAGGGAGCCGAGAAGCTGCTTGTAGAAAGACTATCACTTCTTCTTCCTGAGGCAGGATTTGTCACCGAGGAGGGAACATCTACAAAAGTAGGAGTTCGATATTGCTGGGTTATTGATCCGCTGGACGGCACGACTAATTTCCTTCATGGTTTCTATCCCTATGCTGTGAGTATCGGTCTTATGGACAATGAGGATGTTATTGCAGGCGTCGTTTATGAAATCGGCAAAAATGAAACCTTTACAGCATGGAAAGGAGGCGGCACCTGGCTGAACGGAAAACAGGTCACTGTTTCAGAAGTAACAACACTGGCCGACAGCCTGATAGCTACAGGGCTGCCATATAGTGACTTCCACCGTCTTGACGCTTATATGGAAAGTCTGACATATCTTTGCAGACATGCACAGGGGATAAGAAGACTCGGATCAGCAGCAACCGATCTGGCTTATGTTGCGTGCGGAAGATTTGAAGGTTTCTACGAATATGGCCTCCATCCCTGGGATATAGCTGCAGGTTTGATTCTTGTAAGAGAAGCAGGAGGACTGGTCAGTGATTTCTCCGGCAATGAGAAAAATCTTAATGGAGATGAAATAGTTGCTGCATCTGGCCCGGTATTTAATGAGTTCCTGGATAGTGTAAGAAAATTTATTCATCATTAATCCTGAAATCTCAATGGGGGCAATCGGGTATTATATTTTTTATGGAATTAACTGGGTCATTACCCTTCTTCCATTTCGCATCCTGTATCTTCTTTCTGACTTGCTATATCTGGTTTTATACCATATTATAGGCTACAGGAGGAAAGTGGTGGCACTAAACCTCCGTAATTCATTTCCTGAAAAGAGCGCGGCAGAACTAAAAACAATTGAAAAAAAATTCTACCGCCATCTGGCTGATCTTATGATTGAGATCCTGAAACTTACTCATATGAGCAAGAAACAATCGCTTCTCCATATGACAATTACAAATCTTGAACTGCTTGACCGTTTGTATGATGAAGGCCGTGATGTAATCGCTGTAATTGGACATTACAACAACTGGGAATGGCTTAAAAGTCTGGTCTTTCATTCACGATTTCAGACGGTTTCAATATACAAACCACTGGCAAATAAACGATTCGACAGCTTTCTGCTCGGACTCAGAAACCGTGAGGGAATGATACTGACTCCCATGTCACTCATTGTAAGGGAGATTATTGAAGCGAAAAAAAACAACAGGAGAACTTTATATTCTTTTATTACCGACCAGACTCCTCCAAAAGGGGATATCAAATACTGGACAAAATTCCTGAATCAGGATACACCTGTTTATCTTGGAGTGGAAAAAATAGCCTCAAAGTATGATATGGCCGTGGTATTTTTTAATGTCACAAAGATAAAAAGAGGTTATTACAACTATTGTCCTGAGCTTCTCTTCGAACATACTGCAGGTTTACCGGAACATGAAATTACTGAAAGGCATGTCAGAAGGCTTGAGGAGATAATTAAGGAAAAACCCGAATACTGGATATGGAGCCATCGCCGGTGGAAACATAAAAAACCATTGGCAACATGATAAGGACTGCCATTGTAATACTTAACTGGAATGGGATCGGGTTCCTGAAGAAGTTTCTTGGAACAGTGGTTCAATACTCCTGCGCACCTGATACAATAGTATATATTGCAGATAATGGCTCTGCAGACGGATCATCAGAGTGGGTCTCGGAAAATTTTAAAGAGGTAAAACTAATCCGGTTTGATGAAAACCATGGCTTTGCTGGTGGCTATAACAGCGCAATCGATAAAATTGATGCTGAATATGTTGTCCTCCTGAATTCAGATATAGAAGTTACTGCCGGATGGCTGCAGCCACTTGTCACATTCATGGATGAGAACAGAGATGCAGCAGCCTGTCAGCCTAAAATACTATCATTTCACCGGAAAGAATATTTTGAACATGCCGGAGCTGCAGGTGGCTTCATCGACATGTATGGTTATCCATTCTGCCGCGGCAGGATACTAACCACAACAGAAAAGGATGAAGGGCAATACGATGATCAGGCTGATATTTTCTGGAGCAGCGGTGCATGCATGATGGTACGGTCTGAAGCCTGGAAAAAATGCGGGGGATTTGATGATGCATTTTTTGCACACATGGAAGAGATAGATCTTTGCTGGAGGTTTAATAAATCAGGATTCCGGACAGTCTTTATTCCTTCATCAACAGTCTATCATATCGGAGGAGGTTCTCTGAAATACGATTCCCCTTTCAAAACATTCCTGAACTTCAGGAACAGCCTGTTTATGCTTTATAAAAACCTTCCTGAAGAAAAGCTTTTCTCCACTCTCTTTAAAAGAAAGATCCTTGACGGTCTGGCAGCTTTCATGTTCCTGATCCATGGCCGGTTCAGCCACTTTGGTGCTGTACTGAAATCCCATGTCAGCTATTACAGCAGTAAGGGGGAACTCAAAAGAAAACGTGAAATGGTCAAGAAACTTGGGAAAGATCATACTTCAGGACTTATTTTGAACAAGAGTATTGTTTTTGAGTTTTATATTAAAGGCATTAAAACATATAATCGCCTGATGAACGGAAAAGCAATTTAAAAAATGAAAAGATACCAGATGATTATTTTTTTCTCCATAGTTCTTACAATCTATTCACTTGTTAACATTTATATTTATTACAAGGGATACAGATCATTGCCTGTACTGCAGACCAACAGACTTCTGTATACATTAATCTTCTTTATTTTCGCTGCCCTTTTCATTGCAGCCAAGTTTCTTGAATCAAGGCACTCCTCAGTCATAACAGATATCCTGAACATAGCAGGCGGGTTCTGGCTTGCATTCATGCTGTATGGTTTCCTGTTTTTTCTTGCTTCAGATATCATATTATCGCTATTACGGCTTTCGGGTGTGATGAACAGTGAGAATATCCTCCTTTTTCGTAAATGGTCATTAATTGTCACTCTGGCTGCATCTGCCCTGCTGATTACTGGCGGCTTTATCAATGCGGTTATACCGGTTGTAACCAGATATGATATCACAATTAATAAATCTGCCGGAGAGGTAAAAGAACTTCGCATTGCAGCAGTATCAGACATTCACCTCGGCAGCATAATAAGAAAAAGAAGTTTAAAGAAGCTCTCAGGGATTATCCGGGATCTGCATCCTGATCTTGTCCTGCTACTCGGTGATATTATTGATGGGGAGATTGGTCCGGTTCTCAGGGGAGATCTTCTTCAGTATTTTACATATCCGCGAGGCAATGATTCTCTTTTTGCCATTACAGGCAACCACGAATTCATTGGCGGAGGGAAACGCACGATCCCATATATTGAAAGCAAAGGAATCAGGGTTCTTAAGGATGAAGTTGTCACCCTTAAAGGAGGGATTCAGCTTATTGGCAGGATAGACAGGGATTCATTCAGATTTTACGGGAAGGAGAGAATGCCATTGGATTCCCTGATGAAAAACGTTGATACCACAAAGCCGGTTATTCTCCTCGATCATCAGCCTTTCCATCTTAATGAGTCTGCCGAAAAGGGAGTTGATCTTGAACTCTCGGGACACACCCACAACGGGCAGATGTGGCCACTGAACTACGTTACCGGAAAGATATATGAGTTAAGCTACGGATATTTAAAAAAGGGGAACTCTCATTTTATTGTATCCTCGGGTTATGGATTATGGGGTCCAAGGGTACGATCAGGCAGCCGATCCGAAGTTATGCTTATCACGGTGCATTTTACAGGTTCCGGACAGGGAAATTGATTTATCAGAGAAGATCATATAGCTTCTCCAGTCCGATTCCTCTCGATCCTTTGATAAGGATCGTATTGCCTTTGAGCGGGTTACTCTTCAAGAAATCTCTCAGATGGCCGGTATCAGGAAATGCGCTGAATCCTGAATTTTCCGACAGCTTCATGAATACAGGCCCTACCAGGATGGCTTTTCGAATATTAAGTGATTTCAGAAGATTAAGTACTCCGGAATGTTCCTCCTCACTCTTTTCGCCCAGTTCGAGCATATCACCGATAATGACAGTTTTTGTTTCAGCTCCGAGGTCAGCAAATGATTCAAGAGCGGCTTTCATGCTGGTTGGATTGGCATTATATGAATCGCAAATAAGGGTATTGCTTCCCGTAACCTTTAGTTGCGATCTGTTATTTGACGGCTGGTAGTTTTCGACAGCTTCCGCTATGGCACTCATTTCAACTCCGAAAAATAAGCCGGCAGCAATTGCAGCCTTCACATTCTCGATATTGTAACTTCCGAACAGGTTTGTATTTAACTGCCAGGAGTGATGCTGATAGGTTACTGATACCTTAAGGTTCAGGTCTGACGGCATCTGTTTTACAATGAGTTCAATTCCCGTAGGATCAGATATGGGGACAGCCCTGTTCAATATTCGGAATATTTTCTCGACAAGCAATGGATTTTTGTCATTATAGAGAGCAATCCCATTCACTTTCCGAAGGTGCTCATATAGTTCAGTCTTTGCTTTTACGACACCATCGAATGAACCAAAACCTTCTATATGGGCTGTTCCTATATTTGTGATCATACCGTATTCAGGTCTGGCTATAAGACATAATGTCCTTATCTCTCCTATATGGTTTGCACCCATTTCAATAATGAGCATTTCGGTATCGGCTGGTGCGGATAGTATTGTCAGAGGGACTCCGATATGATTGTTAAGATTTCCGGCAGTATAGTGTACTCTTAATTTTTTTGCCATTATAGCAGCAAGGAGTTCCTTGGTAGTGGTTTTGCCATTGGTACCGGTAATAGCAAAAACCGGAATATTCAGCACTTTCCTGTAGTGTGAAGCCAGTGCCTGTAGTTCAAAGAGGCAGTCATCGACGAGTATTGTTTTTTCTGTCTCGAACAGAGGGTCATCTATAACCGCATATCTTGCTCCCTTTGCAAGAGCTTCAGCAGCAAATTCATTACCGTTATAGCTCTCTCCCCATAAAGCAAAGAAGATGTCTCCCTGCTTCACTGTTCTGGAATCTGTAGTAATTCCTCCGGATTCTTTAAAAAGCTCGTATAGCAGTTCTGTTTTCATATTTTAAAAAAATGCCTCATTATGGTTGCATAATGAGGCTATCTTTAAAGTGAATATTATCTTAAAGACCTGAAGGGCTTCCAACTCTGATCATTGCACACCTGAATCCAATATCATCACGTGAACTTTCCTGATCAAGAAATCTTCTGGTTGAAGGGTTAAGCCAATAAGCTCTGTCTCTCCATGATCCTCCTTTATATACGCGGGCATTATCATTGATAAGGGTAACGAAATCGCCATTTTGCTTGGAATCATCCTGAGCATACATTCTCTGGGAACCTCTCTTGTTATCTTCGGTTGTCCAGTCGGCACCGTCAGGTATTGCAGACTGCAGGTCACCATCCCTGTAATTTCTGTAATCACCCTTCTGATAATTATATCTGTTGGCAACATCAATATCCTTTACAGTATCAACTATCAGTCTGCCAAGCCTGTCTTTTGAAACAACAGCGCCATTGGCATCTCTTCGCAGGTCGGTATATACGTTCCCTCTGAACGGGTTAAATCCATCCATATCTTCATTAGTGAGTGGACGGTATACATCCTGAACCCACTCATTGACATTTCCTGACATACAATATAGTCCGTAATCGTTCGGCCAGTATGATTTAACATCAGTGGTTATGCTACCGTTATCGTTAAGACTTCCTGCTACACCCATCATATCACCTCTTCCACGTACGAAGTTAGCCATCATCTCTCCGCGGTTTTTGGAATCGGCATTTCTGACATTATGACCGTCCCATGGATATATTCTTCTCTCATAAACCCTTTCCTCATAGGTATTCCCTCTCAGTGCGTATGCTGCAAATTCCCATTCAGCTTCTGTAGGAAGCCTGTATGCCGGGAGAAGGACTCCATCTTCAAATGTTGTACGGCGCTCGGTCTGATTAGGATTAAGACTTTCACGCAACTGGTTAACGACACCTTCATACTGACCTGCAAGATAAGCTTCAGTATTAAAGTTTTTCTCATTCAGCTGGTTGGGATCCGGATTCAGCTCACCCTCATCGACAAGTATCTGCTCATTTACCCTGTCAGTTCTCCAGAGGCAAAAGTCGTTGGCTTTAATCCAGCTTACTCCTACTACGGGATAATTATTGTATGAAGGATGCCTGAAATAATACTGAACATATGGATCATTAAATCCCATCGGGCTTCTCCAGACCAATGTATCAGGAAGTGCTCTCCTGAAAACTTCGGGATAATCTTTATAAACCCTGCGCAGCCAGAAAAGGTATTCACGGTAGTCAACATTCTTGACTTCAGTTTCATCCATATAAAATGAGGATACAGTGACTGTACGTGGTTTATTATTCCAATCATACATAACATCCTGCTGTACCTGGCCCATCGTAAAACGACCACCTTCAATAAGGACAAGGCCCGGGCCGGTTTTCTGTTCAGCTCCAAGAGCTACCTCAAATCCGCCATTGTCAGCATTGTTATAATCCCAGCCTGTTGTTGAAGAAACGTTCGAATCACCCTTCTTCTTGGATGAACACGAAACAAGAAACAGGACAGCAACTAAAATAATCGGAAAGGCTCTGAATTTATACATAACTCCTTTAGTTTTACGGCTTTTAAGAATACTCAAATATACTAATTTTCAATAAAACAATTTTACAATCACCAAATATAACTACATTTTAGGAAAATTTATTGTTTTAAAGGCTTTTCTTTTTTCAACATTATTTAAACTGAAGGCCAGTCCTACCTGATGCAGAAGCGATAAAGGCAGAAAAATATTCCCGCTGCTTACATTAAACTGATAGTTGTAATAAACACTCATAACATTTACAGTAAATGCAAAACCAGTCTGCATATTCAAATTGCTTCCATTGTCTCCGGAAAAAATAGTATTTATTGCAAGATGGCTGCTTTCAATTGAAGCCCCGGCCCCGGCGGAAAAATAATCTCCCTGTTGAATCACGAGTAACAGAGGCTCTATTTTAAGGCTTCCGCTGCTGCTAAGATTAAGATCAGCCGACAGATTCATCGAATATTTTCTTCTTATTCTCTCACTTGAAACAGCAGAAGATGATAATTCAGGTTCTGCAAGATGATTAACAGAAAAACCTCCGGTCAGTTTTCCTGTGATAAAAAGAAAACCTGCACCCACATCAAACACTGTTTTTCCATTAATACCGGGCACTTCCGAGGTGGGAAATGAAACACCTCCTACCGGATCAATCTGATCGGGCAGAATTGCATTACCGAAGTTATATCCTCTGTGAAAAACTGAAGCCGTAAGGCCTGCGTTTATGAAAAGATCACTTCCCGCCTGAAGAAAATAGGCATATGAAATGCCTCCTCTCAGGTCATTTATAATTCCGCCAAGATAATCCTCAGACAGGTAAAATGCTGTTCCTCCGTGCAGTCCGGGAAAATATGAATCATATGAGAGGTATACCGAATGCAGGTCATAACTGTTGCCTGGATAGTAATTATTGTATGAGAGTCTTAGAACACCATCTCCTTCACTTCCTGAAATGGCTGGATTATTCATAAGCAGCATCTGATAAACCGGCCCTGATTTAAATCCCTGCCCACCAGCAATTAAGGCTGTGGCAACAGTGATAATCAGTAATATAGCGGATCTCTTTAACATATCTGAAGAACTGCAATATCAACGTAAGGATGTCGTTAATATTATATATTTAAACTGGATACAAAAAAACAAATTTAGTTAGCAAACAAAAAGCACATTCATATCTTTGTCAGGATTAATGATAAAATATTTTAAAATACTGACTTTTTTGCTGTTGCCGGCGCAATTTACTATTTCCGGCCAGATAAGCACAGAAAGCTCTCTGCTTTCAAAAGGCAAATGGTTTAAAATTGCAGTCACCGGGGAGGGGATATACAGGATAGACTATTCGCGTCTCAGACAATTGGGACTGGAAAATCCTGCTTATCCACTGGTATTTGGCAACAATGCCGGACAGATGTCGTATTATAATGATGATCCTAAACCAGATGATCTGAAAGAGCTGGCAGTTTTTATTTCAGGAAATGATGAAGAGCTGGAAGAAGGAGAATACCTGCTTTTTTATGCAAAAAGTACCGGCAGATGGATATATAATGCCAGTAAAAAGGATTACAGCTACCTCCGGCATAATTATTCTGATACTGCATTTTATTTTATCACCTCCGGTCCCGGGCCAGGGAAAAGAATTATACCTGCATCTGCCACCACGCAACCTGCCGGCTATCTTTCGTCTGAATCAGATGCATTATTTATTCATGAAAAAGATCAGGATAATCTTATCAAATCTGGCAGGGATTGGTTTCAGAGGATCTCAGGGATTACAATAAATCCGGGATTTACTGACCTCATAGTATCCAGGGGAATGAAATTCGACATACGTGTAGCTGCAAGAGCATCTGTTTCAACGGTTTTCGGACTTTCCGAGGGCTCATATCCAAGGAAAAACGTTCAGGTACCTCCTGTAAATCTATACAACTACACTGGCACCTTTGCCGAAATAGCCGACTCAACAGGAAAAACAGAACTTGCTTCACCCTCACCGGTATACGAGTTAAACTATAACAACAATGGAGAACCAGGTGCCTATGGATGGCTTGATTACCTTCAGCTAAAAGCAAGAAAATCAAATATTTTCAATGGTAAAACGACACTCTTTTTTGACTCGGAATCGGTCTCAGAAGGAATGGTCACAGAATTCACGATCAAAAGTACAATTAGTGATCCGGTAATATGGGACATTACAGATCAGTACAATGTAAAAAGTATAAATTATACCAGATCCGGAGAGGAGAATAAATTCAGATTCCTGAGTGATTCATTAAGAACATTTATTGCATTCACATACGATAAAGCTTTGAGTCCTGCAATAAAGACAGAACCGGTTCATAGTCAGGATCTTCATGCCTCATTACCGGCTGACATGATAATCATTACACACCCTCTTTTTCTCGAATATGCCGAAAAGCTTTCTGATATACATTCATCAGAAAGAGGTCTTACTTCACTCATTGTGACTCCGGAGCAGGTTTATAATGAATTCTCCGGAGGCATTCCTGATATCTGTGCTATCAGGAATTTTGTCAGAATGAAATACCTGAAACAAAAAGATACTGCTCACCCTCTTAAATACCTTCTTCTTTTCGGTGACGGATCATATGAGAATAAAACACCTCCACCCCTGAATCCTAATTATGTGCTTACATACCAGTCACAAAACTCCAATGTTGCAACCTCTTCCTTTACGTCGGATGATTTTTATGGTTTGCTTGGTGATGGTGAAGGTGAGTCAGATGGAACAGAAGACATAGGCATCGGACGACTGCCTGTCTCTGATACAGTTCAGGCAGGAATATTGATCTCAAAAATTAACATGTACCTCGACCCTGGCTCTATGGGAGACTGGAGAAATTTAGTATGTATAACAGCAGATGATGAGGACGGCAATACTCATTTATCGGATGCTGAAGGACTCGCTGATATTATCCGGGATAGTATTCCGTTTTTGAATATTGATAAGATCTATCTTGATTCATACAAGCAGATAACCTCAGCCAACGGGCAATCATATCCTGATGTCAGCAAAGCAATAAACAACCGCATAAACTCGGGTTGCCTTATATTCAATTATGTCGGACACGGGAATGAAAACGGGCTTGCCCATGAAAGGGTGGTCAAATCCGAAGATATTAATTCCTGGAACAACAAATCAAAACTGCCGCTGTTCATAACCGCGACATGTGAATTCAGCCGGTTCGATGACATGGAGATCAACATTATATCAGGTGAAATGACCGCCAAAACATCAGCCGGAGAGATGGTTCTCCTTAATAAAGACGGAGGTAGCATAGCTCTTATGTCAACCACCAGACTGGTATACTCCTCACCGAACTATGTCCTTAACAGGAATATTTTCGACTGTGCCTTTGACCTCGACAGTGAAGGTAATACACTTGCTCTGGGAGACATAATCAGAATCGCAAAAAACAGGACCGGGAATGGTCAGAATAAAAGAAATTTCACCCTGCTCGGTGATCCTGCACTGAAACTGGCTTTTCCATGGAAAGGCAATATTATTACGGACTCCATCAATGATGTACCCGTAGAGGGATACCCGGATAGTCTGAAGGCGCTTTCCCGGATTAAAATTGCCGGACATATTGAAAATCACAGGGGGGAAATGATGAACAGTTTTACCGGAATCGTCTCACCGGTAGTACTGGATAAAGCCGGAAAGGTGAGGACACTTGCAAATGACGGTGGAGATATTGTGGAGTTCGGTCTTCAGAACAACATTCTTTTCAGCGGAAAAACAATTGCCAGGGATGGAAGGTTCAGTTTTACATTTATTGTACCGAGGGATATTGATTATTCTTTCGGAAAAGGAAAAATAAGCTATTACGCAAATAATGATTCTCTAGATATGACAGGATATTTCACCGATATTATTGTAGGAGGATTCTCTGAATCGGAAAATCCCGACAATGAAGGTCCTGAGATAAGGCTGTTTATGAATGACACTCTTTTCAGGGACGGGGGAATAACCGGAAACAATCCCAGGTTACTTGCTCTTATAGGGGATAAGGCGGGTATAAATACAAGCGGTTCTTCAATAGGACATGATCTTACAGGATTCCTGGATAACGATCGTAACGGAACATTTGTGCTCAATGGATATTTTGAAAATGACTTCGATAATTATACCAGGGGAAAGGTCATATATGACCTCGGAAATGTAAGTGACGGCAGACACACAATCACTGTTAAGGCATGGGATAATTTTAATAATTCAACAGAGGCAATACTGACTTTTAATGTTGAGACCGGTAATAAATTCATACTTAGAAACCTGACTAATTATCCTAATCCATTCCTGAATGAAACACATATCCGGGCAGAACATAACAGACCCGATGAGGAATTAGATATCACAGTAAATATTTACAGTCTCGGCGGCAGCATAATAAAAATTATAAAAACGAAGGAAATATCATCAGGTTTTGTACTTTCGCCTGTTATCTGGAATGGGACTTTGAGCAGTGGTAAAAGAGCAGCCCGCGGAGTATATCCATATTCTGTCGAGGTGATCAGCAGAAGCGGAGAAACTGCTATTGGTTATGGAAGGCTGATCATTTTATAATTGCAGTACAATATTTTAAGTATATATAAGTTAATTGTATTAATATATAGAAAACTATACATTCATCAAGGATATAGTGAATTTAATCAAAATCAGGCCTTAAAAAAAGCATTATTGATAATTATATGGTAAATAGATTTAATTTTGTAAAATATAAAATGAAAGCAAAATGAAGAAAGCGGCCCTTGCAATATTGATATTTCTGTGCTTGTTATCAGGAAATACCAGATTGTATTCACAAGATAATCTGAATCCGATTCAAACTGTTGTTCCGTTTCTTACAATAGCACCCGATTCACGGGCCGGAGGGATGGGAGATGCAGGCGTTGCCACTTCCGCTGACCTTTTCAGCATGCACTGGAATCCGGCTAAGTTTGCTTTTATAGACGGTAACGGAGGAGTCGGATTATCGTATACCCCATGGTTAAGAAATCTTGTTCCCGACATCAATATTGCCTATCTCTCAGGATACTGGAGGATCGATAACAAACAGGTTGTAAGTGCCAGTCTCATTTATTCTTCACTTGGAGATGTCCCCTTTACCGATGATTTTGGCAATCTTGAAAGGGTGTTTAAACCAAATGAATTTGCACTTGATGCTGCATATTCGAGGCTCTTCACTGAACACTTCTCGGGAGGGGTAGCTTTCAGATTCATATATTCAAACCTTACGGGCGGATCATATTCAGGCGGCGCAGCTACCAAACCAGGAATCTCTTTCGCAGCAGATATCTCAGGACTTTATCAGAAACCAATAACCCTGTTCAATAAAGACGGATTATGGGGGCTTGGATTCAACTTTTCTAATATAGGAACAAAAATGACCTATTCCGACGCTCAGGTAGCAGATTTTATTCCTATGAACATGCGTCTCGGAACTTCAGGTTCATTATTTATCGATCCGCACAATAAACTCACACTCACTCTCGACCTCAATAAACTGCTGGTGCCAACACCTCCCGTTTATGACAACGATGGGAATATCATTGACGGAAAGGATCCGAACGTATCAGTTCCGGTAGCAATAATCCACTCATTCTATGATGCCCCTGGTGGTTTCAAGGAGGAGATGCATGAGTTCTGTACTGCTATAGGTATCGAATACTGGTATAATGAACAATTCTCAGTAAGAAGCGGATATTTTCATGAAAATGAAACAAAGGGAAACAGGAAATACTTTACTGTAGGCGCTGGATTCAAACTCAATATTTTTTCACTTGACTTCTCATATCTGATACCTACTACTCAGAATAATCCTCTCGCAAGGACATTACGTTTTTCTCTTGCATTTGATTTCATTAATCCGAAAAGCCAGCCCAAAACCAAAGGATGAAACTCAGAATAGGCCAGGGGATTGATTTTCACCGGCTTGAAAATGATCTTAATCTATGGCTCGGAGGAATAAAGATACCTTCTGAAAAAGGCTGCGTAGCCCACTCCGACGGAGATGTGCTGCTGCATGCAATCTGTGATGCAGTTCTCGGTGCTGCCGGATTAAGGGACATAGGATATTATTTCCCCGACAGCAGTTCTGAATTCAAAAACATCGATAGCAGGATTCTTCTCGGAAGAACATACAAATTAATAAGCGAGAAAGGCTATGAAGTCGTAAATATTGACTGTACCATATGCCTGGAGAGGCCTAAGATTTCACCTTTCATTCCTGATATGAGAGCTTCAATTGCTGAGATCATATGCACAGAAATTGATAATGTGGCAATAAAGGCAACCACCACCGAAAAACTTGGATTCACAGGAAGAGAAGAGGGAATAATTGCAATTGCTGTAGTTCTTCTCTCCGGGAAATAATGCACTAACTGACAGCATTAAATTAATGGATAAGACCACACTTGTTCTTGGTGCCAGCTCCAAACCTGAACGGTTCTCCTTCGACGCCATCAGGAGCCTTCAGAAGAATAACATTCCCGTTATTGCAGTTGGAAGAAGGGAAGCTGACCTTGGAGATATCAGGATAATGAAAGGCATGCCTCACGACATCGGACCTGTTCATACTGTAACTCTCTATTTATCAGCGATAAATCAGAAAGCATTTTACAGCTACATTCTGTCTCTCAAACCAAAGAGGATTATCTTCAATCCGGGAACTACCAATCCGGAGTTGGCGGCATTGGCTGCACTAAAGGGAATAACTGTGGTTAATGAATGTATGCTTGTTATGCTCAATAAAGGGATATTCTGAATAATACAAACGATGGTACCATGTCAGATTGTTTACTGATCACTGATCACTGATCACCGATCACTGATTACCGATTACTGATTACCGATTACATTACCTTATTCTCCGAATGCTTCATCAATTACCTTATCGTCAGCAATATACGGAAAGGTAACTACAAGCCCTGGAGTTCTCTCCATCTCCCTTTTCAGGGCAAACATTGCCTCCCTGTTTCTGGCCCAGCTCCTTCGGGCAATGCCATTGTTAACGTCCCAGTGAAGCATCATGCACAGCTTAAGACCGGCATTTGCCGAACCATCAAGCACCATTCCGAAACCACCATTGATGACCTCGCCCCATCCTACCCCTCCTCCGTTATGAAGCGATACCCACGTAGCGCCACGGATGGA
The DNA here is from genome assembly GCA_016715075.1 of Bacteroidales bacterium. Taxonomy (GTDB): domain Bacteria; phylum Bacteroidota; class Bacteroidia; order Bacteroidales; family VadinHA17; genus LD21. The sequence continues at coordinate 44,625 of JADKBK010000008.1, forward strand.
ATCGCCAATAACATTCTGAACCGCCATGTCGCTCGTGAATTTTGACCCGTCATAGATATTTGAGGTCTCCCTGAAGGGAGAATCAGTTCCTGACACATCGTGATGATCCCTTCCAATAACTACCGGGGCAGAGATCTCCCCATCTGCGATAGCTTTGTTGAAAGCGCCGGCTATGGCTATTCTTCCTTCTGAATCAGCATAGAGTATCCTGGCCTGCGAACCAACCACCAGGTTATTTCTGGCTGCTTCCCTTATCCATCGTATATTATCCTCCAGTTGCAGCCTGATCTCCTCAGGAGCTGTAAGGGCGAGCCTCACAAGCTGTTCTTCCGCAATCCTGTCCGTTATGGCAAGATCTTTTGGATTGTTGGAGCAACAAATCCACCGGAAGGGGCCAAAACCGTAATCAAAACACATCGGACCCATAATATCCTGCACATATGAGGGATATCGGAATTCACCAACAGCAGTCAGAACGTCTGCTCCTGCTCTGGAAGCCTCGAGCAGAAAGGCATTGCCGTAATCAAAAAAATAAGTCCCGCGTACCGTATGAACATTTATTGCTTCAACCTGTCGTCTTAGCGAGTGACGCACAGCCTCCCTGAATTTTTCAGGATCCGCAGTAATCAAACGGTTCGATTCCTCAAAACTATAACCTGCAGGATAATATCCTCCCGCCCAGGGATTGTGCAGGGAGGTCTGATCTGAGCCTATATCGATCTTAATATTCTCCTCTGCAAATACTTCCCATACATCAACTATATTTCCTTCATATGCCATTGAGACAACAACACCGGATGCAACAGCCTTTTTTACCCTGACGACAAGCTTTTTAATGTCGGTGTATACCTCATCTACCCATCCCTGCTGATAACGTGTCATGACAGCCTTTGGATTTACTTCTGCAACAACCGAAATTAATCCGGCAATAGCCGATGCCTTAGGCTGGGCACCTGACATACCTCCCAGACCGGAAGATACAAAGAGTTTTTTCTACCATCCTCTCCATGCTTGCTTATCAGCCTGTTGGCATTAAGAATGGTAATTGCCGTTCCATGCACAATGCCCTGTGGTCCAATATACATATAGGAACCGGCAGTCATCTGTCCATACTGGGAAACACCCAGGGCATTGAATCTCTCCCAGTGATCCTGAGAAGAATAATTCGGTATTACCATACCATTAGTAACGACAACGCGCGGAGCGTCATTGTGAGAAGGAAAGAGACCGAGCGGATGACCTGAGTACATCACCAGGGTCTGTTCATCAGTCATTTCAGACAGATATTTCATCGTCAGCCGGTACTGTGCCCAGTTCTGAAATACGGCTCCATTGCCTCCGTATGTAATAAGCTCATGCGGATGCTGTGCTACTGCATTATCAAGGTTGTTTGATATCATCAGCATTATTGCAGCAGCCTTCCGTGTCCTATGCGGATAGTCATATATGTTACGGGCTTTAATCTCATAGTCAGGTCTGAACCTGTACATGTATATCCTGCCATAATCAGCCAGTTCCCCGGCAAATTCCGGCGCAAGCACAGGATGGAACTTCTCAGGAAAATATCGCAGGGCGTTTTTAAGTGCCAGTTTTTTTTCTGAAGCGCTTAAAATATTCTTCCTTCCGGGTGCATGGTTAATGCTGTGATCATATGGTTTTATAGCGGGCAGTATATCAGGAATTCCTTCAGACACCTGCCTCCTGAAATCAGTTATTGTCATAATCATTTCTGGATTATGTCTGTAAAGGTAAAAAAAAAGTGGGGTCATGCCATGGCATGACCCCACTCTGTTTTATGAAGCATGGTCATGCCATGGCATGACCCTACTTTTAAATATGACCTTCTTTTATAATTTCATCATCGACAAGTATCCTGCCGCAATATTCGCATACAATTATCTTCTTTCTTGATTTGATATCAAGCTGCCTCTGCGGAGGGATCTGGTTGAAACATCCGCCGCATGCATCTCTCTGCACTGGAACAACAGCCAGTCCGTTACGGGCATTTGAACGGATTCTCTTATACGCAGTAAGTAATCTTTCTTCTATTATCTCTTCAATAGTCTCAAGTTTCTTATAAAGTCCCTCTTCTTCTTTCTGAGTATCGGAAATGATCTCATCAAGTTCTGACTTTTTGTTATCAAGGTCTGTTTTACGTTCTGAAAGTGTAGATTCAGATTCATTTATAACCACATTCTTTTCATCTATCTGAAAATTGAACTCCTTTATCTTTTTATTGAACAATTCAATTTCCAGATTCTGGTATTCAATCTCCTTTGAAAGTGAATCAAATTCCCTGTTATTCCTTACATTTTTCTGCTGTTCTTCATACTTTTTAATAAGAGCCTCGGCATCAGTTATCTCGTTATGCTTCTTAGAAACAGATTTTTCAAGTGTAACAACCTCTTCCTTAAGATTACCCAACCTGGTCTCAAGCCCTGCGATTTCATCTTCCAGATCCTGTACTTCCAGGGGTAACTCACCCCTAAGGGTCTTTATCTTATCAATCTCTGAATCAACCAACTGCAAGCTATATAATGCTCTTAATCTCTCTTCTACAGAAATTTCAGACTCATGTGATTTTACTTTTTGCATTTTTACAAATAATTTATCGGATTTGTATTTGTTTCTGAAAACCGGACTGCAAATTTAGGGAAATTTTTGATAATTAGGTCGTATAAAATTTCTGTTGTGAATTTTTCACTTTCAAAATGTCCGGCATCAACGAGAAGTATCTTATTTTCTGCATCAAAAAAATTATGGTATTTAATATCAGCTGTCACAAAAGCGTCAGCTCCGGAGGCTATTGCATTGCTTATCAAGGATGCCCCGGAGCCTCCACACAGAGCGACATTTTTCACCATACGTCCTGTCGGTTTTGAGTATCTCACCCCCTGAGCTTCAAACACAGTGGCTACAAGTTTCAGGAAATCGGCTTCAGGAACAGGCTGTTCAAATTCTCCTGTGCATCCCAGTCCGACGTCAACATTATTATTATCAAGAGGGTATATATCGAAAGCTACTTCTTCATAGGGATGGGCAGCGAACAGTGCTTTAATGACATTTGTCCTGAGATGTGAAAAGAGAACAGTTTCGAGCCTTGTTTCATTTTCATAATGGACTTTCCCTTTCTCTCCGGCATATGGGTCTGTATTTTCGCCAGCCCTGAAGCTGCCGGTTCCTTTTGTTGTGAAGCAACATTGATCATACTTTCCAATAACCCCTGCACCTGCCTCAAAGAGAGCATTCTGAACCTTTTCAGGTGTGATTCAGGAATGAAAGTCACAAGTTTCAGTAACTTGTTGGCCATAGGCAGCAGAACCTTAACATTCTTAAGATCAAGCTTTAGTGCCATCTTTCTGCTGACGCCAAAATCAACAGCATCGAGGTTTGTATGCGCCGAATAAACTGCAATACCTTCTTTAATTGCTCTTGTCAGTATTCTTTCAGCAGATGAAGCTCCTGTTACTTTCTTTATGCCGCCGAAGAATAAAGGATGATGTGAAATAACCAGATTACAGCCTGTTATAATAGCTTCCTCTATCACCTCCTCAGTTACATCAATTGTCAGCAGGGCGGAAGATATCTCACTCCCTGGCTCCCCAACCTGCAAACCTGAATTGTCGTAACCCTCCTGGAAGGATAACGGAATTGCGCTATCGAGATATTTACTAATTACTGAAAGCCTCATATTTTTTTCTCTCTGTGTTTCTCTGTGTCTTCTCCGTGTTCCTCTGTGTAAGTTTTTTAAGGTTTCACAGAGAATACAAAGGGTTCACAGAGGGTCACAGAGGCTTATATTACAAATTACATATTATCTTTTATATCAAGGAGGATTTCTTTTATCTTCTGAAGCGATTCAGCGATCTCAAACTTATGATCTGTCTCATCCCACTTATCGGAAAGTTTCTTTTTTGTACCTGAGAGCGTCATTCCCTCCTCTTTAACAAGGTGATGGATAATCTTAAGGTTTTTTATATCTTCAGGGGTAAAGAGCCTGTTACCCTTTTTATTTTTCATGGGTTTGAGTATTTCAAACTCATTTTCCCAGAACCTTACGGTTGAGACAGGAACATCAAGCATTTCAGCTACTTCTCCAATAGAATAATAGAGTTTTTCGACTTTCTTTTCCTTGTACGGCATAGCAACTACTTATAAGATATTACACCACTCACTGAGAGATTTATTGTTCCGTCCGGGAAATCAGCAGCCATCAGATCTCTTATTTTACTGATTACTTTCCCGTTATAATCATATTTCACTCCTCCGGGCCAGGTCTGGTAACACGGAATGATTCTGCCTGAGAGAAATTCACCGGCAGTACTGACATTGAGTTTAATAATCGGAGCCAATCCGTTTGGTCCTGCCAGGTTAATGTGTCCATAGGTACAGAAATTTCCCATGCTGTAACTAATGAACCGGTTTTTGTAGACCTCAATAGCGCGTGTTACATGCGGTCCATGACCAAAAATAACATCCGCACCATTGTCTATCATTGTATGGGCAAAACGGTATACGTCGCCCCGGTTCTCACCGTGAAAAGTCTCAGTTGCTTTAGGCACATGCTGAAAATCAGCGCCCTCTGCTCCGCCATGAAATGATACAATAACGATGTCACAGGTATCAGAGAGCATTCTTACTATTGCTGCTGCATTTTCAGTTTCATTCAGGTTGACGGTTCCGGAGTTGGGAGCAAAAGCACAAAAACCGTAGAGGATTGAATCCTTCATATAGATAGACCATGGATGCTCCACCAGTCCTGCATAGCTTATCCCAACAGAATCCAGTATATGCTTTGTTCTGCTTCTTCCCGGAGCTCCAAAATCGCCAAAGTGGTTATTTGCGACAGACAGGAGATCGAAACCTGAGGATGTAAGGGCAGAAACGTATCTTTCCGGCATTCTGAAGAGATAGCATAAAGTTGTATCCCTGCATTTTTTCCAGGGGTCACCCCTGTCGAGGAATGATCCCTCCAGGTTGCCGAAGGTAATATCCGAAGATGAGAGGGTGTCGGCTACGCTCGCCAGGAGCAGATAAGGGTTATCTGAGGGCGGCAGCAATCTTGAATCAGGAAATCCTGATCCCATCATTATATCACCAACTCCTGTAATAACAATTTGTCTGTTTACGGCTGGCTTTTCAGGATCAGAAGATGATCCAATAACAGATAAAGGAGATGGGAATGCTGGTCTAAAACTGTTCAGTAATAATAAAGATATCAGAATTAGCTTAAGTGATTTAGTCATAATTTAATATAAAAAGAGCCTAATCAAAAGACTGGCCTGTCTTGGATGCAATCTCAATCACTCTTTCGTATTCTGAAGGAGAAAGATCCTCGAAATAGTAATTTACAGGATCAACATTATTTCCATTTAGCTTAATCTCATAGTGCAGGTGATTTGCTATCGATGTGCCAGTATTGCCGACAAATCCTATTACATCTCCTCTCTGGACTTTCTGTCCGACCCTGACATTGAAATTGCTCAGATGGGCATATATACTTTCGTAGCCAAAACCATGTTCAATGATTATATTTTTACCAAGTCCTCTTTGTGATGACTGCACTGAGGCTATAACTCCATTACCGGTTGCATAGACATCTGTACCCGCCGGAGCAGTGAAATCCATTCCGTAGTGAAATTTGATAATTTTATAGATTGGATGTATCCTGAGTCCAAAACCTGAAGCAATGCGTGTCATATCCTTGCTGGAGATCGGAATTATTGCAGGTACGGATCTCAGCATCTCTTCTTTGTTTTTAGCCAGATCAATAAGATCATCGAATGATTTGGACTGCACATAAACCTTTTTTCTAATTTTATCGAGTCTGTTTACAGTTTCAACAACCAGGTTAGAGTTCTTATAGCCTTCAAGTGAATTATACCTGTTGACGCCACCGACACCACCTTCACGCAGGGTAGGAGGAATAGGTTCTGCCTCAAATATGGTTCTGTAAAGATTATCATCTGTTTTCTGCAGGTCATCAAGAACATGTTCAATATCGCCCATCTCTCTGTTAATCAAATCATACTGAATTGCCAGCTGTTGTACTTCACGTTCAAGGGCTTTCTCCTTGGGAGAATCGAAAAAAGCAGCAAAGACTATCCAGTATATCACGGCAATGATGACTGAACCAGTAAAAAATGCCAGAAACCTCAACAGCATCTCCCCGAGGCCAAGCCTTATCTTGTCAAAGCTGAGTGATTCCGGATTAAATTTATATTTCGTTCGTGCCATAATTCGGCAAAGATAAATCAATTCTGAAAATAATGAAAATCGGTGGAGTTATGCAGGTAATTCGACAGATACAAAAAAACCAGCTGATATTACCGGAACTTTGATTTTGATCCGAGAGCCTGGATCATCTCATTATATTCATCCACGGAAATATCATTATTGAAGAAATTCACCGGGTTTTTGTGTTCTCCGAACTGGTCAATCTGGTAATGAAGATGAGGCCCTGATGATGTTCCGGTATTACCGCTCAATCCGACCATGTCTCCCCTTTTTATATTCATTCCCTTTGAGACTTTGATCTGGCTCAGATGGCCATAAGTTGATTGAAGCCCGTATCCATGATCAATTACGATAAAATTCCCGAATCCGCCCGAATTCCAACCTGATTCTATAACTGTACCATCACCTGTAGCATAAACCTCTGTCCCGTATGGAACAGCAAAATCCTGCCCGTAATGCATCCTTGGTGTTCCGAATACAGGATGAACCTCTCTGAATTTGAATCCGTCACCAAGACGGTACTTTACATCGACCGGACTTATCAATGGCTGATGATCGACCTCCCTCTTCCATTCAATAGTCATCTCTGCAATTGACTTATATGACTCCTTCTGGATATTTGCCTGATTCCTCATATCCTCCAGTTTTGTTCTGTACGAAATAAGAAGGTCAGAATTCATATATCCGGTGAGGTCACGAAACCTGTCAACTCCTCCATAGCCTGCTTTTCTGTATGATTCAGGAATACTGTCCATATCAAGGATAGGCCTGTACCGCCTGTCATCGGAGAGCCTGAAACCCTTAAGGGCCGCAGCAGAATTATCCAGCTGCCTGCCTATCAGGGAATATTGAAGCTTGAGATTTTCCATCTGCCTGGTAAGAAGTTTCTCCTTGGGCGAGCCGAAAACACTTCTGAAAACAAAACCATAGAACAGGGAAACCACTATTGAAAGTGATACCCAGAATAACAAACGCAGAATCTTCATCTTCCATGGCAGCCTTACCTGCTTATACTGCAGGTCAGATAAGTCAAGGACGTATTTTCTGTTTCGTGGCAAAGGCAGACAGTTTTGAATTTTTATTCTAGTAAAGGACAAATCTAAATCAAATAAACTAATTTTACAAGCCAATTTTGACGAATATTTAATTAACTCAATGATTATTAAAATGAAGGCAGAGCAGCTCCGGCAATTATTTTTTGAATATTTCGAATCTAAAGAACACTATATAGTCCCATCTGCACCTATGGTTGTAAAGAATGATCCAACCCTGATGTTCACGAATGCAGGAATGAACCAGTTCAAGGATATTTTTCTCGGAAATCAGCAGGCAGTGAACAAAAGAGTTGCTAACTCCCAGAAATGCCTCAGGGTATCGGGTAAACATAATGATCTTGAAGAGGTAGGTCACGACACATATCATCATACGATGTTTGAAATGCTGGGAAACTGGTCATTTGGTGATTATTTTAAAAAAGAGGCAATAGAATGGGGCTGGGAACTTCTTGTAAAGAGATTGGGTATACCTGAGGATCGCCTTTACGCAACAATCTTTGAAGGAAGCAGGGAGGATGGAGTTGAGCGTGATGATGAAGCATTCTCCTACTGGGAAAAATGCTTTTCAAATCCTGAAGGAAGGATTATAGAAGGATCCAAAAAAGATAATTTCTGGGAGATGGGTGAAACGGGTCCATGCGGGCCATGCTCTGAAATTCATGTTGATATCAGGGATGATGAGGAGAGAAAGAAAGTACCTGGTAAAGACCTTGTTAATAAAGGACATCCGCATGTAATTGAGATTTGGAACCTGGTATTCATCCAGTATAACCGCCGATCAGACGGTATTCTTGAACAGCTTCCTTCCAGACATGTTGACACAGGAATGGGATTTGAACGACTCTGCATGGTAATTCAGGGGAAAAAATCCAACTATGAGACGGATATTTTCCAGTCAGTAATCAAAGAGATCTCAGAAATAACTGGCAGACCATATGGAAAAAATGAAACATGGGATATAGCACTGAGGGTCATAGCTGATCATCTAAGGGCTGTTTCGTTTTCAATAGCAGACGGACAGCTTCCTTCTAACAATAAGGCCGGTTATGTAATAAGGCGGATACTCCGTCGTGCCGTAAGATACGGATACAACAGCCTCGGCGTCGAGGAACCTTTTATGTATAAACTGGTCCCTGTCCTTGCTGCTACGATGGGAAACCAATACCCGGAGCTCAATTCCGGGATGGTACAGATCTCAAAGATCATTTTCGAAGAGGAGACAGCTTTCCTGAAAACTCTTGGCAAAGGGCTTAAGATGATTGAAACAGTGATCAGCGATCTGAAGAAGGAAAAGAAGAATACAATGCCTGGCAAGATTGCTTTTGAGATGTATGACACATTTGGCTTTCCTGTCGACCTTACTGAACTCATACTCAGGGAAAATAATATGGATCTTGATTTCAACGGTTTTGAAGTTGAGATGAAGAACCAGAAGGAGCGCTCAAGGGAGGATGCTTCAGTAACCACTGCCGACTGGATCGTTGTCAGGGATATTGAAGGCACCGAATTCACTGGCTATGAGAATCTTGAAGATGATATTCTTATTACCAGATACCGGACAGTTAAGGTAAAAGGAAAGGAGAGCTATCAGCTTGTATTCAATAAAACACCATTTTATGCTGAATCAGGAGGCCAGACTGGGGATACCGGGCAGATAATCTCCTCAAAGGAGAGAATTACAATAACCGATACTCTAAAGGAGAATAATCTGTTAATACATCAGGCAAAGGCTTTGCCGGCTGATCCGTCACTGCCATTCTTGGCTGTTGTTGACCGTGAAAAGCGGCTCATGGCTGCAAACAACCATACTGCTACTCACTTGATCCATAATGCTTTAAGAACTATCCTCGGTAAACATGTGGAACAAAAAGGATCTCTGGTGACAGCCGACAGGCTGCGTTTTGACTTCAGTCATTTCAGTAAGCTGACTAAGGAAGAGCTCGCAACAATAGAGGAACATGTTAACAGGATGGTAAGGGAGAACCTCCCTTGCAAAACTACCAGCGGTATTCCTATTGATAAGGCTCAATCAATGGGAGCCATCGCACTTTTCGGGGAGAAATATGGTGAAACGGTTCGAGTTGTCGAATTTGGAAATTCAGTAGAGCTATGCGGAGGCACTCATGTTAAATCAACCGGAAGCATAGGTATTGTAAAGATCCTTTCAGAAGGCGCCATTGCAGCCGGGATAAGGAGAATTGAAGCGGTGACCGCATCAAAAGCCGAAGAATACATAAATGAAAAACTACATCAGATTGATGAAATCGCCACGTTGCTGAAAAGCACCGGAAATGTAAGTGAAAGTGTTGAGAAACTGATAGCCGAAAATTCCCATTTAAAAAAATCAGTGGAGAAATTCCAGGCACAGTCAGCTTCAATAATGGCAAAAGAGTTAATTGATACTGCTGTAATAATTAACAATATAAGATACGTTTCGGGAAAGCTTCAGGCAGATTCAGCTGAAGTTCTAAAAACTATTGCCTACCAGCTTAAAAACTCATCTGATAATACTGTGCTTGTCATTGGCTCTGAAAACGGAGATAAGGCTAATCTTCTGGTGATGGTAAGTGACAAACTGATAAAAGAGAGAAACCTCAATGCCGTTTCCATCATTAAGGAAATTGCCGGAGAGCTTAACGGAGGAGGCGGTGGACAGCCATTTCTGGCGACAAAAAATCCTGCAGGGATACAGAGAGCTCTCACAAAAGCAGCAACACTTATTGAGAATTTATGAATAACTGAGTCGTTCCTGGAGCCATATTTTTTCGGTTCGAAAACAAATATATTTACATAAAATGCAACGCACACCAAATCAGTGCGTTGCATTTTTTTTGCGATTCAATAATCGTGCCGGTGTAATTTGTTCGAAAAAAATTATTAGAATTGCCATCCAATTAATTCAGAACCATAATGGAAGTTACGAGAACTTTTGATATCATTCAACTAAACATTGAGGAATATCCCAGACCTGTCATGTATGGCGGGAAAAAAGAAAATGAATGGATTACCTATTCAACTGATGAAGTCCGTGATTATGTCGACTGGGTAAGCTATGGATTACTCTCAATGGGATATCAGAAAGGTGACAAGGTTGCAACAATCAGCGGCAACAAGCCTGAATGGAATTTCGTGGATATTGGACTGGCCCAGGCAGGGATGATTCATGTTCCGATTTATCCGACAATCGGTACCGACGAGTATGAGTATATTCTTGAACATTCTGATGTTAAGGTCATAATAGTCGGCAATAAATCAATCTATAGTAAAGTAAGTCCTGTGGCAGGCAAACTGGCTCAGTTAAAAGATATCTATTCCTTTGACCCTGTTGATGGAGTAAAACCATTCAGTGAGATTATTGAGGCAGGAAAAATGAATTCTGAAAGGCTTAAGGATGAACTGATAAAAATCAGGGAGAGCATCATGCCTGAGGATCTTGTGACGATCATTTACACCTCCGGTACAACAGGAAATTCGAAAGGGGTAATGCTTTCACACAATAATCTGGTTAAGAATGCAATAACAACATCAAAGGCTCACCATCTCGGGTACGGCCACAGGGCAGTAAGTTTCCTTCCACTCTGCCACGTATACGAAAGAATGGTTAACTATCACTTTCAGTATAAAGGCATAAGCATCTATTATATTGAAAATATGGGAACAATCTCTGAGTCAGTAAAGGAGATAAAACCTCACATTTTCAATACGGTTCCCCGCCTTCTGGAGAAGATTTATGACAATATTGTAGCAAGGGGCAGGAATCTTCCATGGCTAAAGCGACAGATCTTTTTCTGGGCAGTCAATCTTGGACTTAAATTCAGGCTTAAGCAAAATTCTCAGTTTTACAGATTCCGTCTTGGAGTAGCCAGGAAACTTATTTTCAGCAAGTGGAAAGAAGCCCTGGGAGGCGAACTGGAGGTCATGGTATCCGGAGGCGCTGCCCTCCAGTCAAGGCTGGAAAAGATCTTCTGGGCCGCGGGACTGCCGATAATTCAGGGTTATGGTCTGACTGAAACCTCTCCCGTAATTGCAGTTAATCCTCTAAGGATTGATGAAATCGGATTCGGGACAGTCGGCCCGGTAATTGAAGGTGTCGAAGTCAAGATAGCAGAAGATGGCGAAATCCTGTGCAGGGGAGTCAATATAATGATGGGTTATTATAAGGCTCCGGACCTGACCGCCGAGATGATTGACAGCGATGGATGGCTTCATACAGGTGATATCGGCGTTATAGAAGGAGGAAAGTTTCTCCGGATAACTGACAGGAAGAAAGAGATGTTCAAATTATCCGCCGGAAAATATATAGCACCCCAGGTAATAGAAAACAAGCTGAAGGAGTCAAGCTTCATAGAACAGGCAATGGTAATAGGCGAAAACCAGAAATTTGCCAGCGCGCTCCTCTCTCCGAATTTCTCTTTCCTTCATGACTGGTGCTCAATACACAAGATCCAGTTCAGGGACAATAATGAGCTTATAGAGTTGTCGGAGGTCTTAGACCGGTTTTCAAAGGAGGTCAGGGAAGTCAACAAATCACTGGGTGAGTTTGAACAAATTAAAAGATTCCGGCTCGTAACCGAAGAGTGGACGCCACAGACAGGAGAGCTCTCCCCTACCCTGAAACTGAAGCGAAATTATCTTGCAAAAGAATACAAGGATATTATTTCAGAAATATATTTCAACGGCGATAAAGAGAGTAATGTAATCGGCAGGATCAAGAACGGTATTAATGGTATTCTGAAGAACCTGCCGAAATTCTGATGACCGGCCAGATTCTCTGTTAATGCACTACGGGTACGATAACTTCCACAATTTCTGTAGGGAAGCGTACCTGTGGAATAATTATTCATCTCAGTTTGCTTCAGATTTTTGTTTATGACAAGGGAATTTTTGTAATTTTGACGCTTTCCTGAGATTAATGAGAAAACAGCATTTTGAAATCCTCTTCATTATACTGGCCGGATTCAGCCTTTATATTAGTTCCTGTACTCCGGGATCGTGTTTTGATGAGACAGAAGCCAGAGTAAAAGCCACTTTTTATAGTTATGAAACAGGTAAAGCCATTACAGCCGACAGTGTTACCCTTTATGGGGTGAATATGGATACCCTGTTGATTTATGATAAGACGCAGAAATTAAAAATTGTGGAATTTCCTCTGTTCGCAGACGCACAATTCTGCAGGTTTGCAATAAGGATAAATGGGATAACAGACACGCTCGGGATCAATTACAACAGTTACACCCATCTTCTGTCAAAGGAGTGCGGATATACATTTTACTTCGATGTTGATACCGCCTTTCATTCTGTTAATATTATCGACTCAATAGCAATTGAAAAAAAAACGATAACAACTCTTAATGAGGAGAATATGCGCATATATTATTAGTATCCTTGCCATTATCCTCACTTTTTCTCAGGAGGCAAATTGTCAGGATACGTTGTTCATTCCGCTGAAGATCCATGCAGGAATAGAAGTGGCTGGCCCTGTCAGATACTTCATTAACAAAAATACCCTCGGCGCAGAGGGATATGTTTCTGTCGATCTGAACGAAAAATGGGCTGTAGCCCTGAATGCAGGATATCTTGATTATCAATATGCCCAGTACAATTACTCTTACATCAGCAAGGGATTGTTCGTGAGAGCAGGCGGTGATTTCAATATTCTTAAACCTAAAAAATCGCTTGGCAAATACTGGGGTGGTTTATCTCTCAGATACGGTTTGAGCCGTTTCGAATGGGAGGTTCCAGGCTTGAGCCAGACAAATTACTGGGGAGAATCAACCTCCTCAATTCCTGCAACCAAAGCTGGGGACATTTTATTGAGGCCTCCCCCGGCATGAGAGCTGAAATATTCCAACTTCAGTGTGGGATGGTCGATCAATGTGAAAATGTTGCTTTACTCAGGTAAGTATAATGGCATTAAACCTATCTATTTCCCTGGCTTCGGAAATGCGGAAAAGAGATTCAGTACAGGGTTTGGTTATTTCATTGTATGGAATATCCCATATAAAAAAATAAGGGTGATCATCCAAAAAGAAGAGCCTGAGGAAGAGGAAGATACTGAAGGTACGTTAGATCAAAACAATTCCCAGGGGACCACTACTCCTGGCGGTTTCAGACAGCAGCAACCCGGCCCTGGAAGTAATCTGAGGTAGGTATTCTTTTATTCGGGTACCAGCAGGAAAATCGGTATTGTATACCCTCAATGGAAGTAATTTTAAATAATATTACTTCACTTTTTATCTGTTTTACTGCTGAATATCAGCAACCCCGCATAGGTTAGCAATCCGTTCAGAAGGAGCAATTCAAATCCAAACTTATATCCGTTAAGCAACACCTGTGAGTATTTGCTGAGGAAGAAACAGATCAGCGGGGAGATTATTGCAATAGCAGGGGTTAACCGGTCTCTCACCTGACGCTTTGTGAAAAGTCCGAATGAGTATAAACCTAACAGCGGACCATAAGTGTAACCGGCTATGGTGAATAGCTTATCAATAACAGCTCTATCGCTTAATTTACTGAATATCAATACGCTGACAAAAAACACTACTGCAATCGACAGATGTACTGTATACCTGATCCGGGTCTTTGCCTGTTCTGTGATGCCTTGCCTCTTCTCAAGCCCGAGAAAATCGATACTGACGGATGTGGTAAGAGAAGTCAATGCACCATCTGCGCTTGGAAATGCTGCCGAGATAAGTCCAATAAGAAACACAATTCCGGCAACAGGTCCCAGATAGCTGATAGCTACCATCGGAAAGATATCATCCGTTGTCTTTACATCAACACCCCTTGTCTGCACAAAGATAAGCAACAAAGCGCCAAGGAACAGGAACAAAAGGTTTACAAAAACGAGTATCCCGCTGAAGGTGAACATATTTTTCTGAGCTTCCCTGATATTGCGGCAACTAAGATTCTTCTGCATCATCTCCTGATCAAGTCCTGTCATGACTATTGTGATAAACATCCCGCTGAAAAACTGTTTAAGAAAAAATCTCTCATGATGCCAGTCCAGGATAAACATCCTTGATATATTGCTGCTCTTTACCTGGGAAACAAGATCTCCGAGAGAAACATTAAGATCCTTGCTGATGTAAATAACTGATAATATAACTGCAAGAAGCATAAATGTCGTCTGAAGGGTATCAGTCCAGATAATGGTCCTTATCCCGCCTTTAAGGGTATAAAGGATAATAAGAAGAATAAAAACAAGCACATTTATCCAGAAAGGCACATGCCATGCATCAAATACAAAGATCTGCAGAACATTAATTACAAGATACATCCTTAATGAGGCACCAAGTGTCCTGGACAGGATAAAAAAAGCTGCGCCGGTTTTATAGGACCAGAATCCGAATCTCTGGTCGAGATAGGAGTAAATTGAGGTAAGTTTAAGCCTGTAATATAATGGTAATAAGACAGTCGCTATCACAAAATAGCCAAAGAGGTATCCCAGGACAACAACCATATAACTGAACTGCGTCTCTTTTACCCAACCAGGGAGAGACATGAAAGTCACTCCTGAAAGTGATGCACCTATCATTCCATATGCAACTACAAACCATGGGGACACTTTATTCCCTATGAAGAATGACTGATTATCCGCTTTTCTTGAAGTAAGCCAGGTTACTAAAAAAAGTACAGCCGTGTAGATGAGGAAAATTCCAAGAATGAGTATTGGAGGCATATAGGATTTTATTAGTTTACAAGAATAACAAAAAGTATGGAAGGGAGAAAATCCTGAACCGTTTAATTAACCCGGAAAATTGGATTAATTTTGCATAAAAGTTTGAACCATGAGTTTTAATGAATTTCCTTCAAGGTTATTAGAAAATGCTGTAAATGAATTTGCGTCACTTCCGGGCATTGGGCGAAAAACAGCTTTCAGACTTGTGATGAACCTGCTGAGAAGAGATTCCGGGGATGTGAAGAAATTCGGGGAGAGCATTATCAGGCTTCATGAGGAAATCCACTACTGCAAAGTCTGCAACAACATCTCTGATACGGAAATTTGCAATATCTGCAACGATGAAAGGAGAGACAGGAGTGTCATATGTGTTGTGGAAAACATACAGGATGTAATGGCTATTGAGAATACCAGGCAGTTCAATGGATTGTATCATGTACTGGGAGGCATTATTTCACCTATTGACGGAATAGGTCCGGCAGACCTTAAGATCGACAGCCTTGAAGAAAAAGTCAAAGCCGGTGGGTTAAGGGAGATAATTTTTGCACTCAGCACTACAATGGAAGGAGATACGACAAACTACTATCTTTATAAACGACTGAATAAATTTACAATAAGTCTCACAACTCTGGCCAGAGGTGTCGCAGTCGGTGATGAACTTGAATATACTGATGAAATCACTCTGGGAAGGGCCATTAACAACCGTAATCCTTACCAGCAAATATAAAAAAGCCGGAATGAGAAGTTATTACAGTCTCAGGTTCTGATGACCTCTCCCAAATGAAACATTTGGTCTTTATGATTGTTAATCTGATGATTTAATCATAAATTGCTAAAAAGGGTTTATCCTGTAACAGGTAACAGCAATCCTGAAAAACGCAGATATAGATTATTTTTTACAAGAAAAATCAGGAATTATGGCACGGATGAATATTGTTTTACCTGCAATGGGGGAAGGGGTTATTGAAGCAACAATCAATAAATGGCTTGTCGGGGAAGGAACTGTAGTAAAGGAAGATGATCCAATTGTTGAAGTAGCTACCGACAAAGTCGATTCCGAGGTCCCTGCACCGGTGGAAGGTACAATTGTATCAATTCTGGTTAAAGAAGGGTCAGTTGCAAAAATTGGTGAAATAATTGCCATAATAGAGAGCAATATAACCCTCTCTGCGGATGAATCCGTCAAGATAGAAAAAGAAGTTGAAAGAATAAGGGAGACCATCGAAGAGGTCAGGGTCGAAAAGAAGGAAGTGACAGATTTGTCGCTTGATATGAAGAGCCGGACTCCCTCAGGGAAGTTTATTTCACCTCTGGTCAGAAGCATTGCTGCAAAAGAGGGAATAAGCTATGCTGACCTTGATATTTTACAGGGCAGCGGCATGGATGGAAGAATAACAAAGGATGATATTAATAAAATTCTGGATACCCGTAAAGCTGCTGAAACTGCCAGGCAAGTTCCAATCAGGGAAGTCGTCAGCGAAATGCCAACAGCTTCTAATTCATCAGGTGATGAGATAATTCCGATGGACAGGATCAGAAAGCTGATAGCTGATCATATGGTATTGTCAAAAAGAACCTCTCCTCATGTGACATCCTTTATCGATGCTGACGTTACAAGGCTCATGAACTGGAGAAATGCCAGCAAGGAAAAGTTTCTTGCAGCACATGGACAGAAACTGACTTTAACTCCGATATTTATCGATGCTGTGGCAAGGGCTCTTTATGAATTTCCGATGGTCAATATCTCTGTTGACGGCACTAACATTATCAGGAAAAAGAATATCAATATCGGCATGGCAACAGCACTCCCTGACGGCAATCTTATTGTTCCCGTCATAAAAAATGCCAATGAGAAGAATCTTACCGGTCTTGCAAAGGCAGTGAATGACCTCGCGGACAGAGCCAGAAACAATAAACTAAAACCAGATGAGATTACAGGTGGAACTTTCACAATTACAAATTTCGGAAGTTATAATAATCTTGCAGGAACACCTATAATTAACCAGCCACAGGCAGCTATCCTGGGAACAGGTGTGGTAAAGAAAATGCCTGCAGTGATAGAGACTCCTGATGGCGATATGATTGCCATCCGTCAGATAATGATACTCTCCATGAGTTATGATCACAGGGTTATTGACGGAGCTCTTGCCGGAAAATTCCTTCACAGGGTCAAAGCGATCCTTGAAAACTACTCTCCTGATCTGACCTGGCCTGAATAAAGGCGTTTATCTTATCATAAACTATTTCATTACCGGAACCATTGATAAAAATCAGATACGGTCATGCCTGTATTGAAAGTACCTTATGGGAAGAGCCAGTTTTATAAAAGGAATAAGATTGAAAACAAGATAAAAAGTCAACTTTTATAAATAAGGATAAGATTAATAATTCTTATGCCATTATTTTTAATAAATTTGTTCATCAAAATCTTTCAGTATGAGCAAAAGATTTGTCTCTTTGTTTGTTGCATTAGTTTTTAATCTGTCACTTTTTGCACAGGAAGACAATACTAATCAGGCTGTCTTTATTGAAGCTGAATATTTCCTGTTGAATGAAGATTATTCAGATGCACTGAACGGCTATCTGCAGCTTTATGAAAAGCTTCCGGATAACGCTAATCTTGCCTATTGCATTGGGGTTTGTTACCTGAATATTCAGGGGAAGAAGAACCTCTCTGTCAGCTATCTTGAGACTGCATCCAAGAACATGTCAGCCAAACATAAGGATGGTACACTTAATCAGCTTTCTGCTCCGTATGACGCACTGTATTATCTTGCAACTGCCTACCGGATAAACTATAAGTTCGACAAGGCAAAGGAGGCATTCCTGAAATATTCAGGAACTCTCCTTCCAGATGATCATGAAAATCAGGATTTCATTAAACATGAAATTGAGGTTTGTGATATGGCTAAGAATCTGATAGCAAAACCTGTCTCTTTCAGCCAGGAGAATGCAGGCGAAATCTTTAATGATGATAAACCAAATTTCAATCCGATCATTTCAGCAGATGGAAAATCTTTTGCATATATGGTCTCGCTCAAATTCTATGATGCGATTATGTTTTCAAAGCTTATAAACGGCAAATGGTCTGTACCGGTTAATATCACACCAGAACTTCAATCTGATGGGGATTTTTACATCTCCTGTCTCTCAGCTGACGGAAAAATGATTTTCCTTTCAAAAGATGATAACTATAACAGCGACATCTATTTCAGTTCATTAAACGGAGGGAGTTGGGCAAAAACTGTTAAACTAAATAAAAACATCAATACAAAATACTGGGAATCCCATGGATATATTTCAGATGACGGGGAAGAGCTGGTATTTGCATCAGACCGACCCGGAGGTTTTGGCGGACTGGACCTATATATTTCACATAAAGTCAATGGTGACTGGGGACCGGCAGTCAATCTGGGACCTGAAATTAACACCCAGTTCAATGAAGACCGGCCTTTCCTGATAAATAAGGCGAAGACGCTTTTCTTCAGCTCCCAGGGTCATGACAATATCGGTGGTTATGATCTTTTCAGATCCGAGATACAATCAAACGGGCTGTGGAGCAAACCTGCAAATCTCGGCTACCCTCTTAATACGCCGGATGACAATATATTTTTCATGCCTATCGGAGACGGTAAATCAGGGTATTATTCAAATATGAAGGAATTAACAGGGAATGGGAAAGAGGATATTTACAAGATCACGTTCAGGTAATTTTGATTTGAATTAAACTAAATAGAATTTAAGAATCACTATATTTGTTTTAATGGGCACTTTCAGAGCAAAAATTCCAACCATCCTGTTGCAGCTAATTACTCTGGTTATCTTTCCTTATGCTGTAACGGCTCAATCATCAGCTGAGAAAAAAAATATTTTTACCCAGGCAGAGACATTCTACCTCTATGAGGAATATGAACTGGCAAATCCACTATATATTTTGCTGGAAACACCAGACAACATGAATATCAAATACAAGATAGGAACTTGTTATCTGAATATCCCGGGTGAAAAAGAGAAAGCTGTCTCCTATCTTGAGGAAGCAGTTAAAAATGCCAGCTATGAATCCAAGACTAATTCATATAAAGAGAAGGCGGCTCCACTGGATGCCTATTTTTCTCTTGCCAAAGCCTACATGATCAATAATGACCTGGACAAAGGACTGAATACACTTGAGACCTTCCGCAAGCTTGTCCTGGAGACGGCTGACAAGGGCGGTATGAAGAATACGGAGTTTATTGATCAGCAGATACAGGCATGCAAAATCGCAATCTCACTAAAAGAGAACCCTGTATATTTCAGCAAAAAAATCCTTGGCGATGATTTCAGCCATGGCGCCATAAATGAAAATCCCGCTGTCAGCTTTGACGGAAGAACATTGGTATATACTGAACGAAGGGGTAATGTCAGTGCGATCTTCTTCTCAAGAAAAGAGAACGGGGCATGGCTTCCTCCCAAAGATATAACCACGGAACTTGTAGCCGGAGAGGATTGTTCTTCCTGTTCGCTCAATAGCGATGGAACTGAGCTTTTCCTCTATAAAACTGACAACTATGACGGTGTAATATATTCATCCTCATTTTTAAATGGTTCATGGACCCCTGTCAGGAAGCTGAATAAGAATATTAATACCAAGTTTTATGAATCTCATGCTGCTATCTCATATGATGGCAAAAGACTATATTTTACAAGCAACAGGGAAGGCGGTCTCGGAAACCTGGATATCTATGTCTCTGAGAAAGAGGCAACAGGTGACTGGGGACCTGCGGTAAATCTTGGTTCTGAAGTAAATACACCATTTAATGAGGATACTCCTTTTATTACTGAAAATGATTCTGCAATCCTTTTCAGTTCGGAAGGCCATAGCTCAATGGGTGGCTACGATATTTTCAAAAGTTTTAAAAAGGGAGCCTCCTGGGACACTCCTGTCAACATGGGATTTCCAATTAATTCAACTGGTGATGATAAATTTTTCCAGCCCTGGAATAATGATAAGAACGCTTATTATTCCATAACTACCGATTATAAGAAGCGAGAAATTTTCTACCTTATTCTGGGAGGACGGGGCCTTGATCAGTATTCAGAGATAAATGGCAAACTTAGCCTCGCCGACACTGTTATGCCTTTCGACAAAACCTTTAAAATACATCTCATTGACCGGTCTTCAGGCGATACTGTTGATGTAAGCTATCCAAACAAGTTTACAGGAATCTACACCTTCTATACATTACCTGGCAAATACAAAATTGTATATTCCGGAATTGGCTATTTTTCACAATATATTGATACAACAGTCATCAGGGATAATGACATACTCGCATTGAATATTGATATTTCACTCAAGCGTGACTACTCTGTCAAAAGAGGCAGCCAGATATATGACAAGATAAATCTCAACGACATACCATCGGTTTCCGAAGTCGATCCAAATATTCTTATTAAAAACCTGAATGTTAACGATCTAAGTGATGAGAATGTCAAAGATTCGGATATCCTCTATTATACTGTTCAGGTGATGGCTTTGAAAAATCCGAAGGATATGAGTTTTTTCAGATACATCCCTGATATCCAGGTGATGTTTAATGACGATGATAAATTTTATCGCTATACCACAGGGTCTTCCAAACAAGGGAAGAGGCTTTTGCTTTAAGGCTGGAGCTGATAAGGAAGGGATATCCTGAGGATATTTTTATCAAGAAAGTCTCAAAATAATATATCCTTTATGGAGGTGTTAGTCTATTTAAGTTCAGATATGTTTTTTAACATTCTCATTTGAATACTCTGTAATATTATCAGAAACATTTTTCATGAAATACAAGGACATAAAACTCAGGGCTCTGGAACCTGAAGATCTGGAACTGCTCTATGAGTGGGAAAATAACGAATCATACTGGACAATCAGCAACACGATATCTCCCTTTTCGAAATTTACTCTTAAAAGGTACCTTGAGAATTCCCATAAGAATATTTATGAATCCGGCCAGCTCCGGCTGATGATAGAACTGGTTCATGACAGGGTTACTGTAGGAACTATTGATATATTTGATTTTGACCCATTCCACAGGAGGGCCGGACTTGGGATACTTATTGCCAATGAGGCATACCGAAGAAAAGGATATGCATCAATGGCACTTTCCGGCCTTATAGAATATTGTTTCAAAACACTCCAGCTTCACCAGCTATACTGTAATATCCTGGAAAACAACACCGAAAGCATTGAACTATTTCAGGGTCTGGGATTCGTCAGGGCAGGTATAAAGAAAGCCTGGATAAAGACGTCGGATGGCTACCTTGATGAACACCTGTTTCAGCTGATTAATAATTCCTGACGGGTCAGAATAACAACCTGATTATTTTAATCCTGCAGCCAGCAGACCACAGGCCGCCGAAATATCAGCGCCTCTCGATTTACGTATCGAAGCAGAGATCCCTGAAATAACCAGGTTATGCTTAAAAAACATCATCCTTTCAGAAGATGATAAGCTTTTTATTCCATTACTGGCCGGATGAAAAGGCAGCAGGTTCACCCTTATCCTTGAACCGCTGGTAATAGCTTTTAGTTCTGCCAGGTGCCTGTCAGTATCATTGAGATCTTTTATCATCATATAAGCCAGGCTGATTCTCCTTTTTTTCTTTAGTGGATAGCGCCTGAGCAGCTTAATAATGCTATTAACAGGATACAATGTCTCAATCGGGATCATCACTTTCCGCTCATCCGTAAAAGGAGAAAAAAGACTGAGTGTTAGGTTGCATTCACAGTCTGCAAGAAACCGTTCAATTCCATGAGTTATCCCTACCGTGGATACGGTGATATTTCTGGGGCTGAGTGAAAGACCCCATTCTGCGGTCATTATTTCACAGGCCTTCAGTACATTATCCAGATTATCCATTGGTTCACCCATTCCCATTAGTACAACATGTGTCACCTTCCCTGCTTCAGGGATGCTTAAAACCTGGTTGACAATTTCCCCTGCAGAAAGGTTTCCATGGAAACCATATGCTGCTGTCAGACAAAAAGAGCAACCCATCCGGCAACCGGATTGTGTGGAGATACAAACAGTATTTCGCTTTTTATCCGGAATAAATACTGATTCAAACGCTCTCCCGTCAGGAGTCCGAAAAAGGTATTTTATTGTCCCGTCAGCCGACAGCTCTGATGCCGCAGGCTGGAGTATGCCCGGCGTGAAATTCGCTTTCAGTAAAGCTTTCAGTTTTCCGGGAATCTTATTAATAAGTTCAAAATCAGAGGCTCCCTTCTTATAGATGCTCTGTGCGACCGAAACTGCATGTTTCAATAAAAACCCTTCAGGTTCGATTAACGCAGATATTTCGCCTGCAGACAAACCCATAAGACTTTTCTTAATCATAGTGAACTGATATTTGCAAAAATAAGACGATTATGAATATCTTAGCATTAATTCGATATTTATGAGATAAGTACTATGTTAAAAGGTTGGTCAGATGAATAAATGGAATTCGCTTTACATCTATTATATTTCAGGTACTGGTAATGCCAAAGCTTCTTCTGAATGGATCGGCGACGAAGCTGAAAAAGCTGGTCTCAGATCTGTGATTCAGCAGATTGACAGACTCGAAAATATCAGGATGCCTGACAATGATGAAAGACCGCTAATCGGCTTTGCATTTCCCACCCACGGCTTTAACTGCGCTCCCATAATGATCCGGTTCATTGCTGGTTTTCCCAGGGGATTGTGCCGTGAAGTATTTCTGCTTAATACCAGGGCAGGGATGAAGCTTTCAAAGGTTTTCCTGCCCGGCGTAAGTGGAGTCGCTCTTTTACTTCCCGCATTTATACTCTGGCTAAAAGGTTATAAATGTATAGGATTCAGACCTGTTGACCTTCCTTCCAACTGGATTCCGCTCCATCCAGGGCTTAAGAAGAAAGTGATTGAATCCATTTTCCTCAGATGCGAAAGGATAGTGAGGAACTTTGCCGTCAGGATAATCTCTGGTAAAAAAGTTTATAAAGGGCTCCTTACGATTCCACTGGATCTGCTTATTAGTCCTATTGCCCTGATGTACTACATAGGCGGAAGGTTTTTTCTTTCAAAGACATTCATAGCCAACAGTAACTGCAATAATTGCGGCATTTGTATAAGGGAGTGCCCTACTGCCTCAATTAAACTGGTCTCTGATCGTCCCTATTGGAAATTAAGCTGCGAAAGTTGCATGCGCTGCCTCAACCTCTGTCCGAAGAGGGCGATTGAGGCCGCGCATGGAATGGCTGTAGCATTCTGGATCATATTTACTGCAATTAATACCCAGATAATTCTTCTGCTTATAAATGCTCTGAATATCAATCCTGAAATCTGGTGGTGGAAATTAGCCTCCCAGGTAACAGGTATTGCATGCATGATACTTGTCGCCGCCGTTCTCTACAGGATAATGCACTATGCAATGGGATTTAAACCTGTCAGTTATCTGGTTCGGTTTACATCCCTAACAACATTTCCATTCTGGAGAAGATACAATTTTCTAAAAACAAGGAAGAAAAAACGTATCTCTCCTGAAAAGGTTATGCCTACATGAGTCCCCTGTTCTTAAGAAGCGCTTTGATAACAGGCTCTCTGCCACGGAATTTAACAAAGCTTTGTTCGGAATCGGTTATTCCCATTGGAGCCAGAACATTTTTCCGGAACGAATCAGCAGTAGCCTTATCAAATATACCTTTTTCCTTAAAGGCTTCAAAAGCATCGTTATCGAGGACTGCAGCCCAGGTATAGCAATAATAGCCAGCATCATACCCTCCAACTATATGCAGAAAGTAAGTACTTTTATACCTTGGTTCAATTTCTTTGATGAGACCTTTCTTTTGCAGGAAATCCTTTTCGAATTTTTCTATATCGATATCTACAGGAGCTTCCAGTGTATAGTAGGCCATATCAAGCATTGAAGCTGCAAGAATTTCTACATTGTCAAAACCGGTATTGAAGTAGCTGCTTTTTTGTATTTTGTTTATCAATGCATCAGGCATGATTTCTCCGGTTTTATAATGTTTCGCATACATCTTTAAAACCTCGGGTTCTGTTGCCCAGTGTTCCATAATCTGAGACGGCAATTCAATAATATCCATGGCAGCACTTGTCATGCTGTATTTATTTATTGAGAAAAGAGCCTGCAGGCTATGACCAAACTCATGAAAGAGGGTATTGACATCATCAATGCTCAATAGTGATGGTGTTTCGCCCGAAGGATTACTGAAATTACATACCATTGTAACAACAGGCTTTACTTCCGCTCCATTTAGCCATCTGTGATCACGATAGCTTCCGCACCATGCTCCCTGCCCTTTGCTCGCTCTTGTAAAAAAATCCATATACAAAACTCCTATGAGTGTTCCATCAGCTTCTTTCACCTCAAAAGCCCTTGCATCGGGATGAGGAAGAGGGATTGCTTCAATAGGAGTAAATGTGATTCCATAAAGCTTGTTTGCTACAGTAAACGCACCATCCCTTACATTTTCGAGTTTGAAATAGGGTCTGAGACCACTGTCGTCGAGATCATATTTTTCTTTGCGCAATTTCTCTGCATAATACCACCAGTCTGATGGCTCTATACTGAATTTTGCCCCTTCCCTGTCTGCAATTCTCTGCATCTCGGTGAGTTCCTTCCCGGCTACTTTAAGAGCTGGTTTCCAGAGTTGGTCAAGAAGGGACCAGACTTTATCAGGTGTTTTAGCCATCCTGTTTTCAAGATTCAGGTCTGCATGTGATTTATAGCCAAGAAGCTTTGCACGCTTTGCCCGAAGGGAGACTATGCTTGCCAGATTCTTCTTATTATCCAGCTCATCATTATGATTACCCCGGGTAAGATAAGCATCATAAAGTTTTTTGCGGAGTTCACGGTTTTCGTCATATGTCAGGAAAGGAAGCATACTGGGCTTATGGACAGTAAAGATCCATTTTCCTTCCAGGCTATCCTGCTTTGCGCTTTCTGCTGCTCCGGCAGCAACTGTTTCAGGCAATCCTTTTAAATCAGCTGCATTGTCAAGTATAAGTTTGAACTTATTTGTCTCTGAGAGTACATTCTGGCTAAAATTAACACTCAGCACGGAAATATCCTGGTTGAGTTTTTTTAGTGTATCCTGCTCCGCAGCTGCAAGAAGGGCTCCATTACGAACAAAATCTTTATAAAGATTCTCAAGAATGAATTTCTGTTCATCATCCAGATTAAAGCTATCGCGATTGTCATAAATTGATTTTACTCTTTCGAAGAGCAAGGGATTCAGAAAAATCTCATCTCTGTATTCTGATAGCTTAGGCGATATCTCCACCTCGATTTTCTGAAGTGAATCGTTTGTATTCGCTGATGTCTGGCTGAAGAAAACCGCTGATACTCGTGTAAGCAGCGAGCCAAGGCTATCGAGAGGGTCAATTGTATTCTGAAATGTAGGAGCCTCGCTGTTATTTAATATTTTCTCCAGTCCCTTTCTGCCTTCATCCATCCCTCTTTCGAAGGCAGGCATATAATGTTCAGCCATTATTCTCTCAAAAGGCGGAACATTGAACGGAGTCTCAAATTTCGAAAAGAATGGATTTGTATTCCCGACCATTGATTTGTCCTTACATCCTGAATTTGTCATAAGAACAAACATAGCGATCATCAGTACAAAGTTAATTACTTTCATAAAATTTATTTTTTGACGTTTAGTGCTTTGTTTACAGACAGCAAAATAAGATTAAAAAAACTTCTGTAAGATGATATATATCAGAATATTTTTTATCATAGTACCTAACCTGCTTTGACTATATGCTTACCTTATTCTCCGGTAAATACATTTGGAACATAAATATTTATTATTTTTGCGAGCCATGAAAGATTATGCTGTGGGTTTTTTAGTATTGAAGGAGCAATTAATTTTTCAACACCGGATTGTTTTTAAGGAGCGATAGTCACGCTCTTGTGGGACAGACGCTGTGGCAAGGATGGCTTTATGTATTGGAGAGATGGTCCCGCAGTGCGGGATAGACGCCGTGGCAAATACGGCTTTATATATTGGAGAGATGGTCCCGCAGTGCGGGATAGACGCCGTGGCAAATACGGCTTTATATATTGGAGAGATGGCAGAGTGGTCGAATGCGGCGGTCTCGAAAACCGTTGTTCGCCTTCCGGCGAACCGGGGGTTCGAATCCCCCTCTCTCCGCAACTTCAAATTACTCCCGCAGATTTTCTGCGGGATTTTTATTTTCCGGATGGCCAAGCCATGCCATGAGCTCGGCCAGCCGGAAAATAAAAACCCTTGCGAGTGAAACGAGCAAGGGAGTAATTTGAAGTTGCAGGGTACCCCCTAAGGGATCACGCCCGAAGCGCAGCAAGGGCGTAATCCCCAAAACCACAAACTCCATGGGGGCCAAGCAAGGGTTCGTTGAAAGTCTTTCAACCGCAAAGCACGACTTATGAATATCTTGAAGGAATATTACAATAACATTCCAGCCAGGGCAGCTGAAATATATGAAGCCATTGTTCCGCAAACCATGGCCTTAAATCCAAGTTTTGCCAGATCACCCCTGCGCTCAGGTACAAGCACACCTATTCCACCTAGCTGAATGGCTATTGAACTGAAATTTGCGAATCCGCATAGTGCAAAGCTTGCTATTATGATGGATTTTGTACTTAGTAAACCCTGATGTATCATAGGTGAAAGATCAGAATAGGCTACAAATTCATTGATCACCATTTTTGTTCCCATTAGTGAACCCACATTAAGAGATTCAGAAGGAGGCACTCCCATCACTATGGCAAAAACGCTGAAAAAGGCGCCTACTACGTCTTTTAAACGCAGATGATCAACATCGAGTCCTGCAGCATCAAGCGATAAACCCATCCATGACAGAAGATGGCCAAAATATCCGAGCAATGCATCAACAAGTGCAATCAGTGCAATAACACCAATTAGCATTGCTATTACATTAAGGGAGATCTTCATCCCGTCACTGGCGCCATGGGATATAGCATCCATAATATTTGCATGTTCCTTTTTAACTTCAAGTTTAACTTTCCCTTTTGTCTCGGATTCCATAGTTTCCGGCAAGACGATTTTTGAGATAACCAGGGCTCCCGGGGCAGCCATAAGGCTTGCTGCAAGCAGGTAAGAGGCAGGCACCCCCATTGAGATATAAACAGCCATTACACCGCCGGCAATACAAGCCAAGCTTCCCGTCATGGAAGCCAGCAGTTCCGACTTAGTCATACCGGATAGATATGGCCTGATCATTATCTGAGCCTCTACCTGGCCTACAAATACACTGGCAGCATTAGACAATGCTTCGCTCCCGCTCACCCTCATTACCCGGTGAACAAAACCTGCCATACCAGCAATAATCCTCTGCATCAGACCGATATGATATGCCATCGAAACCAGTACACAAACGAAAATAATGGTAGGAAGAAGGATAAAGAGGAAGACTCCGCTCTTAACTACTCCTTCAGGCAGGATCGCCGTGACCCTGGTAAGGTCTCCAAAAACAAACAGACCTCCTTCTTTTGAAAAGTCGAGAAGTTTATTGATCGCCTTCCCTATCCAAAAGAAGATCTCCTTCCCCAACGGGACCTTAAGTATAAAAACAGCAAGAGAGAGCTGCAGAATGAGCCCGGTTATAACCAGTCTGTAATTAATTTGTTTACGGTTATCGGACCATAAATACGCAAGCCCGAGAATAATAATGATCCCTATTAACCCTGTAAACCTTTCCATAAGCTGTCTTAATAAGCTTTTAGATATTTACCTGCTCATAATGAGCAAATTATTCCGGTCACTAATAATATTTTTACCGGGTGTCCGGGCGAATTATTACAGGAAGACTGATATTTGCCCCTTTTTTGGTATGGCTCTGTAGATAATCTTTGCGTCGGCTCTTGGCAGTTTAATTTTTATATACAGATCATATTCAGGCACTTTGAAAACTGCAACTCTTTTCAGGGCTTTCCATGTCTGACGAAGCCTGTCATTAAGGTCGAATCTGAAGATTGCCATTCTGTCGGCAGGCTTCTCCTCCTCCTGCTGGTAAACGAATATCCTGGTTCCGTTGGTCATCTCGAGAATATAACTCACTGGCTCGGTAATTGAGGTATCCGGCATGATATCAGGTTTATATTCTGAGGTATCCTTCGGAGCCATTTTGACCATTACGGGCTCTTTTTTTATAGTAGCAATATCAGATGATATAGTTAAGGGAGTTGAGAGCATTTCAAAAATAATATTTTCATTACCGTGTGTGAGTATCTTGCTGGCCTTGTAACTGCTCATCTTTGACTTATGTACAACCACACCACTGATCTCAAGGTTCATACTGCTGTCTGCCAGATTAATAGTCAGGTATATCGAATCAGTCTCAGCCATAATTAGTCGTGACTGAAGGAGTGCTCTTTCCTTAATAAGTCGCAGGTAGGCTGAATCGGTAAAATTCCTGCTATCCTGTTTTTCCTTACCTTTATCTTTCTCCTTTTTATTATCAGATTGTTCGGAGCTGTATTCCTTTTTCATTTCCGCCAGTCTGCGCGATGGTCCAAGCATCGACATGACAGTAAAATAAACTATGAATGATGAACAGATGATTACCAGTATAAGCAAAGCTATTTTTCCGCCCGAAGATTTATTATCATTGTCAGTTTCCATAGAATTTTTTGGATCAAATCAGAAAATATAAACTTTAGAACCTATATTAAGTGTTTTATATATCACTTCAAGGTCTTCATCATTCAGTCGGACACAACCATGAGTGACAGGCATGCCCAGGAAGCGTTTGTAAATAGTTCCGTGGATCATGTAGCCATCTCCGATGGACAATGCATAGTCACCAAGCACGCCATACTCATATCTTGAGAAGTCATTGCTTGAGGGTATTGGTAAACCCTCTTCCACAAACGCCCAGTCAGGCTTTTTCCATACAGGGTTGGTAGTTTTGCCCTGGATCCAGTATTTCCCCTTTGGGGTTTTGAATACCCATTTTTTATTTCCTGAAGTCTGAAGCATTGTATAACTGCCCGAACTGCAAAAGCCCTCCCTGATCAGCTTTTTATTCTGGTACAGAAAAAACCTGTTGTCTGTAGTATTGATTACAATATATGATTGTCCGGAGGTATAAGCACTGTATTTTCTGCTCAGCCGCTGGATATCCTTAGTAATGAGAGCTGTCTGCTTTTTGTAGGCTGGATTTTGTCTGAAATCCTTATCGTTAGTTACCAATGTCTTATGCCCTGATGTCATTTCAGTTAATACTGGGACACCATATATTACGAAGATTATGGATGAAATGATAAAGACCAGAGTTGCAATAATAAACAGAATGGCCCGTAAAGTACCGACAAGCTTTCTGTTAGCAGTCAATTTATCCCAAAATGAGTTTAAACCGCCTGTTTCACCAGGGAAATCTCCCGTTTTCCCGGGTACGGCATCGGATTGTTGTCCCTTATTTATAACGTTGTCATTTTTCATTTAAGACAAATTATCTGTTCATCGCATTTTGAAGATCCACAACAGATCCAACAATTGTAACAGGAGTACCTACTTTAACATTTCTATATACAACTTCAATTTCCCTGTCAGTAAGGGCTATGCATCCTTCAGTCCAGTCAATTCCTTTACCTCCGTTACCATGTATCTCAATGAGCCCGCCGATTTTTGCCGAAGCAGGCAATGAACCATTTTCGATTTCTGATCTGAATCTCCTTTTATCTTCATCATTCGGATAATCAAGTAACAGTGCTTTATAGTATTTAGTCCTGCCTCCGTCAAACTTTTTGGTGATTTTATACATTCCTTCGGGGGTTGCCTTATCGCCTTTTACTCTTTTATCACCTACCCAGTTGGCTCCCAATTCGGCGTCAAATTCATATTTCTTGGTCCTGCAAGGTACACAAAACATTTCCGTGAAAATTTATCAATAATTATTGAATAATCACCATTTTTCCGATTCTTTGATGGTAGCATTAACCCATTTTTTCCATAAGGGATATGAGTCAAAGTAACTTTTAAGATTTGCCAAGGCATTGTCATATGAAGTAGTAAGAAGGTATTCAGCGTCAGTAAGCTTTCTGTTGGATTTGAGATATTCACCCTTTTTGTATGTAATACGGGCTTCTTCGAGTAACATTTTGCCCCTGGAAATGCGGGATCTTGTTTCTGCAGAAAGGGGATAGTCGTTAAAATATTTGTTTATAGCGGCAACAATAATATCGAGACTGTCAATTTTCTCGGAATTTGTTTTCTTCAGATTTATCGTACTTACAACTGAATTATCAGCTGCCTGGGTAGATTTTTTTGAAGAGAGTTCTGCAAATTTTAACACCTTTTGATAATCCCTGAAGAAAATAAACCGTTTATTCTCTTTCTGCCAGTTTACCATGGCGGAATCATAAAATATCTTAGCTTCAGTATAAAGCTTTTTCGAATAGGTATCAGCTCTTTTTGTCCCAGCCTTTGACAGCTGAAGTATAGCATTTTCCATTTCAGCCTCAGGCGGTGAGGGAGTAATCCTGATCAATATCATAATTATCAGGGGTACAGATACTGCCACTGCAATAACTATAATTAAATCCCTCCATCTCTTTCTCATAAATCCCTGTGATAATTTTCAAAAAAAACCCCGGGAAAAATCCCGGGGTTTCTATTTTTTAAGAAAGTACTAAGAATTTCTTCTTACCTTTTAACTTTAGCAATAGCGTCTTTGAGTTCTGTATTGATTGCAACAGCTCTTTCTTTCGCAGCTTTTACTTTATTGAGTGCATCCATATAAGCACCTTTATCATATGAGCCCTGTGCCTCAACAACAGAAGCCTCTATTGTAGCCATTTCAGTTTTCATCTGCTCAAGAACGGCAGCTCCCTCTTTTCCTCTTGGAGCTTTTTTCATAAGTGTACCATTCTCTTCGATGACACCTTTGATCTCGGTCATTAAAGCTTCAGTCTCTTTCTTAACTTCTTCTTTCTTAGCGACTGCATCAGTAGCAACTTTGTTAGCAGCGGCTAATGTCTCATCTAATTTGAGTTCAATAGGTCCAAATTTCTTGAATAATTTTGATTTCTGTACTTCAATTGCAGCGTTAATAGCTTTCATTGAATCCTGTACAGCTGCAAATTCGGCAGGTACATAAACAGCAGCTTCAGCAGTCTGTGCAGCTGCAATAGCTGTATTGGTAGCATCAACTTTTGCCTGTGGAACTTTTCCACAACTTGAAAGGAAAGCAACCATTGCGATAGCAGCTAATCCCATTAAAACTTTGTTCTTCATTTTTCTAACCTTTTTAATACTTTGTTTATTTAAAAACTCGCGATTTTTCAACAATCGTTTTTGTTTAAAATTATGGCGCAAATATATTAAAAAGATGGAAAATAACAAGATAAAAATCGAATAAAATTTAAAAATGTTAAAAAATGTGAATATTACTGACTGACGAGCTTCATTTCGGGGCCTTAACAATACTGAATTACAAATAATTATTTAACAAATAAATTGTTTCTGAACTCAGCATAAATTGTATGAATAATATTAAATAAAAGCTCTCTGCTGGCTTCGGAACAGGTTTTTACTATTTCTCCAATAATGAAAAACGTCATTATTGAAATATAAAGTTGCGGGGTCGGGAGGATTTTTCACACTCATGTTCTTATACCTAGATTACGCCATCTTGCCCTCGCTACGGCAGTGATCCTTATGCGGGTCACCACTGCAACTTCGGGAAAAGGATTCCCGGGAGAAGATCTGTGAGAGTAAAAGGGGGATTACCTTCGGTGATCCCTTTGAGGGCACCCTGCAACTTCAAATTACTCCCTTGCTCGTTTCACTCGCAAGGGTTTTTATTTTCCGGCTGGCCAAGCTCATGCAAGCATGGCTTGGCCAGCCGGAAAATAAAAATCCCGCAGAAAATCTGCGGGAGTAATTTGAAGTTGCGGAGAGAGGGGGATTCGAACCCCCGGTACAGTTACCCATACGGCAGTTTAGCAAACTGCTGGTTTAAGCCACTCACCCATCTCTCCAATAAAAATATGAACATCAGTATTTGCACCTTGCCTTCTATACTGAGCGCGACAAAAGTAGAAAAACAAGCATAAAGTGCAAAATAATTTAAAATATTATTTCAATCCTTTCAGGAGATTAGTCATTAACCTGAAATTCTCATTGGTTTCCTCATCAAGATCCCCCGGCTTAATCCTGCCCTCCTTAACATTATTCAGGAACCTGCTGAGGATAAAATTCCTGGGGAGCTCCTTTTCCTGATATAAACAGAGTTAGGAACTGTAATACCCTCCCTGCTGTTCAGAATAACGTTCTTGAAGTCAAGGGTTGACAACAGATCTTCTGCATTCAGAAAGGCATCCGGCATCCTGATTATCAGCTCCCTGTCTCCTGTCTCGGTCTTATAAACGGAATTGCTGAGTATCTCCGCTACTTCAATCTCCTCATCATTTTCAAAGATCAGCACAGCAAATTCCATACCCCACCCCATTAAAATATTACATAACAACGGAATGGATGATACATTTGTAGATGGGATAACACAAATCTTCCCTTTGAAACCCGTCAGATGGATAATAGCATTGATCATATAGAAGGAACCTGTGTCATTAACTATCAGATTTACCATTTTATCTGAAAAACCTTCACCTCCCATCGGATTTCCCAGAATACTCTGCAATGGAGTAAGTGTATCCGGGGATGCGGATGATAGTCTGAGAGGATCAATTATTCTTGTGTTGCTTCGCAGGCTGTCCAGATCATCACGTTGTACGGCAAGTACCCGATGAAGCTTGTTTATTTCAACAAGATGCGGTGAATGGGTAGTATAAATAACCTGGATTTTATCCCTGATATCATCAAATACCTTCAGAACATCTTCCTGAGCTCTGGCGTGCAGACTGACTCCGGGTTCATCAACAAGGAGTATCAGCTGTTTATTATTGTTATTAGCAGAAGCTTTTAGTTCCATATAGAAGGATAAAAACCATCTCACACCTCTGCTCCTCTGTTTCGGATAGAGCCTCTCCCCGTCATCCTTGATCCAGAACTCCAGATAAGGCTTACCCGCTTTAGGTCCGTAGGAGGAATTATAATGTTCAAGCTCAAACTGAATATGAATTTTATTATTGCTTCCAATAGATTGCTGCCAGAAATCGTGAAAATTTCGTGTAAGAGTATAGTTAAGGTTTTCAATCTTCTGCTTGAGTATCCGGCTCGAAGGCTGTTGAAAAAATGAATAGTCAAGCTGGGCAATCGACAGGAAATTCCTTGCAGCCTTATAACCCTCTACTTTTTCATTCCCGGAAATGATATCGTCCATATCGATCCGGTTTGGCAACAGGCTGCCAAAATCCTCAAACAATTCAAAAACAGGACAATTCTCAAAGTATTTTCTTCCAAGAATCTCGCTGTTATACTTTGACCTGTATGAATCGATAACACTATCCACCTTTTGTTCTGCAACGGGCTCTGCTATCCCGTCAATTATATATCCGGAGAGGGCAACCTGCCTGTCCATCTCTGCTTTCTTTTGATCGCGGTCAACCCTTGTTTTTCTGAAATCGTTAATAATACTTTTCCATTCATAATCATTATCATCAGCCATAGGTTTCATCAGAAGTGTCATTTTCTGATGCCTCTCTTCAAGTAAACCTGAAAGTTCCTTCAGATGATTATCCAGTGAAATAAACTTCTCCTGTAGTTTTTTCCATTTATCTCCAACTCTTTTAATTGACTGTTTTTCTGCAAGTTCAACAGTTATCTTATCCTTAACTTTCTTAAGATCATTCAAGCGGCTCTTCATCTCGCTGTACTGGTGATCGGTATAGATAACAGGTCCGGCACTCTTTTTCCTGAAAAACATGAACCCCAGCTTATTTCCTTTCCCGGAAGAAAGCTGCGACCGGATTGATGATTCCTCTTCTAAGGTTTCTGCAAGCCTGGCTTCCATTACGCTGATATCTCCAAGTTCTTTCTCAAGTCTTAATGATACGTCATCCAGGTATAGCTTCCAGGCATCATCCAGAGAATCAAGATACTGACTGATTTCACCGCTTACTGTTATAACTGAGGAGAAGTCCTGAAGCCACTTCCTTGTCAGCTCAAGCTGATCGAGTCTTGTAAGCAATTCTGTCAGTTCTGCACCAGGGTTCTCTGTGATCTTCAGCAGCCATCCTTCCTGGATTGTAAACCTGCAGCTTACTTCAGGCATGGAGAGGTCACTTCGAGTACATCTTCTGAAATAATACCTGAATTAAAAATTTTCAGCGCTTCAAGTACAGATGTTTTACCGGATTCATTCTGGCCTATCAGGCAGGTAATGTTATCAGGTGACAGATTTTGCCACCCGGTATCCACAATTGACCTGAAGTTTTTTATTCTGAAGGCCGTAAGCTTCATCATGAATTTAAAAGTTAAAGTTTGAAACCGAAAACCAGGACATCATCCACCTGTTGGGTATCTCCTTTCCAGTCTGTAAATGCCTTTTCAAAATTCTCCTTCTGCTCTGTCATCGGGAGGTCTCTGTTAGATTCAATCAGCTTCTTAAACTGATTATGTTTGAATTTCTTATTCGTTAATTCACCAAACTGATCTGAGAATCCGTCGGAGAAGAGATAAAATGAATCTCCTGGCCGGGTATCTATCATGATATTTGTAAAAGGAGTCTCTTTCAGGGGTGCTACACCTATTGTCATCTTGTCTGGCTTGAATTCAGTCAGCTCTCCGTCTCTCATCATAATAAGTGGTCTGTTGGCTCCGGAGAACTGCATCTTTCCTGAGAAACAATCCACAATGCATAATCCGATATCGATACTGTCTTTGGTCCTTGAGCTGAAGCCGGTCTGATGAAGCGCCTTCATGACCTTTTCGCGCATCAGGTTAAGGATACGGTTGGCATTCATATTAATGCCTGACTGCAAAATCTCATTCAGGAAACTTATCCCCAGAATACTCATTAAGGCTCCGGGGACACCGTGTCCGGTGCAATCACCTGCAGCGAGACACATTTTCTGCCTGTTACAGAAGGCACAATAGAAATCCCCGCTGACAATATCTCTTGGAAGAAAAAGCACAAAAAAAATCCTGCAGGTATCCCCTCAGAAACCTGGGATCTGGCATAAGGGCATGCTGGATCATGCCTGCATAACGAAGGCTTGCAATATGATCACTCATCCCCTGATCAGGGATCAGAGACAGAAAATCAGGATCCGGTTCATTAATCACAGACATACCAGTATTGATTCAATACGGACACTAAATATACATTAATTTTATAAATACAGTACAAGTCAGGCCAATGTCACTTCTGACACCTTTTAAGGAGAACAACATTTTCAACATGATGGGTATGAGGGAACATATCAACAGGCTGAACTCCGGCAACCTCATAATCAATTGAAAGCAGCTGGATATCGCGTGCCTGGGTTGAAGCATTACAGCTTACATAAACAATTTTATCAGGGCAGGCTTTTAGAATAGTTTTAACTACATCCTCATGCATACCGGCCCTTGGAGGATCTGTAATAATCACATCCGGCTTGCCGTTCGATGCGATGAAGTCCTCTGTCAGGATATCGGTCATATCGCCTGCAAAAAATAAGGTATTGTGAATATTGTTAAGTCGGGAATTGATTTCAGCATCCCTGACTGCTTCGCTGACATATTCAATACCAATTACTTTTTTTGCTGATCCGGCAATATAGTTGGCTATAGTACCTGTTCCTGTGTAAAGATCGTATACTGTTTCTATGCCAGACAGCCCTGCAAACTCTTTAGTAACACTGTATAGTTCCCGGGCCTGCTTAGTATTGGTCTGGTAGAAAGATTTGGGACCTATTCTGAATTTCAATCCTTCCATTTCTTCCATAATATGGTCATCTCCTCTGTACAGGATTGGATCCTGATCGTTCAGGGAATCATTTTTCTTTGAATTTATGACGTACATGAGTGATGTTATCCGGGGGAATTCCGAGATCAAAAAATCTAGCAACCCTTCCCTCTCTTTAACATCTTCATGAAAGAAAACAACAATAACCATTACATCACCTGACAGAGTATTACGGATCAGGAGATTACGCAAAAATCCCTTTTGTTCCCTGAGATCAAAAAACTCCAGGTTATTGGTTAATGAATATTCCCTTACTGCATTCCTGATAGAATTTGAAGGTTCAGGCTGCAAATGGCACCAGTTTATGTCCAGCACCTTATCAAACAATCCGGGTATATGAAACCCCAGGGCTGCTTCTCTTTCAAATTCAACTCCTGAGTCCACCTCTTCCTTTGTGTACCATCTTCTGTTGGAGAAGGTGAATTCAAGCTTATTCCTGTATAAATACTCTTCTTTTGAACCTATGATAGGACTGATTCCATGCAGGTCGACTTTTCCTATCCTGGTGAGATTATCCATTACCTGCTTTTCCTTGTAATAAAGTTGCTGGTCATATGGCAAATGCTGCCACTTACAACCACCACAGACACCAAAATGACTGCAGCGCGGTTCTATTCTTCCGGATGAATATTCATGAAACCTGACAACTCTTCCCTCAATGAATTTTTTTCTCTTCCTTACAACCTGTATATCCACCACATCTCCCGGAATAAGCATTGGTACAAAGACAACCATATTATCAACCCTTGCCAGTGCATTTCCTTCGGCTGCAATATCCGTGATCCTCACCTTTTCAAGGAATGGCAGCCCTTTTCTTCTTCCCACCTTATAAATGTTTTTATATTACTCTAACTTAATTAAACGGTCAGCTACCTTGATGTCTTCAGGTCATTGAGAAACAGTATTCCCTGGATCATGGCAGGTACAACGCCCCCGCCATGGTCAGCACCAGGTATAATTACCTTTGAGCATAAATCAGGAGATGTTCCTGCCTCAATCATCCCGGTGTAGATATCTTCTGTTGAGATTGGATTCACATGAGTGTCAGCCGACCCGTGTAAAAGCAGGAGAGGCTTATAAGTATGCCAGGCTGCTATACTATTATTACCCAGAGCATTCCTGACAGAAGAATAGGCCGGGTCTGATTCAAATCCGGCGAGGAAGCCGGGATTTATTAAATCGGATATCGTGGTTGTAAGCTGATTGTTGATCTGACCTGAAGTCAGAATTCCTGTATACAAGGAACTTATTCTCGTAGCATAAGGCTCATTTAAAATATCGGTGACCGGGTTAGTAAACTGGTTATAGGCAGTATACGCATTAACTATATAACCCAGATAAACAGGCATTGGATATGTGGTGACATTAATCATATCCTGCAAAAGAAGATAGATATTATAAGGCCCAGCCCCGCAGGCGCTTCCGATAAGATCAAATTCACTGCTGAAATCAGTTTCAAGCGCCTTGTGCAATGCAAGTGTTGCCCATCCACCCTGGGAATAGCCAAGCAGGTAATATTCATTTATTAGATTAATGCCAGGCAATTCAGATTCAGCAAGTTCCTTTACGGCTGAGAGATTGTCAACCAGAGATCTTACTGTGGGCTCCTTTACCAGGTAGGGATGCGGTATCGATGCTGAGGTTCCGAAACCGGGATAATCAGAAATGACTACAATATAACCCAGCGACGCTATAAGCTCGATCATCTGGTAAGAATAATCGGAGGGGAACTGGCTGGGAGCATATGCATTTACCGTATTGGTACCGTTCTGGAACGAGAGAACAGGATAATCACCTGGTGTTGCAGGCACACAAACAAGCCCTGAAGCATTAATCTCCTGATTATCGACAGTCGTCTTATAAACAATTTTATAAACTGTTACATCACTTGTTATCAGCGGCTTAACAGAAGCAACTTCCGGATTGGCTTCAGATGCGGCATCAACAAGTGCGCCTAAATATTCCTTTGTAAGCTGAAGAGCTACCTCTTTTGAAACAAAGTTCCTGTAAACCGGATCTGCTGTCTCCTTAGTACAGGATATAATGAAAGAGGAAAAAATCAGGACTAGTGATGCAAGCTTGATAAAGTACCTTTCATTTCTCATGACAATATTTTTAATGATTAACAATTTGGCAGTTAATCCTATCAGATAAAGATGGTGCAAATATAACCTTTCTGCGCTGAATATAAATCAGACTATCCTTCAATATTGGAGCAGCCACTAATTTTCCGGGTGACATTCTTTTCCTATATTTGCAGTCGTTTATTTTGGTCTCATTGCTACCATATTATTTTGATCTATGGTTTCTGTTCAGAATATTTCAGTTTCATTCGGAAGTTTTGACTTGTTGACAGATATCTCCTTTCTGATAAATGAGCAGGACAGGATAGGTCTTGCCGGTAAGAACGGTGCAGGAAAATCAACACTGATGAAAATCATTGCCGGACTTCAGCCTGCCACATCAGGTCTGGTGGATATGTCAAAGGATATAACACTTGGCTATCTGCCTCAGCAGATGAAGGTTGATGACACCACAACAGTTCTTAATGAAACAGTTACAGCTTTCTCTGAACTTATTGGACTCTCCGAAGAGATTGAATTCTGCTCAACGGAAATTGCACGTCGGGAAGATTATGAATCTGTTGAGTATTTAAGGTTATGTGATCATCTGACTGTTGTGGAAGAGAGATACAGGATGATGGGCGGTGCAAATTACATGGCTGAAGCTGAACAGACACTTTTCGGACTTGGATTTGAGAGGAAGGACTTTGACAGGCCCACCAGGGACCTTAGCGGTGGATGGAGAATGCGTGTAGAACTGGCAAAGATACTTTTAAAAAAGCCTTCCCTTCTCCTTCTGGATGAGCCAACCAACCACCTTGACATTGAATCAATTCAGTGGCTTGAATCATTCCTTTCTGCATATTACGGAGCAGTGCTGATGGTTTCTCACGACCGGGCTTTTCTGGATAATGTGACTAAAAGGACAATTGAGATCTCACTTGGCAGGATATATGATTACAAGGCCTCATGGTCGAAATACCTCGTTCTGAGGGCTGAAAGACGTGAGCAGCAGCTGGCAGCATACAGGAATCAGCAGAAGATGATTGAGGATACTGAGAAGTTCATCGAACGTTTCAGATACAAAGCCACCAAGGCTGTTCAGGTGCAGTCAAAGATCAAGCAGCTTGACAAAGTTGACAGACTTGAAGTTGATGAGGAGGACAGCAGTTCAATTCACCTAAGGTTTCCTCCTGCCCCGCGGTCGGGGACGGTTGTGTTCGAAGCGGAGGAGCTCTCAAAAAGTTACGGATCACTTAACGTTCTCAATAAAGTCAACTTCAAAATATCAAGAGGCGAAAAAGTGGCATTTGTCGGCCGTAACGGGGAAGGAAAGACAACCTTCTCAAAGATCCTGATAGGGCAGATTGATTATACCGGCATACTGAAAACCGGGCATAATGTCAAAATAGGTTATTTTGCCCAGAACCAGGATGAGCTGCTGGATGAGAACATCACAGTACTTCAGACTATAGATAATATTGCCAAGGGA
Source organism: Bacteroidales bacterium (assembly GCA_016715075.1). Classification (GTDB taxonomy): domain Bacteria; phylum Bacteroidota; class Bacteroidia; order Bacteroidales; family VadinHA17; genus LD21. The sequence continues at coordinate 84,011 of JADKBK010000008.1, forward strand.
GATATAAGGTCGAAGATCAGGGATATGCTGGGCGCCTTCCTTTTCCGAGGGGATGATGTTGAGAAGAAGGTTAAGGTTCTCTCGGGAGGAGAGCGGTCAAGGCTTGCACTTGTGAAACTTCTCCTGGAACCAACCAACCTTCTTGTTTTGGATGAGCCAACAAATCACCTGGATATGCGTTCAAAAGATATCCTGAAAAAAGCACTTATAAAATTTGATGGCACGCTAATTGTGGTTTCTCATGACAGGGATTTTCTTGATGGTATAGTTGGAAAAGTTTTTGAATTCAGGCATAACAGGATTAAAGAGACTATCGGAGGAATATATGATTTCCTGAGAAAGAAAAAGATAGAGAACCTGAAAGATATCGAGAGAAAGGAAAAAATCAGGAATGATCCCGCACAGGTCTCAGTTTCATCCAATAAACTGAGATATCTTGAGAAGAAAGAGTATGAAAAGGCATTAAGAAAACTAAGGAAAAACCTTGAGGAATCAGAGACCCTGATTGAGAAGCTTGAAGCAGAGATACAGGCCGTTGACAAGACCTTTATGGAGCCCGGTAACTACTCTTCGGATCACGAAGCCAATTATGAAAAATACAGGGAACTGAAGGAACAGCTGAACGAAGAGATGAACAGGTGGACTGAACTAAGCCAGGAAGTTGAGGAGTTTCTACAAAAAACAGACAGGGATGGAATTGATGCAGTTTGAGAAAGAGTACAGGGTACATGTATATGAAACCGGACCTGACGGGAGGCTCAGCCTGTATTCACTTTTCAACTATCTGCAGGATATTGCCTCTGATCATGCTATCAGACTTGGTTTCGGTAGGGATGACCTGATGAGGCAGAACCGCTTCTGGGTCCTTTCCAGAATCTATGCAGAAATAGCTGTAATGCCAAAATGGGAAGATTCGATAATTGTGAAGACCTGGCCAAACGGCACCGACAGACTATTTGCTCTCAGGAACTTTGACCTGGCTTTTCCTGACGGTACTCAAATAGCATCAGCAACATCTTCATGGCTTATCCTCGACAGGAATACACGGAAAGTCCAAAGACCCGACAATATCCTGTCAGAATTCTATTCCGATCTCCATCCGAACCAAAGTCCAATCAGATATGCATCAAAGCTTGAACCTTCTGACGGGGAGACCAAAACATCACTTGAATACAGGATAAAAGTAAGTGACCTGGATTTAAATCTCCATGTCAACAACGTTAAATATCTGACATGGGTAACCGATAGCTATAATCTTGATTTTGCTATGAAAAATGTTCCCATGTCTGCTGAAATAAACTATCTTGCAGAATCTCAGATTGACGAAGATGTTGTCATAATAACATCGGCAGAGAAGGTACATGGGTCTGTTTACAGCCATTCAATCTTCAGAAAAGGCGATAATAAGGAACTTTGCAGGATAAGAATTGAATGGAACGAGATTAACAATTAATAAGTTAAGTTTTTTGGGGATGAAGAATAGTATTACCACCGGAACCTCCTGTTTCATTTTTTCAGTTTTCCTGTCAGCCATAGTTTTCAATTCATGCAGAACTACGAAGCCGGCTGTTGACTCCAAAGATCTCTCCTACCTTTATAATCCAACAAAAACTCATTTAACCCCCGGTATAATGTATTCAATCAGACCGACGATGTGTCGGTCCTGTCAGTTAAGTTTTTTGCGAGCGATCTGTTCTTTTCCGAGGCAAATCCTCAGGGAGTTCCTACAGCACAGATACTCTTCAATATTAAACTTTATAATACAAGCCTGGGCAGGCAGCTGACTGACACTGCGGTTTATAACGTCAGTATCGTTAAGGAGAAAGACAGACCTGAATATGTTTACGACATTCCCCTTAAAGTTGAGACAGGCAATGACTATACCATCGAGATAAAACTCCTGGACAGACTCCGGTTAACAGTTGTCCAGGCATTTGTTCCCTTCAATACTCTTTCAACAAATAACAGGTACAACTTTAAAGTAGTCAGCCACTTTGACAAAAATGAACTTTTCAATCCTGTTCTGAAAGTTAATGAATATGTCAATCTGATATATTCAAAAGGCCATATCGACAGCCTGTTCATTTCATATTTCAAACCGTTCAAGGAGGTACCTGATCCGCCATCAATGATACTTCCGGAAAAACTTCTCGACTATGAACCCGACAAGGTTGTTGGCTTGCATTATTCAGATACCCTGCCTATGATGTTCCCCAGGGAAGGAATTTACCATTGCACGGTCGGAAGGGATATCAAAGAGGGTTTTACATTTTTTAATATGGGGACCACGTATCCCGCCATGAGAACTCCGGATGTGATGATCGAACCACTGGCCTATCTTGCTACTGCCGATGAAATGGATTCATTAAGACTCGCAGTAAGGCAAAAGATGGCACTCGATCAATTCTGGATAAAAATGGCAGGGAATGTTGACAAAGCCAGGGAACTTATAAGAATCTATTATACCAGGGTGCTGTACTCTGATTTCTATTTTACCTCCTTTAAAGAGGGCTGGAGAAGTGAAAGAGGCATGATCTATGTGATCTATGGCCCGCCTGATAAGGTATACAGAACCATCGACGGGGAAAACTGGGGTTACAGGAAACCGGTTATCAAATCCTCCTGGGGAGGAAGATACAGCGTTAAAGAAGATTATCTCTTCTTTAACTTCAGGAAAAGAGACAATCTCTATTCCGATAATGATTATTACCTGAGCCGTAATGAGACACTTGTAACATACTGGGATAAGGCAATTTTAAGCTGGAGAAAGGGAGTTGTATTCCGTCTTGATAATCCGGAAGGTTTCTAGATTTAAATTTTATGTAACGGATGGAAAAAGAGAAAGATTGCATTTTTGGATTGAGACCGGTCATTGAAGCCATTAAGGCCGGAAAGCAGATTGACAGATTACTTATCAGGCAGGGACTGCAGGGTACTCTCTATCATGAACTGATGACACTGGTAAAAGGCAATAATGTTGTTTATCAGATAGTACCGGTTGAGCGGATTGAACTTGTGACAAGGAAAAACCACCAGGGTGTACTGGCCTGGCTATCAGTCATTGAATATCAGTATATTGCGAACCTTTTACCAATGATCTATGAAAAGGGTGAAGATCCTTTCATCATTGCCCTTGACGGAGTGTCTGACGTGAGGAATTTCGGAGCAGTGGTCCGCACGGCAGAATGCCTCGGAGCTCATGCAATAATTATCCCTGAAAAAGGATCTGCCAGGATTACGGCTGATGCTGTGAAAACATCTGCAGGAGCATTGCATTCATTCCCTGTGTGCAGGGAAAAGAGTATTGTAAGAGCCATTGAATATCTAAAGGAATCGGGACTGAACGTAATATGTGCCACTGAGAAATCAGGGGTACTTGCATCAGAGACGGCTCTCAGTGGGCCCATTGTTCTGATTCTTGGCTCAGAAGACAAAGGTATCAGCCGGGAACTCATTTCACTCTCTGACAATCAGGTTAAAATCCCAATGTCAGGAACTATTGAATCTCTTAATGTCTCGGTCTCTGCAGGTATTCTTATTTACGAGATAATAAGGCAGCGCGGGCTGGTAAGTGGTAATCGGTAATCGGTAATCGGTTATCGGTTATCAGTAATCGGTAAGGAACATAGAGCTTTAAATTTACCGAACACCGAACACCGAATACCGAATACCGGATACCGGATACTGAATCCCGAATACCAAATTATTCAATAATATTTCTGATCCTGTCGTCAAGCATTTTCTGATCTGCTGTAAAAGAAGCCAGCCCTGCCAGGGTAAGTAATGTATCGGGTGCGATCTTCCCTTCACTTATCTTCTTCTCCCATCTTGAATGGACAGGTATTTTGCCGTCGGAAGCAATAAAACCTTTTTCCTCTTTTGTCAGGAATGGAAACATATCCTCACACCCTTCTTCATGAGCGATATGAATGAGTTCAGCGCCCGAAGAGGGAATTTTGGCTGCAAGCCTGTCTGCAAGGTTTAGCACATTATTGCTAACCTCCCAGAATTTCTCAATAGCCGCACCATTGGCAGCATCATAGAGATTCACCTCATAATTTTCATGTGTATGGGAGGTAAAATTTCCGCTTAACTCCTTGTGACCTGCTGCCGCTACCTTTGGAGGCATTGTGAAGACATCAGTACCGGCAAGCGACTCCAGCTGACCGTGATTCCTCAAACTGGCTGCTATGAGCTTTGTCTGCCATGGATTGTCAGCAGAAAGACCGGTAACCCAGTTTTGCGATGCTATAACAGCTTTCTCTCCTGCCCCTGAACCATCTCCAAGTTTATTGTTTATGAGATAGGCTCCTATACGGCCCAGGAATACATTCAGATAATCAGGTCTGGCAATTTTTGTGACCAGTACATTTTCACGTGCACTGAATTCGAGTGTGAAATTAATCCTTACTCCCGAATCCTTCAGGAGCCTGGCTCCTATCAATCCTTCAGCAGTATAAGGTACCTTTACAATAAACTGCTCAGGACATATTTCATGCAAACGCCTTCCATAATACTGTATAGCCTTAATGTCATGGGCTGTATCGGTATGCAGCTCAACGCTGACCAATCCTCCGAACTTTGAAGCCAGTCTCAGACCATGACGTGCATTCAGTATAAACGCAATCTCCTTCACTCTCTCTTCCTGGGGCAGGTCTCGCACAATACTTTTTGCTTCAGAGATAAAAATGTCATAAATTCCTTTCTGTATCTCATTATTAAGAAGGGTATTATTTGTAGTCAGGGCGCTCATCTCTGCCGACCAGTTAGCCTCTGCCTCTTCCATATCTCCGGTATCAAGCCAGAGCTCTGTTCCTGCATTGACAAGTGATTCCCAGAATGGGTCCTTTTTGCCGGTAACATGCTTTTCATTTATGTTCTTCCAGACAAAGTCGCTTATTCTAGTGTTCAGGTCAGCCATATTATTATCTCCTTATATATTTTAATGTTTCATTTAGATCTTGAAATGGCAAGCATATCATCTCCGGTTGGCTGCTGAAATACTTTAAGCCCAAATTCATTGATTATTGCCAGGAGGTGTTCAAATATTTCGGATTGGATATTTTCATAGGGAACCATCTGGTTGTTCATGGAAAAACCATAGACCTGAAGAGGCAGACCATTTCCTTCCGGGGGTCTGTGCCTGACAATAAATGGTTGATTTGTGTCAATATACGGATGCTTCCTTATATATGACTCAGCATAAAACCTGAATACTCCCAGGTTTGTCAGTCTTGAAGAATTGAAAAACAGATTCTCATTTCCTGCTGATTCAGGAACCTGCCTGTTAGCTTCAAATGACAGTATATAATCTTTCAGCGATGGGATCATGAAAAGCTTGTCTCTAAGTTCATTATCCAGAAACCTTATGCTTCTCATGTCGATGAAGATCGCCCTTTTTATCTGCCTTACACCTGATTCCTCCATCCCTTTCCAGTTTTGAAAAGAGTCATTCACCAGCGAATATGTGGGCACATTTATTATTGTCTTATCGAAATTCTGGATCTTTACATTATTGAGTGTGATATCTATAACAAGGCCATCCACATCTCTTTTCTGTATGGTTATCCAGTCACCTACCCGGAGCATATTATCGGCTGAGAGCTGAATACTGGCTACAAGACCAAGAAGTGTATCCTTAAATACCAATATCAGTACTGCAGCCATGGCGCCAAGACCAGCTATAATGGTGCTTATGTCTTTCCTGAAAATAACAGAGATCACAACAAGTATAGTAACCAGTATAACCAGAATCTTTACCAGCTGTACATAACCCTTTATGTGACGATGTTGTGCTACAGCCAGAGTATTATAGATCTGATGCCATGCTTCAATAAAAGAGAGAAGCACTATCATCCCGGCAAATACCATATAAATATATGCCATCTTATGGATCGCAACAAGCCAAACAGGATAACCTTTTAGGCCCATCCTGCCATGAACCATATAACCAGTGCAGGAGCAAGATGTGACAGACGTGTAAAAACCTTCTGCTCAAGGAAAATATCATCCCACTGCGAAGTGGTTCTCCGTACAATCCTTGTGACGATAGTGTTGATGAGTAATTTTGCGATAAAATTGGCAACCCAGCTTAAGATACTGACAATGACCACAAGGGCCAGAGTACTGAGCATTGATGATAAACTATAACTGAGCCCTGCCTGTATAAAAAACTCTTTTATCCATATAGAGGGATCATTCATGAACCGCATATCCGTACTATTAAATTATTTGTCGCAAAAGTAACTAATTTATTAATCGGAATTATTGAAAATTTCTAGCTTTACAAGAGTCAACCATTTATTAAATTCCTAATGAAGACAAACATTTTATCCATTTTATTGTTCATTTCTGTTTCGGTGGCAGGGCAGGTAAAATTCGATCAGTATTTTAATGACAAGGTTTTAAGATTTGATTTTATGTTTTCAGGAAATAACCGCATGACCACGGTTTATGGTGTTGGAATGAAAGAGGAACCCTTCTGGGCCGGATCAAATACAAACCTTATTGATCCTTTGGGATATGGTAATTTCAGGTATGAAGTTTTTGATGAGGCATCAGGTTTGCTCATCTATTCCAGGGGGTTTAGTTCGCTTTACCAGGAATGGCAGACGACAACTGAAGCCAGAACCATTTCAAGATGTTTTTATGAGGTTGCCACAATGCCATTTCCGAAAAACAGGATTAAGCTTGTGATCAGCGAAAGAAAAAAAGACGGCTCATTTTCAGAACTCTACGAGACAAAAATAGATCCTGCTGATTATTTTATCAGAAGGGAGAAACCGCATGAGGTTAGCACCTCTGAGATTTACAGGGGAGGCGACCCCTCAAAATCGGTCGACATTGCATTTATTGCCGAGGGTTATAAGGCTGATGAAATGGAAAAATTTCATGCAGACGTACAAAGGCTGTCAAATGCGCTTTTTGCGGAGAAACCATTTACAGATTATAGGAAGAGGTTCAATATCTGGGCCGTTGATGCTGTTTCTCAGGATTCCGGGACTGATGTGCCGGGAGAAGGAATATATGTCAATACCGTATTGAATTCAAGTTTCTACACTTTTGATCTCGACCGTTATCTGACCACCCAGGATATTAAAGCAGTAAATGATTACGCTGCTGCCGTTCCACATGATGCAATAATTGTTCTGATAAACAGCACAAGGTACGGAGGAGGCGGTGTTTACAACTATTACAGTGGAACAACTGCAGGGAATATATTGTCCCAGAAGGTATTTATTCATGAATTCGGACATGGATTTGCAGGACTGGCGGATGAATATTATTCTTCATCAGTTGCATATGATGAGTTCTATCCGCTGGATGCTGAGCCGTGGGAACCCAATATTACAACCATGATTGATTTCCCTTCAAAATGGAAAAAAGATCTTGCACCAGGAATTCCTGTTCCTACTCCGGCCGAGGAAAAATACATGAATGTAACGGGAGTATTTGAAGGGGGCGGATATTCCGCAAAAGGGATCTTCCGTCCTGAAATTGATTGCCGGATGAAAAGCAACGGAGAGAAGGGATATTGTTCTGTTTGCAGGAATGCAATTAAAGATATGATAGAGTACTACATTAAGTAGTATTATCAGGGGCTGTTTAAAAAATCTTTTTAACCGCAAATCACGCTAAGGAATACGCAAAGTTCGCAAAGTCATGACATTGATATTAAATTCTTTGCGAACTTAGCGTAGAACCTTTGCGGCCTTTGCGGTTAATGGTTTTAAACTTTTTAACAGCCCCTGTCAAAAAAGAATGAATTTTATTTATTCTTCCGGTCAATAACATAGAACAGGACAAGGCTGAGTCCGCCAAAGAAGAAGATGGCTGCAGGATAGTTTGCATCTTCATCAAGGATGCCTGCATTTGACATTATGGCACCTACTATTATCCCAAGTGCCACACCCATAAATAGCATACCGATCTTAAGTGTAAATTTGCCCCAGTTGAAACTCCATCTTGAGGCTTCCTTACCGGTATTGAAGAGTGAAGCATCGGCTCCCTTCTCTATCAGAGCCAATCTCTCCTTGTGGCGTGTTGTGTAATAAACATATAAAACGCCGAAAATTGCTGCAAATAATGCGATAAATGTAATTGCTGTTGCTCCCATTTCATTAATTGTTAGTTAAAACTCTTTTCACCTTTAGACTGCAAATGGATCATCCCGGTTACAAAAATTAATCCCGGACATCAATTAACCTGATATTTTTGTTCACCGACAGCGTATGATATATGTGAAAAATGTTAAATATCATCTCTGATAATCCAATATGTTGTTAAATTTACGACTGTTAAAAAAATAACAATATGGCTGACCTCTCATGTAAGTACCTGGGATTACAACTGAAAAATCCTATTGTAGTGGGGAGCTCCGGACTCACCTCCTCTCTGGAGAATGTTAAACAAATTTCTCAGATGGGAGCCGGAGCTGTTGTTCTGAAATCAATATTCGAAGAACAGATCAGATTTGAAACTGACAAATTCCTGCAATCCGATAAGAAGGAGATGAAATCCTGGCAGGATACATTCCAGCAGATTGTCAGCAAGACGGAATTTTACTACGATGAGGCTTATGACTACCTTACAAATTACGCGAGGGAACACACTTTAAATCAATATCTCTCGCTTATTTCAGATGCAAAAAAGGAAATTGACATTCCTGTTATTGCCAGCATAAACTGCAGTACATCAAATGACTGGCAATACTTTACAAAGCGGATACAGGAGGCAGGTGCCGATGCGATTGAACTAAATGTGTATCTATTACCGTCTGACTTTGAGAAGAGCGGCAATGATCACGAGAAAGTTTATTTCGAAATAATTGAGGAAGTTAAAAAATATGCGACCATTCCGATTTCATTGAAAATAGGCTACTATTTTTCAAGCCTTTCCCAAACAGCTCTTAAACTGTCTGAAACAGGCATTGCAGGACTGACTCTTTTCAACAGACCGTACAATCCTGATATTGATATTGAGCATCTGCAGGTAAACGCTTCAAATATGTTCAGCAATGACAATGAGTATATGCATACATTAAGATGGGTTGCATTGCTTGCAGGCAAGCTCAGTTGCGACATTGCCGCATCAACAGGAATTCACAATCATGAAACAGTTATAAAACAGATACTTGCCGGAGCCGATGTTGTCCATATGGTTTCAGTATTCTACAAGCATCACTTTGATATACTTCCGCAGATAATAAGCGGAGTCAACAGCTGGATGGATCAGCATAATTTCAGAAGTATATCGGACTTCAAGGGTATGCTTAGCAGGAAGAATGTGCAAAATCCTGCAACATATGAGCGTGTTCAGTTCCTGCGTATTTTTTCGAGTGTTGAATAATTACTAATTTACAGTTTACATATGTCTCATTCCGAACATCATACAGAAAGAAATTCACTGGCCGGCAGCATAGAGAGTAAGGTTGATGTTAAAGCCCAGAAATGTTACCAGTGTGGCAAATGTTCAGCCGGCTGTCCTGTTGCTGATGATATGGATCTTCCGCCAAGCGTGGTCATGAGATTACTTCAGACCGAGCAGCCTGACAACGATGACAGAATATTAAGGTCGCATTCGATCTGGCTCTGTGTAACATGCGAGATGTGCCTGAGCCGCTGCCCAATGGAGATAGATATTCCGTCGATGATGGACTATCTGCGGCAGAGATCCAGGAGTGAAAAGAAGGTGAATAAAAAAGCCAGAAACATTATAGCTTTTCACAAATCCTTTTTGAATTCAATAAGATTCACAGGTAGATTATATGAACTTGGACTGATACTCGATTACAAGCGTCAGTCTCTTAATCTCACCCAGGATATTTCTCTTGCCCCGAAGATGATTTCAAGGGGTAAGCTGCATCTCTTTCCGACAATGATCAAAGGGACGGCGCATATCGCAAGAATATTTAAGAAAACAAGCAATTAAGGAGGAATATATGAAATTTGGCATTTATCCCGGATGTTCATTGACCGGATCTGCTCGTGATTACAATGAATCTGTTTTTGCCCTAGCAGAGGCATTTGAACTGGAGTTCACACAGATACCCGACTGGAACTGTTGCGGAGCTACGGCCGCCCATAATCTTAACAAGGAACTGTCACTTGCTCTGCCTGCCCGGATTCTGGCGCTTGCTGAAAAAAACGGACTCGACGAAATTATTGTTCCATGTGCTGCATGTTACAGCCGTCTTGTTGTAACTCAGCACGAACTGAAGAAGGATCCTGAACTAAAGAACCGGATTAGTGAGGTCATTGAGATGGACTACAAGGGTACTTCCAGAATCCTGAATGTAATTGAATGGATAGATAAATATATCATTCCTCAGCTTGATGCTAAAATTGTCAATCAGTTCAGGTATAAGGTTGCCTGTTATTATGGCTGTCTGCTGGTAAGGCCAAATAAGGTTCTGAATTATGACCGGGCTGAGGACCCCCAGACTATGGATATTGTTATGACCAAACTGGGAGCTACTCCCATCGATTACCCCTACAAAACAGAATGTTGCGGGGCGGGATTCTCCATCTCACGTACCGATATAGTCTCAAAACTTTCGGGAAAAATTATTGAAGATGCCGAACATCGGGGTGCCGATGCAATTATTGTTGCATGCCCGATGTGTCATTCAAACCTGGATATGCGTCGTCCTGATATTAATAAGTACTGGAAGACGGAGTATAATATCCCGGTAATATTTGTCACCCAGGCTATTGGCCAATAGGCCTGCCGGCTTCAAAAGTTGGATTGAAACGGCATTTTGTTGAGGTTAAAATCAGTTAAAGAGTTATTATGGCCAGAATAGGTGTATTTGTTTGTCATTGCGGAGAAAACATCAGCGCTACTGTCGATTGCGGAAAGGTTGCTGATACAATAGGTAAACTAAAGCATGTAGCCTACAGCACTGAGTATAAGTATATGTGTTCAGATCCGGGGCAGACCCTGATAAAGGATGCCATCAGGGAGCACAAACTTACTGGAGTTGTGGTTTCTGCATGTTCCCCACGGATGCATGAACCGACATTCAGGAAAGCCTGTGCTGAGGGAGGGCTGAATCCGTTTCTTTGCGAGATGGCTAATCTCAGGGAACACTGCTCATGGGTACATGAAAAGAATGAACTGACCACTGAGAAAGCTATTGATATCATAAGAACCCAGGTTGAGAAGGTAAAACTCAACTCTGCTCTTCAGCCAATCAGGGTGCCGGTTACAAAAACCTCAATGGTCATCGGAGGAGGTATTGCCGGTATTCAGGCAGCACTGGATATCGCAAACTGCGGACATAAAGTTGTAATGGTCGAACGCTCACCATCCATTGGAGGACATATGTCGCAGTTATCTGAGACCTTCCCCACACTCGACTGTTCCCAGTGCATTTTAACACCCAGAATGGTAGAGGTGGCACAGCATCCCAATATCACACTTTATACCTACGCTGAAGTTGAAAGCGTGGAAGGATTCATCGGAAATTTCAAGGTAAAGATACGCAAGAAGGCCAAGAGCCTCGATGAGAAAGCCTGTACCGGTTGCGGCTTATGCACCACAAAATGCCCTCAGAAGAAAATCCCCAATGAATTTGAACAGGGAATGGGCATGCGTCCTGCGATTTATGTCCCTTTTCCGCAGGCAGTTCCAAACAGGCCTGTTATTGATAAAGAACATTGTACATATTATATTAAAGGAAAGTGCAAGGTCTGTGAGATCGTATGTCCTACAAAAGCGATTCGGTTTGATCAGCCTGATGAGATCCTTGATCTGGAGATCGGAGCAATCGTTGTATCGACAGGATTTGATATAAAACATGCCGACTTCTTTCCAGAATATGGCTATGGAAAGTACAAGGATGTTATTGACGGACTTCAGTTTGAACGTCTTGCATCAGCCTCAGGTCCGACTGCAGGAGCCATACTGAGACCATCCGACGGCCAGGTGCCGAAAAATATAGTTTTCATTGCCTGTGCAGGCTCGCGTGATCCTGCAAAAGGAATCGCCTATTGTTCAAAAATATGCTGTATGTACACTGCCAAGCATGCAATGCTTTATAAACATAAGGTGCATGAAGGCAATGCTCATGTCTTCTATATGGATATAAGATCAGGCGGAAAGAACTATGACGAGTTTGTACGCAGGGCAATTGAAGAGGATTATGTCAATTATATCCGTGGCAGGGTATCTACCGTTTATGAACGGGATGGCAAACTGATAGTCAAAGGGGTGGATACTCTTCTTGGCGCTCAGCCGGTAGAAATAGTTGCTGATATGGTTGTGCTTGCAACGGCAGGAGTTGCCAATCCGGGAGCTGAAGAGCTTGCCCAGAAGTTGCATGTATCGTATGATTCACATAAGTTTTTTGCCGAGGCTCATCCAAAGCTAAAGCCAGTTGAAACAAATACTGCTGGCATTTTTCTTGCTGGTGCCTGTCAGAATCCAAAAGATATTCCTGATTCAGTATCCCAGGCATCAGGAGCAGCTGTTAAAGTTGCGGCTCTCTTTTCTCAGAATGGACTTACACGCGAACCGCTGGTGGCTTTTGTTAACCGCACAGCGCCCCCAATGTATTCAACATGTGTCGGTTGCTTCCTTTGCCAGTCGGTCTGTCCCTACCAGGCTATTGAACGTGAAGACTTTAAGACCCGTGATGGCAAAATAATAAAAACCGTCGCCAAAATAAATGAAGGCCTTTGTCAGGGATGCGGAACTTGTGTGGCTCTGTGCCGCTCCAAGTCGATCGACCTTTACGGCTATTCCAATAACCAGGTATATGCTGAAGTGGTGGCTCTGCTCAATGAATTTTAATCTTGTCAGTAAAGTATTTATAAAAGAAAATATATGTCAGATTTTGAACCAAAAGTTGTCGCCTTCGTGTGTAACTGGTGTACATATGCGGGTGCCGATTTGACAGGAACAAGCAGGATCAAATATGCATCCAATGTCAAGATAATCCGGTTTCCCTGTACAGGACGCATTGATTTTATGCTCCTTCTCAAGGCGTTTGCCAATGGAGCTGACGGAATAATAGTATCCGGATGTCATCCTAATGACTGCCATTACACCTCTGGTAATTTTCATGCCAAACGGCGGTGGATCATGTTTAAGGAACTCATGGATTTTATGGGTATTGACATGAACAGGATAACTTTCTCATGGGTTTCAGCAGCAGAAGGAGCCAAATGGGCTGATGTGGTGAATGCGACAGTTACCCGGATCCGCGAATTGGGCCCTTATGTTTCTTATAAGGAAATGGTTGATAAATCTGTTGAGGAGGAGGTGAAAAATGGATAATCTTGTCAAAAGGGCAAAAGAGCTGCTCGAAAATAAAACCGTTCAGGTCGTAATTGGCTATGAAGCAGGTCCCACAGGTGTTATTCGGCCTGCATTTATAACTGATCCTGAAAAGGCAGGTAAACTGATTTACAATGATAAATGTGACCAGAATCTTGCGGTTTATCTCACAAAAAAAGAGGTGAAGAATTTCGGGAAAATGGCTATTGTGGCAACTTTACCGGTAATGAGGAGCATCATGATGCTTATTTCCGAACAGCAGTTGTTCGCAGAAAGTATTGTTGTTCTGGGCATCTCGGCAGATGGAAATCTGCTTGATATAGCCGATATCAATATTATGCAGGGCTATATTGAAAAATCAGATCTCAGCAATCCTGAAAAATACAAGGCTCTCCTTGCTGAGCTGAATAAGCTTAACCCGGAAGAAAAATTTGCATACTGGCAGAAGGAACTCTCAAAATGCATCAAGTGTTATGCCTGCCGGCAGGCATGCCCCATGTGTTATTGTACCCGCTGCACAGTGGAGGTAAACCAGCCGCAATGGATACCTGTACAGGCAAATACTCACGGTAATATGGAATGGCATATACTCAGGGCGATGCATCTTGCCGGACGCTGTATAAGCTGCGGGGAATGCGGAAGAGCTTGCCCTGTTGGGATTCCCTGTCACCTGCTAACAATGCAGCTGACTGACCAGGTTTATACCTATTTCAAGGTCTATGCCGGAACCTCTGATAAGATGAATTCAGTCCTGTCAACATTTGAACCCAATGATAAAGAAAGCTTTATAATTTAGCATGGAAACTACCAGAAAATTAATACGGAAGCAATCGGTTGAAAAGCTTTACAATGCTTTAACATCAAACCGGCAGGTCTATGCCCCGGTAGTTGCTGCCGACAAACAGATAGAATACAGGTATAATCCGGGTTTTGCCGAAGTAACCTTCGGGCATATCCGGTCGACTCTCTCTGTTAAAAACGTTGTGTTCCCAAAGGTTGAAAATCTTTTCTTTTACACCAATGCCAGGTCAGAAAGTACCATCACCGACATTGATATGAGCAGGATCCCTGAGGTAGTCCTCTGGGGAGCACATCCCTGTGACAATGCCGCTTTTGACACTCTCCGCTCTATATTCTGCTGGGATATAAAAGATGAATTCTTTTCAAAACGGCTTGAAAAACTTGCCGTAATAGGCTTAAGCTGCCACCTAAGTGACGAATATTGCTTCTGTACTTCAGTGGGACTTTCTCCGGATTCAAAAAAAGGAAGCGACATACTTCTGTCGCTACTTAAAAACGGTGATTATCATGCAGATATCCTGACTGAAAAGGGGAATGAGATTGTTAAATCAGCTGCAGATCTGTTTGAAACTGTTTCAGATGAAAAAGAAGTTATAACAGAGGTTAAACAGAAATTCAGCCATGAACAGGTAACATCAAAGCTCTCTGCTGCTTTTGAACATCCATTCTGGGTTGAAAATTCGCTCAGGTGTATAGGTTGCGGAGCATGTGCCTATGTCTGTCCGACATGTGCATGTTTTGATATCCAGGACGAAACAAGAGGTAAGAACGGGAAACGCTATCGCAGCTGGGATTCATGTGGCTTCGGACTCTTCACCCTGCATACATCAGGTCATAATCCCCGCGAAGTACAGAGTCAGAGATGGAGGCAGCGAATTATGCATAAATTTTCATACATGCCCGAACGCAATGAATCTCTTGGATGTGTAGGCTGTGGACGATGTTCCAGCGGATGCCCGGTGGATATGAACATAGCCGAACAATTGGAAGCATTACAAAACATTTAATCAGTTAGAATATGAGCGACAATATCTATAAGCCTTATCTGATGGAAATTGAGAATATCGTTGAAGAGACTCCAGATGTAAGGACATTCCGCTTAAAATTTAAAAACAATGAAGATGCAGAAAAATTTGTATTCAAAGCCGGCCAATTCGGAGAGTACTCCGTGTTAGGTGAAGGCGAATCAACTTTTTGCGTGGCCTCCTCTCCTACCAGAAAAGGATATATAGAATGTACATTCCGCAAGGCAGGACGTGTAACAAACGCTCTGGCAAACCTCGAAATCGGGGATACTGTAGGATTCAGGGGACCATATGGGAATACATTTCCTGTTGAGCAGTGGGAAGGTAAAAACCTGTTGTACATTGCCGGTGGTATAGCATTACCTCCAATGCGGTGCGTGATCTGGAATACAATTGATCTGCGGGATAAATACAGGGACATTACAATTGTTTATGGAGCACGTACCGTATCTGACCTGGTGTATAAGAATGAATTGAAAGAATGGGAAGACAGGCCTGATATAAAACTGATTACTACTGTTGACCCGGGTGGACAGACTCCTGACTGGAAAGGTGAGATCGGATTTGTACCGCTTGTTCTTGAAAAGCTTGCCCCTTCATCTGAAAACACTGTAGCTGTTTTATGCGGTCCTCCTGTAATGATAAAATTCACAATGCCTGTCCTGAAAAAACTTGGATTCCAGGATAAAGATATCTATACAACGCTGGAAAACAGGATGAAATGCGGATTCGGGAAATGCGGACGCTGCAATGTCGGAAAGCTGTTTGTATGCAAAGACGGTCCGGTCTTCAGTTACGAAGAGATCCTTACTCTCCCGGAAGAATACTAACTATACCTGCTTAAATAGCGACAATTTAATATTCAGGTTTTAGAATTTGGAATAATATAAGTACTTCCTAATTTAAAAAAATTTCCTCTAAACAAATCATGTTTAACTGTAACCATTTAATAATTTTACCCGTCAAAGGGTTTAAGTGGGAAGCAAGGATGACATATTATACTATATTGACCAGGTTCTGGGAGGAAATATCAATGCTTACACCAGTATTGTAGACCGACATAAGAACAAGGCTTATAATCTTGCTTACAGGATTTGCTGCAACCATGAGGAGGCAGAAGAGATTGCCCAGGATGCATTTCTGAAAGCGTACAGGTCCTTGGCTGCTTTTAAAAGGCAAAGCAGCTTTTCCACATGGCTTTACAGAATTGTGTATAATACTGCTGTCTCGCATTTAAGATTAAAGAAAACAGAGCTCCTGTCACTGGAGGATTTTCCGGCTGATGCCACTGACTTTATGGGAACCGGGATAAGTGAAGAGGAAGCGGAGGCAGAATACAGAAAATCTTTGATTAACTTTGCATTCCTGAAGATCAGTGAGGAAGAGAGGAGCCTGATAACTCTTCATTATTACGAAGATATGAGTACCGCGGAGATATCAGAAGTTACAGGGATAAGCAAGTCCAATATTAAGGTGAAGCTCTTCAGGGCAAGGCAAAAGATGCTGCAGATAATTGAGAATTCGGAAAAGAAAAGGATAATCAGATATGAATACTCAGAAGGAATTCAAAAATGACCTGTTAAAGGATTATTTCAAAACAGCTGTGTTTGAGGAAGCTCCGGCAGGCTTTACACATAAGGTTATGACCAGGGTGAGTCTTGAAGGCAGACCTGCTAAACCGAAAGAAAGACTCCTTTCGGGATACCTGATACCACTGGTCTCTGTTTCAGTTATCCTGATCCTGACACTTACAGTACTCTTACTGCCTGCTGCAGGCAACGAATATTCAATGATGCCATGGATGAAGATTGTCAGGAATTTTAATTTTCAGATTGTTGACCTGAAACTGGATTCTCTTTTCAGTTTTTCCCTTCCGGGCTATCTGCCATATCTGTTCCTCTGTATTCTGATCCTTACAATCTTTGACAGGGGGCTAAGCGGATTGTTTCACAAAGGGAAATAATATTACTTCCTAAATACTTCTTACAATGGAATTTAGTCCTTTGGCATTTAATGATCTGCTCATTGCATTAAGTACCTCGGGCACTCCCATCTTCACCTCACAGCTGCCTTTGAAGTGAACAATAAGGGCACACTGTTCAGCCTGAACGGAGTCATGACCACACACTTCAACCAATGATTTTATGACATGATCAAAAGTATTGATATCATCATTGTACAAAACAAGAGTGCTGCCCTCGCTTCCGCTTTTCAGTTTATCATCCCTATGTAATGTCCGTTCCTTCATTGAAGATCATTAAAAAGCTGCCTTGCTGTCTCAAGCGGAACCTCTTTATTGCCCAGCCAGGCAACAACTTTGGCTCCCTGTAATTATTCCTTATAAGGAGATCAGCGTACTCTGCAGCGCTTTCAAAAGTAATGAATTTTCCTATCAAATACACATAATTTCCGTCGGCGTCACGAAGAATATCCAGTCCCCGGCTTCCTGCCATTATCTTTAATGCTTCCAGAGGGTCTGGCTTCATGGGTTTCAGGGATCTGGCCACCTCCACTCTGAATGCCAGGGTTGGAGGTATTGTATCTGAAGCTGTTGAGGGTATTGACCTGTCATTAAAAGGCTTCATTCCCCATTCATTTTCAAGAACGGCAGCCCTGTCAGAGGAAACAGGCTTATTGTCTGCCATTGCAACAAGAAAGGCATCCTTGAAACCTGTCTGCTTAACCTCGAGGAGAGCTTTTTTTGCATCAGCGGCTCTCCGGAACATCCCGGCATAATAATTGATTTTATCCGTTCCGGCCACTTTAAATCCGTAAACAGGAGTTATCCCCTTGAAATAAGAGGGAGCTACCGGATTACGAAAGACAGCAAGCTGAATACGATAGATAAGACCCGCAGGCACCTCCGGATCTATTTTGATCTTTTCATCCGGATAGGCAGAAGTTTTGGGTAATATTTCAAAGAATACAAAGACTCCGGTTCCCATGACGGGAACAGACTGCTTTTTCTTCACAGTGTCAGTTTTACCGGCAGACTCTGATATTACAATTGGTTCTGTCACCGGAGGCGGTTCCATCTTTACCATCCTGTCAACTGTGTCCGGATTGACGGGAACTGATCCCTGCTTCTGGCTCATTCTGGCCTGCGCCTGGCTGTATTTCATATCAGCAGATTTCTGATAAGCGGATGCAAGATTTTCCGTTTGAGAGATTTTCATCTGAAGTGAAGATCTCTCACTTTCAGGTAGTTTATCAAGCTGCTTCTTTTGATCTCCTGCAATCTGATTGAGAGAATCAGATTTATACTGAAAGCTTAAGTGCTTCATCAAGTAATTTTCAGATTCAGGAGGCAGTTGTTCTCTCTCCTTAACCGGGCTATCAGCAGGATTTTTTTCTGTAGTGATTATTGCAGGAGGTTCAGTTTGTTTTAGTTATCACACTCTTTTCAACTTCCGAAGACACAGCCGGCTTAACAGCTGCAGCACCTACCATCCACATTCATTCTCGCATTCCTGAATATATCCCGGCACTCCCAGATCTCTGGCTGACTTTTTCCCAACCTGATCTGTGAATGAGGAATATGATACAATAGCTTCCGGATATTTGCCTGACATCTGCTGAGCTCTTCCAAGATAGAAGAGCATCCTCAGGTAAGGATTTTACCACTGAAGCCCCATTAAGTGACTGTTCCAGTAAAGTGGCAGCTTCAACAGGATTTTTCTTCAGCATAACAAGTGAGGCTCCGGAATAATACTTATATAACGGATCCCTTGGATATTTAAGCAATAATTGGCTGAAGCCCTTGTAGGCCAGCTCGTAATTCCCACTTGTAAAAGCATCTATTGATGACTGACGGGTTGGTGCTGGCTGATTTATCTGGGCAAAATTACTATTCATGAAAGACAGGCTAACCAACATCATCAGAAACATGAACTTCATCAGTCCACTTTTAATATCACACATAATATTTATCCTCACAAACACTTAATTTTCAATATACTGATTAATTTTATCATTCTATAGCACGATAGTCTGTGTTAATAACAAATGCATACTTTCTTGCATAAAACAATTCAAACTTCGTAAATTTACCCATAATAACAAAATAATTAACCTATGGGACAATTAAAAGAGGGATCAAAAGCCCCCCAATTTGAAGGGATTGATCAGGATGGTAAGGCAGTTAAGCTGTCAGATCTCGCAGGAAAAAAAATTGTATTATACTTCTACCCGAAGGATAATACACCCGGATGTACTGCTGAAGCCTGCAATCTGCGGGACAACTATGATTCACTGATTAAGCAGGGCTTTATAGTTATCGGAGTCAGTCCCGACAGTGAAAAATCACATAAAGGTTTTGCGGGAAAATTTTCACTTCCATTTCCGCTTATCGCCGATACTTCAAAAAAGATTATGAATGATTATGGAGTATGGGGTGAGAAAAAAATGTATGGAAGAAGCTATATGGGTGTAATCAGAACAACCTTTATCATAGATGAGAAGGGAATAATTGAAAAAATAATTGAAAAAGTTGACACCTCCGGGCACACTGCCCAGATCTTTAAATTGTATAGTTAATAAAACCAATAATATGAGCAAAGAACGAAAAGAAATAAACAAGGAGAAGCTTAAAGCGCTTGAAGTTACCCTTGGGAAAATCGAAAAGGATTTTGGCAAGGGAACAATTATGAAGCTTGGCGATCATGCCATCGAAGACATCCAGATAATTTCAACAGGATCAATAGGCCTGGATGCTGCGCTGGGTATCGGTGGCCTGCCAAGAGGCAGGGTGATAGAGATTTATGGCCCCGAGGCCTCAGGTAAGACAACCCTGGCTATACATGCTATTGCTGAAGCACAAAAGAACGGAGGAATAGCTGCTATAATAGATGCTGAACATACATTCGACAGGAATTATGCTGAGAAACTTGGAGTGGATGTTGAAAACCTGCTCATTTCCCAGCCTGATAACGGGGAACAGGCTCTTGAGATTACCGATAACCTGATAAGGTCGGGTGCCCTTGATATAATCGTAATCGACTCAGTAGCTGCCTTAACACCAAAAGCTGAAATAGAAGGAGAAATGGGTGACTCCAAAATGGGTCTCCAGGCAAGATTGATGTCCCAGGCATTAAGAAAACTCACCGCAAACATTAACAAAACAAATACCTCTTGCGTATTTATCAATCAGCTGAGAGATAAAATCGGTGTTATGTTCGGAAACCCCGAAACCACTACCGGAGGGAATGCACTTAAATTTTATGCATCTGTAAGACTCGATATAAGAAGAACCAGTCAGCTCAAGGAAGGTGAAGAGATAATTGGCAGCAGAACCAGGGTGAAAATTGTAAAGAACAAACTTGCTCCCCCGTTTAAAAAGGCTGATTTCGATATCCTTTACGGTGAGGGAATCTCGCAGGTAGGTGAAATTGTTGACCTCGGCGTCGATTTTGATATCATCAAAAAGAGCGGTTCATGGTTCAGTTACGGCGATACAAAACTGGGTCAGGGACGCGATGGAGTAAAACAGATCCTCAAAGACAATCCGGAGCTATACGATGAATTGAAAAACAAAGTAGCCGAAGCACTTAAAAAATAATAATCAGACAAATTTAAAACTCTCCCATTTTAAGAAATCCACCTCTCCCAACCACTTCACCGGGAGGGACAGGCTAAGTAATGATTCTTTTTAATGAAAAGTTGAATCTTTCAAAGTTTCTCCGATAGCACCTCTGTGATTCTCTGTGATCTCTGTGTAACAAAGTTAAAACTTACACAGAGGTACAAATCCCTGAAATTAAGCTCTTTGAGTTCCACTTTGAATCTTTTCTTTGCAACTTTGGCCTCTGTTAATGAATCTTTAATTTTTAGACTGGTAAACATTGAGTGGATGATTTATTCATTTTTCTTACCTTTATATCTATGAAAAGCATCAAAAAGCAGTAATATGAAAAGATATCTTTTGCCGGTATTTCTTCTGGCATTGTCGTTGTTTGTATCGTGTAAACAAAAAGTACAGGTCGCACCTCTAGCTCCCACCCAAATTAACAACCAGCTCACTGATGAAGAGCAAACAGGTGGCGTGATGACTCCCGAAATAATGTGGAAATTCAGGCGGCTTGGGACTTTTGCCCTCTCTCCTGATGGTGCGGATGTTCTGTATACTATTACAGATATTGATCTTCAAAGCGAAGCAAGAAAAACCAATATCTATAAGATTCCTGCTACAGGCGGTGATCCTCTTCAGCTGACTAACAACGGAGGAACTTCTCCTCAATGGTTCAACAATGGCAAGTCTATTGCCTTTGTCAGTGAAGGACATCTCTGCAGCATGAATGCCGACGGCTCAGGGCAAAAGACAATTTCAGGTCTTGATGATTTTGAGATTTTTAATATCGCTCCTGCTGGCAATAAGATCTATTTCACAAGAAGAGTCAAACTCGATCAGACAGCCAATGAGAAACATAAGCTCCCGAAAGCGAACGTGAGAATCATTAATGATCTCATGTACCGCCACTGGAACAGCTGGAGTGATTATTCATACAGTCATATCTTCGTTGCAGCTTTTGACGGGAATAATGTATCTGGTGAGAAGGACATAATGGAAGGGCAGAAATTCGAATCCCCTACAGCTCCATACTTCGATGAGGGGGAAATATCCTGGAGTCCCGATGGCAAATCTGTAGCTTATACTACAAAAAGACTTAATGGTACGGCGGATGCAGTTAGTACGAATTCAGATATTTACCTCTATGATATTGAAACCGGTAAGGAAATTAATATCTCTGATGGTAACAAAGGCTACGACAGATACCCGGTATTCTCACCCGATGGTTCCATGATAGCTTATCAAAGCATGGAAAGGGAGGGTTATGAAGCTGATCTCGACAGACTTTTTCTGTATAATATTAAGGAAGGGACAAGATCATGGATTTCGAAAGGCTGGAACTTTGATATAACAAATGTCAACTGGGAGAATAACGGCACATTGTACTTTGCCTGTTCCCATCTGGGCACTTCCCAGATTTTCAAAACCGACTCAGAGGGGAAGGGAGTTATAAAGGTAACAGAAGGTGTCCATAATCTTGTTCCGTTCAGTTTAAAGTCCGGAGTCCTGGTTTCACAACTCACATCAATGTCAATGGCTCCTGAACTTTCAATAATTGATATGAAGAGTTCTTCGATCAGGCAGATCTCTTCAATAAACAAAAATATCTACGATAAAATCAGGATGGGTAAGGTTGTGGAGAAGTATACCAGGACCAAAGACAAGAAAGACCTGCAGATGTGGGTAATCTATCCTCCTGATTTTGACCAGGCAAAGAAATATCCTGCTCTTCTTTTCTGCGAAGGGGGTCCTCAGTCATCACTTGACCAGTTCTGGTCGTACCGGTGGAATATGCAGATGATCGCTGCAAAAGGGTATATAGTATTTGCTCCCAACAGGCGGGGTGTTTCCGGGTTCGGACAGGAATGGAAAGAACAGATTTCCGGCGATTATGGAGGAAAGAATATCCAGGACTATCTTGATGCAACCGATGCTATGGCAAAAGAACCCTATGTTGATTCAGAGAGAATGGGAGCTGTTGGGGCGAGTTATGGAGGTTATTCAGTCTTCTATCTTGCTGGAGTTCATGAGGGACGATTCAAGGCATTTGTTTCTCACTGCGGGGTATTCAATTTCGAAAGTGAATATGGATCCACAGAGGAGGTTTGGTTTCCTGATAAAGACTATGGAGGTCCTTACTGGAAAAACCTGCCAAGCTATAAATTTTCTCCTCACCTGATGGTCGAAAAGTGGACAACACCTATACTTATTATTACCGGTCAGAATGACTTCAGGATACCATATATACACAAAGTCTGGAGGCCTTTCAGGCTGCAAAGCTGCATGGTGTTCCAAGCAGGCTTCTCTTCTTCGAGGACGAATATCACTGGGTTACAAAACCTCAGAATGCTGTGATATGGCAGCGTGAGTTTTTTGAATGGCTGGATGCCTATCTGAAGTGATTTCCGGTTCGCAATAAAATCTTTTTAACCGCAGGCCGCTCGCGGTTATGGTTTTTTTTCAACGGATCATTGGATTGAAGTCGTTCAAAGAGAAGAGGTTGTGGTTTGCGGTGAACAATTAAGCAAAAGAATTATACGATTTATCTTCTCTTCAAGCGTCATCTCTCCTGCAATCCAGTTTATCTTTACGCCACGTCTCTCCATGCCGCGGAACCATGTCATCTGCCGTTTGGCAAACTGATGGATAGCTATTTCCAGGTCCCTGACCATATCATCATATGAAATTTTGCCAGTCAGAAAAAGCGTTATAAATTTATATTCCAGCCCATAGTAAATTAGTATGTCGGGCTTAACACCCTGCTCGATCAGACCTTTGACTTCATCTACCATTCCCTCATCCAATCGTTGTCTGAGCCGGTTGGAGATATTTAAGCGCCTGGTTTCCCTGTCCGGAAGAATTCCGACAACGAGTGGCCTTATTTTAGGGAATTTGTTCAGAGGCTTTGCCTTATTCTGGTTAAAATGTTCTATTTCAATGGCTCTGATGATACGCTTCTTGGTATCAAGATCAGTTGTATTATGCAGTTTTTTATAAGTCGTAAGGATCTCTATGAGTTCCTCCATCGGTTTTTTTTCAAGATTGCTTCTGAATCCACTGTCGGGAGGCACCTCCACCATCTTGTATCCTGAGATAATACTGTCGGCATACATCCCCGAACCTCCGCAAACAACCGGAAAGACCTTTCTTTCTTTCAGGTTTGAATATACCTTTATGAAATCCTTCTGGTATTCAAAGACATTATATTTATACCCGGGATCTGCAATATCGATGAGGTGACATGGCATCTTCATCCCGTTGATAATATAATCATCATAATCCTTGCCGGTACCAAGATTCATCCCCCTGTATACCTGACGTGAATCAGCGCTGATTATTTCACCACCCAGCATACCGGCGACAGCTACAGCCAGGGTTGTTTTGCCTGAAGCTGTAGGTCCTGTTAATATTAGTATGTCGTAGTTAGAAATTAATTCCACAGTCAGATTATTAATGATGCCGGAGGTAAAAGCAAGTTACCATAAATTTAACTAATTTTGCGGGGCATTCAAATCTGTTTTTTATGAATATCAATTTTTTCCTTCAGGGAATTAAAAATGTTATTATCAACCCGTTAAAATTATGGGAAAAGGTAGAATCTGAGAACATTAAAGCGGGGACTATCAGAAACAGTTTTTTTATTCCTTTCTCTCTCCTGGTTGCTCTCTCGGCCTTTATCGGGTCGCTCCTTTTTACCAACCCTGAATTATCACCGGCTTATTCTGTGCTATTCAGCATTAAATGCCTTGTAGTTATTTTCATTGCAGTCTACGCCACTGCATATCTCCTGGGAGAAATTACATATCCGCTCGATCTTGGAAGAGATTTTAATATCTCTTTCAGTCTGGTTGTGTTTTCGGTAACTCCCTTTCTACTGTGCCAGATATTAAGCCGTTTGTTTGAATCTCTGCTTTTTGTCAACATAATAGGTTTTTATGGCCTCTATATCTTCTGGACAGGGGTCGAAAAAAGACTGACCCCTCCGCAATACAAAAAAATGCCGTTGATGATCGCTGCTTTCATTACATTTGCTGGGATCTACATAGCTGCAGATCTGCTGCTTAACATGATAACAGACAGGTTTTATTTTGCTTTTTTCGCATAATCATACAGGATGAAAGGAGGCAAAGGAGATATCGTAATCAGGAATAAAAAAGCATCTCATGATTATGAGTTCCTTGAGAAGTTCATTGCGGGGATCAAACTGGCTGGCACGGAGATTAAATCCCTGAGGCAGGGAAAGTCCACCATAGGTGATTCATACTGCTTTTTCAATGAGGGTGAGCTTTTCATAAAGGGAATGCATATTGCTGAGTACTGGTGGGGAAATCTGAATAATCATGATCCATTACGCGAGAGGAAGCTTTTGCTCACGAAGCGCGAATTGAAAAAAATTGAAAGAAAGGTCAAGGAGACCGGATTAACAATTATAGTAATAAAAGTTTTTATAAATGACAGGGGGCTTGCCAAAGCTGAAATAGCAATCTCAAAGGGCAAGAAGGAATACGACAAACGTGAGACCCTCAAACGCAAGGATGCCACGCGCGAAATGGACAGAATGAGGAAAGTCTGATATCAGAAGTTCGGACTGAGCAGGTACCGGGAGTAGAATTTAACAATATAGTCAACAGCCTCATCCGAGGTATCGACAAGTGTAAAAAGATTCATATCATCAGGCGAAATATTTTCCTCTTCCGCCAGCATCTCGTTCCTGATCCATTCAATAAGTCCTCCCCAGTATTTTTTCCCAACGAGGATTATGGGAAACTTTCCAATTTTCTTTGTCTGTATCAGGGTTATAGCTTCAAAGAGTTCATCAAAGGTTCCGAATCCGCCCGGCAGTACAATGAAGCCCTGGGCATATTTCATAAACATCAGTTTTCTTACAAAGAAATGGTCAAATGTGATCAGCTTATCAGGGTCGATGTATGGATTTGGCCTCTGTTCAAAAGGCAGGTCAATATTGATGCCTACCGACTTGCCTTTTCCCCTCTCGGCACCTTTGTTAGCTGCTTCCATGATACCCGGTCCTCCACCTGTGATAACTCCGTAACCATTTTGAGTAAGCTTGAAAGCAATCTCCTCCGCCAGACGGTAGTACCTGTCATTATAGTGGGTTCTGGCTGAACCAAAAATAGATACACACGGACCTATGCGTGCCAGCTTTTCAAAGCCTTCCACAAGTTCAGAGATGATCTTGAAAACCCTCCAGGAATCGGTGGTATGTATCTCGCTCCATGTTTTTTCTTCAAAAGCGTCCTTAATAAGGTCAGCCGGTTTCTCCATAATCTATATCTGGTATAAAAATTTCACTCAAATATAATTAATTTCTTATGTGTTAAGTTCCTCTTTAAGATAAATCCCGGTATAACTATCCACACATTCCGCAAGCCTTTCAGGTGAGCCAGCAAAAAGAATATTTCCACCCGACCTTCCGCCTTCCTTGCCAAGATCTATGACATGGTCAGCCATTTTTACAACATCGAGGTTATGCTCAATCACAATTACAGTATTTCCTCTTTCAACAAGTTTATTGAGGACATCAAGAAGTACTCTCACATCTTCAAAATGCAATCCTGTCGTTGGCTCATCAAGGATATATACTGTTTTACCAGTATCTCTTCTTGCCAGCTCGGTTGCGAGCTTTACCCTCTGGGCTTCCCCGCCGGAAAGAGTTGTTGATTGCTGACCCAGCCTTATATAACCTAATCCGACATCCTGCAATGTCTTTATTTTATGATATATGGAAGGAACATTAACGAAGTATTCAACAGCATTATTTACGGTCATTTCCAGAACATCACTTATAGACTGTCCCTTATATTTAACCTCAAGGGTTTCCCTGTTATATCTTTTTCCGTTGCACTCATTACAATGAACATAAACGTCAGGAAGGAAATTCATCTCTATTGTCTTCATGCCTGCACCTTCGCAGCCTTCGCATCTTCCTCCCTTTACATTGAATGAGAAACGGCCTGCACCGAATCCCCTGATCTTGGCCTCAGTTGTCTGTTCAAACAATTTCCTGATATCAGTGAAGACACCTGTATATGTTGCAGGATTGGAACGGGGTGTTTTACCAATTGGCGACTGGCTGACTTCAATAACCTTATCTATATGTTCCAACCCGAGAATATCTTTATATGGCAGAGGTGATCTGCCGGCTCCGTGGAATTTTTTTGCCAGGGCGGGATGAAGTGTCTGGTTAATGAGAGATGACTTGCCGCTACCTGAAACACCTGTCACACAGATCAGAGTGCCCAGGGGCAGACTGATGTCAACATTATTAAGGTTATGGCCTGTAGCGCCTGTTAGTACAAGGAACTTTCCGTTACCCTCTCTTCTGTTTTCGGGTATACTAAACTTTCTTGAATTATTGAGGTAGGATGTAGTGAGGGTATTTTTCTTAAGAAGCTCAGATGGAATGCCGTGGGCAACAACCAATCCTCCATGCCGACCTGCACCAGGCCCCATATCCACAACATAGTCGGCTGAAAGAATCATCTCTCTGTCATGTTCAACAACGATGACTGAATTACCTGCATCTCTCAACTGCTTCAGAGCTGTGATCAGCCTGCGGTTATCGCGTTGGTGAAGACCAATGCTTGGTTCATCAAGGATATAAAGTACATTAACAAGCCTGGAACCAATCTGGGTGGCAAGCCTGATCCTCTGACTCTCCCCTCCCGAAAGGGTTTTTGCCCCTCTGTTGAGAGAGAGATATTCAAGTCCAACCTCCAGAAGGAAACCTAGCCTGGGTCTTATCTCTTTAAGGATTTCAGAAGCGATCTGCTTCTGCCTGGGACTCATTCGTTCCTCAACATCGGAAAAGAATGAAGAGAGTTCCCTGATATCCATTGCCGAAAGTTCACCTATATTTTTATCGTCGATCCTGAAAAACAGTGATTCTTTTTTCAGCCTTGTTCCATTACATTCCGGACATACATTATATTGTACATACTGATCTTTGAGCCGTGCGCTGTTTTTTTTTCCTCCGATAACCTCAAGTGTACCGACAAAACTGACTACACCTTCAAAGGTCAGGAAATAATTGGATGACATCCCGAGAGGAGTATTTGACAGTTTAAGTACCTCATCAGAACCGTACAGCACCTTATTGAGTGCATCTTCGGGTATATCCCTGATAGGTGTATCGAGTGTAAATCCGTTTTTTTCAGCAATGGCTTCTATCTGCCAGAAAATCCAGATATTCCTGTATTTACCAAGTGGTTCTATACCACCTTTTCTGATGCTCAGATCCCGGTCGGGGATCAGCTTTTCCTCATCAATGCTTGATATCTCTCCGAGACCATTGCAATGGGGGCATGCGCCCTGCGGGGAGTTGAATGAAAATGTATGCGGAGCCGGTTCATCATACGATATGCCTGTAACCGGACACATCAGATGACGGCTGAAAAAACGCGGTTCATTGTTCTCTGCATCCAGCACCATCATTATTCCTTCACCCTGATCAAGAGACATAAGGACTGAATCATAAAGCCTTTTGTCAGAGATCTCTCCTACAATGAATTTATCAATAACAAGCTCTATATTGTGGGTCTTATACCTGTCAAGCTTCAGCCCGTGGGTAAGTTCCTTTATTTCATTATCAATCCGTACATTAAGGAACCCTTTTCGCCTCAGCTGTTCGAAGAGCTCTTTATAATGTCCCTTTCTTCCCTTTACTACCGGAGCAAGAAAATAGACCTTCTTACCTGAGAAACGCTTGTTGACCAGTTCAAGAATCTGGTCATCAGAGTACTTAACCATCTTTTCTCCTGACAGATATGAATAGGCATCAGACGCCCGGGCAAAAAGAAGCCTTAGGAAGTCATAGATTTCTGTTATGGTGCCGACTGTGGAGCGGGGATTTTTGTTTGAGGTCTTTTGTTCGATTGATATGACCGGGCTAAGTCCTGTAATCTTATCAACATCCGGACGTTCCATTCCGCCAAGAAACTGCCTTGCATAGGCAGAAAGCGTCTCCATATAACGCCTCTGGCCTTCAGCGTAGATAGTATCGAAAGCCAGGGATGATTTTCCGCTTCCGCTAAGTCCGGTAATAACCACGAGCTTATTACGCGGAATAGTCACATCGATATTCTGCAAATTATGTACTCTTGCCCCAAGAACATTTATTTCCTCATTCATTTCAGATCTTCCTTATCATTGGATCCGTTCTCGGCCTCGGTTCTTTCAATGCTTCTCATTCCTTCCACCGGAATTTTTATAACATATTCCTTATTTGGTTTCGGTGTCAGAAATGGTTTCCGGAGCCATGGATTAAGTAACTTAAGCATTTTATAATTAGTCCCGAATTTTCCTGCAAAAGCTGAGATATCGGTTATTGCACTATCAATCTTAACTTCGTAATATTTCAATTCAGGGTATAAGTCCTCTTTGCCGATATCGAAACCAAAACTTACAGGATCTGTAATTATAAGCTTATAGGCTACCACCCTGAAGATATACCTGGCTGTCTCTTCAGCTAACAAAAGATCATAATAGTTGTTCTGACGCTGCATCTCCAGCTGCTCATCCATCCTGGACCGTCCGCCATTGTATGAGGCTGCAGCCAGTGTCCAGCTGCCATATTTTTCATGTGATTTAAGGAAATATTCACAGGCAAATCTTGTCGATTTTTCAACATGGTATCGCTCATCAACCACCTGGTTAATCTCCATCCCCTGCTCCTTTCCTGTTTCGGGCATAATCTGCCAGAAGCCAGTTGCACCTGCCGGAGACACCATGTTCGTATATTCGCTTTCAGCAGCAACAAGGTATTTAAAGTCATCGGGAATGTTGTATTCCCTGAGTATTTTTTCTATCTGCGGAAAGTACCTGTTGGCTCTCTTTATTATAAGAATTGTTGATGAATGCCTGTATGCGCTTATCAGGATCTCTCTTTCCAGGCTCTCCCTCGTATCAAAATTTTCGAGCGGCATCTTTTCCCCTGCAAATGTGACAACATCCGGAAGCTTGAAAGCTTTTATGCTGTAAGTATTTCCGGGATGGCTGCCTGAATCTCCACCACCGTCTCCGGATCTTCTAAATCCCTGTGTTACTCCGAATATTATAATGAAAAGACCTGCAAGGGCAAGTGCTGTTACTAATGTTTTCCTGTTGGGATATGTCATGCGAATAAAGCAATTAAAAAATAAGTGCAAAGGTAACGTTTTTAAGCCTTATAAATTGCTTAATCAATTGTAAAATAAGAAGTGCAGGAATCAAAACAGGGCAAAAGTCAAAAGACTCCTGCGAATGTTTCAGGTCAAATAGAGATGAAAAACGGAATCAGAACTTATAGGAAATACCCGAGAAAATCCCGAATGAATAAGGGTGGAACTGAGAACCTGATACACTGTTGAATGAATTCAGGTAGTATCTGAAAGTAGGTTCAAGGTTTAAAGCGAGTTTCTCGGAGAATTTATATTCCATGCCCATACCTATGGAGCTGCTTATTGAGAACATATTTAATCCTGCTGTAGTACCGATCATGTATTTACTGCCATCGACAACAGTATAAACTGAATTATCGAGCAGGAGATTATATGATAATCCACCTATCAGGTTAAAATCAACAGTTCTGTCTACAACCTTATATCTCAGAAATACAGGCAGTTCAAGATAGCTGAAATTCTGCCGCATGGTATTATTAATATAATCAAGGCTTGCTTTTTGCGGATCAAAGACGTCTTTGTTGTAATTTGTTACTATCCTGTCGCTGTTTCCGTCAGCAAAGAGGAAGACGTCAGCATTATTTGTATAAACAGTACCATTTGTGGTCAGGACTTCAAAGTTATGATCACCCTTGGTATTATCATACTTCTGAAAACCGGCGAATGAGTTAATTCCCTCGAGGTCCTGTCCTACTGATGAATAGAAAAGTCCAGACTGAATACTGAATCTTTTATTTACTTTATAGGAGAGAGCCACACCACCGGTATAGGAAACAACAGCCTGTTCTGATGCCTTTATCTGTTGGGACAGTGCATCGGAAGCTGAATTGATCTTCCCATAGTATGTTGGTGTCGCCAGAGCTGTAATTGACCATCTGTGATTATTGTCTGACACTGTGTTATCAACAAGATAATCCTGGTATTCCTGGCTGATATCATCAACAAAAAGATCATTATTGGGGATTTCAGGTATGGCGGCTTTATTCCGTATAATATTGAATGTGCTGGTTTTTATTGGAATATGAAGATTTGACTGAGGCAGAGTAAACACGCTTGAAACTCTTTCATCTGAAGTGGAGCTGGCATCAGCTTCAGAATTTTCAGTAATTTTATCTATCGGTTTTACTTCTGATCGGGCTATTCTGACCTGTCGGGAAACAGGATTAATCAGATTATCAGAAAAAACAGGAGCTGATGATTCCTCACTAAGAGCCATTACTGAATTGTCAAGCATGGAAGAAGTTTTACCGATCCATCTGTATGCGAGAACGCTCATTGTCATTGCAATAGCGAGGAAAGCAGCGGCACGCAGAAAATAGGCCGGCTTATCCTTCCTTGCAATTCTGCTGTCAATATTCATCCATGCATCAGGCGGGGGGAGCACCTCATAATCTTTCAGACCATTCCTGAAAGCAAGATCTATATTTGCTCTTCTCTCATCCATTTGCAATTCTCTTCTTGATTCCGGTAAATGAACCGACTCTCCTCTGAAGTATCACCCTTGCACGTGAAAGGTTTGACTTCGATGTTCCTTCAGATATATTGATCATCTCACTTATCTCTTTATGGGAATACCCCTCTATAGCATACAGATTGAATACCATTCTGTATTTGGGGGGCAGTTCCCTTATTATCTCCAGCAAGTCAGCGGCTTCCAGACCTGCATAATCCTGATTATCAGGTTCGGCATCGGGTTCAGGCATCTGGTCTATATCATCAACCCTGTAGAGGCTGTTTCTGCTCCTGAATTTTTCAAGAGCAGTATTAACCGTTATCCTGCGCATCCATCCCTCGAAGGAACCCTCATGCTTGTAATTGCCAAGATTCTCAAAGATCTTTATAAATCCTTCCTGCAAAATATCCCTTGCCTCCTCATTATTGCCGGAATACTGCAGACAGACTGCATACAGCTTTGCTGAATGCCTCCTGTACAGAAGTTCCTGATCCTTCCTGTTCCCGGCTAGGCAACCTTTTATTATTTCCTTAATCTCTGACAAGCCTTTTACAGTTTGAGATTATAAAAATAAAAAATATTTGCCTCAAATACCAATAACTATTTATAAGATTGATGCTATTAATTAAAAAAAGGTTGCGTAAGCCTGATTTAAATATGAATTACCTCTCCGTAAGCGGCGGCAGCAGCTTCCATAATTGCTTCTGACATTGTAGGATGAGGGTGAACAGATTTAATCAGTTCATGAGCAGTAGTTTCCAGTTTTCTCGCAACAACTATTTCAGCGATCATTTCAGTCACGTTGGCCCCAATCATATGGGCTCCAAGCAATTCGCCGTATTTTGAATCAAATATAAGTTTTATGAATCCATCTTTTGCGCCTGCAGCGCTTGCCTTTCCTGATGCTGTAAACGGGAATTTGCCTACGCGGATCTCAAAACCGGCTTCCCTGGCAGCGCTCTCAGTCATACCGACAGAGGCTATTTCAGGGTTTGTATAGGTACAGGCAGGGATATTATTGTAATCAAGCGGATCTGTCTCCACTCCTGCCATTTTTTCAACACAGATTATACCTTCAGCCGATGCAACATGTGCAAGGGCGGGACCATGAACTATGTCTCCTATTGCATAGACTCCCGGGACAGTGGTCCTGTAAAAATCATCCACTGTCACTTTACCCTTCTCTGTTTTCACCCCGGTCTTTTCCAGTCCGATGTTTTCAAGATTCGGTGACACGCCAACAGCAGAAAATACTATATCTGTTTCAATCACTTCTGTCCCTTTGGCAGTTTTTACCGTGACCTTGCATTTCTCACCTGAAGTATCCACCGACTCTACGGAAGAATCAGTCATAATCTTCATCTTCATCTTTTTAAAAGACCTCTCCAGCTGCTTTGAAACCTCTTCATCTTCGTTCGGAACAATTCGAGGGAGGAATTCAACAAGGGTAACACTGGTTCCTATTGACTGGTAAAAACTTGCGAACTCACTGCCTATGGCTCCGGAGCCTACTACAACCATTGAACCCGGCTGTTTCGGAAGTGTCATTGCCTCACGGTATCCGATAATCTTCTTTCCGTCCTGCTTAAGGGAGGGAAGCTCCTTTGATCTTGCACCGGTCGCAACAATTATATTTTTTGCTGTATAATTTTTCTTACTCCCTTCAGCATCCTCTACTTCAACGCTGTTATTTCCTGCCAGCTTCCCATATCCTTTGATGTGGACAATATTGTTTTTTTTGAAGAGAAACTGAATTCCCTTGCTCATCGAATCAGCCACTCCCCTGCTCCTCGATATTATTGCACCGAAATCGGGTTTAGCCTCTCCTGCAATTGTTATTCCGTATTCTGCGGCATGAGTAATGTATTCAAATACCTGGGCGCTCTTGAGCAGTGATTTTGTAGGGATACAACCCCAGTTAAGACATATTCCACCGAGTTCAGCCTTTTCAACTACTGCAACTTTCATTTTTAACTGCGATGCCCTTATTGCGGCTACATATCCACCAGGTCCGCTGCCTATGATTATAAGATCGTAATCCATATCATTTATTAGTTAATATATTAATTAGATGATTTATACCCTTAACAATTACCCAGATGATCACCAGGGTAAAGATAATTGTTGCACCTACAGGTATTCCTGCAAAATAGGAGATAATATAACCTGTCGCTGTGCCAAAAAAACCCGAAATTACCGACCAGATGACTATTTTAAAATAGACCCTGGTGAATATCATGGCAATGTTGGGTGGTATTGTGAGTAGTGATAGTACAAGAATTACGCCGGCCATTCGGATATTCAGAACAATCGTGAGAGCAATCAGTGAGGTTGTGAAATATTTGAAAATATCCACATATGAAGAATAGGTTCTTGCATAGACCTCATCGAAGGAGATGTATAAAATTGTACGGTAAAAGATCCCGAAGTAAAGTATCAGTATTATTGACATAACGCCAAGGGCGATTATATCAGAATTTGAAACTGTAAGAATACTCCCGAAGAGGTAGCTCATGAGATTGGGTGTATAACCTGGTGTCAGGTAAATGAATATTATACCTATCGCCATTCCAAACGCCCACAGGATACCGATAGCCGAGTCTTCCCTGATCTTCTGACGTACTGAAAGGTATTCCACACCAAGGGCAGACATAATACCAAATACAGCGGCTCCGATCACAGGATTTATTCCGGCAAAATAGCCAATTCCAATTCCACCGAATGAGGCATGGGTAATCCCGCCACTAAGAAAAACCATCCTCCTGGATACAATATAGGTTCCTGCAATGCCCGCCGTGATACTCGCAAAGATTGCTCCAAGCAAACCCTTTATTATAAATTCATATTCAAAAATATTTGTTTCCACAATTAATGCATTTTCAGTACAGTGTGAGGAACTACGCCATGGGTGATAAGCTGAATGGGGCAGCCGTATGCAAGCAGGTCATCGTTTGTTATCTCATGTGAGGGGTGATAATGAAGTGTTCTGTTAACACAGGCAAATGATTTTATATGAGCTGAAATGGTGCCGACATCATGTGAAACCATAAGTATGGCCATCCTTTTGTTGAGTTCCCTGAGCTTCTCGTAGAAATCATTTTCAAATGTTGTATCAACAAAATTCCCCGGTTCATCGAGTAATAGTAACCTTGGATCACCTATAATTGCCCTTCCTAGAAAAACCCTCTGCATCTGTCCTCCGGAAAGCTCGTTCATCGGCGAATTCTTCATTTCAGACAGGCCCAGTTCATCCATTACAATGTCGGCTTTTTGTCTGTCTGATGAAGACATCCTGGTTATTATCCCTTTCCTGATCATAAGCCCCGACAATACTATATCGGTAACAGTAACCGGATAATTTACATCTCCCGTTGAAATCTGGGGCAGATACCCTATACTTTTATTGTCAATAAGATCAGAATTGAAGACCAGCGTTCCATTTAACGGCTTCAGTAAGCCAAGTATCACCCTCAGAAGTGTTGTCTTTCCTCCTCCATTTGGACCAATCACACCGATAAAATCATTCTCCATGACCCTGAAACTGACATCCTGCAAAATGATATTGGTTCCATAGGAAGCTGAGAGTGCATTCATTTCAAATAATGTTGCCATATCATGAAGTCATTTTGAACTTTCAATTAAGCTGCTGTACAAAGCATCTATGATTTCAGTTGTCGAATCCAGCCACTGCTCAGATAACGGATCAATTATCTGCACCCTTGCCCCTATTTCATGAGCTATTGCTTTGGCATTCTTTGTATCATATTCCTTCTGAACAAATATTGTTTTTATCCTCCCAGTTCTTGCACGGTCGATAAGCTCCCTTAATCTCGAAGGCGTCGGCTCTTTCCCTTCAAATTCCACTGAGATCTCTTCAAGACCATAATCTCTCGCCAGGTAACCCAGGTTTGGATGAAAAATCATAAATGACTTGTTTTCCACACCTGAAAAGAGTTCTCCGGTTTTTTTATCAAGCGCCTGAATTTTTAATACCAGATCCTGATAGTTGGTTTCATACATGTTTTGATGAACAGGATTCAGCTCTGACAGAAAATCCCTTACCGATGCTGCCATTATGAGGGCACATTTGGGTGAGACCCAGTAGTGAGGATCAGCTCCTTCCACATGATCGCCGTCGTGATGATCCCTTGAACCGAGAGGCTCAATATTCCTGCTCAGTGATAACTTCCTGATCGACCGGTTTGTGTCATAGAAACGGTCAAGCAGGTACTTCGAACCCCAGATAACCATTGCTTATATACCCGATAGACTTTCTAAGTTTTACTATCTGCTTTGGAAAAGGTTCATAAATATGAGGATTTGCACCGGCCGGTACCATAACATTAACTGTGAAATCATCCCCACCTATTGCCTCAACAAAATACTTATACGGTGAAATGCTGACAGTTATAATTCTTTCATCTGAATCTATAACTCTCCGGCCGCATGATGCAAAAATAAGTATGCCAAGAAATATGAAGATCTTTCTCACGTAACTGAAAATTCTAAGTTGGTACAAATTTAACATATAACAGAACAAATGGTTTATGTGTTGTAAATAAAATAATATAAGCTAAATTTGACTATGGTTTACATGGATCAATGTTTGCTTTCCTATGACGAGTAAAGGAGAAATACTGGCAGCAATTCTGAAAAACTTCAGAAATTGTTATTTTTTCCTGCATAACACAAGAGAAGCAGATATCGTGGAAAAAATTATGAATGAAGGCTTTATCTTTGAAAATCAGCTGGTGCATTCAACTGACCGGGTTAATCCTAATGAACCTATTGAGATTACATATTTTCTGTTCCAGAGGAAAGATTATGGCTCGTACACTATTGTAATTGCTATTCCCAGGATTACCTATGAAGGCTATTCTGCTCTTTCCTCCAGGAATGCAGTGAGCATTGAAGAGGTTATGACAATTGCCGATCCTTATTTCAGCGACAATGACGAACTTATGTTTACGGTTTCTCCAAAGCATGTCCTGGGATATTTCAATAATAAAACGAGTGAGTTTTTCCAGAATGGCAACTGGGATCCGTTTTTCAACAACTCCAGATCAAAGTCACAAAAGAAGAGAAGTTCCAGGCACGGAAGAAAATGACCATTTATAGTGCGCAAATATCTGTATATCAAAGCGTATCATAATCTTCCGGCTATTTTCCTGACTCTTCAAAAATAAATAATACCAATTTATACGATGAGGAAAATATTTAGAAAGCTGTTTAACCTGATAATATTCCTGAGTGTCTTCCACTTGACGATAGATGCCCAAAATCAATATACAGGTTATAACTCTATGGTTAACAGGATCCGGGCTCTCTCTGATAAGTACCCCAAGGCATGTTCCGTCAGATCACTGATTAAAACAGAGGGAGGAAAGGAGATATGGTTAATCACGATCGGATCGGGAAAAATGGATTCCAAACCCGGTATTGTAATAGCCGGAGGAGTGGAAGGAAGACATATTCTGGGAAGGGAGCTCGCCCTTGGAATGGCTTCTTCACTCTTAAAGGAATCGTCTTCTGTTGAAGTAAAAGAGCTTCTTGATAAAATAACTTTCTATATTTTGCCCGATTTAAGTCCCGATGCTTCGGAACAGTTCTTTTCTGAGATGAAGTATGAGAGGACCGGCAACGCAAGGGCTACAGATGAGGATCATGATTTTGTGACAGATGAAGACGGATTTGAGGATCTTAATAAAGATGGTCTGATAACCCTGGTAAGAGTCGAAGACCCGGCCGGAAAATTCATAAAAAGCAGTGAAGACGATCGCATTATGGCTGAGGCAGATCTTTCTAAAGGGCAATCAGGTAAATATCTTGTCTTTTCTGAGGGGATCGATAATGATAAGGACGGAAACTTCAATGAAGACGGACCGGGTGGTGTTGATTTCAACCGTAATTTTACCTTCAATTATGAATCGTTCGGACCTGAATCAGGAATGTATCCGGTATCTGAACCTGAAACCAGGGCTGCAGCTGATTTTCTCTTTGACAGATACAATGTATATGCTGTATTGACATTCGGTCCTCAGGATAATCTCGGGGAGCCTTTGAAATCTGCATCAGGCGGTGAAAAGAACGGGATCATCAAATCAATTCTGAAGGAGGATGAAGCTCTTAATAAACTTCTATCAGATAAATATCACGAAATCACAGGAATGACAGGGGCCCCTCCATCAACAAAGAGAAAAGGAGATTTTTTTGAATGGGCTTATTTTCATTACGGAAGATATAGTTTCAGCACCCCTGGTTGGTGGTTCAGCGCCGAAAAAGATAAAAATGACGAGGTGGCATTCCTTAAATATGCTGAAAAGAATGGGAAGGGTGATGCTTTTATCCCATGGACTCCTGTTATTCATCCGGATTTTCCGGGGAAGAAAGCAGAAGTCGGAGGTATTAAGCCATTTATTTTGACAAACCCGCTGGCAGACTCTCTGGATGTCATTATAATGAGAAATTACAATTTCATTAAGGCTGTTGCCTCCATGCATCCTGAACTTGAATTCCTTGATATTAATGTTGAAAATCAGGGGGAAGGGATTCAAAGGATTTCACTCAAACTGCACAACAGCGGAATTTTTGCAACCAGTCCGAAGATCGGAGAAGAGAATATGTGGACCAGAGTGATGAGAATAACTGCAGAGACATCAGACGGACAAAGCATTATAAGCGGTCAGAAAGTTCAAAAGGTGGAACGGCTGGAAGGCAATCAGTCTGCAGAATTCAGTTGGCTCATAAGCGGAAAGGGATCTGTTAAGATTACTGCCGGAGCCCTGAATACAGGAACAGTATCTACGACTATTGAACTCAGGTAAAAATTAACAGATCAAATCCTCACCGATGAAAAAGATATTTTCGACAGCCGTCATTCTTGTATTTTCACTGTTACTGCCGGTAGTTCTAATGGCTCAGAATGAAGAAATGTTTTACAGGGCGGCAGGGTCTCCTGAGAATCCGAAGATCCAGACCTCCTGGAATAAGTACTACACCAACCAGGGAATTGCTGACCTATGCAAAAAGCTGGTAAAGGCCTATCCCGGTCTTGTCACAATGGAAACGGCTGGTAAATCCTACCAGGGCCGTGATATTATTGTACTCACAATTACCGACAGGCAGACAGGCAAACCTGAACAAAAACCAGGTTTCTGGATTGACGGCAATATTCACTCTGTAGAGCTCCAGGGAAGCGAAATGGCGCTATATACTGCCTGGTACCTGTGTGAAATGTATAATGACAATGCCTTCATAAAGCAATTACTGAAGGATAAGACCTTTTATATTGCCCCTACAATCAATCCTGATGCAAGGGAATACTTTACATCAGTCGGACTTCCTCCCAGATCAGGGCTGGTACCTACAGATAATGACCGCGATGGTCTTTTTGATGAGGACGGCTTTGATGATCTTAACAACGATAAGAATATCAATCAGATGAGGAGGAAAAACCCTCATGGTGATTACAAGGTCGATCCAAAGAATCCCCGCAGGCTCATTCATGTTGAACCTGGAGAGAAGGGCGAATATGAATTTCTCGGACCAGAGGGGATAGACAATGACGGTGACGGGCTGGTAAATGAGGATGGTCCCGGCGGATACGATGGAAACCGAGACTGGGGATTCAACTGGCAGCCTGAATATATTCAGGGTGGAGCAGGTAAATATCCGTTTTCACTTCCTGAAAATAATGCTGTAAGGGATTTTGTAATGAAGCACAGGAACATCACAGGGGCACAATCTTTTCATAATTACGGGGGAATGATTCTGAGAGGGCCCTCATTAAAGGAGGGTGGAGCGGAAATCTATACTGATGAGGACGAGGAGGTGATAAACTCTATCGGCAAAAAAGGAGAACTGATATTGCCAGGTTATAAACTGCTAACTCTCTGGAAGGATCTTTATCCTGTTTTTGGAGGGGAACTCGACTGGTGGTATGGTGCTATGGGCTGTTTTGTCTATTCGAATGAACTATGGAACAGTTACCTGATGTTTTATGACACCACCAAAAACGACCCCTATGAGTTTGATAAGCTGTTGCTGTTCGAAGATGCCTTCATTCCCTGGCAAAAAGTCAGCCATCCGGTATACGGAGAGATTGAAGTAGGAGGTTTCGGGAAGAATTTCGGCAGGCTTCATCCCGGCTTTATGCTGGAAACTGATGCTCACCGTAATGCAGCCTTCTGTATTTACAATGCCTTTCAGTCGCCAAAGCTGGAAATAACTGATGTTAAGGTCAGAAAAATTCCAGGTGGTCTGCAGGAGGTAACGGCAACAATTGAGAATACCCGGATGTTACCAACTCACTCAGGCAATAATCTGAAATTTAAAATTGATCCGCCAGATTATATTTCCCTTGAAGGTGGAACAGTTATTGCTGGTATGATCGTTGAGGATAAGGATAATAACATCAACAGGGAGCAGAAGAAAAATCCCGGACGCCTTGAAATCAGGAATATTCCGGGATATAGTCATGTTGATGTCAAATGGATCGTAAAAGGTAGTGGAAATTACGCTATTAAGGCTGAAAGTGTAAAGGGTGGAGTGACCTCCTTTAAGGTTCTTTAATTTTTCAATAGACTCATTAATAAGCCTGAAGAGAAATTTTAAAATATCCTGTTGCTTTATTTGATGAAATAACAAATTTCCAGGCCCCTGCCTTGTCCTGATTCTCAGTCTCGGAGATTGAGAATGACTTTCTCCAGTTCAGATTCCCGAATTCGTCAATCACAACATCCGAATAGGTTTTGCCGCTGGGCATAACGATCTTGATCCTGATCTCCCCTGCCTTGCAGTCACCCATCACAGCCATCACTACTGAATTTGCTGTTTTTTCAACATCAAAAGTATACTCGCTTTTTAGTGTTTTTTCCTTTACTCTCCTGGAGAATTCCCATGATGTACTCTCATTGTCACCATCAAATGAATGGAAGTAGAATGGCTCATTTATCCCGGTAAAGACATCTGGCTCTTCAAAACGGAAGGATCTGTCAATTCTTTTCACATGTGCCCTGACTGCTTTATCTGCAATGTCAGAAGCTTCCACTTCAACCTCAACATTAATACTGTCAAGTGCTTCCTGTGCGTGCTGGAGCTGCTGTAAGGCATCTTCCTGTGCTCTCTTCTGATCTGCCATTGATTTTTTCTGCTCATCAATGGTCTTCTGTATCCTTATCTCCTTCTCCTGCTCCTCTTTGGTTTTATCCTGGGCATTAACCTGCTGCAGTGAAGAAGCAGATGCAAGAAGGAAAATTACAATTAAAAACAAAACTGATCTTTTCATGGTTGTCGTTTTTTTGAATTTTATATTGTAAAGATACACCCCGGTTCTTCTGCCTATTGTTAACACCGGGTTAACATCAGGTTAATGTTGGATCACCGCTGACTATCTAAGAATAAAATGAATAAATTTGAGGTGCAAAGATAAACTATGAAGAAGAAAAATACCGTTTTACTCCTCGGGATCATTTCCATCCTCATCCTGATCTCTGTCCAGGCTTTTATAATAAAAGGCATCTGGAAACAGAAGGATGAGATGTTTGTCCTGAGATATACTTTGCGGTCGCAACAGGCGCTAAATTTTATTAACAGCCGGGTTCCTGACTTAGGTTTTGATACAGTCCGTTTCATTCTTGACAAGTATTCTGACAAGGCCGTAAACGACCTGAATGCAGTCAGCGATTCATCAGAACTTGAAGGAAAGAAGAAAGAGATCTTTGATTTTTTCACTCAGGTTCTGAATAATGAACAGGATCTTTCAGGTTTGCTCTCGGGATATTTCGAAAGAAGGGGATTTGAGAAGAAATTCAATTTCAGTATAATAATTCACAACCTTGAGCTAATAGGCAATGACACCATAATCGTATATCACAGCCAGGATTTCAATAACCGGCAGGTACAGGAGAGGTTCGGGAAGACGCCTCTGTCCGAATTGTCAAAATCAATGATTCTTGTAAACGGATTCAGATGGGAAGACAATAATTACAGGTTGTTCTTTGAGTATTATATTGACTTCTCTGATAAGCAGATACTGCTTCTCAAAGAGACAGCCATGTCATTTGCGCTCAGCATCTTCAGCATCATTGTGGTAATAATAATTTTTATAGTCACATACAGGAATCTCAGGGAAGAAAAGAGGTTGTCGGATCTTAAGACAGACTTTATAAATAATATGACTCATGAACTAAAAACCCCATTATCGACGATAACGGTCGCCGGTAAAACCCTTGAGCTGGAACAGATAAGGAAAAATGATGAAAAAATACTTGAGACTGCAAAACTGATCGGGAAGCAGAGCATTCATCTTAACCAGCTCATAAATATGATCCTGGAGATAAGTATGTGGGAAAGAACGCAATTTGAACTCGATAAAAAACCAGCAGATATTGAGGAAGTAATGGACGATATAATAGATTGTTTCCGGTCAGGTTGCGGAAACTGTGCATCAATTACCCAGGAAGTACAGCTTCAATGAGATCAGGGTTGACCTGGATATTGTCTATTTTACCACTATGATAAATAATCTCCTTTCAAATGCAGTTAAATATTCGGACAGGGAGCCTGAAATAAACGTAGAAGGTTTCGTAAAAGATGGCAGAGTGTCTGTATCTGTCAGCGATAACGGAATAGGAATATCCAAATCTGACCAGAGACATATCTTTGATAAATTCTACAGGGCTCAAACAGGCAATATCCATAAGTTCAAAGGACTGGGACTCGGGCTCTATTATGTCAAAAGAATTGCACAGGCACATGGCGGTGACGTTACTGTCTCCAGCAAAACGGGCAGGGGAAGCACCTTTACAATAACAATACCTTATTAAAAATAAGTCAGTATATGAAAGTTTTAATAGCTGAAGACGACAGGGATTTTGGAAATATCCTGGCACAATATGTCAATATAAGCGGTTTTGAAGTTATACTCGGGAGGAATGGAAATGAAGCATGGGATCTGTTCCGGAGTAATAAGCCTGATATCTGTGTTCTGGATATTATGATGCCTGAGATGGATGGATTTACTCTCGCTGAAAAAATCAAGGAACTGGATCCAGGCTTACCACTTATTTTCCTGACGGCAAAGAGCCTGAAGGAAGACATTGTGAGAGGACTGAAGATCGGCGCGGATGACTATATAACAAAACCATTTGACCCCGAAGTATTGATCCTTCGTATCAATAATATTCTCAAACGCACCTATTCATCAGTGAATGACGAGTTTAAAATTTCGCAGACTCTTCTGAAATACAACACACTTGAGCTCATCTCTCCTGACACAAAAGTCAAGCTGACATTAAAAGAGGCTCAATTGCTGAAATACTTTATTATTAATAAGAATAAAATTCTCGCCCGGGAGGATATCCTCACAGAAATATGGGGTGAGGACGACTATTTCCTGGGCAGGAGCATGGATGTTTTTATAAGCAGGCTCAGGAAATATGTGACCAGTGATAAACGTATTGACATCAGGACTGTCAGGGGCACCGGATTTATTCTTGAGGAGATCCCTGATCAGAACATATATTAATAACTGCAGAACTGTGGTTATTACTTTTTATCCAGGACCTCTTTGACTTTATTATAAAGATCAGCTCCTCTCAGGTTTTTTGCAATGATGATTCCATTTTCATCGATCAGAAAGTTGGAAGGAATTGAATAGACCATATATAACATAGCTGCCTCATTAGTTCCGGCCTTCAGGTCAGAAACATGTGTCCAGGTAAGTTTGTCGTCGGTGATTGCCTTTAACCACTCTTCCTTTTTATGGTCAAGTGAGACTCCGAGAATATCAAATCCTTTTTTATGAAATTCCTTATAGACCTTCACAACGTTTGGATTCTCCTCCCTGCAGGGATTGCACCATGCAGCCCAGAAATCGACAAGAAGCAATTTTGTGCCGATCTTTGAGGATAGGGAAACGGGTTTATCGTCTTTATCATTCATTGTAAAATCAGGAGCTTTCTGACCGACTGAAACAGCTTTCATCCCTGCCAGTCTGCCTTTAAGTATTTTAACCTGTGGTAATGCAGCGACAGCTGTGTCCAGGTTATTGATAATCGATTCCAGCTCGTCTGGGGCCATCTCAAAGCTCAGACTTGACAGGATTGAAGGCGTAACATATGATGCAGGATTGTTCCTGACAAATTCCTTCTGCATCTTCATCATCTCCTTCTGAATTGAA
Organism: Bacteroidales bacterium; assembly: GCA_016715075.1. GTDB lineage: Bacteria > Bacteroidota > Bacteroidia > Bacteroidales > VadinHA17 > LD21. The sequence continues at coordinate 127,497 of JADKBK010000008.1, forward strand.
TCAGCCTGTTTTTCAATCTTTGCAAGCCTTGCAGCATTTTCGGTCTTTCTTGCAAGCTGGTATTCCTGGTAAGTTTTGGTATACTCGTCACTTAATGCCTTATTGGATGCTATAAATCCGTTATACTCATCCTGTGTTTTTGATCCTGTAACTTTTGCATTATACATTGAATCCAGGGTACCGGTAATTGATATTTCCGAGTTTTCAATATAAAACGGAATTCTTTTTCTTGTTTTACCTGCAACGAGCTGAACGAGTTGCGGATATTCAACAGCACCTCCTTTTATGGTAAATGAACCTTTTTTTGATACTACTGAATCCAATGTAATTGTCTTTCCGGCATCTCTTTTCTGCAAATAGATTATAATACTGTCAGACCCCTCGATCTTACCTTTTATAACATAATGAGGTTTGGGTGTTGAAGTACAGGAAATAAAAACAGGAATAATTAGAAACAGGTAAATGCTTTTTTTCATATTTAATAGTTTGAATTTGATACGTATTTAATAATCCGCGCAAAGATAATAATATCTGATTATGATCGTCACCTTTTAAAATACAGGTCAAGCAGCTTAATAGCAGCCATATAGGATGTGATCTTACCTTCATAAAGCTGCTGTTCAATTTCAGGTCTTAGTTGTTTTACATCATCCTGGTTATAGAAAGAATTGTTCAGGCAATCAATTATCATGCTGTCCATTCTGACTACCGCCTGCTTCTTCCTGAATTCATCAAAATGGCCTGATTTTTTAGTCAGGTTAAAATATAACAGAATGAGATCCCACAGTTCCCTGATCCCTGAATTTTCGAGCGCTGAACATGTAAGAACCTGCGGTTTCCATCCGGGAGTCCTTGAGGTGAACAGGCGAAGAGCGTTCTGGTAGGAGACCCTGGCTCCTTCGGCAATTTGTCTGTTTTGGCCATCAGCTTTGGTAATTGCGATCAGATCTGCCATTTCCATGATTCCGCGCTTTATACCCTGTAGTTCATCGCCGGCACCGGCCAGCATCAGCAAAAGGAAGAAATCAACCATTGAATCTACAGCTGTTTCAGACTGACCCACCCCTACTGTTTCGACGATAATTGTATTAAAGCCTGCTGCTTCACACAGAATAATTGATTCCCTTGTCTTTCTTGCAACTCCTCCAAGCGAACCTGCTGACGGTGATGGCCTGATAAAGGCTGATGGGTGAACGCTGAGCTTTTCCATCCTTGTCTTGTCTCCAAGGATACTTCCTCTTGTATGTTCGCTGCTGGGATCGATTGTAAGAACTGCCAGCTGTCTTCCTTCGCCGGTTATATGCAAGCCGAAGGTTTCAATGAAGGTGCTTTTCCCTGCTCCCGGCACTCCGGTTATTCCTATTCTTATTGATTCAGCGCTGAATGGCAGACATTTTTCAATTATAGCCTGTGCCATTTCATAATGCTCAGGCAGTGAGCTTTCCACAAGCGTAATTGCCTGGCTCAGGATTGTTCTGTTCCCGGCAAGGATGGCCTCAACATATTCCTCTTCGGTATATCTCTTCCTCTTTTTCCTGACAGATCTGCCAAAAACATCCGGATTAACGCTTGGAGGCTGCTTTATTCCGGCATTTACCCTAAGGGCAGAGCTATAATGTTTTTTCTCATCCATCGATCAGCAGTAAAACTATCGTAAAAATAAGAAAGGGTGCCGGATAATCACCTGACACCCCAATAGAATAAAATATCTTTTTTACTATTTTGTGGTTTCAGGCTGCTCAACGTCTGCGCTCACCATCAGGACAACCTCTGAATTCTTAGGATCATTTGTATAAACATAGATTGCCTTGGTTACTTTTCCTTTATAGCTGCCGGAGTTGAATGTAGCTTTAATTGAGCTTGATTGTCCGGCTTTAATGCCAACACCCTGATTGCCCTGCTGAACTGCTGTGCAGCCGCAGGAAGCCCTTACATGTCTTAAGATGAGGTCACTCTTGCCTTCGTTGGTGAATTTGAATTCAATCTCGTTCTGGGTGGCACCTTTTATCTTACCGAGGTCCACAGTTGTGGAAGCGACTTTAAATATGGGTGCATTTTCGAGCTGATCTTTTGAGAGAGATGAAAAATCCTCTACAAGGTTCGCAGAGACATAATAATAGACATTTTCCTGTGGTACACCATTGAGGGAGATCTTTACCATATCATTTACATTACCCCATCCCGCGTTTTTATTTGCATCATAGGTTCCTTCAACCATGCCTTTCTGCCCTGGTTTAAGAGTCTCAGGATTGGATTTGAGTGCCAGATGTGCAGGCAGACCGGTAAACTCAACCTTTACAGGAGCATTTGAGGTATTAACCAGCTGCATGACCCTGATTTTCTTCTCTGTCTTCTTAATATTGGTGAATGCCATATGGTTGCTTTCAAACCTGATTGCACCTACCGGAAAGGTAAATAACTCTTCAACTGTCTTTTCACGGGGGACAACCTCTCCTTTGATCACCAGTACCACAACTTCCGGCTTTGTATTCGAATATACTGAGAGAGTCTTGTTAAATACTCCCGGTCGATCTTTGGGATCATAAGTAGCCGTAATCTTACCTGTGCCACCCGATGGAATGGGCTGCTTGGTCCATCCTGGAGTTGTACAGCCGCATGAGGCCACAACATTCTGGATGACAAGCGGATCACTCCCGGCATTTGTCACTATAAAATCATAAGATTGCGGGCCAGCATCCTCTTTGAACTTACCAAAATCATGTTCTGTTTCTAAAACTTTCATTTTTGTCACAGCGAATTGAGCATTTAAACCCAGACAAAAAGCAAGCAGAGGAATTAAAGAAAGATACTTTTTCATATCATTTATACTTTTAAAATATTGATGAATAATTTTATAATGGAATAATTTTGTTCATTTTTAAAATAAATGCAACAACATAACAATACCTTCCGGTTTTTGTTGATTATTATATACAAAAATCAGACCGGATTTGAATTTCAACAAAGTCTGGTAAAAATAATAAAGTTTATCCTTTTTAGGTACTTTAAAACAGATTATCACTAGTTTTGCGAACGGGACCATAATTTTTGGAACAGAATTTGAGGATTTCTAAATCCGGTCCACTTCATGAAGGATTTGCAGATGAGAAAGATTAAAAGACTGATTATCATAATAATAGCCTGTGCATTTTATCTGAATGCAAATAGTCAGTTTTATAATGGACATCAAATGACATTCGGTAAAAACAAGGTACAGTATTATGATTATTACTGGCAGTACTACCGTTTTGACGATTTTGACTGTTATTTTAATGAATTCGGCCGTGATCTTGCAGAGTTCACTGCCGACTTTGCAGAGAAAAAACTTGCTGAGATTGAAGATTATTTTGATTACACACTTGAAAAAAGACTGATCTTCATTATCTATAATAAAAATGCGGAATACAAACAATCCAATATCGGCCTGGTAACTTCAGATCAGGACAGCTATAATACGGGCGGATACAGCAGAATAATCAAAAACAAGGTTATGCTGTATTATGAAGGTGATCACCAGGCATATGAACGACAGATCTCAGCAGCAATTACTGAAGTGATAATCAATGAAATGCTTTACAATGCCGATCTTAAGGACAGGATTGCAAGTTCATCTGTTATTCATATGCCGGATTGGTATATAAAAGGTCTTGTTAAGTATGTATCGTCAGGCTGGAATTATGAAGCTGAAAACCGGATCAAAGACGGTCTCAAATCAGGCAAATACAAAAATATCAATCACCTTGAGTATGATGATGCGGTGGATGCCGGCCAGTCATTCTGGAGATTTATCGGGAAGAAATATGGTGATGTGCTTATTCCGAATATTATCTATCTTACAAAGATCTATAAGAACGTTGATGATGGCTTTCTGTATGTTATAGGCAGTGATCTCCGTGAACTTCTGAAGGAGTGGCAGAAATATTATCTCGGTGAATTTGCAGATGACAGGAATCTCCCTGCCGATGATGCAAATACAATAAAAAAGTCGAAAAAAGAGCAGATATACCAACAGGTAAAGGTCAGTCCCGGTGGAGAATATATTGCATATGTTACAAATGACTGGGGGAGAAAGAAGATATGGCTTTACAACCAGGCTACCGGCAAACAGAAGGTCATTTTCAGAAAAGAACCAAAATTCGAACAGATCACTGATAATAGCTACCCTGTACTCACATGGCACCCAACAGGTAAGATTCTTACTTATATAAATGAGGAAAAAGCTGATCTTGTAATGTATTTTTACAGGGTCAACGAGAAGAAAACGGAGAAGAGAAACCTGCTCTATTTTGATAAGGTGCTTGACTTCTCCTATTCACCAGAAGGGTCAAGGCTCATTATGTCGGCTGTTAAGGATGGAACAACAGACCTTTACATACACACTATCTCATCCGGCACCAATGAGCAGATCACCAGGGATATCCCTGATGACCTGCATCCCTCCTTTATAAAGGATTCACAGGATGAGATCCTCTTCACATCAAACAGGGTCTCTGATACACTTCGGAATACCGGAGATCCCTTTGAAAAAACCTGCTCTTAATTTCGACCTGTTCACTTATAACCTTACCAGGGGAAATAATGTTCTTGTAAGGCTGTCTGAAGATAAATACACTGACAGGATGCAGCGTACTGCAATTGAAAAAACAAATTCTCATATATTGGTGATCAGAATGGAATCCTTAACCGCTATGTTGCCAGGTTCGACAGTACTATCAGCTTTATTGATACAACTACACATTACAGATATTATATAAAATCAAAACCTGTCACCAATTATGACAGGAATATACTTAATCAGTCGGTATCAAACGGGTCCGACGTCTTTGGGGAAGTATTATTCAGCAAAAGGAAATACAACTTAAGAAAGGGGCTCATAAGCGAGTCTGATGCCATCTCTCCCTCCGAGATTACAATGACCTCCTTCAGGAAGGAAAGAACTCGCCTCTTGCATAAGGCAGACAGTGTTGAACAGTTAAGGCAATGGCTCATAGCTGAGGACAGGAAGAGAAGAGATACACTAAAGAAGCCAATATATGAGTATTATATAAAGAATGAACCAATCGATATCAACCATTATATTTTTGAAAAGGAGAAACAGAATTACTATGAGCAGCTGTGGAGGAAAAAATATATGGATATTGACCTTGATACGGGAGGTATTGAAATGCCGCAGATCAGGATATATGAAAAATCATTTTACAACAATTACCTTGTCACTCAGGTTGACTTCAGCTTTCTGAACAATACATACCAGGTTTATAGCGGTGGTGCTCCCTACTTTAACCCGGGGGTGAATATCCTTACAAGGTTCGGGACCGTCGATCTGTTTGAAAATTATCGTATTACTGGAGGCTTCAGGCTTGCCGGGAATTTTGACAGCAATGAGTATCTTTTAAGTGTGGAAAACCTTAAAGGATCCTTCGACAAACAGCTTATTTATCACAGGCAGGCATTCCTGAATTATAATGATTCGGTACTGTTTAAAACAATCTCCCAGAATATTTATCTCTCCTATTCCAAGGCGCTGACTGAAGTATTTGCACTTAAGGGTACTGTTTCATACAGGTTTGACCGTCAGGTAATACTGTCAACAGACATGGCTTCGCTGAATTATAGGGATATCACCAAACACTGGGCCAGTCTCAAGGGAGAAATGATCTATGACAATACCCGCAAAAGACTCATAAACATTTACTATGGGACCAGGTTTAAAATCTTCGGTGAATATTACAGGGAGCTTACAAGCGCTAAGTCTGATATGGTGGTACTGGGAATTGATTTCCGCAAATATATCCGCATTCACAGGGAATTGATCTGGGCAAACAGGTTTGCAGCCAGTACATCATTCGGACCTACCAAGCTTATTTATTACCTGGGAGGTGTCGACAACTGGATGGGCTATCTGTTCAATGATGTCAATATGTTGAATAGCGCTATTCCTGTTACGCCAAATGTCAACTATGGCTTTCAGGCCCTTGCGACAAATATGCGCGGGTTCACTCAGAACATCAGAAATGGCAATAGCTTTGCGCTCATTAACAGCGAGTTACGCTGGCCGGTTATCAGGTACCTTGTCGGACATCCTCTGCGTTCCAATTTCCTGAACAGCGTTCAGGTTGTCGGGTTTGGTGATATAGGAACTGCCTGGTCAGGAAAATCACCATGGGATGACTTTAACGGCTATGCAACTGAAAAGCTGACAAATGGACCGGTGAGTGTCACTCTTGATTCAAATATCAGACCCATTGTTACTGGTTTCGGGGTAGGTGCCAGAGCTCAGGTCCTGGGATATTTTGTGAGAGCAGACTGGGCATGGGGAATAGATAACAACTATATTCTGCCAAGGATCTTCTATCTCTCTTTCAGCCTCGATTTTTAGTCCAATCAAAAGTTTTAAAATGTCCGGAATAAAAGAAAAAATTCTGCATCAGTCTGCTGAACTCAGAGATGAAGTGATAAGACTCCGTCGCCATTTTCATAAATTTCCGGAATTATCCTATAAGGAAACTGATACTGCCGCCTTCATTTGCGAATGGCTTCAAAAAAACGGAATCCCTTTCAGAAAAGAAATAGCTGGAACAGGGATCATTGGGGCCATAAAAGGGACTGGTACAGGAGATAAAGTTATAGCCATAAGGGCAGAAATGGATGCCCTTCCAATAACGGAAAGGAATCAGGCCGATTATTCAAGCATACACACAGGGATCATGCATGCATGTGGTCACGATGCACATATGGCAATGCTGATGGGAACAGCAACAGTGCTTAATAATAATCGCGATATGTTCGGGGGCACAGTGCTGCTAATCTTCCAGCCGGGAGAGGAAAAATCACCCGGTGGCGCTAAGCTGATGATTGAATCAGGAGAACTTAATGATCCGAAACCTGACATAATAATAGCACAACATATACTTCCTGAACTTGAAACCGGCAAGACAGGCTATAAAGCCGGACGCTATATGGCTTCATGTGATGAAATTTATATTACAGTGGCCGGAAGAGGGGGACATGCTGCTTTGCCAGGGCTCACAACCGACCAGATATATATTGCATCTCACCTTGTTGTCAGACTGAAAGACCGGATGGCAGCACACCAGGCTGTGAATAAGATCCCTACTGTCCTGGGGATCGGAAGGATTTCAGGTGAAGGTGCAACGAATATAATTCCTGAAAAGGTAGAAATTGCCGGGACCTTCAGGACATTTGACGAAAAATGGAGGAAAGAAGCGTTGGATCTGGTCAGACTTATTGCCGATGAAACAGCTGTTGAATTCGGAGTAAGAATAATTGTCAGAGTTGAGACAGGATATCCCGTCCTTGTAAATGACGATAAGCTTACATCCAGAGCCATGGAACTCAGCAAAGGTCTTTTGGGAAATGATAAAATTGAGACTTTTGATATCAGGATGAGCTCCGACGACTTTTCATTCTATTCTGCCCTTGCCCCGTCACTTTATTACAGAATTGGAATAAGGAAGAAAGATACTGAAATGAGGAAGCTTCACACAGCGGATTTTGACCTTGATGAGGAAGGGTTAGTTACAGGTGTTGCAAATCTGACATGGCTAATCCATAACTTTTTAAGCGGTGATCAGAGAAATCAATCCTGAAATTCTCTGCTGAATATTATCAGATATATTTGTCATGTTTTTCTTGCAATTCAAAATTTTGAGTAATTTTGTCCTTTAATTGTAATTAACCAATCAAAAAATAATCGAAATGGCTTACAAAATTAATGATGATTGCACTGCTTGCGGAACATGCATTGACGAGTGCCCGGTTGAAGCGATATCTGAAGGCGATATTTATAAAATCGATCCTGATGTATGCACCGACTGTGGTGCCTGTGCAGATGTTTGCCCTGTAGAGGCTATTCATCCTGAATAGGATTGCAATTTAAAAATAAAATGTAGGGACACAGGTTTTTGTGTCCCTACATTTATTTTGGGGATCATACTTTGCTTTTTCCAGAATTGATTGGATATCCGTATTAATCATTAAATCATTAAGAGAAATATCAGGGTTTTTCATCATGTACGATTCAACAATCCTGAATCCGATCCAGATGGCAGCCCTTCCGGGTGATTCATTTGTAAAAAAGCTTGTAAAAGGGGCCTCCCCTGTAAGCTTGCGGATTGTGAACTTATCAGTATTAAACAGTAAGTCATTCTCGATCAGATACTGCCACATCTGACTTTCATTGTTCCTGCAGAACTTCTGCTGGTCTGCAGTAAAACCAAATAATAACTCGCCGGAGGTCTCAGGCAACATGCATTTACTGAAATATTTCAGCTTTCCTTCATGTATCATCTCTGAAAGTACATTGTCAGCAGGGTATCTGAGAGCTGAAAAATCCCACTCCGAAACAGCCCATCCATACATGCAATCAGGAACAATAATCTCCGGAGTCATCCTGTCAGCCACATATTTATAAATTTCCAGCCGCTTGTAGTATTCGCAATCAGCGCCCAGATAACGGTCAAGTCCTATTCCAAGAACTGAATCACCCGTAATAATGCTGTTATTAAAACCGGCTATGCAGGTATAAACAGCCGGCACTTTCCGTTGCGGAAAATAGTAGATATAATGACGGAAAGCCTCCTTCAGATCCCTTTCAATGGCCGATACATCAGGATAAACCTTCATCACAGATGAATATACCTCATTATTGAGCTTGTCTGTACAAAATCTGACAAGGAAATCACCAAAGGAGGAATCATTAATATCTCCTGTATTTATAACATAACTGAAGAGCTGCAGAAAATCGCTATACCGGCTTTTCAGAACCGGTACAGCCGCCGGAATATCATTTGGATTCAGAGAGAAAAGATCTTTTTCAAGTCTTTTTATCTCAATATTAACCTTAATTGAAGATGTATTGACCTTATAATGATCCCTTTTACAGGAAAACACCATTGCGGTGAACACTATTATAAAGACAGTAACTGCAGACCGGGAAATCATAATTTAATATTTTTCAGCTGTCAAAAATAATCACTTTTTCTCATTAAAGGCAAAATCATAAGATGATGGGGCAAATTCTCTTAAACACTATTAAAACCTAATAAAACCTAATATTTATTATTAATTTCTATTTTTACAATGAATTGACATTAGTGAATACAATATGAGAATCACCGTTGCACAGCTGAATTATCATATAGGAAATTTTTCCAGGAATAAAGAATTGATATGCAATGCAATAGCAAAAGCAAGGGAGGAAAATTCCGACCTTATTGTATTTTCAGAACTATGCATTTCAGGCTACCCGCCCTTGATCTTCTCGACAGGCTTGATTTTATTGAGAAGTGCAATCGGGCGGTAATGGAAATAGCTGAAAAATGTGTCGGAATAACTGCAATAGTAGGCTCTCCCACACTCAATAACCAGCCCGAGGGCAAGAAGCTTTTTAATTCAGCCCTGGTACTATCGGAAGGAAGGATCATCTTTACGGCAAATAAGTCTCTGCTGCCAACCTATGATATTTTTGATGAATACCGGTACTTTGAACCGGAGAACACATTCTCTGTGTTTCATTTTATGGGAAAGAGAATTGCTCTGACTGTATGTGAAGATCTGTGGGATGAACAGCCTTTCGACAATGAATTCGAGAAGACCAGGCTTTACACTCTCTCGCCTATGGAGGAGCTTGCAAGGCAGGATCCTGACCTCATAATAAATATTTCAGCATCACCATTTTCATATACAAAAACTGAGGCAAAAGCAGATATCTTCAGATCTAAAGCTCTGAAATACAAGATACCTGTGATAACAGTCAACCAGACAGGAGCGAATACCGAACTTATCTTTGATGGCGCTTCGCTAATTGTGAATCAGCATGGTGAAATATGTTACCAGCTTCCGTTTTTTGAAGAGGATATCCAGACATTCTCCCTTGAGGACATCATTTCCGGCAATTTGATGAAGGAATCTGCCAGACCGGGGGCAATTCCGCTGATCCATAAGGCCCTTGTCACGGGTGTGCGCGATTATTTTTCAAAAACCGGGCTTAAAAGTGCAATAATAGGACTCTCCGGTGGTATAGATTCAGCCATCTGTCTCTGCCTGGCTGCAGAAGCTCTTGGAAATGAAAATGTGAGAGCGCTTCTCATGCCTTCAAGATATTCATCGGGTCATTCCGTTACAGATGCTGTCGATCTTGCCAATAACCTTAAAGTACATTTTGATTTAATAAGCATTGAAAAACCTTTCAGTGCTTTCGAGGAAGAACTGGCAACACTTTTCAAAGGCAGGGAGAGGGATGTAACTGAAGAAAATATCCAGGCACGGGTAAGAGCAACGCTCCTGATGGCTGTCTCAAATAAATTTGGCTGCATTTTGCTTAACACATCAAACAAGAGCGAAGCAGCGGTTGGATATGGAACGTTATACGGAGATATGGCAGGAGGCTTATCCGTTATCGGAGATGTCTATAAGACCGACATTTACAGGCTTGCAGAATATATAAATCATCAAAAAGAAATTATACCAGCCAATATCATAAAAAAAGAGCCATCTGCAGAACTGAGACCCGACCAGCTTGATTCGGATTCGCTTCCAGAATACAGCATTCTCGACTCAATCCTGTACCAGTACATTGAATTGCAGAAACCGGCTGATAGAATAATAAGAGAAGGTTCAGACAGGGATACTGTTAACAGAGTTATCAGAATGATCAATTTCAATGAATACAAGCGATACCAGGCTCCTCCTGTTTTAAGAATCTCTTCAAAGGCATTTGGTGCCGGAAGAAGAATGCCTCTCGTGGCCAGGTATTGATTCCTTCTTTCCAGGCTGCTTCTTATCTATCCCGTTTTGTACAAATCATAAAATCCAATAAAGTCAGATCTTACATCTGACTGTAATTGAATATGTTAAAAAATGTAAAATTTTTAAACGGAAAAATCCTTTTATTAACTTTACATGTTTTTTAACATCATTTTCCTATGCCATATATAAATCCCTATATTGAAATGTGCCTTGAAAGCCCTTCTTCTCTTTTTAAAGGATTAAACCAGAAAGATAAGGAGGTAATAGATCAGCATCATACAATCAACAGGATAAAAAAGGGAGGCTATCTCTTCAGGGAAGGAGAAAAAGTAAGAGGATTGGTTTGCCTCATTTCTGGGAAGGCAAAGGTATGCAGGACCGGAGTGGCAGGCCGCGAACACATTATGAGATTGCTTAAAGAATACGATATGGCAGGATTTCAGTCGGTTTTTACTGAGAGTCCGTGGCCCTATTCAGCTATCGCCCTTGAAGATTCAGTAATCTGTACAATTGAAAAACAATGCTTTCTAAGGATCCTCAGGAGTAATCCCGACTTATCACTTAAGATAAACAGGATACTTTCAGAAGAGCTTGGCTTATCTTACGAAAAGATGGTATCTCTTACACAGAAACATGTCAGGGGACGGCTTGTCGAATCTCTCCTGATGCTGGGTAGTATATATGGTTATGAGAATGATGGAAAAACAATAAATGCCTCTCTGTCAAGAAATGATATTGCACATCTATCAAACATGACCACCTCGAATGCTATACGAACTCTTTCAAACCTTGCATCAGAAGGACTGATAAGAATCAAGGGAAGAAAGATAAGTATCCTGAATATTGAAAATCTTGAGAGGATAAGTGAACAGGCCTGAAAGAGAAAACTCTATATAGCAAAGAAGAAGATTATAAATCCATAGTATAGATCTTATTCCCTGAAAAAGACCCTTTTAACCCTCATTGGAACGGAGGTGAGAATCTCATAAGGTATTGTACCGCATTTAGCTGCAATTTCATCTATTGAAATATTATCGCCAAAGATCTCAGCTTCATCACCGGCCTCAGCTTTCAGTCCGGAAACATCGGCCATGCACATATCCATACAGACATTTCCGACTATAGGTGCCCTTTTTTCCTTTATGAAAAAGCATCCTTTCCTGTTTCCCAGCCTTCTGCTCAGGCCGTCGGCATATCCCACTGGCAGAATTGCGATAGTCCTGTCGGTATCCGACACATCGACACAGCCATATCCCACTGGTTCACCTGCCTTTACCTGCTTTACCTGGGAGATCCTTGTTCTGAACCGTCCTGCAGGCTTTAGTGAGAGACCCTCCAGATGACCGACACCATAAATTCCTATGCCCGGACGAACCATTTCAAATTGAAACTGCGGCATGCGTGCTATTCCTGAGAGTTTAGAATATGACGAAGGAAGGTATACCCAGTGGCTTTCTGAATTAGTCCGGAAGCTTTAAGAAAAACGTCAACCTGCTTTCTGCTGAAGTTATCCAGATCAGGATTCTCACTGCCAGCTAGATGTGAGAATACTGAAATGATCTTTATGCACTCTTCCGATCTGATCATTTCTGCAAGCTGCCCGACCTCTTCAGGCATGAAACCCAGACGGTGCATTCCTGTATCAATCTTAATATGCACAGGATAGTTAATTAAGCCGTGTCTGGATGCTGTTTCAGTAAAATTATTGAAAGATGCAAAGCTGAAAATTTCCGGTTCGAGATTATACTTTATCATCAGCTCCGGGGCTGAAGGATCGGGATTCATTACCATTACGGGAAGAGTCACTCCTGCATTCCTCAGCTCAACACCTTCATCAGCGTATGCAACGGCAAGGTAGCTGACCCTGTGGTATTCAAGCAATGATGCGATCTCTGCCGGCCCTGCTCCATAGGCAAAGGCCTTAACCATAACCATCATTCTGGTGCCTGGATTAAGATATCTCCGGAATTCATTCAGATTATGAGAGATGGCATCAAGGTTAATTTCAAGTACAGTCTGGTGGATCTGTTGCTCCAGCTTCTTACCGATCCTTTCAAACTCATAAATCCTTGCTCCTTTAAGAAGAATTATTTCATTTCTGAACTCCTGGGAATTATAACCCTTTAGAAATTCTTCCGTTGAATCATAAAACTTTGCATTCGTTCCGAATAATTCCCTATTCCTTGAAAGAGCCTTCCCTATGCCGATAAACTTCTCAATGCCTGTCTTTTTCAGCAATGCTGCCACTCCTCCGTAGAGTTCTTTTTCATCTCTCCCGCTTTGGACAAAATCAGACAGGATCAGCGCTGGGTTCCTTCCTGTCTGCGACCTGAGATATTCAAGAGCCATTCCCAGTGATCCGGGATCTGAGTTATAATAATCCTCTATCAGCTGGCAATTGTTTATTCCGCTCTTCATCTCCATTCTCATTGCCACAGAGACCAGTCCTTTAAGTCCATTGGAGATAATTTCATTTCCTATTCCAAGTGCAAGACATACGCAGGCTGCCGTGATACCGTTTTCAACAGATGCCCTGTCACTGAAGGGTATATCATAATCTCCGCTTATCCCTTTATAAAGCAAGCATATTCCGGTATTTCCACCCGGCAGAGGTTTTCTGGTTACAAAAATCTTTGCAGCTCTATCTTTTAATGACCAGTCAACCAGTTCTTTGGTTCTCAGAACATCGTCATTAATAATAATATTATGAATGAGCTCCTGATCCCTGCAATAAATTATAGTCTTTGAATCTTTAAAAAGCTTCAGTTTTTCTGTCGCTTTTGTGTTGTCATCCGGGAAATTCTCCCTGTGAGCATCTCCGATATTTGTTATTACGCCGATGTCCGGATCAATAACATTTCGCAGATTTTCCATTTCGCCCTGATGAGATATGCCCGCCTCAAATATCCCATACCTGTATTTATCCTCAAGCTTCCATACTGAAAGAGGTACACCTATCTGGGAATTATAGCTTTTAGGACTTCTCACAACCGGTGCTGTATGACCAATTATCTCAGCCAGCCACTCCTTGACAATTGTTTTTCCTGCGCTGCCTGTGATAGCAATTACTGTTGATTTGAAAGCTTTTCGTTTATATGCAGCAAGAAGTTGCAAAGCATTGATTGTATTTGCTGTTATTATGAAGGATGCTTCGGAAAAGTCAGATGGTTTCTCTGGTTCTTCTTCCGTTACAAATACCCGGATACCTTTATGGTACAGTGACTCAATGAATTGATGTCCGTCGTGATTTATTCCCCTGATGGCAAAAAACAGGAGGCCTTCCGTAAAGCTCAGCTGACGGCTGTCTGTAACAATTTCTGACGCTGGCAGATCATCCCGACCTATAAGCCTGCCGTTGACAATTCTTGCAATATCTCCTGAATTCAGTTTCACCCCTTATCTGTTTAATGCTTTGTTATAACAATCTCTGCACAGCGGCTCGTAGTTATTCTTTTCACCGAGAAGGACCACCTGTGCCTCATCCGATTTTCTGTAGGAGTAGTTGGCGAGGTTGCCGCACCTCAAGCATATTGCATGAACCTTGGTAATATATTCAGCAACAGACAAAAGAGCAGGTATCGGGCCAAAAGGATTTCCCATGAAATCCATATCCAGACCAGCTACCAGCACCCTGACACCATTATCAGCCAGCTGGTTGCAGACATCAACCAGTGACCTGTCAAAAAACTGTGCCTCATCGATACCCACAACGTCGACATTTCCGGCCAATAGCAGAATTTCCGAAGGAGAATCTACAGGAGTGGAAAGGATAGATTTATCATCATGAGAAACGATCCTGGTCGCTGAATAGCGCTTATCAAGCGAGGGCTTGAAGATCTCCGTCTTTAACCCGGCAAACTGTGCTCGTCTGAGCCTTCTTATAAGTTCTTCTGTCTTTCCTGAGAACATGGAACCTGTTATGACCTCAATTGATCCACTGCGGCCTGCTGACCTTATCGAATTCTCAGGGAAGTCCATCTGCTGTCAAAGTCGGTTAAAGCGTCATAAATAGTACTTTCATTCCGCAATGACTTGTGGAATAATAGTTACTTTTGCAAAATAAGAAAAATGGTTTGTTAAATTAACATCAAAAGGTATGGATTTCAATGCGACCATTGATTTAATAATAAAAGATCTCAGAGAGGCAAGTGATATAATTGATGATCTGAAAAAATATCCAGGGGTACCTGTCTTGCAGGTGGAAATGGCCAAGTTAAAATGCCGTAGTGCCGGCGAGGTTATTGCAATGCTCAAGACACTCACGGAGAACGCCACTGTTGTTGAAAAGGAACCTGTTCAGCCGAAGAAAGTTCATAAAGAACCTGTAAAGACTGAGGAAAAAGCTCTTTCCGTCCAGGAAGTTATTGTACAGGCTCCAATAGAAGAGAGTGCAGAGACTGATGATTTTGAAATTGAGCCAATACCGGATGAAACTGATAACGAGGTTACTGCATCTAAAACTGAGCTCTCTCCTGTTGTCAATGAGATTGCCTCAAAAAAGCCGCATACAAAAGAGCATGAATCACCGATTCTTGCCGACAGGTTTAACAGTTTATCGAGTACATTCCATGACCAGATGGGAATAAAGAAAAATGAAGATGATATTTCGGATGTTTTAAAATCACAACCCATTAACTCACTCAGGGAAGCGATTGGTCTGAATGATAAATTCATTTTTATCTTCGAGATCTTCAATGGAAATCAGGCAGAATACAATCAGGCAATTTCACGACTTGAAAGCGCCGAAAGTCTCGAGGATGCAAAAGCGGTAATTATGAGTTACACAGGCGAGAATAGTGAAAGTGAAGCTGTTTTACAGCTGCTTGAACTGGTAAAACGCAAATTCCACTCTCATGAGTAAACTTTATCTGGTCCCTACTCCCATCGGAAATCTCAGGGATATTACCTTCAGGGCACTGGAGATCCTGGGGAGTGTTAATCTCATATTGGCTGAAGATACCCGGCAGGCAAAGAAGCTGCTTAACCATTATAACATCTCAACACCGCTTCAGTCCCATCATCTTTTCAATGAACATAAGAGCGTTGAATCGGTCTGCTCAAAAATCCTGTCCGGACAGACGATAGCGCTTGTTTCGGATGCCGGCACACCAGGAATATCCGATCCGGGTTTTTTGCTCGTCAGGACATGCCTGGAACATGAAATTCCTGTCGAGACACTTCCCGGACCGACGGCACTTATCCCTGCGCTGGTCAATTCGGGATTACCGTGTGATCGCTTTTGCTTTGAGGGATTTCTTCCTCCAAAAAAGGGCAGAAACAAGAGACTGACTAGTCTTGCCAGCGAAACAAGAACAATGGTATTCTATGAATCACCCTACCGCCTCGTAAAAACCCTCCAGGAATTTGCCCTTCATTTCGGCCCGGAAAGAGAAGCAAGCGTATCAAGGGAACTCACCAAGATTTTTGAGGAAAACATAAGAGGAAGCCTGACCTTCCTTTCAGAATATTATACAGCTAAAACTCCAAAGGGAGAGATTGTAATTGTTGTTGCAGGATCAAAATAACCGGATATTTCTACTTTCAATATTCCAAAAAAAGGAGCCTCATATGAATCATGCCATAAGGATTTTACTGCTGATTTTTGCCGCAACATCCCTATCACATGCTCAGGTCATTAAAGGCAAAATTACCAGTCAGTCAGGCGATCCTATCGCATACTCGACTGTTTACATTCAGGAGCTGAAACAGGGAACCACCTCTAATACAAAAGGATACTACGAGATTAAATTGTCTGCAGGACAGTACACTGTTATGTACCAGAGTCTGGGCTTTGAACCGGTTATCTATAATATAACACTGACAGACAATACAATAACCAAAGATATCAGGCTTCAGGTACAGTACTATCAAATCCCGGAGGTGAGGATATCTGCATCAGGTGAAGATCCTGCATATGGAATAATGCGGAAGGCAATAGGATTGGCTCCCTATTATCTCAATAATATAAGCTACTATAAGGCGAATGTCTATCTTAAAGGTAATCTGGTTATTAACAAGATCCCCAGACTTATGAAGCGATCCTTGAAGATAGAGGCAAAGAACGAATCAGGATCATCTGCAAGCAGCACAACAATGAAAGAGGGTGATGCATTCCTTATGGAATCAATAAACGAGATTGAGTTTACCGCACCTGACAAATATGTTCAAAAGGTTATTTCATATAATAGTACATTCCCGGAGGAGGGCAACGAGATATCACCAATGGAGTATGTCAATGCCAGCTTTTATCAACCCATAATAGCGGATATGGCAATATCGCCCCTGGCACCGAACGCATTCTCCCATTATAATTTCAAATATCTTGGAGCAACACCGCAGGGCAACTATACGATAAATAAGATCCAGGTGATCCCGAAGCGAAAAAGCCAGCAGCTCCTTGAAGGAACTATTTACATAATCGATGATCTGTGGTGCCTCCAGAGCGTAGACCTCACAAATGAAAACCTGGTGGGAAAGATAAGGGTACAGCAGCTGTATATTCCTGTGGAAGACGGGATCTGGATGCCTGTCAGCGATAAATTTGAAATAAACATCGGGATTATCGGCTTCAGGGCTGATGCAGGCTATGCAGTATCTGTAAAGTATGATAATGTAAAACCAAATCTGTCACTTCCTAAACCAAAAATCATAACCGGGGCGTACAGTGTAAACGATAAGCCAGCCGAACAGGCTCCCGATTCAGCCAGGACAAAAACAAAAAAACAGATTGACAAACTCCTCGAAAAGGAGGAACTCTCTAACCGTGATATGGTAAAACTTTCAAGACTGATGGCAAAGGAATCTGAGAAAAGCGTCACTGACTCTGCAAAAAAAAGTCTTGAGATCAGGGACAATACCACTCAGATTGTCGAGAAGGATGCTGCAAAAAAAGACAGTGCATACTGGGCTGAAATCCGACCAATACCTCTGTCTGACATTGAAATAAAAAGTCTGCATATCAATGACAGTATCAGAGTTGAATCAAGTCTGCGTGAGGCAAAACCAGACACTTCCTCAGTTAAAGGGGAAAAGGGAAAAAGCAAATTCTTTACAGGACTAAAAAATATCGGATTGGGGCATACCTGGTCCGACACAACAGGCACCAGCTTCACCTTCGGAGGAATAATTGACCTTAAAAACCTCAGCTTCAATACTGTAGATGGCCTGGTTTATGGATTGGACTTTCGCTTTTCCAGATCATTTAAACAGAAAAGATCCCTCACAGTCAATCCTGATATAAAATATGCTTTCAGCAGGCAACAGCTCATGTGGAGGATCAATGCCAACTACCAGTTCAGCAAGGTGAAGCAGATGGAGCTGTTCCTGAGAATGGGAATGACCAGCAAGGATATCGGAAACGGAGGGGGAATCAATCCTTTCCTTAATACCGTCACCACACTGATGTTTGAACGAAACTATCTGAAGCTGTATGAATCTGACTATTTAACCCTTGGCTACCGGGGTGAAATCGCAAACGGTCTGAATGTGGAGCTCACTTCGCTCTTTGAAATGAGAAAAGTACTTGAGAATACAACGGATTTTACAATAATAAATACATCACATGAATATTCTGATAACATTCCTGATAACAGTTATCTGAGTCCCACATCAAATCCTGTCAATTACATTCGTAACCAGGATCATGCAGCAATTGCCGCTAAAGTGACATATATACCTTATCAGAAGTACCGCATGGAAGGTAAAAAAAGGATCCCGGCCGGATCTGACTGGCCTGCGTTCATTTTGTCATGGGAACATGGGATAAATGACTTCCGCAACAGTGATGCAAAGGTTAATCATTATGATATGATAAGGGCAGAAGCCTTTAAGCATTACGATATCGGCGCCTTCAGTGAGTTAAGGTGGAGAGTCAGGGCAGGTGGTTATCTTGATAACAGGGAGCTTACATTTTACGACTTTTTCCATTTCAACCCTCAGCCCATCCCGGTACTTATAAATGATTATGAGGATGGCTTCATGATCCCTTCATATTATTCAATGAGCACCCCTGAAGCTTTTGGTGAAGTTCACATCAAATACACAGCACCCTATCTTCTTTTGAAGCTTCTCCCTGGTTTAAGCAATACCCTGATCAGGGAGAATTTAAGCCTGTCATATCTCGGATCGCGTTATCATCCAAGCTATACCGAAGCTGGCTATAGTTTGAGTGAGATATTCTTTCTTGCAGAAATAGGAGTATATGTCGGATTCGAAAATCTGGCTTACAGGAGTGTAGGTGCAAAATTAATTCTGAAGTTTAATTGAAAAAGAAAAAAGTCCAAATCCATTAACCGCAAAGTCCCCCACCTAAGAAATTGCAGGAACTTCAAAAATAATAACTCTCATAACCGCCGCTCGAAAATCAATTAATTTACCCTGCCGCTGGGCGATTGATTTTCTTCGCTCCCCTGGGGTCGGGGTAAACGAAGAAAATCAATTTCCGACCATGAATGTAAAGAGTTATATAGCAGATCGCAAAGAAAATACGCAAAGTATAATATATCAATGCTTTTACTTTGCGGCCTTTGCGAATACTTAGCGAACTTTGCGGTTAAAAAGGACTAGTTCTATACCCCTCCAACACAGAGAAAACACAGATCAACACAGAGAAAATATTTCCATAATTTTAGACTTTTGAGACAGCCGCTACTTATAGAAGATATAACCTGTTGAACGCAATTCAATTATGCAAAAGGAGGTTCTTCATGAATATCTGTCTCCCTGTCGAATTCACCTCCGAGTTTCCTGAAGTCCTGGTTCATTTTTGATCCGAGGGTGATGCTCTGAGCCGATTCTCTGCTATCAGCGCCATCACCAAGATCAAATTCATCGATATCAACAAACTGGGCTTTCTCCTCCCGGAACCTTAGCCTGACATCATCAACAGGGCCGTTACGGTTCTTAGCCAGAATAATTTCGGCGATCCCTTTGGTGGAAGAACCATCTTCAAAAGCAGGAATTCCGAATTTTTCCTGCCGGTGAATGAAGACAACCATATCAGCATCCTGTTCAATAGCTCCTGACTCCCTCAGGTCAGAGAGCAAGGGTCGTTTGGTACCACCTCTCATTTCAACCGAGCGGTTAAGCTGAGACAGTGCAAGTATTGGAATATCAAGCTCTTTGGCAATACTCTTGAGTGATCTCGAAATATTACTTACCTCCTGTTCCCTGCTTCCGGCGTTCTCCGGGCCTGACATAAGCTGAAGGTAGTCAACGATAACAATATCGAGTTTATGCTGAGCCTTAAGCCTTCTGCATTTTGCCCTCAGTTCGAAAATCGATATTGCAGGTGTATCATCAATAAAAATTGGTGCCTGTACAAGTTTTTTTATTCGGGTATCGAGTTGTTTCCATTCCTCCTCATTAAGCCTCCCGTTCTTGATCTTATCACCGGGAATATCAGTTTCAGCGACTATAAGCCTGTTTACCAACTGAATGGAGGACATCTCACACGAGAATATCGCCACGCTCCTGCCATGGTCAACGGCCATATTCCTTGCCATAGAGAGAGCAAATGCCGTTTTACCCATTGAGGGACGAGCAGCAATAATCACCAATTCTGATCTCTGCCACCCTGAGGTAAGCCTGTCCAGTTTTGTAAATCCTGAAGGAGTTCCGACCAGGGCATCTTCCCTCTTGCCTGCCTCCTCTATTTCTCTTATGGCTTCTTTAATGACAAGATTTATAGGCGCAACTTCCCTCTTTATATTACCTTCAGCAATCTGGAAAAGAGCATTTTCTGAAAAATCAAGAAGTTCGGTAACATCATAAGTGTCATCAAAAGACCTGTTCTGGATTTCTGTTGAGACCCGTATAAGCTCGCGCTGGATATATTTCTGGGCAACGATCCTCGCATGATAGTCGACGTTTGCTGCTGATACTACCTTTGCAGTCAGCTGGGTCAGATAAACCGGTCCGCCAACGCTATCCAGTTCATTATGTGCGCGAAGCTCTTCTGTAACCGTATACAGATCCACAGGAAATTCCCTGGCATTAAGGTCGGAGATTGTTTTAAATATTTTCTGATGAGCCTCTTTATAAAAGCTCTCAGGCTTAAGAACATCGAGAGTTGTTATAACGGCTTCTTTCTCCAGCATAATTGCACCAAGGACTGCCTCTTCCATATCATTTGCCTGCGGAGGTACTTTACCGAAATCGGGCAATGCCGTTATGGCTGGCCTTGGATTATTTCTTTGTTTAGCCATTAATCTTATGTTCTAATTTACAGTTACTTAAAAGATGGATGGTAGCGGTTGCCACGGCAGTTCCAAAGATATGAATTACCATTCTTCCCAGCCAAAAAGCTCAATGTATTGTTACAAACAAATGAATGTTAAAAACTTGTTGAAAAGCATAAAAAGCAATCAATAACAACAAATTCAAACCGATATGGTATTTTTACATTAAATACAGCAGGATGATAGTTTTTCCAAAAGCTAAAATTAATCTTGGATTGCAGATTACGGGCAGGCGCAATGATGGGTTTCACAACATTGAGACTGTATTTTATCCTGTAAACCTGTATGATGCACTGGAGTTTGTAATCTCCCCGGAACCATCTGCATCCGATATACTTACCGTTACCGGAATTGCTGTTGGTGTAAAGCCTGAGGAGAATATAGTAATTAAAGCGATATCCAAACTAAGGGAAAAATATTCATTCCCCTGGCTTAAGATCCATCTTCATAAAGTGATTCCTCAAGGGGCTGGTCTTGGAGGAGGATCTTCAGATGCTGCATGCATATTAAAATCACTCAACAGGCATTTTGAACTGGCTATAGGTGAAACGGAGATCATGTCAATAGCCCTTGAGATCGGAAGTGACTGCCCGTTTTTTATTTACGGGGATCCGGCCTTTGCATCTGGCAGGGGAGAGATCCTTGAACCAATAAACCCTGTGTTGTCAGGATACTATCTGATTTTGGTAAATCCGGGAGTGGGAATCAATACAGGCGAGGCATACAGGAATTGCAGGCCTGCGGTACCGGCGGAAAATCTTCTTCAGCTTGCATCGCGGGATATAAAAGAATGGAAAGAGCTTATAATTAATGATTTTGAGGACTTTGCATTTAAGAAACATCCTGTAATAGGAAAAATAAAAGATGATCTTTACAGGTCGGGAGCTCTTTTCAGCCTGATGTCAGGCAGCGGATCAAGCGTATATGGGATTTTCTCAGGAAAGCCGGGCAATATACCCGGCTGGCTGAATGATATGGTTATCTGGCAGGGTGAGATGTAAGAGCCTATTCCAGTTCAATAAGCAATGCTCCTTTTGATACCCTGTCCCCTTTCGTAGTAACAATCGACTTTATCTTTCCATCCATCGGACATTTCAATCTGTTCTGCATCTTCATGGCATCAAGGATCAGGAGTAACTCGCCCTTCTTTACTTTCTGTCCCTGGCTGACAAATATCTCTACAACAGTACCTGGGATAAAGCTAAGTATGAGCTTTGGATCAGCCGGCTGATATTTGACCCTGTTTTTAAACTTACTGCTGATCCTGGTCTGATACAGACTGTTATTGATATTCAGGAATCCAAGTTTATCTTTTATCTTCATAACAATTTCGTTTATTAGATCATATTGCCGTTACTAGAAAGGAGGAAGTCCGTGCTTCTTATGAGGCATAGGGACATCTTTATTTTCAGATACTTCAATTGAATGCATTAAGATCCTTCTTGTTTCAGATGGTTCAATAACAGCATCGACATAGCCTCGTGAGGCAGCAACGTAAGGGTTAGCGAATTTGGCTTTGTACTCCTCCACTTTCTGCTTTCTCATGGCATCCGGATCTTCGGCAGACGTTATCTCTTTTCTGAAGATAATATTGGCAGCTCCCTCCGGACCCATTACAGCGATCTCCGCTGATGGCCAGGCAAATACAAAATCGGCACGCAGATGCCTTGAACTCATGGCAATATAACCTCCGCCATAGGCTTTTCTCAGGATAACGGTCAGTTTAGGAACTGTAGCTTCGCTGTAGGCATAGAGCAGTTTTGCTCCATGACGTATAACTCCTGCATGTTCCTGATCAACACCGGGCAGATATCCGGGCAGATCCACAAGGGTTATTATCGGGACATTAAATGCATCGCAGTAACGGATGAACCTGGCTGCCTTGTCGGATGAATCGACATCGAGGACTCCTGCCATCTCCATAGGCTGGTTGGCAACAAATCCAGTTGTACGTCCCCCCATACGGCCGAAACCGATAACTATATTCCTGGCATAAAGTTCCATTATCTCAAAGAAATCGGAGTTATCCACCACTGCCCTGATAACATCTTTTACATCATATGGGAGAGTAGGGTCTTCAGGAACAATAGTGCTTATATTATATTTGGCGAGGGGTTCTGCAGGCTCAAACATTCTTGCCTTTTTGCTATTGTTCCATGGTATAAATGTGATCAGTTTTTTAATCTGTTCGAAGCACTCTTCCTCACTTAAGGAGAAAAAATGTGCATTTCCTGTCACTTCACTATGTATCCTCGCTCCACCAAGATCCTCCATGGAAATCTCCTCACCGAGGACTGTCTTTATGACTTCAGGCCCCGTGATAAACATCTTGGAAATATTGTCCACAACAAAAACAAAATCTGTAAGGGCAGGTGAATATACTGCTCCGCCGGCGCATGGGCCAAGAATGACGGACAGCTGAGGTATCACACCGCTTGATATTGTATTACGGAAAAATATTTCCCCGTAACCGGCAAGTGAATTAACTCCTTCCTGTATCCTGGCTCCACCTGAATCATTTATTCCAATGAGAGGCATTCTCATCTTAAGGGCATGGTCCATTATCTTTGTTATCTTTCGTGAATGCATCAGCCCCAGTGAGCCGCCAGCTACTGTAAAATCCTGAGCAAAAACAGCCACCGGAGCACCGTATATCGTGCCGGTACCAATTATAACGCCATCACTTGGAAGTGATTTCTTCTCCATATCAAAATCACGGCCGACATGTTCAACAAACATATCATATTCATTGAATGAATTGTCATCGAGCAAAGCCATTATGCGTTCGCGTGCGGTGCGTTTGCCCATAGCCTTCTGTTTCTCAATAGCCTGTTCTCCTCCGCCAAGAAGCACTTTCTCGCGCTTCTTCTGCAATTCAAGGATCTTTTTACCTACTGCCATATCGTCTGTATTATGTTAATTTTTTGGTTTGAAAATAATATTTTTCTGTATCATGTTTATCATCAGCAAATTGTCTTATACGCCAATTACATATCCCATAGCTACTTAGGTGCCATTTTATACAATACAAGGGCAATAATGGAATAGAGCATATTGGGGATCCACATCGCAATCATAGGATTAAGATCGCCTTTAAGTGAGAATTGGGAGGCAAACTGAAGGAAAAGAATATAGGAGAAACTAAGTATCAGTCCCAGACCGATATTCATTCCGATACCTCCTCTTACCTTTCTGGAAGAGAGTGATACACCAATAAGAGTAAGGATAAAAACCGCGAAGGGGCTTGCATATCTCCGGTGTTTCTCAATCAGAAACAGTTTAAGTTCATCTGAACCCTGCATCTGAAGCAATTTGATATAATCTTCGAGTTCACGGTAAGTCATTGTACTGACAAATCCAGGGTCCCTGGAAAAATCATTGGGTTTAATTATAAGGGCGGTATCGATAGTTTTGCCTTTGGTGATTATCTCCTCATTGCCCTTTATTTCGCGGATAAAATAATTTGTAGCCTTCCATTTATTTTTTGTTGTATCATATGATACGGAAGACGATGAAAGTTTTGATTCCAGCCTTCCACTGTCATTAAATTTTTCAATCGTGAAATTCTGACCTCGCTGACTCAGAGGATTGAAGGAGCCCATATAGACGTAGGTATTCTTAAATACGAGCCTGTGAATATTTTCCACTGTCACTTTCCTGTTGGATGATCGGTAGTACTTGTCTTCAAAATCCATTCTGACAAGGTTGGATTTTGGGATTACAAAGTTGGTAAGGAGAAAAGTAAAAACTGCGATGACAAAAGATGAGATGAAATAGGGCCACATCATTCTTCTGAAGCTCATTCCGCTGTTAAGGATTGCGATTATTTCGGTGTTGATTGCCATCTTTGAAGTAAAGAATATCACTGAAATAAAGACAAAAAGCGGTGCAAAGAGCATCGCGAAATATGGAATGAAATTCATATAGTAATCAAAGACAATAGCACGGACAGGAGCCTCCTTTTCCATGAAATTATCAATTTTTTCTGCAAAGTCGAATACTACAGCTATAGTAAGTATCAGCGCCAGGCAGAAAAAAACGTACCAAGGAACTTCCTGATAATATAGATGTCAATAAGCTTGATATTAAGCAGGCTTACAACCTCTCTGAAAGTTTTTTTACCATTGATATTTTCCATTTTCTGAAATTACCTTCTTCAATTTGTTTTCTGGCGTCCTTAACCAGTTTAAGATAAAATGCCAGGTTGTGGATGCTCGCAATCTGTGCACCGAGATTCTCACCTGCCATTACCAGATGCCTGAGATATGCTTTTGTGTAAGAACGGCTTACAACAGAAGGCGTATCAGGATCAATCGGACTGAAATCATCAATCCATTTTCTGTTCCTGATATTGATTGTTCCCTCTCCTGTAAAGAGCATACCATTCCGTCCGTTCCTTGTAGGCATAACACAATCAAACATATCAATTCCCCTGTCAATTGCTTCAAGAAGGTTGACAGGTGTGCCAACTCCCATCAGATAACGTGGTTTATCCCATGGAAGTATCTCATTTACCACCTCAACCATCCTGTACATCTCATCAGCAGGTTCTCCTACAGATAAGCCTCCTATTGCATTGCCGGCCAGTCCGGCCGAGGCTACCTTTTCGGCAGAGATCCGGCGCAGGTCTTCAAAGGTTCCCCCCTGTACTATAGGGAAAAGGAACTGTTCCCTGCCCCATACAGGATCCGTTTCGTTGAATCGTACAACTGCCCTGTCGAGCCAGTGATGAGTAAGTTCGAGTGATTTTTTCGCATAGCTGTATTCACATGGCCATGGCGTACATTCATCAAATACCATAATAATATCGGCGCCAATTATCCTCTGTATGTCGACAATATTTTCAGGAGTGAAAAGATGCTTTGAACCGTCAATATGCGACTTAAAAAATGCACCTTCATCAGTGAGCTTTCTGTTGCCTGTAAGTGAAAAAACCTGGTATCCTCCGCTGTCAGTGAGTATCGGTCTTTCCCACGACATAAAATTGTGCAGCCCTCCTGCTGCCTTTAAAATTTCTGTCCCGGGCCGCAGGTATAAATGGTAGGTGTTTCCAAGGATTATCTTTGCGTCAATATCTTCCCTTAAATCCCTCTGAAGTATACCCTTTACCGTACCGGCTGTCCCGACAGGCATGAAGATCGGAGTAGGAATATCACCATGCGCGGTTCTCAGAATTCCCGTCCGGGCCATGGATTCCTTATCCCTGCTCTCTATGTTAAACATATTTTGCAATATCGTTTTTAGAAGGACAAAGGTAATTCATCTGTATGGCCAAATAAAATTATTATATTAATTTTCGTTAACCATTATAAAAGATAATAGCAAACCATTAAATATCAACGCTGCAACTGACCTGACATCACAAATTTTCAAATAAATGCCGCTCCTTAACTGATCTTCAGGCTTCGGTCTTCCAGCTTCCGTCTTCCGTCTTCGGACTTCCGAGCTTCCGGCTTCCAGCTTCCGACTTCGGACTTCCGGCTTCCGTCTTCCGTCTTCCGGCTTTCCGGCTTCCGGCTTCGGACTTCGGACTTCCGACTTCGGACTTCCAACCAACAACTCTTCATTATTATTGCAAATTAGTTTTTGTCATACCAATTATCTTATTAATATTGCTGAATAGATAAACTTAAAATGGCTGAATACGGAAATTCATATATTTTAATAACATTTGTTATTTTTTTAGGGTCTGCGGCTATCCAGCTTTTTTATTATCTTTTCTTCTATTCGGCAGTAAATTCTTATAAACCTGGTGTGAAAAGCGCACCGGTTCAGCCTGTCTCCATAATAATTTGCGCAAGGAATGAAGCTGAGAACCTTAAGCAATTCCTTCCATCTGTTCTGGAACAGGATTATCCTGATTTTGAAGTTATTGTTGTAAACGACTGTTCTGAGGACAGTTCTTATCTCATCCTTGGAAATTATCTTCTGGAGTATCCTCATTTAAGGGTATCAACTGTTAATAAGGATCCTAAATTTACACATAACAAGAAATTTGCCCAGTTTATAGGGATCAAGGCTGCAAAGAATGAAGTTCTCCTCTTTACGGATGCAGACTGTCATCCCGAATCGGATAAATGGCTTGGAAATATGGCAGCTCATTTCAATGAGAGTACAGATTTCGTTTTGGGATATGGCGGATATAAGCAGGCAAAAGGACTGCTCAACAAATATATCCGTTACGACTGCCTTTCAATAGCCATGCAGTATCTTGGAATGGCTATCCGCGGGATTCCGTATATGGGAGTCGGCCGCAACCTGGCCTACAGAAGGTCTATGTTTTTCGCCAATAACGGCTATGGAGCACATAATCACCTGATTTCAGGAGATGATGATCTTTTTGTCAATACAAATGCGACTAAGAAAAACACCAGCATCGAGTTCAGTGAAGGAACACATACAAGATCTGTACCGGTACAAGGGTTGAAGGAGTGGGTGATTCAGAAAAAAAGACATCTCACCACGGCTCCGTATTACAGGTTACATAACAAAGTCCTGTTATTCATTGAACCTGCTTCAAGAGTACTTTTCTATTCTTCGCTTATCGTGCTCATGTGCTTAAGATTTAACTGGATATGGATTTCGGCAGTTTTTGGTGTCAGGATTATTGCGCAGTATATTATTTACTTCTTATCCCAGAAGAAGCTGAACGAACCTGGATTGTTGGCATATCTGCTGTTTTTTGATATATTTTCCCCATTACTGAACGGAATATTATTTTTGAGCAACACCGGCAGCAAATCCGGAAAGAACAGATGGAGATAATTCAAAAACTATCGGAAAAAGCCAGGAATGATTTGTATCTTGTTGATCAGGCTAAACATGGAAGTGAGAAAGCTTTTGCAGCACTGATGAACAGGTACAGGGATTCCATCTATTATATGCTTCTTAAGATGGTTAATAATCCTGCCGATGCAGAAGATCTTACAATTGAAGCATTCGGAAAGGCTTTCAGTAATCTTGACCTCTATACACCGAAATTCGCATTCAGCACCTGGCTTTTCAAAATTGCCACGAACAATTGTGTTGATTTTATCAGGAAGAAACAGGTCTCTCCCACTCCTCTGGATCATATTCAGGACATTATGGAAAATGCTACGCTTAATATACAGTCAGATCTTCCTGATCCGGAGGAGTCAATGATCAATCATCAGAAGATTGTTGCATTGAAAAATATTGTAAACCAGCTCAACCCCAGATATAAATCATTGATTGAACTGCGCTATTTCAAGGAATACTCCTATGTAGAGATCGCCTCTGAGCTGAACCTTCCTTTAGGCACTGTTAAAATACAGCTCTTCAGGGCAAAAACACTGCTCTATAATATTTTAGTTAAAACAGGCAACAGGTAGTGGCAGAGACAATATTCAATTATTTCCCTGCATTAACAGGGAAGCAGAAGGAGCAACTGGAAGGACTGCAGCAGATCTATGTCAGGTGGAACAGTATGATAAATGTTATATCCAGAAAGGATATGGATAATTTTATGGTGCATCATGTTCTCCATTCCCTGGCTGTTGCAAAAATAATAGACTTCGCTCCAAATAGCAGGATCCTTGATGTTGGAACAGGCGGAGGTTTTCCCGGAATACCCCTGGCAATAATATTCCCTGATTCGCAATTCTCACTTCTCGATTCAATTGAAAAAAAGATAAAAGTTGTCTCTGCAGTAGCTGAAGAACTGGAATTAAATAATATAATACCAATCAGAAGAAGGGTTGAAGAGGAGAATGGGAAATACCATTTTATTATCAGCAGAGCGGTAACGGAATTTCCGGGATTTGTAAAAATGACGTTAAAAAATATAGATAAACCTGAATTCAACAGTCTGAGGAACGGGATCTTATATCTCAAAGGAGGTGATCTTGCCATTGAAACGGAATTATTTAAAGAGCGTCTGACTGTATGGAGTATTAAGGATTTTTTTAACGAACCTTTTTTTGATACTAAGAAGATCCTGCACCTCACTAAATGATTTTTTTCAAAAAAAACAGTCCGCCGGTTTTTATATTTCAAAAAAGTACTACATTTGCAGTCTCAAATCAGGATCTTAGTAAACAAATATATTTGAAAAGATGAAACGGACATTTCAGCCATCAAGAAGAAAGAGAGCTAACAAGCATGGTTTCAGGGAAAGGATGTCAACTCCCAATGGAAGAAGAGTTCTTGCTGCGCGCAGGGCTAAAGGAAGAAAAAAACTCACTGTATCTTCAGAGCTAAAACTTAAAGGATAATATTTATCTTAAATAATTATTTTGAAGAGACGTTGCGTGCAACGTCTCTTCTCTTTTTTATATTTTTACGCGTCTCTTAAATTTCTAACTTAGCTGCGTTTAATTATTTGGTTAAATGAATAATATATTGAATCATATCAATGATACAGAGATCAGAAATATAGCTGACAAGGTTGCCGGTGGGGTCAGGATATCAGGTGAAGAAGGTCTGCTACTTTATAAAAAAGCCGATCTGGCCCTGCTGGGTCTACTTGCCGGGATTGTCAGAAGGAGGCACAATCAGAATTTCGCATATTTCAACAATAATTTTCATATTGAACCTACAAATAAATGTATTTACAATTGCAAGTTCTGCTCCTATCACAAGAATGAAGGTGATCCTGACAGTTGGGAATACACCCAGGATGAGATGGTTGATATTGTGAAGCGCTTTGATGGCAAGAATGTTACAGAGGTTCATATCGTTGGCGGGGTACATCCCGACTATGATCTTCACTACTGGGGCTCTCTCATAAAAAAGATCAAGAATCACCGTCCTTCCCTTCATGTAAAGGCTTTCTCTGCAATTGAACTTGATTATATGATATCTTCAGCGGGATTGACAATCAAAGAGGGGCTGACAATACTGAAGGATTACGGACTTGACTCAATACCAGGAGGAGGAGCTGAAATATTTGACAGGGAGCTGAGGAAGATGATCTGTGATGAAAAGGCCTCATCAGAGTTATGGCTGACAATTCACGAAACTGCCCATAGTATTGGCATACCGTCAAATGCCACAATTCTTTACGGACATATGGAAACCTACATGCATCGTATCGATCATATGGAAAGGCTGCGGAGTCTGCAGGATAAAACAGGCGGATTCAATGCATTTATCCCCCTTAAATACAAGATGTCCAACAACAGCATGTCGTTTCTGGGAGAGGTAAATATCATAGAAGATCTTCGCAATTATGCAGTTTCCAGGATCTTCCTTGATAACTTTTCGCACATCAAAGCTTACTGGCCGATGATAGGAAAAGAAAATGCCCAGCTTGCTTTGTCGTTTGGGGTGGATGATATGGATGGTACTATTGATGATACAACTAAAATATACTCAATGGCCGGTTCGAAAGAGGAGAACCCCTCAATGTCTACCGAAGAGATCTGCCGGCTTATAAGTGATGCCGGATATACACCGGTTGAGCGCGATTCACTTTATAAACCTGTATTATCGCCTCTTCTGAGGCAGGGGTGAAAAGAATTTAAAATGTCATACCTGTATATATTACACAACTATCATTCATATAATTTTATAAGTACCTTTGCGTTATTACTAATGTTCAAATTGGCAGTATGAGTCTGAAAAACTTCCTGATAAGTAAAGTATTCTTAAAAAACCTTGGGTTTGTTGTAACAATAATGGTTGGTCTGGTAATGATTTTGCTGATCTGGCTCAATTTTTATACCAGACACGGACAGGCGAGGGCTGTGCCTGATTTTTACGGACTTACAATGGAACAGACGGCTAAGCTGGCGAGGAAGAGCAAACTCAGATATCAGGTCATTGATTCCGTCTATACCTCTCTTGTTCCCCGTGGCTGTGTCGCTGAACAGAGTCCCAAACCCGGTTTCAAAGTAAAAAAATGGAGAAATATTGTACTCACAATAAATGCCTACAAACCTGAAATGGTAGCAATGCCAAACCTGGTCGACCTTCCTATACGACAGGCTATTGCTCTTATATCAAGTACTGGGCTTGAAATGGGAGAACTGAGGTACAGACCCGATCTTTCAATTGATGTGGTAATTGAACAACACTATAACGGTAAAAATATCTCTGGAGGGGATTCATTGCAGAAGGGCTCAATGATCGATCTTTTACTTGGTAAAGGATTGAGTAACCAGAGGACTTCTGTCCCTGATCTGATAGGAATGGCTCTTGAACCTGCCAGAAATAAAATTCTTACTTCTTCCCTTAATCTTGGAACGTATATTTACGATAATTCAATAATCAGCGGAGCCGATTCCTCAAATGCCTTTGTTTATAAGCAGAACCCTGAGTACAGGGAGGATGTAAGCCTTCAGCTGGGATCTGCAATTTATCTCTGGCTTACGGTTGATTCAGCAAAACTTAAGGAAAGTACAAATCCGGGTATGGATCCCGATTCAATACCCGGATCAGACCAGCCGGAAGAGATTTCAAACTAAAACCTGATGATCAGACAGATATACCTATATCTCCTTCTTTTATTTATCTGCACCGGATTCTCCTCTGCGCAGGAGGTGGTTACAGGACTCAGGTCAAATAACCTTTTAACAAAACAGGGTGAGCGAAATGCCAGGAGTTTTACTGCCATCCTCTCGGATCCTCTTGAACTGCCATTTTTTGACGATTTTTCCGGAAGATCCTATTACCCTGATCCTGCAAAATGGACTGATGACTATGTATTCATTAATAATACCTATTCAGATAAACAGATAACCTGTGGCGTTGCAACCTTTGATGCCCTCGACAACAACGGCAGGCTGTATGATATTGCATCTGCCTATCTGTTTAAATCGGACCAGCTCACATCCCAGCCTTTGAATCTCAACTATACTGTCAATGAGAATGTATGGATGAGTTTCTTTTATCAGGCAGGAGGGCTTGGAGATGCACCTGAACCTAATGACAGCCTTACTCTTCAGTTCCTCGCACCTGATGAGAACAAATGGTACTCAGTATGGAGTGCCTCCGGCACAACTGATAAGGAATTCAGACCGGCCATAATAAGGATCTCAGATACACGATTCCTTAAAACCGGTTTCCAGTTCCGTTTCACCAATTATGCTTCTCTCAGCCCAAATCAGAACGATCCTTCAATGGTAGGCAATTGTGATCACTGGAATGTTGATTATATTCTGCTTGACAAGAACAGGAACGGAGGCGACACAATTTTTACGGATGTTGCATTGACTCTTCCTGTGCGATCTGTACTTAAGAACCATGAGTCTATGCCATGGAAGCAATACAGGGAGATAGAGCTTCAGGAGATGGGCTCCTCTGTACTTATCCATTACCGCAACAATGATACTATTGTCAGAAATGTTACAAGAAATTTTGAAATTTGGGATATGTACGCCAATTCTCTCTCCTACCTGTTCTCAGCAGGAGCAGTAAATATTGATCCCTTAACATATGTAAATTACAATGCCGGCCTGGTTTATTCATTTAACTCCTCCAATAATGATTCTGCCCTCTTCAGAATTACCTCCGTCCTGAAAACAGATGAATTTGACCCAAAGGAAAATGATACATTGGTTTATTATCAGACCTTTAAGAATTACTTTGCATTTGACGATGGCAGTGCTGAAGCCGGATATGGAATAAATGGACTGGGATCAAGAAATGCAATGTTTGCCTATAAGTTCAAATCCTTCATAGATGACACTCTCAGGGCAGTAAATATTTGCTTCAACGATAGTTATAATGATGCAAATAAAAGAGCCTACGACCTCATGGTATGGGATGATAATAATGGTCTTCCTGGTAATGTAATCTACACTCTCGAAGAGGTCATGGTTGAACAGGGTCAGAAAATAAACGGGTTCTATTCATATAAGATCCCCGATAAGGTTCCTGTAAATAACTTCTTCTATGTTGGATGGAGACAGCGTTCAGAATCATTTCTCAATGCCGGGCTTGATGTTAATACTCCGCATGCAGGAAGGCAATTCTACTGGCTTAACGGAGAATGGCAGCTGTCTCAGGTCTCTGGCACAGTTATGATCCATCCTGTTTTAGGGGATGCATTGAGAATTACTTCTGTTGATGATGTAATATACAAGGACAAAAAACAGATCAGTATCTGGCCTAATCCGGCCTCCGGATACATAACTATTGATGCAGATGAGCTCTTATTATCGGGCGATGCTTCTGTAACAATCATAGATCTCAATGGGCGTGAGGTGAAAAAGACAATTCTCACCGAAAGAATCGATATATCATCGCTTCCTGCAGGGATCTATATAATAATTACCAGCCTTAACGGCAAACCTGCAGGGTACAGCAGACTGATAAAATTAAGATAATTACTTGGGATGGCAGAAGAAGAACAAAATGACCAGCAGGAGCTTTTTGAACATTTCAGGTTTAAGGCTGATCCCGGACAGTCGCTCTTAAGGATTGACAAATTTCTTAGTGACAGGATCGAAAACAGCTCCAGGACGCGAATACAGAATGCAGCCAATGCTGGTAATATACTGGCAAACAATAACCCTGTAAAACCAAATTACAAGGTTAAGCCGGGAGATATTATTCAGGTGGTATTGCCAACACCCCCGAGAGAGATAGAACTGATAGCTCAGGACATTCCGATCAACATCGTATATGAAGATGATGATGTACTGGTTGTCAATAAGGAACCGGGAATGGTTGTCCACCCTGCATACGGCAACTATACCGGCACGCTTGTAAATGCCCTGATGTGGCATTTCAGGGATCTTCCGCTGTTCAATACCGGGGAGGCCAGACCGGGCCTTGTACACCGGATCGACAAGAATACCTCAGGAATCCTGGTGATTGCTAAAAACGAATATGCCCTTAATCGCCTCTCCAAACAATTCTTCGACAGGACCACCGACAGAAAATACAATGCTCTTGTCTGGGGTACGCCTGATCCGCCTGAAGGTACAATCACCGGAAATGTTGGCAGAAATATAAAAGACAGGAAGATAATGCAGGTTTTTGCCGATGACAATGAAGGCAAGAATGCAATTACCCATTACAAGGTAATTGAGGACCTGGGATATATCTCACTTGTTGAGTGCAAGCTTGAGACTGGTCGTACGCATCAGATAAGGGTCCATTTCAGCCATATTAAACATCCGCTTTTAATGATACGGAATATGGAGGTGATCAGATACTTAAAGGGACCACGTTTACAAAATATCAGCAATTCATTAAAAACTGCTTCAGGATACTTCCACGGCAGGCGCTTCATGCAAAGTCCCTGGCTTTTGATCATCCCGTTACAGGAAAAAGACTATCGTTCGACTCTGCACTGCCTGATGATATGGTTCAGGTCATTGAAAAATGGAGAAAATATATCTCTGGAAGGGATTCAGACGATTTTATTTAGTCGCTTTTTTTAAATAAACTGATTTCTACCAGCTGCCGCCTGCTCCGCCGCCGCCAAAGCTACCTCCGCCGAAGCCGCCGAAGCCGCCCCCGCCACCTCCGCCGCCGGAAAATCCACCCCAGCTGCCGCTATGGGAACCCCTTCCGGAGTTCATCATGCTTAGAAGCAACCAGATTGGTAACCCCTTTGAGCTGATATTCTTCTGATTTGAGCCACCCGATCCTCTGGATGCAAGCAGTATAATTATAAATACTATGAATATTACAAGCCCAAATGGGATTTTCTGCCCGGAGGCCTTCTTTGCTCTCTGACTATATTCAGCTGCAGAAAACTCTCCCCGGGCCAGAGCCATGAGTGTATTGGCCGCATTGAGAAGTCCGCCATAATAGTTGCCTTCCCTGAATGATGGAAGGATATCCCTGTCGACTATTTCAGCGCAGGTAATATCGGGAATCACTCCCTCGAGCCCATAGCCCTGGGCAATAAAGACCTGACCATTTGAATCAGCTGTTTTAGGCTTCACAAGGATCAGTACACCATTATTGAGTCCTTTCTGTCCAATACCCCATTTTTCTGCAAGCCGCTGTGCAAAGTCACCTTTATCATATCCCATGAGTGTTGGAACCGTAACAATAGCAATCTGCGTTGATGTTGAGTCATTGAAGGCGACAAGCTTCTGCTCCAGGGAATTGACTTCATCCTGACTAAGTACTCCGGCAAAATCATTCACAAGTCTCTGAGGGGAAGGTCTTTCCGGAAGATTCTGTGAAAAAGCAGTGATAGTGGAGCCATTAAATAAAAGAACTGCCACTGTCAGCAGACAAAAGAATTTACTTCTCATCTTAATTATTCCCCTTTTAATTTATCAAATGAGATCTCATCAGGCAGTTCATTTACATCATCTTTACTGTGAGGAAAATGTTTTTTCAGATGTATTCCTGCCGCTATTATCCCTTTGGAAAGTCCCTCAGTGAATTTGCCATCCCTGAAATTTTTCTGAAGCAATTCTTTAACCTCATCCCAAAACCCGTCAGGGACCTTTGCATTGATACCTGCGTCACCGATAACAGCAAACTTCCGGTCACTGACAGCAAGATAAAATAGGACCCCATTACGTTCAGTAGTATCCTGCATTCCCAGTTTTTTGAAGATCCATGCAGCCCGGTCAAGAACATCTTCCTGACAGAAATTCTCAATATGCACTCTTATCTCCCCCGAGGTTTCACTTTCAGCTTCCTTAACGGCAGCAAGAATCTGAGCCTGTTGTTCCTTTGTAAAGAACGTTGAAGCTTTCATTCAGCTTTTTTTGCTAATGGTTAAAATTTAACTTCAGGTGCCTTTTCGGCTCCTTCAGTAGCTTCGAAATATGGCTTTGCCTGAAATCCGAACATTCCGGCCAGGAAATTTTGCGGAAATCTCCTGATATATGTATTGTATACCTGAGCCACTTCATTGAATTTTCTTCTTTCAACGGAGATCCTGTTTTCGGTACCTTCCAGTTCCACCTGAAGATCCCTGAAATTCTGTGTAGCTTTCAGTTCAGGATATTGTTCGACAACAACCATCAGTCTGGAAAGAGCCGAGGAAAGCTGGCCTTGTGCCTGCTGAAACTGCTGCATATTCTCAGCTGTCATTTTTGTCGGATCAATAGTAACAGATGTAGCTTTTGCTCTAGCTTCAATTACCTGAGTAAGCGTGGTCTGTTCAAAATTTGCAGCTCCTTTCACAGTGTTCACAAAATTAGGAATGAGGTCAGATCTGCGCTGATAAGCTGTTTCGACATTTCCCCATTGGCTGGTGACAGACTCCTGCATAGTGACCATCCCATTATAAGCTTTTGTGCCCCATGAAAATAATCCTATTCCTACAAGAACAAAAAAACCTACTATAACTAAAGCTATTAAACAACCTTTTTTCATTTTATTGCTTTTTAAAATTTCAACAAATTTAACATTTAAACAGCTCATTAACCAGTCAGTAGTATAATATTTTTTTCACATAATACCGGGGAGGCTGAAGGGAGATTGAAGTGGATCCTTTTATTTGTAACTATGTATCACACTGAGTCACAATTTTGCATTGAATTGAATTTCCATTTTTAAAATGATTATTTTTGGGTCAACAAACATTCTTATATGAAGACAATAGCAATAGTTGCAGGAGGTGATTCCTCCGAGTTCGGGATTTCAGTTAAAAGTGCGAATGAAGTAAGTAAAGTTCTTTCTTCCAGATATATAACATATGTGATAACAATTCGTGGAACCAACTGGTATTGGGAGGACCAGAAGGGCAGGTTTCATAATATTGACAAGAATGATTTCAGTCTGATTGCTGATGACAACCGGATCAGATTTAATGCGGTCTTTATTGCCATCCATGGGACGCCGGGAGAGAATGGCTTGCTGCAGGGGTATTTCGACATGATGGGCATTCCATATACAAGTTGCGGAGCTTTCTGTTCTGCCCTTGCATTCAACAAGCAGGCCTGCAAGCTATTTCTGAAAGATTCATCGATACCTATGGCTGTTTCCATACTTGTAAGAACCGGAGAAAGGATCGATCCGGATGAAATCTTAAACCAGACAGGATTGCCCTGTTTTGTCAAGCCCAATGACAGCGGTTCAAGCTTCGGGGTAACAAAAGTAAAGAAGAAAGATGATCTTCTGCCGGCCATAGATACTGCTTCAAAAGAGAGTAATGAGGTTATCATAGAAGCGTTTATGGATGGCCGCGAAGTAGCTTGCGGTGTCTTGAAAACAAAGAAGGAGTCAATAGTCTTTCCGGTTACTGAAATAATAAGCAAAAACGAGTTCTTCGATTATGAGGCAAAGTACACTCCCGGAAATTCAGATGAGGTTACTCCTGCAAACATGCCGGAGGAAATTACTGATGAGATCCGCAGGCTCAGTTCACTGATATATGACCTTCTCGGGTGCAAGGGAATAGTAAGGGTCGACTTTATAGTTATTAACAGTCAGCCATATTTCCTTGAGATCAATACCATTCCCGGGATGACAGAAGAGAGCCTTATCCCTAAACAGGCAAAGGCTGCCGGAATTCCACTTGAAGATCTCTATTCAAAGGTTGTAGAAGATCTCTTTGAATAATATTTCCTCTGAATAAACTAAGTGCTATCTCTGTAAAATCGTAAAGAGGATACACAGAGAGCCACGGAGGATTCACAGAGATCCACAGAGGAAGAAATATATTAACATAAAGTTATTACTTTCCCTTTGCCAATTTGAGTGCGCTTGTGGTTGTATAATATTTTGTGATCATGCATGGCACCTCCCAATCGGGGAGCTTACCCTCTTTCATGTATTCAAGAAATTTTGCAGTAACCTGTCCAAAATGTTCCTCATGTCCCACCCTGTATTTCTTAGGGATATCTATTTTTAAAGAATTCTTTCCGATATCTTCAATACCCAGGCTGTCATAAGGAAGAGTGGCCAGAACCTCTTTCAGTTTTGCCCTGAAATCATTTATCCTGTTTCCTTTTATATTCTCAATAAAAAGTGTTGGAACAAACTTCTCTTCGGCTCCCTGCTTTATAACAAGATCACAGTTTGTTCCATGCATTATTGAATAATGGGTATCGCCTCCACCCGGAGGAGCCTGGTATTTCCATTCAACCGAAACTTTTGCATAGATGCCTTTCAGCTGGTACACCATCTCCCCGTTGGAAAAGACATTCAGTGCTCCGTCTTTAATATCCTGCTGAAGATAA
The DNA here is from genome assembly GCA_016715075.1 of Bacteroidales bacterium. Classification (GTDB taxonomy): domain Bacteria; phylum Bacteroidota; class Bacteroidia; order Bacteroidales; family VadinHA17; genus LD21. The sequence goes on from JADKBK010000008.1 coordinate 165,571, forward strand.
TCCGGGAAAGTATCGAGTCCGGTGACTCCTTTAAATTCATCCTTTGAGATCAGGGTAGGCCATCTCCTGGCTGCGATCATTTTTACATCTGCCGTATTCAGACTCTGTTCAGGGAAGCATTCCCACTGAATAAGGTCCACGAGGTGAGTAGTGACATCCACAATTCCCTCACCCTGCTGCCTTACATCAAAAAACCAGGCCGGTCGGATCAGCGGACTGCCCGACACAACTTTCGAGAAATGATGTACACTAACCTTTGTGACTGCCGGCTCCTCCCGGCTGCCTGCTTTAAGCTCACCAAAGAGTTCACTCTTATGTGAAAGAAGCTTCTGCAGTATTGTTGTCACTTCAAACCTCTCTGTCATAACGTCGTACAGAAGAAGACCCTTCTCTTTAGCTGAGGTAAATGCCGATTCAAGGGATGGAAAGTCATCAGGATCAATTATCATCGGCTTATCGGCCAGTACATTTAATCCGGCAGTGACCGATTTTGTTATATATTCGGCTTTCTTCTTATTATTCCCCGATAATACAACAACATTTCCTGCCTTTTCAGATAGCATCTTCGCGAAAAAATCGGGACCTGTGTAGACAATTTCATTCCAGGCAGTGGGATTTACTGCTCTTCCATTATAGGAATTTATTCTTGCAATATGCTGCAGACAATCAGGGCCTTCCGGGGCATACACATGTACATCCGGGGATACCTGCTCATACATCCGCTTCTGAACCAGGGCAGCATGAAAATGACCTGGATCAACTGTAATAAGTTCTACCTGATAATTATTCTCCATAGGTTCACCTTTTTTTTCACTTGCTGCTTGTTTTGATTTTCCTGATCCGCAGGAAAATAAAACAAGTGCAACCGGGGCAATTAATAATAGCAGTTTCGTCATTTTTCAATTAATTATTTTCTGTTTTTCAATCTTACGGCTCAACGGGGAACTGAATACTCATTCACGGCATCGATGAAGGCCTGTATATTATCGCTGCTGACATCCGGTGGCATTCCGCCTCCGGCTGACCATATAATCCTGGAATGATCATCAGATTCACCAAAGGCTTTTTCAACAGCCTGTCTCACCTGTTCAGCTGTTCCGGATGCCAGAATATCTCTGGGAGGTATATTTCCCACAAGAACAACTTCCGGACCTGCAAGTTTGCGTATTTCTCCGAGAGAGTGCTCAAAGGAGAAATTGAACATATTAACACCCAGCTCTTTCAGATATCTGGCTGTTATCAAACCGTCGGAATCATTGTGAAGGAATCTTGCTTTCGCGTCTGTACAACTAAATATCTGCCTGAAATACGGAAGAGCAAATTCCTTAAAATCATCTTCTCCGATAAATCCGATTATATCATCAAGGATCAGCACACCATCAATAGAGGGAAAACATTCCTTTTGCCATTTCAGCCAGTCGCACACAAAAAGGGTAATTTTCCCGAGCAGCTTATGAGTACTTTCCGGGTCGGTACCAATAGCTGTCATCAATTCGGTTGTTCCCATAAGAAAGCTGGCGATATTCATTGGCCCCCTGGCTATTGCGAATCTAATCTGATGGTCGTTATTAACTATATTTACCTGGTTGTTTTTTAACCGGTTGATCATAAATGGCAATAAGCCGTCCGTTTTCACACATGGGTTCGGAAGTCTGGCTGCCTCTTCAATACCGGTAATGACCTTTTCCGCATGAGGAAGGCTTTTTTCAAGGAAGATCATCCGGGAACCGAAGGCGGAAGGTTCGGTACACATCCCGTATTCTGACCAGAATCCGGGGAGAAACCATAAATCTGGGAAAGTGTTGACAGCTTTAAGGTTTGATCTGAACCACATCTCATCAGAGGAATAATAGTCCATTTTTGAGATCCCGTACCATCCAGGGATCCAGGGACTGTCAATTATAAATCCGGCAGGCTGATAGTCGAGCTTTCCGCGTCCGATCAGTGGTAAAAGGTCATTCCATGCAGAATTACGCATAATTATTCAGATCGATTCACTCAGTTTTAATATTAGCAATTTTTAATGACAAACATTAAGAATAACAGAATTTTTTATTCCATTATCATATTAGGCCTGATGCAATCTTCATCCGGATCCGTCTCATCTACCAGAGAATATAGCGAAAGTCAGTTTTCCTGTGACACCCCTAAATCCCCCAAGGGGGACTTTTTGAAAAACAGTGATTCAAAAAGCCCCCCCTGGGGGGTTTGGGGGTAGAAACACTTTTTATACTTCAGTCCTAAGAAAGTGCCAATTTATTCGAGACCCTCTGCCCCGGGAGAGAGATTTTGGATGATGCTTATTGTCTCTTTTCTGTAGGCATCAATCGGATCACAGGTACAGACGAGGTTTCTGTCGCCATAGCCATCATCAATCCGTCCAACTGATGGCCAGAATTTATTTTCGATCACCCATTTGAGCGGAAAGGCTGCCTTTTGACGTTCATACTTATGATTCCACATGTCAGCTGCAATGACATGGATGGTATGAGGAGCATTTTTCAGAACATTGTCCTCTTTATCCGATATGCCCTCCCTTATCTCCTGAATTTCAGCATATATCGACTTCATGGCGCTTATAAATTTATCCAGTTCCCTGAGTGATTCCGATTCAGTTGGTTCAACCATGAGGGTGCCATGTACGGGAAACGATAGTGTAGGAGCGTGAAATCCGTAATCCATCAACCTCTTCGCAATATCTGCCTCTGTTATTCCAGCTTCACCTTTAAAATTCCTGCAATCGAGGATCATCTCATGTGCAACAAATCCATGCTTTCCCGTATAGAGAGTTTTAAACCATCCCTTTAAAGCAGCTGAGATATAGTTGGCGTTAAGGATCGCAATTTTTGTGGCCCTGGTTAATCCTGCGGCACCCATCATCATAACATATGCATGTGAAATGGTCAACACGTGTCCGCTTCCGAAAGGTGCACCTGCAACCGCAGTAATGCCATGACTACCGCCAGATTTAATCATTGGATGGGAAGGAAGGTATTCGGCAAGTTTTTCATTCACCAGAATGGGGCCCATACCAGGTCCGCCACCCCCATGGGGTATTGCAAATGTTTTATGGAGGTTAAGATGGCAGACGTCAGCGCCGATATGACCCGGACTGGTAAGGCCAACCTGGGCATTCATATTTGCACCGTCCATGTAAACAAGTCCTCCGTTTGCATGGATTATCTCTGTCATTTCTGTCACCGCTTCTTCATAAACGCCATGGGTGGAAGGATAGGTTATCATGAAGCAGGCAAGGTCGGCCTTATGCTCCTCAGCCTTCTTTTTCAGGTCTTCGACGCTGATATTTCCTTTATCATCACACTCCACAACAATTACTTCCATTCCTGCCATAACTGCGCTGGCAGGGTTAGTGCCGTGTGCTGAGGATGGGATCAGGGCTTTGTTCCTATGTTCGTCTCCCCTGTTCAAATGGTACTCACGGATAACCATCAATCCCGTGTATTCACCTGCAGCGCCTGAGTTGGGCTGAAATGATATAGATGAAAAACCTGTTATCTCCTTGAGAACCTCACCCAGCTCATTCAATATCTGATAATATCCTACAGCCTGGTCAGCCGGGACAAAAGGATGAATATTTCCGAATTCAGGCCAGCTCATGGCAAATAATGAGGAGGCAGGATTAAGTTTCATTGTGCATGAGCCCAGGGATATCATGCTGTGGGTCAGTGAAAAATCCTTCCTTTCCAGCATTTTAATATATCGCATCATTTCGGTCTCACTCCGGTAATTTTTAAATGTGCCTCCCTTAAGAAATTCTGATTTTCTCAGGAATTTATCCTCGATACATTTGCAGCTGCAATAGCCGCTTACATTGTCATGACTTTTGCCTGCAGCTTTTGCGAATATACCGACTATTGTATTAAGCTCGCCAAAAGTTGTTATTTCATCGGTACTTATGCTGACAGTATTCTCATCGGGGTAATAGAAATTCATCTCGGCCTCCAGGGCCAGTTTCCTTATTGTTTCTATGGAGGCTGAACCATTCAGGTCAATCCGGAGTGTATCAAAATAGGAGGAATTAAGCTGCCTGTATCCCAGATTACGCAAGCTGTTATTCAGTGTGCAGGTCATATTGAGGATATGCCCGGCAATTTTTTTCAAGCCATCAGAACCATGATACTGGGCATACATGCCTGACATTATTGCAAGAAGAGCCTGGGCTGTGCAAATATTTGAAGTGGCTCTCTCACGCTTTATATGCTGTTCTCTTGTCTGGAGTGCCATTCTTAGGGCACTGTTTCCCTGGACGTCGACAGATACGCCTATTATTCTGCCAGGCATACTCCGCTTCAGTTCGTCCCTGGTTGCAAAAAATCCGGCATGAGGTCCTCCGAAGCTCATTGGAAGTCCCATCCTCTGACTGGACCCGACAACGATGTCGGCTCCCCATTCACCGGGAGGCGTCAGAATGGCGAGGCTCATCAGGTCAGCAGCAACTCCGACAAGCATGCCTGCTGAATGCGCCAGATCTGTAAAGGATTTATAATCCCGTATCTGTCCCGAAGCAGCCGGATACTGAACCATTGCACCGAAAAATGGTCCGTCAAAATATGCCTCGGTATATTTTCCAATAACAAGCTCTATTCCCAAAGGCTTTGACCTCGTTTTAATCACATCGAGTGTCTGCGGAAACATATCACTATCGACAAAAAATAAATTTTTGCCTGCTTTAACAGCATCTCTCGATCGGGCATTGTACATCATTATCATGGCTTCCGCAGCTGCAGTTGATTCATCAAGCAGGGACGCATTAGCGATCTGCATGCCTGTGAGTTCAATTATCATTGTCTGGAAATTCAGGAGAGCCTCCAGCCGACCCTGTGAAATCTCAGCCTGGTAAGGAGTATATGATGTATACCAGGAAGGATTCTCCAGTACATTCCGTGTAATAACTGACAAGGGAGCCACTCCGTAGTAGCCCTGACCAATAAATGACCTGAACATTTTATTCTTTCTGCCGGCAGCCCTTATATGATTCAGATATTCAAATTCACTCATTGCAGGAGGCAGCCGGAGAGGCCTTTTTATCATAATTGATGCCGGAACAATTTTTTCGATCAGCTGATCAAGTGAATTAACTCCAACAGTATTAAGCATCTGTGGCAGATCCTCATCACCCGGACCAATATGACGGTTAGCAAAATTATCTGATATCATACGTAACAGTTTAGTATCTATGAATAACAATGTTTTATTATCCGGGTTCGGATAACCCTAAAAAATCATCATGAAACAAGATGCAAAATTAGGAGTATTATTTTTATGAAAAATGGGGATTTGTCATCCTTTCCTTTTCAATTGTAGTTTGGCTGCCATGTCCTGGATACACTACAGTCGATGGTGGAAGAACAAATAGTCTGTTCTGAATACTGCGTATAAGTGTAGCATGATTACCACCTTCCAGGTCTGTCCTACCTATACTCCCTGCAAAAAGTGCATCTCCGGTAAAAACGACGCCGCTCTTTTCACTATAAAATGCCATACTCCCTGATGAATGTCCCGGCACATGCAGTGCCTTCAGTTCGACATTTCCGAATTTAATAACCTGACCATCGGTTATGAATCCTTCAGGCTCAGGAGGCTCATTCATTGTAAGACCAAAAAGCGCAGCATGCTGAACGGACTTTTTTCTATTGTACTCATCATCAAGAGCTGACAGTGCTTTCAGGTTATACTTTTCGAGGATGAAACTGTTACCAAAAATATGATCAAGATGGCAATGTGTATTTAAAAGTAAGACAGGATTGAGTTTTTTACTCTCAATAAACCTGACAAAAACGTCAAATTCAGAGCTGTCATAACAACCGCAATCAATAATAGCACAATCGCCTGACTGATCTGCGAGAATATATGTATTAACTTCTATTGGGGAAAAGACAAGTCTGAATATTTCCATAGTAATTTATTTTCCGTTAACTGTTCCTTTAAGCATTGGAACAAATATAAAATTTCCATGCTGTGAATATTCAAAGGTTTCGGGGCCTGTCCGTTCCACAACAGTCATTACCTGGTTGTCAGAACTGCCTAATGGAACTACCAGTCTGCCTCCGGTTTTCAGCTGTTTTAAAAGGGCTTCCGGTACTTCCGGGGCTGCTGCAGTAATTACTATCCCGTCGAAAGGTCCGTATTGTGGTTTGCCTTCATATCCGTCGCCGTAAAAAAAATCAGCGGAATAACCCATTGATGTAAGTGTTCTCTGGGCTTTAAGGAAAAGCTCACGGAATCGTTCTATTGTATAAACCTTTGCACCCATGGCTACAAGAACCGCAGCCTGATAGCCTGATCCCGTACCAACTTCAAGGATCTTATCCCTACGCTTTACCCTCAAAAGCGAGCTCTGTACAGCCACGGTGTAAGGCTGTGATATCGTCTGCCCTGATGTGATTGGGAATGCTTTATCCACATAGGCATGACTAAGAAAAGCCGGGTCCATAAACATATGCCTTGGAACTGTGTCGATAGCCCTCAATACCTCTTCATCCGTTATCCCTTTCTGTCTCAGCTCTGCAACCAGCTTTTTGCGTTTGCCCTTTGCTTCAAACGTATCTGTCATTTGATATTCCCAAGCATGAATTAAATTGCTGCAAAAATATAAAAAATGTAAGACCGGAGAGGTGATAATAATCATCCAATTATAAACACGATATCAGCCTCTCCCATTCGCCCCTTCTCCCCTTCTCATTTTTTAATCCGTTCTTAAATGATGAGATCATTTTCATAAGCCTGACTCCCGGATCGATCCTGAGTGCAATGAAAATTCTTTTCATATTGTTTTAAGGATTGTAGTTTACAATCTGCCTGCATCTATTTCGCGGATTATAGCCTCTATCAGCGCATCATCGCCATCAGGATCATACTCTTCCTTGAGATTGGTTCCGAAAATACGTGCTATGCTCTGCCAGAAGGCGGCGCTGAATTTCCCCCTGTATTCGCGTATCAGTGTATATGATGTATTTTGCGTCTCCCTGTCAATCAGTTTAAGAAGGAGCTTTCCCTGAGTAATTGTAAGATTCTCAATATCATCCCGATACCTGGCAAACACATCCTTTTCCAGATCTTTCAGGTATCTTTTTTTATCCCTTTCGTCAGGAAAATTTTTCAGTTCCTCATTTACCCCTGCAAGAGTCGTTCTTACGATCAGTGCATATGGATAAACTTTTTTGATATTGTAAACCAGCCTCTCATACTGCCTGTACTCATTCCTGCGGGTTCTTTGGGAGCGGGAGTGAATTGTCACCTCCTTAATTTCGATCTCAGGCATCTTAACACCATCCCTTTCAACCTCCTGCAACAGGTAAAACCTGTCAGGCAGGGAGTCTCCTCTGACCCTTACAGAATCTCTCTGACTCATTGCCTCAGCAGCAATCAATAACAGAAATAATATTGAACAGCTCCTTATCAACCCTGGAATGTTTATGCAAATGTATCAAATTACGGACCATTTGGCATTTTGATATAATTCTTCAGGTTAAAAAACCTGAAATCACTTTGTATTGGATACAATCTGAGAGAGATTGGATATATCAGCCTTAGTGCCCACTTGTTCAGATTTTATGCCGACCGCTCTTGGCGGAAGTATTTCAAAAAAGTACATTTGTCAAAAGCATTCTTATGGCTCTAAGTGTTGAGGATCTCGACGACCACTCGAAATACAGACTGATACTTGAAATCTCCTATGATGACCTGATCCCCTTCATACTTGATTATCTGAAAAGAATTTCTGCAGTAACAGTATTCTTCTTGTCGGCATGTCTGTTTTTCCTCGGGACCGCAGTAAAGATAAGAATCAATATTGCAGGGTATTTTCCATTGACTGACATTTTCGCCCATTCATGTTTTGCCATGATAGTACTTCCGGTTCTATGCATCCCGCTGCACGAGCTATTGCATATTCTTCCGTATTACCTTTCCGGTGCAAGGAAGATAAGGGTTGGAATGGATCTGAAACAATACCTTTTTTATGTGACAGCACACAGGCACGTTGCAAAACCCCTCCAGTTCAGGATTGTTGCAATTATGCCTTTCCTTCTCATAAGTACTGCAACAATCTTTCTTATCCTCATGATGCCCGGACTATGGAAATGGAGTCTTTCACTCTTTCTCTTTATTCATACAACTATGTGTGCAGGAGATTTTGCGCTTCTCAACTTTTACTTCCTGAAAAATGGGAGAAAAATTTTCACCTGGGATGATGCTGATAAAAAAATAGCATATTTTTATGAAGAGATATAGGAAGAAAGGATGGGGAGATGGGGAGATGGGGAGATGGGGAGATGGGGAGATGGGGAGATGGGGAGATGGGGAGATGGGGAGAAAGGGGAGAAAGGGAGAAAGGGAGAAAGGGAGGGAGAATTAGGGAAGGGACTCAGTACCAGTCAAAAATGCCAATATTGATCTGTTAAACTCCGAGTTTAAAAATCATGATAAATTCACAATCGATGAAAAGAATTACTTTAACCTGCTTATTTGTTTTTCTGGTTCTCTGCTCTGTTTTCGGGCAGAGAAAGATAATCAACCTTCCGGATCTTCCAGGATACCTTACTATGAAATGTGATTTTCACATGCATACTGTTTTTTCGGATGGAGATGTTTGGCCCACTGTAAGAATAGATGAAGCTCTGCGTGATGGTCTGGATGCCATTGCCATCACCGATCATCTTGAATACAATCCCAAAAAAGATTTTATACCTGTCGACCACAATGCTGCCTGGAAGATAGGTGAAGGGTATGCCCTAATGAACAATCTTATCCTGGTTCATGGCACTGAAATAACGAGAGATATGCCCCCGGGCATCTGAATGCTCTCTTCATCACTGATGGTTCACTCATTGCAAAAGATTCTGTTGGGATGCAGTGGAAGCGGCTAAACAGGGAGCATTTATTCAGTGGAATCATCCGGGCTGGAAGGTCCAGCAGGCTGACGGGATACCGGTGATGTACGAATTTCACAGGAAGCTATTGGCTAAAGGATGGCTGCATGGCATTGAATATTACAATGATGTGGAATACTATCCTCTGGTTTTTAAAATGTGCAAAGAGTACAATCTGGCGCTCATGGGCAACAGCGACAATCATGGCTCAATAAGCGTAGCATACAACAGGCCGGAATATATTAACAGACCAATGACGCTGGTATTCTCAAAGGAGAAAAGCAGCGATGCGCTGAAAGAGGCACTTTTTGCAGGACGCACTATGGTATGGTTCAGGGATATACTGGCAGGCAAGGAAGAATATGCTAAACCATTTTTTTATAAGTGTATATCTGTGGGAAAGCCATTTTACAAAGATGAAAACAATATATATTTTGAAGTCGCCAACCGATCGGATATCCCCTTTTATCTTACAAAAGGGACCACAAAAGGCGCTCCCGGAGAGATTGCTCTGCCGGCGAATTCAGTGACAAGGATTGTTGTCAGTAAAAAAACAAATAGTCCAGTGGCTTACGATGTAAGGAATATCCTTACAGGGGAGACTGAAGTACTGGCTGTCGAGCTTAAGTTCTAAACCTCTGCTAAACAAAGATATTGCTCTGTCTCTGTGTAAAAAAACAGAGACAGAGTTACTCCAGGGCTGAACATGGTTACCCTCTGAATAGTCTATCAGAATCTCTCTTTGGCGAGTTTCAGTACATCATCATCCTTCACAATGGGTCTCATCCTGAAGGAGTATTCATATTTCTTCTCAAGAAGCCTGTACCGGGGATGTATGATTGCGCCCCATGAATCATCACCTCCCACACCCATCTGGCCGAGATCAATATTGAGATTCACCAGGTCGCGGGGTTTCACATCTATTGTATGTGTATTGGCGGTTTTGGCATCCGGCCGGTACTGTGATAATTTTCCGGGTGACTCAAAATCGTCATGAATATTATTTAGTGCAGCAAAGCAGATGATCGGGGAGCCGGTAAAAAGTATTCCGTTTCCGCTGTCATCAGTCAGGGTAAGCCATCTGGTATCTGTTTTATAACCATTCTCCTGTGGCCTTATATAAGGAACATACTGATCTGCAACTGTACTTTCATAAACACCCACATATGCTGAGGTCTTTCTGTCGGCATAATTTTCATGTGGTCCGCGTCCCATCCATTTCAGATTGGTAAATTCTTCCGGAAGCTGCATCTGCATTCCCATTCTTGGAATCTCGGGGATCTCCCCGGAGATTTTTGAGAATTGATTTTTACAATGACATCACCTGAGCTGAAGATAGTATAAGTAGTACCATAATCTCCAATTTTGGATCCATCGGAACCAGGTATTTCATATGTGAAACTTACCACCACTTTTCCCATGTCAGGCTGGCTGACATTCGCTTTTGTGACTTTTGTTCTTTCCCCTGCCTTTTTCCATATCCCGAGTTTCTTATCCATATTATACCCATAGTCATTATCAGTTGGAGGTCTCCAGAAATCAGGTTCAGGGCCTTTCTTAAGCAACTCTTTCCCTTTAAAATCATAGGATTCCATCCTTCCGGTACCAAGGTTAAAAATTATCTTCAGATCAGTCCCTCCGATTTCCAGATTTGACCCTGTAGTTTTGGTCTGAAGCATTTCAAGACCATCCGTATTCACTATCAGAGGTTTTCCTTCATATGGCAGCCTGAACTGGGCTGAAGCATAAACATGATCTTCAGGAACAGAATTCCATTCATCGCTGCGCAAAGCGCGAATATTGAGAAAATATTCAGTTCCCGGTGCCGGATCTATTTTATTCAGCGGCAAAGTCACCGTTTTGGAATTTTTAGGTTTTAGGTCGGGGACTGCTACTTTACCAGATTGTATTGTAATGCCATCTGCCACAATCTCCCATTCAAAATTAAACTCTGAAAGGTTGGTAAAGTCATATTTATTCATGATACTGATAATACCTCCCGGCAGGTTTACAGCATCAAATCCGATATACTGATAAACCTTGTTAACCTCAGCAAGCCCCGGGTGAGGAGTCCTGTCGGGCCAGACAAGCCCGTTGAGACAGAAATTTCCATCACTGGGGATACCCTCTTCGCCATAATCGCCGCCATATGTCCAGTACTTTTCCCCATCTTCATTTGTTTTGAGAAGCCCCTGGTCAACCCAGTCCCATATCAAACCGCCCTGAAGCTTCGGGTATTTTTCAATTACATCCCAGTAATCCTGAAGATTCCCGGTTGAGTTACCCATTGCATGAGCATATTCGCACATTATGAGGGGCCTGTCGTTCTTTGCATTCTTTGCATAGGATTCCAGTTCCTCAATTTTTGGATACATCGGGCACCAGATATCGGTATGTCGTTCAGGAGCATTGGTAAAATGTTCAGCTCTTTCATACTGAACGGGCCGGGAATCGTCACGTCCCTTTATCCACTTATACCCGTTAAGAAAGTTATGACCATCACCTGATTCATTTCCCATTGACCATATGATAACGGAAGGGTGGTTTTTGTCTCTTTCAACCATCCGCTGCATCCTGTCGAGATGAACAGCAGCCCATTCAGGCTTATCTGCAATTGTTACATCCTTATCGTATCCTATTCCGTGTGATTCGATATCGGCTTCATCAATCAGGTATAGCCCGTATTTATCGCACATCTGATACCATAATTCCTGCTGCGGATAATGGGAAGTTCTTACAGAATTGATATTATGGCTTTTCATCACACGTATATCCCTGAGTATCATTGCTTCATCAACAACATGTCCATTGATATCATCGTGTTCATGCATATTGGTGCCTTTAATCCTGATAGCGACACCATTAACCAGTAACTGCGAATTGATGATTTCCACTTTGCGAAATCCTATCCTGGAACTGACAAATTCAAGAGCATTGCCATCCTTATCCTTAAGACAAATCACAAGTGAATAGAGGTTAGGTTTTTCTGCTGACCATTTATTTATACCAGGGAAACTCCTGGAGAAACTGGCAGCTCCTCTCCCGTCTGCTAATTTCACCTCCTTTGGCTCAGTATAGATTTTATTTGTGCCGTCATAAAGAGATGCTTCAAGAGTAAAATCACCCTCCTTCATGGCAGTTGATCGTACTGCCACATCAAGTTTCAGAAGACCATCGCTGTAATTTTTCTCAAGATCCGCTTTAGCAAAAAAGTCATTGATAAATGTAACAGGCCTGGCATGAAGAAATACAGTTCTCTGGATACCGCTCATTCTCCAGAAATCCTGATCTTCCAGGTAACTGCCGTCACTCCACCTGTAAACTTCTACAGCAAGCGAGTTTTTACCCGCTTTGAGATATTTGGTAATATTGAATTCAGCAGGTACTTTGCTGTCCTCACTATACCCCACTAATTGTTCATTGACCCATACGTAGAATGCAGAACTGACGGCTCCGAAATGCAGAAATACCTCTTTGCCATTCCACTGGGATGGAATTTTAAAACTCCTTTTATATGAACCTACCGGATTCCAGTCATGCGGTATAAATGGGGGATCCATCTTATGAGGATATGGGATATTTACATAAATGGGAACATCATAACCCCTCATCTGCCAGTTTGATGGCACATCGGTATCTTCCCAGTCGCGGGTATCATAATCATCCTTGAAAAACCAGAACGGCCTTTCATCAGGTGTTTTAACCCAGTTAAATTTCCAGATCCCGTCAAGGGAAATATAATCAGGAGAATTTGAGGATAATCCATCAAGTGCGCTCTGCTCATCAGGAAAGCTTATCATTGTTGAGTGCGGAGCCTCCCTGTTTATCTGAAACAGTCCAGGATTTTCCCAGTCCCGAGGTTCTTTCTCCGTGAAGGGAATACCTTCATATTTGCTCACTTTTTTACATCCGGTAACTGAAAGGAGAATGAGCAGGATAAAGATTGAGATTCTCTTCATAGGATTCTGGTTTTAGTAACAGAGATAAAGTTAAATAAAAAGTCCGAAATCGGTAAAAAAACTAATCCATCCCGGAAGTTTTTAGCGAATAATTGAACAGGTTGATCTCACTACCCGTTTCCCGGAAATATATCAGTTGGTGAATTGACATTGGTAAATGCTCTTTTGTTCTTCTCCGACCCGTCAAGGAGAAGGTAGTGAACATTCAATATTTTTATATACTCTCTTACTGCTGTATTCTGACCACCTTTAAGATAGGTCTCAAGATTGTCAGTGATTGAATTATTATAAATGGAGTGCAAGGGCTCTATGAAATTACCAATGCCTGGAACAACAGCGTCGCAGCCGGAAACATTAAATGTATCTATGATTCTGGTTATTATTTCTTTGTCGAGAAAAGGCATATCACCTGCAAAAACGAAAACAGCTTCACTGGCAGATGCCTTCATGGCGGCATGAATGCCTCCAAGGGGCCCTGCTCCTCTTATCTCATCCTGTACAATTCTGCAAAAACTGAATTCCTGAAACTCTGCGGGATTATTAGTCACAATAATTATTTCATTGAAAATATCAGTTATTACTGACAATATTCTCGAAATTATCGGCTCTCCGCCTATGACTATTTTAGGTTTCATTCTGCCGTTAAACCGGCTGGCTGTGCCACCTGCAAGTATTATTCCGGATATTTTTCCAGTCATTAAAAAAGACCAGTTATATTTCCTTCTGCATCAATATCGATATTCTCAGCCGAAGGAATTGCCGGGAGGCCTGGCATTCTCATAATTGTTCCGGCAATAGGCACAATAAATCCTGCACCGGATGATAGTTCCACTTCCCTGATCTTAACAGTGAATCCTTCCGGCCGGCCCCTTCTGGAAGGATCATCCGAGAGTGACTTCTGGGTCTTGGCAATACAAACTGCCAGATCACCCAATCCTAGCTTCTCTATTCTATCGAGCTGTGATTTTGCTTTCAGGGCATACTCCACATTACCTGCTCCATACATGAGCTTGCAAATTGTCTCGATCTTCTTTTCAAAAGACCATGAGAGCTGATATATGGGAGTCAACCGGTTAAGTGGATCATTTACTGCCTCGACTACCATCTCCGCCAGTTCAACGGCGCCTTTTCCACCTTCAGCCCATGAATTATTCAGAGCAACTTTTACGCCCTCCTTACTGCAGTGATTTATCAGAAGAGCTATTTCGGCAGGTGTGTCAGTATCAAATTTATTTACAGCTACAATTGGACTAAAACCGAATTGCTGCATATTTTCAATATGTTTATCAAGGTTGTCAAATCCTTTTTCCAGCGCATCAAGATCTTCAGACTGAATGGAAGCAAGCTTAGCACCGCCATGATATTTCAAAGCACGTATAGTAGCAACTATAACCACTGCATTGGTATTGAGATTGCCAAACCGGGATTTAATATCGAAGAATTTTTCAGCGCCTAATTCACTTGCAAAGCCTGCTTCAGTTACCACTATATCACTCAGTGATAACCCCATTTTGGTAGCTATTATGGTATTTGTTCCCTGAGCAATGTTGGCAAAAGGGCCGCCATGAATAATTGCAGGAGTCCCCTCAAGGGTCTGGACAAGGTTAGGCTTGATCGCCTCCCTTAAAAGCACGGCCATTGCACCCTGTGCCTTAATATCGCGTGCAAAGACAGGCTTGTCAGCGTAAGTATAGCCAACAAAAATATTTCCAAGTCTCTGTTTCAGATCAGTCATATCCTTTGCAACGCATAAAGTAGCCATCACCTCTGAAGCGGCAGTAATATTAAAGCCTGACTGCCTGGGCACCCCCTCAGTGGTTCCACCCAGGCCTATAACAATATCCCTGAGTGATCTCTCATTCATATCCATCACTCTCTTCCATGCAATAGTACGAGGATCGATACCAAGATTACCTTCCTTTAATTGTATATTATTGTCAATCAGAGCAGCGAGTAGATTATGGGCTTTCTCAACAGCCGACATATCACCCGTAAAATGCAGGTTTATGTCCTCCATTGGAATGACCTGTGAATAACCACCACCGGCAGCACCTCCCTTGATCCCAAAAACTGGTCCCAACGATGGTTCCCTGAGAACCACAGTTGCCTTTTTCCCGATAACATTAAGCGCCTGTGCAAGACCAATGGAGGTTGTTGTCTTTCCTTCTCCAGCAGGAGTCGGAGTTATCGCAGTGACGAGAACAAGCCTGGCATTCTTTATTTTATCTTCATCTATGAAACTAAGAGGTATTTTTGCTTTGAACTTTCCATATAATTCCAGATCATCCTTTGGAATGCCAAGAATTTCTGCTATCTCTCCTATCGGCCTGATCTTTGCCGCCTGGGCAATCTCAATGTCATGTTTCATTCTTCTTCAAATAATTACTATGAATTGCGAATCTAATAATTAAACCTAAAGTTTACACGAGATTCTGCTTTAAATATTGTAAAATCAGTATTGTCAGAAAAAAAATTAAAAATATTGTCAGAAAAACTCCCTGGATGCATTTGTGACCTGCATTCTGGCAATTGCAAGTAAATGATTTTATTCACTCCATTTTATCGGATTTGCCTCCATAATTGCAGATGCGTCAAGTCTTATCCTCCATTCTACAGGGAAGTAGTTATTTATTCTGCTTCCGATATTTTTTATGAAACCGAGATTAATACCCTTAAATGTAACAATGTTCCATCCGATCGGGATTGTTCCGGTTTTGATATTATCACGCCTGAGATAAGAAATTGCCTCATCAAGGCTTATTTCTATCGCCGGAAAGGAGTCTTTCTTCAATCTGAGTGAAAGGGCAAGATCGTGTGAAGGAATATTGTCGCTCTGCTTTGTGACAGATATCCTTGTCCCTGCCTTTACAATCCTCAGATTCCTGAAAAGATAGAAATATTCATCAACCGGACAGGGAACTGCAATTGTCTCATCACCCCATTTTAATATTCTTTCACCTTTAAAATCTGTCCACATTGCAGCAACTTTCAGGTCTGACTTTGCCGGTATAAACTCTGACTGACGGCTGGACTTTATAAATAACTCTTCCTGCTTCCCTTTTTTTCGAATGGCAGAGATAAAAAAACCTTCTCCCCTGACTTTATCAGGGTAAAAACCATAGCCATAAATACCCTGAAAATCAATTTCAGTAATTCCCTGAAAAGATTTACAATCCAATCTGATACATTCAGCTTCATTATGGCTTGTAAGCCATTTAATATTTTCTTCATTCTCACCCGGATTGAAAGTGCAGGTGCTGTAGATGAGTATGCCATTCTCCTTCAGAGCCGGCCAGATATCCATAAGAATCCTTTTCTGTCTGTCGGCACAGAGTGCTGTATTATCTTCAGACCATTCTGAAACGGCTATTCCCGTTCTGAACATTCCTTCACCTGAACAAGGGGCATCAACCAGGATAACATCAAAGAAACCTGGCAATTTTCCTAAAACAGAAGGGTCACTCTGTGTAACCACCGTATTTCCTGATCCCCATTTGGTTACCGTTTCTGCCAGAATAGAAGCCCTTGATCTTATAACCTCATTGGCAACAAGAAGACTATCGGGGCCAATAATATCTGAAAGCAGGGTGCTCTTACCTCCAGGGGCACCGCACAAATCAAGAACACGAATATTTTTCAGTGAGCCTGCTGCCTGCAGAAAGACCTGTTCGAGGAACATCCCTGAAGCTTCCTGTGGATAATAACACCCGGAATGAAAAAGGGGATCCAGAGTAAAGGAGGGTCGGTAAGGCAGATAAAAACCATTTCTGCACCATTCAACAGGCTCCGCATCTGCCGGTTGCCTGTTCCACTTTGCCGGATTAATCCGGATGCTGACCGGAGAAGATTCCTCCAAAGCCTTTAAAAGGGCGCAGGAATCAATATATTCCTGTGCAGCAATCCTTTTTATAAATTCCTCAGGGAACATCTGTCTGCCTGTGATTTTATGGTGTGAAATCCCAACGGTTAAAAGCCTCCGGAACAGTATTCATAATACTAAACTAATCAGAATTTTTCATTGATCTGTTTCTTCTTCGCCAGATATAGAAAACAGGAATTCCAAGGAGTACTATTCCCAAACCGGGGAATGTATAATCAGGCTTATAGATTAACAGGATAGTCATAATAACTATTGTAGTGGCAATATAGATAGCCGGAATGACCGGATAGCCGAATGCTTTATAAGGTCTGGGAATATCAGGTCGCTTTTTCCTCAGGATGAATATTGCCAGTATTGTCAGAGCGAAAAATATCAGGACAGCAAATATGACATAGTCAAGTAAATCACCATATGTTCCTGACAAACAAAGTAATACTGCCCAAAATCCCTGAACCCACAAGGCAAATCCCGGGACTCCTTTTTTGTTGATCTCACCAACTTTCTTAAAGAAGAGGCCGTCCTTTGCCATGGCATAATAGACCCTTGGACCTGCCATTATTAATCCATGATTACAGCCGAAAGTACTGACCATTATAAAAATAGCCATAATAATGGCAGCATAGTCTCCGAAAACAACGCTCATGGCTGATGTTGCCACCCTGTCATCTGTAGCGAACTGAATACCCCGGCTCAGGACATCAGTACCGGCAGGAGAACCTGAGAGTGGCAGAATCTTGATATAAACGAAATTAGTAAAAAGATAAATTACAGAAATAAGAAGTGTTCCGTAGAAAAGGCTCAGCGGAACATTTTTTTTAGGGTTGATGACTTCATCTGAAAGATAGGTCACATTATACCAGGCATCGGCTGCAAACAGGGATCCTACAAGCGCCGTACCGATAGCAGCAATCAGGGAAAACCCTGCGAGGGGAATAACCGTGTTATCGGGTCCTATCTTTCCTGCCTGCCAGAATACCTCTTTATTTATCTCAAGGGCATTAATATTTTTTGTGGCAAAGAATCCTATAAGTATGAAACCGAAAAGAGCGATGACCTTGGTTGACGAGAAAATATTTGCGACTGTCTTACCTGTAACAATTCCCCGGGTGTTGAGCCAGGTAAGGAATGAGATCATGGCTATGGCAATCACCATAGTACTGCTGATCTTCAGCGGTCCAAGATTCATAAGGATATTCCTGTCAGAGATCCATGGAAAAAGGACCCCGCTGAATTTGGCAAATGCAACAGCAACGGCTGCTATGGATCCGCACTGTATAACCAGGAAAGTGGTCCATCCAAACAGAAAACCCAGTAAAGGATGATATGCCTCCTTGAGGTAAACGTATTGTCCGCCAACATGCGGCATCATGGATGCAAGCTCGCCATAGCTCAATGCCCCTATCACGGTAATGATACCCGTGATAAGCCAGACAACCATCAACCACCCCGGAGACCCCACATTCCTTGCGATATCAGCGCTGACAATGAATATTCCTGAACCTATCATTGCACCCGCAACAATGGCAATCCCATCGAAGAGATTTACTCGTTTCTGAAAAATATGGTCTTTTGCCTGCATTGAATCTGTTTATATCTGACAAAAATAACTATTCAAATGAGACAGCCTAATACAAACTTACCTAAGGCACTCTTTTATATCTTATTAAAACTGATCCGGGTTTCTCAGTCAGTTTTAGTGTGTAACCATTCTTAAGTATTTCACCTGAAAGTTCTGTATTTTCTTTAGTATCTTCATTAAAGAGCAGGTAATTACTGCCGGACTCAACCCCTCGCAGTCTCACATCTATTGAATCTGCGGAACTCTCTTTTCGTCTGAAGGCCACAATGATGCCATCGCCTTCAGGAGAACGGTTCAACTGATATGCCAGCCATATATCATCGCCGGTCAGATTTCCTGTCCCCGTGAGAGGATAGTAATCTCCATAGAAGTAAGGTCTCAGGATTTTATATTCTGCCAGACTTTTTTGCATTACCGGAATAGATTCCGAATTCCTTCCGGTTACCTCCCAGTTCATTACAGCGGTGGCTCCCAGACCGGATCTGAAGGTGTAGTTTTCAGATTTGTATATTGCAGTGCCATGGATAGGCAGATAGAAATTCAACCCATAAGTATGACACTGGTAACCATTCGGTTCTCCATACTGATAATCTGTTCTCCAGAGCGGTGCGCTTCGGGTTGTAGTCTCTATGTCAAGCCTCCTGCCGCCACTGGCGCAGTTATCTATCAGAAGTTGCGGAAAGCGCACCAGCAAACTGTCCCAGTATGCATATAATCCCTCAATATGCCTGATCTCTGAGATCCCGGTCCTGTCAGGCTTATCGTTCTTTTCCCAAAATGGCATAGGATCAAAATTAAAATCCTGCCTGTAATAATCTATTCCCTCTTTCCTGATGAAATCAGATATATAATCGGTTAGAAATATACGTGCTTCAGGATTACCCAGATTAAAAAGGGCATTGTCGTCACCCGGAAGTCTTAATAACCACTCTGTGTTTAATTTATCAAACTGAGTTCCTTTCCTGACACGTTCAGGTTCAAACCAGACCATAAACTTTGCTCCTACAGCATGGACTGCATCAGCGACTGGTCTTAATCCATCCGGGAAACGGTCTTTCTCGACCGTCCAGTTTCCAACATTCTGCCACCAGTCTCCCTTGTCCCAGCCACAGCCTGTATACCAGCCGGCATCGAGCCAGAACACTTCCGGCATGACCCTGAATTGCTGGTAACGCTTTACAAGAGCAATGGCATAATCAGCTGTCAGACAGTTGTATTCATTACATGGCACAGGATCTCCGTAATCAAAGCTTCCTGAAAGTGGGTATTCTGCAAATTTCCCGTTTATCTTCCTGAAATGATGAGCCAGGATAAATTGTCTGAAACGATTATGCCCGACCATACGGTCTTCGCCTTTCCAGAACAACATGCATATTGATGGAGTTCTGATCTCTTCTCCGGGGTAAAGTACCAGCCTCATCCTGGCAAGACCTGATCTTACAGTAACCGATTTTTGGCCGGCCTGTTCTATTTCAGCATACCATTTGCCTGTCCATCCGATAGCAAAAACTGTTCCTCTGCTGCCCGGAGCCTCAATATTGAAAAATGGCAATGCCGAATTATCTGATGAACGTCCTCCTGACGGCATCATTGATATCTTTTTGCCAGGCTGCAGTAGTTCATCCAGTTGCTGAAAATCACTGCGTTTGGCATCACTGCCAAGGGAATGGTGAAGAATGAACTGGCCTTCTCCTTTATAATTAAAAGAATAATTAATGGCTTCAGCCATGTCGATCAGCGGGGTATTTGAACCAGAACTGTTAATGAACTTTATAACCCACTCGACAGCCGGAAAATCGGTATAGGATGTCACAAAGCACTTGACTACAAGTCCGGATTTACCATCTGTATAGGAATAAACTGATTTCTTCATTGCAGGATCTTCACTTACCACCTTTTCCGCTGAATATTTCCATCCGGTAATAAATGTTTTTGAATCTATTCCGCCATAATTGAAAGAAAACGGGGGTACTTTTCCCTTTGCGAAATTATCATTTACCCATTGCTGGACGGTAATATCTTTCCCGCTGCGAGGATCGGCGGGCTGAGAGTATGCCTGACTGATGAAAAATAATGCAGTGACGAAGATTATTAAGGTCGTTTTAAATTTTGTCTTATTCCGTATCATTGGAAAAAATTTATAGTATGATAAACAATTTATGTCATGGAGAAGGTTGTCGAGTCATTGATTGCGGTGTCATGTTATATAGGTTCATGACATGCGGTGTCATAACATTATAGAATCATGACATGTTGAGTCCTGACATGCGGTGTCATGCCATGTAGGGTCATGCCATGGCATGACCCTACAATTATCGATCGATAAATGTGTAGTGCCACGCCATGGCGTGGCACATCTGAAATCGGACTATTTTCTATAAACCCGGATTCTGTTGCCATACTCTCACATAATCGATTTTAAAATGTCCGGCTTTGTCTTTCGGATCAGGTAAACCAAACCATTCAGGCATAGTCTCACTGTCAAAATTCATCTCAAGAGGCTGATGCCAGTAAGCATTCTCCCTGGTTCTTATAACCTCACCGTTCAGGTACCATTTCAGCTCTTTTTCATTCCATTCAAGAGCGCAGGTAATAAAGTCATCTGCAAGCCTGTATGGTGTCTTCCATTCGACATTATCATGAACTTCTCCTTCCAGACCCGGTAACTTCATTACATGGGTTGTTGCAAAAAATTTATTCTCCCATGCTTTATCGGGATGCTTTCCGCAGATCTCGAAAACATCGATCTCGGTCCAGGTATCGGGATCGATGGAATAGAACCAGAATGCGCTTGAAGCTCTTGAATCCATCGGTTTAAATCTCAGTTCATAATAGCCGTAAAGCATACGCTGCTTGCTTTTAACTGCCGCAGTTGTAAAGGTATGATACTCCGCGGGCAGGCCCTCAAGTGTTTCGGTTTTTGAAGTCAATATCAGATTCCCCCGTTTAACGCTTACATTAGCCGGTGAGAAAAATCCGGGAGGTCTGCCTTTCCATCCTGGATTATATGGATACCACTTGATCGTGTCAAGCGATTTTCCGTTGAACTCATCGCTGTACTCAGGCATAAATTTCCAGTCACCGGATGTCAGTGGACATTTCGGTTCCTGACCAGAATTTTTACCCTGGCCAAAAACAGATACTGAAAAGGCAGCATTAAACATTAATGCTATTACCCAGAGATTCTTTCTGTTAGCTCTCATTTACTATTTTTAAAAGTTATTTTATTCAAATTAAATGTACATATATTTCTCTTAATCTTCAGATACTTCTTTATTCAGTTACCACAAGTCTCATCTGCCATGGGTCAATCATTTTTAAAGTGAATTTCTGATAGGGTCCGTCAGTTCCTGACGATTTGACTGATGTTTCCCGGCACTCCATATCATAAACTTTTATAAAACGGCTTTCTGTTCTTAGCATTAATATTACATCCATAGCCGGATCAAATGAAGAATTTGTGAGTGTAAGAGCGGTCTTCCCGTCATGGGGCTGCCTGATCCATAAGTTTATCCTGTGAAATGAAGAAACATACCCGGGAAGAGAATCTTTTGAAAGCCAGCGGAAGATGGCTTTCATCTGGGAGCTTTTTGACAGGTTTTCCATGAAGGTCCACGGGTAATATCCTGCGACACAAATACGTCCTCCCGCCTTATTCTCAAAAACACCTGATGTGCATGAAGATACATCATTACCAGTATAATCGACAAGTCCTGAAAGAATCTGAGCCGCCTCATCTGTTTTCTTCAGCGTATAAGCCGGTGAATTCCAGAATGACTGTCTGTTATCACGTTCTCGTCCTGCAAATGGTCCATTCAGGGGATGTGCTTTAAGTTTTTCAATCCTGTCAGCAATTTCCGCCTTAACTACCTCAAAGCCTGTAAGTTCACCAAAACCCATATCATTGAGCTGGCGCAGAGTTTCAGCATCCATATATACTCCGCCAGACAGGATTCCTTCTATCTCCTTTCTGGACATGGCATATATATTATCTTTCCCAAGTATTGTAACACTTGCATTACTCTGAGAATAGCATGCAGGAATGCCAATACTGTATATATCGTGTGCAACGAGGGGATTTCCTGAACCAAGCCAGTCACCTTTTTCAATGTTGCCGGTAATATAACTGCTCCTGTTCCAGTAGGTATTTACACCAGACACAGGAGTACGTCCAAGTGAACCAGCCAAAAGGTCAAAGAAAGGCCTTGCAGCTTTAAGCCGGGAAACCAGAGGTTCGAATTCATCAAGCGGCTCATCATACATTGAAAGGACATTAAATGCTGCTCCCGTACAGCCTGAGGCAATATGGGAAGAAGCTTCAAGAATTACTATCTCAGCCGCCTTTTTGAGCCGCTGGTAAGGAAAGCATTCAATCTCCGATTCAATTGATCTGACACTTTCCGGTAAAAAGGGATACCTGTCTCCCGATATCATGCGATTTACCGGCAAGATCATTTGTATTTATATCGGCATAATAGCCTCCTCCCGGCCTCCAGATCACTTCTGCGCTGTCGGGACCGGAAAGGATCTTTGCCCAGCTTGTAAAGTCATAGCCTTCAAAAAAACGATCACCTGTCATAAAACCTATTGGCATAGAAGGATTTGCAGAATGCACTGTCTTTTCTATAAGTTTAAAAAGTCCTGAAATTGTGTTTCTGTTATGCTGCAGCCATGCTTCCCTGATCTTTAGTTTCTCATCAACAGTACCCTCGTCCAGCGCTTTTTTGAGGCTTTCCCTCGTATATAAAACACCAGATTCACTGCTGAAAATTCCAAGACAGTTATCACAAAAACATCCATAACCAATAGGCATATGTCCGAATCGTACATCATCATCTATCCAGATATAATCAGGCCCGGCAAGAGCAGTCAGTTCATAGATATTTCTGACATATTCCTGCATTTTTTTATCGTTCGGACAGTAGGACCCGTTACAAACCTTCCCATCAATGTTTGTCATGAATGTGTAATCCCCTTTAAGGGAATTATCAAGATTTTCATTATGATGACCAATAGTGGTAAGAATGTTAATCCCGGCCCGGTATCCGCGCTTTCTGGCCTGTTCCATTCTATCTTTCAGAATTGCAGCTCTTTCCCTGAAAACATTCAGTGGCAGAGGGGCATGAGTCGCTGATGTGAAAAAGGTAATCTCAACTGTAACCCCTTTGTATCTGTCAAAAAGATCCAGGAGTTCATTGAACCGGCTTTTCGGAAAACCATTGAGGGACACCTATTCTGAAGGATACATAAGCCTTACCTGTAGTACTGCTTTCGCTTATTCCAGGATTATGGTGCATATCCTCCTTCTTTGTTTTTTGACAACTGGTAAAGAGGATCAGCAGTGCCAGGATAAATAATATTTTTTTCATGATTCTCAAATTTCAGGTTGTATCCAGGGTCAAAGTGTTAAGCACTTTGTGCACCCTTGTTATCCTTTTTGTTTTCCATTTAAAACATCTTTGGAATTCCCAGCCTGGTCTTCCCTGAAGAGTGATATCGGACATTTTCATTCCCCTTCGGGCTCTCCTCTTTTACTGACCATTTTCCCGGATCGACTCCTTCCCTGACTAACACTATGATTTCACCAGGTTTTGTCTTGAGTGCAGTGATCTTTCCATTCAGCTTCAGATTTTTGCCGGACGTATAAGATTTACCGGCAGCCTTATCCCATGGCAATTCAAGATTCAGAATGTTCCCATTCAAACTCTTAATACTTAGCCATTGGACCTCGCCATTCATGATCTCTGAGGAGACAATGAATCCGCCCTCAGCATGAAGTGTAAATCGACCTGATCTGTCGGGAGGGAAAGCTGGAAATACTCTGATTATGCCGTCATAACTCTGAAGAAGCGACTCATTGACTGCAGTTGCAAATACAGACATTGCTTCCATTGACATATGCCTGAAAGGCCACATGGGAAGAGGGAATTTCTCTTTTTCAGGATGGGCAACATCCGTAACCATATTGGTTCTGAAGAACCAT
The DNA here is from genome assembly GCA_016715075.1 of Bacteroidales bacterium. Classification (GTDB taxonomy): domain Bacteria; phylum Bacteroidota; class Bacteroidia; order Bacteroidales; family VadinHA17; genus LD21. The sequence continues at coordinate 189,863 of JADKBK010000008.1, forward strand.
TCAGCATCCTTGTTGACTTCGCCCTCAAGACCCCAGTGTCCCCAGCCGTTGCAATAGATCTGCCATCTGCCCGGGAAATTCCTGAGGTCGGTTTCCAGATCGCTTGTCATGCCTAGCCTTGCCATTACAACCGGCACTGGGTCCCATCCGGTAATTTCCCTGCCGTATAACAATGTGGTGGCAGTCGCATTATTGAATACCTGGGTTCCCTTAAGGCTTAGGCCAACAAGTCCTGAAGGGAAGACAGGTGACGAAGGAACTGAAGGGAATATTCCGTCAAGCAGCTTCAATCCATAATTTAAGGTATCATCAACAGGAAAATATACTGTCAGATATTTATTTTCCTTAATGCCCCAGCCTGCTGCCAGAATAGAGTCAGTTGGAGAGCTTTGGCCCTTTTTGAATCCTCTCATAATCGTAAAATGGTCTACGCCGGCAGTAATTGATGAATTGCCTGCCTTTATTGCAGGCAAGGGTGCGAGATGTGCGAGGATCTCTTTCCATCTGGATGCTTCTGGCAGCTCTTTGCCGCCTGCTTTCAGAGCTTCAACAGCAGCTGCAAACAGAACCCTGGCATAAACAAGTTCTGTCAGGCCGTCTTTCAGTTCAATCCACCCTTCATAGCCCGTACCTTTTTTAGCATGGTAAAGGCCATCAGCTTCTTTCTCCAGCAGTGATTCGTAAAACCGGGCTGCTTCGGTAATGAACGGAAGCGCCTTTTCGTTCAGGAAATTTTTATCACAGGTATACTTATATTGTCGCCAGAAATCAAGGGCGATCTCCGCTACAGGCGTATGGTTCGCATTTTCAACCGAGGAGTTATATCCGCGCCTGTCAGTGACATCCGATATGAATGCACCACTGGCATTAAATATTCCCCTGGCATCCTTCTTAGCCTCAGGCATTGAATTAAACCTGAAATCGAGGTAAGGATTTACAAGTTCGTGCATCCCGGCTGCATTTAACGGCCAGAAGAGCTGCTGCTGGTTCCAGTGAAAATAGAAATTCCAGTTCTGAACATCACTGCTCCAGCCCCAGATCCCATTGTTAAAACGGCCCGGATATTTACCTCCCTGTGAAGCATTGGCATAAAAGATTGTCAGATACCAGAGGTTATTCAGGTAGTCGTCACCATAATCTATAAATGATCGTTCCCATATCGATCTCCAGGCATCACCGTTTGATTTAATTATTGATGGCAGGCCTGACTCTTCAGTTTTTGAAATCAGCTTTCCTGCTTCCGAAACCGCATTTCCCTGAAGCGGGGAAGTAACGGCAAAAGCCAGTCCTGCTTGTTTTTTGCGGATTCCGGTTAATTGAATTAAAGCAGCTCTTGAATGTTCCCTTAAGTAATTAACCCTTATCCCGTTATCCTTGATCAACCTGCCACCAACAGCAAATGTGCCTGAAGTCAGCTTCTGTGTAATATAAACCCCGCCTTCACCGGCAATGGCTTCAGTACCCGACAATCCGATTGAAGCGTCGCGGTTTATCTGGTGATACCAGTGCGAGAATGTACGTGATCCAAACCTTTCAACTGATACATCTAAAGGCAGGTCTTCTTTCAGGTCGCTTGCAAGGTCATAAAACAGAAGGCCTGAATTATGATCGACGAAGGCTTTCAGGCTTACTGTTCCGAAAGCACTTTCAGCATTCAGTGACAGGGAGCCGTCAGCGAGGTTAAGCTTTGCCTTAAAATCAGTCAGATAAAGAGTATTGAATACCGGATATTTGAAATCAATAATTATCCTGCATGCATGACGCTGGGTAGTGCTGTAATCCTCTTCCTCTACATTCCAGTTCCTGAACGGGCCGAATGCTGCATCATCCCACAAATCACTTTTATTAACCACTGCAATAATCCTGGAATCCTCGCACCAGAATAAAACTCCGACATCTCCATTGCCCAGGGGGATTCCCTGCAAAGGATCAACGGGAGGGCTAAGATAAACAAGGTCATACCTGGAGATCCTCCCCGGCCAGGCGATATTCCAGGATGAAGTCGCCGGATTAAAGGCTGACTCAACTTTCATGCTGCTTCCCGACTGACCGGAAAGAAAAGGTTGTATAAATAACAGCACGGTTGCGGTTATTAAAACTGAAATTGGGAAAGAACTCTTCAGGGTTACTCTCATTGCAAGGTTATTTAAATCTGATTGAATATAAATCCGCATCTTTTAAAACAATTCTCAATTTCTTACCTGTGCTTTTTTTACCAGTTTTAAACATCGCCCCTTAATGAGATCTGGCTGATGCATTTGATAAGGGTATATTCTCCGGGAAATGCGATTCAAAAAACGTTTTTTCGCTGCCTTCAAACATAGCAACCCTTACGGTTCCCCATGTCTCCTGATCTCCCGTAGCATAATAAAGATAAGTTTTGTCTCTGTATTCAAGTATATCCACATCAGAATTATTAATTCCCTCGCCTGGTTCTGCCTCCAGTACTGGATTATACGGGCTCAGTTCCCATGAGGCAAGATCTGATGACCGTGCCATATATGAGATCCATCCTTTATGTCCTTCAGTTGAAGCATGCAGATAAATAACATAATAGTAGGGCTCGAAAAAACGTATAACAGGACAGGCTGAATACTCATGATTTTCACCGGTGAAAACCAAACCGTTGATCTTATCCCATTTTGACAGATCTGCCGATCTGGCGAACTTAAAACAAAACTGCACTGGCTTGTCTGACTCATATGCCATCAGATAGCCTTTCTTATCCCTGCAAACTGATGAATTGAAGAGATGTTCATCACCTTCCGGAAGGATCACCTTTTCTGACTTCCAGATTTTCAGATCGTCTGAGGTCATTCTGTCAATACCTGTTGAATTCATCACCCGGCCAAAATCAGTAAACTCAAGTGAAAAAACATTAAGCTCCGGGCCATTTACAAATGCTGATACAAACGAATGACCTTTGCCAAAACGTACAACTTCAATTCCTGACTTTAAATCGTCAATGTACAGGTAGGCATCATCACCTTTGGCCTCTGCACCTCCCGGCCTGTTGTTCGATACCAGCAGAAGCCTGGAATTAAAAAGCACCGGGGTACTTTCCATCGGAGTTCTGGATGCCTGCGAAAATGCAAAGGGCAGTTTTGTTAAAACTGGTCTTTCAGGCAGTTTCTGAGAATAAACAGGATCGAGCAGAATAATAAGGGCAAAAACTGAGATAAGCAGAGTTTCTTTTTTCATCTGACAGGTTGTAAATGGCTATTTTTTGTATCCAATGGCAATAAGAGTATTGTCAAAATCAGGAGGCAGATCGGACATCGGTTCAGTCAGATCTTCAGATCCAAACTTCAGCAAATTACAGAAGAGTCTGTCAGCAGCCGGGTCCATACCAAGGTTTTCAGCTATCCTCAATGTATTTACTATGAACTGCCCTTTACCGAAGTTCCATATTCCAAGATGTATTCCGGAGCAATAGTTATGACTTATTCGTGTTGCCCCGCAAACTGTAGCAGCGGGATAATCAAGCGGATCTGTAATCTCATCATAGGTATACATCGACCTGGCGACAACAGTATATTCCATTGAAAGGGCATTTTGTGAAATAAGATTACGGTAAAAGAGATAATCCATCATTCCACCGGCCGGTATACCTGCAAATAGCTCATGTTTCTTTACCCAGCGGTCAGCCCTGTAATATCCGGCTACGGCATCCATTGGCTCAACAGAACCTTTGTTGGCCAGGGGGAGCCATCGTGTGGAGTTTTTGCCCGCAGCAAATGATGATGGAGAAAGAAAAATTACATTACTTCCTCTGGCCAGCTGGCTTGCAATGCTGATCAACGTCAGGCTATCCGGGGCATTACCCGCAATTACAATAAGTTGCCTCCTGGTATGGTTATTACTATCAAATCTGTTAATCACTATTCCATGATTTGTAAGCCAACCGGTCACAAGTGAATCTTCCCCGCAAACTACTACCCCTTCAGGCATTTTGAGCAAACCATTACTGTCAGCGACATAAAATTGGGATTCGCCTCCGGTGACAGTTGCTCCCCCGTCAAGCGATGCAAGTAACTGATATTTGCCGGCTGCTCCTGTTATCCTTACTTCCTCATCCAGGACTGACTGTGCAAATGGAGGTTCGTCTTCTTCAGAGTTCACAGGAACAGTCACACCTATCTTTTTTTCATAAACAGGTTTCATAAATGGATCAAACACCCTTACTGTTGCTGTGTATTTACCGGGAGGCATCAGATCAAGATTTGAAAAAGAGACCATCAGCTTAATCATACTGCCGCTGTAGATGCTCTGAGGCTCAGTCCTCATGCACCATCGTACTGATGCATTTGAGAGAAGAACAGGCCGGATGAGCTCCGGCTTTAACCTTCTGAAATTTGTTGCCACACTCTCTCCTGCAACGGCATCTGCAACTCCGTTTGTCGGAGTATAAGAGACTACAAATGGGTTTGAGCGGATTGCAGCCTCAGCCGTCTCCCGAATGGAGGCAGCAGTTTTATATGCATCCCTGATATAATCTTCAGGGCTGGCCCAACACTCACCCATACCAAACTTTTGCCAGTCGGTAAGAAATTTATTATACTGTCTCCTGTAGTACATTGCATCATCAGCATTCTCTTTTCCCAATAGCTGGTAATCACCAAGCTCGGAAGGCAGATCAATGGGAAAACAAAGACCTGTCTCACTGATATAGCTCTTCTGACCTGAACTGTTCAGTTTACCTGAAAGCAGATCGAGTGTCCCACTGGAATAAGGCATCCAGACATAGGGATGCCAGTCCTTCAATTCATCTTCTCTTACATCCCATGTTCCTGAACCTGGATTGCTCATGCTCCCGATCTCTTTTATCCCGTCAAACCTGCCGCTGTTAAGAACAAACAACCTTGAAGGATCAAGTTCCCTCAGGGAGGGCAGTATCTCCACCGCTTTCCTGAAAATTATTCCATCGGAGTTTTCATTCAGCACCCCCCACATTACCAGGCTGGTATGGTTTCTCTCACGTATAAGTACTTCGCTGATTGATTTTTCAAAGCGGCTTATGAGCAGGGAATCATTATTTTCCGGCTTTGGAAACCTGTATCCTCCGTAATCCCCGATCTGCCAGCATCCAAAATGTTCCTGCTGCACCATAATGCCCAGTTCATCGTACAGATCAAGAACACGTGAGTTGGGGCATCCGAAAGGTATTCTTACAAAATTGTAACCCAGAGCCTTCATGTTAACAACATCAGTTCTCAGCATCTCTTCATTTAACGGAACGGTATAACCGACGGGAAAATGGGTGCTGAAATTTGTACCCTTCAGAAAGATCCTTTTCCCGTTAAGCCGGAAATATCCCTTCTCAAAATGAAAATCACGAAATCCGAAGCGCAGTGAACTGACGTCAATTGAACCGGCCGTTTGTACGGATACCTCTATCCGGTAGAGCACAGGATCCTCAGGGCGCCAAAGCTTGTAATCCTGTACCGTAATTTTAAAGTCAGTTTCATTATGCCCCTTTTTAAATGCTTCTGCCTGATCCCCGGAAACCACATGGAAACCGGTGTGTGCTTCAGTAACTTTGTATGATAGCACAGATTTGGCTTCCCCCGCACCGTCATTAAATATATCTGCCCGGATACTGACGATTCCTGTCTTCCAATCCGGAATAACAAAAACATCTTCAACCCTTACCCCTGGTACCAACATAAGTACGACATCTCCCACAATACCTCCTGAGTTGTAAGCAGCATTGCCAGTGAAAGGGTATTGCTTTGCCCCTGAAGGAGTGTCCTTAAGAGCTACCCCATCGACAGGCTCATATTTTGGATTCAGGACACGGACAACCAGCAGGTTTTTTCCTGAATTTACTATAAGTTTTGTAACATCAAGGTCAAAAGGAGTTTCACTTCCTTCATGCCCTCCTGCATATTTGCCGTTTACCCAGATATCAGCCAGATAATCAACGGCATTAAATCTCAGGAGACAGCGGCCATCCTTAAGAGGATTGTCAGGTGCAGCAAACTCCCTCCAGTACCAGGCTACTCCATGGTAATTATGAAAGATATCCTGTATTACCCATGGAACTGCAGTAGTCTTTGATTCTTCATCAGGAGGAGATTTAAACCATCCTTTTTCCCGCCCCTCATTGGCGCTGTCAGCTGCTATTTTCCATCCCTCCCCGTTCAATGAGATCGATCTGGAATACCTGTAAACAGCATCCTTCGGACTGATTCCTGAAGAGAAAAGAAAGCATGCCGATATTAAAAAGATGGCCGAAATAATCTTTTTGATTACCATACTGAGGATCTTAATTACTGTTAATTGTTGAACTCTAAGTTAATGATTGAAATGATACTCTCAAACGAAATTTATTTGTTCCCATCAAAATTGTCGTTAAATTTGAAAAACCTCAATAATTTATCTCTCCAACTGTCCAAGCTGTAACTTCAAATCAAATAACTGAAAATATGAATAAGAGATGCTCCTTCTGGCAATCAGCCCTTAAATTACTTCTGTCCGGTGCAATATTTACATGTTCGCAGAATCTTTCGGCTGCAGAGAAGCCACTGATATTTCCTATCCCACAGCAACTTAAGGTCACTCAGGATTCTTTTTTGGTAGACGAAACCATATCTATCCTTGTACCTGAGAATTCCAGTGAGGCTGATGTCAATCTTGCAAAAGCGCTGGTAAGGGAATTGAGTGATAAATACAGTATTGCTATAAAGATTAAGGCAGTCACAGAGATCCCAAGGCAAGGAAGATCAGTAATTATGGGTACGCTCAATAATCCACTTGTAAGAAAATACTGCAGTGAAAAGAGGATAGAACTAACTGAAAAGAAGCCTGGACCTGAAGGCTATTTGTTAAATGTAACAAATAACCTTGCTATAGTTGCAGGATATGATGAGCCGGGTGCATTTTTCGGATTGCAGTCTCTCCGCCAGCTGCTCATAGGAGGCAAAGGCAAGCGTATTCAGGGTGTTGAAGTAACTGACTGGCCTAATATGCCATTCAGGGCAATCAGATTATATGTTCCGGGGCCAGATAATATAGCATTTTTCAAACGTTTCCTGCGGGATTTTATGGCATTGTACAAATACAATAAGGTAATAATTGAACTCAACTGCATGAGGCTTGACAGGCATCCGGAAGTCAATGCCGGCTGGATAGAATTTTCAAAGGAGCTGAAATACAGCCGTTCAAACTCGACACTTGGACTTCATGGAGAGGAGAAGAATTCCAGCCATTATGATGCGGGAGATGGTTATATACTTGAGAAAAACGATGTCAGGGATATAGTTGCCTTCGCCAATCAGAACTTTATTGAAGTTATACCAGAGATCCCATCGCTTACTCACGGCTATTATCTTCTGACAAGACATCCTGAGCTGGCTGAATACCCGGGTGATAAATGGCCAGACACCTACTGTCCTTCAAATCCCGCTTCTTATGACCTGATGTATGATGTTTATGATGAATACATTGAGGTAATCCATCCAAAAATGGTGCATATAGGACATGACGAATGGTGGGGAGCTCCAATGGGGGTCTGCCCTCTCTGTAAAGGCAAGGATTATTCACAGCTATTTGCAATGGATGTGAACAGGATTCACAGCTATTTTGCAAGAAAAGGAATTAAGATTGCCATGTGGGGCGACTACCTTCTTGAAAGCGTGAGGGATACCCTTGTACAGGACAGGGTTTCCTCTACAGGCATGAAATATCAGACACCTGGTGCGGTGAGACCTGAGATTGTGAAAGAATCAATCCCCAAGGATATCCTCATATTCAACTGGTTCTGGGATGATATGGGAAAAGAAATGGAGCTTAATAATATGGGGTTCACACAGATATATGGAAATTTTACACCAGCTATTACCAACTGGGACCAGAGAATAAAAAAAATAAATATGACAGGCGGAGCACCTTCAGCATGGGCCTCAACAAATGAATTCAATTTCGGGAAAGATCTTGTACTCGACTTCCTTGGATGTGCCAATCTATTATGGTCAACTCATACTCTTGACCAGTCGGAGCTGGGTGAAATTGTACGGGATCTGGTTCCTGTTGTAAGATCCGGATTCAGGGGTCAGAGAATTCCGAGTGAGGACGGTGATCCTGTAGTACCCATAGACATATCAAAAAACATGAATCTGGCAGCCGACACCAGGGCTTATGGCGTTAAGCTAAGCAGCCTTGTTTCGGGAGAGGTCAGCTCCGGCACAAAAGTGTTTAAACTTACAGGGTCAGGAAATCGTCTGGTCTCTGCAGGAGCTGCAGGAAAGGGAGCGAATCCGTTACCGGTATCAGTAAAAGGAATAAAGATAAATGATGATGTTAGCAGCCTGATATTCCTGCATGCCTGTGCTCTCCCCTCAGCCAACCAGAAGGCTTATTTCAATATTCCAAACTTCTTTGACTCGGCTGACCTGCTCGGATGGTATGAAATAGTATATGAGGACGGCTATAAAGAGATTGTACCTATACAATACGGGGTGAATATCCTTGAGTGGAACCCGGGCGGGGAAAAGAGTCTGGATACACGTGAGGGAGATACAGGATCACCTCAGAGCGCCTATTGTTATGAAGCCGATCCGGTTGCCTGTTCAACTGATATGATAAACAAACCGGTTACATTCTTTGCTTTTGAATGGGTGAATAACCGTTTCGGCAAGGTCATCAGGGAGGTTAACCTTTATGGATCTGTAAACTATCAGGCACAACAGCAGGATTATGGAAAAGTTGTTGCTGAACCGATGAAAAGCAATGCCGTTATACTTGCCGGAATAAGCAAAGTTATAAAACGACAGCCTTTCATTCCGAAATGATAACATGACAGGATATTTTTAAAGTCCAGTGGTGCATTTAAGTATTACAATTTTGAATAATAGTATTAGTAAGAGTGCTGATAGTATATTATTTTTATTTCATTGATTGTGTTCAGAATAAAACTCATGTATCTATGAAAAGAAAATTATATTTCTTAATGCTGCTGTCTGTAACTGCAATGATGTCTCTTAATGCCCAGATAGTCTATGAACTTCCTGAAAAAAAACTTATCGACTTCGGATGGAATTCACCATTCGTCAGGGAGTACAGGGAGAACATGAAACTTTATGAGAGCGGGCCCTTCGATGGATTGACACTTAAACTATCTCAGGAGGTCTGCAACGGTAATGTCTTTATGGTTGATGACTGGTCAAAGATCAAGCCACAGGCCCGGGAGAATGAAAAAAAAATGATCCTCTCCCTGGAGAAGAGTAAAATTCTCACTGACAATTTTATAGTAATTTACGGAGCATCGCAGATGGACTGGTTCTCTGATAAAGACTGGGCACTGGCTGAGGAGCAGATCAGGTTTGCTGCCAGACTGGCAAAGAGTGCCTCCTGTAAAGGAGTTCTCTGGGATCCTGAGCCCTATAAACCTGGAAAGAATCCCTGGAAATACAGTGAACAGGAGATGGCTGCACAATACACTCTTGAGGATTATTATGTACAGGTAAGAAAACGGGGAGCTCAATTCATTAAAGCATTACAGGAGGAGTTTCCTGGAATTGTTATATTCTCACTGAGGGAATTGTCTGACTGGCAAAACGGATCCCCGTTCTCAGGTGCTTTACTGCCGGTTACAAGCAGGGAAAATACAATAAAGGAACTTGAAAATGGATGGTGGGGACTCCATCCTGCCTTCTATGCTGGGTTGCTTGATGGCATTGAACCGGGAACGGAACTTATTGACACCAACGAGGAAGCATATTATTATACCTCAGCGCTTGAGTATTATGCGATCCGCTCAGCTCTGGCCGACGATGCCCGGGCATTTGTTCCTCCTGAGCTATGGTCAAAGCATGCCTCATTTTTAAGAATCGGTCACGCGATCTCTGCTGATTATATTGCAGGCAACTGGCTGGGAATGTCTCCTTTTCCATATCGCCTTACGGGGCAGGGACTGATGATGAAAGCCACCGACAGGGCAAAATGGTTCGAACATAATGCATATTATGCTTTACGAACCTCTGACAGATATGCCTGGCTGTATACCGAAGGATATGAACTGGTGGAAAAATGACAAGCTTCCGGAAGGATTCCAGGCTGCCCTGCTCAGTGCTAAAGCTAAAGTAAATGCCGGTCAGCCTCTCGGCTTTGACATAGAACAGATAATTAAAACCGCTCAGAAAAAAGCAGAGGAATTTTTATAAAAACAAAGAAAAATAAGATAAAGAACCCCAGAACAGAAAATAATTAAACTATAACTCTATCTGACTATGAAAACAAGAATACTCATAATCGTCGGTTCCATAGTACTTCTGGCAGCCTGTAAAAATGAACAGAAGCCGGTTCTTCGGCAGGGAGCCTTTTATACTGAAGAGCAGGGTGCCGCTGAGCTTAAGAAGCTTGAATCGATGTATTCAACAAGTGAGCAGTGGGAACCAAGGAAAAAGATGTTAAAGGAAAGGATCCTTAAAGGTATGAACCTGTCGCCGCTTCCAACCCGTACGCCTTTGAATGCAATTACCGGCACGAAAAGGATTCATGACGGCTACACGGTTGAAAATGTCTCTATTGAAACAATTCCAGGATTTTATCTTTGCGGCAACCTTTACCGGCCGCTTGACAATTCTTCCAAACACCCGGGAATTCTATGTCCTCACGGTCATTTTGAGGGAGATACCCTGGGGGCATGGGGACGTTTCCATCCTGATCTGCAGAAGCGATGTGCCACATTTGCCCGAATGGGTGCGGTAGTATTCAGCTACAGCATGTTCGGATGGGGTGGCGAATCCAGCAAACAGCTCGATCCTTCTTCAATAGTAGAAAAGCCTGTAACCGACAGCATAGCTAAATATCATAGTGTCCCATTAGCTCTTACCATGCAGACATGGAACAGCATGAGAGTCCTCGATTATCTTGAAACACTGCCAGATGTCGACATGGCAAAAATCGGGGTAACCGGTGCTTCCGGTGGGGGAACTCAGACATTCCTGCTTACTGCCCTTGATGACAGGGTGGCTGTAAGTGTTCCCGTAGTTATGGTTTCATGTCATTTCTTCGGGGGCTGTAATTGTGAAAGCGGCCTGCCAATCCATCAGGGTGCAGACTATTTTACAAATAATGCTGAAATAGCTGCAATGGCGGCACCAAAACCAATGCTTATGGTTTCAGACGGCGCTGACTGGACGAAAAATGAACCAACTGTGGAATACCCTTTCATAAAAAGAACATACTCCTTTTACAAGGCTGAGAATAATGTGGAAAATGCAAATTTCCCCGATGGAGTGCATGATTACGGATATGCAAAAAGAATACCTGTATACAAATTCATGGCAAAACATCTCGGTCTGAACCTTCAGGCTGTCTCTGATCCGGACGGGACAATAAATGAAAATAAAAGTGATGCCGAAAACGCCTTGCTTATGCTCTCATTCACAAGTCAGAATCCGCATCCGGCAAATGCTCTGCAAGGCAGCGCTGCAATTGATGAGGCTTTAAAGAAATTACAGAAGTAACATTAATTTCAGATCACTTAATTCCGGATACATCAGGAAATGAAAAAAACGATTTTATCCTTAATCTTAGTCCTCACTGCATTGCAGTGCGGAATACTTCACAGTCAGGATCACAACCTTATACCGGCTCCGGGAAAAGCTGCATGGGGGAAAGACAAGTTTCACCTTAATGGAGCTAAAATCCTTCTTTCAGCAGATTTACTTGAAAGAGAGCAGGCGACTGTGAAACAGTTAATCAGTTTCATTAAGGAATCGTCTGGTATTACAATTAATACAACCTATGCTGAAGAACCAGGTGTAAAGTTGATTGTCCTGAAATCGGAGAATACGGGTCCTGCCCTACCTGTTCAGGATGAAAAAACCGGTCCCGGTACAAGGGAGTCTTATCAGATAAGTGTGACAGGCAGCAGAGTGCTGATTAATGCCAAAACCGATGCAGGAGTTTTCTACGCAATACAGACTCTTGAACAAATGGCTGTTTTTGATAATACAGACAGCTATATACCTGAAGCTGAGATTGAAGATTATCCTGAAATGGCATATAGGGGAGTAATGATTGACTTTTCCCACGGTGGATTACTGACAGAGGCGGAGATAATGAATCAGATAGATTTTCTTGCAAGGTGGAAAATGAATCAGTACTACTTCTATAATGAAGTGAGTATTGAGATGAAGGGATACTCTCTCATTAATTACAATGCCTGTTATTCCCAGGAACAGATCAGCAGAATTGTGGCCTATGCGCGAAAGAAACACATAGATGTTATTCCTTTTGTAAATTTCTACGGACATCTCCATGAACTTCTCAGGGTAGAAAAATACGCGGGGCTTGGCATTGGAAAATACGGACATGATCTTGACCCCAGGGACCCGGGTGTTCAGATCTTTCTGAAAGACTGGATAAAGCAATATACTGAAATATTCCCTAGCCCTTTCATTCACATTGGTTTCGACGAGACATGGGAGACCGAAAGGCTGAAAACCGAGGATAAGTCGATCCAGCCTAAGGAGCTCTACCTTACCCAGATTGACTTTGTAACAAAAACCCTCAGGAGCTATGGTAAAAGAGTAATGGTATGGACTGACATCTCAAATAATTATCCGGATATCATTTCCCAGTTCCCCAGGGATCTTATTCCTGTTTTATGGGAATACTCAGATACTCCGGGCTCTCTGACCAAGTGGCTCACGCCTGTCAAAAAAGAGAAGCTACCCTTTTTCGTACAGTCTGCTGTAGACAACTGGGGTAATGTTTACCCGGCAGCTGATTATACTTTTGACAACATCGACATCTGTCTCAAGGCATGCAAGGATGAAAATGCAATTGGATATATCACTTCTGTCTGGACGGACGCCGTGCAGCCTCTGCTGAGGAACTCCTGGCTGTTTATGGCTTACGGATCTGCAGGAGCATGGCAAAGTGCACCTATTGACAAGAAAAGCTTTACAGAAAAATATTGCAGGATTATGTATCCCGGTTCATCAGAAATTATGAGGGACGCTTTTCTTAAAATGTCTGAATCGGAAGACTTTCTTGCAAAATGTCTTGGCCGTCACACCCTTTCTGAGATGTGGGAAGATCCTTTCTCCTCTTACCATCTTAACAATACCGCCATACATCTGGATGATTTCAGGAATGCCAGGATTGCTGCTGAAGAGGCTCAGGAGAAACTATATGGTGTTCTGCTCTCAGGAAAAGAGGATACTGCATTTATCAGGACAATGCTCGTAAACTGCCGTCAGCTTGATTTTACAGCCGCCAGGTTTATTTGGGCCAAAACAATTGTTGACAGATGGAACTGGATTTACGATCTCAATTCCAAAGGAGAGAAAGACTATGTGAGGAACTATGATATTAACTATACGACCCACGGGCTTATAGCAGATATGATGGATTACTGCACCACATTAAGAGAAGAATACAGAAAAGCGTGGCTCTCAGAAAACATGAGCTACAGATTGGGCACCATGACCGGGAGATTTGATTCCGAATACCTTCTCTGGAGAAATTTACACATAAAAATAGGTGATTACATTAACCATAACGAAGAAAAAACCAAAAGGTCAAGATTTGAAAAGCTATTTTTAAACACAAAATAACTTACTGAAATTATGGCATATACAGGTGTACTGGAAGATTTTCAACGGATAAGGGAATTGAAAAAACCAAGAAGGATCCCTTGTGTTGCCTGCAGCGAAGAGTTCGATGTAAGGTGGCATGGCAAATACAGTTACGAAGAATTTTGTCAGGATGGAGACAAGATCTATGAAGTCTATAAGGCAGCTATAGATGAGTTTGGTTTCGACTGGGCCTGGGTTCAGATTGATGATTGCTATGAATTTGAACCTGCAGGGATAGCTGTTAAAGGGGAGGGCAATTTTCTAAGGGCAACATATGGTTACCTGCCAGTTAATCAGGAGACAATAAAGAACCTGCCCGAGATGAATCCGCTGAAAGACGGGAGAATGCCTGAAAAACTTAAGGCAATAAAGAGACTTAAGGAGCATTATAAGGATTCTCTGCTGATTTGTGGGTCATGTGCTGCACCATTTTCCGCAGTGGGCCTCATGTGGAGCATACAGGAATCAATGCTGCTCCTCCTTACCAATCCTGTCCTGCTTTATCAGGCTATGGATTACTGGCTTGAGTTTTATAAAAGATATATAAAAGCTCAGAAGGATGCAGGCGCTGATGCTATCTGGCTGGGCGATTGCAACGCATTCGGAAATATGGTACCTGCGCCTCTCTATGTCGAACATATCCTTCCTGTTACAAAGAAGCTTGTTCAGTATTGTGAAAAAGAGCTCGACATTATGATCTGGATGCATAACAGTGAAACTAACCTGGAGAACATATTGTCGCATCTCCCAATAGGGGCCAGCTTTGAAAATATCGGACCGGCAGGCGACATAAGCCAGATCTCGGCTGCACTAAAAGGCAAAGCAGCCTTCAGCGGCAACCTCGATCCGCTTGAAGTACTTTGGAAAGGTACCCCTGAACTTGTAAAAAGTGAAACCACCAGGATAATTTCCAGTTGTAAGGCAAATGGCGGATATATATTCAATACCGGAGAGATGAATCCGAGGGAGGTTCCGGCCGAAAATATGAAAGTTATGATGGATACGGCAAGGAAACTGGCAGAGTATTAACCTATTTTAGGCTAAACGGATTATGAAAGTGTTTCAAAAATTAAAGTTTTTCAAACACAATGCTGGAATAGAAGGGACAAAAAACATCCTATCCCCGGAATCTATATGCGATCCTTGCGTTAAAGGCATAAGCCATTTTAGATTAAAGAGAAACAGTTTAGGATCAGCTGCCGCGATAATTTTAGAATTTTTTCTTCTGATCAATCTACAGGCGATCCCCGGAACAGGTAAAGATCCTGTAATTATTGATACAAGTCATTACAGCACGACATTCGGAGAAATAAGAAACTATCGCATTTTCCTTCCACCAGACTATTATTTAAAACCGCAAAAGCGATATCCTGTGATCTATTTCTTTCATGGTTGGTCGCAACGATATTTTGGCCCGGTAGGAGATGATTATTCAAACTATGACAAAGGAGAGGACAACAATGGAGACAATATAGCAAACTATGTATCACTTCACGATGTAATTGTTGTAAAACCTGATGGATTTAATCCTCTCTCTGACAGCGCATATGAACTGATGCCTTATAATGAATGCTATGTAACGACCTTTCGTCAGTTCCCGATCTACTTCCCTGAAATTGTAAATCAGATTGACAACAGCTTCAGGACCCTTGATGACAGGGAGCACAGGGCTGTGTGCGGACTATCAATGGGAGGATATATGTCCTACTGGGTAGCAGGCAAATATCCCGATATGGTCTCAGCAGCGGGGAACTTTTGTGGCTCTTCCGAATTCATGGCTGGTCCTATGACAATACCTGTCGAATACCGTATCCTCGATATGTACAGTAACTACTCAGGAGTGAATCTTCGTTTTAATTATGGAGAGAGAGATAATCTGCGCTTCTTCCATTTCGATATGAACAGGATCTGGAAGGAGGTAGTTGATAATTATGAATTTAAAGCCTATAAAGCCGCTCATTCAACCTGTGGACTCGGTGATATGTTTGATTTTTGTATACATACTTTTGAGAATCCACCTGCAAAGCCTTCTAAGTGGGATCATATTGATCTGTACCCTGAGTTTTCAGTCTGGAATTACCATGTAAGTAGTGACAGGTTTCGTCCGGGCTTTACAATTCTTGAAAATGTCGACAAACGGGGATTCAGATCTTCCGTAAGAGAATTCCTGCCTGATGGGGAGACCATGTCTTATGTAAGTCTAACAGTCACTACCCCACCTCTATATGAGAAGAATACAGATTACCTTATAATTGATAGTGAACCATTTTATGGTAAAGTCACTCAAAAGACCATTAGAAGTGACAATAATGGAAGACTTAAGATTTCATTAAACGGAGGTCTGCACAACATTGGAATCAATAGTTTACAGGACGATTCTAACCTTACAATCGCTTCTGTAAGGGTAAATGGAATGAATTGGGCAAAATCGAGAAAGGAAGTTGTGCTGTCAGTTTCTCTTTTAAATAAAGGGCAACGAACAGCTCACAATGTTAAGGCGAATCTATCCTCTCTGAAAAAATATGTCGAAGTAAGAAAAGGCGAATCTGATTTCGGAAATATAGATGTTAAATCAACAGCTGCTTCAGTCAGACCTTTTTCATTTTATATTAAATCGGACAGCATTGAAATTGCCAGGTTTAAGCTGACAATAAGTGACGGGAAAAATGGTGAATGGAGTGAGTTTTTTGAAATCCCTGTGAAAGCGGATTTGCCGGAATTCAGGGATTTTGTAATCGCAGACGGAAAAACCTTCTCTGTCGCCAAAGCAGGTATTCTGACTGAATCACTTTTTTTAGGTTCCGGTAACGGAGACGGCGTCGCGAATCCTGGCGAATCAATTGTTATCCTGGTAAAGGACAATAATATATACAGGAGAACAAATCTGTACACATCTGATGAGTTTGTTAATAAGGATGGGATAAATGTAAGGATTACTGATTTCTGGAATCAATTCGGAGGAATCGGCAGTTCACCCAAATATTCACTTCCGCTGATTTCAGATTGGTGTCCCGATAAACAC
This sequence comes from Bacteroidales bacterium, assembly GCA_016715075.1. Lineage (GTDB taxonomy): Bacteria > Bacteroidota > Bacteroidia > Bacteroidales > VadinHA17 > LD21. The sequence continues at coordinate 206,477 of JADKBK010000008.1, forward strand.
CCGATTGAGTTTTTTGCAGAATACTGGATCGCTGAGAATAAGTTTCATATCATTAAAAAGGGTAAAGTAAAAATTACTGTCACCGGGAAGGACAAAACACCTCCTGTAATAGACTGGGCAGCTATTTCAGGAAGCAACCGGCTACAGGTTAAAGCCTATGATGGAGGCAATATTGTTTCTGTCAGAGCAAAATTAATACCTGTCAATAATGTAAAAGGACTTGATAATGTGACTATGACAGATCCCGATAAGGTCATTGAATTTGAACTGAATGATGAAGGAAGGGATGGCGATGTGACAAGTGATGACAAGGTTTTCAGTAAGAAGATTTCCCCTCCGGCAACATTTTTTTACCATGTGGAAGTAGAAGCCATTGATCAGTATGGATATAAAACAATATTTAAAGGTTTTGATACATTCCTCGTTTATTCTGATTAATAAATATTATCAATCAATTTAAAAGTATCATCATTTCGGTTGATATTTTTATTATTTTGATCGGGCTCATCTTACCCATTATTTGCCAGTATGAAAAATACTATAATATCCTGGACCCTTTTATTTATCTGCAATCTGATGTGGTCCCTTCAGTTTACATGCATAAAACTCACCCAGGACCAGGTAGGCCCGTATTTTACAGTCTGGGCCCCAATGCTTCTTGCCACTCTCTTTTTAGCTCCGTTTGCATTACGGGAATTCAATAAGGGAGGGAAAAAATTCAAGGATATACTAGTATTTGTACAACTTGCCTTACTGGGTGTCTTTCCTGCTCAGGTGCTGATGACCTGGGGGACACAATACTCACTGGCAAGCAATGCCGCCATACTCACCCTGTGTCTGCCTGTAATTACAGCCATCTTTGCATTTCTGCTGTTAAAGGAAAAAATGAACAGGATAAGGTGGATCAGTTTCTTTATTGCGATAATTGGGGTAATTCTCTGTTCCACAGGAGACATTAAACAGCTTAATTTTGGATCAAAATATGCTGTCGGAAATATCATGATCTTCCTTGCCATTGTAGGTAATGCCTATTACAATACAGGCATCAAGAAAATCGCAGAGAGGTATACGGAAATCGAACTGGTTTTTTTTACCTATATTGTAATGGTAATCCTGCTTACTCCTCTTGTATTGTTTTATGAAAAGGATGTCTTTGCAAGAATACCATCATTTACTACTCAGACATGGATAGGGATGTCGCTTTTAACTCTCTTCCATAATTTCCTTTCCATGATACTCTTCTTTAAAGCATTAAAAATGCTGGATGCCATGCAGGTGGCTTTATCTAATTATCTGATAGCTTTTTTTGGGCTTCCGATAGCGGCAATATGGCTCTCAGAATCATTGAACATCATGGCAATTGCCGGCGGAATTCTGGTATTAATATCCACATTGATCATCACAATTGTTGATTACAGAATGACCCGGAAGGCAAAAACAGAAACAACAGGATAAAAAATAAATTAACTTTATAAGACACAATTGTTTAAAATCAAGGAGGAATCACTGTGGAAAACAAAATCAAATGGGGAGTCATAGGTTCAGGAGGTATTGCCAGAAGAAGGACAATTCCTGAAGGAATAATGAATGCAGATCATGCTGTTCTTAGTGCAGTATATGATATCAATGCGGAAGTAAATACAGCTGTGGCAAAGGAATTTAATGCCAGGGCAGTTAATAGTATTCAGGAGCTTATCAGTTCTGATATAGATGCGGTTTATATCGCATCACCTGTCAATAAGCACTTTGAACATGTACTTGCATGCGCTAAGGGTAAGAAGCATATTCTGTGTGAGAAGCCGCTTGGCATGACAACTGCTGAAACTGAAAAGATGATCTCTGCATGTAAGGCAGAGGGAGTCATGTTAGGCACATCATTTATGATGAGGTTCGTTGAACAGCACAAGGCTGCCCTTCAGCTGATTCAGGATGGCAGACTTGGCAAGCCCGTTTATGGCAGGGCACAGCTCTCATGCTGGTATCCTCCAATTGAAGGCGCCTGGAGGCAGGATCCTGCATCCGGAGGCGGCGGATCGCTGATGGATATGGGATCACATTGTATTGACCTTCTTGAAATGTTCTTCGGCAAGATCCGGAGTGTCAGCTGTTTTATCAACAATAGTGTTCATCCATACAGATCTGAAGACAGCGCTGTCGTTTCTCTTCTTTTTGAAAACGGGGCAATGGGAACAGTTGATACTTACTTCTGCATTCCGGATAACAGCAGCAAAAATATCCTCGAACTCTACGGATCAGGCGGAAGCATCCTTGCAAAAGGAACTATCGGACAGGGGCCAGCAGGTGAAATGACTGCCTACCTCGAGGGCGATTCGTCGGGCTACAACGCACAGCAATCACGCAATGAAGGAGATGGAATATCTATCAACCCTCCTCCTGTGAATACATATCGCGCCGAAATTGAAGAATTCAGCTGCGCCATAATTGAGAAAAGAGAGCCAAAGAACAATGTGGATCTTGGACTTGAAAGCCAGAAGATCCTGGCAGCATGCTACGAATCTGCAAGAACAGGAAAAACTATCAAAATTAACTGATAATTAAAGTATGGGAAAAATTGCCCTAGCATTACTCTCTCATCCGGATGATGTGGAAATGATGTGTGCCGGAACACTCTCCTTATTAAGAAAAGCCGGATGGATTGTACATATAGCTACAATGACACCAGGCGACAAAGGGACAGCCGAGTACTCAAGAGAGGAGATAAGCCGGATAAGAAGGGCCGAAGCTGCCAGAGCAGCAGAACAGATAGGCGCTCCTTATCATTGCCTTGAACTTGAAGACCTGTATATTGTTTATGACCGGGATTCAATAAACAGGGCAACTGCACTTATAAGAAGTATAAAACCATCCCTTGTATTTACCTCCAGCCCGAATGACTACCTGGTAGATCATGAGCTGACTGCATTGATCGTACAGGCTGCCTGTTTTGCATCAGGTGTAAAAAATATGGAAGTCGACACACCTCCTTTTGAACCGATTCCATACCTGTACTATTCAGATCCAATGGAAGGAAAAGATATTCTCGGAAAATCGGTAGTTCCATCAATGTATGTTAATATCTCCGGTGAGATTGCAGTCAAGGAGAAGATGCTTGCAAGTCATGAAAGCCAGAGAAACTGGTTACTTACTCATCATAAGATTGATGAGTATATACTCGCGATGAAACGGTTTTCAAAACAAAGAGGCCTGGAGACCGGTGTAGAATATGCTGAGGGTTTCAGACAACATCTGGGGCACGGTTTCCCTCAGAATAATATTCTTCAGGATATTCTTGGTGATTTTGTCATTATAAAAGATATAAAAGATGAAAAACAACCGAAGGGAATTCATTAAACAAACAGGATTGGCTGGACTGGCCATCACAACAGTCCCTATACAAAATACATTTAGAGAAATAAAAGAAACTGTTCCAATGGAAAACAAAATCAAATTCTTAAGTCCCGTTGATGGAGATATGCTGACCGGATATGACGGGAAGTTATCTGAAGGGAACCTGCTAACTGTAGTTAAGGTGGGAGCCCCGGCGGGTATGAATTTAAAGATCAATGGAATTGCTGCAGTTTACTCAGCAGGAAAATATTCAGCAGTCGTTACACTTAAAGAATACAAGAATGTCATAGAGGTCCAGGATTCAGTTTCGGGTGAAACCACCGGCATTGTTGTTTACCGGCTGAAAAATGTGGTAAATAAATACAGGCTTTCACTCGATGACAATATCTGGTTCCTTAAAGACATAAATGCAAATGCCGGAAAATACAAATCAATATTTGAGAACCCATACCTGGGATTCCTGAAGGAGGTTCACGATACCTATGGAACGAAGATACATCTGAACCTGTACTATCAGACTGATGGATTCAACCTTTCCCAGATGACCGATAAATTCAAAAGTGAATGGAAGGATAATGCAGCCTGGCTGAGGCTGAGTTTTCATGCTCTGCAGAATGATCCTGACAGGCCATATATCAATGCCGGATACGATCAGGTAACAAAAGACTGCATGTTGGTAAAGGATCAGATAAAGAGATTTGCCGGGCAGGAGCTTATGGGACCTGTTACAACGCTGCACTGGGGAGAAGCTTTAGCTGATGGCTGCAGGGCTTTGAGAGATGAAGGATATTTGGCCCTGGCTGGCTATTTTCTTGCTGAAGGTGCAGACAAGGTTTCTTACTATCTGGATGACGAGAAAAGACTCCATGTCAATAACAGGTTCATCTGGAGAGACAACAAGGAGGGAATAATTTTCTCAAGGATGGCTCTGGTTATAAATACTGTAAAAAATGAAGAGATTGTACCATATCTTTCAAGCATGAGAAGCGACTCTCATAAACCAGCTTATGTGGATTTGATGATACATGAGCAGTACTTTTATCCGTTTTATGTGGCCTATCAGCCCGACTACAGGCAGAAGGTAATGACTGCTGTTAAGTGGGCCGCTGATAACGGGTATAAACCTGCATTTCTGAGCGAATGCGTTTTTAGTTAGAATATTCCTGAAATTTATTACTCAAATTAATCTCCTTAGATACAATGGCGCGAAAATTAAGTATGCTGGCACCAGACTGGTGGGACTTCACCACCCTGCCGGATGATCTGCTGAAAGAGGCAGCAAAGCTTACAGAAAAAGATATGCTTCAGCTTTCAAGAAATGGTTTTAAGGTTATTTTTTATGATACACTTGAAGACTTTTACCTTGCCGAAGCTCTTGAATACATTACCGCATGGAAACAGGCCACCAGTGATAATCCTGTGGGTATCTGCGGCCCCATAGGTCCCACAGAACAATTGCCACTTGTGGCGCGTATTGTGAATGAATTGCAGATGAACCTTGCAAATGCCCATTTCTGGGGAATGGATGAATGGTATGTTGATGGAAAAGAGCTTGATGCCAACAATCCGATTTCATTCGAGAAGGCCGACAGGGATCTCTGTTTTAACCGCATTGAAAAAAAGTTGCGGATACCTGATTCCAACCTTCACTTTCCCAAAGCCGATACAAGTAAATATATCCAAAGCTGGGAAAGCGGAATACGTTGTGCAGTTATGCAGGGGGGACAGGGTGATACGAAACACTGGGCATTCAATGACCCGTTCAAAAGGGAAGGAAAATACAAAGATGCCCCTCCCTCACCTGAAGAATTCAGAAAACTCACAACACGTGTTGTGGATCTTCATCCTATTACATGCATGCAGAATGCACGTACCAGCGCCGGAGGCATGGTAACCGGGATCCCGATGCAGGCTCTGACCGTTGGCCCTGTACAGACCTGGAAGGCTGAGAAAGTATCCATCTGGCATGCAGGCACCCATGATAATGCTTTCGGACAGAGGCTCACCGCATTGATGATAAGTAAAAAAATTACAGACAGCTCTGTCCCAATGTCGCTTCTGGCGGACCATCCTAATGTACAGTTCAATTATTTCAGAGGCGGATTTGGTGTCTGTGAAACAGAAATGCACTAGATCTGCTGAAAAAACAAACATAGAAGTCAAACTTTAAAATCTAAATATTATGGAAAAAAATAAAGAAATTCTTTTTACAGGTTCAGATACAGAGGGAGGAATAACCTCAGGTTATCAGATGAATGATGGTGTACCGCTTAAGGTACCCTATTCATTCTTTGGCTCTATTTATGACGAAGAAGAGGAAAGGGCCGTAAAGGTTGCCATGGCACAGGAATCACAAACCATGGGTCCGCAGGTTACACTTTTTCAGAGGGAATTCGCGAAAATATTTGAAGTTAAGCATGCAATGGCCGCCAGTAACTGTACCACTGCCATGCATGCAGCTACCCAGGCATTCGGCATTGGAAAGGGGGATGAGGTAATTGTGACACCAAATACCTTTATTGCAACATCACTTGTAATCCTTAAAGAGGGTGCAAAACCAGTGTATGCGGATATAGATCCCCTTACTTTCAATATAGATCCCAAACAGATAGAAAACAAGATAACTCCCAAAACAAAAGCGATCTATGTTGTTCATTATGCCGGACAGATGTGCGATATGGATCCTATTATGGAAATTGCAAAAAAACATAAACTCTTCGTTCTGGAAGATTGCGCTCATGCAGCCGGCTCGAAATACAAGGGAAGACCTGCAGGCAGTATTGGAGATGTCGGATGTTTCAGCTTCCATTCACTAAAAAATATTACTACACTAGGTGAAGGTGGTATGATTACGACAAATAGCGACGATCTGGCTGATAAACTACAGAGAATGAGAGTAATGAGTATCACTCACTGGAATCCGGGTCAGACTAAATTTGAATTTGCAGGGTTCAAAATGGAGAAGAAGAGCGTAAAAGATTACTGGCTCCCCTCCCACTTCGATGTTATCAATGACAATGGAAAATGGGGCTGCAACTACAGAATGAATGAATCACAGGCGGCAGTTGGAAGAGCACAGCTGAGAAAACTCGACATGCTTATCAATAAAAGAAGAGAAAACAGCCATTACCTTAATGAGGGCATTAAGAAAATCAAAGGTGTAAGACCAGTGTTTGAAGATCCTAACTGCTACCATGCATTCCATCTTTATACCCTGCTTATCAAGGGAAATGAACTTGGAGCTTCAAGGGATGATTTCATGAGAGTACTCTACCAGGAAGAGGGTATCCAGGGGATACAGCATTACCAGCCTAATTACCACTTCACAGGATTAAAGAAAATGTATAATTATCCTGATAAGCTTTGCCCTGTTGCTGAAAACTTCTTCTATAATGAACACACAAGCCTTCCGATGAATCCCAGATTAACAAAGGCAGATCTTGATATGATAATTGAGGGAGTCAGAAACACTGCTGATAAGCTCAGGAAATAATTATTCCGTAATGCACCTTTGTGATAACCTTTGTGTCCTATGTGTTTAAATTTAAATTATTTAAACACAAAGGTTCACAGAGGTTCTCTCACAAAGGACACAAAGGTAAAAGAGACTCTATGAAAAAAGACCAATTACTGCAATACGTTGGCAATACGGCCCAAATCGGCGGCAGCAGACACTATCTCCTTTCTGATGGAAGAGGAAGGGATATGAGAGCAATAGATGTAAACACCGGATCCGGTCTCAACTACACCATTCTTCCTGACCGTGGGATGGATATCTCCCTTGCTTCATTCAGGGGCAATAATCTTGTTTACATATCCTGCAATGGAGAAACTCATCCGGCATTCTTCGAACCTTCAGGCTTTGGGTGGCTCAATACATTTACCGGAGGACTATTGACAACCTGTGGCCTTACCTATCTGGGTGCCCCTGTCAAAGATGGCGATGAGGAACTTGGACTTCACGGCCGCTATTCCACCATACCGGCCAGACAGGTTGCCGACCTTTCAGAATGGGTTGGAGATGAATATCATATCCGGCTCAGGGGTACCATTGAAGAGGGACGTATCTTTGGCCACAGGATAAGGCTCGAACGTGAGATCTCATCAATTGTGGGACAGAATACCATCAGGATAAGGGATATAGTCACCAACTTCGGGTATAAGGCCAGCCCTTATACTATCCTCTACCATATGAATCTCGGGTACCCTCTCCTGAGCGAGTTTTCTGAGCTTATTGTGGATCCGGTCATAACAGTTCCAGCGACACCATTTGCCGCAGAAGGCATAAATGATTTCAGACGTTTTATCAAGCCACAGGCAAACTGCCAGGAGCAGGTTTATTTCCATTCAGTGAAATCCGATAACAAAGGAAAAGCACATGCAGCTCTGCTGAACAGGAAACTGGGTATTTCCCTAAAGATTAAATTTGATGCCGAACAGCTGCCATATCTTACTGAATGGAAGATGATGGGGATGGGTGAATATGTACTTGGCCTCGAGCCATGTAACGTACCAGCAAAAAACAGAGTTACCTTAAAAGAGGAAAAAATACTGCCATATATCAAAGCAGGAGAAACAATAACAAATAATATTGAAGTCGAATTAACCGATTTATAAAGACCTGAAGATAAATCCCCTATGTTTTGTTCAGGATATAATAAGTCATGAGTAGACTCTGCTATGCTTAACTTTTGTAAATTTGTAACAATCCTGATAATAAACTGATATTATTTATTGTAATACGGATACCCATATGACAATAACCCGAAGACAGTTTGTCCAGTCGTCATTTATCGCAGGTGCAGGAATCTTACTTGGACCCGGAAGAAACAGCTTCGACCCTGCCAAGGCATCTTTCTTTGGCGTAAATCCATTTATCCTCCAGAATCCGGATTCTGTGTTTATCATGAAAACAAACGTGGATGTTAAGACAAATTCAGGCGCTATTAAATCCGCAGGTCTCGATTTTGGCCGGTCAGTTTTTGGACTAACGGATAATCAGGAAGAGGGGATCCCATTAACTCACAAGGTTGTCATCAAACCAAATCTTACCTGCCGGGCCAGGGGGAGCTCCAAATATACCATCGAAAGATCGATGGGTATTGTTACAGATGCCTTCTTCGTTGAAGGTGTTATAGAAAGTCTGAAGGAGCTTAGCATTTCAGCCGGGCAGTTCTATATCCGGGAAGTCAATTGTCCTGATGACCTGGCAGACGGAGGGTATATTGATATGGCTGAACGCACAGGCATAGACCTGAAGTGCATTGACACTCCTGCGGCAAATCTTAGTCCTGGACAAATACAATGGGTTGATGTCCCCGATGGAGTATGGTACAGAAAGATACCCTATCTGTGGCCGGTAAATGCCCCTGACACCTTTTTGCTGAATATAGCGAAGTTCAAGGCACATGGTATGGGGCTTACATTATGTGCCAAGAACCTTCAGGGAACCAATGCCCAGAACTACCAGGCGCATTGCACATCTTATGGCGCCACAATGACCGGGGTCAATCCGGATCATCTTAATCCTTCTGCCAATGAAGATATTCTTGCCAACTATGACAGGCACGTTGCAGCCGGTGTTCCCCGTTGGGACCGGCCTGGAAGCGAGGGGTGGCATATGGCAGGAAACATGGGCAACAAGATGCCTTGACAATAATTCAGTCACATTTGCCGGCCTGCATATAATTGAAGGCATTTATGGAAGAGACGGCAATTTTCTCCATGGACCAACTCCCGATGATCTCGCAACAGATTATATGACCAATTATATTATTTTCGGAAGGAATCAATTCTATGTGGATATAATCGGTCATTATTTGGGAGCCCATGAGCCTGGCAATTTCGGACTATTTCACATGGCCCTTGAAAGAGGAATGATAACCACTATCAATCCCAGGAATATCCCTGTTTATGAATGGGATAAAGACACTGGTCCATCACTGGCCAATCTGACCTCCTTTGAAAGATTCCCCCTGAAGACATATTATCTTCAGCGTGATTTTGACGGACAGAATGAACCGTACTGGCACCTGGTAAATGAACCCTATATATATGGTACAACAGGTGTGAATAACCTACCCGATAGCCAGGAAAGCTTTTACCTGAAACAGAACTTCCCTAACCCTGTCAGGAATTCAACATCATTAACATTTCATATTCCCGGTAACGGAGACGTAGACGTGGAAATTCTGAACAATGGAGGACAGGTGATTGAAACCCTTGTAAGCCGGCAACTGACTTACGGAGATCACACCTTCTCCTGGAACAGCAGTAAATACTCCCCGGGTATTTACATATGCCGTGTAAATTGGGGAGGCTCCTTCAGAACTACAAAAATGTTAGTCTATCACTGATTATTATTTGCAGCTGTACTAAATAATATATTGAATGATTTGATGAGAAATGAAATTAGAAAACACTAAGCTTCTTCAGGACCCCGACAAATCATTTATTGTACATCATGAAACAAAATCCTTTGCCCGCTGGCATCATCATGCTGAATATGAACTGGTTCTCATTATGAATGGGAAAGGCAAAAGGATGATCGGGGATCATATTGACCGGTTCGAACAACATGATCTGGTTCTGCTCGGATCTTACCTGCCTCATGAGTATTTGTGCGACGAAGAGTACACTAATCATCCCGGCGGTTTCCAGGGCAAAGCAATAGTATACCAGTTCCTTAAAGATTTTCTTGGTTCCCAGTTTTTTGAAATTCCTGAAAACAGAAATCTGAACCGGATTCTGGGAGAATCATACAGGGGATTACAGTTTTACGGCAAAACAAGGGACAGGCTGACAGCATTGATGGAAAAGAGCTATAACCTTGACGGACCGGAACGATTTTACTCTCTCATGGCTATATTCAGAGTGTTAGGTCAGACCAGGGAATATAAGCTGCTTTCCAGCCCCGGATTTATGAAGCCTTTTCAAAACCAGGGGTATGATCCAATACAGAAAGCCCTTGAATATCTCGTTCAGCATTTTCAGGAAGAGATTTCTATGAAAGAGATGCTTTCGATAACAAATATGTCTAATTCAGCTTTTTGCAATTCCTTCAAAAAGACATGCAGGATGACTTTCAAAGAGTATTTGCTTAATGTCAGGGTCGGTTATGCATGTAAGCTGCTAACCGAAGATACTCTGAACATTTCTCAGATTGCCTATAACTGCGGCTTCGAGAATCTTTCCAATTTCAACCGACAGTTCAAAAAGATAAAAAGCGTTACCCCTTCCCAGTTTCAGCAAAATGCTAATTCCGACTCAGCGGAGAGTTACAAAAAAAAATAATCCCATTGTCTGAAATTCAAGAGCCGGGAAGCTGATAATTAATCTATGCTTTCTGCATAATTATATCATAAATAGATATATTCGTATTAAGAAAAAGAATAAATCAGCATTGAATTTATCGTTGTGTATCTGAAGTATTTCTGATACTGTATTTTGAAGTTCCGGTGAAAATACTGCTGTGTCACGTATATAATATTTATTAAAGTAAAGAATATGAAAAAATGCAATTTAAAATCAGTAACGGGCAGTTTCCTCATCCCATTGACTGCACTCTGTCTTTTGACCTCCGTGTTCTTTTTTAGTTCATGCAGCAGCAAAAGCAGCGGGGTGAAATCGACACTTAAAATAGGTTTGGCAGAAGTCAATTACACTCCTGAAGTTGGCCTTGATCTTGTGGGTAACTATCGCGGGGATGATTATGCTTCCCGCGGTGTTCATGATTCACTGTATGCCAAGGCGCTGGTAGCATCAGACGGAAACGGCAACAAGGTAGCAATACTGGCAATCGATATATGCCTGATGCCTAAAGAACCGGTTGAGTTCGTACGGGATTATATTGCTTCGAAAACTGACATCAAACCTGAAAATGTGATGATAATGTCCACCCATACGCACAGCGGACCTCCATCTGACCTTACAGCTCCGAAGGCCAAGGAGTATCTTACACGTGCGGCTGGTGCTGTTCTGGAAGCAAACGCTAATCTGAAGGCTACAGTGATCTCAACCGGCCGCAGCCAGGAAAGCAGGATATCACATAACCGCAGGCTGAAATGTGTCGATGGAACCACACATATGTGCTGGGAGAAGTTTGAGCCGGGTTATGTCATCGAACCATGGGGTACGATAGATCCCGAGGTTATCACCCTCTCATTCGAACAGGAAGGGAAAGAGGCAGGAGTACTTATTAATTTTGGCTGTCATGCAACAACCCTTACAGGCAATAACTGGCTCTATTCAGCAGACTATCCCGGATACCTTGCTGAAGCGATCAAAAGAGTGAAGGGCAAAGAATTCAAATCTCTTTTCCTTAATGGCTGCTGTGGAAATGTTACACAGGTAGATTACAGGATCGGATTTCCATCTACTTTCCAGGAATGTCAGCGCATTGGATATATCCTTTCAGTTGCTGCAATGGAAGCCATGCAGAATGCAAGGCCTGTTCCAACTGATAAGTTAGCCGTTTCAAGGGAGATGGTCCCTTTAAGCAGGATTGACATCTCCGACGAACAGATTGAATGGGCACAGAAACTGATGAAGAAGGTTGAAAAGGAAGGAATGCCGCCGATCCAGGCTGATGGAATGCCTGATGCCTATTATGCAAAGGAATGGCTTGAGATGAGAAAGAACCAGGATATCACCGATAGTGTTGAGGTAATGGTCATTCGCATAGGAGATATTGCTTTTGCAGGATTGCCGGGTGAGATATTCAATGAATTCGGGAAAGATATAAAGGCAAAATCACCCTGTAAAAACACAATTGTGACCGGACTTACAAACGATGAAAGAGCCTATTTTCCTACAAAAGTCTCTTTCACCCAGGGACCGAAAGGATTCACACCTTATATAACAGGTTACGAAACCACTCCCGGATCAACACTCTATGAGATAGGTTCAGGTGAGAAGCTTGCCGAATCAGCAATTAGCCAGCTAAACAAATTATTCAATTAAATAGCTTTCGTTGACTGAACGTTCAGTCAACTGTAAAAAATGTCCTGATCAAACTATTATTATAACAATTCAACAAACGGATTATGTCTGAAAAACTTGCAATTCACGGCGGCCCAAAAGCCGTAACAAGTCAGAAGATCGGCTGGCCGAATTTTGACGAAAAAACAATAAAAGCTGTAGAAAACGTCCTTCGTTCTGGCAAGGTGAACTACTGGACCGGCCCGAAAGGAATGGAATTCGAAAAACGATTTGCCGAGTGGCAGGGAAGCAAATATGCCATCTCCGTTGCCACCGGAACAGCCGCTCTTCATGTTGGCCTCGCTGCCATGGGCATAGGACCAGGGGACGAGGTCATTGTCCCAAGTTATACCTTTATTGCCTCCAGCTTCTCAATCGTACAGGCAGGTGCAATCCCACGCTTTGCCGATGTGAATCTGGATGACCACTGCATAAGTGTGGAATCAGCTGAAAAACTTGTCAATTCGCGTACTAAAGCTATTATGCCTGTACACCTTTATGGCAATGTTTGCGATATGGACAAGATAAATGCATTCGCCAAAAAGCATAACTTGCTCGTTATTGAGGACAATGCTGAAGCTTTCGGTGGTTACTATAAAGGGAAAAAGACCGGAACAATAGGAGATATAGCCGGCTGCAGTTTTTGCCAGAACAAAACCTTTACCACCGGCGGTGAAGGCGGAATGATAACAACTGACAATGAGGAATACGCATGGATAGCCAGGAGCTTCAGAGATCATGGCTATGATGTTAAGACCCGTATGAGCCTGCTTGAACTTGAACAAAAACTGCCATATATTCATAATATGGTTGGATGGAATTACCGCATGACAGAAATGCAGTCGGCGATAGGGCTGATGGAACTTGAACGGATGGACAACTGGAATATGCCCACACGAATTAGAAACGCTCAGATCATCCTTGAGAAAATAAAGGATCTCCCTCAGGTGATCAACAGACCGATTGACACCCCTGAAAGAAAGAACGGATGGTATGTAATGGCCTTTTCTCTTGATGTTGACCGAATGAATTGTAATATAAAACAATTTGCAGAAGCAGCAGTCGCAGAAGGTGCAGCAGTATGGAAGGTCTTCTGGCCGCAATGCCATGTTGAACAGGCTTTTCAGCAGCATAACTCATTCGGGAAAAGCGGATTCCCTTTCACATCCAAGGAATATACAAATCCGGAAAGCGCAGATTATTCTCATATTGAGGTTCCGAATGCAAAATGGCATGAAGAACATACCTTCACATGTTTTGCATTCCCTACATATACTGAAGAAAACTGTGAACAGATCGGCGATGCCCTGAGAAAAGTTATCCTTGCATATTCAAAATAACATAATATAGGATAAGAACAAGTCCTTATTAAACACAAAGGGCACGAAGGACTCACAGCGTACACGAATTAATTTTTTTGATGATTGATTTTTTGCGGCCTGTGAGAAAATCTTTGTGCCCTTTGCAGTTAAATGTCTTTAAATTTTGATAAATTTCCATCATGGTAATGACATCCCGATGAAAAGTGATCGAAGGCATTTTATAACGACAGCTGGTCTTACTGGTACAGGATTATTAGCAGGCGGCCTTTCCTCTGTTAATGGTAACAGGCTGCACGGATCGGATTCCCTTGTCCCTGATGAAAGGATCCATCATCAATATTTCAATATGTGCGGTTATGCGGCACCTAAACTCGATAAAGTCAGGATTGGGATTATAGGCATCGGTAACCGCGGACTTGCCGCTGTTGACCGGTTGAAAATGATCGAGGGTGTTGAGATCCGGGCTTTATGTGACAAACGTTCCACCCGGGTTGACCTGGGACAAAAATCGCTGGCCGACAGCGGTCTTTCCCTGGCAACAAGTTATAGTGGCAGCGAAGATATATGGAAAGAGGTGTGTTCCAGTAATGAGATCGACCTGATATATATCTGTACCCCTTGGGCATTACATACTCCGCTGGCAGTTGCGGCGATGGAGAATGGTAAACATGCTGCAACAGAAGTGCCTGCAGTGGTAACACCCGATGATGCATGGCAGCTTGTGGAGACTTCTGAACGCACCCGCAAACATTGCATGATGCTTGAGAACTGCTGCTATGATTTCTTTGAAATGCTTACCCTCAATATGGTCAGGCAGGGCTTTTTCGGAGATCTGATACATGCAGAGGGCGGATATATACATAACCTGCTTGAGTTTAATTTCAAGAAGGATCTCTCCAATGATATGTGGCGCCTGAAAGAAATGCAGCACAGGAATGGGAATCTTTATCCAACCCATGGTCTGGGACCTATTTGCCAGGCAATGGATATAAACCGGGGTGAGAGGATGACATTCCTTACATCTGTCTCTACAAACGATTTCCAGATGGGGAAAAAAGCAGCTGAACTGGCCAGAAACGACAGTTTCTTCAAAGAGTTCAACACCAGCTCCTACTGCGGAAACATGAATAATACAATTATCCGTACCGAAAAAGGACGAACCATCCTTCTTCATTATGATATCACAAGTCCCCGCCCCTATTCCCGCATTCACCTCATCAGCGGAACAGGAGGATGTGCCATGAAATATCCCGAACCTTCACGGATTACACAGGGGGACGAATGGCTCAGCGAAGACCGGATAAAACAATTATGGGAGCAATATACTCCTGAAATTGTGAAACGGATAGGCGAGATTGCAAAAAAGGTAGGTGGACATGGAGGAATGGATTTTCTGATGGACTGGAGGCTGATCGATTGCTTAAGGAACGGGTTGCCTCTTGACCAGGATGTATACGATGCTGCACTCTGGAGTTCAATTGTTCCACTTAGTGAATGGTCAGTCGCCAACGGCTCAAAACCAGTCATGATACCCGACTTTACATGCGGTTCATATAAAACAAATATTCCTGTTGATATTAATCTTTCAAAAGGAGGAAATACAGGTGTGATTGCATTACCGGCAAAAAACTAATTTAAATTCGTTTACAAATGAAAAGCTTAATTCTTAAAACCAGTTTAATAACACTTTTAGTTGTTATTTATTCATTCTCAAGTACAACAACGATGAAAAAAGATTCCGTTTACAATGTAGCAAGGCTGAAACAGCCAATGAAGATCGATGCAAATTGGGATAAGCCCCAGTGGAAAAATATCCAGCCGCTGGATATCACAAACTATATGGGAAGTATTCCTGGCTTCAAACCAGAGGCCCGGGCAAAAATGATGTACGACGATGAGAACCTTTACGTGATCTTTCATGTTAAGGATCGTTATGTGCGATGCATCACAAACAAGATAAACGGACCTGTTTGGGAAGATGGTGCCGTCGAATTCTTTTTCGCCCCTGATTCAAAGCAGCCGATGCTCTATTTTAACCTTGAAACGAATTGCGGAGGTACGCCTCTGATGCATTTCAATCTTGTCCCCAGGAAAGAATCCAAAGAACTTGCCATCGATGACATTAAAAAGATTGAGATAGCCCATACCTTGCCGCAGATTATAGACCCCGAAATGAAAGATCCGGTAACCTGGACGCTTGAATACAGGATCCCGATAGCACTTCTGGAAAAATACTCATCTGTAACCCACCCTAAAAAAGGAGTGGAATGGAAAGCCAACTTTTACAAGATCGCAGAGAATAATTCCAATCATCATTATATAACATGGTCAGTTGTTGAGCTGGAAAAACCTGACTTCCACAGGCCTGAGTTCTTCGGAAAACTAATTTTTGAATAATCAGGCAGTATATGGATGTAAGTACTGCCGGTCAGCAGCTGAACGATTTAAAGACAGCTCCAAAACTGAAACGGGTTCTTGGATTATGGGACCTGATCTTCTACGGGATAGTCCTTATTCAGCCTATCTCAGTAATAGGTCTTTTTGGCATTGCCTCCCAGGTATCGAAGGGACATATGGTTACCACCTTGCTAATCGCAATGACCGGTATGATGCTGACAGCTATAAGCTATGGAAGAATGGCATCACTCTTTCCTTCTGCAGGCTCAGCATATACCTATGTGGGTAAAGGGCTTAATGTCCATCTGGGCTTTCTGGCCGGATGGGTAATGTTCCTTGATTACCTAATAATACCAATAATAAATACTGTGTACGGAGCTCTCACACTGCAGAGACTGATACCTTCCGTTCCATTTGTAATATGGGTTGTCCTGTTCATCTCTATTGTCACATTACTTAATCTGAGGGGAATAAGATCAACTGCAAGATCAAATGAGATACTTCTGGTTCTTATGGCAATTATAATAAGCTTCTTTTTTGTGATGTCAATAAGGTATCTGTTTAATTCGCAGGGATGGGACGGGCTTCTGTCCTACAAGCCTTTTTATAATCCCGCAACTTTCAATTTTGGTGCAATAATGACAGCAACTTCTTTCGCTGCACTTACTTATATCGGATTTGACGGTGTTACAACTCTTGCTGAAGAGGTAAAGAATCCGAGGAAGAACCTGCTGCTGGCACCCGCTATGGTATGTCTTTTTACAGGTCTTTTCTGTGGCTTTGAGATATATATAGCTCAGCAGGTGTGGCCTGATTATAATGCTTTTCCGAATGTTGAAACCGCTTTTTTTGATGTCTCTGCCAGGGTCGGCGGCTCACTGTTATCGACATCCTTTGCTGTAGTATTATGCATCGGATGCCTTGGAACCTGTCTCGCAGGTCAGGCAGGGGCAGCAAGACTGCTCTATGCCATGGGAAGAGATAATGTATTACCCGGGAAATTTTTCTCACATGTGAGCAACAAATCGGCAATTCCCAATTACAATGTAATCCTTATCGGAGGTCTTACGGTTTCGATTTCCTTAATAATTAGTTACCAGGGTGCGGCAGAGCTTCTGAATTTCGGAGCATTTCTGGGATTTATTGGAGTTAACCTGGCTGCGTTCAGACAATTTTATCTGCTCAGACCTGCCGGACAGAAAAGAAACTTCTTTACAGATGCAGTGGTACCATTTATAGGATTCGGGGTATGCTTTGCCATTTGGATAAGCCTCCCCTTGCCTGCTAAAATTGTAGGAATGATCTGGCTGCTGACAGGCATTGTATTTCTATTGATCAAAACCAGGGGATTAAAGGAAAAACCTATTGAATTTGATTATAACGATATCTGATATGAAAGGAGTATTTACTGTTCTGATCCTGGTACTCTTCCTGAGTGGCTGCATTGAAAATAAGCCACAAAAAGCTATCCCGGGAAGCGATCAGATTCCACCAATTGATAAATCGCTGGCCGTCAAGCCACCAATGGGATGGAACTCATGGGATTGTCTAGGATGGGGAGCTACTGAAGCAGAGGTGCGTGCAGCAGCTGATTACATGGCCAGAAACCTAAAACACCTTGGATATGAATACATTGTAATTGACATGCTCTGGTATGGGGACGCTGAGGCCTCAGATTTTGAAGCCTTTGTGCATGAAAAAATACCGGTAAAGCCAAACTATACTGTTGATGAATTCGGAAGATTATTACCGGATCCGGTAAAATTTCCATCCTCCTCGGGTGGCAAAGGGTTTAAACCCCTGGCAGACTATATTCACAGTCTTGGATTGAAGCTGGGTCTTCACATTCTGCGGGGGATACCTTGGCAGGCCGCAGATAAGAATATGCCTGTAAAAGGAACCTCAGTAGGTGCTGCTTCCATTGCACAACCCGACAAGGGATGTGTATGGTATGACGGATTCTATGGAGTGGATATGTCAAAACCGGGAGCACAGGAATATTACACCTCCCAGTTTGAACTTTTTGCACAGTGGGGAGTCGATTTCGTGAAGGCAGATGACATTGTGAACATACCTGAACTCGAAGGCATCAGCAAGGCTTCCAGATCTGTTGGCCGAAAGATTGTTCTCAGCGTGGTACCAGATAATATACCATTCTCCATCCTCAGAGAAAATGCCCATATGGCAAGAACCGGAGCTGATTTCTGGGATGTCTGGCAGATGGTTAAGGTTGGTTTTCCCGTGGCTGCTTCAGCTGTAAATGAAGCAGAACAAGGCTTCTGGCCTGATCTCGATATGCTTCCAGTAGGCAAGCTGGGACTGAAAATCTCATATAAGGGTCCGGATCCGAGGATCTCAAATTTTAACCACCAGGAGCTCCTCTCACTCCTGACTCTCTGGTATATAGCCAGAATGCCGCTTATGATAGGGGGATATCTTCCTGAGACAGATGATGCCACACTTGAACTTCTCACAAATGAGGAAGCTCTGGAAGTGAACAGGAACAGCATCAATCCCCGACAGATTAAATTCAAAAATGCAATAATCATCTGGACTTCCGATATTCCGGGATCTAAAGACAAATATCTGGCATTTTTTAACCAGTGGGAATCACGTGAACCGGTAAATATAAAAGCCGCTTTCTCCGATCTGGGACTTGATTCTTTGGGTGAGTACAGCGTACATGACCTCTGGGAAAAAAAGGATCTGGGCGTATTTAAAAATGAGTTCTCAGCTCCTGTAAAAGCTCATGGAGCCGGATTATACAGAATATCAATTAAATAAAAACAAATTCCTCTTGTCATGATAAACAGAATGATTTTCAGAATTTTCAGGCCGTTTCTGGTCAGCAACCTACTTCTTCTTCTGTTCTTTTCTGCAAAATCGGATGATCTCAGGGTTGGGGCTTCAGCCGTGAAAATAACACCTCCCCTTGGAGTGCCGCTTGCAGGTCAGTATTATGACAGAGGTGCAACAGCTGTACATGATGATCTGTATGCCAAAGCCATGGTAATAGAAAAAAATGGTGTAAAAGTTGCAATAGTCTCCTGCGATCTTGTTGATATAGGAAAGGACCTGGTCCCTGCAGCAAGGAGACTGGCCATGAAATCGACCGGAATCCCGGAAGATCACATCATGATTAGCGCAACTCATTCGCATACAGGTCCTGTTATACCTTCCCCCGGGAACATTAACTCTTCACAGGGCTCAGTACCTGAAATACTTACCGCATATATGGCAAAACTGCCGGGTTTGATCTCCGAAAGCATAAAACAGGCAAATGAGAATCTGAAGCCAGCCATTATTGCCGGCGGTTTAGGTCACGAAGAGACAATCAGTTTCAACCGCCGCTTCTTTATGACCGACGGAACAGTAGGATGGAATCCGGGAAAGATGAATCCAATGATAATAAAACCTGCCGGACCAATCGATCCTGATGTATCGGTTCTCTATGCTGAGACTGCCGATGGAGTGCCAGTTTCTACATATGTGAATTTTGCCCTGCATCTGGACATAACCGGAGGACTTGAAATCTCTGCAGACATGCCATATACACTTGCAAAGATTCTTGGTGAAGTAAAAAGTCAGAACATGATTACGATGTTTACCCAGGGATGCTGTGGAAATATAAACCATATAAATGTAAAAACTGCGGAAGAACAATCGGGCAATGCTGAAGCAGAGCGAATAGGCACAGTTCTGGCTGGCGAAGTAATTAGAACATGTACCAGACTGAAACCTCTTACCGTCGGAACAATCTCGGTCAGTTCTGAAATAGTATCTCTTCCTCTCGCCGTAATTTCAACAGCCGAGCTGCCCTGGGCAAGGGAAATCACCTCAAAATATGGCAAACCTGATGCTGCTCCTTTTATGGATATGGTGAAGGCTTTTAAAATTCTTGAGATAAATGACAGGAAAGGGAAAGCACTTGAAGCTGAAATACAGGTTATAGCACTTGGTGATTCCTGTGCAATAGTGAGTCTCCCCGGGGAGGTTTTCACAGAACTGGGAATGTACATTAAAAGCAGGTCGCCCTATCCGTTTACAATAGTGGAAGAGCTGGCAAATGTGTCTGTCGATTATGTTCCCGACATGAAAGCCTGCATTGAAGGAAATTATGAACCCATTAGCGCAAGATGTGCACCGGGTTCAGGAGAGCTCCTGGCAAAGAAAGCAATTGAGATGCTCTGGGAGTTAAAGAAAAATTGATTTTAAAGTAAAATAATTGCTACATTTAGTTTCCTATTTTACCTCTAAAATGTCCATGCCTTTGTATGAGTCTTAGGGAAAAGGAACTAATCTCCGGCTTACAGCTGGGTAACAAGGCTACTTTTGATTTTCTGTTCAGAAGTTATTATTCCGGATTATGTTCCTATGCCAACATTTATCTTAAATCACCCGATATTTCTGAAGAGATAGTCCAGGAAGTCTTTGTAAGACTATGGGAAAGGCATTGCAAAATTCTGATTCACACCTCTATAAGGGCATATCTGTATCAGAGTGTTTTCAACGGATGTATTAATTATCTTAAAAGTGTCCAGACATCCGGATTCAAACACGTCGATCTGGAAGATGTAAGTATTCGAAATGAACTATTATCAATGGATCTTAGTGATAATGAGTTCTCAAATATCTTTTCAGAGGAGGTTGAAAAGGATCTTGAATCGGCTATAAACGATCTTCCTGACCAGTGCCGAAAAATCTTCATATTGAGCAGAATGGATAATCTTACATACGGTGAAATATCAGAGCTGCTCAAAGTCTCCAGGAGTACTGTAAAAACCCAGATGTCACGGGCAATGAGCAGGATTCTTAAACAAATGAAAAAATATTTCTAAAAATAAAGTGAATCCTGTAGACCAGATACAGAGTTTGTTGTCTTAGTATCATCAGGGATTATAATGAAAAAGGACTTATTATCAGAAAAAGAAGTCAGTAACTTAATAATCAAGATATTGACAGATCAGGCATCACCTGACGAATGCCTCGTGCTTGATAAATGGGTTAAGAAATCTGATGAGAACAGACTTTTTTTTCTTCATTTCAGAAATATATGGATGGCCAGCTCCCAGGTAATAAAGGCTGAGAAGACAAACATTCCAAAAGCTCTTGAAATCGTCAATCATAAGATTAATGAAATTAATCCGGATGAAGTCCGGTTAAATGGTAAAAAGGTTTTCCCCGGGAGAAAAAGTAATCTGTTCAGTTATGTAAGGATAGCTGCGCTGTGGGTACTTATCTTCGGTATGGGTGCTCTTTTTTCGATGCTGTTCCTTAAGCCTGAAAAAATCCTGAATTTTAATTCAGCCGTATCTGTTATAACGCCAAGGGGGTCCAAAGCTCTCACAGTTCTCCCTGATGGGTCTGTAGTTTGGCTTAATGCCGGCAGCAGGATTGAGTACAAAATTACAAAGAATAATGCTGTCCGGGAAGTTACAATCGATGGGGAAGCATATTTCAAAGTTTCAAAAGATCCCGGCCACCCTTTTATCGTAAATGCTGAAGAAATGATTATTAAGGCTTATGGCACTGAATTCAATGTAAAGGCATATCATGAGGATAAGGTGGTGGAAACAACGCTGGTTGATGGTTCTGTAAGCGTGGAAATAAAAAATAAAACTTCCAACAAGACTGTTCTTAAACCAGATGAGCAGGCAATTTACTATAAGCCAACAGCGGAACAATTTGAGAACTTTCTTGTTACGAAGGGTATTGATCCTGCTTTATATACTCTCTGGATAAATGATCGTTTGCAGATAAAGGGAGAGACACTTGAGGGCCTTTCAATAATGTTAGAAAGAAAATATGATGTTACGATTCATTTTGATGATAATTTCCTGAAAGGACTTCGTTTTACCGGAATAATAGAAAATGAAACGATTGAGCAGATTCTGGAGCTTATTAAAATATCTTCCAATGTCGATTACAAAATCGAAGGCAGGGAAATATGGCTTTCAAAAACCCGAAAATAAAGACAACTGATAACGACCCGATAAAACATAAACCAACAATAATTTATGAAAAGACGATCCGCGAGGCTCAGGCACATTATACTTATTCTGGTATTTATTATGTTACAGATTAGCCAGGTCAGGGCTCAATCTGAGAAGCTGGCATTAACGGGTGCCCCAACCAATCTCCCTGGCCTTTTTTCATTTATCCAGGAAAAATATGGTTACAGGTTTTTTTACAATAATGATCTTGTAAAGCCTGATGTGAGTATAAAACTGAGTTCTCCGGAGATGACCATGCAGGATTTGCTGAGGGAGCTGTCCCAGAAGACTGGCCTCAGCTTCCGGCTAATGGAGAATAAACTGATCGTTGTTGAGGATCCGGCCAAACAAACAACAATCACAATTAAGGGGAATGTGATATCCGGAGCTGATAACCAGCCTTTGCCCGGGGTAAACGTACTGGCAAAAGGAACATTTAATGGTGTTATAACAAATAGTGACGGATCTTATCAGATTACTGTACAGTCAAACGCAATCCTGGTCTTCTCCTTTATCGGATTCCTGCCACAGGAAATTCCGGTTCAGGGAAAGAATCAGATTGATATAACTCTTAATGAGAATATAACCCAGATGAGTGAAGTTGTGGTTACGGCACTCAACATCAACAGGACCAAAAGTTCTCTTGGGTATTCAGTGACTTCCATCAAGGGTGATAATCTGAATCAGGCCAAGGAAAATAACGTAATAAATACACTTTCAGGTAAGGTTGCAGGACTTCAGATCTCAAAGGCGGCCTCGGGTGTTGACGGATCAAGTCGTGTAATCCTGAGAGGTGTTGCTTCTATACTTGGTGAGAACAGGCCGCTTATTGTAGTGGATGGTATTCCTGTTGATGCCGGACATGGAGGCGGGGACCGCTGGGGAGGAACTGACCGTGGAGATGCTCTTGCCGATATCAATCCTGAAGATGTCGAGAGTATAAGTGTTCTTAAAGGTGCCGGAGCAGCTGCAGCATATGGATCCCGTGGTGCAAACGGGGTTATCCTTATCACTACCAAGAAAGGAACAGTAAGTAAAGGGCTGGGGGTCACCCTTACATCAAACTATACGAATGAATCACCGCTTCTCTATCCTGAATTTCAGAACTCTTACGGTCATGGCGCCTATGGAACATCTCCCAATAATGTACCGGATGAAGGATTCCCATGGGGATGGAGCTGGGGACCAAAGATGGAAGGGCAGGTCTTGCCTAATTTCTATGGTACCACCTCCCCTTTTACAGTACAGAAAAATAATTACAAAGATTTTTTCCAGGCTGGCCATTCTTTTACGAATACAGTAGCCCTTGATGGCGGAAATGAAACTTCCAGCGTAAGAGCCTCATTTACAAATCAGAACAGCTCTGGGATAGTCCCTACCAATGATCTTAAGCGCCAGACTATCTTCCTGAGGGGCTTCACCAAACTGAAAGATATTATCGAGCTTGACGGTAAGGTAACCTATATTCACAGCAACGTTCAAAACAGACCTGGGCTTGCTGAAGCAGCGACAAATCCCGGGTACTACCTCTCCATAATGCCCAGAAACATGGTTTCAAATGACCTTCACAAATATATGGAGGATGAAGCCGGAAGGGAACAACTATGGACAACCGACTCATATACAGGCAATCCATACTGGCAATTATATAACGCAACAAACAGCGATCAGAAACACCATCTACAGGGAGTCTTCTCGGCAAAAATCATTCTTAATCCCCATCTGAACATCCTGGTTCGCTCCGGGATGGACTACACTAACCAGTCAGCACATAACCAGATAGCAAAAGGAAGTCTCGCCAATTATCTTCACGGATATGTAGGCAATTCGATGAGTGATTACCTGGAATGGAACAGTGACTTCCTGGCTAGTTATGCCATAAAGGTACAGGATGATATTAACCTGAGTATCAGCATGGGTGGTAACTACCGGTATAATAACTATAAAGGAATTTCACAATCAGGAAGCAACCTGAGAATAAATGATTTTTTTGCTATTTCCAACTGCGGAAGCTATTATACCTCTGAGGGATTCTCTGAAAAAGCAGTTGCTTCTGTATATGGACTTGGATCAGCTTCTTTTAAGGATTTTCTCTATTTTGATTTCACACTCAGGAATGACTGGTCCTCGACCCTGCCTGCTGCCAATAACTCATATTTCTACCACTCTGAAAACCTTAGCTTTTTGTTTACCAACGCTTTAAATATAAAATCTGATATATTTTCATCCGGCAAGCTGAGAGGATCTTTTGCGAGGGTCGGGAATGATACCGGACCTTATAATACACAGCAGTATTACAGTGTCAGTCAGTCGCAACTGCCATATCCTATGGGCAACTTCAGTGATATACTTGCATCATACGATCTTCAGCCAGAAATAACCAGTTCCTGGGAAATAGGAACAAACCTTGGTTTTCTTAAAAATATTATCACCCTCGATTTCACCTATTACACTAATAAGTCGAATAACCAGATTATGGACATTCCGCTTCCTCCTGCCTCGGGTTACTCAAGCAAGAGGACAAATGCAGCCCATCTGAAAAACAGGGGCTATGAAATACAGATTGATGCCAAAGCCATTCAGGGCAAGGCATTAAACTGGAATATTGCGGCAACATGGTCTAAAAACAAATCTGAGGTCACAAGCCTTTATGGTGATCTGGAATCAATAATCCTTGAGGACTCATGGATAGCTACAATACAGGCCAGACCAGGAGATGAGTATGGTGTTATCTATGCATGGGATTATAAACGTGACAGTTATGGACGAAAACTAATCGACGACAAGGGTTATGCTCAGAAAGGTGATTACAAGAAAATGGGATCGATTAACCCTGACTGGATTGGGGGTATCTCCAACAGTCTCTCCTACAGAAATTTCGCACTCTCCTTCCTCGTTGATATAAGGAAAGGAGGAGATATAGCTTCAATGGGTAAAGCCTACAGGGCTCTTTTCGGTACCTCGGCAGAATCACTTGAAGGCAGAGAAGGCTGGTATACCACACACGACCCTGACTACCAGTATTCAGTTCCCCTGCCGGGTGTTGATCCCAGGGGATTTATAGAAAGCGGAATTAATGAGAATACTGGTCAGCCAAATACTGTTCCGGTGGATCCGATTTACCGGTGGTATAATATCTGGTCTAAAGAGATCGGAACCGAATGGCTCGTAGATGCGACAAACATCCGACTCAGGGAACTGGTTCTCGCCTATTCTTTACCAAGGAAATTACTTGCCGGAACTCCGCTTTCTGATGTGCAGATCTCACTTGTTGGAAGAAATCTCTTCTTCTTCTATAATGCCATGAATGATGTGGATCCTGAATCAGGTTATTCAAGCGGTAATACAGGCGGAGGCTTTGAACATAACGCTATTCCGACATTAAGAAGTCTGGGTTTCAATGTTAAAATAGGATTTTAATTACAGAAAAGATGATTTTAATTCAACCAATAAAATTCATGAAAAGAGGTATTTTTCTGCCGGCAGCATTGTTTGTATCTATATTATTATCAGGATGCAATGAGAGTCTTGTGGAAATGAATACAGATCCATTGAGACTTTCCGGACTGCCCGACGAATATCTTTTTACTACAGCCGTCAGACTTACAGTTGGTGATGTGAGCAACTATGATACAAGATTCGGATGCCAGTATGCACATGTTTATGTGGAAAACTCAGAAAACAGGGCTGCCGATGCATATAAGGATTTCCATACCCAGGATGTTTACAAGGATATGTTTGCCCAGGCTTATCTCAATCCGCTGCGATATATAATCAAGGTAATAAGTATGACTTCTGAAGGAGAGACAAAGAATCCGGTAAGAAATGCCATAGCAAAAATTGTGGCAGTAGTTGAATTTTCAAGAGTAACGGATTGTTTCGGAGATATTCCTTATTTCGAAGGAGCCAGAGGCATGAATAACATCCTTTACCCTAAATATGATAAGCAGGAATTAATTTATCAGGATATGATGGACCAGCTGAAGAGTGCAGTAGAGATCCTCAAAACAGCTGATCCTGAAATGGCTTATGAAGGAGCTGATCCCATATATGGTAATCACCTTACCAAATGGGCAGATTTTGCCAACTCCATGCGTCTGCGGCTTGCTATGCGGACAAGGTTTGTTGATCCGGCCGGCAGTGCTGCTGTTATAGCGGAATGCATGAACGAACCCTTTATTGAGGACAATGATGGCAACTTCGGTATTAAATACCAGGAAAGTGAAATTCCCGAACTTTATAATCCCTGGAATGATGTACGTAAACACCAGAACTGGAAAATGAGTGATAAATTTGTAGAATGGCTTAAGGGATCAAATGATCCAAGACTCAGGATTTTCGTCGATACAACAAAAACAGGTGAATATAAGGGATTTATAAACGGGTTGACAGACCAGGAACAATCAAAATACCAGTGGGAGGATTTTTCAAATCCTAAACCTGCACTTTACGCAAAGGATATGTCGCAGAATATGATGTGTGCTTCTGAAGTATGGTTCCTGAGGGCAGAAGCGGCTCTCTTTGGTCTGGCTCCGGGCGATGCCAACCAGATGTACCAGGAAGGAATAAGAAGAAACATGTTGTTATGGAAAGTTCCTGCAGAGGAAATAGCAGAATTCATTTCAACTGAACCGGAAGCTACTCTTAACGGATCTGATGAGAATAAGTTCAGACAGATCTCAACCCAGATGTGGATTGCCTTTACCCCTAATTTTACAGAAGCGTGGAGCAATATACGCAGAACCGGCTATCCTGTCATTCCGCAGAGAACAGATCCTGATGTATATTCACTGGGAGTTACAAATGGTGTTTTGCCTGCCAGATTTAAGTATTCTTCAAGTGAATACCGTACAAACCGGGCAAACCTCGATGTTGCAATTGATCAACAGGGTCCCGATCTCATTGATACGCCTGTCTGGTGGGATGTCAGAAACAAATAAACCACGATATATTAATATTTATATATGTTAAATCAATAATCAATCTATTATGAAAAAGAACACATTCTTAATTCTAACCATTGTTGCTCTGATTACAGCTATGGCCATATCCTGCAAAAAGACACCCGCTCCGACAGCTGAGATTTTTGCATCCATTGACGGGTACACAGTTACATTCAATCCAACGGTAACCGATGTAAGCTCTTATGCATGGAATTTCGGAGACGGAGAAACAAGTACAGAGGTCAAACCGGAGCATACCTATGCTGTTTCCGGCACGTATACTGTTACCCTCGTTGTCAAGGGTGAAGGCGGTGAAGCTACGGCTACCAAAGATATCACAATTGCGGCCTCACTTCTGGAAATGCTAACAGGCGGAGAAAGTGCTGCAAGCGGAAAAACATGGGTTCTTGACAGAAGCTATACGGTAGGAGACGGCGGCGGACCGGTTATGAATGCACCATATGCACTGGCTGTTCCAAGTGCCGAGAATGTTCTTGACATCTTTGGTCTCGGAGATGAGTATGATAATGAATTTACATTTGTTTACGATGGCCATTATTCCGTTAATTCCAAGAATGGTAATGTACTTGCTGCTGCAGTATACGGATCTGCAACCCTCACTGTAATACCTGAAAGCATTGCATGGACTGTAGGATTATGTGCAGCTTCCTGGGATGCTCCAGCTTCAGCAACATGGACTATTAATACCACAGACCTGGTGATAGATGCAGTCACTGATCCCAATGACACCAATGTTCCACCTGCCACAGAAACTGTAACTATTACCGGAAAAACCTGGATTTCCATCACCTCGGAAGCATCACAATCTTTCTTCGGCATAAAGGATTTTCCATCAACAACCCGGTTTATAATCGATGAGATCACACCTGATAAAATGAGAGTAACTTTATTGGTTTGTGCTTACTCGGATAATGGTGGTGACCCGATGTATAATATGATGCCGTCAAATATGTTCCATCTTACTTATATCAAAAAATAGAGTCAGAGGAAAAGGAAAACCCGGACATTCAGAACAACTTTCAATAGATTTATTATCAGGCGTTTGCAGGAATTAAAATCCTCTGAACTAAACCTGGTAACCGGGTGTTCTGTTTTCCTGATCAAAAGAATTACTTAATATCTGATAAAGATTATGAGCAGAATTATTAGTGCATTTACTTTACTTTTTGTCATTCTGACAGGCTGTAATCTGAATAAGAATTCAAATCAGGCTGTAGGGAATGAGCTGATGGGTGGTAATCTGTCAGTACAGGGGACAAGGTTCCTTGATTCCTTTGGACGCCAGGTAATCCTGAGCGGCATAAACAAAGTGAACAAGGATCCGAAAATGAATTTTATTGACAATGATTCTTTAGCCTCCTTTGAACAATTGAGCAAATGGGGATTTAACTGTATACGCCTTGGGATAATATGGGCTGGTGTTGAACCGGAACCAGGCAAATATGACGAGAAATACCTCGATAAGATAGAAGAGCGTGTGACTTGGGCCGGAAGAAACGGAATATATGTTCTTCTTGATATGCATCAGGATCTGTACAGTGTTTCATTCAGCGATGGGGCTCCGTTATGGGCCACCATCACCGACAATCAGCCTCATATAACCGGCAACATCTGGAGTGACGCCTATTTTATGAGTCCTGCCGTTCAGAAAGCTTTTGACAACTTCTGGGCAAATAAAGCTGCTTCGGATGGAATTGGTTTGCAGGATCATTATGCAAATATGTGGAAACATGTTGCCAGCCGGTTTGCAGATAATACGACTGTGATAGGATTCGACATTATGAATGAACCATTTAACGGATCACAGGGCACCTATGTCCTTCCTCAGGTATTAACCGAATATGCCAAACTCCATGCTGAAGAAACAGGTAAGATCTTATCCCAAAATGAGGTAATTGCAATTTGGTCGGATGAGGAGCTAAGATTTGAAGCGCTCTCAAAGATGCAGGATACTGTCAGATATTCAAGGGTCATGGATGCTGCAACCGAATTAAACCAGCAGTTTGAAAATAACACACTGCAACCCATGTATCAGCGTGTAGGAGAGGCTATCCGGGAGAGAGATTCAACACATATCCTTTTCCTTGAACATGCATATTTCGGCAATACGGGTATCAGAAGCGGTATTGAGCCTGTTAAAGGGAAAAACGGTAAAAACGATCCTCTGGTTGCATATGGAGCTCATGGTTATGATCTGCTTGTTGATACAAAAAATTATGATAGTCAGAGCAATTCAAGAGTAGAACTGTTGTTCTCCAGAATCAACGAAACCTCCAAAAGGATGAATGTTCCGATTCTTGTAGGTGAATGGGGAGCTTTCTCAGGCAACTCAAAAGCTATGGCATCCTCCGCATACTTCATTGCCAAACTATTTGAAAAGTTTGCCTTCAGCAATACATATTGGGCATATTACCGCGGCATAGAGAATGATCTCTATTTTAACACGGCTATAATCAGACCCTATCCTCAGTATACCGGAGGGTTGCTCAATAAATATGGTTTCAACCTTGAAAGCGGCCTCTTCAACTGCTCATGGGAAGAGTCACCTGAAGTTAAAGCCCCTACAGTAATCTACATTCCTGATATTGAAAACCTTGTAAGAGAAAGTATATCACTGAGTCCGGAAAGGAGCAGCACAGTTATTCAGACTTTAAAAAACAGCAAAGCAGGATATCTGATAATACCGGTTACAGGAAAATCAACAAGCCGCTCTATTGAATTTACAATCAGAAATAATCAGGATTCCTTCTCAATTGAGGACAAAAACAACAAATGACCAGTTAAGAAATAAATAAGAATTTTACGAATACAATTTTAATCAATTCATTTACAAACAATTAAATTTTATTATTATGAAAAAAGTTTTTTTTATTATCATGTTGTTAGGCCTTATTTATCAGGTTGCTAAACCTGCAGTTGCTGATAACAGTGCGGTTGTCGGATCATGGAAATGTGCAGTTATTGATGTACCTTATGAGTATAGCAACAGCACAATTACTATTGCTGAGAAAGAAGGAAAACTCTCCGGCGTTGTAAAATTTGATTCCGGAGAAGAGGTAAAAATCACCACTGTCAAGTTTACCAATAGTCAGCTTGTATTAACACTCTATGTTGAGGGTTATTCAATAACTGTTGATGGTAAAGTTGCCGGCTCAAAAATTACCGGAACTGCTGATACACCTGATGGCAAAGTCAATTTTACTGCTACTAAAATTGTTGAAAAGAAGAAATAATTAAGGATTTTCAGCCTTCTCTTTTCTGTTTATACCCTCAGGCTGTTGATAAAGTCCTCTACTCTGTGTCAACAGCCAGGGGGTAAAATATAACCCCACACATTACTCCTATGAGTATATGAAAATACTTTGTACTCTTCTCCTCGCTGTAATTCCAATATCGCTCTGCTCACAACATAATTTCACTCTTAATCTCACCAGAACATTTCAGACTATTGATGGATTTGGAGCATCTGATGCCTGGAGTAACGATTTCATTGTCAAGATGGATGACTCATCCAGGAACCTGGCTGCAGATTGGTTGTTCAGCAGGGGACAGAATCCGGATGGTTCCTTCAGAGGCATAGGGCTATCGGTCTGGC
This sequence comes from Bacteroidales bacterium, assembly GCA_016715075.1. Classification (GTDB taxonomy): domain Bacteria; phylum Bacteroidota; class Bacteroidia; order Bacteroidales; family VadinHA17; genus LD21. Next base: position 237,075 of record JADKBK010000008.1, read on the forward strand.
GGTATAATCTTGGAGCGGGAAGCTCTGAGCAGGGCGACAGCAGTTACATTTCCGATCCATACAGGAGGACCTGGTGCTTTCTGAATGCGGATGGAACCTATGACTGGGACAAGCAAAACGGAGCCCGGTGGATGATAAGAGCTGCAAAAGAGAGAGGTTTGGAAAAACTTGTTATGTTTTCCAATTCACCTCCTGTTAGTCTGACCAGGAATGGAAAAGCATTTTCCGGAAGATGCGGCGAATCGAATCTTTCTTCTGATAAAAATCAAGCATTCGCTGACTATATTGTCAGTTCAGTTAAATACTTTGAAGGTCAGAACATACACTTCAATTTTATAAGCCCGGTCAATGAGCCTGAATGGGGCTGGTGCCGCCGCGACGGACAGGAAGGATGCCCATACACCAACAAACAGATATCTGATCTGGCCAGACTTATTAACAGGGATCTGATAAGCAATAAACTCTCTTCTGAGATTCAGGTACCGGAAAGCGGACTCCTCGTGTTTGCTAATTCAGGCTTGAGATTCAAACCCGGCCGACAGAACGAAATAAAGAATTTTTTCAAAAGCCACCAATCAACTTATTTAGGTGATCAAAAACAGGTTGCCAGGCAGGTATGTGCACATAGCTATTTCACGGAATACCCACTGTGGCTAATGCGCAGCATCAGGAAGAAAACGGCAAGGAAAACTGCAAAATACGGAATCGACTACTGGATGACAGAATTTTGCGTTCTGCATAAGACAAGGGAGATAGATGGAGGAGGCAGGGATCTCGGAATGAAAACTGCCCTGTATGTTTCACGCGTAATACACCACGATCTGGTCTATGGAAATGCTTCGGCATGGTGCTGGTGGCTGGGTATTTCAACTGCTGATTTTAAAGATGGACTGGTCTATGTCAACAATGACGGAACAGGTCTGACAGATTCCAAGACAATGTGGACACTTGGTAACTTTAGCAGGTTTATTCATCCGGGAGCTGTTCGTATTGAAATAGAAGGGAAGCGTCACAGGGACCTGTTTGTTTCTGCTTACAGAAACAAAGGGAGTGATGATATTATTATCGTTGTGATAAATATGAAATCAGACAGACAGCTTATTGAACTGAAAAACCTTCCGGAGGGAATAATCACGGCCTGGGAGACCTCTGAAAATTCAAATCTCGCAAAACTGGATTATTCATCAACGGATAATCCTCTTACCATAGCACCTGAGAGTGTGACTACCTTCATCCTAAGCAGGCAAAAACCAGAATTATTATACTGTCCTTTCCATCAGTATTGAATGTACCATAAGTTGAGTAAAGCAGCATCCTGGTCATCATTCTGATAATATCCTCAGAAGGATTCACCGGGCAGAATATCATTGAACCGCAATTTTTTTTAACTTACCACTGTACATTCTCATTAAAATAGTATTCTGAAAATGAATGAAAACAGACGTGACTTTATTAAAAAAGTTACACTTGCTGCAGGTGCAATGAATCTGCCCGGAATTTCGGATCAGATTTCCGAATCTTATATTGCAGCTGAAAAAAAGGAAATTGTAAGAGTATCAAATCTTAAAAAACCTGTGGCCATTGCTATGTGGGACTTTAGCTGGATCCTGAGGCACCACCGTTATGGCGAATTTGAGAACTGGGATATGGTTCTTGAAGGATTGGCTGAGAGAGGTTACAATGCAATTAGGATTGATGCTATGCCTCAATATGTGGCAAAAGACACAAACGGGGATGCCGACCAGGAGTTCCGGAGTGTGAAAGGTGGCTGGAGACCCTCCCTTTGGGGCAATGATTATACAATGTCGTTCCGTCCGCGTGAGGCATTACTGGAATTTTTGCCAAAATGCAGGAAATACGGGATAAAGGTTGGACTGGCTACATGGTTCATTCGTCATGGAACAGTACGCAAAGACATTTTCATGGAAGAGGGAGGACTCATGAGGGCATGGGATGAGACTCTGGCTTTTTTAAGATCAAATGACCTGCTGGACAATGTTATATATGTCGACCTTCTGAATGAATATCCAAACTGGCATGGATATGATTGGTTTACTGCAAAGATGAACAGTCTTTCCGAACTTGAAAAACGCAAGCTCGATAATCCGGATGCTAACATGCCTGAAGCAGGCGCCCTTGCCAAACAGGGGAATAGGCTCCAGCAGGAATTTTACAATGGATTTATTAATACATTGACTAAAACACTAAAAAGCAAGTATCCTGATCTTGACTTTTTTGCATCGCTTGATTCAGGAATGGATCTTGAAAGTATTGATCTCTCCGGCTTCAATGCAATGGATTATCACATCTGGTTCGCACATACAGGCAAAATATCCGGCCTGAAGGAAATCTATGCTATCGACCAGTCACTTGATTACAGGAAAGTATATTCAGGTCTTCTTGCATACTGGAACGACAATAAAAAAACATTGGTTGAATGGATGGACGAACACCTCACTGATATTTCAAATACCTCTTTAGAAAATAAAATTGTCTGTGGAAATACTGAGGGATGGGGACCTATATTCTGGTTTGATCATCCCGAACTTGATTGGAGATGGGTCAAAGAGAGCGGCGATATATGTGTAGATCTTGCAAAAAAACATGACAACTATAAGTTTCTCTGTACCTCTAATTTCACTCATCCGCAGTTTAAGGGTATGTGGGAAGATAAGGCATGGCATAGGAAAATTACCTCACGAATAAAAGCATAATCAGTCTGGCAATACTTTGATTTAAAGAGTTGTATAATAATATTTTCAAATGAAGAGAAGAGATTGGATAGTCAAAACGGGGATTGCCGGATCGGGCCTCTTTCTCAACAGGTATCTGGCCGCTGCAGACATGTCGGCCTCTCTTCCTGATGGTGTAATTGATAAATCCGATTTTGGCCGGGATTTTAAATGGGGAGTGGCTGCGGCAGCTTATCAGACAGAAGGAGCCTGGAATCTGGATGGGAAAAGCGAATCAAACTGGGATTATTTCTCAAGGCAACCCGGGAAGATTGAGAGAAATGAGAATGCTGATATTGCCGCCGATTTTTACCACAGGTATGCAGAGGATATTGACCTTATCAAAGCGATGAATTTCAAGATATTCAGGTTTTCACTCTCCTGGCCAAGGATAATCCCTGCTGGAACAGGTGAAGTAAACAGGGCAGGTCTCGATTTCTATCACAGGGTGATCGATAAATGTCTCTCCTCAGGTATCGAACCATGGATCACAATCTACCACTGGGATATGCCTCAGATTCTGGAAGCCCAGGGTGGATGGGCGAACAGGAAAATTATTGACTGGTTTTCTGAATATGCCGATGTAGTAACAAAGGAGTATGGCAGTAAGGTAAAGAACTGGATGGTTATTAATGAGCAACTCTCCTTTGCAGGAAACGGTTATATGGAAGGACTTTTTGCTCCCGGGAAGAAGAGCCTTAAGGCTTTCATGAAAGCAGTTCATTACTCAGTGCTTGCCAATGCAGAGGGAGGCAGGATAATAAGAAAAAACATTCCGGATGCAAATATTGGGACCACCTTTGCCAATACCTGGGTTGAACCTGTTGATCAGTCAGAAAAGAATATTAAGGCTGCTGCAAGGATGGATGCAATAATGAACCGGCTGTTCATAGAACCTTGCCTAGGCCTGGGCTATCCCACTGATACATTACCTATTCTGAAAAAGCTGAAGTCACTGTATGAACCGGGCGATGAGCAAAAGATGGTTTTCGACTTCGATTTTATAGGTGTGCAGTATTACTTCAGGACAATAGCGAAGAAATCGATGATGCCGGGCATGAGGGCTAAAGAGATACCGGCATCCGACCGGGGTGTTCCTGCCAACGAAATGGAAGGGGAAATATACCCTGACGGTCTTTACCAGATACTTAAAAAATACAGCAATTATAAGGGCATCCGCAATTTGATTGTCACGGAAAACGGAACCTGTGTGCCTGATAAGCTGGAAAATAGTAAGGTGCACGATACAGAGAGAATAGAGTATTTCAAGAACCATCTTACCGCGGTTTTAAAAGCCCGAAAAGAGGGTGTGAACGTTACCGGGTATTTTGTTTGGTCCCCTACCGATAATTTCGAATGGGACAAAGGTTACAGGACAAGATTTGGGCTTGTATACATTGACTTCCAGACACTTGAAAGACACATAAAAGACTCAGGATTATGGTTCAGGGATTTTTTAAAATAATCATAAATAGCCAGCAATGAGACACATTCTGTTTATCCTCAAAGTCTTTATCCTTTTCTCATTGCGGTTATCAGCACAGGAAGCTTCTCAGGTTTTCATTTCAGGAACCGAAGGCCATAAGAGCTATCGGATACCAGCCGTTATAAGATTACCTGATGGTAAGTTACTGGCTTTTGCCGAAGGCCGGGTAAACGGAAGTAACGATTTCGGAGACATAAATATAGTCATGAAAAGCAGCATAGACAATGGAAAAACATGGAGCTCCCTCATAACTATTGCTGACTATGATAAACTTCAGGCAGGGAATCCGGCTCCTGTAACTGACCTTACTGATCCGCTGTTTCCACAAGGCAGGATATTTCTTTTTTACAATACCGGAAATAACCATGAGGGTGAAGTAAGAAAGGGTAATGGCTTTCGTGAGGTATGGTATAAAACATCTGCTGATGGTGGAAAAAACTGGGCTGACCCTGTTAACATTACCACGATGGTTCACAGGCCATATCAGCCGCAAGCGAATTCAGCTTACATCTTCAGTGAAGACTGGCGGTCATATGCAAATACACCCGGACATGCGATGCAGTTTGTAAATGGTCCTTACAGGGGAAGGATACTCATTGCAGCCAACCACTCAAAAGGTGATCCGGATAAAGAGTGGGAGGATTATTCATCACATGCCTACTATACCGATGATCATGGTAAAACATTCAATCTTAGTCAGTCAGTAAATATACCAGGGAGCAATGAGGCAACTGCCGCTGAAATATCCGGAGGAAGATTAATACTTAATGCAAGAAATCAGAAAGGAGATATCAAAGCCAGAATAGTTGCATCAAGTAATAACGGCGGTGAAACCTGGGACAGTCTCTGGTTCGATAACAACCTTCCCGATCCTGTTTGTGAGGGTACGATACTCACAATAGGTCAGGAAAACGGAAAGTACATCCTCGCTTTCTGCAATGCTGCCAGCATAACAAATCGTGATAACCTTACCCTGCGGATCAGTTATGATGAGGGCAGAACATGGGCACTGACAATGCCTGTGGATAAATCATCAGATAAAAGAAACTCAAAAGATTATACGGCATACTCCGATATTGTAAATATCTCTGAAACAGAGATTGGAGTTCTCTATGAAAGAGATGATTATTCTGAGATTGTATTCAAAGTAATTAAATGGAAATAACAGAATATCAAATTCCTGCAGAGGCAAAAAAACAGGTAGGTTCAGAACGGATTCATATTAACTACTTGGGTGCACGCATAAGCTGAAACAGCGTTACTCCGTGAAAACTCCGTGTAACTCCGTGGTTATAAATAATCATAAAAAATATTAACTTGTGCATCAATTTTACTTTTAAAAATTTACATCATGAAATCATTTTTCAGCATCCTTGTCCTGATATCCGTTTTAATATTATCAGTCCCTTCATTTGGCCAGATAAAGCTACCTGCCGTAATAGGCGACAATATGGTTTTACAGCAAAACAGCGAAGTTGCAATATGGGGCTGGGGAGATCCGGGGTCAGAAATCAAGGTTACAGGCAGCTGGAGTAAAGATACTGTCAAATCCAAGGTCTCTAACCTTGCCGAATGGAAATTAAAGATAAAGACCCCTGCAGCAGGAGGACCATTCACTTTATCAATCAAAGGCAATGAAGAGGTAGTTCTGAAAAATGTTATGATCGGAGAGGTATGGATCTGTTCTGGTCAGTCAAATATGGAATGGAGTGCCGATTCAAAGATCGTTAACGGAGAAGAAGAGGTTAAGAATGCCAATCATCCGAATATCAGGCTGTTTCACGTCAGGAAAATGGGAAGCGAAACTCCTCAGAATAACGTTTTTGCGAAATGGGAAACCTGTACTCCGGAAACAATGCGTTCCTTCAGTGCAGTGGGTTACTTCTTTGGAAGGAATCTTCAGCAGACCCTCAATATACCGGTTGGAATAATAGAAGTTGCATGGGGAGGAACACCTGCCGAGGTTTGGGTCAGACCCGATCTGGTGGACTCTGATCCGCTTCTGAAAGCCTGTGCAGGAAAACTGAATACATATGACTGGTGGCCATCGAAGCCAGGTGTTGTCTATAATGCAATGATCGCTCCACTCCTTCCCTACAGGATTGCCGGAGCAATATGGTACCAGGGCGAAAGCAATGCCGATAACTATGAAAGTTACCGCAAACTGTTCAGGACTCTCATAGAAAACTGGAGAACCGACTTTGGGAATGAATTTCCCTTCTATTATGTCCAGATTGCTCCCTTCACTTATGGAAAAGATTCGGGGGCTAAGATGATACGGGAGATGCAGATGCAGACAATGGATGTTCCTAAAACAGGTATGGTTGTTGTGTCAGACCTCGTTGACAATGTGCAGGATATTCATCCCCGCAACAAGCAGGATGTTGGGAAAAGGCTTGCCAACTGGGCCCTTTCGGAAACATATGGAGTAAAAAACCTTATCTATAAAAACCCTCTTTATAAATCAATGAATCCTGAAAAGAGTAAAGTAAGGATCTCCTTTGATAATGTCAGCAGCGGACTTAAAGCTACAGGAGAGGAGATCACATGCTTTGAAATAGCCGGAGCCGATCAGGTATTTAAACCAGCAAAAGTAAAGATCGATGGAAATACTATCCTTGTCTGGTCAAAGGAGATAAAAACTCCTGTTGCTGTCAGGTTCTCATGGTCAAATGATGGCATTGGTAACCTTTTCAGTAATGAGGGACTACCGGTGGCACCTTTCCGTACTGACGACTGGAAGTAATAGAGAATCGCCGGGCTGCCTGCAGAGCCACCATTGAAACACATTGGGACACGGAGGGAACTGTTAATACACCCGCCGAAGGAGACAACATAGGGACGCCCGTAGGGACACGCCATGGCGTGTCCCTACATTATTTGTGAGCATATTGTAGGGTCATGCCATGGCATGACCCTTACGGATTTGACACGGTCGTTACACATATGAGATGAGCCCTGCACAAATGGCATGACCCATACAACCATACCTTGACCCCTACTGTCAGAATGAAATTAGATTTTTAAAAAAGTAATAAATATATTTGCCGGATTAACCTGTATAATATTACAGTTTAATATTTGACATTTTTGATCTTTTCAGTCATAAAAATTCAGAATGAAATTTGATTTCAAAATATTCCAGGATAAGAACCTGCTTACGGTAAGCATCATCTATCCTCTTCTGTTTACTGTTTTTCTGATAACCGGGTGTAACAGGAAAGGATCAAATGAAGCTTCCAGTCCGGTATACGGAGACAAATCAAAACTCTTTACACTTCTTTCTCCCGAGAAAACAGGAATAGACTTTGCCAATAATGTAACTGATGGTGAGAAATTTAACATATTCACATACAGGAATTACTACAATGGAGCAGGAGTGGGTATCGGTGATATCAACAATGATTCCCTGCCCGATATCTATTTTACGGCAAATCAGCTAAAGAACAAACTCTACCTTAATAAAGGAAATTTTGTGTTTGAAGACATAACAGAAAAAGCCGGTGTCGGAGGAAAAATGGGATGGAGTACAGGAGTTACAATGGCTGACGTCAATGGCGATGGTTTTCTTGACATCTATGTCTGCAATTCAGGGGATGTTGATCCAAAAGAAAGGGCGAATGAACTCTTTATCAATAACGGAGATCTCACTTTTACTGAAAAGGGTAAGGAATATAATCTGAATAACAATGGACTCTCCATTCATGCTGCGTTCTTTGACTATGACATGGATGGAGACCTTGATTGCTATATCCTGAATAATTTCTTCACAAACCCGTCAAAAATTGAGCTTTACAAGAAGGTCAGGGAAGGTTCAACTGTGCCAGGTGATAAGCTGATGAGAAATGACGGCAGTACCTTTCACGATGTTACTGCGGAAGCAGGCATATTCAGCAGTGAAATAGGATTCGGAAACGGGATCGGAGTGGTTGATATTAATCATGATAACCTGCCCGATATATACATTGCCAATGACTTCTGGGAAAGGGATTACCTTTATATAAACAAGGGCAATGGAAAATTCTCTGAGGAATTTACTGACCGGTTCAATTACTGCTCTCTCTCAAGTATGGGAGGTGATATCGCAGATATTAATAATGATGGCAACATGCATATTTTTACCACTGATATGTTGCCAGCCGATAACTACCGGCTTCAGACAACAATTGCCTTCGATCCGTTTCATTTGGAAGATCTGAAGTACAGGGAAAATTTTTATTACCAGGAGACACAGAACTGCCTGCATCTGAATGATGGGTCAGGACATTTCCAGGAAACAGCCTTCTTATCCGGAGTTGCTGCCACTGACTGGAGCTGGGGAGCGCTCATCTTTGATTTCGAAAATGATGGCAATAAGGATATTTTTATAAGCAATGGCATCATCAAAGATATCATGGACAGGGACTTCCTTGATTTCTATACAGACCGGACAAAAGTGAAGAATTTCATTGATAGAAAAGGCCGGTTTGATTACAGGGATTTTGTCCCGATGATGCCTGCCAAGCCCCTTAAGAACTATGCTTTCCATAATGATGGCACCCTGATCTTTAATAATATAGCTGGTGATATTGGCCTTGCAGATCCATCTTACAGTAACGGAGCTGCTTATGGTGACCTCGACAATGACGGTGACCTCGATATTGTTATAAATAATGAGAATAGCACAAGCTTTGTCTACAGGAACGAAACTGATTCAAAAGCAGGGAACCATTATCTGAAAGTCAGTTTTAAAGGAGCTCAGGGCAACCCATTCCGGGATTGGAGCAATAGTAACATTAAAGGTAAAGGAAGAAACAAGGGTCCTCCAGAACTTCAATTCACGGGGTTTTGAAAGCAGCACCGAACCAATTCTTATTTTTGGGTTGGGCAAAACGGAAATCATTGATGAGTTGAAGGTAGTATGGCCCGATGGAAAAATCGAGCTTCTTTCAGGAATAAAGCCCGATCAGTCACTGTTGCTTGATTATCAGCAGGCTTCCTCCCCGGGAAAAATTATTGAACCTATAAGGCTATCCGTTTATGAGGAGATAAGCCGGAAGGTGCTTAAAACAGATGCCAGGCATAATGAAAACAGTTACAACGATTTTGAACAGGAGATCCTTTTGACTAATGTACTTTCTACTGAGGGACCCCGTCTTGTGATTGGCGATGTGAACAGGGACAAGCTTGATGATTTCATTCTTCTGGGTGCGGCCGGAGATCCTGATAAACTATTCATTCAGCATTCAGATGGTACTTTCAGTTTCAGGGAAAATATATCATTCATCAAAGATAAAGGCTTCGAAAGCACCTGCGGTGTTTTGCTTGACCTGGATGGGGATGGGGATCAGGATCTTATGATAGGATCAGGAGGTAACGATGTCCTTGTAGATCAGATTAATTATATAGTCAGGGTTTATAAAAATGATGGCAGCGGCATTTTTATAGGAGATCCCTATAGTATTCCTCCGGTTATTGGTAATTTCTCTTCAGTTGCAGCCGAGGATATTGACAGGGATGGTAAGAAGGAGATTTTTCTGGGCGCCAGGAATGTGCCGGGTAACTATGGCCTGATACCTCAAAGCTATCTCCTGAAATTTAAAGATGGTAACTGGATTGATATAGCTCCGGCATCGCTTGGCAATTTAGGAATGGTGACCGATGCTGTATGGGCTGATGCCGATTCTGACGGTGATAAAGATCTTATTGTTGCTGGTGACTGGATGGCAGTCCATATCTTCAGGAATGAGAATGGTAGTCTTGGAGCTCCGGTCATCATTCCTCGAAGTGAAGGATGGTGGACACGCATTCAGGCTGCAGACCTTGACAAGGACGGAGATACCGACTTCATTCTCGGCAACTGGGGCCTGAACACAAAGTTTAAAGCAACTCCGGACAAACCTCTCACAATGTTTGTAAATGATTTTGACAATAACGGGAAGAGTGAGTTTATAGTAAACTGGTATCCTCCGCTTGATGACAGATCCTACCCTTTTGTGCAGAGGCACGAACTCTTAGCCCAGATGCCCGGTCTTCAGAAGATTGTACCGACATATGAAGTTTATGGAAATTTGACTTATGACTCTTTATTCAGGTCTGATGTCAGGCAAAAAGCTTTGCGCTTTGAGGCAAAGACCCTTGAGAGTTCTGTACTCTGGAATGATGACGGCAAATACACGCTTAAAGCACTGCCTGTTGAAGCACAGGTATCACCAGTTTTCGGTATTGTGGCAGATGATCTTGATGGTGACGGGAATATTGAAATCTGGCTGGGAGGGAATTTCTATTCTGTTAAACCACAGATTGGACGTTATGATGCCAGTAAGGGAGTTCTGCTCAAAACAGGTAATTACAGGTCATTCACGTTTCAGCCACAACAGACTGATGGTCTATATGTTAAAGGAGAAGTAAGGGATGCAGCTATCATAGGGTCCGGCCAATCGAAAAAGATAATAGTTGCACGGAATAATGATAAGGTGCTGGTATTCGGGAAGAGAAAGCCATGAATAGAAACATAACAGAGGAAGTATAACTCTTTTGTTCGATTACCTGCTATTTTAAAAACCGGTTTCTCTTTGCTATACTCAATTACCGTCGGTTTTAACCGACGGGTTACAGGACTCTAGTCCACAAATCTTTCCAGTTTGTATTCCTCAATTAACTTAGTTATTTCTCCTTCCAGGGACACTTTAGCATGATGAGAAACCTGATTCCTGATGTACTTTCTTAAAGTATCTAATTGTGACATACCTATCGATACAGCATAATAATCATCCTGCCATTCAAATTTCAAGGGTGTCATTCTATTTTTATTTATCCAAAATGAACTCTCCCCCTTCACTTTTTGCATAATCTCTGCAATGGTTTGCTGACTGCCCAGGGAAATTAACGCATGCAGGTGCTCTAATGAACCGTTAATATGATCTATATAGATTCCCTTTTGTCTTGCATTCATACAGATATGTGCTATAATGGAATCTCTTATCGGATCCTTTAAATAAGGAATCCTGTTTTTTGTAGTCCACACGTAGTGGACCAAAACTTTAATGGATGACATAATTTAGGATGCTAGCGATAGACAACTTAAAGTTAAAAAAAATGATTCTAATTGAAAAATATTTTTGCAAGGAGAATAACTTATGTACTTAATTTCAGTCAGATTTAACCATCGGAATCTTACTCCTTTATTCAATTATCGATGGTTTTAACCATAGAAATCTAACTCCCTAATTCAGTTACCGTCGGTTTTAACAGGCGAAAGATAGCTTCTCAGTTACCGTCGGTTTTAACCGGCGAAAGATAGCTCCTCAGTTCCGTCGTACGGCGCGGGTTTTGTGCAGTTACCGTCGGTTTAACGGGACTTTAGTCCCGGGAAGCCCTTTCCTGTTTTGGGCTAAAGCCCTGTTCCTATTCAGACTTCCTTACCGTTGGCTAAAGCCAGCAACGGCAACTGGAAGTACTGAAACATCAAGCCTTTAGCAACAATCGTCTAAGCCAGTGGCAATTGAGGTATTGAACAGCAACCCTTTAGGAGCAATTAGCTGGAACTAACCGCAATTGATTCTGTAACTGAACCAGGTAAAGACATTTAGTAGCTCAAAAACAGATAGTTGATGTAAGTATTAACCTCAAAAGTATTATTACAATATTTCAGTTATAGTCGGTTTTATCAGGTAAAATATAACTCCTCAATTACAGTCGGTTTTAACAGGCTAATATAACTCCTCAGTTACTGTCGGTTTTAACAGGCGAATATAGCTCCTCAATTACCGTCGGTTTATCAGGTGAAAAATAGCTCCTCAGTTACCGTCGGTTTTAACAGGCGAAAGATAGCTCCTCAGTTACCGTCGGTTTTAACAGGTGAAAGATAGCTCCTCAGTTACCGTCGGTTTTAACAGGTGAAAGATAGCTCCTCAGTTACCGTCGGTTTTAACCGACGGTAAACACCGGCCAAAAACAACTGGGACTTTAGTCCCAAGGGGAGGCCCTTTCCTGTTTTGGGCTAAAGCCCTGTTCCTATTCCAGACTTCCTTACCGTTGGCTAAAGCCAACGGCAACTGAGTTATTAAACATCAAGCCTTTAGCAACAATCGTCTAAGCCAGTGGCAATTGAGGTATTGAACATCAAGCCTTTAGCAACAATCGTCTTAGCCAACGGCAATTGAGGTATTGAACAGCAACCCTTTAGGAGCAATTAGCTGGAACTAACCGCAATTGATTCTGTAACTGAACCAGGTAAAGACATTTAGTAGCTCAAAAACAGATAGTTGATGTAAGTATTAACCTCAAAAGTATTATTCCAATATTTCAGTTATAGTCGGTTTTATCAGGTAAAATATAACTCCTCAATTACAGTCGGTTTTATCAGGCGAAATATTACTCCTCAGTTACCGTCGGTTTATCAGGTGAAAGAAAGCTCCTCAGTTACCGTCGGTTTTATCAGGTGAAAAATAGCTCCTCAGATACCGTCGGTTTTATCAGGTGAAAAATAGCTCCTCAGATACCGTCGGTTTTATCAGGTGAAAAATAGCTCCTCAGTTACCGTCGGTTTATCAGGTGAAAGATAGCTCCTCAGTTACCGTCGGTTTTATCAGGTGAAAAATAGCTCCTCAGATACCGTCGGTTTTATCAGGTGAAAAATAGCTCCTCAGATACCGTCGGTTTTATCAGGTGAAAAATAGCTCCTCAGATACCGTCGGTTTTATCAGGTGAAAAATAGCTCCTCAGTTACCGCCAGTTTTAACAGGTGAAAGATAGCTCCTCAGTTACCGTCAGTTTTAACAGGCGAAAGATAGCTCCTCAGTTACCGTCGGTTTTAACAGGCGAAAGATAGCTCCTCAGTTACCGTCGGTTTTATCAGGCGAAAGATAGCTCCTCAGTTACCGTCGGTTTTAACAGGCGAAAAAGATAGCTTCAGTTACCGTCGGTTTTAACAGGGCGAAAGATAGCTCCTCAGTTACCGTCGGTTTTAACAGGCGAAAGATAGCTCCTCAGTTACCGTCGGTTTTACATGAAAAATAGCTCCACAGTTACCGTCAGTTTTAACAGGTGAAAGATAGCTCCTCAGTTACCGTCGGTATTATCAGGTGAAAAATAGCTCCTCAGATACCGTCGGTTTTATCAGGCGAAAGATAGCTCCTCAGTTACCGTCGGTTTTATCAGGCGAAATATTACTCCTCAGTTACCGTCGGTTTATCAGGTGAAAGATAAGCTCTCAGTTACCGTCGGTTTTATCAGGTGAAAATAGCTCCTCAGATACCGTCGGTTTTATCAGGTGAAAAATAACTCCTCAGATACCGTCGGTTTTATCAGGTGAAAAATAGCTCCTCAGATACCGTCGGTTTTATCAGGTGAAAAATAGCTCCTCAGTTACCGTCGGTTTTAACAGGTGAAAGATAGCTCCTCAGTTACCGTCGGTTTTATCAGGTGAAAAATAGCTCCTCAGATACCGTCGGTTTTATCAGAGCGAAAGATACTCCTCAGTTACCGTCGGTTTTATCAGGCGAAAGATAGCTCCTCAGTTACCGTCGGTTTTAACAGGCGAAAGATAGCTCCTCAGTTACCGTCGGTTTTAACAGGCGAAAGATAGCTCCTCAGTTACCGTCGGTTTTAACAGGCGAAAGATAGCTCCTCAGTTACCGTCGGTTTTATCAGGCGAAAGATAGCTCCTCAGTTACCGTCGGTTTTAACAGGCGAAAGATAGCTCCTCAGTTACCGTCGGTTTTATCAGGCGAAAGATAGCTCCTCAGTTACCGTCGGTTTTAACAGGCGAAAGATAGCTCCTCAGTTACCGTCGGTTTTAACCGACGGTAAACACCGGCCAAAACAACTGGGACTTTAGTCCCAAGGCAGATCTTTCCCTTTTTGGGCTAAAGCCCTGTTCCTTTTCCCGACTTCCTTACCGTTGGCTAAAGCCAACGGTAACTGAGTTATTGAACATCAAGCCTTTAGCAACAATCATTTAAGCCAACGGCAGTTGAGGGGTATTGAACATCACAGCTATAGCAACAATTGGCTAAAGCCAACGGCAATTGAGATGACTCCAAAAAAAGAGCCCCTGAATCACTTCAGGGGCTCAATTAATTATTGTCTTTTGACAAATTATACAAGATTATTCAGCACCGCCGTCCCACCATATTTTTGTGGTGATTTCATCAGGCATTGTCGACTCTGCATAATTCGGGTTACCGGTAACTTCACTTGCAGGCAGGCGAAGTCTTACAGGTATAGTACCGTTTGTATCATTGCCAGGATAGTTGACAGGAACCAAAGCAGGATAGCCTGTTCTTTTCCATTCATGCCAAGCTTCAAACCACATCAGGAAATGGCTGGCCCATAATTGTTCCCCAATCATTTCAAGTTTTGGTTTTGGTCCGCCATAAGGATAAGTTGCAAGGTA